>JANXCV010000009.1 GCA_025059235.1 Candidatus Calescibacterium sp. | reverse complement strand
ATTACCTCTGGTTATTAGGTTGATAAGTTCATCAGAATTTATTCTTTTCTTCTTTTTACAGTTATTACATAACATTCTAACTAGCCTTTGGTTTATGATTCCTATTAAGGAAGAGAATAGATACTCTTGATTTACATTCATTTCTTTCATTCTTATGATCGTAGATATTGCATCGTTAGCATGGATAGTTGATAATACTAAGTGTCCAGTAAGAGAGGACTGTACAGATATTCTTAAGGTTTCTTCGTCTCTTATTTCTCCGACAAGTATTACATCTGGGTCTTGTCTTAAAATGTATTTCAGAGCATTATCAAAAGTTAACCCTATTTTTTCATTTACCTGTACTTGTGTTATATTTTCCAGTTCGTATTCTATTGGATCTTCTATTGTTACAACATTTTTGGACTCAAGGTTAAGTTCTTTTAACATGGAAAATAAGGTAGTGGTTTTACCTGCTCCTGTAGGTCCAGAAACAACAATGAACCCATATGGCTTACTCATCATCAATTTTATTTTTGTAACATTTTCTTCACTAAATCCAAGGTTTGAAATATCCAGTATGGTTTGCTTTTTATCTAGTAATCTCACGACTACTTTTTCTCCATATCTTGATGGTAAAGTGGATATTCTCATATCGTATTCGGAGTTTCTTGTTTTTACCGTTAGGTGCCCATCTTGTGGTAACCTATGTTCAGTTATATTCAGTTGAGCTATTATTTTTATTCTGCTTACTACTTCAGGTAATTTTTCTAAGGGAAATTCGAATCCTTTGTATAGAACTCCATCTATTCTGTATCTGACTTTAACATTTTTTGATGTTGGCTCTATGTGTATATCTGTTGCTCGGTATGTTATTGCTTGTTTAAAGACCGCTTCAACTAATCTTATTATTCCTGGTTGAGACTCCGTATCATCAAGATTTATTGATTTTACTAATTCTTCTGCCTCTTCTACTGTTTCTACTTTTATTTCTTTGAGTGCTTGATCAACTATTATTTTATTTTCTAAATCAAGAACGACTTTTTCAAACCCTGTTTTTGATATGATAGCTATATCCACATTTATAGTGTTTAGGTTTTCTCGTGCAATGTTTATAGCTTCTGTATCTAGAGGGTCTACCATTCCAAGCAAAATTATACCATATT
>JANXCV010000008.1 GCA_025059235.1 Candidatus Calescibacterium sp. | reverse complement strand
TAGATATCAGGAGGAACACCGAAGGCGAAGGCAGCCTGCTGGGGCTGTTCTGACGGTCAGGGACGAAAGCCAGGGGAGCAAACCGGATTAGATACCCGGGTAGTCCTGGCTGTAAACCATGGGCGCTAGACGTTGTCCGCAAGGGCAGTGTCTCAGCTAACGCGTTAAGCGCCCCGCCTGGGGAGTACGGGCGCAAGCCTGAAACTCAAAGGAATTGGCGGGGGCCCGCACAACCGGTGGAGCGTCTGGTTCAATTCGATGCTAACCGAAAAACCTTACCCGGGTTTGACATGGTGGGAAGCCCTTGCGAAAGCGAGGGGTGCCGTCCTCTGGACGGAATCCCACCACAGGTGGTGCATGGCCGTCGTCAGCTCGTGTCGTGAGATGTTGGGTTAAGTCCCGCAACGAGCGCAACCCTTGCCCTTAGTTGCCACTCTGCGGAGGGCACTCTAAGGGGACTGCCGGCGATAAGCCGGAGGAAGGTGGGGACGACGTCAGGTCAGTATGCCCTTTATGCCCGGGGCAACACAGGCGCTACAGTGGCCGGGACAATGGGAAGCAACCCAGAAATGGGGAGCAAATCCTCAAACCCGGTCATGGTGCAGATTGAGGGCTGAAACTCGCCCTCATGAAGCCGGAATCGGTAGTAATGGCGAATCAGCTAGGTCGCCGTGAATACGTTCTCGGGCCTTGCACACACCGCCCGTCACGCCACGGAAGTCAGTCTTCCCGGAAGCCCTCGGGCTAACCGCAAGGGGGTAGAGGACGATGGGAAGGCTGGCAACTGGGGCGAAGTCGTAACAAGGTAGCCGTAGGGGAACCTGCGGCTGGATCACCTCCTTTATAACGGAGTAAGTTCAGGCTGTATAGCCAATCAAACTCTAAGGGTCCTTCCTCCTTATTGAGCTGCTGTGCCTTTGGGCCTCTAGCTCAGTCGGTTAGAGCGTGCCCCTGATAAGGGCAAGGTCGGTGGTTCAAGTCCACCGAGGCCCATTATCTGGGGCAGGTCCAAGGGGATGTAGCTCAGCGGGAGAGCGCCTGCTTTGCAAGCAGGAGGTCGTGGGTTCAAGTCCCACCATCTCCATGCTTGTGTCATCTTGGCAACTGAATAGGTTTTTCCTTCCTTGTGGGTGTGCAAGTTAGTAAGGGTCCGGGGTGGATGCCTCGGCTGTCCGAGGGGATGAAGGGCGTGCTAAGCTGCGATAAGCCGGGTGGAGGCGCAAAGAGCCTTTGAGGCCCGGATGCCCGAATGGGGAAACCCGGCAGGGTGTTGAGCCCTGTCATCCACCGCAAGGTGGAACCAACACGGGACGAAGTAAAACCTTCTAGTAGTCCCAGGAAAGGAAATCAAACGAGACTCCCCAAGTAGCGGCGAGCTAACGGGGATCAGCCCAAACCGTACGGGTGCCATGGTGGCAGCCTTAGCTCGTACGGGGTAGCGGGACGTACACGGAGAAGTCT
>JANXCV010000007.1 GCA_025059235.1 Candidatus Calescibacterium sp. | reverse complement strand
GGCGGCGGACTTAACGGCTTCCCTGCGGCACCAGGCAAGCTCTTAGCTTGCCCGACACCTAGTCCGCATCGTTTACAGCCAGGACTACCCGGGTATCTAATCCGGTTTGCTCCCCTGGCCTTCGTCCCTCACCGTCGAACCCGTTCCAGCCGAGCGCCTTCGCTACAGGTGGTCCTCCCAGGATTATAGGATTTCACCCCTACCCTGGGAATTCCCTCGGCCTCTCCCGGTCCCTAGGTTAGCAGTATCCTCTGGAATTCTGACCGTTAAGCGGCCAGATTTCCCAGAGGACTTACTAACCCGGCTACGGACGCTTTAGGCCCAATAATAGTGGCCGCCACTCGGACCGCCGGTATTACCGCGGCGGCTGCCACCGGCCTTGCCCGGCCCTTGCTATGGGGAGCTTTTTAGGCTCCCCGACAGCCGATGCAAGCATCGGCACTCCGGCTGACCCCGTCGCGGTTTCCCGCATTGCGGAGGTTTCGCGCCTGCTGCGCCCCGTAGGGCCTGGCCCCTTGTCTCAGGGGCCATCTCCGGGCTCCTGCTCTCACAGCCCGTACGGATCTTCGGCTTGGCGGGCCGTTACCCCGCCAACTACCTAATCCGCCGCAGCCCCATCCTCGGGCTGTACAGCCTCTAAGCTGCACACTTTCGGAGATGGAACCTTCCAGTATCCATCCCCTATGGGGGTTTAGCCCCAGTTTCCCGGGGTTATCCCCCTCCCGAGGGCAGGTTGGCCACGTGTTACTGAGCCGTCCGCCGGTGGCGTCCCTTGCGGAACGCCCCCAAGACTCGCATGGCTTAGTCCCAGCCGGATAGCAGCGGCCTCTGGCAGGATCAACCAGAATTGGCGGGGAAAAGGGTGAATACATCCCCCGCGTCCATCGGTTTGCTATGCTGGCAAGCCCACATCAGACCGCAAAACTTTGCGGTCCTCCCTTTTTTATACCGCGGCTGGGAACCCCATCCATCATCCAGGGTATTAAACCCCAGTCGGGATCCTTGCTGGGCACCGCGGTTTCCAGGCAAGATAATATTTAGTTTTAGAGTTTATAAGGCTTTTGCTTCGATAAATATATAAGTTTCTCACCAGTGTCCACTTACAGAGTGTTTAAGTATTTTGTTCAAATTTTAAAACAATAAAATTTATTAAAATTAATTAAATAAATAAATTTTAAGATTAATTAGTAACCAAAACTAGATCTCTTCAATTCCCAAAAACTTCATAGCCCTTTCAGGATCTACTTGATAAAGATGTATAGTTCTAGAAACATCCTTGAAACTTCTTATACCATTCTTAACCATGAACTCCAACACTTTTTTCCTCCTTTCTACCTCTTCGTTTAGTTCTTTAAAGCTCCATCCCCTCTGCTTCCTTATCTCTTCAAGGCACTTCGAAGTTCCGACCATGGAGTGCTGATCTTTGAAGCTGTCCCAGAGGAAAACTGTACTAGTTCTTAGCATCTTCGTGTTCGCATCCAAGCCAACTATCTCAGCTATCTCAACGTTCCTCCTAACCCTCTTCTCTTTCAAATATATTTGAGCCTGTATGCTTACTATGTTCAGAGCCTCCAACATAGCTCTGGGAACACCTATCGGAGGATTTTCGAGCCTATGGATGACTCCTGAAACGCTGTCTGCATGAATCGTTGAGAAAGTTGTATGTCCGGTTGCCATCGCTTGGAAAAGAGTTAGAGCTTCCTTCCCTCTAACTTCTCCAACTAGTATATATTCAGGCCTCTGC
>JANXCV010000006.1 GCA_025059235.1 Candidatus Calescibacterium sp. | reverse complement strand
AAGTATTTACTCTCCTGAGGAGCTGGAGAACCAGAGAATATGCGTGCCACCTCCCCCAATTTCACCCACTTCCAGCCCTCTGGGAGCTCTGAGCCGGGGCGTGGGAAGGTGTGGAAAAGGACCGACTTCCACAGAGCCTCCGCTTCTTTTCTTGCTCCTTCTACTTCTCTCTTTAGCTCCTTGGTGCGAGAGAATATTTCCTGTATTTTCTGGACTATGCGTTTTTGTTCTTGGAGAGGGGGGAGGGGGATGGAGAGTTGAGATATTTTAGAAAGTTTTAGTGATGGATAAGAAGGATTGTCTATATGATTCTTCATATCTATAGTTAAGATTGCATAAAGAGCATACTTACTATCAAGAATACTCTGAATAGGCTCAACTGCAGCTAAATGCGACACTATGTATGCATCTATAGCTAAAAGAACTTTTCTGTTAGTAAGAATAGCAGCACCGCTTCGTGGGAACAAGACAGTTCCTGGCTTTGCCTTCACCAAATGAAGTTCTTCGACTGCTTTTTGATTTATACTGTCTTTTGTATTTAATAACTCATATCCATGGCTTAGAGATAAATCTGATACTCTAACAAATGGATAAATGCCGTTTTCAAAGTATTTACTCTCCTGAGGAGCTGGAGAACCAGAGAATATGCGTGCCACCTCCCCCAATTTCACCCACTTCCAGCCCTCTGGGAGCTCTGAGCCGGGGCGTGGGAAGGTGTGGAAGAGAACGGACTTCCACAGGGCTTCCGCTTCTTTTCTTGCTTCTTCTACTTCTCTTTTTAGCTCTTTGGTGCAAGAGAATACTTGCTGTATTTTCTGGACTATGCGTTTTTGTTCTTGGAGAGGGGGGAGGGGGATAAGAGCATTAAAGACTGCTTCAATCTTAACTCTTGGTTGTCTCGTGCCGTTAGTGTTTTTGTTAGCATATTCCACAAAAAAAGGTGAACGTAAATAAGTCGCAACATATAGAGGCAAAGCTACCTTTTCATCTACTTTGAGAGGTATAAACTCAGTAGATGCTACGCCATCAAAGGAAGGAACAAAAACTTTGTTTAGATATGGTCTCAGTTTGCCATACATTACAAATCCTGGCTTGAAAACAACAACTTGACTCTTAATCTCTAAGCCTTTTACATATCTCGGCTTTGGCTCATCAAACTGCCCAGAACGAACATCCTCCATACCTATGTAGGCAAATTCCTTTTCTCCATGAGCAGAAGGGTTTATAGTTTCCGAAATTCTCTCAGCCACCTCCCCCAACTTAACCCACTTCCAGCCCTCTGGGAGCTCTGAGCCGGGGCGTGGGAAGGTGTGGAAAAGGACCGACTTCCACAGAGCCTCCGCTTCTTTTCTTGCTTCTTCTACTTCTCTTTTTAGCTCTTTGGTGCAAGAGAATATTTGCTGTATTTTCTGGACTATGCGTTTTTGTTCTTGGAGAGGGGGGAGGGGGATAGGAATTTTTAGCATAGAGGATTGATTTAATTTTGGTCTTGTTGCTCCTGTTAAAAAGTCTCTAAGGTCTGCCCTATTTATCCAAAAATTAAGATATTCACTAACAATTACTCCATCGATAGAACTCACAACATGCACATGGTTATTAGCCCAAAACTTGCCTTTCATAATGTATGAGGTTTGTTCGTATGGTCCATAAAACCCGCCATCTTCAGCAATTAAAACATATTCACCTTCGTGAGTGTATCCATCAACAAAGTCAATGACGCCGTTTGCACCACAGTATGGAATATCACCTGGTATCCTGTCCTCTTTCTTCACAGGTTTGCGAGTATTATCGTGTATT
>JANXCV010000005.1 GCA_025059235.1 Candidatus Calescibacterium sp. | reverse complement strand
TAGAAGTTTCATACCAACCCTATGGAAGGCTTTTTACAGCAGGCTTCTTCACTCTCTGAATTTCTCACCCGACGTATTGTAGTATTCACTTATTTGATTATAGATCAAACATTTTGAATATTCTTCAATAAGACCTCCATATCTCTGTACGGCTTCTGGACTGTCGGTAGTTTCTACGATTTCCTTGTCTATCTTTACGATCCACACATTTATATCTTATCGTCCATAAGTTTCGATCTCAACTTTTCCTTTTCATGTTGGCACATCTAGAGAGAGATATGTGGTAGAACTTTTAGAAAATTGAGTAAATAACTACTTCTTTACAATTTTTTAAACAAAAATTAGAGGAATATAGTTCTTTATTTTGCCAAGCATTCTACTAGGAAAAACATTTTAAAAGGATAAGCAGTCTTTTAGTGTAATTTTATATTATGTCCTAGTTATGGAGGCCGAATATTATGATGGATGTGGCGGAAAAAGGAAAATTATTGGTAGATTGGGCTCAAAAAGAAATGCCAGTTCTTAAAATGATAAGAGAAAATTTTGTTCAAAATAAATCTTTTGCAGGTCTGAAAATAGGAGCTTGTTTACATGTAACCCCAGAAACAGCAAACTTAGTACTATTACTAAGAGACGCAGGCGCTAAAGTCTTCCTTACAGCCTCAAACCCCTTATCTACTAAAGACGAAATAGTAGATTACCTGAAAAACTACGAAGGTATCTGGGTAGAATCAAAAAGAGGAGAATCAACACAAGAATACTACAATAACATACGAAAAGTCATCAGTAATCAACCCGACCTAGTCATAGATGATGGAGGAGATCTAATATCAACAATGTGCAGCGAAAATAAAACAATATCCTCCAGAGTTATCGGAGGATGTGAAGAAACTACCACAGGAATTATCAGGTTGAATAATCTCCATAAAGAAGGAAAACTACTCTTCCCAGTAATAGCAGTAAACGAAGCAAAAACAAAACATATGTTTGACAACAGATACGGAACGGGACAAAGCACTATCGACGGAATACTAAGAGCCACCAACATAATGATAGCCGGTAAAATATGTGTAGTAGCAGGCTACGGATGGTGTGGCAAAGGAGTAGCACAAAGATTAAAAGGAATGGGAGCAAGAGTAATAGTAACCGAAATAGACCCCATAAAAGCCCTAGAAGCTGTAATGGATGGATTCGAAGTAAAAACAATGGAAGAAGCAAGCACAATAGGTGATATATTCATTACAGTCACAGGAAATATAGATGTGATTACAGAAAAACACTTTAACCTAATGAAAGACGGAGCAATACTAGCCAATGCGGGTCATTTCAACGTAGAAATCAACGTGGAATACTTAGAAAAAAATAAAGTTTCAAAAAGAAAAATAAGAGAAAACCTAGAAGAATACATTATGCCCAACGGGAAACATCTATATCTGATAGGAGAAGGAAGACTAACCAATCTAGTTGCTGCCGAAGGGCATCCTGCTTCAGTAATGGACATGAGCTTCGCAAACCAAGCCTTATCCCTTGAATTCCTCGCAAAAAACAAAAATAAGCTAAAACCAGGAATATATCAAGTCCCCATCGAGATAGACAGAAAAGTAGCCTTTTACAAGCTCCTTTCAATGAAAATAAGAATAGATGATTTAAACGAAAAACAACAAAAATACCTAGAAAGCTGGAACTATGGAACATAATCAAAAGGAAGGGAAGAAAAATGAAAAACTACTTCTTTACATCGGAATCAGTAACCGAAGGACACCCCGATAAAGTAGCAGATAGAATCTCCGACGCAATCCTAGATGCCTATCTCAAAGAAGACAGAAAAAAAAGCTTGAGCCTTAAAGAATACTCCAGAGTAGCAATAGAAACCATAGTATTCACAGGTGGATGTATTTTAGTAGGTCAGTTGACTTCTAGATCCTTTGTAAACATACCCCAAGTAGTAAGAAACACAATAAGAGAAATAGGTTATGACTTGGAATGGGGATACGATCCTGAATATGTAGCAGTAATAACTTCTATCGATCCCCAATCTCCAGATATAGCAACGGGAGTAGACAATCCCAGTGATACTGAGAAAGAGGAAGATCTAGGAGCAGGAGATCAAGGAATGATGTTCGGATTCGCAACAGATGAAACAACCGACCTAATGCCAGCAACAATAATCCTATCACATAGACTAGCACAACAACTTGCATACATAAGAAAAAACAAAATACTAGACTACCTCGGTCCAGATGGTAAAACACAAACAACTATATATTATGAAAACTCCAAACCCAAATTCATAAAAGATATCGTCATATCTACCCAACACAAAGATAACATAAGTATAGAAAAGATAAGAAAAGATATTATCGAATACGTAGTATTACCAACAGTTAAAGACTTTATTGAATCCAACAACCTTGGAAAAGATTTTTACAATGAAAAAACAACAAGGATACACGTTAACCCAACAGGTAGGTTCGTCATTGGAGGTCCAAGAGCAGACAGCGGACTTACCGGTAGAAAAGTAATCGTAGATACTTACGGAGGATTTGCACATGGAGGAGGATCATTCTCAGGTAAAGACCCCACCAAAGTCGACAGATCAGGAGCATACATGGCAAGATATATAGCAAAAAATATAGTAGCAGCAAAAATAGCTACTAAGGCAGAAGTTCAATTGGCATATGTCATAGGAGAAAAAAGACCAGTATCAGTTTACGTAAATACCTTTGGAACCGGTAAAGTCGATGACTTCTTCTTATCCCAGTTAGTACAAGAAATCTTCGATTTAACTCCCACAGGAATAATAAAGAAATTCGATCTATTCAATATAGAATATACCCCCCTTTCTGCTTACGGACATTTTGGAAGAAAAGACCTTCTTCTTCCGTGGGAAAAAACAGATGCAGTAGAAATTCTACTTGAAAAAATAAGTGTAAAAGATGGAACATGAAAGACATATTGATAGAAATAGGAACAGAAGATTTACCGGCATCCAAGTGTAAAGATATCTTAGAACAACTCCAAAGAAACGTCCCCATAACCTTAAGAAACAATAGAGTAGTATACAAAAGCATAGATTACGAACTAACCCCCAGAAGAATAGTAGTAAAAATATATAAGGCCAGTGAATATCAAATTCCTGAAACAATAGAGAAAAGGGGCCCCTCAACAACAGTAGCTTTTGATAACCAAGGTAATCCCACAAAAGAACTACTCGGATTCTTAAAAGCTAATAACTCATCCCTCGATAACATCAAAATAAAAAAAATCAACGACAAAGAATATGTATTTATAACAGTAGAAAAAGAAACCAAAAACATACGAGAAATACTAAAAGAAATAATATCATCGATAATAAAAGAACTCAAATTTGAAAAACCAATGTACTGGATAACAAAGGATTTTCAATTCATAAGACCAATAAGATGGATACTATGTCTACTCGATAACGAATGCATAGAAATTGAATACTTAAGAACAGAAAACAAATCATACAAATCATCTAATTATACCTACGGACATAGGATATTCTATCCTAAGAGAATAAGGATAAAATCGATAGAAACCTATAACGAACAACTCAGAGAAGCAATGGTCATAACAAATCCCAAAACAAGAGAAAACCTAATAAAAGATAGTATATCAAGAATAGAAATAGAAAACAATGTAAAAGCAAAATTAGATCCTAAATTATTAGAAAAACTGGTTTTTATGTATGAGTATCCAGTAGCAGTTCTATCTGAATTTGAAGAAAAATATTTAAATCTTCCGGAAGAATTGATAATCACAGTTCTAACTGAGCAACAAAAATTCGTACCCCTACTGGATAACGAAGTTTTATCTAACAAATTTATAGCCTTCAAAGAGGGAGAAGTAGTAGATGTAGAAGTTAACAGATACAACTACAAAAAAGTAGTAGAAGCAAGACTAGAAGATGCCCTACATCTACTGAATGAAGATAGAAAAGTCTTACTCGCCAGCAGAGTCTCAAAACTAAAAGACATACTATACTATGAAAACCTAGGAACACTATATGATAAAACCATAAGAATAAAAGCGATAACCGAGTATATATGCCAAAGTTTAAACCTAGACAATAAAATCACTGAATTTGCCTTAAGAGCAGCAACTCTATCCAAAGCCGATAGAACAACAAATATAGTGTTTGAATACCCAAACCTTCAAGGAACAATAGGTAAATATCTTGCTTTGGAACAAGGAGAGAACGAAGTAGTAGCAAATGCTATATACGATCACTATCTTCCAGAAACCCCAGAAGATAATAGATACCCAACTAGATATGAAGGGATAGTACTATCAATAGCAGACAGAATAGATACAGTAGTCTCCTTTATATCCATAGGTAACATAATCAAGGGATCCAGTGATATCATCGGACTTAGAAGAACACTATCAACCCTAATAAACATAATACATAATTTCAAACTATCACTTGACCTAGAAGAATTAATTAAATTCTGCTACTCCATACTTGCAGATAAAAAATATGGAATAGAAATTCATCCAAAAGTAGGAGTTAATAGAATAATAAGAGAAATAAAAGAATTCTTCTATAACAGAGTTGAGGAAATTTACAAGCAGGAAAGTTTTAGCTACGATAAAATAAGATCAGTTCTACACATATTCTGGAAAGATTACAATCTAGCACACAACAATTTAACATATATAGCTGACAAGAATAATGAAGAAATAAAAGAAATAGTTTTACTTAGCAAAAGATTAAAGAATATTGTTTTTAACGATTTTCTAAAGAAACAAGATACAGACGACTCTCTATTTCCATACAATTTTGAAGAGTTTGATAATATCGATATAATCGATTTCCCATCCAATATAGATTTAGTCAAAGTAAATAAATCTTTATTATCATCAGATCAGGAAATAAAACTTTTTGAATTCATAGAAAACAATCAGGACATATTTATACAGAAAATAAGGCATGACATAGATGAAGCTTTTAAGATGATACAAGAGTTATCACACCTTATACAAGAATATTTTGAAAAAGTTTTTGTAATGGTAGAAGATAGAAATATAAGACTAAATAGAGTTTTGTTATTATATAAAACTTTTCTTCTGACGGTAAATTTTGCTGATTTTAGCAAAATAGTTGTAAGCCAATAGATGTTCAAAAATTTCTTTCAAAACTTACTCAGACTAATGGGGAAGATATTTTTAAAAATTTTTTTTAGATTAGAGGTAGAAGGTATAGAAAAGATCCCCAAACAAGGACCATTGATACTGATTTCCAATCATCATAGTTATTTGGATCCCCCAGTTATCGTATCAACATTCCCCAGAAGAATTCACTTCGTTGCAAAAAAAGAGCTATTCTTACATCCCCTCACAAGTTTATTTGTCAAACTATTTGATTCAATTCCCGTAGACAGGGGGCACACTAAACCATCTACTTTCAAGACAATTTTCAGATATCTTTCCAATCAGGAAGTCATATGTATATTTCCCGAAGGAACAAGAGTAAATAATCCCGAAAACTTTGGTAAAGCCGAAAGAGGAATAGGATTTATAGTATCTAAATCTCAAGCACCAGTACTCATAACCTACATAGATGGAACCTATCAATGGTACAAAAAATTTAAGATAAAAGTTATATTCAAAGAATTAGTTACTTTTGAGCAACTGAGTAAAATCGAAGAATCTAAAATACCGGAATTCCTAATGAAAAAAGTATACCATGATAAGAACTAGTACAACAATAAAGATCATAAGAGATCCCATTCATGGGGAGATAAGGATCTTTCCTCTTGAGTGGCTAATAATAGATACTCCTCTGTTTCAAAGGTTAAGATATATCAACCAGTTAGTAGGCTCACAATTTGTATTCCCAGGCTGTACTCATAATAGATTTTCTCATTCCTTGGGAGCAATGAATATTTGTTCAATGTATTGTAACAGGTTCTATGAAGAAAGAAAAATAGACTACTTTGAATCAAGAATTTTAAGGCTTTCTAGTCTTCTACATGATATAGCACATGGCCCATTTAGCCACCAGTTCGACGAAACAATATATAAAAAAAATAACTATCCCGAAGGACATGATGACTTCAGAAATAAAGTAATACGCGAATTCTTGCCTCATTTTATTCAAAAAAAATTAAAATCAATAAAAAATACAAAACTCTATAAACAACTAGAGGAAGAAAAAAGCATATTTGGTACAGACAATCTATTAGAGCTACTCTGTATCCTTTCAGAGAAAGTCCTAGAAGTATACAGAAGCAAAGATTCCTACAAATTTGCAATAGTACAGGGTACTCTCGGCGCAGATAGATTAGACTTCATATGGAGAGACTCATATTTCTCAGGAATAAAAGGATTCTCAAAAGGAGATATTGAAAGAATAATCTCTAATTCATATATATTCGAAAATAAACTAGTATACCATATCAAAGCTATAGACGAAATATATTCTTCTCTCCACGGCAGATTTATGCTCTACAAAAATCTTTATTACCATAAAACCGCAAGGGCAGTAGACCTAATGATACAAAAAATCCTCAATCTATTCTCCGAAATAATTGATTTTAGCCAATACCTAAATGATCCAGAAAAATTTATTCTTCTTACAGATGATTTCATATTAAACTTACACTACTCCATCAAGGAAAAAAGCAAAATTCTAGAGGATATAACAAAGATCATAGATAACATAAAAACAAGAAATTTATGGAAAATGATATTTCAGCAGTATATATACGATAACGATAAACCTAACATAGATGGTATATTAGCTAAAATCCAAGAAATTCCAGGAAAAAAAGTAGTAGACATAACCGAAGAACTGAACATATATAGCCAAAAGAATGATATTCTTCTATTCGATGGAGAAAAGATAATTACTCTTGACGAATTTATAAAACAAAATCCCATATATAACATAAAACAAACACGGACAAGAATACTAAGAATATACGTAGAGGTGTAACAGTATCCTATACGAAATATAATAGTGATGAAAAAACTTTTTATCATTTTGTTCATTTCAAGCTTTCTATTCTTCATCTTTAGCTGTCAAAAAAACAATCTAAAAACATATGATTCCAGCCTAATAGGCACATTAAGAATAGAAAAGATCAAAGAATCTAAAACATATAAAAATATGCAAAAACAAATAGAAGAAATAAAAAGGGATATGGAAAAAAAATTAGGAGAGATTTCAAAGACTAATACTAATCCAAACCTCGAATATTTTCTTTCCACTAACTTCAACGAAAAGAAAGAAAAACTATATAAAGAATTCGAAAATAAACTAATTAGAGCAATATACTATACAGCAAACAGGGAAAGGGTAGGATTAGTATTATCCTACGAAATAATGCCCTATGGAGGTTTAGACATAACAGAAAAAGTTATAGAAAATTTAGATAATAACAACTTCGATGAATACCCCTTATTCAATAATCCTGAAATAGTATCATACGTTGAAAATACCAATAATCTAAACAAACAAACCCTAGAAAAAATCCTAAAGGAAATATACCACGAAAAGAAAGTATACGTAGTAATACCAAAGAATTATATATTTTTGGGAGGTTTTGATTTAAATGAGAAATTATCAGAAATCAAACATACAAAAAATCCTAGTAAAAACGATACAAAATAGTCTATTTTTCATATTTATCATAATACTGCTAAAGCCTTTGTTTTCAACTAGTCCCCAAATCGGTATAGTTAGGTCAAAAGAACTTTTAAACCTATTCCCTGAAATAGAAGAAAAAATATATAAAATAGATAAAAAAATCTATGAAAAACAACGGGAATTATATAACCTTCCTAGAAATCTGGAAATCAAATTTATTGCAGAATTGGAAAATTACTACCAACAACTCATAAGCAAAAGAAATTCACTCGAAAAAGAAATAGAAGAAAAAATAATGAAATCAAATATTGTTAACCAAGAGATAAAAAGAGAAATAGAACTTGCAAAACAGAAAACCGAACTAATAATCAAAAACAAAAAGCAAGAAATCGAAAAAAAACTCTACCAAATAGAAAAAGAAATATATAAATCCTTAAACATTGAACTAAAAAATCTAAAGGAAATATATCAACAAAAGATAGATCTAGAAATACAAAAGGAAATATATCTATCAAAATCAAAAATTAACGATTTCAGAGAACAAATCAACGAAATATACAAAAATGAAATTGTAAACCTTAACTTAAGAATATCAAATTCATCAATCTATGACACTCAAAGACAAGAAGCTATAAATAAACTACAATCTATAAAACAAAAACAGCAAGAACTAATCCAACAGAAAACAAAAGAAATAGAACAAGAACTATACGAAAAAATAAAAAATATACCCAAAAAATATGAAGACGAATACAAAAAAATATCACAAAAAATAATCAAAAAATACGAAAATATTTACAGAAAAAGATACGAAGAGATAAATCTAGAGTACAAAAAACTTATCGAAAATCTGGAGAAAGAATATAATAAAACTATCCTTGAATTTATAAAGAAATCAAATTTTGAAGCAAACAAAGAATTATACAAAGAATTCGATACAAAGTTCAAAAACCTACAAAATAAATTTGAAGAATATAGAAAACAACTGGCACAAAAATACGATAAGATGATCATCCAAAAGTTCAATCAACTAAATTCAGAAATAGAATCATTATACCAACAAAAAGAAAAAATCCAAAGTGAATTCAAAAGCAATATTTTCAACGTCATACAACATGTAGCCTCACAGAAGAAATTGAAATATGTTTTTATAGATCCCATACATAGTTATAATTGCATCGACATAACTAACGAATGTGTACAGAAAATCTTGGAAACAAGAGAAAAAAAATAATATGCTAAAGATAAAATATTCCATTCTTCCCAAATCTATAAGCAAGCTAATATCAACAAGCAAAGATACATTCACAATCCTACCAGTAGAAGGAGTAAACAAATCATATTACGCAGATTCAGAAAAATTCTCTCACATATTAAAAATTTCCTTCGTTTTCAGTAAAAGAATATTCCTAGAAGATAATATTTTTCTGGAAAAGAATGATACTTTTGCAGATATTATCTTTATCGATAATAACCTATCTGAATGGTTTAAATTACAACTAAAAAATAAGTTAAAAGAATTCGAACCCCAAATCATAGAAGTACCAAAAGCCTTTGAATTATTCATGCACTGCTTGGAATTAATAAAATCAGAAATCAGAGAATTCAACTCAGATTCAAACAAGATAGTAAGTAGTTCATCTATCATACATAAGAATGTTGAAATAGGTAACAACGTGTACATAGGTCCAAAAACCGTAATATATCCCAACGTTGTAATATATGATAACGTGTACATAGGTTCAAACGTTATAATACATTCAAATAGCGTAATAGGAGCAGATGGATTCGGATACACAAATGACATAACCAAGATACCACAAGAAGGAGGAGTGGTAATAAAAGATCACACCGAAATAGGAGCATGTACCTGTATAGATAGAGCAACGATAGGATATACCTATATCGGAAAAAACACAAAGATAGATAACTTAGTCCAAATAGGTCATAATGTAAAGATAGGAGAAAACTGCAGGATAGCAGGCAAAAGCGGAATAGCTGGTAGTGCCAGAATATATCATAATTCGATAATAGGAGCTATGTCTGGAGTAAAAGACGGTATAAAGATAGGGCCTAACTCCATTCTAGCAGGAGCCTCCATGGCTACCAAACATATACCCCCAAATCAAACATATGCAGGCAATCCAGCAAGACCATTCATACAACACTTTAAAGAAATAGCCAAAAGGAGCTGAATAGTATGAACTCAACCATAATACTCCTTATCCTCTTAATTACCATATTAGCTATTACCTTATTAAGCTTTTTTCTATACAAAATATATAAACTCTTAGAATCTAAACCCATCATTACAGAGAAAACTAATAATTCCGATGCAGTATCAGAATTAGAAAACCTTAACAAAGAAAAACAAAAATTATTATTAAGCATACAAGAACTATCTCAACAAAAGACCCTACTAGAAAAAGAAATAGAAAAACTAAGAGAAGAAATAGATAAAAATAATCTATACCTCAAAGAAAAAATAAGAGAAAAAGAGAATCTCAATCAAGAAATAAACAAAATACTTGAAAAAGCTAGAGAAGAAGCAGATGAAATAACAAAAAAAGCTTTCGAAAAATTAGACAGTGTCTCAAAAGAATGGGAAAACATACAAAAACAAAAACAAGAACTCTGGGAAAAAGAAAAACAAATATCATTAATCCAAAGAGAATTAGAAATAAAAAAACAAACTCTACAAGATGAAAAAAAAGAATTAGAAAGAATATCTGAAGAAATAAAACAAAAGCAAGAAGAAATCAATAGAGCAAAAGAATTCATAGACTTAGAACTACAAAAAATAGCCAACTTAACTCCAGAAGAAGCAAAAGAAATATTACTTAAAAAAATAGAAGAGCAAACTAAATCAGAACTACTAAACACAGCAATGAAAATAGAGAAAGAATATATAAAATTAGCCGAACAAAAAGCAAAGAGAATATTAGTTAACACCCTTAGCAGAATTACTGTCGACAGTGTAGCAGAAAACACAACTTACAGCATTGTCTTACCTTCAGAAGAATACAAAGGAAGAATTATAGGCAAAGAAGGAAGAAATATAAAAGCTTTTGAAGAAATAACCGGCGTAGATCTAATAATCGATGATAATTCAGACGTAGTTTTTGTATCTTCATTCGATCCAATCAGAAGAGAAAAAGCAAGATTAACACTGGAAAAATTAATATCAATAGGCAAAATTAATCCAATAGCAATACAAGAAGTATACGATCAAGTCGAGAAGGAAATAAATATAAGAATTCAGGAAGAAGGAGAAAATGCATGCCTGCAAGCAAAAGTATTTGATCTACACCCCGACCTGATATACCTAATAGGAAAAATGAAATATAGAACCAGTTACGGTCAGAATTTACTTAAGCACAGTATCCAAGTAGCCTCAATAGCATCAATACTGGCAGCAGAAATAGGAGCAAACGTAGAAATCTGTAGAAGAGCAGCTTTCTTACACGATATAGGCAAAGTATTAGATGAATCAAACGGAGAACCACACGCAATAGCAGGAGCAAAAATAGCAAAAATATACGGGGAAAGAGAAGAAGTGGTAAGAGCAATAGCTAGCCACCATAACGAAGTACCACAAGAAACAATCGAAGATCTTATTGTTCAAATAGCAGACTCAATATCAGCATCACGACCAGGCGCAAGAAAAGAAACTTTCGACCTATACATCCAAAGACTACAAAAACTAGAAGAAGTAGCCACGTCCTTTAACGGTGTAGAAAAGGCTTTCGTACTACAAGGAGGAAAAGAAGTAATCGTATTCGTAAAACCAGAACTCATAAACGATCAAGAAGTATATAACCTAGCAAAAGAAATTTCAAAAGCTATAGAAACTAGTCTAAAGTACCCAGGTATAATAAGAGTAACAGTAATCAGAAAAGTAATAGCTGTTCAATTAGCAAGATGATACTTGTAACCGGTGGACTAGGATTCATAGGATATAACTTAATAAAACATCTAAATTCCAAGGGTATTGACCAAATAGTTATCGTCGAAAATATCAAGAAAAGTAAGACAATGGACATAAAATTGAAAAAACTTCAAAACATAGATTTTATCGATTTAATAGATAGAGAGGATATCGATAGGCTCTTGGAATCAGAAATACAAAAGATAGAATGCATATTTCATTTCGGTGCTTGTACAGATACAACAGAAACAGATTTTAAATACTTATTTGAAAACAATTACGAATTTACCAAGAAACTTCTAGATAAAGCATATTCCAAGGGGATAAGAATGATATATGCATCTTCTGCATCGGTTTACGGTAATAAAAACTATGCAGTAAGCGAAGAGGATAACCCAGAGCCATTGAATTACTACGCTTATTCAAAGTTTCTAGTGGATAAATATTTTATAAGAAAGATTTTAAGTAAAGGTAAAAGTAGAATCGTAGGATTAAGATATTTTAACGTTTATGGTCCACATGAAGAGAACAAAATTAATATGAGTTCAGTGATCCTAAAATTCTTTAACCAACTCAAAAATGAAGGGAAATTGTATCTTTTCGAAGGAAGCGAAAACTTCAAAAGAGATTTTATATATATCGAAGATGTTACCAAAATAAACGTCTTTTTTATGGAAAACAATTACGAAGGGATATACAATTGCGGAACAGGTAAAAGTGAAAGTTTTCTAAAAGTTGCTCAAATCATTATAGAAAAAATGGGATTCGGACAAATATGCTATATACCATTTCCAGAAAATCTGAAAAATAAATATCAAACCTTTACACAAGCTAATAATCAAAAACTAAGAAATATAATAGACATAGAATTTACTCCTGTCCAAAAGGGAATAGAAAACTATCTATCCTACTTACTTGAAAACTATGGATAAAATTGAATTATTAAAAATCTCGATTAGAAAGGCTCTAGAAAATAATGATACAGATTTCCTGGAAGGTCTCATAGACCTATTACCACTGGACATAATAAACAGTATTGAAGATGAAGATATATTATTGGGATTATACGAATATTCACAAGCTAACTATGAAAAAGCAAAGTATCTGGCAAGCATAGCTTATCTAAAGGGAGTCAAACAAGCCAAAATAATCCTAGACTTAATAGAAACAAATGCACTTTTCCAACAACAACCATCAGACAATTCCATATTGTCCTATATCATAAAAAAATCCGATGATATACTTATTATAACACTTACCATTTTGAGGTATTATAGATACTTGATACAGAGAGAAGTAATCGCACCAGAAGCAAAAATTCTACGAATAATAAATACTGCAATACAGATATATCCAAAACTACATAACTTCTATATCCTAAAAGCTTACATCATAACAGAAATATTTCAACAAGAGTTAGACCCTGACTTCATGGAATATATAGAAAGAAGATTGCCAAAAGAAGTAAAAGAAATAATAAGCAGAATAACATCTACATGAAAAAAACACATTTCTTATTCTTACTTTTTGTATTACTTATACTTTGTAAGGTTTGGGGATTTGGATTTGAGACAATAATCTCAGGTAATCCCCCGATGATAGGAACTTACGAAGCAAAATTTATTGAACTTGAAATAAAAGACAGCATACTAAAAAAAATTTACGATGAGCTAATAGTAGAATTGAAATACGATGAAGCTATAAAAATATTACTAGAACAAAAAGAAAGATATGAAAAAAGTAAAAGTGCTGGGGAATATAATATGCTACTGGGATATTGCTATTTCAATAATGGTAACTTCAATGAAGCAGAAGTTATCTTAATAGAAAGTATAAACCATAATCCAGAAAATTATATTTCCTTGTATTTACTAGGGAATCTATATTTTGTAAAAGGAGATAATAAAAAAGCAATAGAATATCTAGAGAGGAGCATAAAAGTCAAACCGACGTTTATTATTGCTCGGCGTGTCCTAGCTCAATTATACATAGATCTAAAAGAATACTCCCAAGGCATAAGACATTATCAAGAAATAGTAAATTTCGTTCCTCGATCAGGATATTACCTCTATCAATTATACCTCGCTTACTATAGAGCTGGAAAATATAAAGAAGCTCTGGAAATACTTAACAAACTTATCGAACTACAACCACAAGTATTTATAAACTACTCAAGATTAACGGATATTTATATAAAGTTGGGAGACTACAAAAAGGCAGAAGAAGTATGCCAAAAACTACTAGAATACCCCGATAACTCAATTAAATCTGAAGGTTATTACCACCTTGCAAACATATACTATAATCAAAATAAACTTTCCAAAGCCAAAGAGTATATCAATAAATCATACGAGATTAAGCCAGATCCATCAAAAGAATTACTCAAATATAAAATAGACACATCGATTAAAGAACAAACAAAAAATTTAATCTTTAGATTGATCCTCTTACTTTCATTTTTTCTATTACTAACAGTAACCCTAAGCTTTTTCTACTACTACAATACTCAAAAGGAATTAGAAAAAATTAGCAGAAAAGTAGAGAGAGTGATTGAGGAAATTGATAATCTACAGTATTTTTGTAGTGTTTTCATAGGCTTCATAGCAGAGATTCTAAAAGATTATTTCGAATTCGGAATATTCCTGTTGAACAATTTATCTACTTCTCAACTATATAGCATAGCTTATCAAGGAAATGTTTCAGAAGAATTAATAAACCTACAAATAGTAGTGAACGCTGATCCAAGAGAACTTATAAATAAAAAACTGTTATCCACTGATTTAACAAATATAAAGTCCTTTTCTCCAAGATTAGTACATTTAGTAGAGGAAACTTTTCCAAGTTTACTCGGAAGACTCCTTAAAAACAATGCAAATTACATCATACCACTTATTGATAAAAAAAATCTCAAAGGGATAATAGTTCTTAAGATGAAAAAAGAGATTGGTTTTTTTAAAATGTTTGATATAAATCAAAAGATAGGGAATATAGTTTTTAAGTTTATCCCTTACATAGATTCGTTTCTATTTCATGAAACTGCTACTATTGATGATACGACTGGGATATACAACAGAAAATTTTTTGAGAATGCGTTACAGAATGAGCTCAAGAGAGCAGAAAGATATTCTCTTACACTGTCACTGATAGTATGCGATCTAGATAATTTTAAGAAAATCAACGATAATTTTGGTCACCTAACAGGAGATAAAGTCCTTAAAGAAACCGCACAAATAATAAAAAACAACATACGAGAAGGAATAGATGTAGCTGCTAGATGGGGAGGAGAAGAATTCGTAATCCTCCTACCATCAACAGATAAAAACTCCGCTTATAAAATAGCCGAAAGAATAAGAGCACAAATAAGCAGTCATAAATATAGCGGACTACCAGAAAACTACCCGGTAACAGCAAGCATAGGAGTAGCAAATTACCCCATTGATGCAAAGGGGAAAACCGAATTATTCAAAAAAGCGGACGACGCAGTCTATGAAGCAAAGAAAAAAGGAAAAAATAGAGTAGTACTAGCAAAAGAATCTGAAAAAGAAGAAAATATCAAACCGTATGTAGATACCTCAAGAGAGCCAAGAATAGATTCTATATCAAATCTATACATATACACTGAATTCATGATAGACTTTGAAAAAGAAATAAAGAGAGCCAGAAGATATACCCTACCCGTATCTCTAATCCTTGTCAAACCACTTATCCTTTTCCAAACCAATGATCAGGAAGTAATACAAAACATAGCTTCAAAAATCGGTAAAGATATAAGAGAAAACATAAGATTTGGAGTAGACATAGCCACCTTTGACAAAGAAAAAAGAATATTCCTCCTACTATTACCACATACTGAAAAATCCAGAGCTTACCTGGTAAGCCAAAGACTACTGACAAAACTAAGCGAATACGGAACAGTTCTACAATCTATAACATCTTTCCCAGAAGACGGAATATCAACAAATATAATAATAAATAAGTCTCTAAAACTACTTGAAATAGCTACACCTGAAGAACCTATACAGAGTCTGCTTAAATTCTGATTTCAGCGTATAATTGGTTTTCCCCTTAACACACTAATATCATCCCCAAACTTTCATAAAACTATAAAAATAAATCACCTGTAAAAATAAGTCCAAAAAGGAGATTTAGAAAAATAGGGAGAATAAATAAACTAAGGGTTACTAACGTGGAGGGAACTATGAAAAAGGGTAAAGTCTTACTCAAATACAGAGAAAACAACCAAATAAAAGAAATCAAAAGCATAATAAAAAAGAGATCCTACGAAGTAATATTTATAATTCATCCCAATACTACACAGAAAGAGAAAGAAGAGATAATAGAAAAATACTCAAATTTTATTCTTCAAGAAGGTGAAATAATTTCAAAAAACATATGGGGAGACAAAGAACTAGCATACCCAATAAAAAAGCTAACAACAGGATACTACGTCATTCTTAACTTTCGCGATTACCCAGAAAACGTAGAGAAACTAATTCAAACAATGAGAAACGATGAAAAAATAATACGTTTCATGGTAACAAGAATGGACTATAAAGAAGACTAAATTCCATATTAAATGTTTCTTGACCAAAAAGAGTTTTCTTTGATATTTTCAAACGATGCATCACAGTTAGAAATTTTCCTGGATGACCTTCTTAATTCCCAGGATCCCAAGTTCATAGTATACTTCGTTAATTTCATTAATTCCTTCGGCAAAGAAAATCCAGCAAAAGTAGTGGAATTATTCAATAAATACCTTCAAATAATTCCCGAAACTAACACAAAACTTCTAAACACATTCCTAAATTTTATCCTAGATATACAGTATAACTACGGCGAAGGAATAATACAGCTATACAAAAAATATTCAGATCTAGAAAATGATTATGATAAAATCTCAGAACTAACAAAAAAGATAGCAAAAAATGTTATAAACCAAAAAATAGTAAATGAAATATTAAACATATTTTTTACTAAGATAAAGGATTTCGATTTCCGAGAACTTTATCTGAAAAGTATCGTCAATACCCTAAAAGAAAGCAATAAAATACTAGAACTTGAAAAGTTCCTTACAGATATATATGGTGAATTTAAAACTTACTGGGTGGTAGAAAATTTAGTAGATATTTATTCTAGCAAAGAAGAATATGAAAAACTTACAACAGTATTTCTAGGATTGATAACGTCTGGAGATTTTGCTAAATTATGGGCAGAATCTCTGGGTATAATAGATACAACCATAGAAAAAATAACCGACAAAAAAGACCTAATAATCAAGATTATCCCTCACCTACAAGCTATCAACTCCGTAGCTGAAAAATCTCCTAAAAATGTTTACAAAATATACAAAGGTATAATACAATATATCGAAAATCTTGAACAAGATCAAAAAGAAGAATTCCTCAAAGCCTTCTATAGTTTCTTAGATATTACCAACAATAAAAACATTCTAAACGATGAACAAATACTCTCAATAGTAAACAATTTAATACAAAAACTTGATAACCCCCAGATAATCGATAAGATTACAGACATATTGAATACTAAGGCAAATACTATTATAGATAAATTAATATCAGAAGCACTCCAAGATAAACAAAAACTTACATCAACTATACACGTAATATCATCGAAATATCAAAAGCTTGATAAAGAAATATTATTAAAGTTTTTGAATTCTATAGAAATAGATCACTTTATAAAACTCTATGAAGCAAATAATAGATTTATCGACGATATAGGAAACGAAATCATATTATCGTTGAATTTAAAAGCGAAGGATAATATTATAAATTTACTCATCATTAAGAAAGACTTTGAGAAATTGGAAGAAAAATTGGAATTAATCAGAAAAGATTTTTCCGAGGAACAGTTTAATTATCTATCAAATCTTAGTAAGCTTCTAATAAAGCTTGTCTCAAACGATTATGCATATACTTTATATAATATTGTTGAAGCTCTAGATTATCCAGAGTTGCTTTGGTATATTTACGAGAGATTAAGAGATAGGATAGAAAGGAGTAATTTGCAAAGGATCTTCATGGGTATTTTTCTGTATTACATGAACGTAGAAGACGATACCAATCCTAATATTTTGGAGAATTTTAAAAAAGAGTTACTGAGTATGATAGATGGCTAATCTTTTATTTGTTGTAGGTTCAACAGGGGGACACTTATATCCAGCTCTCTCTATTTCTCAACACTGCTATAAGTATAGTCATAACTGCTACATATTAGCTCCTGAAAGTACTAAAGGAAAACTAAATTTAGAGAATTGGAATAATATAGAATTTCATAAAGATTTACACATAAAAACTCCATACTTCATTTTAGATTTCTTTAAAGATATACGAGCCTCAATCAGAAATATAATAGAAAAAAAGATAGACGTGGTCATAAGTTTTGGGAGTGCCTTTTGCTTACCTCCATCCCTAGCAGCCAAAATAAAAAATAAAAAACTAATTTCAATAGATCAGAATGTCTTACCAGGCAGAACTACTAGATTACTCTCATATATATCAGATATAGTTGTAGTTCCTTTTGAAGAATCAAAAGAATATATAAAAACCAGAAATGTAAAAGTAATGCTAAGTCCAATAAGAGAGGAATTATTAGCTTTAGAAAAAGGCAATGAAAATACTTTACTTTTTTTCGGTGGAAGCTTAGGAGCAAAAACCATAAACCAACTAGCCCTCAAATTCATACAAAATTCGAATAAAATACCCAAGACTATAGAAAACATTATAATTATTTCCGGTAACAAACTCTTTGAAAGCTTTATCCAAGAAATCAAAAGCCTAAAAAACCATAAAGAAATATCAATAAAATCAGATAGCGTTGAAATTATCAATAATGTGAAAATTGTGGTTTACAGATATTGTTCAGATATGGCGAATTTGTATCGATCGTCGGCTATAGTTATATGTAGAGCAGGAGGCTCAACAATAGCAGAAATTCTATACCTAAAGAAAAAAGCAATACTTATACCATATCCCTACGCTCTTGATAACCATCAACTATATAATGCAGAGATAGCTTCGAAATACGCTAATTTCATTGATTATGTTCAGGAACCAGTAGATTTTGAGCTGGTATTAAAAAAATTAGAGAAATTGCTCGAGATCTATCCAGAGTACACCCGTGAGATTAATTTTTTTAAGTATGATGAATTTTTCAGCAAAGTTATACAGGAATAAAGAGGTTAGATATCTATGGGAAGAGAATATAGATAATATCGGGGGCGGATAGCTCAGTGGTCAGAGCGCCTGCCTTACAAGCAGGAGGTCATAGGTTCAATTCCTATTCCGCCCATTAACTCCAGTGACAAAGCAAATTCTAATACCTACATCTAACACCTTCCCAATCTGGCTAATGCGACAAAGCGGAAGGTATTTACCAGAATACAGAAACATTAGAGAAAAATACTCCTTCATGCAAATCCTTCAAAACCCTGAACTGATAGCTCATCTTACAACACTACCACTGAAATACCTCAATATAGATGCACTTATAGTATTTTCAGATATATCAGTATCATTTAGTTTATTTGAAAACGTTGAATATACAATCGAAGATAATAAAGGGCCAGTAGCAAAGATAACCGACATACAAAAAATTTATCTTAAAACCGAAAGTGATATACTACATAAACTGAGACTAGCAATACAAAACATAAAAAGTCAACATAAAATAACACTTATAGGTTTTAGTGGAGGATTGTATACATCCTTCTACTACCTACTGAAAAATTCTCAGTACACTAAAACCCTTATTTATTATCACGAAGATCTAATTCTCTTAATTCTAGAAGCAATATATATAACCTTAAAAACTCAGATAGAAGCAGGAGTTGATATTATCCAAATATTTGATACCTATCTTTTTGAACTTTCCCCAATCGATATAGAGTTCATCTTTCTCCCTATGTATAAAATACTCCTGAGTAGATTAAAGAAAAATTATCCAGAAATTCCAATAATATTTTTTGCACTGAATACAATAAATATTCTGCAATATATAAAAGAATTCAAAATAGATTGCATCTCAGTAGATTGGAAAAAAAATCTAGGAACATATTTTGAACATTTCAGAGGATATGTACAGGGTAACCTAGATCCTGTTGTTTTAACAATTCAAGATAAAGATACCTTTTTGAAGGTTTTAAACCTATGGCTCATGAGCATTCATAGGGATATAGAAAAAGAGAAAAATAGACAAAGGTATATATTTAATTTGGGTCATGGAATATTGCCAAATACTAAAGTAGAAAACGTACAAATTCTAATAGAAAAACTTAGAAATCTAGAAAGGAGTGATTAAAATTGAGTAAAAATGAAAAAAAACAACATGAAAAAAAGAAAGAATTAGAATATTCCAAGATACAAGAAGAAATAAACAAAATACAGGAAGAAATAAAAAGTATAGAAGAACTCCTAGTTCAATTACCTTCAGGAGATAAAATAAATGAAATCAACCTCGATATTCAATCAATCAAAAACCGAATAGAAGAAGAAAGCAATAAAATATTAAGCATCAACCAGCATATAAATGAAATATTAACTAATTTACAGCAAACTCAAACAATAATAGCAGATCTCCAAAAATATAGAGAGGAAATAGAACAAAAATACAACGAATTCAAAATCTTAGAAAATCAAATTAACAATATATTGAAAAATTCTGAGTTCATAGAAAATCTCACTCGAGAGTACCCAGGAATAAAAGAAAAACAATTTTTAGTAGATCATTTAGTATCGAAAATTTCTCTTGTAGACGACTCAATCACACAGATAAAATCAAACCTCGAGAATATCAAAGAAATTATAAACAATCTAGAACAAAAACAAAATCATTTTCAAAATCAGATCAGTACTACAGTAGAATCAAAAATAACAGAATTTTTTGAGAACTATCAATCAAGAGTAGATAAAGCCCAAACATTAAAGTTAATTGAACTAGAAGAAAAAATGAATAATGGTTTCTCCGAAGTAGAGAAAAGAATTGAAGATAAAATCTTAGAATACGTCTACAATGTTCAAAGTCAAATAGATTCTGCTCAAACACAAAAAATCATAGAACTTGAAGAAAAAATAAAAAACCTAATAGATTCTTCCTCACAAGAATATCACAGAATTTTTCAACAAACCCAAGAAAACCTAAAAAACCTCCTAACCCAATCAATTCAAGATAAAATAAGAAACATAGAAGAAAAACTGGAAAAAATTGAATTAATAGACACCCTAAAAGTACAAATTGATACAGAACAAACACAAAAAATTCTACAAATAGAAAATAAATTACAAGAGTTAATAAAACAGTCAACAACAGAGATACATAATAATCTCGTCAGCTATATAAAAGAAAATGAAGAAAAGAACATCAAGTTAATTTCTTCAATAGAAGAGAATTTTAATAGAACTATAGATAAACTTTTGATGGATCTCAACAAAATTGAAGAGAAAAACAAAGAGATAATCTTACAAATAGAAAACCTTAAACAAAAATATGACGACTTTGTAAATCTAGTAAACAATTTAGCAGATAAAATAGTACTTACTTTGCAAAAAAAAGAAGAAGAACAAGAAGAAAAGATAGATTATACAGAAAACCTCCACTTCGATCTATATAAACTCATAGATATAATGAATAGAGATGATATACAAGCCGACTATCTATTTCTAAAAGGTGGCAATAGACCAATTTTAAAGTCCAGCAAAGTAACGGCAGCAATAGGAAAAATTACTCTAAAAAATGGAGATATACTTAAACTTGCCTCTAACATCCTAAGTGAAACAGAAATAAATACCCTCAAAAAAGGAGAAACATTTCAAAGCATAAAGAAAATAAACGAAGAAAAATACCATGTTAAAATCCATAAACTTATGGATTATTATACAATGGTAATAAAGAAAATACCATACGTCAACACAGACGTATCAACACTATCAATAGTAAATCCCGATAAATTAATATCAAAAATTTCAAACCTTGTACTATTCCTAGGAATAAACAACTTAAAAACACTTGCCTTTTCAACATTACTAAACTACATCAATCAAAAACAAATAAAAAGAATAGCAGTAATAGAAGAAAAAATAAGCTATCTATTTAAAGAAATACAGTCAATCATAGATATATTTGAATATAAACGAGATCAGAATAAACTTCAGAACATACTGTTTAACGTATTGAATGACGAATATGACATCATAGCACTATCAGCCAGTAATTTGAGTAAGGAAATAATGAAGATAATATCGAGCTATTCTCCATATAAAACTTTTATCCTCAATCTACCATATGAAAATATTCTTTCATTCTATAAAGACTACAAAGAAATAGAAGAAATACTTTCGTCCCTTAATATTTACATAACTCATAAGCTAGTAAAAGGTGATCTAAGTATAGTAGAAGTAGTATTTGTTGACAGCAAAATAAGAGAATTAATAAAATCCGAAGACAGTAAAGGAATAAAAGAGTATATTCTATCTATTGAGGAGTCAGATACGCAAACCTTTAATGAAAGTATAGGATATCTAGTAAAGTTGGGCAAAATTTCTAAAGAAGAAGCAATTAAATTTTTATCAGAGCCTAGCGAATTAGAGAAAAATATCACGCAACAAAGAGAAATAGAATTATAGAAGTGGGTTTAATATTCATAACAGGTGGAGTAATATCATCGTTAGGTAAAGGTGTAATAACCGCCTCAATAGCATCAATACTAGAAGAAATAGGCTTTAAGGTAACAGTTCTTAAACTTGATCCATATTTAAACGTAGATGCCGGAACAATGAACCCATTCGAACACGGAGAAGTCTTCGTAACTTTTGACGGAGGAGAAACAGATCTTGATATAGGACACTACGAAAGATTTACAAATATATACTTCAGTAAAAAAAATAATATAACCAGTGGACAGATCTACCTAAGCGTTATAGAAAAAGAAAGAAAAGGAGAATTCCTAGGACAAACTATACAATTCATCCCACATGTAACCAACGAAATAAAACAACAAATTTTTGAAAGAACAAAAAACTATGACCTCGGAATAGTTGAGATAGGTGGTACAGTAGGAGATATGGAAAGTCTACCATTCCTAGAAGCTGCTAGACAAATAAAAATCCATAACCCAAACACAATATTCATCCATGTAACCTATCTACCCTTTATAACCAACACTGGTGAGATAAAAACTAAACCTACACAGCACTCTGTAAGAGAACTTAGATCAATCGGTATACAACCAGATTTTTTAATCCTTCGCAGAGATGAACACTCCCTAAAAATGAACTCCAACGCTATTCAAGAGTTTAAAAGAAAAGTAGCACTATTTTCTAACTTAACAGAAGATAAAATAATAGATGTACCAAGCCAAAAATATACTTATTTCATACCCTATATCTTTCTCAAAAATAAGTTCCATAAATCCCTACTTAAAATACTTTTCAGAAACAAGAAACATGCCAAGTTAATAAATATTGTGAATTATAAAGAAAGCAAGTGGACAAAACTAAGGAATATATTGTTAAATATCAGAAACCAAACCAAACTTTCGGTAACGATAGTAGGTAAATATACTAAGCTAAAGGATTCTTACAAAAGTTTAAGCGAAGCACTCTTTCATTCATCTATAGAGAATAATGTAAATCTAAACATAAATTGGATAGATTCAGAGAAAATAGAGCTAAATAGAGAATTACCAAAATCAATCGCAGCCAGTGGTATAATAATCCCCGGAGGTTTTGGAACCAGAGGAATATCAGGGAAATTAAAAGTAATAAAGTGGGCAAGAGAAAATAATATTCCTATCCTAGGAATATGCCTAGGTCTACAGCTAATGTTTATAGAATTCTGTAGAAATGTACTAGGAATAAAGGAAGCAGACTCCAGAGAATTTAACCCCAATACAACTATCCCAGTAGTTGAATTACTAGAAAACCAAAAACAAATAACAAAGCTCGGGGGAACAATGAGATTAGGAAACTACAAATGTAAAATCCTACCACATACCCTAGCATACGAAATATATAAATCTCAAGAAGTAGAAGAAAGACATAGACATAGATACGAAGTCAACCTGTCCTTTTTAGAACAAAACAGAGAAAAAATCTACCAAAACGGCTTAATCATAAGTGGTACCAATCCCGAAACTAATCTGGTAGAAATAATAGAACTAAGAAACCATCCTTTTTTTCTCGGAGTCCAATTCCATCCTGAATTCAATTCCAGAATATTTAAACCCCACCCAATATTTACCTATTTCCTAAAAATTATAAAGAATATCACCTAATGAAAATCAAATATTTACCTGAAGATTTCTACGTAGAAGAAATCATCCAACCTAAAAACTTTACCAAAACAAAAACCAACATCTTACTCTTCAAAATAACAAAGAAAAACATAACAACTCTGAAAGCAGTAGAAAGGATAAAACTTTTAACAAAATCCAAAGTCAACTTCTTGGGATTAAAAGATAAATATTCTCTATCCTGCCAATACATAACAATAAAGACCCATAATCCTGAAAAAGTGATTAAAACATTAGAAAAATACCAGGATAAAACCCTAAAGATTGAATTCATAGGTTTCCTCCAAGAAGAGTTAAAGCTAGAAAATTTAAAAAAAAATAAGTTTAAAATAATTCTCAGAGATATCGATAAAATGGAATTAGATGATTATATTTCCAATATCGACAAAATACTTAAAATAGGATACTTTTTAAACTATTTTGACAACCAGCGAATAAATGCAAAAATAATCCTACCTAACGAAATAGATAGAGATACTCTAAAAAAAAAAGTCGATGAAATGATAGAAAATCCCGATCTAATAAAAATAAAAAAAAATCTCGAAAAATATTCCATAAAATTCAATTTCACAGACAAAAGAGAAAACCTTATTAAAGAATCACTACTATTTAATCTTTCCCTTTGTAAAAAATTTATACACCAAGTTGAAAGCGAAAAATTAAATTTGAAATTCAAGATATACACGAAAAACAATATCATTCTGATTCCTTCTCTGGATGAAATTAATCAGGAAGAAATACAGAAATTGGTAATCCTCCTATCAAATTTACTCGAAATAAAAGAACAGAATACTAAGAGAAATTTTGTAAGCAGTATAGAAAATATTCTCTATGAGATTGAAAAAGACGAATTCCATAAAAATAGATACAAAATAAGTATGGCTTTTGAACTGAAGCCGGGAACATACGCCACAATACTTATAAAACATATAATCCCTATCAGACATTTATCACATCTAAAATACAGACCCCTAATTATCTGAAGCATATACATCTAAACCTGATTAAAAAGCTCCTAAAATATATCTTCCAATTCATTCATTTTCGAAAATCACCTAAAGTGGTATACTCGCATAAAAGCATTATTCTGCAAAATTTTTCACTGGGTTTAGTACTACAGATGGGAATAACTCTTCTAAAAGGTAACATTGATCCATTCATACCCCTTTATAGAAAAAAAATCATCAATAAAAGCATAAACTAACATATTAGCCAAAAGCATCAGAAAAAAAATCCTCCAAAAAATATGTAAAAATAATTGGATTTTATACGTCGGGTAAGAAATTAGCCATAGAATCTTAACCGACCTCTGAAAAAGCTATAAGCAATAGCATAGCAGTAGAGGTAAGCAAGCAAAGTTATACCCTTTCTCTACCTACTTACAGCATTGAAACTCTATATACA
>JANXCV010000004.1:68687-178106 GCA_025059235.1 Candidatus Calescibacterium sp. | reverse complement strand
AGATAAACAGGGATCAGAAACAAAAAATCTATGCTGTCTAAATTAATAATGAGGAAACTCTAAAGAAATATTGTAGAACAGATGAGAAGTTTAAGAGAATATAGGAGTTTTGAAGAAGATTTTAAAAATTTATCGAATGGTGTTCTTGCTAATATGAAAGGCTTTTTGGAATTAGATTTTTCTTGCTATAACCCACTAAATTACTCTAGAAATCTTAGTATGATTTTTCGTAACAGTAATGATGAATCTTTAGAACTTCAACCTTTTAGTATGCTTGGATCTGGTCAAAAAAAGATCATGATGTTCTTACTTAGTTATTGTTTTGCTAAAAACTTTAGGATGCAGGAAAATTTGATACTTCTAATAGATGAACCGGAATCAAATCTACATCCTGTAGCTCAAAAATGGTTTGCTAAAAAGTTGTATGAATTTTCAAGAGAAGGCTTACAAATTGTTATATCTACTCATAGCCCATATTTTATAAATCTAGACTATATTGATTCTATTTATTTGGTCAAAAAGAATGAGAATGGGACATATGTTGTAAAAAATGATGCTTATTCTTTATCTGAACATTGCAAAAATAGAGGGGCTAGTAAATCAGATCAAAGTAATGTTATAGAATTTTATTCGGTATCTTCAACCCCGAGTATACTTCAAGGTTTTTTTGCTAAGTTAGTGATTCTTGTTGAAGGATCTACAGAAGAAATGGCGCTACCCGTATACTTTAATAAAGTTGGACTGGATCTACTGCAACAAGGGATAGAAATAATATCTGTCTCTGGAAAGCTACAGATACCTAAATGGGTCAGATTATTTTCAGCTTACAAAATACCTTGCTATGCGTTCTTTGATTACGATTATAAAAAGAATAGCAAACAAAATAACTCGCAAAAGAGATATCAAGAAGAAGCAAGAGATATTCTTGTTTCTTTGGGATACAATACTGAAGATATAGAAAAAATAATAAATGAACTTAATAATACCTCTATCAATGGAAAAAACTGCTCACCAATTACAAGAAGAGATAAATTTTGTATTTTTCATTATGATTTTGTTACAATAGGAGATAAATTTTGTGTTTTTCATGATGATTTTGAAGAAGCTATGAAAGGAATATTCGGAAATTCATATGAAGAAGAAGAAAACAAAGTTAAAGAAAAGTATTGTTTGGGAGATAGGCAAAAACATTTAGTAGCAAGAGAGGTAGCTAAAAGAATTGTCGAATCGATAGAAAATAATCACATAGAAAATAATCACCTTGCTATTGAAATTTTTAAAAAGATTTATGAACAACTTACAAGGTTGATTGAACAAAGCGGAGGATGATAAAAATATGAGTTTTAAACTAAAAGATCTATTTATTAAATATAGTGCTGAGTTTGAGGAAATAGAAACTGCTTTTGAAATGTTATTAGAATCGTTTAAAAGATTAAAAGATAAATTATTCAATGAAATAACTGAGTTAGCTAAACAGAAAAATAGTGAAAAAATAAAAATTGTTAATGAATACATTGAAAGAATAAAGGAATTTGAGAAAAAGCTGATACTTTTTATTGAGGAGCTGAAAAAACAGTACGAAACAGAAGGTGAATATCTGGATGATTCTACAAAAAATAAACCTAAATCTATGGAATTTTACATTATTCCTATACTTGAGGCTTTGATAGAGCTTGGTGGTGAAGCTACTGTTAAAGAAGTTTTGAAAAGGGTTTACAATAAAGTAAAAGATGATTTGTCCCAGAAGGATAGGGATAAGTTGAAATCTGGACAGATTAGGTGGGAAAATACTGCACAGTGGGCCAGAAAGAAAATGGTAGAAGAGGGGCTACTTTCTTCTAGCTCTCCTCGGGGAGTATGGGAGATAACAGAAAAAGGGAAAAAATATTATTATGAACATAAAAAATAGTATATTTATTTGATTTGTTGAATTTGGAAAAGTTTAACAGATTTAGAAGAAGAGTCGATGACAATCCCAATAGCAAAGATTTTTTCAAAGTTGAGGTATTTATTGAAGTACCGTTTGGAAAGAATTTGTTCTAAAGGTTGTCCTTTGTCAACTTTGAATTCAAAAATATAGGCATTATTTTGATGTAGGATGGTTAGGTCAATATTGCCAGTGGAAGAGGTGTCCTCTGCTATGACATTTAATCCGGTGGCGACAAGGAAAACATAAAAAACAGTGCAATAGAAAGCTTCATATTGTGAGATGTGAGTATACCATTGGAAGGGGACTTGAGCAAAGAGGTTGTTGAGGAAAGAGGGTAGCTGATCAATTTGGGATTTATAAAAAATGTTCTTAAGTTGTTTTGTAATTAAATGAGATTGAGAGTGGAAATGATTAGCAAGAAGAGAGTTGAGTGCAATTTTGACTTCCTTATTAGGATAGGATAATTCAAATTCAGTAATGTCTTCATAAATTATAGTATCTTTAATAGTGAGATAGCCAGATTGGAAAAGAAGAGCTTCAGGAAGAATTTTTTCTATATCGAAAAGAGAGAGTAATTGTTCTGTTGAGTAGGTTTTTTCCAAGGAAGGTATGTAGAACTGTTTTTGTTGGAGGACTTTGATGAGGAAAGAAGGGGTTCCAGTTTCAAACCAATAGTTTCTGAAGTCTCTTTTTTGAAGATAAAGAAGAACATCGAAGGGATTATAAACATTTTCACCTAACCAAGAGTAGCCGTTATACCACTGTTTAATTAGTTCTAGTTCTCTATTTTCTACAAGGTGGGCAAATGTTTGGATTAACTCATTGTGGGTGTAGCCACAGATGGTAGAGTACTCTTTGTCAAGAGAAATATCATTGAGTTGATTGAGTCCACTGAAGAGGGAGACTTTGGCAAATTTTGATATGCCAGTGATAAAAACGAATTTGAGATATTTGTCAAGAGGTTTAAGGGTCTGATAAAACCCTTTGAGGGTTTCTCTGATTTGTGAGGCTAATTGAGTGTTTTCAATGTTATCCAGAATAGGTTTATCGTATTCATCAACAAGAAGAACTATTTGTTTATTTGTTTGTTTGTAAATATTTTCAATGAGTTGGATATTACGGAATCCGAGGTTTTGGGAAGAGAGTTTGACGTTATAAAATTCAGCCCAATAGTTTTGAAGAGATTGGATGAACTCTTCCAAATCTGAGGAATTTTTGAATGTGGTGTCAAAGGAAAATCGTATTGTAGGATATTGTGTATCCCAATCCCAATTGTTTTCCAAGTATAGTCCTTTGAATAGTTCTCTTTTTGCTTCAAAAGCGCACCTAATGGTGTCTAAGAATAGGGATTTACCAAATCTACGAGGTCTGGAAAGGAAGTAGTAACTACCTTGGTCAAAGAGCTTTTTGATAAAATGAGTTTTATCAACATAGTAATAGTTATCAGTTCTAATTTTCTCAAAGGAGCTTATACCAATCGGCAGCTTTTTATTCACAATGAATAAATTATATGAATAAAGAATAAAAACCTTTTGATACCTGTATGAGGGTGATTTTCAAAGTTATCAAGAAAATATTTTTCATATTCTTCCATAAGTAAGAGGATTACTTGTCAGGGATATTGATTGTAATCCTTTTTTGATTATTTGGTTAAAGGATGGAGTGTGTTCCAGTTCCAATTTCCTTCAAGTATAGTCTGTTCAGTAGTTCTTTATTTGCTAAGTCTGGAAGTGAAACACTAGCTGTCCTAGTACTGCTTCTATTCTATTTTTACCACTATTAGATCACTATTTGAACCATTCGAACTTTCTCCAGTAACAAATACATTACCATTTTGATCTACATAGATTGAATTGCCTCTATCATCTCGATTTCCGTCTGCGATGTTGTGAAGAATGACAGCAGAGTCATTGTCTCCGTCTCCATCTATGTCTCTTTCAAGAGGTCTTCCGAAGTCATTAGATACTTTTCCGGATGCTCCTGGAATTGGAAGGATTTGACAGATTTAGAAGAGGAATCAATCACAATACGAATAGCAAAGATTTTTTCGTAATTAAGGTATTTATTCAAATAACTTTTAGAAAGAATTTGATTGATAGATAGTCCTTTTCTATGATGCTTAATATAGTAAAAACGGAGAAAATATAGGTTAAAGGGTAGGTCTTTATTTGATAGAAGTGGAGTTAGTGAGAAGAGAAGCTAATCTTGAATCAAGTAAAATTCTAACCTCATTCATGGATTATAGAATTGTTTTTGTTCGAATAACTTTAATAAAAAAAGAGGGAGTTCCAGTTTTAAACCCGTAGGGTAAGAATTGCTTTCCTTGTAGGTATAACAAGATATCAAATTCTTCTAAAATTATAGTCCAGATTTAGTTGTTATGAGTTGAGAATTTTAGAAGTAAAAGATAGACAAACAGTTGGATAATAGAAGTTCAAGTTCCAATTTTTTTGAAAAGTGTCTAAGAGAATGGGAAGTTTTTTATTTACAATGATAAATTGTGTATGTAAGCTTTATACTGCTGGATTTCTTTTAATTAGCTGTAGGGCAGGATAGTAGGGTATTTTACGAAACAACAACTATTATAGTCGTTGTGAATTTTGATAAAGGGATTTCGAAGTTATATGAATTATGAAGAAAGATCGAAAGAGTGTCCTATTTTATTTTTGATTTTATCTTGAATTAGTTGGAACTATATCCTTGATTTTTTTGGATTTTCGACTTATCTTGCTACGTATATTTTTCCATTATTATCAACAAAAATTAATTACCCATAAGATTAACGTTTACTTGCTTTGTAAATAGAATAACTATCCTTCTCCAAAAAAAGTATCTGGATTTTTATTTTGAGGAAAAATAAAAATTTCATTAATTTCGTCAAATATACATTTGGCGAAATTATATATACCTTCTCTAGTACACATTTTTTAGAAAGTAAATAAAATTTTCTGCTTTACCTTAACTTTTTGTTAAGGTAACCTATCAAATTTTTTGTTCAAGCTTTTTTGTCAAATGTAAAAGCACTTTGTTGTTACTCAGGATATTAATTAACACTTCAATTAACAAGGTATTATAGAGCCATAGGAAAGGAAAGTGTTTAACTACCAGAATAATATAAATAGATAAATTATGATAAAAAAAGTTTATGTTAAAAACTTCAGATCCATAAAAGAGCAAGAAATCGAACTAGCTCCATTAGTAGTATTATATGGTCCAACTTCTTCGGGAAAAACATCTCTTCTGTATAGCATACTAACATTTAAAAATTTAGTTACAAAACCGAATCAGTACTATTCTGAAATATTTAATTGGTTTTATTAACTTGGGTGTATTTGAACAAGTAGTATTCAGAAACCGAGTAAATGATCCAATTGAAATACAAATTAATAACGAAAGTGGATCCTAATCAATACAGATTGATTTACCATAGTCAACCCAAAGATCCTGTAGATGAAAAAAATTTTGAAATACAAAATAGATTTAACAGCATTATTGAAGAAATAAGAAAGGTAGATATAGCACCACAAAAAAGAGGTTTCTTTAGATTTCAATACTATATGACCACTACATCAAATATATCAGTATCTGATTTAGAAGTAGCCTCAATAATAGCCTCATCTAACAAACTGCAAATTGATATATCATATTATCTTGAAGAAATAGCTTCTTTAGAATTTAGAGTATACACTTCGGTAGGAAGCGGAAATTCTCCATCTGTATCATTTCTTCAAACAAGACCTAAAGGATCAAGAGAATTTACATCTATTGTAAATGAGGGCTTTGGAATAAACCAGTTAGTATATATGTTAGCAAAAATCCTATATCAAGGAAACAAATTAGTCATGATAGAAGAACCAGAAGTACATTTACATCCGGAAATAATTAGAAACTTTATCAGAAATCTTTGTAAAATACTTAGTGAGTACAAAGGGAAAAAGCAGATAATAATAACAACTCATTCAGAAAATGTTGTCTCGGCACTCTTAGGAGCAGTAAAACAAAAAATAATAACTCCTGAAGACATAAAAGCCTATCTGGTAAAAGAAAATGGAGAAACTAGGTTTATTAAACAAGAAGTTAATCAAGAAGGTCGAATAGAGGGAGGACTAGCAAATTTTGCAATTGCTCAGCTAGAAGATATTAAAATATTGCTTGATATACATGATGAGTAGTAAACAAACTAAAGAATCCCTTGTAATTATACTGGATGAATGGTTCGCTCATTACTTACTCAAGAAGACTGATTTGAAGGAAGAAGAAGAAAAAGAAGCACAAAGAAAAGCTATACTGTTATATAACAAAATCTATAAGAAATGTGATAGAATAGCTATCTCTTCAAAGTTGTATAAAAAAATTAGCAATTTTTATAGTAAAATAAAACCTTATGAAGATTCAATAACTTATGGTTGTGCTAAGGAGTTTTGGGCTTTATTTATGATCAACATGAATAAATGTATCCGGATTTATGAGGAGAGCCAAAATTATCCGGAAGTAAAGGATGTCAAACCAAACGACGTGTACCTAATTCAACTTTACTTCCAAATACAAGATCAAAACAAAATATTGGTAACAACAGATAAAGATATTCACGATGCCCTTGTGAAACAAAACATAAATGTAATACTCCTAGAAAAATTTCTTGAAGAATATCTGTAGTTAGAGTGATTAGAGTGTTTGTCCTGGATATTCGAATTGCTTGTTTAGTTGTAAAAAACGAGCTATAGGTATAAAAACAGACCAATCTTGCTAATAATCAAAACATTTGGTGGGTTCTCCCCTACCCTACTCTCAAATCTAGAATAAAAATTGTTTATTATATAAAGGATAAACAAGTGGGGAAAAGAATACTAAAGAGAGAATTAAATACAAGGCAATGAATACCAAAATTTAGCGTTTGTACAGTGTATAGGTGGTTAAAAAGATTAGACAATTACGAGAAAGCTTTAGTTCAACTAAGAAAAGCAGTATTAATCTACAAACAGAAAGAAATTAATGAACTGGAACAACAAGGGTTAATAAAAGCATTTGAATATACGTTTGAACTATCTTGGAATTTGATGAAAGATTACTTGATATTCCAAGGTATTTCTGGTATTTCAGGATCAAGAGACACAATAAAAAATGCATTCAAATTTGAAATAATTGAAGATGATAAAGTATGGTTAGAAATGATTGAAGCAAGAAATTTGACAACACATACCTATGATGAAGAGTTAGCAAAAGAAATAGCAAAAAAAATAGTAGACAAATACTATAGCGTTTTAGAAAAACTATTGAAAAAATTTAAGCAAATAAGAGAAATATATGAAAAAACCTTATGATTTCGGACTATCAGAAGAAATCCTACAACAAATAAAATCAGTTTTCAAGAAATATGGAGAAATACAAAAAGCCTCCATCTTTGGTTCTAGAGTAACTAATGAATATAGAAAAAATTCAGACATAGATATTGTAATATACTCCCCAAACTTAGATCTATCAACCTATCTGCTAATTCTATCCGAACTTAATCAAATTAACACTCTTCTAAATATAGATCTTATCCATTATGAAAGGATAAAAAATACAAAACTAAAAGAAGATATACAAAAAAAATCTGTTGAAATATACTCCAAGGCAGAATAAAGGAATCTTTATCCTTGATCTTCTCCAGCATGAGTAAAAAATTTCCATTCTATCATTGTAGATAGAGAAGTTACCATTGGCATCAGTTCTTTTGAAGAAATTAGAACTGGCAAATATTATTAGGATTTCCCCTTGAAAGTATTGGGATTAGAATAATAAATATCCTGTAATCAAAATTGACTTCTACATGGAAACTTTTCCTCCTCAAAACTTTATCAACTTTATTCAACAGTAACTCTATCACATCTTATAACATAAATTTTAATCCAAACCTTGACTTTCAGAAAAACTTCAACGAAATGAAATAATATATATAACATCTATAACAAAACCGATAAAACTATAGTTTTTCTTATTGATGAATATGATAAGACCACTCTTGATTTCATCGATGAAACTGATATTCCTATTGATAAATAGCTCAAATTTGTTTTCATCTGAATGACATTTCCCTTGACAGATAGTATTCCTCTATTTGTAGTTACACTCATAGTGAAATAATTAATACGTGTATAGAGAAATAGAGCCCATTAGACAACTCTTTTGATGTTCTACTTTATCTGCAAAGAAGAGATTTCAGACTTTTTCTCATCAAAATCCTACAACAAAAACAGTTCTATATTCAACAAACAGAATATGAATTGTCCTATCCTAACAAGGAAGTAAAAGTCGCACTTAATACTCTGATTACCAACTATTTTCATTCTTAATCTCATTTGGTTACAAAGCAACTCAAAGACATTTTTTATAACTCACAAATTGAACAGTTAATAAATTTTCTAGACAACCTGTTTGCTCAGATTCCTTTCGAATGGTACACTAACACTTTTCAAATAGATGAAGACATTTCTTCTACTGGTAACATTGGCTTAACTGTCCTACACCAAAACACAGCTTACATTTTCGAATTCAAAGTTGACAAAGGACAACCCCTAGAACAAATTCTTTCTAAAAGGTACTTGAACAAATATCTAAATTACACAAAAATCATAGCCATTGGTATTGTCGTTGATTCCTCTTCCAGGTCTATCAAATCTTTCCAAATTCAACAAATTAAATAAGGAATATATACCTTTCTCAGAATATAGTTTATACGCACGTGTATTTATCCAAATAATACAAGAAAGGAGAAAATTTAAACGAGAGTGAGATTGTTACTCTGTAGTGTAGCAATTATATTTTTCGGTATTTTGGTATACTTTTACAATCCTCAAGGCATAAAATCTTTCAGGTTTAGCTCCCAGGGCAATTTTACATCTACCACATCATCCATAAAGATATGTAATAATTTTGGAATTCCTCTCGGAAAAGATATAGATGGAGACAGAAATATTACGTGGTAATGTCTTTGTTACTGGAGAAAGTCGGAATAGTTTAAATAAAGATCTAATATTAGAATTCTATGACTTGAAGTTTGATTTCTGGAAATTTCAATATATGTATTCCTTGTCCAGCTTAGCAAGAAGTTGTATATTTGAAGTTTGTAACAAACCCTGAAAAGGAATTTCATTTTCTTACTCTTAGACACCAATATATTTCTTCCCGTAAAAACTGTTACCAACTGAGAATTTCTTGAATAATTGACACAAGATCAGATAGTGGCTTTTGTATAGAATATTCTTTTAACTGATATGTTGAATGTTCCATCGCTTTATTCAAAAAGTAGGATATTCAAAATTTGATCCCATTTATCCATACCATAGAAAAATTGTCAGATTAATTATTCTCAATAGCTTGACGGATACAATAACATCAGCTTTTTAGTGAGTTTTTTTCTGAGGATTAATTAAAATAATTTGATAACCGCTTTAAGTATAACCACCATATATTTATTAATTTTCTATCTAAAGCTTTTTATAAAAAAACTCAAAATTATGTCCTTAAGTTTTTTATAATTCTATTTTTAGGTTTTTTTTCTGAAAACCAATAATAAATATTTCACATTTTCTTTGACAATAAAATAAAAATAACCATTTCTATATTTAATATCGACACCCTTTTTATTACAATAGTTCTCATTAAGATAGAAATTTTTTAATTCATCCTTTTGGATCCTTAAAGTTATTCCTTTCAAAGATATAGGATTATTAAGTTCTATGATAAACCTTTCGGAAGTATTTTTCAGATCATATTTTGTTTTTAAAAATCTAAAGAAAAATTCGGTATACTCTTTCATTGTCTGAGTCTGAAGAGTGAAGTTAGAAACCAAATTGTCAATGTAATCGATAAAGTAATAGTATTCCTGAGGATATTCAAGAATATCATAGGGATGAGTATAATATAGTCTAACAGTGTCATTTTTTATCACGTAATCAACTAGATATTTCAGAAAAATTTTTACTTCTGAAGCAGGTATTCTATTCTTTTTCATTTCACCAAGTGAGACAATAGTTTTATAAGGCATAACGGGGAAAGCTAGTACTTTATCGGAAACCATTAGATTTTGGTAAAATGTCAAATTTGGCTGACTACCTAAGTCTCCAACATAATAATAACAAATCATACCAAATTCTTCTAATACTTTTGTGTTTATGGGCTGAGGATAAACTCCATTGGGAGCAGAATATTCAAGAATATTATAACCAACTATATCTTGCAAGCACTCGTTATTCTTTTTTATATACTTCTTTATGAAGTGCTTCAGATCAATTTTATCGGATTGATAAAGTATTGTATTTGAAAAGTAGTTGTGTGCCCAGCCTCCATGAGAACCTATCTCACCGTACTTAGATAATAGTTCAACGTATTTTCTTCCTTTTCCGCAAGCTTCAAATCCTAACTTATCCCCTTCTCTATCCCTAAAATCACCAGCAGTTATATGAAAAGAAGACTTTATGTTGCGCTTCAGGTAACCATTATTATACATAAACTCTATTGCTTTGAAATCTGAATTTGAATCTACATGATAGTTAATTATAAGGGTAGGAATACCGTAATACAGATTCAAAATGTGATTTACTTTACAAACCTTGTACAAAAAAGTTTTTAAATTAATCCTAAGTATCAGATCATCCGAATTTGCTTTTAAGTAACCTAGTGGAGTATTAACATAATAAATAGTTCCATTTTTATATTTCTTTAGAACAATAAAAGGTAAATCATAAATTTTCGTCTTGGATAATTCTATATAATCCTTGTACTTTATTTCCACGTTAGAAACGTAGTATCTTTTTATGGGGTATTTGTATCCTACTATAATTCCTTTATCTAATCTAGATTCAGGGAAACCTAAAAATTCGGGATCCAAAATTTCTACCTGATCCAAAAGGTAAGCCCTATTACCATACTTTTCATACGTGACATAATTTAAACCAAGAATATCACTGAATATACATTTACTTAAATACCTACCATTTCTATCTTTTATACCAACATCATAGGATATGAAAACATTTACTCTCTTTTGTAATAACTTCTGAAAGATGAAATAAAAATCGTGGGGAATATATTGGTTAATCTTATCAGGCAAAATTATACCTTTCAGGTTTTTATTATCAAAAATAATGGATTGATCACTTAAAACACTATAAACACTTATAGTTTTAAAATTTACACCTTCTTCTCTTAGAGATTGTTCAAAAGACAAAACAGAATACCCATATTTTCTATAAAAATCAGGATTATATAAGATTATAATAGGGTAATAAGAATTATTTGAAAATGAATTCGATATCAACAATAGAAAACTAAGGATCAATAATTGAACTGCCTTCTGTATGAAGGTAACCATACACTTTAACATTACCTGAGATTATTATTTTCTTCTTTGCTACGACAGATTTAATTTTTCCGAGACTACCGACTAAAACACCGTCTGAGAGATTGATACTACCTTGACAGAAAAGATTGTTCAATACCCAAATATTTCCTCTTAAATATATATCTTTATCAGATACTACGTTACCATCTATTATCACGTGTTTTTCTTTTGAGTCAATAATTAAATTCCCCTCTAGTTTAATATTACCAGATATAACTATTTTTTTATCTTCATCTAAAGTTTCGTATTTTTTTTCAATGTCAGAATCGTATTTCGAGATTATTTTAGGAGAGAAAATTTTTTTAAAATGAAGTTTTGAAAGAATTAATATCTTTTTTGATGCAAAAATCGTACCTTGGACATTTGTTTCGGAATTAATATGAATTTCTCCATCAACATGTAAAAAATTCAAAATCTTTATTTTGGAGTTCACATACATGTTACCAATAACTATTAGATTATTGAAGAAACAGTTATCATGTATATAAAGATCACCTAATACAACAAGTTCTTTGGAAAAAAAATATTCCTTTCTTAGTTCTAGACTTCCAACATTTATTGTAACAAAATCAATTTTATTAGTACATAAATTACAACTACCCAAGTTCTTTGTAATCAAAAATTTTTCTTTTCCCTTATCAAAGCAGAGATTCATTTCGATTAATAAATCATTTTCAATCTTTTTCAAATCTTCAAGAGAATGGATTCCTTTTAAATGGTTTGATAGTGTACAGGACAACAACTTGAGGTAGCTCGATCCAAAAAAAGCAGGATCCCTGGAATAAAGAAGATCTATATATAAATTCTTTTCTTTTTTTCTCACTAACTCATAAATAGGTAAAACAAAAGGAATAAATAAAAGGATTACAAATAATAGAAGTAAAGTAAGCATATCAAACTTTAGAAATTTAAACAAAATATCAAAAAGTTCATTCAACATAATCAACTATTTTCTAAATCTCTCAGTTTTATGCCAAACGATTTGTCTGTTATAAATTAAATCTAGCAAAGCATCGATAAAACCCAAAGAAGAATAGAAGAGATTAAAGACAAAAGAGAAAAAGAATAGAGGAAGAATTCTAATACTATAAATTCTCATGTCGATGAAAGCAGCGGCTGCAATCTGAAAAAAAGGAGCAAAGTTACCATATGAATTATAAGCAAAAACAGCCAAAAGAAATAAATAAGTAGAAAATAAAACCATATCCCCAACAAAGAATAGGAATAATGATCCTAAAAAGCCTAGAACAATCAGAATTGGAATAGTATAAACACCCAGCAGCAAAATACCATCAATCTTCTGCCAAATATTTAATTTTTTAGATCTCAAAACTTTCCAAAAGTACCTAAAGAGAACCTGATTATGACCTCTAGACCACCTCCTTATCTGCTTGGATCTAACATACCAATCTTCTGGAGATTCCTCGTAGCACTCCAGCCTGTTTGCATAGGCAACTTTATAACCATTCAGATAGATTTTAAAAGTCAATTCTGTGTCTTCTGCTAAAACATTTGGATCGAATTTACCTAGACTTATAAATAAATCTTTCCTAAATGCGCCAACCGTTCCACCATACTGGGGTATAAGATTTAGGTTATATCTGGCTTGCTGATCAACTTGATAGCCACCTGATCGCTCCAAATCAAGTATCATTGTTAACAAATTTGTTCCATAATTTATCGGTACTACTCTACCCATTACTGCTCCAATTTCGGGATCTACAAAAAATTTGACCATATCCTTAATCTGACCCTTAGGAACAATATAATCAGCATCATAAACAATAATTATCTGGCCATTTGCAAAATCAACAGCTTCATTGAGAGCGTTTTGCTTTCCTCTATTACCATTATACCTGTGTAGTGGCTTTATAAAGCTGTACTTACTGGCATACTCATCCAATATACCTTTAGTATTATCAGTAGAATGATCGTTTATTGGTATTATTTCCATTCTATCTTTAGGGTAGTCAGAATTTATTAAAGATTTCATTATACCATGAATAACCCTCTCCTCATTATGCATAGGAATCAAAACGCTAACCATCGGCAAATCACTATCAATAATATCATGATAATATATCCTCTGACTACCAAACATCCTATTCAAAGTAAAAAAAATATGTCTAAAAGAATATACTGTCAGAACAATCATCAAAAACAATAAATATACTTTTACTATATCTTTTATTAATCCAACTACGTAAACTTCCATAAACTTGTATCCTTATAGATAAATTTTAAGATCAGAGATACATACAAAGAATAGAAAGATACTACATATACAAAATCGAGTAACGGACCAAAAGTAAAAAACAAGTTAGCAAAATAAAGATAAGAAAATTTATTAAGAATTAATAAAAAAACATAGTATCTCAAATATCCAAACACCACAGAATAGAGAATAATAAATGCAGAAAATAGAATATTAAAAACCAATTGTATCAAATTTACAGTAACTAAAGAAAGTATAAGTGAATTAATAGAAACTATAAAAAAATTAATACCCAAATGTAGTAAAATATATAAAATAGAAAATTCTCTAACAGTATAAGGGAAATACTTATAGAAGAATAAAAAATAAAACACAGAAGAAAACAAGGGAAAAACGAAAAATACATACCATACAAAAAAAGGTAGAATTTTTCTTCTGTAATAATAAAGCACCAAACCCATAATCCCAAAAAATACTAATACAAAAATAAAATCGTAAATATTTGGATACCTACCTTCAACAAATAGATACTTCAAGCTTAAAGTATACTTTTCAAAGAATTTAAATGAAAAACTTTCGATCTTATAATCTTGTAAATGATTAGCTAAAAAGTTAATAAAAAAATTATTGAAATCGTCATAAATATAGATACCAAAATAAAAATTGAAAATCAAAAGAACTAAACAACTTAGAATAAAAAGGAAAATATTAATAGAAATTCTACGGCTATATCGATGAAAATAGACATATTTCATAATAGCTTTTTTCATCTTCAAAAACTCAGAATCAAAATCAGTACTCATAAAATACCCCTACCATGAAACCAGGTTTTCTGTAAGTATCCTTTAAATGTAGATAATTATATTCAACTATCAATCCTCTATCAACTGATAACCATGTTCTATAACTTAACTGATAAAATTCAAAATCTTTATCGAAAGTTAATGAAAAGGGATAAAAATTTACCAAGTAAGATTGGTTACCATAGTTATAATTCATATATATCCAAGATTTTTTTTCAGATCCCAAGCCCAGACTAAAAAAATTGCTTGAAGAAGAAGTACCTCCAGGATTTACATTACTATTGAACCTCTTATAAGAAAAAATACCATACCTAAAATAGTAATTAATCCCATAATGAAAAGTAAAATCTTCATAACGATTATGATAACTTATATACGTTACACCTAAACTAAACACCATATTTCTCTCTTTACCGATTTTATAATTAAACTCATTATCCAATCTAAACTTGGGTAAATAATCACTCTTAGTTCCAAAGGAAACAGCAGAATATGTATAAAGATCTCTACTCCAATCCTTGTACATACCCAGCACAAATAAAGAAGATTTGCTATCTTTATTATGGAAGTAATACTCAAAAAAATTAGTCTGATCCTCATCTACCCTCTTAAAGTATCTGATACCATAAGTTTTGCTATCTCCATAATCCTCAATCGGTTTAAAATAGTCATAATAATAAAAATACTCAAATCTACTATGTGAGAAAACCAGAGAAAGGATAAAAGTTACAAATAACAAAAAATGCAAGAGCTTCATAACCTGATATAATAAACTTCTTCAAACATTGATACTCTTCCTCTTACTTATTTTTCTACATTTCTTTTTGCCTTCGACTTCAAAGTCATTACTAGAGAAATTTTCAAAGATTTCGAAAGATCTGTCCCTAAGCAAGAAGAAGTGTCTTTTCTAACATACAAATCTGTTTTTTATCTTTTTTCAATAAACTCAAAGAGATCAAATTCGCTACTGGAGAAAAACTTATCCCAAAAAATCTTATCTCTGAAATGTATAAATCAAATACTTAATACAGTGCTCTAGAACTATCTCAAGAACTTTCTTTATAAAAACTTTCACTGACTTCTAAACATTACAAGCAGATATCGAAGTTTAAAGGATTAAAAACACTTATAACCAGAAATTAAACACCAAGCAACCTTTGAATTCGTATAGAGCAATGTCTGGAAGAGAAAAAACAGAAATAGAAATTGATCTAGGGAAGGATAAAAGTAGATTCGAAGAATAATAAAGAAAATGCTCGAATTATCTGGGGTATGGAATAATTCACAAAGATAAAAAACAAAATATACTTGGTAAAGAAAAGTAAACTGTTGGATCTCGTATTGACAGATTTTGGGATATTATTTCATTGATTGTTGGGTAATGTAGAAGAGAGAAATTATGAAAAAGGAAATGAAAACCTGGAAAACTGTAACTGATGACCCTGATATTTCTGTAGTTATACTTCTTAGGAAGTTGTTATAAAGTAAACTACTGTTGGTGAGAAGTAGAAGCATAAGAGTGAAAAAAAGGTTACCCAAAGCGTATACGATTATAGTTTTGAAGAAATTAACTTTTAACCTATTGGATTTAATAAGCAATACTGAAGAAACTTTACACTTCTAGGAATATGTATCTAATAACTTCGGAACTTTTCTCGAAAGAAAATAAATAGGAAAGTTTGTTTTTCGTATAATCACATATGAAAATGGAATGTTACAAATCATTTATATAGACTAGAAAGCTAGATCAGAAAAAAGCACACTTGGAGCTAGACAAAAGATTGTTTTTGAAAATATACAAAGGTATAACGCTATTTCGGAATCCGGCAGTGGATCCCTTTATGTATGTTAATTAACAACACACATCTTATTAATTGATTCCACTATTTGGTTAACTGGCTTTCTGTTTAATCTATTATCAATAATTAACTTTTTATTACGTCGTGTGGTTTAATTTCATATATGGCAGACCTGACGGATGGTGTTATTAGTGATAATATTTTTGATGCAATGCCGCCGGTAAAATTCAGTAATCCTTTTAGTTTTTTCAGTGAGGATGAAGATACTCCTTTTATTACATGAGTAACATTTGACCATATGGAGGGTTTTTTATTTTGATTATTTTCTATTCTTTCAAGTCTGGCTACGGCTCTATCTATCAATTTTCGACTAAAATCTGTTAATATATTTTTGGCTTTATTTTCAAAATTTTTGTGGATAATAGCTAGTCGGGATTGCCAATTAGGAGTGTTATTAAGTACTATCTCTTTTGCTCTTTGTCTGATTTTATTTCTATCTATTTGGGGTTTTTTATCAACTTTTTGCTGCTTAACTGCTTGCGAATTTTGGATGTTGATTTCATTTTGTAGTAATTGTTGTTCTTTTTGCTGTATTTGTTGATTAAGTTCATTTCTTAGTTCAGAGATTTCTCTATTGATACTGATTTGTCCTTCAATAGCTGCATTAAAGTCTAGGTCAGCTACGAGTCCTATCCCTAGATCCACAAAGGTGTTAAATGTTACATTCCAATTTTTGGTGTTTATACGAGCTTCTGTGCCGGCTCCAACTGAAAATCCCTTTCCGATTCCTGCTTCAATACCTATGCTTCCTTTGATATATCCATCACTGTTTTCAGCTTGGACATGAAAATCAGCACCGACTGAGACTGAGGCTTGAGCAGATACGTGGAGTCCACCTTTGGAGACTATTTCATCTTTGTCGCGTGCTACTCCATAGCCAAATTTTGCACCTACTTCGGCTCTGGCTTCTTTGTACTTCTTAACTCCTGCAGATATGCCCGAATCTTGAACTTTTAGTCCTTTTTCTATTCCTTCCTCTATTCTGGCACTTGCTCCTATGCTAGCTTCTCCGTAAATACCTCTTCCAGCTATAACTTCGGCGCTTCCTTTTGCTTCAACACCTGCACCTACCTCAGCCTTTCCATAAGCTGATACGTCTCCTCTTCTTACTTCTACTTTCGAGGAGACATTGCCTCTGGCTCCTGCTCTTGCTTCAACTCTACCATATAAACCTGTATCACTGATGGTACCTCTTCCTAAGATTTCTGCATATCCTTCGGCTTTCCCAGAAATTTCTCCTCTTATGCTGGTGTTTCCCAGTGATACCTCAGCAGAACGTTTACCTTCTATTTCTCTCCTTACACCAGTTTGCCAATCGAAATTGTGTATATTGCTATTTATTTGATTACTTTCTATTTGATTACTCTCTATTTGATTACTTTCTTCTCTGTGATTATACCTTGCATGGGATGTATTGTTAGGGTGATTTATACTAGGAATAGAAGGTGAGTAATATGGAGTAGGGGGAACATATTCAGGACTGGAATATTCAGGCAAAAATAAAACACTGTTCATACCAGGGGTAACATATCTACCATAATCGTTCAAAACTCTATGCCATTCATACGAATCTTCACCACCTAGGAGGATAAATAACAGCTCAAGCAAAATCCATTGCAATTGTATCCTTAGCTTTGCATCATTTTGTATATTTAGGTTATTTTGAACATCTATATTTTGAATGTTTATATTTATATTATTATATATGTTTACTTGGTTCGAGGTGGTATGAAAATAATACATATTAACTGATGTAGTGTAATTATTGTTAGTAATCTTCATTATTCAGTTTCCCCCCTTTTTATGATTGTGCTAATAAATTTAATATTCACATTAGAAAAAAATTAAATAGATGTTGCCTATTATTTTACATTTTTTTTACATTTTAGCATTTTTCTAACTAGTTTTTTTTGTCAAGATAAACTGTTAAGTGATTCGATAATCAAATTGTGTATTCTCTCTAGTTTAAGTGCTCTAGATCCCTTTATGAAAATTAATTTTTTTTCCCCTTTGTATAAATCCAAACAGTCTATAAAACTATGATTAAGAATATTATCAACATCTCGAGCGAAGAAAAATCTGGAATATTCTTTTTTAAATTGATAAAAATTCTCTCCTATTAGGTATATTTCCACATTATTGGGATAACTATTGAGTCTTTTTAATACAAGTTGATGATAAAATTTAGTTTTTGGTCCAAGTTCCAGCATATCTCCAATAAAAAGTAAAATTCTACTATAATAATTGAACATTTTTTCAACAGTTTTCAGATTTTCTAATAATGAAAGGTAGTTGCTATTATAGTAATCTGCTATGATGTTAAATCTGGTATCGAAATAAAACCTATTGTTTTCTATGGAATTTAGTACTATTCTGCTCGTATTTCTTATAACTTCCAATATGACTTGATTTTTCTGAAAACGATAGTTAGTATTACTGATAAACTTATCGAAAAGTTTAAGAGAAACAAGAAAATTGTATAGAATTGGCAGCGATACAATTCCTTCAACCTTTAAATTATAAATTCTTCTATCATAAGAAATGGCAAATAGAGTTTCCTTTTTTATGGGATCAATAGAAAAATTTCTAATCATATATTGCCTGTTAGGTAAATAATCATAATTATGATAATTCGTATAGGTATCTTTAATTTTGCTGGGTAAAATAAAGTATCTGTTATGTTTATAGAGATAATTTGTAAGTTCGGTTTCTGCTTTTATAACTCCTTTGATATTTTTGACGAACTCCAGATGTTCTGGACCGATTGAAGTAATGACCCCGTAGTCAGGATCGGAAATAGAACACAGATATTCTATTTGGCCGAATCCCCTCATGCCCATTTCAAGAACCAAAACTTGAGTATCTTCTGTTATCCTAAGAGTAGTCAAAGGAACACCAATCTCATTATTAAAACTTTTTTCGGAAGCTATAACAGTATATCCGGCAAACTCAAAGATATTTTTTATTAAGTTTTTAGTTGTTGTTTTTCCGGCTGAACCAGCGACCGCAATTACATTGAAATCTCCTGATATACTTCTTCTTTTACTCAGAACCAGTTTGGCTATCTCACCCAAGAACTCTATAGTATTATCTACCAAAATAAAAGTTGTTGATCTACTAATCTTTGGTGGAATCTTTGATAAATCTTGAACAACAAAAAACTTTGTACCTTTATTATATACTTCTTCTATAAAATCATGTCCATCGAATTTCTGTCCTTTTATACATATGAAAAGTCCTCTAGAGCCATTATTAAGTTTTCTACTATCTGTAAAAATCTGCTCAATAGTACTTTCTGTATAGTTTAGAATATCTCTGAACTTGCAATTATCCAGTACTTCTTTGAGTTTTAGCTTTATCATTTTATTTTTATTCTTACTTTTCTTCTTCTAGCTGATCTATACCTTTTTCTTCTTTCAGAATCTTCATTTCATAGGCCTTTACAAAGGGCAAGTAGATTAGAGCAGAAATAGATATATTGACAAAATTTAATATTATTGCTTTGTAATCGGTAGTACACAAGAAAGCTCCAAGGGGAGAAGGGAACATCCAAGGAGCTTCTATATACGGTCTAGTTACCAATCCATAATAGAAAACAAGGAAGCTTATTGTACCTAACACTAATGGTGTAACTATAAAAGGTATAAAAAAATAGGGATTAAGGACTATAGGTAGACCGAATAACAAAGGCTCATTTATGTTGAAAATAGAAGGAATAATAGCACCTTTAGCTATACTTCTTAAATAACTCGATTTTGAGAATAACAGAACAATATTTAATCCCAGAGTACTACCTGCCCCACCAATCCATATAAACCATTGAAAAAAAGGATATGCAGTTATATACACTGGTTGCAATTGATTCAGGATTAGTTCTGCATTTTTTACTAAATATCCCTGCCACAGAGACAAAAAAACACTGTTTATCAACGATATACCATGTATACCCAAAAAATTAGTCAAATGTAAAAATATATTCGTTATCCAGACAACAATTAAATTATCACCATACTTCTCAAAGGGAAATAACAAAGATTTTAAAAATTCATTTAACTTAAAAAAAGCTGCAAATATCGAAATTACAAAGATTGTTATAAAGAAGGGAAATATCGAATTTAGACTATTTCTGATGTAATCAGGAACAGATCTATCTACGAATATCTCTATTCTAATACTGTTGAAAATGTAACAAGACAATAAAGAAATCACTATGGTAGAAAACATATTCTTAACCCCTAAAGAAGAAATAAAATCCATTCCATTCAGACTTTTCCAATCAAGATATATCAGAGCAGAAACCCAAAAACACGTAGACGAAAGGATTGAATACAGGATTCTATCTTTGCCATAATAACTGGCATAGTTATAACCTATCGAAAAGGACAAATACAATGAAATAAGACCCATAGTGAGTAAATAGAGTTTTCTGTAAAAATCTAAATAGTAAGGAAGAAAGTTATACTGTTTCATGAAGACAAAAATAAGAAGAAAAAAACTACCAACTATTATTATGGGTATAATGTTAATCATAGAATTCCTCAGTATTATGACGAAAGGAAAAGCAGAAAATTTCTCTATATAATGTAAAAAACTTATCAGTTTTTTATATTCCATTCTTTCCAAAAATAGTAGTTAGTTTTATAATCTTCGTTAGTTTTTTCTAGGAACATCCTAACAGACTTAGGTATAAAGTCATATATCAATCTACTAAACATATTTATACCTAGCTTTTCCAATATTTTCTTATTACCATAAGTTTGATAGAATTTCATTAAGTTCGTAACAGATTCCTTTTTATTCTGTATTCTTCTTTCGGTTGAAAGTGGATGAAGATGTATAGTAACTGCATGAGGATTGAAAAGAATCTTACCTCCCATTTTATTAACCCTATAACCTAACTCAATATCTTCGAAACCGTAGGAAATAAAGCTTGTATTAAACATTCCTGCTTTTATGAAACATTCTCGTTTTCCTGATAAATTACCTGTTAGAAATTTATACCATTCTAATTCCCTTAACTTTAGATTCCTTCTACTCCTATTACTAAATTTGTAACTGAATAATTCCATAAGTTCTTTAGGATTTTTTATTTTCTCTATATTTTTTAAAGTTTTTAAATATTCCTCTTCTTTTTTTGTTCTAAGTTCTAAACCCACGACGAAATAACCAAACTTTAGAAACTTTAGATGTTGCTCGATTAATCCGGGGTGAGGTATCATGTCTGCATCAATAAATAGTACATAATCTGTTTGGGATAAATATAACCCTAAGTTCCTAGCTATGGATTTGGTTCCTCCACTTTTAATCTCAACAACCTTCAAAATATACTTTGAATTGATTTTGAAATTTTTGTGACTCGAATCAGAAGTATTTACTACTATTACATGAAAACCATCTATAGTTTGAAAGTTTAAAAGATATAATATTTTTTCCAAAATCTCTGTTATACCCTTAGTTGGAATTATGACAGTTATCACTACTTTTTAGAATGATTTAATTTAATATAGTTGGCTGTCTTGTTTTTATGAAGTAATCCCACCTATCCTCGATATATTTTATAACTACACTTTCATTATAAAAAGTAACAAATTTATATATATCGTTAAGGTTTTTTATGATATCCAAACTATATTTTGTTTTTCGAATAAATTCAATATATTTTCTCTTCCCATAAGAACAGATTAGAAAAGATGTGAAAGCGATCGAATTTTCATAAAAAGCTTTCACTGCTTCTGCTGAATCAAAACGAGGATATAACAGATTTTCAAGCGGTATTTTAACAGAAGGATGAATAACTATTTCTTCTAAGCCTGTTAGTAATCTGTATTCATTATACTGAGCAACTCCTTCTTGTATAAATTTTGTTCTATAGTCGATAGCATTCTCTTTCCAATATAGGCACAAGATTAGGTGAGTTATTTCATGAGGTAATACCCTTTGGATGAGAAAAGAATCTCTTTCATGAGCATATATTGCAAAGATTGGAGTAGAAGAGAAAAATTCAAAGACAAAGGCACCCGTAGACCAGTCAGGAACTAGATTATAAGACTTGTATACATCATCCGTAGGAGCTAGATATATAGGCACCTTATAGTTCAGTCTTAGAAGTTCATCCGATCTAAATTCAAAAAAACTCACTATATTCTCATAATATATGTCTAGCAATTTACTTAATATCAACCCTAACTGATGATTTGTATAATACAATCTGAAGTATTTTAATTCAAGGGTTTTGTATTGCAAGTTAGTATTGTCATTAACATGTGGGCTAATAATCTGATGATTAGAAAAAGTAGATTTAAAACTATTTACATCTATTATATTGGTTTCTTTATTCTTTTTAAGGACTATTTTATCTTTGTTATCTTCACATATTCCATCAAGCAAGTATTTGTTTCTTGATCTATCAAAGTATTTTGGATCAACTTTTATTTCGATTCTGGTCTTTATGATATCTATGACTTTTTGATCTACCCAAACATAATTCCCTTCTACAACAAAGAGAGAGGGATCAATGGGAATGTTAAAGATGTATAGATAATAGTTGGAAGCATATGAGAATAAAAGTAATGAAAAAATAAAAGGCAAAATATTGTATATTCTGGACATTGATATCTCTATATATTTTTTAGTATTTTATGAGGGAAAAGTAATCATATCCTTTGATTTTTTCTCTTCCTCCGAGAAAAGAAAGTTCGATTATAAAAGCAAAGCCTACCACTATACCTTTGAGGTTTTCAACGAGCTTCTTTGTAGCTTCGGCCGTCCCTCCTGTAGCTATCAGATCATCAACTATCAAAACTCTTTCTCCTTCTTTAATCAAATCTGTGTGTATTTCCAATATCTCCTCTCCGTATTCTAGTTGGTAAGCAGCAGAAAGCTTTTCAGAAGGTAGTTTACCTTGTTTTCTTACAGGGACAACTCCAGCTGACAATTTGTAAGCAACGGCGGAACCAACGATATATCCTCTTGCTTCTATTGGAACGACTATGTCTACTCCTTTATCTACGTAATAATTTGCTATTGAATCAACAACATACTGAAAAGCTTTTTTATCTCTTAGAAGTGGAGTAATATCTTTGAAGTTTATTCCTGGCTTAGGGAAGTTAGGTATTTCTCTAATTAAGTTCTTTACATAGTCTATCGTCTCTATCATGGCTCATCCTCCTCTTACTCCCATAGAAATCATTCTTTACATTAAATTTATTCAACGAAATAAAGATATTCCTTTTTTGCAGATTGAAAAAATAATTTAAAAAAATAATTTTTAGGGAGGGAAAGTTAGGGAAGAGGAGAATAATTTATTAGTAGTAGGTGTGGGCCCCTAGCTCAACGGCAGAGCATGCGGCTCATAACCGCAGGGTTCTAGGTTCGAATCCTGGGGGGCCCAAAAACCAAAAGTGATAGTACCCATTAACCACCCAATAGCACAAGCAAAGCTATCCATACTAAGAAACAAGGATACCTCCCCAGATCTGTTTAGAAAATCGCTGGAAGAACTATCATACATATTCGTATTTTACTGCTTTGAAAAAGCAGAATTAGAAACAGTAACAATTCAAACCCCCCTTGACGAAGCCATGGGATTTAAACTTAAAGAAAAATACATAGTAATACCCATCCTAAGAGCAGGATTAGGTCTCTTACCCGCCTTTACAAAACTTATACCAGATATCATAGTTGGAATAATAGGTCTATCCAGAGATGAGAATACTCTAGAACCTACCCAGTACTACACAAACCTACCATCTGACCTGTCTGATTTCGTCGGTATAATCCTAGAGCCTATGATAGCCACAGGAGGAAGTATTAACAAAGCAATAGAAATACTTATACAAAGAAAAATCCAGAAGATAAAAGTATGTTCTATAATAGCCTATGAAAAATCCATAATAAAGCTCAATGAAAATTTTCCGTTCATAGAGTTTTTTGTTTTATCGATTGATAAGTCCCTAAACTCGCAAGGATATATAGTTCCTGGATTGGGTGACGCAGGAGACAGAACTTTCGGTACACTTGTAAACTGTCAAGCAGATTTAATAGGAAAATAAAAAATATATAAACTCTATAAGTCTAATTCCTACATGCCTATACGTAAAAAATATGTTAATTTTTTATATTTTTTTTTGATAGTCTTTACAGAGATGCTATACAAACAAACAATAGAGAAGAAAATACTTTCTATGAAGTTAGTATAACTACGGATATAGTAAACATCAAGTTTGACTCAGAGAGAATAAAGGTAAAACCAGGTCAAGAGATGAAAAAAATAATCAAAGAAGAGGGTAAGGATATCGGGGAAAAAATAATTCAAAAATTTTGGGATGCTCTAGGCAGGGGAAAAAATCAAAGTCAAAACAACATAAAAACCGAAGATAACGGAAATAATATATCTAATACTCCAGAGAAAAAAGCCAGGCAAGATTTGGTATTAGTATCGATCCCCTGATAAATATAAGAGGTACAGAAATAGAAGCAGGATTCAAAAACAAAAGTAGGAATAAATGAATATAAAACAGAAGCACAATTTATAGTAACAACAGATAAAGAAATAAAAACAAAAATTTCTCTACCAACCGATACAAAAATAGACATAAAATATCAGCATAAAAAAGATGGAAATATAAAAGAGGTTAGCATATTTCATAACTTAATACAAGGACAAATATCGGCAAAATATACAGAAGTAGAAAATACACAAGGGAGCGAAAAAAAGTTAGGAGTGAATACATCATTTCGTTTCAATGATGTAAATTTAAATACTTATGTTTCATTAACAAAGAAAAATGAACAAACAGGATACATAATGGGAGCATCAATAGAAGGAAATGTTGGTAATAATTCCCGGTTCAATATAACAGCACAATACGGATCCAAAACAGAAGATAGACAAATACGAGCAGGATTCAATATGTTATTTTAGCACTGATTAAGAACTAATTTTTATCGTAGATAGCCCTTTTAAGAATTCCCTTATTTTGCCCATTAACTCCATTCTATGATCTTGATTTTCCATGTAAAACTTGTCATCAGTATCAATAACCATTATAGGGATATCCAGATTGAACTTGTTATGGTAAAGAAACTCATCATAATAATGATTTAGACCACGTATATAATCAATGGATATTCCATCCTTCTGGAGCTCTATCTCTCTAGATCTTTGAAGTATCCTTTTGTAGAGTGTTTCAGGTTTTGCTCGTAGGTACAGAATGAAAGTTGGCTTTTTCAGTAGCTTTTCTACCAAAAAATCAAACCACTTAGTATAACTATTCCACTCTCTATCGTTCATATAACCATGATCGTACAAATATCTTGCAAAGACATATCTATCTGAATAAACAGACCTTTCAAGCAACAGATTTTCGGTGGTATTGTTTTGAGCTTCCATATGTCTTATAGCTCTTATGGTGAAAAATTCCCATTGAGTAGAATAAGCCCATCTTTTTTTATCTTGATAAAACAGATCTAAAAAATTATTTTCATACCAGGGTTCATCTACAGGTATGAAACCTAGCTCATGCGAAATAATGTTCAAAACGGTACTTTTGTAAGCTCCAATGTTTCCGTCGATTACTGCAAACACTCTACATCCCTCCATACTATCACTTCCTTTTAATATACAGATTAAATAAAAATTTACGAAAACCTATCGATTTTTATTCGTAGTTTTGTTGATATTTTACCGAAATTTTTTGTAAAAAACTTTTTACTTGATTTCAGCGTCTAAAAAGCAGCTTGTTGAATCTAAAAATATCTCTAGCTATCTTGAACTTAAACTCCCTCTCATAATTATCACCCAAAATATTTATAATAGAATTTTTTAAATCTAAACTATAAATTGGTGTATCAGAAGCATAACATACATAAAAATATTTTCTGAGCTTGTATAACTCCTGAATAGGATAACTGATCGGTTCTGGGTTTAGAACTAAAAAAACCCTACCATATGATTTGTAGGTATCTATTAATTCTACTAAATTCATTAGATCTTCTTTTTCTATACTACAACAGTGTTCAACTCTGAGAATTGTGTTTTTATGACTTAGTACTTTGGTAGCGATCTCTTTCGATAAGAACTTGAAGGCAAATTTCCCAACACAGTGAAAGGCAAGATAAATGTAACTTAAATCCGTAAATTTAGTACCTATCAATTTTAGAACCTCAAAGAATTCTTTCTCGTCCAGAAATAGATTTTTCTTATCAGCGATTTCCCAGGCTGTGCTTGACGAAAAAGTTCCGTCTATAAAAAATTTTATTCCCAGGACTTTGTTTTCTCGCAACACCTCTGGAGAACTTAAGAAAAATTTGCTATCTAGCAAAAAGAAAATCTCTAAACCTTTAAAATCTTGCCAATTCAAGCTTGAATAAAAGTTATAAAAATATTCAGTCGTAAAAGCATCGATAGTCTTATGTATATCATTCTTGAGAAATTCATTGATAACAATCATGAAATCTACTTTCTCTTTTAGGTAATCTAGCACTACCCTATCAATTATACTGAATAATTCTTCTTTCAATATCATGGAATCAAGTACCCCACATTTATCTTTAAACTTATCATTTATAACAAAGGTATGATAATCTTTTGATTTTACCAGAATCGGAAAATTAAACCTATTTATAATCTGTATTAATTCGCTATTTACATTACAATTAGGTATATCAGTTACAACCAGTATATCTCTTTTTTGTAGATATTCTAATTTACTATTTTTTATGAGATTGTGGAAAGTACTATAGGTAATAGAAATATTCGAAAGCTTTTGGAGTAGGAGTATGGGATGGGAATGGGGATCAGTTATTAGGTGAGGTAGGTAAGCCCGGTTCTGTCCTTGGTTAGCCATTTGTCTTAAGTACAGATCACTCTGTACTTTTTGCGGCTCAAGGCCTTGCTCAGGGTGGGGTTTACCAACCTTAGTATCACTACTAAGGTTCGTGGGCTTTTACCCCACGGTTTCACCTGTATGTGGGATTTCCCACATAGTCTGGTTTCTGTGGCACTTTCCATCTGCGTCTGGGATTTCCCCAGCACCCTTAAGTTTAGAGCCGGGACTTTCCTCAGTGTAACTATCCTCAGTCACACTGCGGCTAACTTCCCCTACCCCACCTACTACAACACTATCGACAATATATGAATTTTCAAACCTCGTTTCGGGCCAAATTATTGAATCTCTTATATATCCAGAAACAACACTATTTCTCCCCAAGACAACAATACCTTCAAAGACCGTATTATCTCCTATTCTTACACCACTATCTAAAACAATTAGCGTATTATCTTTTTGAACTATCTTTGATTCTATAAAAGGATGCCTAAAATTTGCTAATTCTCTATTCGCACGAAAATAGTTAGTTATATTACCAATATCTATCCAATAAGATTTGTCAAGAAACTTGGGATTTTTACTAACATCAACACCTAAAAACTTAGCACCACTATTCAACAAATTAGCAAAAACTTGGGTTCCAAAATCATAATATTCATCCGATAAAATATAATCAAAGATTTCAGGACTAAATACATAAACACCTGTATTAGCCAGATAAGAAATAGGATTGGTCTTGGGCTTTTCTTGAAAAGCCAAGATATTATTATTTTCATCTACTAAAGCAACACCAAATTCGGAAGGATCATCTACCTTGAATAACCCAATCGTGGCCACTGCTCCAGAAGAAATATGCTTACTTATTAATACATCCAAATCAAAATCAAATATATCGTCACAACCTATAACGATAAAATTTTGATTTTCGAAAAAATCTTGTATTTTTTTCACAGGGCCAGCTGTACCAGATAATTTATCCTCCTTTAACACAAATAAGTTCGCATCTTTAAATTTCTTCTTGAAAACATCTTCAGCGTACTCCTCTACCAATTCAGCTTTGTAACTTACGTTTATAGCAAATTCTCTTATTCCATAGTGATACAGGAATTTGACTACATATTCGATTGATGGTAGGTTATTTACATATACCAGCGGTTTAGGTAAAGTATAGGTGAGGGGACGTAATCTTGTCCCCTCACCTCCAGCTAAAATCATTGCCTTCATACTATGCTCCTAAAGCCTTTGACCATCTTAATACAAAATCATTATTATCCTGTATCTTCTTAAAATACATATCTCTCCACATTGCATTTATTTTTTGGTTTGTATCAAAATACATTTTCCACAAGTTAGCAACGTGATTTTTTTCGTTTAACATTTCTGACCATATTATTTGCTCAACTTCTCTTCTTATGGCTTGTTCGATTGCCCACTTGTTGTAGTAGTCCGCTTGCATCTGCTTCCTTATCTCACCGGCTTGCTGATCTAATTGGGTTATTTGTTGACCTATTTGATTATTTATATTGGATATTTCTTGTGAAAGTAGGTCCATTTGACCTTTCAGAATAGAAATTAGATTTCTTTTCTCTGAAATTTTTTGAGCTATTTGTTCGGCTTCTTCTGGTGTAGACGGTTGAGATGAAAGCAAGTCTTCTATTTCTTTCTGTAGCTTTTTTATATTGTTATTTAAAGCTTCAATATTTTTTTGATAGTTTGCATTCATAGATTCCTGATATGACAGTAACTGTTTCTTTAAACTTTCCAACTGATCTAACGATATCTGGTAGTTATTTCTTATTTCTTGTTGAAGAGCTTCAATATTTCTTTCCTCTTCTTTCTTTTGGTTCAAAAGTTCTCTTTTTCTAGCATCTAAAACATTAATCTGGTTCATTAGAGATTGTCTTTGCATATTCAGGTTTTCTAATATTATCTGGTCTGAAACCTGTAAATACTGCTTCAGGTTATCATCACTAATATTTCTTGAAGAATATCTATCCTTTACTTTTTTTATTTCTTCTTCTATTTTCTTTAATTCATTTTCTTTTTGATTTATGATTTGATCTATTTTTTTTATTATTTCATCCTTTGATTCTTGAGAAGTAAAGACGTCTGAAATTGTTTGGTCAGTTATTTCAGTTTGGCTATCTTTTGAAAGTTTTTCTTGATGAGTATCTGGTACTACATTTTTCGATTCAACAAATATATCTCTTAGAGTATTTGCGCTTGTTCCTGGTTGAATTGGATTAACCATCTTTTTCCCTCCCTATCAGTTCTATATTTCCACTATAGACATAAAAGGTACCTTCAATCTTATTATATAATATTGTAAAAAAAATGTAAAAATTTTACTATTTTTTGATAACATCAAGGATCGTTTTTGCTACTAATTCGATTGTATCAGTTGTATTTTTAGTAGAACTAGGTAGACATAGACCTCTGCTATATATCTCAAATGCATTCCTATAGAAATCTATCGGATTTGCATTATCTAGATAAATTTTTGTGAAATCTCTGTAAAAGTCCATCAAAGGTAGAGGGTAAAATATCCTCCTAGTGGGAATACCGTATTGCTCCAATTTTTTTTGCAAATCCGGTATATCCAGATTTCTAAATAAACAACTAATTAGCCAATAATTAGAAATATTGTAATCTTTTATTTTTTGGAATTCTACATAATCCGACAAGTAGTGAGTATAAATTTTAAAGAATTCTCTTTTTAGCATGAGAAAATAGTCTAATTTTTCAAGTTGTGCCAATACTATGGCAGCTTCTATATTTGTCATTCTATAATTAAACCCCATATCTTCATGATAATAACCTTTTGATTCATTTCTTGCTTGAAGAGTTAGAAATCTTATGTATTCTATGTCTTCTTTTGAAGTTGAAAATATAGCTCCACCGGAGGAAGCAGTGATAACCTTGTTTGCGTTGAAACTAAAAACACCAAAATCACTTAAAGTCCCACATTTTTTACCTTTATAATAACTACCAAGAGCTTCAGCAGAATCTTCTATTACTATTAGCTCATATTCTGTAGATATAGCTCTGATCTCATCCATGTCTACAGGATTCCCATATAGATGAACAGGAATGATAAATTTTATGTCAATTCCTCTAGATCTACAAATTTTTATCAAATCATCTACTTTGGAAATATCAATATTCCAGGTTTCATATTCAACATCTACGAATACAGGAATTAGGTTATTATAGAGAACTGCATGGGCAGTGGCGGCAAAAGTGAGTGCTGGAAGTATAACCCCGACTCTTTCTTTAATCTTGTTCTTCTTCATAGAATACAAGATGGAAAGATGTAAACCGGCAGTTCCACAATAAGTGGCACTTACATACCCCCCTAGATATTCACCTAATTTCTCTTCAAATATTTTTATTAAATGTCCTCTAGTAGAAATAAACCCACTTTCCAAGGCATCTATAACGTACTTCTTTTCCAGTTCACCTATATTCGGATTATCTAAATAAACTTTGGTGCCTATGTTCAACATAGTTAAATAGATTATTGTATACTGTATCCAAGTTTTTTCTTAAATTATCAACTTCACAAGTTATAAAAATTTCTCTATTTAAACAAAAAACTCTATCTGTGTAGTTACTAACCATATCTATATCGTGACTAACTATGATTATGGTTTTCTTTTTTTTGAATGACATTATTATTTCATAGAAGTTTTTTCTACTGTTTTCATCTACGAAATTGGTTGGTTCGTCCAAGATCAGAATTTTAGGATCATTGACAATTGCTCGGGCAAAAAGAACTCTCTGAAATTGACCACCAGATAATTCAGAAATTACCCTATTCCTGAACTCAAAAGCATCTACTACTTTAAGAATACTATTAATCTTTTGATCAATATCTTTTGGATATGGTAAAAGAAGACCGGGATACATAGCTAGTTTAACAAACTCAAAAGCAGTTATGGGAACATTTCTATCGACAGATGAGAACTGAGGCAAATATCCTATATCTTTCCTTCTTGAAGCAGGATCATCATCAAAAACCTTAATAACTCCAGAAGATGGCCTTAGAAAACCTAGAATCAACTTGAGTAGAGTAGTTTTACCACCGCCGTTTGGACCTAGAATTGTTATTACTTCTCCTTCATAAATAGAAAATGTTACATTCTTCAATACTTCTTCATTCCCATTATAAGAAAAAGATACACCTTCAAACAACAAAACTCTTCTCATCCAAAATTCTCTAATTTCATCTGAGGCTCTCTAATTTCACAAACTCCTCATAGATATTGATGGAATTACTATTGAAGATAGTGAAATTTATGTTATTCAACTCCTTTTTTATGTAGTTGATTACTTTTTTATCGTAGTAAACTGGTAAAATTATATGAACATTTTGCTTGTATGATCTTATCCTTCTTATTAAATCTTGTAGATATCTCGGTGAAATATCTTCCTCATTTTTAAACAAAGGAATTATATTCACTCCATAATCTCTACTTATATAACCAAATTCGTTGTGATACGAAAAAATAATAATTCTCTTCTGTTTAAACGAAGAATGTAGTCTTTTGTCAAGATCATCGTATCTCCTATACAATTTGCTATAATTCTGGTATAATTCATTCCTATTGATCTTTTGGTTTGAATAGAGATAATTATACATTATTTGAATGATTTTTTTACAATTCTTAACAGATATCCAGATATGTGGATCACTATTATAGATTTCCAAATAATTGCTTAATATTATCTTATCCTTTATATTTGTAATTTTTAGTACTTCTCTATCCAACTCAAGCGTACCGATAAGAAACAAAGCTTTCGAATCTTTTATCATCTTGAACTTAGAAGGCTTTATATCGAAGTGATGATGATCAAAAGAAGAATCTATCAGGACATTATATTTCCACTTATTTTTATTTTCGTGTCCCACTATTTCGTAGTAGAATCCTAATAAAGGATTGATACTGAAAGTAATTATTTCTTTAGAGAAAACTGTGCCCAAAAAAAATAAAAATAAAAAGGTTATAATTTTTATATATTTGACTGTATTCATAATATAAAACTTAGCATTCTACTTGCAATAAACGATGATAATAGGGCTGTAGAAACTGATAGCAAGATAGATATAACGGCAAATTTAAGACCTATTTCCCTAACCTGAACAGCAATTGTGGAAATACATGGAGTATACAATAGAATAAAGATGGAAAATACGAAAATTTGTAGATCATTCATTATAGACTTTATGTTTTCTGTTCCCAAAGCAGAATATAGCATAACTAAGGCATACTCTTTAGCTAACAAGCCAAAAATTAGGGGTATTCCAGTTTCTTTAGGTAATCCTAGTAAGCTTACCGTGACGAAGGAAAAAATATTATTTATGTGCTTATCTAGTTGAAAGTAAGAAAGATAATTCAGGATTATAGTTCCTAGGATTAGTATTGGCCATGCAGTAAAAACAAAAGTTCTAAACCTGAGCCAAATCTTCATTCCAACTAACTTTATAGAAGGAATCCTATAGGGAGGAATATGAATCATGAAGTGATGTAAACTGAATCTAGATAATTTATTTATTAAAAACAATACTCCAACGATTACGATAAGGCTAAATAAATATAAAGATAATCCCCAAAGAACCCCCAACGTTCCGGTAACTAAAGCCATTATCACAACAGTTCTAGCAGAGCAAGGAACAAATGGAATAACTATACCCGCAAGAATTCTCTCGTTATATTTTGTTAATCCCCGTAAGCTCATTATAGCACTTACATTACATCCCAATCCTAGAACAAAACTTAGTACACTCCTACCCGAAATACCTAGAGGTCTTAACAATCCGTCTATTAAATACATCATCCTAGGTATATATCCACTATCTTCCAATATGCTTATAAAAAGTAAGAAAGGGACTAGGTATGGTATGACGATACCTATACCCCCTAATAAACCATCTTTAAAACCTGTGATAAGGGGAGCTAACAAACCATAACTTTTAGCCCACTGGTCAACCATATCTGAAATAGGATCAGTAACAATGTCTATCTTATCAGCAATAAAATTCCCTATAAAATAAGCAAGATAAAAAGCACAAAATAGAACCATAACTAATATCGAATATCCCCAAAACCTATGAAGAACAAATTTATCTATTATATCCTCGAAAGTAGGTTTGGGTCTACTTGTACTAAAAACATAAGAAGAAATCGACATTATTATGTTACTTTTTAATTTCAGTATTTCATCTCTTACATTAGCTAGGGATATCAAATTAGGAGCATATTTTTCAATATTCATCAAACAAGCTGGTACTAATTTACATTTTTCAAAGTGGCAATTGGTAGCATCAAAAATTTCTTTTACCATACTTTTCCATAGCTTTTTATAGGCTTCTACAACCTTAGGCAATTCTTCCTTACTGAAAGAAGCTCTGTAAAACAAATCGTTACCTTCTTTTATGAAACCACCAAAACTAGTAGTATCACTGCTTTCTAAGTAATCACTCTTATCTAAAATTGCTATGAGTTTTAAGATGCACTTCAACGTATTCTCTCCTTTTATGGCTACTGTTGGTATAACAGGAATACCAAGAAAATTCTCTAAAAGCTTAATATCTATTTCTACTCCCTTTATTCTTGCTTCATCGAACATGTTAAGAGCAATAACCATAGGAATATCAAGCGTTAAGAGATCTAAAGTGAGTAATAGAGCATGGGGTAAAGAAACAGCCTCTACTATTTGTATAATTCCATCTATTTTGAATTCTTCTCTTACGTTTGTTATTATTTCAAAGGTTACTTTCTCTGCTAGATCAGAATAATTCAAAGAATATATTCCCGGTAAGTCTATCAGTTCTATTTCGTAGTTTTTTATGAAAATAGTTGTTACATGATATTCAACTGTAGTACCGTAGTAGTTTGCAGTATTAACCTTATGGACTGATAAGGAATTGAAAAATGTACTTTTTCCACTATTGGGTTGTCCTACAAGTGCAATTCTTATTTTTTTTACCCTTTTTAAATTCCTTTTTAAGTCTATTGTTATTTTTTGTATTACTCCCAACTCACATTCTTTGCAACCCTTTGGAAGATTTTTCTCAGTATTAATTTTCTTTGTCATCTTTTACCTCTTCTAGGATTATATCTTGCAAGATATCAATGGCAATAGCTAGTTTCCTATTGAAACCTACGACCTCTAAATAAAAATTTTTGTTATCAGAAGAAATATCGATCACTTTTATTATTGTGTTTTCTATTAGTCCATAGTTCATGTAGTAGGGTTTATCACGGATTATCTGTTTTATTTTGTATATTTTACCCCTCTGGATTGGGTCCACCAAATTAGATGGGCTGTGCAGGACTCGAACCTGCAACCCCTGGATTAAGAGTCCAATGCTCTACCAATTGAGCTAACAGCCCTCATATTTATTATTCTACAAATTTTGTTCTTTTACTTTCCTATTTCTTAAAGTTTTGTAAAAAATAGGCAATACAGACAAAACAACTATAGCCAATATGATCAGGTGAACATACTTCTTAATGTTCGGTATGGATGAGCCCAAGAAATATCCTAACAAGACCAAACTGTATACCCATATGAAAGCACTCAGAACGTTATACAAAGAATACGTAAAGAAATTCATTTTTACCATCCCAGCAAGGAATGGAACAAAACCTCTGAAAAATGGAATAAAACGAGCAAAAATGATAGCAAAAGCACCATGTTTTGAATAAAATTCCTGGGTTCTATTTAGATGATGTGAATATTTTTTCAGCAAATTAGACAATACTTTGTCTGCTAAAAAGTAACCCGCAAAATATGCAAAATAATTACCCATTATCGCAGCTACTGTACAACCAACCAGGGTAAAGTTTAGATCAATGATTTTTGCTGCAGCTATTATGCCCAATGCAAAAAGTAGAGAATCTCCTGGTAAAAAAAATCCTAAAAATATACCCGTTTCGATAAATATTATCAAAAAAACTAAGGGTAACCCACCGACTTTTATGTAAAAATTTACTGTCTCTAGAACTGAAGCTTCCATACTATATACGTTCTTCAAACCCATTAAACCATCCTTTATATACAAGGTAAAGCAACCTGAAAAAAGTATAATAATAAACAATGAGAGTACAAAATTTTAAACTGTTTGACAGTAATTCCAAGCAAAATGAGATAATGAAAAATTTAAACGTTTATCAGAAAGAAGCTGTTATCAGTACAGATGGTCCCCATCTAGTTCTTGCTGGACCAGGAACCGGTAAAACCACTGTAATAACCTATAAAACTATCTTCCTCATAAAAGAAAAAAATGTAAATCCAGAAAAATTGTTGATTCTGACTTTTACAAACAAAGCAGCAGAAGAAATGCAGAAAAGAATAAAAAAATATATAAACTCAACTATCCCTTACATAGGAACTTTTCACTCAGTTATCATAAAACTACTCAAACAAATCATGCCTATTCGAACAACAATGTACCATCTAGAAGATAAAATAAACATCATAGACGAAGAAGATAAAATAGAAGTAATCAAGAATATATTGTCCAACAGAAAAACTAAGAAAAAGATAACTCCGTATATCCTTTCAAATATTATATCCTGTGTAAAAAATAAAAAAGATATCCCACTTTCTCCAGAAACACAGGAATTAATAGAAGAATATAACTTCTTCTTAAAAAAAATAAACAGTTTGGATTTTGACGATATAATACTTTGTATTAACAATATTCTTCTAGAAAGAAGAGATATAAAACAAAGAATATCATCGATGTTTGAATATATCATTGTTGACGAGTATCAGGATATAAATCAGACTCAATTCGAGTTTTTGCTTCATCTTACAGAATCAAACAGAAATATATTTGTAGTAGGAGATGACGATCAAAGTATATATAGTTTTAGGAACGCAGAGGTTCAAATAATGCTAGACTTCCCTAAATACTATCTCAATCCAAAAATAATTAATCTAGAATATAACTACAGATCAGCTTCTGAGATAATCAAAACCTACTCAAGGTTAATATCTTATAACATCAACAGATTCCCTAAAAATATAAAACCTATAAAAGATATAACTGGATCAGTGGATATAAAAATATTTAGAGAAGAAGAAAAAGAATATGAATATATATGTCAAAACATTCTATCAAATAAAAATAAATCAATTGCAATACTATGTAGAACAAACGACATATGTAAAGAATTTGAAAAAAACATCATCAAAAGGGGAATAAATGCTAAGTTTGTAAGTGGCTACGATTTCTTCGAACGAAAAGAAATTAAAAATCTTATATCTTTCCTCAAGATCATAAATAACCCCAAAGATGATATCAGCTTTATAAGAGTACTTAAAAATTATTTCAGGCTTAAAAACTCAGAAATAAAAAAAATAACAAAGCAAATTGAAGAAAAAAATGTAATAGACATATTAGAACAGGAAAGGTATGACATATACAAAGAAGTACAAGAAATGATAGAAAAATCTGATCAACCTGTAATCGAAATACTAGATGAAATAATGCTTAAATATGAAAAGAATCAGGATTCTAACTTATTAAAAATTTTTGCTCAATTTGTAGAAAATTTCTGTAAAAACAACGAAAAGAATGATGTGGAAAATTTTTTAAATTACATAACTTTGATAAGAATGAACAGGGAGCATAAGATAGAAACTAAGGACAGAGTTTTGATTATGACTATGCATTCCTCAAAGGGATTGGAATTCGACGTAGTATTTGTCTGCTCCGTTAAACAAGGAGTTATACCTCATTTTAAAACTCACGAAAAAGAAAAAGAAGAAGAAAGAAGATTGTTATATGTTGCTATGTCCAGAGCACGAGAAAAACTTTTTATTACTACTACCACTCCCCCCTCTGAATTCATTCTACCCTTACTCAAGTAGTTCCCTAAGTAAAACTAATCTTTTTGTTATATAATGACATTATCATATACATAAAAAATCCCAACCTTGTTTTTGTCCCTATCAAGATAAATATTGATCGGAGAAGAAAATTTCTCATTGTAAATTATATCATTTTCATTGAATATCATATTTTGATAAATCTTCCTATCCTTATCTATTGTTGAAATACTGAAAGTTGACTTAATTATATCTATACAAGTAAAGATTTTTATTTATCAAATTGTAATACAATAGGTTTAGAGAGATTATATGAAGGGACTGTCAAAGGAATACATATTTATACTAGGTAATATGAAGTAGAACTTATTGCCCATTACATGAATAGTATCTCTTTTTTATTATTGTAAGCAACATGACGCATAACCTTTATATCACTTAAAATCCTATATCCTATAGAATTTGCTTTCAAATCCACGTATACTATTAGTGTTCCTTTGGCTTTATAAAGCATATATGTATAAATTAGTTCCCCCATATTATTAATCTTTGCATCGATAAACTTGTACTCTGTTTTTGCTAATTTTAAGTTATCGTATATAAATTTTTCTATACTAGTTACATGAAAGGAAAACAAAGTACTAATAAAAGCTATAAAAATTAATAGTAGATATCTCTTGTTTTTGGGCATTTTTTGTCCTCCCTTTATTTGTATAATAAAAAATTAATAGGAGCTCCTGTGCAAACCTTATTTATTAGCTATACCCCATTTCACTGAAGGCCACCATTACCATACTTTTATAATTTTTCCGTCCTTGGTTTTTGCAATATCCTTCCACTTTGTTTTCTTTGTATACCGTTCCCAGTTCTATTACCCCTATATTTTATCAGCATTGAGATCGAAAAATTTTGCTCTGCTCCTGTCAAAAATCTTTTTAAGAATATTTATCCCTTGACTGACATCCGGCATATTGTTACCGTCTAAATCTACTACTAGCGGATCTCCTGCATCCCAAGCGCCGGTATCACCACTGCCAATGTCTCCACCAATATTATCCTCATACGTAATATAGTAATCAGTGGTAGTTACATCTTCCCTATAAAAGTCTTGAGTTGTTATAGGAATTACATCTCCCTCTTCATATGTATTAACAAAGTTAGGTAATCTATCATGGATCACTTGCATTTCGTTCTTTGTTATATTACCTTCTTTAATATATGCAAAGAGATTAATTAAAATAAAAATACGTTACAAAAATTAAATTTTAAATCTCCATAGGTATAAATTAAAAAGGTAATATATCATAGATTATAGAAATAACTAAGTATGATCAACTATGTCATATTCCTAGCTTTCACTATATTTACTTTTTTACTTTCACACCTAACTTTAAGAGCAGAAAAAGAAAAATTACAAATAATAAAAAATTCAAAAAAAATATTGGTATTTGTTTCTATATATTTCTTAATCTTTCTTATGATTATAGCATATTCGATTTTTTCAGGAAAAATAAAAAACTTATTAGGTATAGATTTCGTTGGAGGTACACTAACAGAGATAATAATATCTACAGATGTAACTGATCAACAGATAAGAGATGTTTATAAAAAATATAATGTTGATCCAACAATACAAAATGTAATTCTTGAAGAAAAACTTGAAAATAAGAGATTAATAGTTATAAAAACCAAACCAATCGAAGAAATACAGAAAAATAAAATAAACAAAGAACTTCAGGGATTAGGAGCAGAAATAAGAAGAACCGAAAACGTAAGTTCAACTATAGGAAAAGAAACATTGATAAATGCTGTAATAGCACTTATTATAGCCTTAATAGCACAAGTAATTTACATAGCTATTAGATTCGGAAATAATATACTATACGGAATTATAGCAGATATAGGTCTCCTACATGACTTTACTGTAATGCTAGGAGTATATATAACTCTTGGAATGCTAGGATTTGCAGGATTTGAAATAAATACCATATTCCTTGCAGCAGCTCTTACAGTCATAGGATACTCAGTAATGGATAGTATAGTAATATTTGACAGAATAAGGGAAAATCTGAAAATAGAAATTAAACAAAATCAAAAAATTTCGCTAGAAAAATTTGATATAATAATAAATAACTCAATCATACAGACATTAGTTAGGTCTGTTTTCACTTCAATGACCCTCCTTCTTACTCTATGGGGAATAGTTTTTCTGGGAGGAGAAACACTTAGAAGCTTTGCAATTGCATTGTCAGTAGGTACACTAAGCGGAACATTTTCCTCAATATTCATAGCTGCTCCGCTAGTATCCATATTCAAAAATAAAATCCTACCTAAAGATATTCAGCTACTAACTGAAGAAAAGCCACCAAAAGTAGAATCATTAACACAAAATATCATGTCAATATTTGCTCATCAGCAAGAAGAAGAAATAATAAATAAACCTAATACAACACCCCAACACGATCAACTAACAAAAGAAAAGAGAAAAATAAAAGAAAGGTATCTAAAAAGTAGAATAGTAAAAAGAAACAACAAAGAACAAGGTTAAACCCCAAAATTTATATCTCAATAGGCACTAAATTTTATAAACTCTAACTTTACCATTTTTCAAGGCATATACAAAATATTTTCCATCTCTAGATATTTTTATATGCCCCCATATCTCATCAGAAATAACCTTTTTTAAATTATAGTCATTTTCTTTTTTACCAACATATACATCCATTCTCATGCTCTTAGGTTTCAAATCACTAATAATAATAGAAGAAGAATCACGCGATATAAAGTTATAAGAAGGTGGAAAGTTTATTTCACGTTGCAAGTATATCTTTTGTAAATTATAGTCATACAGAGAATAGTAAATTTTATTATTTTTCTTTATTCCATACAATATATAGTCATGAGAAAAACTAAGGCTACTAAATGTCTGTCCTTCATCTACTTTATTTAAACTTAAATCTTTGTCAGTTATACCCAGGTACTGACCTCCTCCTTTGTTAGCTATAAATGCTACTTTTTGATGATTAAGAATCACAAAGTTTATAGGATTAAACTTATCTTTAAAATTCGTAAGATTAAACCCTGTATTTATAAACTTTATATTTTTTTCTTGTCCTTGAAACTCTAACCTAACAATGAAGTCATCAGTTGCGTTTTGTTTTTCATCCATATAGTAACCTGTTGTATAAATATTAGGACCTTCAGACCATATTAGTCCAAAAAATCTAAAAGAATTTCTACCATATTCCACCTTGGAAAGTTCAGTATATGAATAGTCTGACATATTTATTACCGCAAGCGTGGTTAATTTATTTCCAATCAAAAACAACATTTTATCTTCATTGTCAAACATATACTGCTGTATACTGTACATTGGAATATCCATAACATGTATTTTGTCATTCTCGAAATTTATAAAATACAACTTATAATTTTTGTTCTTCTTTTTTAGGTTTATGTCTACTATTGGAGCTATTCCCAGTATAACAGGAGAAGAATTTGCAAAACCTGCAATATAAAAATTCTTAGTTTCAACAGTATTATCTGAAATGTTGTAAATATCATATTCCTTATAAGAAAATGCAGAGACAGTAATAGATATGTATATAAAGCAGATAGTTAGTATAATGATTACCCTCATTGATTTTCCTCCTTGTAGTTTATCTGATCTCTAGGTTAGGATAATTTTATGCAGACAATTGGGGACTCCTCTCTAGAGAAGCCCCCTCTATAACTATTACTTATTATTATTAAATTTCACACTAAGAGTATTAGGATACCAATCCCACATCGTGTAAATTCTACCGTTTCTCTCAAAGCTACCAATATAACTTGGAGTGTAAGTAGTATATATCTTAGTTATACCAAGTTGCTGAACACTTTTTATTTCATTATTTTCTATTTTACCATTATTATTTAGATCTTGATATACGTATAAGTTATTTAATTCTTCTCCACTTATTATTCTGTCATTGTTTAGATCCATTTCTTTCAACTTTTCGAAGCCATTGACATATCCGTTGGACTGTCCAAATAACTCTTGTCCACTTATAAATCCTCTTTCCACTATCGTTTGAGGGTTATCAGTCCTTAATAGTAATCCATCTTTTGGTCCTAATTTCTCGACCAAATCTAAAACATTGTCTCCATCTATATCCATGACTTGCCATGTTCTTCTCTTGAGTTCTTCTCGGGTAAATATAGGGCTTGCAATATGCTTACCATCAAAGGTATCTATTCTTCTATTTCCATCCAAATCTAATACCAGAGGAGATATTGAGTGAGTAGCCCAAACTCTAACTCTTACTCGTCCAGAAATACTACCATGAATATTTATTTGTATTTCTCCTTCTTCAATTGTAGTAGAATATGTTCCTACTAACTCTTTAGTAGCTTCAATATAACCGACTGCTTCTCTGCCCGGGAAATATTCCCTGAAGCTAGGGTTTGAATAGTTTACACTAAAGTTTGGGTTATTGTATCCTATTGCTGTTAAAATTTCCTGAACTCCATATGAGGTATTGTATATTAGATTTCTGGCAGTTTGCCTCATTCCTATCACGAATTCTGCAGACCAACTATTTACAGTTGTCTGATAATGTCCGTAGTAGGATGTTACATATATTTCTCGGATTGTTACATTTCTCGGAAGAGGATTCATTTCTATTCTATCTTTCTTTTGTATATCTCCTTTCTTTATACCTGCGATTGCTATTGACATAATCAATATAGCAGCTATCATATAGTATAAAGCCTTTGTCATACTTTCTCACCTCCCTATTTTTATATATAAAATAAACCACACTAAAATTGTTAACAAAATGTTACAGAAATTAAAAAGATAAAAAATTATTTATTTGGGATATCGAGTTAATATGTTTACACCATTATCTTCAACAATTACCATATCTTCTATTCTTATTCCTCCGATTTCTGGCAGATAAATTCCTGGTTCAACGGTCAGAACATTATTGTTTTTCAGGAATCCAAATCCAGCGGCACTCATTGAAGGTAATTCGTGTATTTCCAGTCCAACTCCGTGACCTAACCCATGTGTGAAATAGTCTTTTAATCCATACTTTTCAAATACCTTAGTGGCTACTATGTAAGGATTTTTCACCGGTACCCCTGCTCTTATACTTTCTATCGAAGCTATTTGTGCCTCCAAAACAATTTTATATAACCTTTCAAACTCACTATTTTTACCTATACAAAAAGAACGAGTTATATCGCTATGATATTGATCTACTACTGCTCCCATATCTATTATAACAAAGTCTCCTTCTTTTAAAATATTATCTGACGGAGTATAATGCGGTAATGCTGTATTTTTACCAAAAGCTACTATTGGTTCAAAAGCTAAACCATTTGCTCCTAACTCGATTATCCTTCTCTTTATAAAGTTTGCAAGTTCAATTTCAGACAATTTACCAACTCCTTCATATAGCTTTGCCTCTGCTTCCTGCAAAACTCTTTCTGAAATTAGCAGAGCCTTCTTTATCTTCTCTACCTCATCTCTATCTTTTTCAGACCTAATACTTTCAATTACATAGTTAAAAGGCTTAACATCAAAATATTCTGAAAAGAACAGATAGTCACTTACTCTTAAATTGTTCTTTTCTATCCCTATCGTACCTATACCGAGATCTTTAAGTAAATCTCTTGTCTTCTTAATCAAAGAAGATTTATCCAACGTATCTACGATTTGAATATCATCATCAACTTCATTCTTAGCTCTTAAAATATATCTACCGTCAACCACTATATAATCTTTGTCGCCAGTTATGATAAGAAAAGCTGTACTTCCCGTGAAACCGGATAGATACATAAAATTTGGTCTATAATTGGTTATAAAAGCTTCGATATCAACGAGGTGTAAAAATTCCTTTACCTTTGTCCTTCTACCAATTGTACTCATTTTTACCCTCCCTTTTTATGTAAATATAGCTAGTGTATCAATTATTTTTATTCCAGATTTCTTAGCTATCAATCTGTGATAATAATTATTATATCCCCATGAAGCCATGTACAAGCTTACGTTTGGCAAACAAGATTTCACTTTTAGTAAATTCTCTAGTAAATCATCTACAAAGTGTAGTTCATTATCTCTAGCAGCCCATAAATTCATTATTTCCTTTATCTTCTTACCCTTATCAATAAATTTATTCTCCTTTGCAAAAACTTTATTAGGATCAATATTAATACCGTAATACTGAAGAATTGAAAGTATTGCGTATTTTTGTTTTGTAGATAAAATACCTACTTCATGTTTTTGACAAATTTGGGTAAAAAACTTTATTTGATTTTCATAGGGTGGCGTCAAAAGCAGCCAAAATTCTCTATTCGCTTCTTTTATGTATTTTCTTGATTCATAAAATGAATCAATAAACAAATCTAGATCCCTTCTTCTTTTCTGGATTAAATCATTCTTGTATGAGTAATAAAATTTATGATTTATTACTTTATATGTCAAATTTTCTAAATTAGGGTAATTCTGATCTATTAGACTGGAAACAATAAAAAAATCGTCTACATCTATACAATAAGTTCTTAATTTTTTTATACAATTATTTAGCTTTTTGTTCTGCTTCTGTACAATTCTAAAAGCATAGTTCGGATCGTATCTATTCAAATGACGTAGAATCTCAGAGGTCTTCAATGTACTCTGGTGAAGAGAAATCTTAGAGTCAGGAAAAGCTTTCATATACGTAAGAATTATTATAACTGTCACTTCCCATGAGGAGTCAAACAAAACACCATCAAAATCAAATAGTACATTCATCTCAATCTTTCCTCAACTTTATTGAAAACTATCTTTACATCTATCTTGGAAAAATCAACTGAGCTATGCTTGAAATAAAAGAAATTATCTACATATAACTCTTTATGCCTATAACCTGCAAAACGGACATCATTAAAATCGATATGAATGAAATTGTTAGTTAAATGATAACCATATATTTTGTCGATAAAATCCACCCTGAGTAATACTGAATCTATTGATCTTTTCACTATAGAATAATCTATGATATTACTTGGAAACCTTATAACAAAATATTTTGAAATTTTCATCTCTTGATCAATAAAACAAACTAACATAGAATCTGTGTTAAACCTTTTTATATCCATATTGAATCTGATATCTATAAAATTAACGTAAGTACTTTTCACACATAAACTTAATAGAACATATCCTTTAAATTTATCACTCTCATACTCAGAAAAATATATGGGATAGTCGATAAAATTTGTACCCAACTTTACTGATTCTTCTATCTTATCACCGTCATATCTGCTAATACATATTTCAAAGTCAAACAAATCTTTTATCAATCCTAACAGATAAAATTTTTTCATATTATTTTCATAACATTCGAAAACTTTGATGAGATTGTATGGATATGAAGTTTTAAAAATACTAGTATTCATTATCGAAAGATCTCTTGAGAAAAAAACTACCAGTAAACAATCATAGAATCCAAAACTGTTTGTATTCGATAACAAAAAGTACCTAGAATTATTCATTTTATGTATGGATATACCCTCAGAAAAATTATGTATATTAGGAACTAAAATAAGGCTATTTGCAAGAAATAAATTTTTACCAATAAATAGCTTTCCATCGATTCTTCCTGTATAAAAGTCATCAAGCACATAGTTAATAATTATACTTTCTCTATATTTTTGAACAGCAAAGGGAAAGATTATGACAAACAGAAAGAATAAGAAAATTTTGTTCATTTTTTACCCATAACAACTTGAATATCGATTATTTTTCCTTTCCTGATTAATTTCATATTGACTTTTTGTCCAGGATTTGTTTGTAAAATCAGATCAATAAAGTGGTTTGCATTTTCTATCTTTTCACCATTATACTCAAGTATTATATCATTGGTTTTTATACCGTATTTCTCTGCAGAGCTGTTAGGAATAACTTCAACTACTATTACGCCATAATCTATTCCGAGATAACTCTTTAGGTATTCTGGTATATCAGCTACTCTTACTCCTAGGAAAGGTTGTCCAGAAGTACTTCTTGAGGTTTTACTCTTATTTTTTTCGATAAATTCTCTGACGATGTTTGAGGGGATAGCAAAACCCACTCCACTATTCGAACCACTAGTGGAAGCTATAACGGTGTTTACACCGACCAACCTTCCGTAAATGTCGACAAGAGCTCCACCAGAATTACCGGGATTAAGAGCAGCATCCGTCTGAATTAAATTCGAATAACTGTACCCCTGTATCACCTTTAGCTTTCTATTCTTCGCAGAAATTATCCCCATTGTCACAGTCATTTCAAACCCAAATGGATTACCAATAGCAAATACTATATCACCAACTCTTACATTATCTGAGTTTGTAAAGTCGATAGGCTTCAAATTTTTATTCAGACGATTTATTTTTAATAATGCTAGATCATACTGGTTGCTTATAGCCAGAATAGAAACGTCGTCGTAAACTTTGCCCTCAAAATCCTTAACTGTAATAGTTGGTGCACCTGTAGCAACATGAGCATTCGTGATAATTAGACCATCATTCGAAACAACTATCCCACTGCCAACAATCCTAGATTGATAATTAAAATACTCTTCAAAAGGAGTACCCCTGAAAAATTCATAGTATCTTTTCAGACTTTCATCGATACTTGATGGACTGGAAAGAATACTAACAATTGAAGGTTTAGCTTCAGTTATTATTCTTCTTATTTCTTCCTGTAATGAATACAGCGATTGAACCTGAATCTTAGCTCTACCCAATAGCATACCAAAAACAAAAACTAGAATAAAAACACCAATGATCAATCCTATTCGATATCTCATTTAATTTCCGCCTCCTTTCAATAGCAGAATATTACCCCTTTATGAATAAGGTAATAATTACACCAAGAAAAACAGGATAAGTAATCATTTCTAATCCCAACTAACCTACAGATAATGTCATAATCACTTCTCAATAGATTTCTTCCAACAATGAAATGTGGGATTAAGTACCTGTTTGCTAACTTGATTAATTCCATTCTATTTGATATTTTTACAAAAACTACCCCATCTAAATTTTTCAAATCATAATAGTTATTTAAAAAAACAGACGGACTTATAAAAAAAGCTTTTCTTTTTTTTGGTATTCTTTTACTGAACTTTTGATAATCAAAAATTGTTACATAACTATCTTCAGGTATACCCAGAAAGTCATCAATACCCAACAAAAATACTACACCATAAACTAACACATCTTCTGCAAACTTAAGATTAACAACTTGAGCTTTAGGATTAATACTGAAGAAAACTTTATAGAAATCTTTTTTCAAATCACCATCAAAGAGAAATACATCCTTCAATCTGGTAGTAAACATACTTTTTTTAGTAACTAGCTCTTTTGCATTAAATTCAAAGAGAGGTTTTAACTTCAATTCTATAAACAGATATATATCTATTTCTGTTGAAGTTATGCTTCCATCATTTGCAATAGATATTCTTAAGTTTTCTTCTTTTTCGATAACAGCATCATAAATATCAACTATTTGGGCTAAGATGTAGTTATTTTCATTGATTGATGAAACAACAAGAAAATTACCCACATTCAGATATAGACTATTTTTGATAAAATCGTTGTATCTATACCTTAAGTATATATATCCTCCATAGAATGAAGCAACTTTTCCTATAGATAAAGTTAATTTATTCATCATTGTGAGTAATAGTCTACTGTAGTTTCAAGTATACATATGTTCGCAATACTGGTTAAAAAATCTTCTATTTTGTTTATTGTTTGATTAAGTATGTTTTTATTGTTTGATACAATGGCTATACCAAGAGTAGTTATGTGAAGTTTGTCATTATTTTCTATTTCTGCTATTGATACTTTAAATTTATTGAATAATTTTTGTTTGAGTGAAGATATTATGGATCTTTTTTCTTTGAGGTTTTTGGGTCTATCATTGAGGAAGATTGTTATTTTTGCTGCTAATATAAACATTTGGTAGAGCGGAGGGGGCGGGATTCGAACCCGCGGTATCCCTTTTGGGGATACACTCGATTTCCAGTCGAGCGCCTTCGACCGCTCGGCCACCCCTCCTACTTCAATAAACTTAACTTATACGGAGTATTTAATTCCACTCTAAATTTATACCTTCCAGTCTTAACTGGATTACCATTCATATCAACCTGATCCCAAACCTTAACTAAGTTTATTGTTTGCTTAGGACCTATAGATAACCTATACGTCTTAGGAACAGGTGGTACAACTGGTTTATTAGTCCAAACCTTATAGTAAAACTTTGTTATCCCTAAATCTACATAAGAATACACAGTATAATAAACCATTTCAGAAGTTAAAAAATCTATATTTATAACTCTATTCGTTGGGTTATATATAATAACCTTTATTATAACCTTCTCACCTTGAAGATAATTATTCTTGTCAGTTTGTAATTTGAATACTAAACCTTTATATTCTACTCTAGAATCTTCGTAAAAAATTGTTTGATTAATATAGTTATTAATAAATATTCCCAGGAAAAACAATCCGGAAATAAAAACAAGTAAAAAAACCGTGTTCTTTCTACTTTTATATTCTCTCTTTTCTTCTAGTTCAGAAACTTTATGCTTTATTCTTGGCTTTAACATAAAAGCCTTTTATCTTCTTTTTTAAATTCTTCATAGTTATAAGATCTCCTATTGCTTGAGAGATGAAATATCTGTTTATATCTTCCAGCTCATTTTCTGGTTCGATGATTATTTGGATAAATATACCATTTTTTGGACCTCCTTTGTATAGTTGTCCTATGGAATGAAGATATCTTGGACCAAAACCAGTTACAACTATAACACCCAAATTATCCATAATCCTATTTTTTAGTCCTTCTAAGAAGTCAAAGTAATCGAAAGAGGAATATAACTGAACAGCCAGGTATGATAGATTATCCAGCTTTTTAACGAAATTCAAAATTCTATCATCCAATGATTCCAGATCATCCATAATTTCATAATGTTCATCCAACTTAAAATTCTGTGATATTATTTTATTCGTAACTTCCTTTGATAACTGTACATCAGGCTGATTGAATGGATTTACTCTTAAATAACTTGAGGCAATAACAGTGTAAAAAAACCATAGATACATCCATTTGGGTAGATCATTCAAGAAATTTTTTAACTCAAATTCACCTAGTAGAAGCTTTTCGGGAATACTAAATTTTAGGGTTCCTTTGTATATAACTGGCAATATTCCTTTACCCGACTTTCCCGTGCTTTCAGCTATCAGTTGTTCCAACCACAAACCAACCACAAAATCCTGGCTTGTATACCTAAAAAGTATATAATAAATATCATTCTGATCCGATATTTTATTTAACTTATAAATATGTTCAAATTTCTGATCAATGAATTGATAGATATTTTGTTTAACTTCTTCTACTTCATCTGCTATTTTATTGATATCTATGCCTGCCAGAAATGTAGGTACAAGACCAAATTCAGTAAAAGCAGAGTATCTTCCACCTATGTTGGGATTCGGATTGAAAACCACTTTACCTTCACTCTTCGCTTGCTTATCTAAAGGGGTACCCTCATCGGTAATAAAAATAAAAATCCCATCTTGAAAATTTTGTCTAAAATACTTGTACAGGACTATCGTTTCCAACGTCGTGCCCGATTTGCTTGAAACTATAAAAATATTTCTTTTCCCTTCTATTTTTTCGCATACCCTCTTTACTTCATCAGGATTTATAGTATCCAGTACAAAAACCCTTTTTCTAGCCGGATATAAGGTGGTGAAAACCAGAGGTGCCAGAGAAGAACCTCCCATACCCAACAAGATAACATTCTCATAATCATCTATATTTGACAACCTATACTTTATATTATTTACAACTTTTCTTACATCGAGATCTATCCAATCTATCCTATTCTCTATTTCAATATCTTTTATCAAAAATGAAGTATCCTTTACCTTTATTTTATTGATTATATCTAATATCTGCATATGCGCTTTTTATTTATTGGTCTTTTAAATTGTTCCATCCTTTATCCTTATCGATCAACATTTGGTATAGCTTGTTATACCTTTTTTCGTCATAGAAAAGTTCATACAGCTCTTCTATAATTCTAGTGTTTAGAAAGATAGACAAGAATGGTTCAGAAAAAACAATGATATGACCAATTATTCTCCGAAAAGGAACTAAACTTTCCAAAAAAAATATCGCTATACCTTCTAGGTTGTACTCTTTACATATATTTGCTATTCTATTTTCCAGATCCATAGGACTAACTTACTACACCTAGTTTTTTCCCTACCTTGTAGAATTTTTCCAGTGCAAAATCTAAATCTTCTTTGGTATGTATAGCTGATATCATTACTCTTATCCTAGCTTTATTTTTTGGAACTGTAGGATAAAATATCGGCATAGCAAATATATCCTCTTCGAAAAGCATTGACGCAAATTCCTGAGTTAAGGCTTCATCAAAAAGCATAACAGGGGTAATAGGAGTTTGGCTATTACCTAGATCAAAACCCAGGTTTCTCATTTCCTTCTTAAAATAACTGGTATTTTCCCAAAGCCTTTCAACGATATCAGTATTCAGAACTATATCTATCGCTTTTATAGCTGCAAGGGTATCCGGAATAGTCATAGCAGAGGAAAACAGGAATGGTCTTGATTTCTGTTTTAAAAACTCAACAACTATGGAATTAGAGCAAACGAACCCTCCGACCACCCCAAAGGCCTTAGATAGAGTTCCCACTTCTATATCTACACTCCCATGAAGGTTAAAATGATCAACTACTCCCCTACCTTTTCTTCCCAATACTCCCTCTCCATGAGCATCATCTACAACTAAAATTGCATCATATTCTTTACATAAACGAACTATTTCTGGTAACGGAGCAATATCTCCATCCATCGAAAAAACACCATCGGTTATGACCATCTTTCTTCTCGCATTTTTAGCTTCTTTTAGCTTATTCTCCAGATCTTCCATATCCAGATGCTTATAAATATACCTTTTTGCTTTAGAAAGTCTAATGGAGTCAATAATAGAAGCATGATTTAATTCGTCCGATATAACAGCATCTTCAGGGCTATCTAGTAAAGTTGGAACTACAGCCAGGTTAGCATTGAAACCAGACTGTAGCAGAATAGTATCCTCAACTTCTTTGAATTCTGATAGCTTCCTTTCTAGCTCAACATGCAGTATATTTGTCCCTGCTATACTTCTAACGGCTCCGGGGCCAACACCATATTTTTTTATCCCTTCTATACAGAATTGAATTATTTCTGGATGGTTAGCCAAACCTAAGTAGTTATTTGAACATAGATTCAACTTTTTTCTATCTTCTATCGTAATCCAAGCTCCTTGGGGGCTTTGAATTACCCTTATTTTGTTGTATCTTGCTTCTTTTCTCAAATTTTCTAACTCCTGAGATATAAATTCAAATTTGTCCCTAACCATAATACTTTACCCCCCTTGAAAAATGAACAAATAGTAATTCATAAAGTACTTCTTATATACATTTCTTACCTGATCTTCAGTTACAGAAAAAATATAATTTTTTAGGTAAAAAGGAGTTATGCGTTTATCTTTGTATATTAGAGCCTGAACTAAGTTATCTGCTAACATTTCAGATGATATAAAACCTAAACTAGTTCTCTCATATAATTTTTGCTTTGAATACATTATTTCCTCATCGTTTAAAAAGTGGTTCTCTATAATCTTATTCATTATCCTCTTTACTTCTCCTTGTTTTGTATGATAACAAGAGGTAAAGATAACGTAGTAAGATGTCCATCTTAGAAGAGGATATTCAGAATAGATAGAATACACCAATCCTCTCCTTTGACGTAATTCCCTCCAAATTATTCCATCCATAGTATCATTCAGTAGATTATCTATTATCAACATACAAATATATTCATCAAAGTTTTTGTAAAACTCAGGAGCTGTAAATATGTATAGAAAATAAGAAGCCTCTGATTTTATGTTAAATGTAAAGGTACGAGTTTTAACTATATCAACTTTCCTATAATAATATCTCTCGCCTGTAAAACTGGCTAACGAGTACAACCTTTTAGGATAATCGTTTGAGTTTTTTTTAAAATTCCTAACAATGTATCTATAAACTTCGGAGTCATCCTTTGTTTTATCAAGCAAGACAAGGAAGTAATAAACTATCCCTCTACCTTTTATAAAATCTTCTAAATCTTTCACATCAAAATGTCTGTAGTTCTTTGGATTTCCAAATGATAAAAAGGAGTAGGGGTGAGAAGAAAAGACGTTTTGCCTGAAATAAAATAAAATGGAATTTAACGATTGAGAGTAATAGTCTCTAACCTCTACCTCCAAAAATTCTAATAAATCTCTGTCTAATTCAAAACTTCCAAAATCCATGTAATTTTTAAGTAAATTTAAAATCCTTAACAAATCGTAATTGTATGGAATAGAAATTTTCAAATGAACATAGTCGTTTGATACCTCAAGCCTAACTTTACAAAACAAATCATTATTAGTAAGCTCTTGTTCAATTTTTTTAGATAGAGAGTAGAAAAATACATATCTAATTCCAACTTTGTTTCTATTTTCATCTACTAACCCCAAAGGATAGATCACGTTCAAACTCGTAACATAAGAATTAGTCTTCATTACAAATACATCAGAATATAAAAACCTTTCCCATGCTCTATCAAATTCTTTTATATCGTAGCAATAGCTAAATATAAGGGAAAAGAATAAAAATAACACATACTTAACCATTTCCATATAAGATTTTCTGAATTATATGTTCACTCCTCTTTTTAAAGATAAAACTTACCAGAAAGCAATTTAAATACCCAGATACTCTCAAAGCAAGCAAAATAGTCAACTATATTTACTGACTAACGGGTAGAGAATTTGCTACCCACTCGTTTATACCACCATTGAAAATCACTACATGTGGATAATCCAAAAACAATCTCAAAATAAAATAAACTTGTAAAACTTCATAATTATCATTTCCATACAGTAGTATATTTTTGTTCTTAGAGATATCATGTGAGTTGTAGTAACTTCCTAATACATATCTATCGAACCCGACTTTTGGCTTTACATGGACACTTCTGGGAATATACGGAATCTTAGAAGAAGATACAGCAACTAGTAAATATCTATCCATTCTTTCCCTTACTTCTTTCAAATCCAAGATCGAATTACTGTAAGAAGACTTAGAAATCCTATAAGAAAAATAACCTTTTTCAACAATTTTTACTTTATCTGAAATTGGAAGATTATTATTTTTCCATCCTTCAAAACCATCCCTTATTACATAAATCCCCCTGACTTTAAGTATATATAGGATAGATGCAAAAACTATACTATCCTCTATTCTGTTTGAGTATATACCAACATTATTATACGTTCCCACACCTACCTCAGAAAGAGTATATAGTAATCCCTCTACTTTTCTTATTTTTCTTGGAATTCCTAAATAAGTTTCAAATAGGTTTTCTATGTTGAAATATACAGATCCGTCAATATGAGATTTTTTGTAATCTTCATAGCTTCTTAGATCTATTATTACAGTATCACGTTCATTATAGTATAACTGATAGAAAGTTTTAGAATCCAATAGCGAAAACCTAGGCTTATCATAGAGTATACTTATACCCTCAGAATTATTAAATATTAGATATAAGAAAAAAGCAAACGTTAAAAAAATGGATAATCCTAAAGCAGTATAGTTCATGATTATACCTCCCTACTTGAGTCTTATTTCAACGTCAATCTCAAAATACCTTTCCCACGGTAAATCTATCTTTATTATATCAAAGTCTCTAATTTCAAAGTGATCTAGTATAATTTTGAAGGCTTTTTGTATTTCGGAATTAGTCCAAGAAAATTTTTTTGCAAAATATCTTATGATAGATTGATAAATTGATTCTAAAAAATTTTCTAAAACGAGTTTAGTATTTATTTCCCGATCAAACTTGTTTATAGATCTGTGTATGAGAAAATGCGACAAGCTTGAACCTAGACTATTAGCAAACGTATTCCAAGACCAAAAAGATTTTAAATTCAGTAGTATTTCTTTATTTGTTAGCAAAAATTTTAAAACTTCTAAACTAGCTCCATTCGCATATGACAGATCAACAAAAAACTGAGTATTGCTATCGATCGGATAAATTGGAATCGCTTCAAAATGTTTAATAAACTTATCAAAACTATTGAAGCCCTCTAACTGGTTAACCGACTCCTCCTGCCTTTTACTTTCAAAAATTTTCCAATGATAAACACTATTTTCAACCCGGTAAAAATCAATCATCAAATACTTTCTATAATACTTGAGTAATTCCTTTACAGTGATACCTTCATACCTCGGTCTTTTGAAAGATAATTCAGTGTTTGATGAAAAATAAATATTTGCCTCCCTACTTATCAGCTTGGATAATATCAGTAAATGAATTTCATCTAAACCAATCATTAAGTAAAAATTCCTAATTTTTTTACTATATTTCTTCTTTAAAAAACTAGCTTCAAGAAAATTCAATCCCTTAAATTGAGAATCGTCAATAACTACCAAAAAATCAATTATATTTTTTATCTTCTTTGAACAAACCTGGCTTAAGAAATAATCTATAATCTTTAATTTTTCCTTTCTAACATTGAAAATATAATTTTCCTCTGAACTGGAAAAGTGCGAACATCTCTCATATGCATTTAGCAAATCCTCCTGATGAGGTCTAAAAATATGATAAAAATAATTATTTATAGACAAAATCTTGTCAATTTCCTGCATATAGTTCAGTAACAATCTAGGAACAGATACATAAATGCAAAAATAACTCTTTTGATTGTTTTCAATAAAATCTAAAAAATCCTCCATAATCGTTCTATTTGATTTCTTGACTAAAAATTCCAATCTCCTTGAGTTAACTATTCCACCAAAAAGTATGTTATCAAGCGAAATAATGTAGTAATTTTCTTTTCTAGATATTCTTCTCAGATCATCAAACGAAAAAAATATTGAAAAGGGAATATCAAAAGTTTGACATATGAGTCTAAAATACTTGTAGGAACAAGGTCTGTTGTCTAAAGGTAAAAGGATAACCGTTTTATGCACCAAATTTCTGTAATCTTTTTCCGTAAGCCAACATTAACTGCATATTCAAAGTTAATGGAAATATTCCCAACTCTCCTCTGTAACATTCCCTCTCTGTAAAATCTTGACATATAGAAAAAACATCCCCATCCTTCGAATAAAGCATGTAGGGAGTCGGTTGAAAACCATGGGATTTGTATATACATGGAGTACTATGATCACCAGTTATAACCAATACATCGGGATCAGATCTTAAAATTTGACCAATTATTTCATCAGCTTTCTCTATATGTTCAACCTTTCTTTCAAAATCACCGTCTTCTCCAGCCATATCCGTATACTTGTAGTGAATAAAGATAAAATCATAATCTCTAAAGTAATCTACGAGATTGTCATAGTTGTCTATTTTAATAGTATCAAATCCGAAAAGCTTTGCAATACCTAAATACATTGGATACTGAGCTATAGCTAATGGTTTTACTTTGTAGATTTTTGAAAAATTCGGTAATTCTGGAATATCGCTTATACCTCGCATCAAAATATAGTTAGCATCATCATCTTTCAACATATCGAAAATCATATTGTTCAGTTTTTCCAAAATTATACCTAGTTTTGATGTAGATGGGAAGTTTATTACCTTTAATCCTTCTTTCTGTGGATCATTCGATGAGATATCAACATCGAATTTACCTTCTTTTGGGGTTATCACTATCCCCAATCTATGTTCTAAACCACTTTTAATATCAATCTTAACCTTAAATTCTTCTTGAATCTGTTTTATTATTGGTTCTATTTTTTTTACTAACTGCTGATTGATAGAAGTTTCTAATCTATTAGCTCTTCTGTCGATAACTACGAAACTGTCTAATTCTTTCTGAACTTTAGCCCAGTTTCCTCTGATAGCTACCGAATTGGAATAAACCTCCATATCCATACCCATAACTTCCAATATACCTCTTTTTATTTGATATTTCAATGGATCAAATCCAAAGAGTGCTGTATGTCCAGGTCCACTCCCAACAGTGATTCCCAAAGAAATAGGGTACGCCATTCCAAGTACAGATTTTGGCAATAGTTTCAAAATATTTTTCTTTCTTGCAACCTCCAAAGGAGTTCTATTACCATAGGCTGAATTGGGTAAATCACCCAAGCCATCCAAAACAAACAATATTAATCTTGTTTTGTTTTCTTTTATTATCTGTTCCAACATAAATTTGCTCACCCTTATCTAGATTTCCTTACTTTTTCAAAATACTCTTTCAATTTTTTGTAGACTTTATTGTGAACTTTGCTTGCTTTTTCCCCTGTAGCAATCTCTATAACATCATCTATGGTTTTTGCAATATAGATACTGAATTTACCTTTTTCAATTGCCTCTATCACCTCTGTTTTTAGTATTAGATTATCGATATTCTGATGAGGGATAATAACACCGACTTCTGGACCAAGTACTCCCCTATATTTGCAAATATCGAAAAAGCCCTCCACTTTTTCTTTTATTCCTCCCACAGGTTGAACCATTCCCTTTTGATTCATAGAGCCAGTTATTGCTATAGATTGCTTAACAGGAACCCCAGATAACTGAGAGATGATTGCTAAGACTTCTGCACATGAAGCACTATCACCCTCCATTATACCGTAGTTCTGTTCGAAGGTTATCCTTGCTTGTAATGTTAACGGAAAATCCTGAGAATACTTTTCTATCAAATAACCAGTGATAATCATTATCGCTTTGTTATGAATCTGTCCAGAAAATCCAACTTCCTTTTCTATTGATATTACCCCTTCTTTTCCTAATCCAACTGTAGCAGTAATTTTCGATGGTTTACCAAAGGAAAGCTGACCAATTTGTATAACCGCTAAACCGTTAACCACTCCAACTTCAGAACCCTCAGTAGATATATGAATAGTATCCTCCAGTATTAGTTTCTGAATTTTATCTCTATAAAAAGAATTTCTATACTCCCACATTTCTATTGATTTCTTTATATCTTCAACGGTGATAGTATCACCTTTTGATAAACTTGCAGCTTCTACTAAGATATTCTCTATCTCAGACATCTTAAGAGGAAGTTTATTTAAACTATTAGCCATTCTATGCAGATAATACATTAAAAGATTAACCGCTTGATAGTCAATCTTTTTACTACAGTTTCTAGCCAAAATATATAGAATACCATGAATGTAATCCTCTACAACTTTTTTAGTATCTACTTTGTCAAAAATCTTTATTTGGTTAAAGTCTAGGTATTCTTCAAAGTACGAAACTACTTGGAAATATTCTCTAAAGTCTTCATCGTATTCATATAGCAAGTGGTATATTATGGGTGGTCCAATTAGTATTATCTTACCTTCAAAAGGTATAGGTTCTGGTTTTAATATCCTTGTAGATATACCGACTCTACTATGAATATCTTCCATAATTATTTTCTTGTTTTTTATAGTTCTTTTGAGGGCATCGTATGCAAAAAATTCGCGCAAAACATCCACTATATTTAGGATAAGGTATCCCCCGTTGGCTTTATGGAAAGCACCAGGACTCATCATCGTAAAATCAGTAACAAGTATTCCCTGAATTACTTCCTTATCTATCTTACCAACCAGATTTTCTAGAGTTGGAAATTCTTCGAAAACAACAGGAGCACCCTCAACTTTACTGTTGTCCACAAACAAGTTAATCCTATACCTATTAGGAATACTATCATCGCTATTCTTAAACTTTAAGAATAGCTCGATGTTATCGTTTATATCTTTACATACTTCATCCAAATAATTATTGATTTTCTTTAAATTTTCCTCGGTTATGTCTTTAAACTTAGGATGGTTAGAAATTTCTTTTTTGAACTCTTCTATGTAAAACGAAATCCATTTATTTGCTAATTCTCTGTCAAGATGTTTTAACTTTTCAAAGAGTTCTTTATCAAGCTTTCTCAATTCTCTTATTTTTTCTTCTATTTTTTGTTCTACTATCTCCTCTTTTGTTTCAATTTCTTTACGTATATTTTCATCTAGGTTTTGCAGTTCTTCATTTGATATGGGTTTTCCACCTATGGTCGGGGATAGGAAAAATCCACTGCTAGTTGGTTGTAGGATAAAACCATAGTTATTAGCTTCTTGTTGCATCTCATATATTATCTTTTCCTTCTTTCTGGAATATTCCCTTATAAGCTGTTCCTTAATTTGGATGTGTTTATCTTCTTCAAAAGCTTTCTTAAGATTTTGTCTTAAATTTTTGATATTCTCTTCAAATTTTTCCTTAAAAATCTTTCCTAACGAATTTGGCAACCTAATACATAGGGGTTCATCGGGATTATCGAAGTTGTAGATGTAAATCCAATCATCAGGGGGGGTATTATTTTTAGCTATTTCGGCAAGTAACTGTTGAATTATTGTTCTTTTTCCAAGTCCAAATGAACCAGCAGCATAAACATTGTACTTGTCTTTTTTAATCGATACAGAAAATTTTAAAGCTTCGATTGCTCTATCCTGTCCAACAAACTTGACCCTTGATTTATCAGAAGAGTAATACTTATCTACAACTTTTTTTATAAACTTTTCGGAGTAAAATAAATTTTTTACTTTAACTTTTCTCTTTGAAAGATTCATATTAAAAAAAATTCTTCACTGAAAAAATAAAACCTTGTTATTTTTTGTATTCTTCTAAAAAACCTTTTATATATCCTAATTTAGGATGTTTGTTATATGTAAAAATTTCGGCATTGTAGAAAATTTGCCATATTGGAAAAAAAGGGAAATAACCTGTTCTCAATTTAACACTTAGGTTGGGATAATATTTCAGAAGCTTTGCTGCATACTTACCCTCATTATAGAAATGTCTATATGGATCAGAGTATTGCTGTTTATAATGTAATACCCAAGCCTGAAAATCGAAAAATCTCACTATACCCATTTTTCTCAATCTGTATCCAAATTCTGTATCTTGCCATCTATTGAAATCTAAATCAAAAAAACCGACTTTGTATATCAATTCTTTCCTAATCGAGACATTAGCAGTACAGAAATAATTCCCAGAATATCCTTTCATAGCTAAAAATATTTTTCTCTTTATCTCATGGTTTGGAAGAAAGAAAATTTCTAGGAAAGATAGATCAGAAAAATTAATTATCGGACCCCTAACAATTGCATTTGGATATTTTCTATGATAATAAATGTGTCTTTCCACAAAGTTCGGGGTTGGAAAAGCATCATCATCTGTATAGATTATTATTTCCGATTTCGAGTATAAAGCTCCTTTATTTCTCCCATCTGCAGAACCCATGTTCATATTGTTCCTTATTACTCTTATGTTTAAGCTTCTATTCTCATTAAGATATTCATTTATTTTTTCATAAGTTCCATCACTGGAATTATCGTCTATAATAATAATTTCAAAATCCCTTATTGTCTGCTTTTCCCAATACCGAAAAGTCTTGAGTAGTACATCACTACGATTATAAGTCGGTATTACGATAGAAGCTAACATTTATTAATCAGCCGTAGTTATTAAACTATATAGAGGAATCATGACAGCCAAAAGTATTATACCGACAAAAATACCAACGAACACTATTAGAAGGGGTTCTATAATTGTAGATATCGTTTCAATGGTTCTATTCAATTGCTCTTCTTGGAAATCTGCATATTTTCTCAAAACTTCTTCTACCTTACCTGTTTCATCTCCTATGCTTACCATTTGTCTTGCCATAGGATCAAAAATATCTCTTATTATCGAAATTATTTCTTTATCCTCCTCAGTAAGTATAGTGGTTTTTGGATTATACTGCCCTTTTATGAATTTGAAAAATATATCACCCAGAGTAATTCCTTCACTGATTTTTATAATGCAGTAATCTATTATCTTTTCAAAGATATAGTTTCCTATTACTTTCTTAGTTATTTCTAATGATTTTGCTAGTGGAGTACCTGTGGATAAAAGAGAAGAAAGAGTTGAGAAAAAAGTTACAACTAAATATGATTTAATTATTCTACCGAATATTGGAATCTTAATCTTCAAAACATCAAGAATTATCTTTCCTTGTTTTGTTCTAGAAAAATTATTATAAAAAATAAATCCTCCTACTAATGTTGCTATGAGTAAGATATAAAAGTACGGTGTTTTCATAAAATCGGTAATATAAATCAGGATTTGAGTAATTAATGGCAAAGGAACATTCAAGTCCTTTATAACAATAAATATCTGTGGAAGAACAAACTGAAAAACTATAAAAGAGACCAGTAGTGCAAAGAAAATTATGAGAAATGGATATGTAAGAGAGGATTTGACTTTTGCTTGTATTTTAGAAAGTCTTTCCAAACTGATTGCTAACTGTCTGAGATTTTTATCCAGTAAACCGGATTTTTCACCAGCCTCGACCATCCCTAAAAAGTACGGTCCAAGATCTTTCTCATATTTAGATAATGCTTTATGTATACTAGAACCTTTTACAACTTCCTGATAGACATCATTTATTATCTTTCTTAATTTCCTATTTTCAGTTTGGTTATATAGAATAACCATTGATTTTTTTAGATCCAAACCTGCTTCTACCATTATAGCCCATTGACTGGTAAGTACTGCTAAATCTTTTAGTCCTACTTTACCACCTAGTTGTATTCCAGCATCTGGTAAAATTCCTACTTCTTTAGTTTGTTTCTTTGCTTTTGCTTTAGTTTTTGCTGCTTCTCTTGCTATATCTAATAATTCTTCTTTTTCTAGAATTTCTTCTCTTTTCGTCTCTTCTTCTTTTGTAAATCTTCCTCTAATCCTTCTTTCTTCCATGGTCATTAAATCCCTAGCCTATTAATTTTCTGTATCTTTTAAGATTTTCTTCGAACAGATTTTTTAGAGTATTTGCTTGTTCGTAGTATTCTTTTTCATTTTGCCATAGGTTGTGTGGTCTGAATAATTCTAAAGGTAATCCTTCTACTATAGGTACCCTAAAACCAAAGACTGGATGAATATATGAGTTTTTCTTATCTATCTTTTTTGATAAAGCACTTCTTATGATGTGTCGTGTATATTCTAGTTGTATTCTATTGGATAGGGGATATTTGTTTCCTATCCAACCAGTATTGATCAGATAAACTGTGGTATTATATTTTCTTATTTTCTCGTAGAGTTTATTTGCATATCTTATGGGATTAAGAGGTAGAAAAGGTTTTGAAAAAGCTTCGGAGAAGGTAGGTTCAGGATCCTTTACACCTCTTTCTGTACCTGCAAGCCTAGAAGTATATCCAAGTAAGAAATATTCTAAAATCTGTTGACCTTCTAGGATTGAGATAGGGGGTAAAGATCCAGTAGCATCAGCAGACAGGAAAAAAATAGTTTCAGGAATTTCTCCCCTCAAAGTTTGCTCCATGATTTCTATGTATTTATTTGGATAAGCAGATCTTGTATTTTCTGTAATACTACTATCGGAAAAGTCTATTTCCCTTGTTATAGGATCATACACTACATTTTCTACGATTGTTCCGAATCTATTAGTTGCTAAATATATTTCTCTTTCTTTGTAGAAATCGAGTTTTATAATTTTAGCGTATGATCCTCCTTCAAAATTAAACACATCGTTTTCTGTCCATCCGTGTTCGTCATCCCCTATTAATCTACGTGAAGGATCTGTAGAAAGAGTAGTTTTACCTGTACCAGACAGACCAAAAAACAAAGCTGTACTCATAGAATTTAAATCTCTATTTGCTCCACAATGCATAGGTAAAATATCAAACTTTTCTAAGTAGAAGTAATTTAAGAACGTAAAGACTGCTTTTTTTATTTCACCACAATAAAGAGTACCAGCAATAAAAATAAACGGTTCTGGATAAAGATCTAAGATGATTGCAACTTCACTGTTTACACCATCCTTAGGACCTTCTAGTTTCAAATTTGGTAAATGCAAGATATTTATCTTACCGATAATCCTATTAGGTTTTAATTCATTACGTCTTATGAATAGATTATTTGCAAAAATAACATGATAGGGAATTTCGGAAAGTAATGTTACAGTCAATGTATAATCTGGATTAGCCCCTACATATCCATCCCACCTGTAGATATCCTTACCTTCCAGATAGCTTAAGGCTTTATTTAAGATATTGTTAAATACTGGTCTTTCAATGGGATGGTTAACATTTCCCCACCAGACTAAATCTTTGGTATAGTCATCATAAACTATAAACTTATCCTTTGGAGATCTACCGGTATAGGGAGATGTGTTAACAATCAGTGAACCTGAAGAAGAGATAACTCCCAAGTTCTTTATTACTGTATGTTCGTACAACTCAGCTACACTTAAATTATCAAAAATTCTCTTAGGTTTCTTCAACAGTTTTTCCCATAGGGAATCCATTAACATTTACCTCCTTCAATATTATTTTTCTACTCTTTCCCCCTGCTGATTGAAGAAAAGAATTTGATGTATAGGTAAGAATATTTGTACCTGTGTATTTTTTTCTATCTTTTCTTTACTTATAAACCTAAATATTAAGCCTTCTAGTATAACACTTATCAAAAATTGGGAGCCCAGGTTATCATAGAATAAAACTTTCCCTTCGAGTTTTATGGAGTTTGAATCAGGATGTCCAAAAGTAATTTTTTCTGGCCTAATAGCTAATATGTAATTTCCTTGCGGAAAGTTAGCAAACTTTTCGAGTTTCAACTTGTTCTCGAGGATAATATTTTCCTCAGTAACTATACATTTATAGTAATTGATTTGCGGGCTACCGACAAAAGAAGCTGTAAAGAAATTTTGAGGATTGTTATATATTTCCTCTGGAGTTCCAAATTGCATAACTTTACCTTTATCCATGACGATGATATAGTCAGACAGGCTCATTGCCTCAACTTGATCGTGAGTAACAAAAACAGCGGTAGCATTGAGACTGAGAAGTATCTTCTTTATCTCTTCTCTGGCTTTTTCTCTGAGTAAAGCATCCAGATTGCTAAGCGGTTCATCGAATAAAAATATGTCAGGTTCTTTTACCAGAGCTCTTGCTATAGCAACTCTTTGTCTCTGACCCCCAGATATTTGTCCAGGATATTTATCTAAGATATCTTGTATATTGAGAAATTCGACTACTTTGTTTAACCTTTCCTGTATTAACTTCTTATCCAGCTTTTGGATCCTTAGTCCAATCGTAATATTATCTCTGACAGTCATATGAGGATAGAGGGCATATGTTTGAAAAACCATTGCTATATTTCTTTTAGAGGGGTGTAGATGTGTTACATCTCTATTATTAATATAGATTTTTCCGCTTTGTACTTCTTCCAGACCTGCAATACACCTGAGTAGTGTTGTCTTCCCACAACCTGATGGTCCCAAGATACTTAAAAAAACTCCCTTATTGATTTCAAAATTTATGTTATATAGAACCTGTTGTTTGCCAAAAAATTTGTTCAGATTTTCAATTTTCAACATCTTTATTATAATGTTTTTCCGTCTTCATTAAAGTTTCTTCTATTTTGAAGGACTTCCTTTTGAAAATCAACAAGTTATAAAAAGCTTTGGTATTAGATTCAAGCTTTTCCAGATCAGATATTTAGTATTTCCTTATTTTTTTCTTCAGTATGTTTTTCTACCTTATCTAGGTATTCTTTTGTTATTTTTTCTATTTCTTTTTGGTATCGATTGGATTCGTCTTCGGATATGACTTTTTGTTTTTTTGCTAGATCTTTTATTTTTTCCATTGCATCTCTTCTTGCGTTTCTTATTGATTGTTTTATTTCTTCTGCTTTTTGTGAGATAACTTTTGATAGTTGTTTTCTGTTTTCTTCGGTTAACCTAGGTATTATTATTCTTATTAGATTTCCTTCTACTTGTGGGTTAAGGGAGAGGTTAGACTTTTGTATGGCCTTTTCTATAGCTGAGATAGAACCTCTATCAAATGGTTGAATGACTATCATTCTGGGATCAGGAATGGAGATGGAAGCCAGGCTTTTAAGAGGAACTATTGCTCCGTGGTATTCTACTTTTAGATCTTCAACTAGGGAAGGTGAAGCCCTTCCAGTTCTTAAGGATCTATATTCCTTTATGAGATAGTTTATAGCTTCGTCCATTTGTTTTTTCATCGAGTTTATTATTTGTTTTGGGTCGTTGTCCATATTCTCTCTCCTTATTTTTTAATTCCTAGGTTATTTATATTCCGCCACCTAGGCAAGCGGTAAATCAAGTTTTTTCATATATTGATAAGAAAAAGTTATCCGGGTCAACATATTCGTAAAAAACATCGTACATATCTTTTAATTGTATTTTCTCTATTTTACTCAAATAGGTATAAGCTTCTCTATAGCTTTTAAAAAGTTCATTTGAGCCTATTAGCATCCCTTGGTTTGAAGAAGTCTCAAAATTCCAAAACGTCGAACTATAAAAATTTTCTTTTACAACATCAAAATAGGAGATTTCAACATAGGATCTAAAGTTTTTTATTATCTTAGAGTAATTTTCTATTACTTTTTGGATATTTTTAGAATCTAAAACTGCTGCAAAATATATTATTCCTGGTAGTTGATTAGTTGAATAGATATCAAAAGAGACAGTATCGACGATTTTCAGATCATTTTTAAGAATGCGATTTAAGATACTATAGGAAGATCCTGCTAAGATATAGCTTGCCATCGAAAGATAATAGGACTTTTCTATATCTTTATATTTTTCAGTTAGTGTCGGGGCTTTGTAAGAAATCATCAGATAGGTTTTGTTTACGTTTCCTTTTAGATCTAACCTTCCTTGATTAACATAGTCGTTCCCGTCATATTTTAGATCAAATTCTTTATGATTGTAGTCAAAATTTTGAAATACCTTGTCGAGTTTTTCTCTTACCCGATTTAAATCTTCGTCTGTAACAATAACAAAAAATGAGTTGTTTGGATTTTTATAGTAAGAATAAAAATCCCATATGTGTTTCTGGGTTATATTTTCAAGAGTTTCTTTGTAGCCTATAATCGGATCCCTTATCGGATTCTTAGTATACATTTTCTTTAGGGTTTCTTCGAATAGGACTACCATGGGTTCATCATCTCTCATCTCTATCTCATGATAAATAATATTCTTTTCTGATTCTATAGTTTCATCGTCAAAAATAGGATTAAAAACCATATCCCATAGTATATCGATTGCTTGGAAAAGTGAAGACGTGGGTAAATTTATATAATACACAGTTTGGTCGTATGATGTATAAGCGTTTGTATATCCACCAAGATTATTTATTAGTTTGGATATACCACTGGGGTAATTCTTAGATCCCCTAAAAACACAGTGTTCTATAAGATGAGATATCCCTTTTATATCATCCTTCTCATAAATTGATCCTACTTTGGTAAAAAAAGCAATAAAGCTTATAGGATTATTAACTTTTTTGTATATTACTTTAAAGGGGTAAGCTAAAACATGTGTATCTCTTTCCTGAAGGTATATGAACTCTTGGATAGTTTTTTTTCTATTCATTCTCTAGTCCTCTAATAAATTTCTGACGAAATCTCTTGGGTTAAAAGGTTGAATATCTTCTAATTTTTCTCCAAATGTTATAAATTTTATGGGTACACCGAGGGTTGAGGTTATAGAGAAAACAAAACCAGCTTTAAATGAAGTATCCATCTTTGTAACACAGACAGAGGTTATGTTTATAGCTTCAGCAAAAACCTTAGTTTGTTGAATACTATTTTGTCCATAAGTAGCATCTAGTATTAGTATTTTTTCCTGTGGCATTTCAACATGATGTTTCTTAATTACTCTTTGGATTTTTTGTAGTTCTTGTATGAGGTTATTTTTGTTATGCATCCTACCTGCAGTATCTATTATGGCTATGTCAATATTTTTGGATATAGCGCTATTAACTGTATCATAGGCTACAGCTGCACTATCTGCTCCTATATTTTGCTTAACTATAGGTATCGAAAGTTTTTCTGCCCAGTGTGATAGTTGTTCTATAGCTGCTGATCTATATGTATCCCCAGCTCCCAAAATTACACTTAATCCCATAGTCTTATAGTAATTAGCAAGCTTAGCTATGAATGAAGTTTTACCGGTGCCGTTCACACCAACAACCATAATAACTAAAGGATATCCTTCCAGAGGATTCCTTAAAGGAAAGTATTTTTGATCATATATATACGGTATTTCTAGTAAAGAGACCAATTCCTTTTCGATTTCCTGCCAGATTGAAGATTGGTCTTTTTTCTTTGTAGCATTTTTCAGGATATTAACTATGTGCTTAGTAATATTAACCCCCACATCAGCGATTATGAGTTTTTCTTCTAGTTGGTCCCAAAAGTCAGGAGATATATTTTCTACATTCTTTCTTTTGATAAGATCTCTAATGTCGGTAAATAGTATTTCTCTTGTTTTTTTTAATCCTTCTCTTATTCTGTTAATAATACTCACACTTTACACCTACCTATTTACTGATTATCATTTTAATAGCTACAAGAATGAGAAAGATACCAAATATTCTTCTGAGGATTATTGAATCGATTGAGACGGCAAGTAAAGATCCAATATATGCTCCAATGGGGAAGACTAATATTAACGTTATAGCGTATTCTTTGTGGAAGAATCCATTTTTATAGTAATTAATAAAGGCTGTTATGACGACGGGTAGCATAAGTAGTGCCAATGAGGTTCCCTGAGCAGTCTTTTGATCAAGTCCTACTAGGTATACTAAGCCCGGTATAACAATAGTAGCACCTCCAATCCCCAACATTCCACTCAATATACCTGCTACAAAACCTATTGCTAGTACTATAATATTCAGTAGTACCACTCCCTATGTAATAGAAATAATTTTCATCTATTTGGTATTAGCGATGACCAAATCATTCTTAGAACTTGCAAAGGTATATCCATAGATTTGGCTTCAACTGGTCCAGATACGATGGTGAAAAACTTATCGTCCCCAAAGCCCTCATTTGTTATTCTATGATCTTTTGAGAATGCTTCTGGTGAAGAAATCTCTATGATCTTCTCTGTGTATTCTTCTTTCTGCTCATGAAAGAATGTGTGATTTTTTATATAATCTAGTTTCATTTTTGAGTTATTAAATCATGTCTTCCCCAGATATCGAGATAGTATATGGTATATTTCTGTTTTCCTAGGTTATCGTAGAAGATCAACGAGCAGAAAACTCCTTTCTTATAGGATGCGAAATATGTATCTTTTAATTTCATTTTGATGGTGTCTTCGGTTGTAAGGAAACCACCCACTATTTCTTGACCATTATTGGTCCTATATATTTTCCAAAATATGTCATCAGATCTTTTATAGATTAGGAATATTCCGTAGTTATTGATGTATCCCCAGAATTCCTGAACCTTTTTACTTACTTGAATTCTGTTATTTTGCCAGTTTTCATCCAGATTCCATAAAATCAATTCTTGTTCGTTGTTGCTATTGTCGATATATAGTCTTATGCTGTTGCTTATACCTTGGTGTTCGTAGGTTAGATCGACATATTTGTTTGAGTTTCCATATTTACCTTTTTCGTATTGTAGTTTTTTATAAACCGAGTTATATTCATCTTCTATGTTTGCATAAACCAGCGAGAATAGGATCAGTATGAATATTTTATACAGATACATTTGTGACTTCATTCATCCACTTTAAGTACTCTATATTTCCTGATTTGATGGGCCAGGATATGATTTCAGGTACAGTATAGGGATGATATTTTTTTACGGTTTCTTCTAAGAGTTCTAGGTTATCCTCGACGGTTTTTATTATCAGGATTACCTCTTCTGCTTCTTCTACTTTATCTCGCCATGTGTATACTGACCTGACGTTTGGAAGGATATTTACACACGCTGCTATCCTATTGTTAACTAGTATACGGGCAATATTTTCTGCATCATTGATATTCGGGCACGTTATATAGACAACTCTGTAGGAAGATTTATCTACGTTTTGCATACTTACCTTTTTTTGTTGGGCTATTTATATACCGCTTTGCCCAACAAGCGGTATTCTACAAAGGAAGAATATTTCTTAGGTTTTTATATGCGTATTTTGGTACTTCTACGTACAATTTTTGTCTTCTTTTAGTTGCTTTACTTTTTTTTCTTCTTAGGTGTCCACAGCCGGTATTAGTTTGCTTGTGTAATATTTTTCCTTTAGCTGTGATTTTAAACCTTTTGACGATACTTCTTTTTGTTTTAAGTTTAACTTTTTTTGCTTTTTTCATCTTGTACCCCCGTCCTTTTTGTATTTCTATAGCATAGAGATGGATTCCTCTTGTATTTCGTGCGGATTTGAACTCATCCAATAGGTATTATTTTCAATAGTTATTTTTATTTCTCCTCCTTGTGATCTTATGGTTAGTACAAAATGTTGAGTGTTGTTTGAGAGGAGATTTTGGTATATATACGCACAAGCAATTGCTCCGCTTCCACAAGATTCTGTCCAGCCGACTCCCCTTTCAAAAGTATACATATACATTCTCGATACATCAAAAGCATGAACATTTATTGATTTTTTAAAATAATTGTATATTTCCTCAGCCTTTTTAATAGCCCTATCTTCCTTTGATTGAAACATGGGGAAAACTATATGAGGATTTGGGATAGACAATCTGTACATCTTGTCAGAAGCAATAATTATTTCTTCAACTCTTACGTAAGACAAATCAAATCCAACGATAATTTCATTTTCCAAGACTTTGGAGTAAAAAACTTTGTCGGGAAAGAATGAGTTAATTAATATGTATTCTTGGTATTTTAAGAGTTTGGATAAAAGGTAGGTCAAACAAGCTAATCCATTTCCTGAAACTTCTGCTCTACTACCATCCCTGTTGAATAGATCAAAGAACACAGTATTATTCAGGATTTTATCGATAAAAATGATTCCATCTATATTACTTATTAGATATTCCAAATTTTTAGGTTCGTCTTTTATAATCATAAACGTGTTTCTGTTAGAATGATAAATTTTTCTCATTTCAATCACCTATCCAGAAGGGATTGAAGTTAGTGTTGTAATCATAATGGTCAACATTTTCTATTTTTTTTATCTGATTTATGGTTTTTACAGTAAGCGGACTCAGGAGAACCTCAATGGTTACTTTATAGAAATATCCTGTTACTATATAGTTAATCAGGGTTTTAGTATCTAGTATTCCCCCAAAAGCTATGGTACAAAAAATTATAGTATCAACCAATTGTCCTAAGAGAGTAGAGAATATTACCCTTTGCCACAGATACTTTCCCTTGGTATTAATTTTCATCTTAGCTAAGATAAAGGAGTTAGTAAACTCTCCCCAGAAATATCCGATTATTCCTGCTAATGCTATTCTTGGGCTGATTCCCAGCACTTTTTCGAAATTTTCTTGGCCTATGCTAGAGTTCCAATTAGGTTCAGGAGGTAAAATAATAGTTAAATAAAGTATTACGTTAAAAATGATTAATACAAAAAAGCCTATCCATATTATTTTTCTCGCTTTTTTATATCCATAGACTTCTGTAAAAATATCGGCAAGTACATAAGATATTGGAAATATCAGAGCACCTCCATCGAATACCAGTTCCAAATCACCGAGTTTGATCTGAAAAACTTTTATAGTAACTACGTTTGATATTACAAGAATTCCCACAAAAAAGCCTATTAGGAATTCATAGATTTTCATTGATTTGGTGATGATGAGATATATTCTTATAGACTATTTTCTGTATACAATTCTTCCTTTTGTTAAATCATATAAGGATAGTTGTACTACTACTCTATCACCGACAGAGACTTTTATGAAATTTATTCTCATTTTTCCGGATAGGTGTGCTATTACAGTATTACCATTATCGAGCTTTACTTTGAATACTCCGTTAGGCAGAGCTTCTACTACTTCTCCTTCAGTTTCCAGGAAATCCTTGACTATTTTTACGTCTTTTTTTGGTTCTTTTGTTTGTTTATCTTGGTTATCTTGCTTATTTTTATGATCTTTTTTTCTATTATCTTTCATTAGGTATATGTGAGCGGGGACGACGGGATTTGAACCCGCGACCTTTGGCGTGACAGGCCAACGTTCTGACCGGGCTGAACTACGTCCCCTTTTTTTAAAACTTCTACACTTTTCCCCTTCTTCCTTCTTAATTTTATTTTAAGAATAGTTAACATCGTAATTCATAGGTACAATGGTAGTATTTTCTTTCCATATTTTTAGGAAGTACTTAATAGCTTCCGAAACTGTATTTGGATCGTCAGTTTGTATTCCAACTTCGTGATTAATTCTAAGACCACGATACGAAAAGTTTCCACTACCTATTATTAGAGTATTATCTGCTATTAGCATTTTAGTGTGTAAGAAGTTACCCAAGCTAGTATTATAGCTTTGTACCTTATACCAACGTGGGATAATACCTGCTTCCTTTAGCTTTTTTTCTGTATTGTAATTGGGATTAGTATATGAGGGTGAATTGTTTGGATCCATTATAACTTTAACTTCTACTCCTCTATTATGAGCTTCAATCAGTAATTTTATAAGATAGGGGTCTGATAGAACAAAAGCACTAACATGTATCATTTTCTGAGCATTTTTTACTGCATTATATACTGCTTCAGCATAGTTCGTATTTGGAATATCTTTGTCTGCAACTAAAAGAGAAGCATTTGAATTTCCTACTTCTTCAGCTCTTGGGATATATTCAAAATCTGTACCTCCTGATTTCTTAAATAAAACCCAGAAGAACTTTTCCAAATCATCTATAACTTTTCCTTCAACGAATATTCCTGCATCAGTATTTTTAAAACTATTATCTGACCAATTCACTCCAGAAATTACAGCTCTCTTTCCATCTACAGAAACATATTTAGCGTGCATAAGTTGATAATTATTCTTAGTCTCATAGTCCTCTTGTTTACTTTCATTATCACTTTGTAAAACATAGGTGTTTGTTTCCATAGGAGAGACAAAATTTCTCACAGGGACAACTGGGAAAATTTGAACTTCTACACCATTAGACTTCAAATATTCTACTACATATTTCCTTTTTTCCCATTCTTTACCGCCGCTTATAAGAGAAAAGGGATCTATAACAACTCTGACCTTAACTCCTTCTCTTGCCTTCTGAACTAAAAGGTTTGCCAATAACATACTGTTGAAACTATATTTGGCTATGTGTATAGTTTCCTTGGCTTTTAGAATAATATCGACTTCGGTAGATATTACTTCCTCAGAATTAAGGAATTTCAATCTGTTACTACTTTTGTAGTTACTTCTGGAAATATCGATTTTTTGTATATTCATAATAATTTCTACCCCCATTCTATAATCTTAAAAGCAAGGATAATTCTCTACTTATTTTTGTTAAAATAATGTTAAAATTTACAAGAAAGTTCTTAAGGTGAAATACAAAAAAGGAATATTGAGAATCAAATATAATTATATCTATGTGTAAAGGAAAAACAAAAGGAGAGGATATACACCAATGATTTGTTTAACTGAAAAAGCTAAAGAAAAAATTAAGCAGATGATAATCGAAGAAGGAGGAGGTTACTACCTAAGGATTTACGCTATTCCTTCTGGATGTTGTGGCTTAGACTTTGGAATAGAACTAACTAAAGAAATAGAAAGTACAGATATTTTAATAGACGCAGAAGATTTTAAGGTAGTAATCGATGACTTTTCCTACCCATTCCTCAAAGACATATCCATAGATGTGGTAGAAAAAGAAGGGGAAATATTTTTCGTTTTGAATAGCAAAGAAGCAGATTTCTACTCATCTTCTGGATGTTGTTGTTGTTCATCAATAGATGAAAACCAAAATCACAACCACAAAAAAGGTAACTGTAACTGTAAATGCCAATAGACCACCATGTTTCTCGGAAGCTTTATAAAGTATAACATAAATGGTATAGAAATACACTTGAATACTATAGTAAGTACATGGATTGTAATGGCTATAATACTATTTTTTGGAGTACTATATAGAATTTCAGTTTTAAAAGCTCTGAAAGAATTGAAGTCTTATCCATATAGGTCTGAAGTTTTAATTCCCAAACCCATAAGCATACAAAATATCTTTGAAATGATAATAGAAGCAATAAATAATATTAATCATAGTGTATTGGGAGCAAGAATAGCGGATAGATATATGATTTTATTAGTTTCATACTTTATTTTCATACTTTTCTCAAATCTTTTTGGTTATATTCCTCCCATTCTGAAGTACGAAGGTCAAAGTTTACTTGTTCCTCCAACCTCTGATCTGAGTACTACCCTAGCACTAACAGTAGTATCGGTTGTAAGTTATAATTTAATAGCAGTAAGAGAAACTGGCTTAAAAAACTGGTTAGAACACTTCATTTTTCCCATACCCTATATGTTTAAAATAAGCAAGGAAAAATTCACGATATTGATCGGCATAATCCTTTTACCATTATTTTTCCTTTTGAACATAGTAGACATCTTTGCCAGGACTTTATCTTTATCTTTGCGATTGTTTGCAAATATATTCTCAGAGCATCTTATGGTTGAGAAATTTGTAGGACAAATAGTAGAAAGCTCTGCAGTTTTTATAAAGATTTTCTTATATTTACTGACTTTTTTTGTTATGTTCCTTGGCTTAGCTGCATCAATAATACAAGCCCTTATATTCGAAGTTCTGAGTGCCATATACATATCTTTGTATTTACCACATGAAGAGTCTCACTAAAAATGAAAGAAGGAGGGTAAATATGAGTAGGATAATCATTATAACAACTATACTCGTGATATTATCATTTTTTATATTAGCCACAGCTTTTGGAGAAACTACCCTAAAAGATTCGTCCTATGTTTTATCTGATAAGCTTTTTAAAGCAATTGGAGTAGCTGGACTTGGGTTTGCAGCAGGAGCAGGAGCGATAGGTATAGGTTTACTCTCAAAATCCTTTATAGAAGGAATTTACAGAAATCCAGAAACAACAAATAAGATGTTAGTATGGTATTTTATAGCCTTTGCATTGATAGAAGCTCAGGTCCTATATACTCTTTTCTTCGTATTTCAATTGTTCTTTGCAAAATAGGGAGTGAAAATATATGTCAGAAATATTAAGCGGTTGGACCTTACTGCTACAAATAATAAATTTCATAGTCTTTTCCATACTAGCTTACTTTTTGTTTTATAAACCCTTCAAGATGATAACTGAAGAAAGAAGAAATATTATACATAAAAACATTCAAACTGCAGAAGAAATAAGAAAGGACGTCGAGAAGATTAAACAGGAACTGGAAGCTAAGTTGAATGAAATATACAAAGAAAGAGAGAGAATAATTCAAGAATCGATGAAAGAGGCAGAAAACATAAAGAATTATATAATAGAAGAAGCACAAAATAAGGCAAATGAGATCCAAACCAAAGCATTGAAAGAAATCGAATTAGCTCAGAAAAAAGTAATAGATGAAATAAAGAATACCTATATAGAAATCGTCAGTTCTCTTGCAAGAGGAGTACTCAAAGAAATAGTAGACCCAAACATCAATAAGAAAATAATAGAAGTTACCCAACAAAAATTAAATGAAATAAAGAGGAATTAAACACATGCTTTCAGTAGCTTCCAGATATGCTCTGTCTCTATTTGAAAAAGCAAAAGAAAAAAATCAACTTGATATAGTTCTTAACGAACTTGATAACTTCATACAGTTACTATCAAGAAATAAAGAATTATTAGAATTATGGAATTCATTATCATTGCCTTATACAGAAAAGGAAAGGCTTATACTCGATAAGATAGCCTTTACTGATACCACAAAAAATTTTCTGAAATTAATTCTATACAAAAAAAGACAAAAATTGTTAAATAAAATCTTTTACTATTACAAATCTTTGTATAACAAATTTCATAACATAATAGAAGTAGAAATAAAGTCTGCATTTGAAATTGACAACCAAGATCTAACAAAATTGATCAATACCCTGCAAGAAAAAATTGGTTTAAAAATAAAAGTAAAAAGCATAAACATAGAGAAGGAAATAATAGGAGGAATAATAATGATAAGTGATAATTTAATTTTAGATCTTTCAGTAAAAAAAGATTTAGAAAAGTTACTTAAAAACTTTCAGGATATAGTAGAAAATAAACTAAGGGGATTAAAAATACTTTAAGGAGGACAACGATGAGACACAGAAAAAGATACAAAAAACTAAGAAGATACACAGAACATAGACTTTCAATGCTAAAAAACCTATTTAAGAATATTATAGCAAGCCCCAGACTAGAGATAGTTACAACTTTAGCCAGGGCAAAATCTCTATCCAAATTTGCCTCCAAAATTCTAACATATTGCAGAAAAGCAGCTAAAATAAAAAGCTTAATTAATACCGCTCCAGAAGATAAAAAGGAAAAACTAAAGACAGAACTTGTGAATTTATCTAGAAAAATATACACCTACTTAGGTAACAGAAAATTAGTAAAAAGTGCAATAGATATCGGTTCTTTACTGAATTCTAAAAATAAGGAAAAAGGTGGATATTTCAGCATATATCGAGTAGGATTTAGAAGAGGAGACTGCGCTCCACAAGCTCTAATAAGGATAAATGCCTAGTAATATGATAAATTTCGGAACAGATGGTTGGAGAGCTATAATAGCACAAGACTTCACAATAGAAAATGTAGAAAAAGTATCCACAGCAATAGCTAAGTTAATAAAATCAGATGAAAGAAGAAAACTTGATATTTATAACATAGACTACTCCAAACATCCTAACTCTTCATATAAGGTAGAATACAGAGATTACAAAGCAGGTGTAGTGATAGGATACGACTACAGATTCATGTCAGAATATTTTGCTTATAAAGTAGCAGAAGTTTTAAGCAGTTTTAAAATACCTGTGATCCTGTCGAGCACTGCATGTTCTACTCCAGCTCTGTCATTAAAGGTATCAAAAGGACATGCAGCAGGAATAATGATAACAGCTTCTCATAATCCATACTTCTACAACGGTATAAAATACAAAGCAGAATACGGAGGATCGGCTACAACAGAAATGACAAAAATAATAGAAAACTTTCTCAAAGAGCCAATAAGTAACATAACTCCATACATAGAACTAATAGATAAATCACAAGATGTTCAAGCAGAATACATAAAATCTATACAAAATAAGGTTGATTTAGAAAAAATAAGAAGTTTTATCGAAAAGAATAACATCTTTATAGTTGTCGATTATATGTTCGGAGTATTATCGGGAAGCTTTAAATATTTAATAAGTTCTCAAAACATTATAGAATTAAACAATCAAAGGAATCCTTACTTCAATGGAACTTCTCCAGAGCCTATCCCTCAGAACTTGGGAAATTTACGAAAAATAGTTAGAATGTTAGGTACTAATTCTATAGGATTTGCTTTTGATGGAGATGGTGATAGAATATTTGCAACAAACTACAAAGAATGGATAACTCCCCATGAAATATTACCATTGCTAGCTCTACATCTGATAAAAAATAAAGGATGGGAAGGAAAAGTCGTAAGAACACTACCTACCTCGACAAAATTAAAAAGACTAGCAGAAAAGATGAATTTAGAAGCCATAGAAACACCAGTAGGATTTAAATATATAGCAGATTTATTCGTAAAAGATAATATTCTCATAGGTGGAGAGGAAAGTGGAGGAATAGGTTTTAAAAATCATATTCCGGAAAGAGATAGTTTACTGAATGCATTGTATATACTAGAAATAATGTGTGATCTAAATATAAAGCCCATAGATATTATTGATTATCTGCATTCTTTTACAGGGGTTTCTTATTGCTATAGGTATGACCTACATTTTAAATCCATTGAAGAACAAAAGAAAAAATATGAAGAAATAAAGAACAAGATAGTTGAAATAGACAGGGGAAAATTGCAAATAAAAGACTATATAAAAATAGAAGAAGATGATAGAAATTGGATTGCCCTAAGACCTTCGGGAACAGAACCACTCATAAGAATATACTCCGAAGCAAATACCCTTGAAGAAGCTAAACAAAAAGTAAACAACATACTGAGTATTTTAAAAGAGTGATAATATTCATAACCGGCATATCAGGGGCAGGTAAAAACACCGCACTAAGGATACTGGAAGATAATAATTTTTACTGTATAGACAACGCTCCATTAGACTTGATTCCAAAAATAATAGAAATAGCTAGAAATAGTAATATTTCGGATATAGCTTTCATCATCGATCCACGTATAATATTCGTCTCCAAAAAAGATCCAATGAAAATAAAATATTTCATCAATAAATTGATTGATAAAACACTATATTTATCCAAAAAAAATGATATAAAAATCATCTTCCTCGATTGTAATGAAGAAAACCTAATAAAGAGATATAACTCTAACAGAAGAATACATCCGTTAAATAGGGAGAACTTACTAGAAGGAATAAAGTTGGAAAAAGAGCTTCTGCAAAAACTGAAAGAAAAATCTCATTATGTAATAGATACCTCAGATTTATCACCCTATGACTTATCTCTAAAAATATCTGAAATAATACTCCTTAAGAAAATGTATATTGTAAAACTCATTTCCTTTGGTTATAAGCATGGTTTTATATCCAGCGATATTGTTATAGATACAAGGATTCTAAGGAATCCATTTTATGTAAGTCAACTTACAAACAAGAACGGTTCAGATCCAGAAGTAAAAGAATATTTACTTAGTGATCCTAAAACCAAAGAATTTATCGAAAAGACAATAGATTATATCGATTACATCATTGCTTCCTATCTTGGTAATGTTAAAAATTTTATAGAGATAGGAGTAGGATGTACCGGAGGAAAACATAGGTCCGTATTCGTAGCAGAATATCTAGGAGAACATATAAGGAAAAAACATCAAAACACTAAAGTAATAATTGAACATAGAGATATACATAAAAACTGAGTTGATGAAAAATGGAAGTTAAAAAGGATCTCATAGTTCTGATCATAAACATAATCACTCTGACTTTATTATTTGTCTTTGTTATATATCCCTTCATAAAAATATTCGTATCTTCTTTCTATACAGAAGTGATATATTTGGATTTGAAAAAGTTTGTATTTTTAGATAATTACTACTACATACTTACGGATAGCAATTACTGGAATTCTCTATACAACAGTTTAAAATTCAGTTTTGCTACCTTTACAATTCAGGTAATATTGGGGTTTTTAATAGCTTTGTTAATGTGGAAAAACGAGAACAACAAGTTACTGAGAATAAGTATACTGATCCCTTGGGCTTTACCTACTGCAATAATAGCTCTTTCGTGGAGATTCATGCTAAATGAAGAGTACGGTATAATACCTAAATTTTTTGATTTTTTCAATATCGAAAACATCTTCTTATCTAATTTTGTATGGGCTTTTATATGGATGGTGATAATAGATGTTTGGAAAACCACACCCTTCATAGTGATAATGTTTTATTCAGCTCTGAAAGGTATAAACAAAGAACTTTTCGAAGCTTTAGATATAGAAAAAGCCAGTTGGCACCATAAAGTTTTCTGGGTTATACTTCCACTATGTATACCAGCTATATCTAGTGCTCTTTTATTCAGATTACTTTATGCAATGGTGGTTTTTGATTTACCGTACGTTTTAACTGGTGGTGGACCCGCTAATTCAACAAAAACACTACCAATGTACATATATGAAAACTTCTTCAAGTACCTAGATATCGGTTATGCTAGTTCGTTGACAGTGTTTTCTATACTCATCATCTTCGTTATATCAATCTCATTTCTCGGAATACTCAAAAAGATATATTCCTATAGATAGGCTAAAATATACCTAGTATGTAAAAAACTTGATCTTCTGTTATAAGGATTTTTGATAATGTTTGTATAAAAATTAATATAGAGAATTTTCTAACAAAGAGGTGATAAAATATGAAAGATTATTATTCTATACTTGGGGTAAGTAGGAACGCAACAGAAAAAGAACTAAAGGAAGCATATAGAAGATTGGTAAGAAAATATCATCCCGATTTAAACCCATCCAATAGAGAAGAAAGTGAAAAAATTTTTAGAGAAATAAATGAAGCTTATGAAGTTCTCAGTGATCCTGAGAAAAGAAAATTATACGATAAATATGGTGAAAACTGGAAAAATATGTATGAAGCAATGAAAAAAGGATATGATCCTGAAAAATTCTACCAGCAGGGATATACTACTTATCAATCCAAAGCTTCTAAGGATTTAGAAGAAATATTACAAGAAATATTTGGTTCATTTGGTAGATCCAAATCCAGAAGGTCCTTCTTTGAAAATATATTCTTTGATTTCGATATTTCAGATACATTTAATAAACAACAAGTATCTGATAATATTCCGGAAGTAGAAATCTCATTTGACCTACAGGAAATATACAACGGTGTGAACAAAGTCATTACTCTTAGTATAAACGGCAGGAATGTAAATCTGAATATAAATTTGCCACCAAGAATAAAAGAAAATTCAAAAGTGACAGTCAATACTCCGTACGGCCCTGTAAAGATAAAAGTAAAAATCAAACAATCAAACTATAAGATTATTCAAGAAAAAAACTTATTGTTGATCCTACCGGTAGAAATCGAAAAAATTCTAAATAATGAAGAAATAACAGTCATTCTTCCAAATAACAAAAAACTTAAAACACATATAAGTATTGATCAATTATACAAAGAAGTAATATTTAAATCATTAGGTTTAGTTGATAGTAAACAATTAGCAGGAGATCTAATCATAATCCCTGTTCCGTATATACCCAAAACCAGGGATTATTTAGAAAAAATAAACCAGGTAATTACAAAAGTAAATAGATGATTTTGAAATATTTACAAAGGTGGGATTGATATGGTAGAAAAGATTATAAAAATGTTTCTTGAGAATTATCCATTGGAAGGCAATTACTTCTCAATAAGAACGGTTTCAGAAATACTAAAAATACACGAACAGACAATCAGAAATTATGAAAAACAAGGATTAATAAAACCATCTAGAACACCAACAGGAAGAAGAATGTATAATCTTAAAGATATAGCTAGACTCAAAATCATTACCAGTCTATCAAAAGATATGGGAATAAACACTCCAGGTATAGAAGTGATAATGAAACTCTTGGAAGAAATAGAACAGCTAAAAGAAAAATACGAAAAAAAAATACAAGAGCTAGAAGCAAAAATAAATTATTACCATCAAAATTACGGAGAAATAGGAATAGTTAAGTATGAATCTAAGAAAATGATAAAAGAAAGATAACCCACTCCTAATACCTGCATCTCTAATCTAAAAAAATCTCTAATTTAAAAAATTTATGCTTTTAATAGTTATAACTAAATCAATTTAAGCATTTCAAGAATTGCACAGCTAAACTTTTATAAACAGTAGAGCATTAATTCCCTGAATTGTAAAATTTATGTTAAAAACCATAGAATAAAGCTCAATTTTTCATACATGAATTGATATATATATATTGCCACTTGACTATCAATAGATATCAAAAATAATATGATCAGCAAAATAATATATAGGATTGACAGAACGAATATCAATAATACCAACTCAAATATCTACCCTCCAACAAATGTATATGAAGATAAATACATACCAAATCAAGAAAAACTAGATATATACTTGAAGAAAGACTTGATATACAAAACAGATAGAGAAGTAGGAGTAGAAGTAGAAACTAAAAAAGAAGAAGGAGAAAACAGGGAAACAAGAGTTAGAGTAGGTGCAAGCATAGGTTATAGTGTACCAGAGATTTACGGAACAGGAGTTAGAAGAATAAATCCACATACAATAGAAGCAAACGTCGGAGCAAGTATTAGTCCTCTGTCAGCTTATGCCGAAGCAAAGCTAGATTTAGAAGCAGTAGGAAAATCCGAAAAAGCAGAAATATACGGCGGACTATCATTGGCAGCCTCAAAAAATCTATCTTTTACCCCTTCTTTCAGTATCCCATACAATTCAAACACTAGGCTTGATATAAACGAAGGTAGTCTTTCTTTCAGAACAAGTATATCAACAGATGCTTTAAAATTACCTATTCCATTACCAGAAGGGAAATTATACATTGCAGGTAACGTAAATATATATGATACCCTAATAAAAGCAAAACAAAGATTTCAAAAAACTAGAGATCTTCAATCTATCAAAAACGAAATTAGACAAGAAATAAAGGAACTAATAAAACCTGCTGCAACCAAATTTGCTGAAACCCTAGTTATAAAAGCAAGAGATTTTTCAAAGTTCCTACAAGAAAACGGCAAAGTATCAATAACTAATATAAATGAAAGTATTATCCCCGAAAAAAGAACAAAACACGAAACACTAGAAGATCAACTTCAAAATCAAGCAAGGAAAAACATAGAAAAAATGGCAATAAAAGTGATTTCGATAAGTACAGGCAATATAGTTTCACGATTACTAGGAGCTATCGCTCCATCGGTCGACATGGCTGTAGATAACATAAACGAAAATGACCTCCTAAACTAAAACTAAACTAAAAATAAACCCGAAAACTATCTTCTGGCAGGTCTCAAAGATAGAGGGTCTAAATATTATACTACAGATATTTCAAAGAATGTTTAAAATTTTGAGATTTTCAATACTCCTTTTCATATATCTATTATTTCTTATAGAAAATTTTTCTTATGCTTCCAAAATCAAAGTAGGATATGAGATCGATATGAGAACCAGAACTGTAAGAACAATTCAAAATATATCTATATCTTATACACTGTCTGAGAAGTATATTGTAAGATTGATGTTTAACAATGTAGATCTCAATGAAGATCTGTTTAAAAAAGAACTAAATATAGGAACAACAATATTCTATCTTCCAAACAGAAAGGAAAAAATATTTTTTATTCTCGGCAAAGATACGAAAAATCTTACATACTCCAGAACAATTCATAACTACGAACTAGAAATAAGTTTAGCAAAAAGAAGAAAAAAATTAAATTTAGATACTGCCGTAAGGCTAAATTTATCAGATTCCTTTACAATTAAATTTGGTTTTACTGATATCCTTTCTGAAAATAGAGAATTTTACATTAGACCAAATTTAGTGTTCTCTATAAAGTAGTATTACATGAGATTATTTTTTAGGTAGAACAATTTTTCCATCTTTTCCCTCAAGAACAAAAGCCTTACCAGATAGATAGAAAATCCCTGTAAGGAAACATGTTATAGAATCTAACTCATCTTGAGAAAGATCAATCTTCTCTATCTTCCATCCAAATTCCTGAAGAAGAACGTTATAGTAATCTACTATTTGTTTCTTGTTTTTTCTCTGTAGATTTAGGATATCATAAAATCCCCCAGGGAAAACCTCGATTATTTCTATATCTTTAATCATCTTTTCTAGCTTGTTTTTCAGCTTTATTCCTCTTTTAGTTAACATTCTCATGGGACCAAGTGTTACAGGGAAAAATTTTATTCCCATCTTCAATAGTAATTTATCGCATTCTCTTAGATGTTCTCCACTTCTATCCTCTAGGTTTTTTCTACCAGCTGGTATAGACAGAGGAGCATCAACACACAATAATTCAGGTTTTAAGCTGACTACTAGATTCAATATGTCCTGGTCTTTTTTCAGAATCGTAGTTTTTAATATATGATTTTCTAGATAACAAACTCCTGTGTTTCTTTTCTCACTACCAGCTAGATCAATGCCAACAATAGAATATTTCATAGATAATACTCTTAAGAGAATAAATAAGACTATCTATGTTATGGTTATACCCTTTGAGTTTAGAAAGATGATACTTAAATACTTTGTAAACAAGCTGCTTCTTCTTAAAATCATCGATGTTTAGTAAGTATTTCTTAGAACAATCACAACAAAAATATAAACTTCTGCTCTTATTCCTAAGTATTTCCCTGTGATTTTTTAAGTTTTTCATGTGAAATATATCTATGAAATTTGATTTATATTTGAAAACTAAAGAGTCTTTAAATAGGAAAATTCTAAACAGTTGGTCTTGATGAAATTTATTCCTACAAAATATACACATTCTAATGCCAACCATATATTATGTTAGGAAGAAATTTGCGTAAACTAATCCTATTATAATCCTATACACTCCAAATGCTATAAATGAATGATTTGATAGAAAATTAAGTAAAGTCTTTACTGCTATTATAGCTGATAAGAATGATACGACAAAACCTGCAAAAAGTATTGTCCATTCATCTTTTTGGATAGTGTGTATAGATTTGTAAAGATCAAAAGAGGTAGCAGTTAACATAGTTGGTATGGCTAGTAAGAAAGAGAATTCAGCAGCAGCTTTTCTGCTTAATCCCATAAACATTCCACCTATAATAGTCGCACCAGATCTAGATACTCCTGGTATCATAGCTAAACTTTGAAATAAACCAATCACAAAAGAATTTGTATAACTCAGTTGAGAAGGATTATATATATTTCCGAACTTCTCTGCCCTCTTATCTGCCCAAATTAAGACTATTCCTCCCAAAATAAGAGATATCACTACTACCAAATCATTTCCAATCAGGTAGTTTTTTATAAATTTATACAGTGTAAATCCCAATATACCGGTTGGTATAAAGGCTATGATTATCCTTTTCCAAATTTCTAAATCCCTTATCAATCTTTTTCCGTATATACTAAGAATTGCAAGGATTGCCCCTAACTGTATAAAGATTTGGAAAGTTTTAACAAAAGAGGTATGGTGTATATTCATTATATGTGTAGCCAGAATTAGGTGTCCTGTTGAAGATATGGGAAGAAATTCTGTTATCCCTTCTATTATTCCTAAAATAATAGCTTGCCAAATCTCCATTTACTCCTCTCTTATTAAATTATACACTGAGATTTCTCAACCTCGTCAAGGAGGATCATATAGTATGGGATCGAAGAAAATTATAAAGACCGAGATTATGTTGAATAAATTAGGCAAAACTATAGCTATAGCAAAGTACACCATAGACTTTGAATTCAGAAGATTTCTTCCGCATACAATAGTCTTTCTAGGATTAGTATTTGTGGGAATAAGTTCAAGTTTTAACTTTTTTGGAATGAGATTCCAAGAAAGAGTATTTTATGACATATCGTTAACGCTAATAGGAATATTTCTACTTATTCTTGCTATAAGCTTGGGAATATCAAACATAGCTCATGAAATCGAAAGAAGAATAGTCTATACTTTTTTAAGTAAGCCCATTTCGAGAGATGAATACTTCGTCGGTAAGTTTCTAGGAACATCTTTTTTCCTCTTTTTTGCCTATCTCCTATTCAGTATAGAATGTTTTCTCATTGTTTATTTTTACACAAAAAAATTAGTGCTTATTATTTTTGCTGCTTTAGGTTTACAACTAATAAAATCTATGATAATTCTTGCTTTTTGTATGCTACTATCAATCTTCGTCTCCTCACCAGTTAATATAACCCTTACGTTATTATTCTATACATTTTGCGAATTATCAGTATTGTATGTTTCTACGATATCAGAAGGAATACTACAAAAAATACTTCTGTACACCAAATTATTCCTCCCGTACTTTGACTACTTGAATATAACACAAGGTGTCGTATTTGCGGCAGGAACTCCGATTAATCCTTGGTATGTATTCTTCGCATTTATCTACGGGATCTGCTATATAATCTTTTTCCTGAGTCTATGCAATCTGATATTCAGTAAGAAAGAATTGTAGGGATGGGTATTCTTGAAAAATTATTTGAAGGATTAACTACAAGTGTACATATAAAAGCAGATAAATATCTGCTAAAAAAAGTTGGAACACCAGGAAATTGGAGTCTCATAAAAGAAAATACAAATTTTTCCCAAGAAGAAACCAATCAATTAATACAAGAAATTCTCAATTCTCCAAAAGCAGTAGTGGAAATAGAAAGACCATATACAAAAGTAGTACAGCTAGATAGATATAGAATAGTTATAGTTCAACCTCCAGTATCCGATAGCACAGAAATAACGATAGTAAAGCCTATAAAAAGATTATCATTAGAGGATTACTGGAAGGAATTTAAAGAGCATGGAGAGGAATTCCTAGAAAAATTGAAAGATCGTATAGATGCAAAAGTTGAAGGATTATTAATAGCTGGTGCTCCAGGACAAGGAAAAACCACCTTCGCCCAAGCATTAACAGAATATTTCGCAAATAACAAAAAAATAGTAAAAACTCTAGAATCACCTAGAGATCTATATGTTGAAGCAGATATAGCTCAGTACTCTAAGAACTACGCTAATATATCAGAGATATACGACATATTGTTACTTTCAAGACCTGATTATGTTATATTTGATGAAATGAGAAATGATGAGGATTTTAATCTATATATAGATCTTAGGTTAGCAGGAGTAGGAATGGTAGGTGTGGTCCATTCAACCTCCCCATTTGCAGCAATCCAAAGATTCGTACACAGAATAGAATTGGGAATTATTCCTTCTGTAATAGATACAGTGATTTTTGTCGATAAGGGAAAAATATCTAAAGTATTAGCATTAAATATCTTGGTTAAAGTGCCTGAGGGTATGGTAGATCCTGGACTAGCCAGACCAGTCGTAGAAGTAAGAAACTTCCTAGATAATACTCTAGAGTATGAAATATACACCTTCGGAGAACAAACAATAATTGTACCAATAGCACAAAACATTCAAAAAAACAACGAAAAAATAATCAAAAAATTAGAAGAAAATATAAAAGCTTTTCTAGGAAACAAAAAGTTTAAAATCGATCTTATTAATCCTAGATACGCAATAATCTGGGTAAATGAAAAACATAAAAAAGACATAATCGGGAAAAAGGGTAGAATAATAAAAGAACTTGAACAAATACTGAATATGAAATTAGATGTAAAAACGTTTGTAAACTAGTTTCGGAGGTGAAGAAATGAAATTGATAAAAACTTTCTTTTTACTTGTTTTTACCGTGTTAATATCCTGTTCCATCATCTTGTTTTTGATTTTTTTGGCTAGAGGAAATGAAAATGGAAATCTAGTCGCTGTATTGAGATTACAGGGAATAATAGTTAATTATGAAGGAGAGGAAGGAACGATAGATACCACTCAGGTATTATCCGCTCTGGATAACATAGAGAAAAATAATAAGTATAAGGCTTTATTGTTAATAGTAGATAGTCCAGGTGGAATGGCAGCTCCTAGCCTAGAAGTAACATACAAAATAAGATCTATCAAGAAAAAGAAACCTGTTGTCACTTATATTCAAAACCTTGGTGCTTCAGGTGCTTATTATATATCATCTGCCTCAAGTTATATAGTTTCTAATCCTCAAGCTATAGTGGGAAGCATAGGAGTAATAATTTCAGTCCCACAAATATACAAAGCTATGGACAAAATAGGAATACAAGTAATCAATATAAAAAGTGGAAAATATAAAGACTCTTTGAGCCCATTCAAACCATTACAAAAAGATCAAATCGAATATCTTCAAAACCTCGTCATGGAATATTATTACCAATTTGTAAGAGATGTTGCAGAAAATAGAAACTTAAAAACTACTCAACAAATAAAGGAACTCTATGAAATAGCAGACGGAAGAGTCTTTTCATCATACACAGCTATGAAATACGGGCTTGTAGATGAAGTCGGAGTCTTACAGAATGCCAAAGAAAAAATAAAACAGATCCTGAAAGATAAAGATATAAAATTTGTTGAGATAAAGCTTTACAGAAGAAGTCCTCTCGAGAGGTTACTAGGTTCTAATATCGTAAACAAAATCCAACCCACACTAAGATACGGAGTATGGATGATAATCGATTAGCTCCAAGCTTATTCTATGCAAGAACTAAATCTATCACCCAGATAACCAGTAACACCTAAAGCAACACAATCAAAACTCAAAACAATTTAATTCTATTCTATAATTTAATTCTGAACTTTTATCAATAAATGCTACTAACAAAAATGCTGAAAAAATGATAACTAAGAGAACTTTTATAAATTTCTACAGGAGTAGAAGCTCTAATAAAGATATAAACTCTATTTACTGCATCATATTCACAGATATGTTATCAACAACATAATCAAAAAATAACAAGAACTTTGATAGGAAATCCTTTTTTATCTTACTTGTGCACTCAATTGAGATTTCTCTACGTTAGTTTTCTTTCAGATAAGCCAAGACTACTTTCACCGATATGTTCTAGACACTCTAATAAGTATTAAAATAGGATATGAATTTTAGCAATCCCAATTGTTTTCAAGGGAAAGCCATGAAACAGCTCTCTTTTTGGTTTCAAAACACACCAGATGTTATCATAGTCTTTATATGAAACAAGTTCTGTCAACATTGTAATAATTTCTATGGTAATAATTTTTTGTTCAATATGATACATTATCTCAACAAGTATTATTTTTCATTTTGGTATCTTGAGTACTACCGGATCATAAATGATTTTTAGCCAACTTTCCAACCCATAAAGTATCATAAAGTATCCATTTCTAAAACTATAGAGGTTTATAAACCGTCAGAATTAATTCCAGTCTATAACTATTAAAAAGCCAATACCAGTGTCAATACTTTCAATATTATCAAATACGACTTTAACTTGATTACTGAAACTACTGTCTAATTTAGCATTCCCGTTATAACCTTATCAATAGATAGAAAGTCATAGCCAGACATAAATCTTTTCTTGTTGATCCAATGTGATTAATTTAAATCATGTCTGTTAGAAACTAGATTGTTAATCAAGAATAACTTCGACTTGATCACCAACGTTCATGTCTAATACCATATAACATCTCTACTAGAGCTCCTATCAAAACTACCATTCTCGTCTAGTTTCGATACTATAATCCTTACCTAATTCATTACTTCTTGTTTTTGTAAATTATACTATTAACTCAAGGATGTCAACCTTTGATAAGTAAAACTTTACTTCTAATGGCGAAAGAGGTGCCCTTACTGATAGATCTCCATCTTTAGCCTTCTCAAGTAGCATATACTCTCGCACTTTGATCTGATTCTAATTACCTCATTTTTCATAATTAAGCTCTGCGATGCTATTGAAAAACAACTCCACCTTCATCGCCAAAACTGCTATCCAAACTACTGTCAAAATTTAGCCTCAACACTATCAAATCCTTATATGATCACCGATAGTAAGGATGACTACAGAATTTTAGTATCCTTATTTCCGGATTCCCGATTCTTTTGATCCATGAAAAATATTGCCACTAATTACTATCAGCAAAACTAAAACCCTTCTTACTTTTCTTGCCCAATCAGTTTTGTATTCCTTTTAGACCTAACTTATGATGGTGAATGAAAATCCAATTTTACATCTGGGTTCATCTGGTTGGTTTATAATGTTTGAATATATCTTTAGAAACTGATAAAACAGGTTCTTTATACTTCTTTTAGTTTAGTATTAAATGATAAATGAGTTGTTGCAATATCTTTTCTGTATGTATACTCCTACTACACAGCTTACTAATCCAACTACAAAAGCTCCAACCGTCATTTCGAAAAAAATCCTTTTTTTACGAGGTCACATTGAAAATTCTACATTTGGGTATATCTCTTAAAAACGGGCTCCTTTGGCTCTCTAGTATCATATCTAATAATTGACTTACCCTATCTAGGATTAGTGTTTACCAAACCCGAATTCCATCTTGGAACATATTGATCTTTAGGGAATTTTATCTATTTCTTTTGTTTCGTAAATGGGCTCCTTAATCTTAACCTCTACTGTTTCCGGAGGTAGGGAACTGATTTGTTTTCTCTCTGCTACGCTTCCTATTATTGCCCCGGCAGTTTTTCCTATTTTTTTGTCAAAAAATGTAAAAATTGACATTAAAATCTAAAAAAATTTGAAAAAGAAGAATATGTGTAGAATTCCTGAGTATTAGGATACTTCCAAGAAATGAGATTAAAATTTACTCTTTTTCGTATAGATAGTAAGCTGCGCAAGTTCCTTCAGAAGAAACCATACATGGCCCCTTAGGGTTATCAGGCCTACAAACTTTTTCAAACAAGGGACATTCGTATGGTTTTATAACTCCTCTTAAAACCTCACCACACCTACACCCTGTCTTTTTTACCTTAATCGGTTCATCCAATTTGAATATCTTTTTAACATCCAAATGAGAATATTCTTTTCTTAATTCTAGGCCACTTTGTGGGATTACTCCTAGACCTCTCCAATTAGAATCAGAGACCTCAAAAACTTCATCAACAACCTTCTGAGCAAAAACATTACCTTCAAATCTTACACTCCTAAAATAAGTGTTAAAAACTCCATACTCTTTATTTTTGATCTTCTGCATTAAGATATAAATACCGTATATAATGTCTTCCGGTTCAAAACCCATAATAACAAAAGGTATCTGATAATTACCAATAAATTCCTGCCATTTTTTGATTCCAATAACTGTAGATACATGCCCTGGACCTATTATTCCGTCTAGTTTTATTTCACCAGCGTCCAAAAGTGCCTTCATTGCAGGCGGTGTTAACTTATGTAAAGAAAAATAAAACAGATTCTTTATGCCTTCCTGAACTATTTTCTTTACTGTATAAGCAAGCCCAGGAACAGTAGTCTCAAAACCTATCCCCACCAGAATATAATTTCTGGTAGGGTTTTGCTTTGCTATTTTCAAAGATTCTATAGGACTATATACTACCCTTACTTCCTTTCCTCTGGCCCTGAGATAACTTAAACTCCCTCGGGAACCAGGAACATTCACTATATCACCGAAAGTTATTACACCTAGATCGTACTTCTCGGCAATAGTAATGAGATAATCGATATCTTCTGCAGCAGTGACACAAACGGGACAACCAGGTCCAGACTTCAAATCCAAAGTCTTGGGTAAAATACTTCTTATACCATACCTGGATATCTCGTGAGTGTGAGTACCACAAAATTCCATAATACAGTATTCCCTATCGGAAGCTAGCTTATGTATCTGCTCTATAAGAAATTTAACTTCTTCCTTACCTATTTTCGTCAATTTCTTAGTAATTGCTAGATTAGTCATACCTATATCCTCCTTAACGTTCAACCTTACTAAATCGGTGATCTTTCTCCTTCCTGTATAGTCTTTAGTATATATTCTGCTTCTTCATCAGAGAGGATAGATATAGAGAAGCCAGCATGAACGATAACGTAATCTCCTTCTTTTACCTCAGGTGTTAGAAAAGTACATATCTCCAATTTAGTACTTCCCATATCAACTACTGCAGTTTCGTTGTCTTTTTTTTGTATGATTTTCATAGGTACGCCGAGACACATTCCTATCTGCCTCCTATTAATGCTCCCTGTAGCTGTCCTAGAGATATACCGCTATCATTTGGGGGAATATCTCTATGAAAATAAACTTCAAAGTCATGAAAAACTTTTAATATTTCATGACAGAGTATTTTGTTTTGAAAAACTCCTCCCGAGAAACCTACCTTATTAATCCCGTACTTATCTCTGACTAGAATTGCTACTTTGTACATTGCTTGGACTATGGTATTGTGAAATTTTCTGGCAATATCAGTGTAATTTTCAAAGTCTCTCCTATCTAGAATATATCTAAAAGCATTCAAGAGATCTATATTTAAAGTACTGTTTTCAAGGAATATTTCGAAAGGTAGATAACCAGAGACGTTTGATCGTGTAGCTAGTTTTTCAAGTTCTATAGCAGCCTGACCAGAAAAAGCTATCTTCTGATCTCCTCTTACCTTTAACAAAACTGCAGCAATATCAAACAACCTACCAACCGAAGAAGTGTAATATACGTTTGTATCTGTCTGAATTTGTCTAGTGACTATATCTAGTTGTAACTTGTTCATTTGTCTAAACAGATCTATTCTATCTGGTAAAAATTTACAGACGAAGGACAAAGCAATAAGTATAGGATTTTCTATAGCACTATCACCGGCTACTATTGGTATATACTTAAAGTGAGCTACCCTGTCGAGATTATAAAAGTCTCCCACGAATACTTCTCCGCCCCATATTTTTCCATCTTCGCCATAACCTGTTCCATCAAAAGAAAATCCAATAATTTTCCCCTGTATTTGTCTGTCGAGGATCAAAGAATATACATGTGCCTTATGATGCTGAACTTGTACGAATTCTATTCTCTTAGAGTTTGATAGATTTCTACCTAGCTCAGTAGACAAATAGTAAGGATGTAGATCAGACACAACAACTTCAGGCTCTAAACTAAATAAATACAACATATCATCTATAAGTTTCTCATAATTCTTAAATACATGTTCATTTATCAAATGCCCTAATCGAGAGGAAATAAATATTCTATTTTTTGAGCAAACAGTTACAGAGCTTTCCAATTCAGGACCAAGACAAATACAATCTCTAAAATTATAGTCTGTTTCTATTATCTGCCCCACCCTACCAATTCCTCTCCTAATACAAACTCCTAGAGAATTATAAACTATTGAAAAATCCTGGATGGTTTTTATATCAAAATTATTCAGAACAAAATACTTAACCTTATCAGAAAACTTTTCGAATATCTCATTATTTGAAATATATGGGCTCTCAGAAGAAATGTTAGCGCTTGTATATACTATTGGTCTATCTAAAAACTCAAACAATAAGACAAAGAAGGGATCAGAAGCAATAGAAACACCTAAATATCGATCAAAACCTATTTCCGATGGCAAGGAAACCTCATCCACCTCAAGAATTCTTATATCAAAACTCTCTTTAAAATCTTCCCTTGTTCTAACATACTTAGATAACATTTCTTTATCTTTAAACATAACGGGTAAAGGTTTAAAAGTTTTTTTAATCTTTCTTAAATTATCTAAAGCTTCTCTATTTGTAGCATCACAAATCAAGTAAAAGATATTCGAAGTTTTTAAAATCAGAACTTCCCCTTGTAGAATAAAATCGCAAACTTTCCTAAACAAATCTGCATAACTTGAAAAAACCAGCTCATTTCTTTGATTATCAACTAGGAAGACTTTAGGTCCGCATATACAACACGAAATAAACTCGTAACCTTTTCTTGGAGAGGAGACGTCGTTGTATTCACTTCTACACTCTGTGCAAAGATTAAAATACACATCAGAACCTCTATACAAAGAAGAAAAAAATGACCCACAATTATTACAACCTATAAACGGGTAAAAATACCTTCTGCTCGTTTGTGTAAGCATTTCATTCAAGCAGTCCTTACAAATAGGCTTATCCACAAAAATTCTCCTCTCTGCCACCTTTATCACCTCTCTGCAAGTAGAAGTTTTGGATAAAAAGTTCAAGAACTTTTATTGCTTGTTCCATATTCTTTTTAGCTTCTTGACTTATAGTTTTTTTGTAACCAAAATCATATCCTGGTATCTTCAGGATATACCCCTTTAGATTATGATTATACATTTTTTTGCAGACCCAAAAAACATTTTCAATCGAAAAATGATGAGAAAGAGTGTATGTTTTTGGTTGGTTTATCTCCTCTATTTCTACTTTATTACTATTGATAGAAACATCAACAAAAATAACCAGGTCGTAGTCTTTGATTAATTCGGCTAAAGATAAATCGGGAAAGTGTGAGATTATCTTGTGTATGTTGTTTTCTTTCAAAGTTCTGACGAACTCAGGACCTACACCATCATCACCACGTAAATCATTCCCAATGCCAATAACAGCTATTCTCATTCTCTTTGAAAAACATTGAGTAACTGACTCTTGTGATCATAAACCTCTATCCTTATAGGCATTTGACCGATAGCGTGGGTAGAACAGGATAAACAAGGATCATAACACCTTATACCACCTTCAATCAGATTCAATTGCTCCTCTTTTATATCTTCTGGATCAAGGAATTCTCTAGCTATCAATTCTGCTGCTTTAGACATAGCCCAGTTGTTGTTACCTGAAGCAACTATCATATTACACTTAGTAATTTTTCCTTTTTCGTCAACCCAATAGTGATGTATCAGGGTTCCCCTCGGAGCCTCTATGATACCAATACCTTGCTCGTTTTCCACCCTACCTTTCACGAAAACGTCCTTGCTAAGGATTTCAGGATCCAGAAGAATTTCTCTAACCCTTTCCAGCGAATGCAATACCTCTATCATTCTAGCATAATGATAGTAAAATGATTCATGAATAGGATTACCTATTTGTTTGAATATCATAAATTCTCGCTCGGCTAACGGGGTTGGAAGCCTATCAGAAACATTCAACCTAGCCAAGGGACCGACCCTGTATACACCTTCAGGATAGCCAAGCTTTTTCAAAAATGGAAACTTTAGATAACTCCAATCCTCTATGTACTCTGCGATATAAGAATTATAATCTACAGAATCGAAATGGTACAATAGATTTCCATTTTGATCTATGACTTTTATTTTCCCATCGTATACTTCCCAATTTCCATCATTTACTAATCCTAGGAAGTTTGTTTTAAAATTTGCATACCTTTCAACAAAAAGTTTATTCTTCTCGATATAGTGTTTTATAAACTCCAGTCCTTCAAGACAATAAGATATCATTTCGTCTATTTGAAATATAATTATGTCGCGGTGTTTGGGGTCGAGAGGTGCTGCAATGCCTCCCGGTATGAAATTTTTGGGATTTATTCTAGCTCCGCCTACGTACTCAATTATAGTTTGTCCAAATTTTCTAAGTTTTATTCCCTTCATTGCAAAATCGGGATACTTTTCGACTAATCCGGCTACATTTCTTATAGCGGGATCAGCATTCCATCCTAACAACAAATCTGGCGAAGCTAAATAGAAAAAGTGTAGACAGTGTGATTGAATAATTTGACCCAAGTGAGCAAGCATTCTAAGAAGTTTTGCTGTATACGGTATCTGAACGTTCATGATCATATCTCCTGCTTTAACAGCACCCAAGATATGACTCACAGGACATATACCACATATTTTAGCAGTTATTATTGGGGCTTCCTCAAAATATCTTCCTTCAATAAATTTTTCAAAGCCTCTGAATTGATCGACATGAAAGAGAACTTTACTTATCTTCTTTTTTTCATCAAGATGAATAGTTATTTTTGCGTGCCCTTCTATTCTAGTAACTGGGTATATAGTTATCTTTTCTTGGTTAGTCATATGACAGTAGTTTACCTTTTAATTCTGGTTTCTCCCCTTCTATAATTTTTAAAAGCGTTTCATATATGGCTTCTGGCTTTGGTGGGCAACCCGGAATATAATAATCAACCTTGATTACTTTATCCACAGGTTTTACTTTCTCGAGAAGTTTACTTATATCCTCCGCAGATGGAATATGAGAATTATAATTTGTTTCAGCGTTTTCATATGCTCTGCTTAGAATTTCTGAAACCTTATACTTGTTTCTCATTGTGGGGATGCCACCGAATACGGCACAGTTACCAATAGCAACGATTATCTTACATCTTTCTCTCATCATTTTTACTTCCTCTTCCTGGGTATCAGTGGCGACAGATCCTTCAATTATTCCTATGTCGGTGCCATGAGGAGGGATTTTTAGATCGGTAAGAGGACTAGCACTGAAAGTCATACCCTTTTTTATTAAATCCAGTAATTTTTCATCCATGTCAAGAAAAGACATGTGACATCCGGAACAACCTTCACACCAAATAGTAGCAACCGTTTTCTTCTTCATACAACCTCCTTTTCAAAAACTCTTTCCAAATAAATTAGTTCGTTAAATAAATTATAGAAACTACCATTCGTTTCAAATTCTGAAACTATTCCAAAAACATGGTCAAACATTTCCGTATTACCGTTTAAATTGTACGTGAATAAGAACTTTCTCTGAGATTTTTCTATGAATCTGTCATTGATTACTTTAAGATCTCTGCTAAAAACAAATAGATTGGAAGTATTTAGATTTGATTCGCTGCTAATTGATTGGTTTCCTATTATCTTCAATAAACCAATATCATTAGTATTAATAGGCAAAACTAACTCGTCAATCTCTAGTTCATTAATATTCAGATTTTGTTTGGGGCAGAAATTCTTGTATATAAAGATTGCTTTTCCGGTTAATTGTGGATTAAATTGAATTTCTTCTTTATCTAGGTGAATTACTCTACAGTTTCTATGAAGTTTACTTCTCTTTATTATCGATCCTAGAGATCCATATTCTTTATCCAAGTCCCATCCACTTATGATAAAAGTTTGATAATTTTCAAGCTGATCAATTTTGATATTGTTTTGTAGTATTTTGGGATTAACTTCGTATAGAGTAAAAGTTTTTGGGAAAGTAGTTTTTATTTTTTCAAGTTCTTCGTTAAAAAGGGTACCATCTACGACAGCTACTGAATTCTCATCGATTAAATTCCTTACTTTCTCTATAACATCATCTATCGAATTTAATTCTCTTCTTCTATTTTTTCTATAATTTATGACAGCTTGATATCTCCCTTTGTAACATATTAATCCTTTGGTGAAAGAATTCCAGTCGCTGTATATTTTTACTATGTTACTACCTCGTGTATATACTTCTATTCCACATCCTACGGGACAAGAGAAACAGAAAGAGTTGAATTTATTAGTTTCCCAGGATCTACCCTGATACATCGAAATTTTATCTACAAATGTTCCTGTAGGACAGACCTGAACACATAAACCACAGGAAGTACACGAAGATTCCCCTAGAGGAACACCGTTGTCAGCTACGATAATCGAATGAATTCCCTTACCTTTCTCAGATAACACTGAATGCCCAGCAATTTCTGAACAGACTCTAATACATCTAGTACACAAAACACACCTATTGTTGTCAAAAAGAATATAGGGGTGTGAATTATCCGTATCAAAAATATTTTCATAGGTGGAGAAATGAAAGTGATCCAATCCAGTATAGTAACCCAAGTTCTGAAACTCACAGTCGTTTGTAATGGGACAATACATACAATAATGATTCCTTTCGCCAAATAGAAACTGAATCATCCATTTTCTCATTTCAATTAGTTCTGGAGTATGTGTTTGTATATCCATACCGTGTTCAATCTTTGTGGTACAGGAATTCCTATATCTACCCCTATCTTTTATAACGCATATTCTACATTTTCCAACAGGTTTCAAATAAGGATGATAACATAAAACGGGTATATATATACCTATCTTCTTGAGAAAATCTAGGATAGTTATGTCCTCTTCTGTAGAGTATTCAACTGAATTTATCTTAAAGACCTTCACATGAAATCCACTATATCTTTTTCAATTTGTTCAATGAAATCTAAGCTCCTTACTTCTTTTATTTTTCCGTAGTATCCGTGTATATTATTTATATACGGTAAAGAAATTATCCTTCTAAATTTTGATTTCAATTTTTCAAAAATTTTGAAACTTTCCGGATCATCTGGGAAAATCTTATTCAGAATAAGTAGTTCTAGATTCCTAGTTCTTTGTGATATTACTTCTACAAAATTATTCACGCTGTGATATGACAATAATGAATTAGAGGATACAACCCAGAAATCTGCATTTTCTAGATATTTTAGAATATCCAGTATCAAATCACTGGTAGTAGGAGGAGTATCTATAATAAGAATTTCTATATTCTCAAAATCTGCTATTGTAAATAATTCAAGAATAATGTTAGAAATGTTGTTACCTCTCAATGCTAGGGGTTTATCGTGGGTAAAGAAGACGATTGAAAGAAAAAACAAATTTTGCGATACCTCAGGTAGCTTTATACCGTTTTCTTCGGTAAATGTCTTATTTGTATCAAGGAGTAAATGAAGAGAAGGTCCTGTGAAATCAAAATCACATAAAGCGATTTTTTTACTCTTTGATAGAATACAGGAGAGGATATAGGCAGCGGTAGACTTTCCAACTCCACCCTTCGAACTACAAACAACCACTATCTTTTTAATTTTTCTTATTCTCTCTTTTAAGGCTTGTACTCTTATGTCAATTATAGGGAGCAATAAATATTCCCCTACCCTCCACTACTTCAAAATCATTCGATTTACATTTTGGACATTTGACGTAAACATAGATTGCTTCTGGTAAAAAGTGAATATCTTCTTGCTGATCGTCAGAAAGTCCCAAACTATTATATAAAAATTCATATCCACAAATGTTACATCTTATTTTTGCCGGGACTTCCTGAAAAATTAGACTAATATTCAAATCATGAACTTCTTCAGAAAGAGCCGCTTTGAAAACCTCTAACTCAATATTTTGGATTTGACCAATATACACAATGAATTTTGAATGATCATTATATTTGCTTGTAATAGTCTGTTTCAAAGCCTTTGCTAAAGCAAACTCATGCATAAAAATGATACCCCATTCAGAAAATTTAATTTAAAACTTAAATACCAAACCTCCGTTAATTCCTTGCAGTTTCAAGCTCAGTTTACTTCCTATATCTTCTCTAGCCCTTATATCTGCATATTTGTATCCCAGTTCTAGGTGTAAAGAATTTGTTAGCTTCAGGTTTGTTCCTACTTCATATTCAAATGTTCCGACTCTGTTTCCAGAACCCCCTACAACTCCTCCATTAACTTTCAAGTAGCTATTTACATTATTACTCAAATTATATCTACCTTCTATACCTATAAAACCCGATGCTCCTCTTTTTCTGTATATATCACTTCCGTTGATGCTTCCCGTATAAGTCCAGTCAACTGCAAGATTATTGAATCTTAAACCTATTACTGCTGCAACAAATCCTTTTTCATGTTTCTTACCGATGTAATATCCATAACCTATGTCAAAAATGTTTATCTTCACTGCAGTAGATAAATTATCGTCTGATTGTAGATAAGTTATACCGGGAGTACTATCGTTCTGTTGAGATGGTTTGTTCCAAACAAAAGCAACTGGACTAGATAAATTAACTTGTGATTTTCTGCTATCAGTAAAATATGAAATATATCCGAAGGATTTTTCGTTGATTTCCTTTCTTAGATTGATTTGAAGGGAGGTCTTGGTTCCTCCAAATCCATAGACATCTTCTAGGTCAAACGTATTGGGGGATGAGAATTCTGTTCCCCTTTGAGTAAGGTAGCTCGCATTTGGATCGAAGGAAGTACTTCCAGTCAATTTTGAAGCCCATGCTTTGACTTCTAATTCTAGCCCTTTGTACAAAGAAGAACTCCCTTCATAAGCATACGTTGATTTGAAACTAATCAGTATTACAAGAAGTATGATGACTATCGTTATTCTGTATACTAGTTCCATATTTTCTCCCTCCCATTTGTATTCCTCAAAATTTTTCTATTAAAATTTTCCATTTAAGCCAGCGGTAAATCCCTGATATCTGGTTTTTAACGATCTAGAAAAATCATCTTCAGCTTTAGTAGAATTATATCTATAACCTATGCTTAATCCCCAATTTTCTGTAAACTTGTAGTCAAAACCAATTTTGTATTCGATATAGTTTACTTTTTCACCACTGATAGAAATAGGGATACCTTGAATTTGGTAAAAAGCTTTAATACTGTCTGAAATCCTAAAGTCACCACCGATACCTACATAAACAACAGGAACATTAAAATCGATAGAAGCTAAGTCAGTGGTACTAGTAGAAAAAACAGAAGCTAAGTCAGTGGTACTAGTAGAAAAATCAGCTTTCAGATTGTTAAATCTCGTTCCAATCAAACTGTAAAAGCTGTAATTTGATTCAGTAGAGAAATATCTTCTATAATAGAGATCAAACGCACTATATTTTATTTCGCTGAATACAGTTGTTCCGGCAGGTACATTAACATCACTTGGTTCTCCAGGAAGAGTAATATTTCTAGTTTGAGTCCTGACAGCTTTGTGAGAACCTGTAAAAAATGAAAAACCAACACTGTTCAAGTTAGATAACATATAGTTAAAGTCAAAAGAAACAAATGCTTTGTTATTTCCAAATCCCAGATCATCCTCTAAATCAGTGGTAAAGACGGTCGAAGGGGCGAAAGTATCTCCTTTCAAATCGGTATTCCAAATACCTAAGCTTATAGAATATTTGTTTTCTTGATAGTTTACTATATTGTAGCTATAATAATTTTTGGCTGAAGAAGAGTTAAGTATAAGACAGATTACCAACAATATTATAAATACACTCAGTATTTTTCTTATCATATCTTTATTCCTCCTCTTTTCTCTTTTATATAGTAGATTATTTTATATCAACCTGGAAATCTCCTTCTGAAAAATTCAGAAGAAAAATTTAAGAAGAAGGTATTGCAAAGATAAAGTTTAAATACTAAATTTGTGGAAAATACAAGGGCATTGTTTTTGACTATCGATTTTGGAAGTAATTCGAATAAGTACCTAATATCGCTATATAAAGATCAAAAACTATACATTATAAAAAAAGGATCAGTCATTCATAGAATTAAAAAAGAGCAAAATATTGAAGATTACGAAAAAAAATTAGCAATTCTATTCAATCAAATAACTTATTCCATAACAAGTCTAAAGAAGAAATATAATACCGATAAATTCATAACTTTAGCAGTAGGAACAGAATTCTATAGACATACCCAAACCATAACACCAAGAGTAATAGAATTAAATAAAAAGTACCTAAATACAGTTAATACAAATTTTTTAGTATTAACCCAAGAGGAAGAATCGTATTATTCTTCAAAAGTAATAGATTTTTTCTTCAGAGAGTATATAGCTATCGACCTAGGAGGAGGAAGTACAGAAATAACTGTGAAACACGGAAACAAACACGCAAGGTTTCTATACCCCTTTGGATGTCTATCAGAAACGAATGAATACACTTTCACCAAAGACTTCTTAGATTACTACTCAAATCTACAAAATGAATTGGATTTAATACTCATGGGAGGTAGTTTCATATCAACTTTACTATCAATAGAAAACATAAAAACAGAAAAAATTTTCTTTCATATTCTTGAAACTGCAATAATAGAGAATTTCTACAACTCAATAATCAACCTAAAAGATAACGAGTTAATAATAAGATATCCAGCGTTAATAGGAAGAGAAAAAAGCATAAAAAAAGCCTTAGATTTTGCCACATACTTACTTAGGAAAATAAAAAAAGAAAAAGTAATAATATCACTGTTGACATTACTTGAAGGACTAACAATATACTTGATAGAACTTAATAAATTGGAACTATCGAAAATAGATTTTATTCAGGATTCCTAACAGGATAAATGAGGGTAAAGAATGACAACAAACGTAAAACTACAGAAAATATATGAAAGTGTTCAGTACAAAGAGTTAGTAGATCGAATTAGATTTCTAATAGTAGCCGTCTTGACATTTGTTGTGCTTACAAACATAGTTGTTCCAGGAATAAACCTCGAAGTTTGGAGAGATTTTATAAAAACCCAGGGAAGTCTGTTTACTTTATTCGGAATCTTTACTGGTGGAGCACTATATAATTTTTCGATCATATCACTCGGAATCATTCCATACATAGATGCCGCAATCATAATGCAATTATTAATAGCAGGAGTACCTAAACTAAAAAGTTTACAAAAAGATTACGGAGAAGAAGGCAGAAGAAAAATAAATTTCTACACTAAATGGTTAGCTATAGCCATAGCTACGTTACAAGCTTTCTTTGCTACCTCAGCTCTGAAAAAAACAAACCCCGTAATATTCGCAGATAACTCACCTTTAGGATTCATGGTCGTAGTAATATCACTAATAGCCGGTAGTGCTTTCATTATGTGGCTAGCAGACCAAATAAATGAAAAAGGCATAGGAAATGGAAGTTCAATAATAATCTTCGTCTCAATACTCTTTAGACTACCCTCATATATCATAGAAACTTTCAACCTCGGTGGAAGTTTACTGAATAGCACTATAATCATAGGAGTACAAATTCTATTCTTCTTATTCTTTGTAGCAATAGTTTCATTTCTTACGTTATCGATAAGAAAAATACCGATAATGTTAACCCAAAGGATAGTAGCAGGAAACAAAGTTGTTCAACAAAAGAGCACATTCCTACCACTACCCCTTATAGCTGCAGGAGTATTACCGATAATATTTGCCGTTGCCCTCCTATATTTCCCTATAACAATACTACAAGCCCTAGGAATAAACCAGGAAACATTTTCAACTAATCCTGTTCTAAAGTTCATCTATCAAACAATAGTACCACCTAACCTAGTCATACCAACTGAACTCAGACCTGAAATACTGAAAACGTTTCTTATAACACTTGGTTGGAACATATGGCACTCGATAGTATACGCTTCTCTCATAATAGCTTTTTCGTATTTCTATACCTTTATAGTGATAAACGTAGATGATTTAACAGATTACCTAAATAAGTCAGGAGCAGTGATAAGAGGAATTAAACCAGGTCAGTCAACAAAGAATTTTCTAGAAAATACCCTTTATAAATTGGCCTTTATCGGTGGCCTAGCACTATCGATGATAACTATACTACCTCCTTACCTAATGTATATCATTAACTTTGTCATATCTAAGATAACTGGAATTCAAGAATTGTCGCTAGGTGGTTTAGTAGGAATGTACATAAGTGGAAGTTCTATGCTAATCATAGTAGGAGTTGTACTTGATTTACTAAAACAAATGAATGCATATCTCGTAGCTGTTAACCCCAGAGAAGTCTTCAAAGTAAAAACAAGATACCAATAATGAAAGATAATTTAAATCGTCCAAAAGCTAAATTACTCTTTTCTTTTTTCTCAATCATAATTACATTTGTTCTCTTATCGTTCATATTTACTCTTTTAACATCCCCTGTAGATCAAAAAATAGATCAGAAACTAGATCAAGAAAAAGAAGAAAGAAAAATAGAAACCATATCCAAAAACAAAACACAAAATTTATACTTACCTATTAAAATTCAGGAAATATATGACTATACTCCAAAAAATTACACGATATCAAGATGCAAACTAAACAACCTATCGATAGAATTACAAATACACACTAAAAAAGGAATATATAAAGTTTACATATACCCCGAATTATATATTAGAGAAATAAACAAAATAAAGACAACTAGAAAAATAACTGAATATCTTAAAACAATAGATAGTTTTATGTATAAAATCCAAAATCGAGAAAGAAATTCTTTTAGAGAACTATACCTTTTTGATACCAAAAAAATCTATGCATACTGAAGAAATTCTGCTAGTAACTGCTCTAGGATCTGTACTTATATTATTCTTAATAAAATTAAAAAACGTAATGAAAAAGGCAGAAGAAAAACTGATAAATGAAAAAAAAGAAGACATCTTAAAATTTTTATATAAACAACTTCAGGAAAACAAGATAACAACATTTAGTGATCTTCAACTATTTTCTAACCTCAAACCCGATAGATTAATAAAAATAGTTCATATTCTTCTTAGAGAAAAAAAAATAAAATACGATAATGAAAACGTCAAGCTTACAAGCGAAGGGATTCAAAAAGCAGAAAAAATAATAGAAAAACACAGAAAAATAGAAAAATATTTGTTTGAAAATACATCAATAAGCATCGAAGAAATACACTCGATAGCTGAAAAAGAGGAACATGCAGAAACTAAAATACCAGAACATCAAAATAGCTACGAATGCGTAGACCCCCACGGAGATGTAATAAAAGGTAATTCTATACCCTACAAATCACTTCTCTCAGTAATTCATTGTCCAGAAAAAATATATAAGATCATCCATATAGAAGATGAACCCAAAGAAATCTATGCAAAAATAGTAAAAATGGATCTGGCACCATTCGAATATATCAAAATAATCCAACTAAAAGATAAATCGATAGATATACTTACAAACAAAGGACAAAAATTGGAGATAGATATTATAACAGCCAATAATATCTTTATAGCAGAAGAAAAAGATGAAAACATAGAAAAACTATTTGAAGAAATAGAGAAAAAAATTAGTCAGATTTCTACCCTAGATAAATTAAAGATAAAAGAAAAGGCAAAAATAATAGGAATATCATTTTACATAAGGGGAGAAGAAAAAAGAAGATTACTCGAATTAGGATTTGTAAAAAATTCAATAGTAGAGCCTCTATACAATAATATGTTAGGCGATGATCCTAGAGTGTACAAAATAAAAAATACCATGATAGCTCTACGAAAAGAACAAGCTCAAAAAATATACGTAGAGAAACTAGTATGAAAAAAGAATGTGAAAATTGCCAAATACTAAGAAATCTAAAAAACTATAACAAAGTGGATTATACCATAGCTTTAGTAGGGAATCCAAACGTAGGGAAATCAACCTTATTTAATTACTACACAGGAATGAGCGTGAGGGTCGGTAACTGGCCAGGGAAAACAGTATCCAAAATAGAAGGATTTTTCCAACTAAAAATACAAGATAAAAAATATGTCTTCAAAATAATAGACCTACCAGGTGTTTACTCGATTTTCTCTTTTACCCCGGAAGAAGAAGTAACAAGAAATTTCCTCTTCCTAGGATCGTATGATTTAGTAATAATAATCCTAGATGCAACAAACTTGGAAAAAAACATGATACTCGCATTCCAAATATTCGAAATAACAAATAAAGTCATATTTGCACTTAATCTAATAGACGAAGCCAAAAGAAAAGGAATAAAAATAGATATAGATAAATTCCAAGATAGATTCAAAGTCCCCACAATTCCAATAATAGCATCAACCGGATATAATGCAGATCTACTGATATATAAATCCCTAGAAATAATCCAAGGAAAAATCAAAGTAGATCCTTTAAAATATAAACTTCCTCCTGAACTAGAAAATATAATAAATGAAATCAAAAAAGAAATACTAGAGTATTATCCAGAACTAGAAAATTACCCCCATCTTAAGTGGATAACTCTAAGAGTACTAGAAGGAGACAAATTAGTAATAGAAATGTTAAGAAAAAAAGTAATACCCATAAACAAAACTACTAAACTACTGACTACATAAATGCAAAAAGATTTTGAAGAAATAATTAAAAAAGTTGATAATTACAGAATCAAATATAACAATACCTTCAGAGATAAAATAATCGAAGATATGCATAATCAAATATCAGATATCTTAACAGATATTGTAGACTACCAAGAAACTAATGATTTAATAAGTAAGCTAGAGAAATACGTAGACTTGTTCTTAACATCCAAGATAGGTGGAATAATTTTACTGATATCATTCTTAAGCATTGCACTATGGATAACATTAACAGGAGCTGGATATATATCTAGTTTCCTATCCTTAATTTTTGAACGTATAGAAGTTTTTTTAAGAAATATTCTTGCAGTTCTAAAAGTACATGATTTATTAATAAGTTTCCTGATAGATGGAGTTTACAAGGGAGTAGCAATAGTAGTAGCAGTTATGTTACCCCCCATGGCAATATTTTTTCCGTTATTCACTTTTCTTGAAGATCTGGGATTACTACCAAGAATAGCACTGAATATGGATAAGATATTCAAAAGCGTAGGAGCTCATGGTAATCAGGCACTGACAATGATAGTTGGCTTTGGTTGTAACGCAGCCGGAGTAGTATCAACACGAATAATAAAATCCCCTAAAGAAAGATTAATAGCTATTCTTACAAACAACTTTATGCCCTGTAATGGTAGATGGCCACTACTAATCATGATATCAATTTTATTTCTGGTCCCTGCCATAACAAATAGTTCAAATCCCTTGTTAGGATCAATAATAGCTTCTCTTGCTTTGGTATCCTCTGTAATCATAGGGCTTGGTTTTACGCTAGTCGTGTCTCTAGGACTATCAAAAGCCCTGAAATCGTATAGTAGTTTCTATATATTAGAAATACCCCCCTTCAGAAAACCTAACCTCCTTAGAATTATATATACTTCAATAATCGATAGAACATTATTTGTCTTATCAAGAGCAGTGTATATGGCAATACCAGCAGGAATATTCGTATGGATAATCAATCAGCTCAATTTATCTCAAACACTCATAGCATTTTTTGATCCATTCGGAAAACTCTTCGGTTTAGATGGAACAATTATACTAGCATATATAATAGCCTTACCTGCTAACGAAATTGTTATACCAGCTTTGATGATGTTATATACAGGTTCAAAGAATTTCATGGAAATAGAAGAACTCCAAAGTATTTATCAAATACTTACGGTATATGGAAATTGGGATTGGAAAACGGGAGTATGTGTGATGCTATTTTCAATACTCCATAATCCCTGCTCAACCACAATCCTAACCATCTACAGAGAAACTAATAGTTTAAAATGGACTGTCATAGCCACCATAATGCCACTAATAATAGCCTTTTCTACCCTCTTCTTGGTTCACAACTTAGTTCTTAAAAATATACATTAAATAAAAGTATAGTGTTTAAAAATAGGTTTCTTTACATTCCATCTACATTTCACTCCCTGACTGAAAATAACCATATCTCCGGCAGAAATGTTTATCTTCGTACCGTCTTCTAAAGTTACCTCTACTTCTCCTTCGACAACATAAAATTTTTCTGTAGAACTATAGTACCAGTCGAATACAGAAACTTCCTTTGACCAACTTGGCCAAGACTTTGCCTGCTGTATTTCCTCAGGAGTAGGTTTGTATATTTTTACAGGTTGAGTTTGATTCATTTCACTCCCCCCTTCTTTCTTTGAATTGCCCACTCTGCCAAAATTCAAGCAGTGAACAATAAGTTTTCTGGAGATTTTCATGAATATTAGTCGATGGTTCAAAACCAATCAATTTTCTAGCTTTAGTAATGTCAGCCCATGTCTCTCGAGGTTCAAAATAAGCATATTCCCCAATTATTACCTTAGTCTCCTTCGAAACTAATTTAAACATCATTTCCACAAGGTATGTCACCTTCACAGGATTATCACTTCCTATATTTATTATTTCAAAAATCCTATTTGCATCAAATAGTTTTACAGAATTATATGTTGCTTTGCTTACATCTTCAACATATGTAAAGTCTCGTTTTATCTCCTTTCCTCTTATGTATATTGGTCTATTTTTGATTATACTTTCAAAAAATTTGTAAACAGCCATATCAGGGCGATTATATGGACCATAGACTGTAAAATACCTCAATACAACAAAACTAAAACCATACACCGTATGATAAAATTTGGCTATATTTTCACAAGCAAACTTTGTGTATGCATATGGAGAACGAAATTCCGCAATTTTTAAATCTTCCCTATAAGGTAATGGATTACCAGAGTAGACAGAAGAAGTAGAAGCCAAAACAACTCTCTTTTCAAAATTTTCTGCATTTCTTATCATCTCAAACAGATTCTGCGTAGCTATGATATTGTTCTTGATATACTTGTAAGGATTTTGCAGACTATACTTAACACCTGGATATGCAGCTAAATGAACAACTAGATCAATCCTCTGACTTTTAAGATAATCAAATAAAATTCTCATAGACTTTTTGGAAGACAGGTCAAGAGAAAAGTGTTTGTAATTCTCAAAATTTTTCAGTTTACTAAATCTAAACTTCTTTAGTGAGGGCATGTAGTATGCATTAAAGTTATCCACTCCAAAAACAATATGAGAGTTTCTGAGAAATTCCAACGAAACAAAATACCCTATAAACCCACATGAACCAGTTATTAAGACATTCATTAATCACAGTCTTCTACATACTAATCCTAAATTCCTTTTTTGCAGGTTGCGGATAAGTCAATATAAAAATAAATATAAAGTAGGAGGTGAAAGACATGCTTACGGTTAATCAAGTTCTCGTTTCTACAGACTGGGTGATGGAAAATTTGAACAACCCTAACGTCAGAATAGTTGAGTCAAGCGAGGACGTATTACTCTACGATACTGGTCACATCCCAGGAGCAGTAAAAATAGATTGGCAAACAGAACTAAATGACCCAATAACAAGAGATTTCATAGATGAGAAAAAATTTGAAGAACTTTGCTCAAATAAAGGTATATCAAACGACACAATAGTAGTTTTCTACGGAGACAAAAACAATTGGTGGGCATGCTACGCATTCTGGGTATTTAAACTATTCGAACATAAAGAATGTAGAATTATGGATGGAGGAAGAAAAAAATGGATACAAGAAAATAGACCTTTAACCAAAGAAATCCCTTCATACCCTAAGACTACCTACAAAGCAAATCCAAGAAATGACAAAGAAATCAGAGCATTCAGAGAAGAAATATTGGAATTTTTCAAAACTGGTAAACTAGGAAAAGATATCAAGCTCGTAGATGTTAGAAGCCCACAAGAATATACAGGTGAATTAATACACATGCCAGACTATCCCCAAGAAGGAGCACTCAGAGGAGGACATATACCAACAGCAATAAATATTCCTTGGGGAAAGAATGTCAACGATGATGGAACATTTAAGAGCATAGAAGAACTAAAAAGAATGTACAAAGAGCTAGGAATAACAGAAGATAAGCAAATAATAGCATACTGCAGAATAGGAGAAAGATCTTCATTAACCTGGTTCGTATTGAAATACCTTCTTGGTTATCCAAACGTAAAGAACTACGATGGATCGTGGACAGAATGGGGAAATAGCGTAAGAGTTCCCATAATAAAAGGTGAACAACCAGGTGAAGTAAAATAAGAAAGAAAATAGAGGAACTAAGAATACAAGATATAGAAAATATAGCGGTTTGGGATAAGGAAGGAGAATGGCTAACTCCATTCTTCTTCGATCCCAACCAAGAAGTCCTTGTCCCTCTTTACCACGATGTCGTTCCAGCAGAACTATACGTAAAATCCATCCTACACAAAGATAACCAACAATTTCTAGCAATATGTAAATATTCATCGGAATTATTCTATAGCAACAACGATTATAAAGCACTGGATGCATGGTTATTCTCTCCAGACATTAAAAAACTAACTCCAGAAGATCTACCAGTAATTATCGAAATAAACTTCAAAACTTATCCTTTCTTCAATAACTACTTATTAACAGTCTATTCATTAGAACACATTAAACAACTAGGAAAACAAATTTTTGAAACAATAACAAAAAATTTCGAATCGATAAATGTAATTCTTACAGGAGATTTAGGCAGCGGAAAAACTACTTTTGTTAAAAGTATTATCGATACAGCTAGCCCATCTTTCAATATCCTCTTCTCTTCGAAATTACAAGACAAAATCGTAAATCATTGGGATCTATACAGGATAGATCCAACTCAAGAAAACCTAAACACCATAGACTTTTGGTTTTATCTCAATCAACATAATACTATAAACTTCATAGAGTGGGGCAACAAAATAAAACTTGAATACTACCTTTCAAATTGTAATAATCAAAATCTTATCTGTCTTAACTTTTCTTTTATAAACGATAACTTAAATTATAGAATACTGACTATTTCTTGCTTCGAAAAATCGATACTGAAAGATTTATTGATTCTACCATAGGAGGGAGGAGGTAGGATATGAGTGGAACTAATTTAAGATATATACTTTTGGTAAACATTATAGTAGCAACTATATTGATCTTGTTGGCATGTGGGGGAGGAGGCGGTGGAGGAGGTATAATACCTCCCATTAGTGGAGGAGATAACGATAATCAGAATACATATCAAATAACCATTAACTCTACCCAACAAGCATATATAATCATATCAACCAAACAAGATATAGATAGTTCCCAGTACTCTTTCAACTTCCCTACACCAAACACAAATACATTAGCACAAGATCAACAAAATACTATTAATAATCGTTGCTTAAAATGTGGATTTATCCCATCCCAAGCAGTAAACCCAAATATTCTATATTCACAAACTCCCCCTCAGGAAGGAGATGTTAGAACTTTTCAAGTAATAAATAGACAAGCTATTGCTACCTGTAGGAAAGTTAATCACAATCCCCAATTTGCCATATGGCTGGATAATAATGATAATCTAACAAATGCTCAAATTCAACAAATAGCAACTAGATTTGCATCTGATTATAATACTCTAATAAATGCAGCAGGTATGCCGAATCTTCCTTTTTATGTAGATATCTTGATAAGCTCAGATGTAGATCCAAGCAATCCTCCACAAATAGCAGGTTATTTTTTTGCACAAGAAGATCCACATAGAATCAACATACATCCAGTTACAATTACTGATCCCTATTATAATTATGAAGGATACAACGAAGGAAATGTTACTACGGCTCATGAATTCGTACATTTACTCTCTTATCATGCTACCAACAGTCACAAGCCCCTCTGGCTAGAAGAAGGATTATCTACATACGGAGAAGAATTATGTGGCTACCAAAGTGAAAATAGACTAGAATCAGTAAGAGATTTCTTAAGGCTACCAGATGTCACTAGATTAGACGAAGAAATTTTATTTGAGTTTGAAAACTATGGTAAGTCATACCTCTTCATGAAACTACTAAACCAAAGATTTAACAACGCATGGAGAAACATACTAAGTTCAACTATAAGCGACGGAGTAGACATAGTGGAAGATATAAATGGTTCAGAAAGTTTCCAAGACAGTGTTGAAATATTCAATATTGCTGTTCTCTTGGATATTCCAAATAATCCGAATTTTGGATTTAATAACATAGATCTAAATACTATCGATAGGAATGGAGATAATAGCGGAAATGATAAAGGAGTTTTTAAGTACGACGAAAGAGATAATGACGGATTTGAAAATCAAACCTTAAGAGAAATGAGAGCAGCTAGCACAATATATAAAAATGCTTCATTCTATATATATAAGACAAATTCAGGATTTAACGGTATAATTAGATTCATAACCCCTCCATCGGTACAATTCATAGATCTAAATGTTCCACCTATTTTCAATCAACTACCTAACTACAGGGTAAAAAGAATTGACAGTAACACTGTCAGGATAACAGTGATATACAAGTAATGTTGAAAGTAAGCAAAAAATTAATAGGTCAGATTTTGGTAGAAAAGGGGCTAATATCAGAAGAAAAACTGAAATATGCTCTAGATTTCCAAAAATCAAAAGCACCGAACAAACGCATTGGAGAGATTTTAATAGAATTAGGATACATAAATGATGAAGATCTAGCAAAAGCTCTTGCAGAATCATTGAACCTCCAGTATACTGATATAAAAAATACCGATATAGACGAAACTCTCCTAAACAATATCCCTCTTGAAATCATAAAACATTATAAGATCCTACCCATTCGAAAAGATCAGTTCGGAATAATTCTACTCGGTATGGTAAATCCTCTAGACACTGAAGCACTAAACGTCGCGAGAGAATACCTGAATACAATCAATGTAGATATCAGCGTGATATCCAACAGTGGATTCGAAAGAATATTTAATGATCTTGAAAATAGACAAATAGTTGATCAAGCTTTGAAAGAAATAAAGACAGAAACAATAGAGTCTGCAGAAGAACTAGTAAAATCCATAAACTTAGATCAAACAGAATCTCAATCAGGAATAGTAAAACTTGTAGAAGCTATCTTCAAACAAGCAATAACATACCGAGCAACAGATATACATATAGAACCAACTCGGCAAAACGTAAAGGTAAGATACAGGATAGATGGTGTACTGTATAAAGGACTCGAATTCCCCATAGAAAAACTTTCCGAAGTAGTAAGTAGAATAAAAATAATAGCTCAGTTGAATATCACTGAATCCAGGTTACCTCAAGAAGGACATCTATCCATAAAAACTAGAAATTCAGAATATGACCTAAGAATTTCTACCCTACCCTCAAGATACGGTGAGAAAGTAGTAGTCAGAATATTAGATAAAAAACAAACTATATTGGATATCGAAAAATTAGGGTTTACCCAAGAAAACATACAAAAAGTGAAATTAATGATAAGTAAACCATATGGTTTTATAGTGGTATCTGGGCCAACAGGAGCAGGTAAAACCACTACCCTATTTTCCATCCTAAAAGAATTAGATATAGAATCCAAAAATATCATAACTGTAGAAGATCCGATAGAGTACGAACTAGAAAATATAACACAGGTACAGATTAATGAGAAGATCGGATTAACTTTTGAAAACTGTTTAAAGCATATTCTTAGACAGGATCCAGATGTAATACTGGTAGGAGAAATAAGAGATGAAGAAACTTTAAGAATATCTATACAAGCTTCACTGACGGGGCATCTCGTTTTAACAACCATACACGCTAATGACGCCATTTCCACTATCATAAGAATGAAAGAAATGAATATTAATCCAGAATATCTCTTCTCCTCCCTAATAGGTATAATAAATCAAAGGTTAGTAAGAGTATTATGCAATAATTGCAAAAAGAAAAAAGTCAAAAACACTGAAGAATTATTGAATTTAATAACTAGAGGAAATAATGATGAAATAGAACTCATAGGAAATACAAGCATAGAGATTGTTTATGAGCCAGTAGGATGCCCTATTTGTAATTGGACAGGATATCTGGGTAGAACTTCCATATCTGAAACGATCATTTTCAACAATTCCCTAAAAGATCTAATCATCCAAAATATACCAGCTTACAGAATAAAAAAAATACTTAGCAAAGAACAAAATCAAAAATTCTTAATAAATGACGCAATACAAAAAGTAAAACTTGGTATAACTAGTATAGAAGAAATTCAAAGAGTAATATAATTTTATTTTTGTCGTTATATTTCGCATGTTCGTAATCTTATGAAAATACATTATTGTTCTATCAATATTGTTCCTGCAATTATTTAATTCGTTCAATCTGGAAAGATTTGACCGATTTGGAAGAAGAATCAATAACAATCCCGATAGC
>JANXCV010000004.1:0-68589 GCA_025059235.1 Candidatus Calescibacterium sp. | reverse complement strand
CGAAGATTTTTTCGTAATTAAGATATTTGTTGAAGTACTGTTTAGATAGTATCTGATCAATCGGGGAACCTCTATCAACCTTGAATTCAAAGATATAGGCAGTGTTTTGATGTAGAACAGTTAAATCAATGCTACCGGTAGAAGAGGTATCCTCTGCTATGACATTTAGTCCAGTAGAAACAAGAAAAACATAGAATATAGTGCAATAAAAAGCTTCATACTGAGAAGTATTGGTATACCATTGAAAAGGAATCTGGGCAAAAAGATTATTCAAGAAGCCGGGTAAAAGTTCCAAAGAGGAGTTATCAAAAATGCTCTCAAGTTGGATGGAAACCTTTTCTTTAGTTGATCTAGAACCAACAAAGAGGGAGGTTAACCCGTAATAGCATCAGTTGAGTGCCTAGCCTATCTACAAATTTAAAAACATTCCAAAACTATATTCATATATTGTAGGTTTTTGGTATAGGATTAGTCTTATGTGTTAAACCTGACAAGAATAGAAGAAAGGTCTTATACTATATCAACTACTCACAATAAACTTGGATGTACCCTTTATTTATTTATCATGGATATGAAAAATACCTTTTCTAATTTTATTTGAGATTTATTCCTATGTTAGGATATTTTTTCTACTCGACTTAACTATTTCACTTACAGTTGATCCTGATGCTACATAGCTATATAAAAATTAGAGAGGTTACCATTCAAAACTATTCCTATCAGAATCAACCATGTAAATTGGATATTTTTAGTAACTTGTAATACTCTAACTCTCCAATCGTTATTACTGCCCATTTACCTTTTATTTCCTTCCTACACCCTAAGGCTTGATACTTGCCAAGGAACAAAACTGTATTGAGCTTGTATCACCGGTTTTAGTGATTCCTGCCCCCTGTCTTCTCAAACTCACGAATAGAAATATATAAATTCCTATCCTTCCAGATATAATCCTTAGTAGGTTTACCGTTAATAATAACATAAATTTCAAAGTGTTACTGATTTTCTTCACTTTAAGATCTCCTCAGATAGTGAGGTTTTACCTATTTTTTCTTACCTCTTATAGAAAATTAAATCTTTTGCATCGAATAATAGAGTTCAGTAGAGATTTTTTTAAACAAGTCTTTTCCATATATGGATCCCAAAGCTGTTCCAATAGCTTTGCCTACGGTTCCTCCTACGGCTGCACCTGTGAGAGTACCAGCTACAGGTATAAGAGAACCAATTAAAGCTCCTAGAGTTGAACCAGCTAACTTGCCAATTATACCACCAACAACATCACCACTATACAATCCCAAGCCTTTCCCAACTAATTCAAATAATTCCTTTTTAGTTATTTCGCCATCTTGCTTGGCTTTAAAAACCTCTCTAAACAATATGTATGTATTGGTAACCAATGAAGCAGTAGATATGTATTTTCCTGTTTCTTTAGCGATTTTTGATATAGATTCTTTGAAAAATTCACTTTTTAAAAATTCTTTGATTCCCTTTGAAATACCAATGAGTGGCTTAAAGAGTCCATAGAAAGCAAAATCCAACTTTTCAAGAAAGAGGAAAGCAGTTTTACCTTCCTCCCTTGTGATCTTAAAATTCTTGTCTTCTACGTTATTAGCAGAGTTTATTTTTGCTACGTCATTTATATTACTTTCTATTTTTGCTACGTCGAAATTCTTATTTTCCCCAACAAAAGAACTTTCTAATGTACTATGCGTGAAATTATTGTTGATTACTACTTTTCTAACTTCCACATTATTATGATTATATAAAGATGGCTGAAAATCCTTCTTAATCTGAAACAAGTCAAGTGATTAACCTCTACTTAAGCTGGTTTATAGAAAACTATACGGATTGAATTTTCTTTTCATTTTAGTATTTCCCAAAAATCAATACATAAATAATATTGCCTTATATTTTCATTTTGAATTTTAATCCCATTTGATTTATTTTTAAATCACTTATTTCTTCACTTAAGGAGGAAAGGTTTTGAGTTGTATAGTGTAATATTAAGAAAAATTTTTCGTTATTTTTAAATTTATACTCTAGGCTTCCTGATAATTCGATATTAGAATAATTCCCTATTCCAGAAGTCAAGGTTGGGAAATAGTTTATGCTTAGACTACCATAAAAGTTTTCACTCAACTTTGGCTTATATGATATCCCAATACCCAATCCATTCCAACTATCTTTATCAGACATATCTTGCCAACTGCTACTTATTTCGAATTGTCTGTATAAAAGTGATAAAAATGTTGATCTATCTTCATTAGTTAACTTATAATCTAGGCTTGCGTTGAACTGTTTCCAACTTAAATTGAAATCATCATTTACAACATTAACCTTATCTTCACCAGTAACATAGTCAAAACTCAGTTTAAATTTCTCACCTATCTTCCAATATAATCCAAAACTCGGTGCAAAGAAAGAAAAATCCGCTGTTACGGTATCTATACCAACAAAATCACTACCCAAACTGAAACTTATATCTGGATTGTTCGTATTACCACCTAATGATAAAGAGATAGTAAACATGAAAATGATAGATGCTTTTATAATATTTTTGAGCATAGGTAGTTCCTCCTTACTCCCTATTTTGCTTTATACTATTTATAAAATTCATCAACTCTTGCATAGTGTTATTTCTATAAAACCAACTGAAACCATAATCTTTACCTTTAGGTTTATTAGTTCTATTAGCAGTAACATTCTGATTTCTATTTGACAATATATTAGGTAAAGATAATGATATTGAAGCACTTACAAAACCTGTATAGATATCATATGTTTGACCGTTAGCCTTAAAGTATATGTAATAAGCCTGACCAGAAGGAATAGAAGGAATACTACGTGGAACGTTTATAGAGTAAATTTTTGCCATAGATTCAAGTTCATTATCTTCACCTACCATGACACCAATTGTAGCAGATGAGCCATTAACAGAACCTGAATCACCTATTTCATCATCCTCATCAACATCATTCATAATTGCATAAGAAAATTGTATATCATTAGAATTTTCAAATAATATAGCCTGGAAAATCAATTGGTTGTCAAATTGACTCGAACCCTCAACGTACCATTGGACTATAAACCTTCTATTAGGAGAGGAACCAGTTGTTATGTACCAAGCACCATGAGATTCTGAGGTTTCCATATACAAATCATCCCAAAAAGGTGCTATAAACGAATTATACGGCCCATAATAATCACCCACCAAAACATCATCTAAATAATCCACGTTGTTGTAAGAATCAAAAAAATCTTCACCTATATTTGAATCAAAAGAAAACCAACCATTTGTACACAAAACCACATCTATAGGGGCCGTAAAAGTGCTATCAGAACTTCCAAACAATGTAAAATTAAAAGGTATAGCATCAGATAGGGTAGCCAATCCATCATCATTGTTATAAAAGTCATCAGATGGATCTACAAAAACAACTCCGGGGTTATCTGAAATATCGTCAAATGGAATCGCAGCACTAAAAGATGGTTCACTTCCACCAGAACCTCCACCCAACAGAACAGGATTCAATCCTCCTCTAGAAGAATTAAAACATCCCGACAGAATTAAAGAAAGAGAAACCATTATTATAGCCAAGGATAGTATAGCTATTCTCTTGAATTTATTCATTTTTTCACCTCCTTTTTTTATGTTTTACTTCTTATCTTCTATTTTTATATACTTTTCTACCTTCTACCTTTTTCCCCTTTCTAAAAGGAAGCATAAAGACATTATTATAATTATAATATTATAATTATAAATAAGATCAAATGATGGATAAAATGAAAAAGCTGGCTACAAAATCAATAAAACTCTTATACAAGCGTAAAAACAAAATAGGTAAATTACCTCAAAACGTCATACAACAAGAATCCCAAGAGAAAATACAAGGTAAAATAGAAATATTTAAGTTCAATTCAAAAGAATCACAAGCAACAATTATATCAGATCTTCAAAATCTACAAAAGTTTGAAGATGAATTAAAAACAATTACAAGTGAATATAACTATATAATAAACATAGACACAAATTCAAACAATACTATTCCCAAAATAATAAGAAAGTATCTTTTAAATTTCGATGAATTCATAATAGAAGATGTACTTAATACTGATCAAAGAATAAAATATGAGACTCGAAAAGATCTATTCTTTATTATTATCAAAACTCCAATTGAATATGACATAAAAAAAATAGAAGAATCACAAATACCTAAAATATACGAACAATTTAGTATAATACTACACAAAAACCTGATCATAATTTTTCAAGAAGGACTACAAGGTGATATATTAGATCCTCTTAGGAAAAATATAAACCACATAAAACATAATAACATCGATTTCTTTATCTATTACCTTATAGATCTATCGGTAGATAGATATCTAGCTTTCATGGAAGATATAGAAGACTACCTAAAAGAACTCGAAAAAAAGATCTTTAGTAAAGAAAATATTGAAATAGAAACTATATATTTCATAAGAACTAATTTAGGAGTAATAAAAAGAGATTTTCTTAACTTATTAGAAGTAGTAAAAGGACTAAAAGTTTCACTATTCAAAGAGGAAATAAAATATCATATTCAAGACCTACTAGATCATATCTATAAGACAATAGAAATGGTAGATAACCTAAACGACTTTATATCTTACCTTTTGGAAACTTACTTATCTATTCTTAATGTTAGGTTCAATGAAAGCGTTAGAATACTTACAGTTATAAACACAATTTTCGTACCTGCTATATTCATAGCAAGTATATACGGCATGAATTTTGAGAATATGCCAGAGCTAAAATGGAAATATGGATACTTCTTTACACTATTCGTTATCTTCTCCGCTATAATAACTGGACTTATATATTTCAAATATAAAAAATACATATAGATGCCAAAAAGATTAAATTATGTGAATATTCTGTTTTGGACAGGTGTTTTTCTATTTCTATTATTAGGAATAGATTCTTTGATAATGACTTATCCAGATGAGGGTAGAAATGCTTTCGCAACATTGTATATGATCAATTCAGGAGATCTTATAGTGCCATACTATAATGGCGAAATAAGATATGACAAACCACCATTACTATATTATACAGCTATTCTTATGTATAAATTTTTGCAAATCTTCGGATTTGAAGATTTAGAAGTATCCTTTAGACTAGTTTCAATTTTTTCCACATTTCTATCTTGTCTAGTAACTTTTGAACTATCAAAGTATTTCATAAAAAACAGATATTATCAGTACCTAAGTGTAGTGATTTACCTAGGTTTTGTAAATATATTTATAGAGTCTAAGGCTTTTGTTCCAGAGCCTCTACTATCCCTATTCATTAATCTAAGTCTATTATCATTCTACAAAATATATCAAAATAATCAAGATAACAATATAAGAACAAGAAATTTATGGACTTACATATTCTGGATAAGTATAGGTTTAGGAATGTTAGCCAAAGGAGTAATAGCATTTATTATTGTTTTCCTAGTTATATGTGTATTCCTCTTTATATGTAAGGAATTACACTTGTTAAAATTACTTTTTGGTAATCCATTAGCTTTTTTGATAGGTTTATTCATTGGTAGTGGTTGGTTTATCTTAGTAGGGATAAAAACTCACGGAGAATTTTTATATCAGTTTTTTATGGTTCACAATGTTGGAAGATTTACAGGCTCATCAAATATGCATCCAAACCCATTCTATTTCTACGTGATTGTACTACTGATTAACCTTATCCCGCTGATGGAAATATTCATTTTGTCTTTAATATCGTTTGTAACAAGCATTAAAGATAGAAATGAAATCAAACATATGTCTTTTTTGACCACCTATTTTCTTGCTATAGTTATTTTCTACAGCTTATCAACGGGTAAAGTTCATCACTACATCCTTCCGTCACTTGTTCCACTTTGTATACTAATGTCATTTTACACCGAAAAAACATTAAATACTACATCTAAAAGATCTACATTGCTTTTCATCCTCTACTTGTTACCTGTAATAGCCTTATTTATAAAAGTGCCCCATGAGTTCGAAAATCTAAAAAAATATCTGATCATTATCTTTTCAATATCTCCAATAGTGTATTTTATCACCATTAATATCCAAAAAGGGTTAATATTACATATTACAGCGCTAAAGATTCTAGTCTTCTATATCATTATAACCATTAGCATACACGATATTTTTCCAAATCAAAAGGAGTTTATTCAAGCCATAAAAGGTAAAAAGATCTTCATGGTGGGAGATATATCAACAGTAAGTTTTTATAATCTATACGTCAATAAATCACCGAAAACACGCGATATATGGTATGTTAATCATAATCTAATCCTAAATAGCGAGGATTTATCAGAAATCAGAAAGTCTCTAATGCAAAATCAAGAAGTGCTAATATTTACTAAAGGTAAATATCTGGACACCATCATGAAATCCATAAGTGAATTTAGACAAATAGATAGTAATTTAGAAATCGAAATAAAGGACATGATAGTTGCACAATCAAAAATAAAAGTAGTAAAAATATCAAAGAATAATTAATAATGGATATATTTTTTATCATCTTTAGTGCAGGTCTTGGAACTAGACTAAAAACTCCATTTCCAAAACCATTATCCCCAATATTGAATTCAAAAATAATCGATTTCAACATCAATTCCATAATAAAGCTTACTACATTAATGAAATTAAGAAGATTTGTGATATACATAAACCTCCATAAAGACGGAGACAAAATATACAAACATGTAAACCAAAAGTATGAGTGGCTCGTAAAAAAACAAAAAATCTGCTTTCTCTTTGAACATAAACCACTAGGACATATAGGAACTATAGATAAACTCAAATACCATATTCTTGAATACAATAAACTTGTATTACTAAACTCAGACATAATAATACCAAGTCTAGAAGAACTACTGAAAAAAATATGTATTATTGATAAAAGCTCTTTGATCTTATACAAAACCAATCCAGATAAATCAAAATCCAAAACTTTAACCCACTTCGAAACATTACCACACCCTATAGAACCCTTTTATAAGATCAAAACATATACAAAAGAATTAGAAAATAGAAAATATATCAATCTATATACAGGCGTAAGCATGATAAAAATAAACAAAAAATTATCTGTACTCTTACTAAATGAAAACTTCAAGCAAATTAATTTTCTTGAATTCATTAACTTCATTATTACACATGAAGAACTACTAGCAATATTTTGTTCCAAATTCTACGAGATAACAAATACAAAAGACTTATTGATAGCCAATGTGAATTTTCTCAAAAAATTAGTACCAGTGATTGGTCTACCCTCTATAAGTGATATAGAGTTTTAAAATTGAATTTATGCTACTAAAGCTAGAACTTGTGATTATAAACAAATCTTAGAAATTCCGTTATAAACACTTTATAATTTCTCTAAGCTTTATTATTTTATTCCAACAAGTAATATATTTCGCCAGTTCTGGTAAAAAAAAGCAAAAAACAAACCCTGAAAATAATTACAAAAATAGTAAGTATATAGATATTTCTTGAAAATAGGTCAGTTAGAGAATTTTGACCTGATTTTTTGGGAATACTTCTCCAGAATTCTTTATAAAACTCTTTGCTATTTTTAGATTTTCATCACGAGACAAATGTTTCATTTTAACTACATAGCTTAAATACTTATTGATCTGTACTTTGTGAAAATAATTGAGTCGGAACTTTAGAACTATCACTAATAATCTCAGAATAGAATCCAATAACGTATATCCCCTTTTCATGCGATTTTCTGATAACATTTTTCCAAAATTTTTTGTAAAATTCGGTATGATTTAGAACACTCGGATTAGCCGGCACAGATTCCCTTATGATTTGAACCACAACAGGAAACACCTCTTCCTCAGAAAGTGAATGAATAAAATGAAAGATTCCATTAACAAAAGATTGGTCCAATCTTATAAAGAAAATCAAATCAAGTACTTGGCTAGTAGCGGAATTTCTCTTGAGGTAAAATATTTCATTTTGATTGATCAATTTTTGATGAACTGATCTTACAAACATTTTATTATTCCCCTTCCTTTTATTATATTAACAATTTCTGCAATTTCCTTTAAAGTTGACTCCATAATCTTTAAAATCGTATCCCTATCTATTTTTTTGAATATGTCGATGTTTATCTTTTGTTCTTTATTGTTTTCTGAATTATTAAGACGTTTTTCAACCCTGTTAAACACATACTCATCTTCTATTAGAACAACATAATCATTACCTACTTTTCTATATTTGATTCCTTCTTTTTCAACCTTTTCCGAATTAAAAAGAATTTCAGGAACTACAAAAACAATAGCAGTTTTAATGTTAGATGGTTCACTATACATCAGTTGTGTTTTAAGTCCTGGGAGTGTAACATACTTGAATCCCTGTTTTCTGTACTTAGGAGAATCATCGTAATAATAAGCTTCATAACTATTGTAATTCATCTTAGACAAATAGACTATTCCAGAGTAAACACTCTCATTATAGCCCGTATGTACCAGATTATACATATTCCCAGAAGAGATATAATTATAGTCGAGATCTATCTCAACTAATCTTTCAAGAATATAGTTGGGATTTGGGTTTTTTGTACCCCTTAGATTGTCGTAAACAAGACCTGTATTCAAAAAGAGATTTTTAACCCTCGATATTATTTTCTGCTTACTATATGATATACAAGAATAAAAGGAAATAATCATAGATAGTACAAGTAGAAAAATTATCCCCCAAATAGATGTAACCAAAAAAAATAAAAAAGGACATATAAGAAGAGGCAAAATAAAAATTAACAAAGATGTGGTAATAAGAAAACCTATATAATCTATAAAAAATCTTGATACTACTTCACTTCTTATGTTTTCTACTTCTTGCTCCAACAACTTATCGTTCATTTTATACCCCTATACCATATGCTCTTTTTATTTTTTCTATCCTTTCGGAATGTATAACGATAGGTGTATAATAGGGTATTGAATATTTGATTGGATCATGTAGTTTGTGTGGTTCTATTTTTGACAATTCAGGTAAATACTTTTTTATGTAGTTAGCATGAGGATCAAACTTCTGAGCTTGAATTATGGGATTGAAGATTCTTATAGGCTTAGGGTCAGGACCAACAGAAGCTATCCATTGCCAATTACCAATATTGATAGATTCGTCATAGTCCAGAAGATGCTCGGAAAAGAATTTTTCTCCTATTCGCCAGTTTACGAGTAGATCCTTTGTTAAAAAAGATCCCACTATAAGTCTAGCCCTATTGTGCATCCAATTCTCTTGCTTAAGCTGAACAATAGCAGCATCGATTATAGGATATCCTGTTCTTGCCTCAAAGAAAGCTTCCATAAAATCTTCATTATTTTCCCAAGCTATTGACCTTTTATTCTCTTGAAATTCCGTCTGTCTAATCTCTGGGAAATTATAAGAAATATGATACCAAAATTCTCGCCAAGCTAATTCTTTTACAAAACTCTCACTCTTATCAAAAGATACACTGTATATTTTCCTTATCGATATAATACCGAATCTTATATAAGGCGATAGTTTTGAGCTATAATCTTCTCCTAGATCATTTCTTAGCTCAGAATACTTGGAAAAATCATACTCTTCTAATCTTCTAAAACCAAAATCATAGCTCCATTTGGTTATGCGATTTATCAAAAATCTGTCCAAAACTTTTTGTGTCAAATTATCGAATTCCTCATCTTCGACTACTTTTAGATTATATTCATAATCTTTACCAATGTAAAGATCTAGATTTTCTTTCCATTCATTGTAGAAATGAGTATATACTTTTTTGTAGGGCAATTTTCTAAAATCACATAAGACATTATCGAAAACTTCTACAAAATCCACCCCTCTTCTATCTAATAATTCTTTGATCTTGTTATTTCTATTTTTCCCAGAGATAGTCAACGGCAAAGATGTAAATACTTTAGAAATCCTATATTTTTGTAAGATTTTCTCGAGTATTTCCTGATCTGTACCTAAGAAGACATAAACTTTCATCTTTTCCCTTATTCTTCTTATTGCTTCCGCTATAAAAGATAATCTTACATCGTTTTTACTCTCAAATATTTCCGGGTTAAATATGAAAACTGGTATAAATTTTTCTGATTCTTCAAAACATTTTCTTAGAGTCCTATTGTCCTCAATTCTCAAATCTCTTTTGAATATTAGAAGGTTTATTTTTTCACTCATCAACAACTCTAATCTTTCTCTCCTTTATGTTATATATACCTGTTATTTTTGTTCCGTAGTCTATTTCGCACTCTATATAATCAGCTATTTGTTTAGTTATTCTCTCACCAGGTATAAGGATAGGTATTCCAGGGGGATAAGTGGTAATTATTTCAGCAGAAATTTTTCCATAACTTTCCTTGATAGGTACTTCCTTCGTTTTTGATATATAAGCCTGTCTTGGTGATAAAACAAGCTCTGGCCAATCTGGATATTCCTGTATCTTTCTTATTATACCCTTCGGCTTCAAAAAACCTAATTTCAGCTCTCTTATTATTTCCTTCAAACTTCTCAAAAAGTAGTCTATTTTACTTTTTGTATCACCTACAGTAATTAGGAGAATAGCATTAAAAAGATCAGACATTTCAACTTGAATCCTGTATTTCTCAAGTAAAACTTCCTCGAGTTCATACCCAGAGATACCATACTTAGAAAGATTAATAACTACTTTTGTTATATCATGATTGTTAAAAACAATCGATGGATCGATATCCCTTATTTTTCTTATCGTATATTCACTCAACTTATACATCTTCTCAAATATTGTTAAATCGTTATTTAGCATATATTGAGTATAATCAAGAGATAAGAAAAGTAAGGAAGAGGGACTTGTAGAGTTTAACATCAGTACCGTCTGATGTATCTTTGCAACTAATTCAGGAAATCTATTGACTAAAGAATGATTAAGATTAAGGATGGAGGATTGAGTAAAGGCAAACAGAGTCTTATGAGGACTCATAACTATTATGTGAGCTTTAGTATCTGTTGAACAAGTTGGAAAATTGGGATTAAACTTAAAATGCGCTCCCCAAGCCTGATCAACTATCAATAAAACTCCCCTGCTATCCAAGTACTCAGATATTTCCTCTACATCAGTTTTTAAACCATAGTACGTAGGATGGCAAATAACAACAGCGGATATCTTTTGACTCTCAACCACCTTTCTCACATCTTCAAAAGATACGTTATAATCTATATTGAACTGGTAATCATACCCTGGATATATAAAAACTGGCCTTGCACCAGACAGTATAACCGCAGAAAAAATAGATTTGTGAGAATTCCTAGGTATAACTATATTGTCACCATCTGAAACAGAACTTATTATTGCAATGTGATTAGAAAGAGTTGACCCTCCAGAAATATAGTACGTTTTATAAACCCCATAAGCTTTTGCCATTAGTTCTTGAGATAACTTAAGAGATTTTTGAGGATTTTGAAAAGTATCGATAATTCCTATTTCATTAGTTTCAATCCTGAACAGATTTCCAGAGATCAGTTCTCTGTATTTCTTCTTGTAAGCTTTTCCAGCTTTGTGTCCAGGACATTGAAAAGGAACTATTTTCTTCGAAGCATAATTCAATAAACTTTCCATATAAGGAAGCTTCGAGTATACCCCACTTCCTTGATCCATATGTCCACAAATAAATAGTTACTCATATTGATTTCTTTAACTACAAATTTCACCCTCTTTAAAATTAATATCCACAACATAAGGATTCCATAATTTTTGATGAGAAATATATAATTACACAGAGAAATTATGAGATGGTTTTATGTTTCTGCAGGTTTCATCATAAACCTATGCCTCGGAGCAATATACTCCTATAGCGTTCTACAAGTCCATCTGAGAAAACTCTTCGAAAATGATTACGGTATAAAGGTAACAGCAACTCAGATGCAAGTTCCATACCTGATATTTTTGGCTCTATTTTCATTTTCTATGCCCCTAGCAGGTAAACTGATAGAAAAATATGGTATTCAAAAAATCGGAATCATAGGTGGGGCACTTCTTTCATTAGCATGGTTTTCCTCTTCATTCGCAAAATCTCCCTTAGAACTATACGTATTGTACGGAGTAATAGGAGGAATAGGAGTAGGAATGGTATACAATTCGACGGTAACTACTATAACCATCTGGTTCCCCCAAAAAAGGGGACTAGCTATCGGAATAACACTCATGGGCTTCGGTATTTCAGCAGCCATAATAAGCCCACTGATTGACATATTGGCATACAACTACGGAATTTCACAAACCCTGAGAATAGTAGGCATAACTTTTTTCATCCTCATTTCTCTACTTTTTTATTTCTTTAGACTACCAAAAAATTCTGAGAAAATCAATAATAAAGATACAAGTGATGAGAACTATAAAGAAATTCTAAAAAGTCCTTCTTTTTACGGTTTATGGATTTCCTTTACAACAGCAAATATTGTAGGCTTAACAGCAATAGGAATATCAAAGCAAGTAGGTTTAGAAATAGTATCAAATTCTACAATGCAAGAAAGAGAAATATCCAAAATCTTGACTCTACTCATGATTCCATTTGCCATATGTAACGGAATAGGAAGACCCCTATTCGGATGGCTCACAGAAAAGCTAACCCCAAAACCAACAATAACCCTCTCCTTCTCCTCTATCATAATTTCAATAATCTTTCTATACACAACTAAGTCACTTAGTAGCTATATAATAGCTTTTTGTGTTTTTTGGTTGAATTTAGGAGGCTGGATGGCAATAGCACCAACAACAACAGCAATGATATTCGGACTAAACAACTACTCAACCAAATATGGCATAGTATTTACTGCCTACGGAATAGGAGCTATAACTGGTAACCTATTAGCCGGAATAACAAAAGATTTAACAGCTTCCTACCTCAATGTCTTCCCAATACTCACAGTAATATTACTCATCTCACTTATTCTATCCCATATGCTTTTAAAATATCCAAAGTCTTAGTATAATAGTTTCTAAAATCATCTAATTTCACCAGAGTACCGTTTATAACTATTCCCCATTTTGTCCTCAGAGCAAGGAATATCTTTTCTCGTATTTGTGTTAGGCTATCTATATACTCCCATTCTCTCTGATTAATTTTTATAGTTCTTAAGACTTTGTTCCCAATCGTTAATTTCGATACCGCAGAAGGACCAAAACCAATATAATCACAATAGTACCAATACTTCAAATTATGTCTACAATAAAGCTGACTTTGTGCAAAATTAGAAACTTCATAGTGATCATAACACACCGATAAACATTCCTGAATAACTTGATAAAAATCATCAGATACTTCATAAAGCTGATATATTTTCTTAAGTAAAATGTTCGGATATAGAATCCTTTTGTCAACATCCATAAGGTAGTAAGAAACATGGGGGGGGCTGATCGAAATTACAATATTCAAGTCCTCCCTTAAAGAATCTATATCCTGATAAGGATATAGACATAACATATCAATATTATAGTTATCGAAGAATTTTTCTACATTTTTGATCGTTGTAAAAATCTGTTCAGGAGAATGAGTTCTTCCCATAATTCTGAGACCGAAAAGATTAAACGACTGAACACCAATACTAATCCTATTTATTCCCAAGCTTTTAAGATCTCTCAAATATCCAACTGAAATATCTGGATTAATTTCAAAATTTATTTCCACCTCCTTACATACTCTGAAATTCTGATATATAAGGTCTAATAACTTTTCAACGAATTTTACAGACATAAGAGAAGGAGTTCCCCCACCAAAGTATATCGTATCTATCAATTTAAAATCATATTCTAGATTTAATAATTCCTGCTTAAATATTAGTACCTCACTTAGCAAATCCTCATAAAACCTAGAGTCAAAACTCGTCCTTTTATAAAAATCACAATAGAAACATTCTCTTACACAAAAGGGATAATGAATGTAAATACCTAAATTATTAATGGAATCTATGATTGTTAAAATTTTTTCTGGCATCTCAAGAAATATACTTTCCATAGTTATAGTATTCTTAATTTTTTCTCCCCACACCCTTGCAGGAGTTCTAGTTCCTCCCAAAGATCTAATGTACAAACATGATCCAGATTATAAAAGTCCTGATCCAGAAATACAAGAAGAATCAGAAAAACAAAAACCACCAAAAATATATTACTACAAAAAAGATGCCTTTAAAGAATATTATCAAAATAGAACCGGATACACTAAAGACAACCCAAATATTACAAATACATATAAACCCCAAACCCAATATCCTCACGAAGAAAGCTATACCAACATAGAAGAAAATGAAAATAAAAATAAAAATAAAAAACAAAACTATTTGCTGATCTTGCTGATCATACTACTAATCTTACTGGGAACAGGTTATATATATCTTTACACAAGTAACAAACTAAAAGAGGCAAACACTACACCCGTTTATGAAAAATATTCAACAAAACCGCTAAAAAGAAAAAAAGAATCAATATTTGACAAAGTAAAATAAAATCTTGACGATACAACAAGGAGGTAAAAAACATGGAAAACTATCTACAAAAAGTTGAAGAAAAGAAATTTCCAAAGTACTCAAAAAGAAAAATATTCTTAGCAGGTACATTGGGAGCAATAATAGGCATAGTAGCATACGTGATATACGAAAATCTAGATGAAGAAACAAAGGAAAACTTTACAAAACAATTGACAAAAACACTAAAAAATCTCATACAAAATATACTCCCTAATGAATAATCCCTTTTAGAAAACAATTATTCAAATGTTAAACGTAGCAATCAAAATAGCCAAAAGTAGTGTTTTGTATAGAAAAGAAAGAACCATATTGACAACTTTTTCAATTGCATTCTCAATTCTGATCTCATTTATACTACTATCCTTAGTACAAGGTTTTCTAGCAGTTATTGAAAAATCTATTAAAAACAAAACTGTTGAAATGATAATAACTACCAAAGAAATACCTATAGAAATAGGGCCGATCATAATAAATCCATCCATAAACCATGTCCCCTTTGAGCTCTATACCACCCTAATAATCTATGAAAATGAATACTACATGACTCCCGTATTCAAAAGCATAGTAAATATCAATAATATGTTAATTCCTCTAATATCAATCGACCTGGAAAAAATAAACCACTTTTATCATCAAATTGAACCCCCACCCTCTCAAGATTACGTACTCATAGGCACTAAAATATCACATATCATAAAAAGTGACACCATAAAAATAAATGACAGAGAATTCAAAACTTATACCCTCAAAAAAGAACTAAAAGGATACGAAGACTATTCGATATTTATCGATTTTAGAAAGTATCTCGAAATATCAAATAGAAAAAATTTTGATCAAATATGGATAAACTCAATAACAGACATAAAAACACTTTCAAATATTGTAAATAAATATCCAAATGTAGTACTTACAGAATACAAAAAACTTAATTACATTCAGGAAACGATAATTTCAGGGTTAAAGGTTCTCCAGGTAATAATGATAATAGCTTCAATATCGATTGCTCTAATAGCCTCAACAAATACAATATTGATAACCACCTTCGAAAGAATACCAGAATTCACAATTATCCTAGCTATAGGATCACCAAGAACAGTGGTTTTCCTATCACTACTGATAGAAGGAATTATGATCTCATCTATAGCTACTTTGATTGCTCTCCTCTTAGGAATTATAAGCACCCTACTAATAGGTAATTCTATTCAATCCGCATTAAATATTTCAATCCCTATAATGGCTAGCATATACACAGTAGTACAACAAATAATAGGAATATCAATATTCATTGGGATAACCTCCTCGGTATTACCTGCTTACATAGCTTCATCTATAGATATACAAAGCAATATAAGAATATAAGCTTAACTATCCTTTCTGATAGCATTCCAGTCATGTATTATCTGAAACCCATGGACTATATAAAAAGATAGTATATCACAAAACAAATATCCAAAAATAAAGCCAGAAGCTTCATAAATTATACAAACTTGATCTAAAACCGGATATTTTAATGTCTTTAATTATAAGTGGTTGAGATTGAGGAATACCGTGGTTATCAACATTTATTACTCTTCCATTAAGATAAACAAAAGGTTTTGGTTCCAGACTAACCCTCGTATGCCCAACTATATAGTGTTTTATTCTGTTTTTGTCCAGAACTGAAATTATTTCCTCCTCTCTTAGAGGTTCTGTCCTGACACCATTGAAAGCATCTATACCCCAAATTCTTCTACTCCATAATAACAACTGAATATCCTTAGGGGTAATGCTCTCCTGGATTATTCTATCTATACACGTAGTATCATCAGGAAAAGAATGAGAAATCATTATCCTATCACCTTCTACAGTATCAAAATAGACAAAGAGAAGTAAGTTTTTAAATAATCTTCTTTGTTGAACTATTTCGATAAGATTCTCGATATTACCAAAAGATCTTATAGTATTCAGTCCACCTTGTGAATACCAATTATAGAACGACAAAAATTGCTCTAGAATTCCTCTTTCAGCAACTTCTTTCATAACAGAGTATGGATTTCTGGAAATTTTTTCAAACATTTCCCCTATTTCATCAATATTTAATCCTTCAACTATCTTAAGTGCACGAAACATCATTTCTTCATGATTTCCGATTAGAGTGAAAACATTTTCCCTTTTTTCGAGCATCTTAGAAACTAGATTGACTATTTTTGATGTTCCTTTGATCATATCACTATATTTCAGATTCAAGGGGTTTTCCAATTCTTCCCCCCTCCAGTCAATATAGTCCCCCACAAAAACTACAAATGTCTGATAATCAATAATTTCTAATTCTATATCATCACCATTTTCAATAATCCTAGATATTTGATTTTCTTCAAGAATTCTCTTTAGTCTGTAGTAATCACCATGTAAGTCTCCAATAACTAACATCTGATTACTCATATCACTAGCTTCCTAGAAGGTTAGTTATGATATACGCAAGTGACATTATTTTTGATTCCTGAAAATGATCTGATATTATTTGTATACCTACCGGAAAATGATATTTGTAATAAGGGATATTTACGGATGGTAGACCTGCTAAGTTAACAGCAACAGTATATATGTCACTTAGGTACATTTGTACGGGATCATTTATTTTTTCACCTATTTTCCAGGGTAAAGTCGGAGAAGTAGGCATAATCACAAAATCCACTTCTTTTAATATATTTTGAAAATCCTTCTTTATTATATTCCTTACTTTCAGGGCCTTTTTGTAATAAGCATCATAATAACCACTTGACAAACAGAAAGTACCCACTAAAATCCTCCTTTTTACCTCTAATCCAAACCCCTCCCCCCTACTTTTTTTCATCATAGTCCTTACATCCTCACAATCATTAGCCCTAAACCCATATCTTACGCCATCGTATCTTGCAAGGTTAGAACTAGCTTCACTGGTAGCTATTATATAGTAACACGGAATCGCATATTCCAAGTAAGGAAATTCTATTTCCTTGATCATAGCTCCATTATCTTCAAGTAATCTTATTATATCATTTACAGAATTCCTAACTACATCCTCTACTGCAGGATCATCAACAATTTTAGTAGGAAAGCCAATTCTTAACCCTCTAACATCCCTAAAAGCTAATTTTATATTCATTGAATCATCAACAAAATCAGGTTTGAAATCTCTAGAACTAGTACTATCATATGGATCAAAACCCGATATTACTTGCATTATCATGAATAAATCTTCTACGTATTTAGAGAAAGGACCTATTTGATCTAAAGAAGAAGCGTAAGCAACTAGGCCATACCTTGAAACCACCCCATACGTAGGCTTCAATCCATATATTCCGCAGAAAGCTGCTGGTAATCTAATTGATCCCCCTGTATCAGATCCTAGAGAAAGTGGGACCATGTCTGCAGCAACTGCAACTGCGCTTCCACCACTAGATCCCCCAGAAACTAACTCAGGATCCAAAGGATTCCTTACTATCCCATAAAAGGAGTTCTCATTGGTAGATCCCATAGCAAATTCATCCAAGTTAGTCTTCCCAATTATAATAGCACCAGCAGCATATAACTTCTCAACAACAGTAGCATTATATGGAGATATGTAATTACTTAGTATCTTCGAGGCACATGTAGTCGGGTATCCCTTAACATTAATATTATCCTTTATAGCAATCGGAATCCCAACTAATGGCGTAATATTACCCTCATCTATCATCCTTTGAGATCTTATAACCTGATCATATATGAATTCTCTATCGAAAATTTTAATAAAGGCGTTATATTTTTCGTTCTTCTGTTCTATGTTCGATAGATAATAGTCTACTATTTCCTTTACACTTGCTTCCTTTTTTATATACTTGCTTAGGATATCTTTGACTTTCAATCCCTACACCCCCTAACATAGTAGTTCAAAATCTGCCATCTCTGATTATAAACAAAAAAAGGAATAATTTGACAAAACTTCCAAGAATCAGAAAAACTATCCAACAAATCTAAGTAAAGGGAGTAGTACGTTTTTCGAAAATCTTGGTAGGTAATACTCCTAATAACGTCGACCAAATATTCCTTTACACGTTCTTTATTTGAATCATACATGTTAGACTCTAGGAATATTACGAGAGCGTTTTCATATTCCTGTGGGTAGGCAAAAGCTTCTAAATTATTTATACCCCAACTCTCTTTTAACTTCCTTTTAAAAGCCAAATCCTTCGAAAATTTCTGATCTATATTATTCGCAATCATGTCATTGAAGAAAATATGCTGGTCAGTAAATTCTCCTGATACATGATATATCCATATACCTTCCTCGTTTATGAAGATATCAAAATCGATAGAAGAAACATATTTCCTATAATCTTTATAGTTCTGATAGATTTCATTTTCAGTCAATGAATCAAGAGAAATTCTAAATTCTCCATCATCTACAGGTAAACTACCATAGAATTCTTCAAAGATACTCAAATCAATAATCTTATCCTTTGCTGCAACAAAATAGCAAAGATCTTCTCTTTTTATCTCTTTTAGAAATTGTAACATTACTTCATAAGTTATATTATTTAAGGTTTCTATTCTTCCGCCTGTAGGATTAGTATAAACCCTGAAAATATTTGGGAAAGAGAAATTTTTCATGGCAAGTTCGGTTATGACAATATTCTTTTCCAACTCAAAATCTTCAACATTGAAATTAGGATTAAATATTGAAAAAAGGAAAGTTTTCAAAGCCTTATTTTGATCACCGACAGCATAAAACGATATATAATCATTGTAAGTAGTAGCGTTATATTTCATTCCAATAAGAACATCTTTGACCCTTTTGCTACCTATACTATTTCTGAAGAACAAGTGTTCCCACAAATGGGTAATACCGTAGTACTTGGGGTTTTCATTTCTTGCTCCCCTAGTAACAACAAACCCAACAGAAGATAAATTCAAAGATGGATTTAAGAATACAAAAATTTTAGCATTATCAACTTTATATCTCTTAACATAAATATCAGCAAAGGGAAACACAATCGAAAAAAATAAGTAGATAAAAAATGCTACGAAAAACTTCGTTATATGCATCTAGTAATATATCGTGATCGTTCTATGGTGTTTAGGTAGGTTTGGATTTTGTTTTGCAAGATTCCAAATAACATTATCAACAATAGCTGGATAGGATTTTGTTCTATTGGCAATTTCCTCAATTGCAATAACCGTACAAGCTCTTATTTCAACCTCTTTCCTGTCTTTTGAAGATATCAATTTGCCAGATTCAATTTCCTTGATAAGATCATCGGTATATGAAAGAATGCCCTTATAGTGTAGATATTGAGGTAATTTGTAATCAGCAAAAGCAGTAAGTTTGTTTATATTCTTAAAATTCAGGTATTTAATAAACGGATATTTTTGTATGAATTCTGGCTTGTTTTTGCTATAGTACTGATAAAGCAAATATAGATCATGAGCAAGTATTTGGGCTCTCTTGTAAAATCCAACTTTTATTACCCTACCATTGCTTAACTGATAATCCGCGTAATCTCTATAACTTCTGAAATTATCGATTATTATGGAAATAAACTTGTTTACATCTTGATTGGCTTGTACGAGAATATCGAGAATTTTCTCAGGATTATTTTTTTGATTGTATGACAACTTGTACGGATCAGCTTCTTCTTCCTTTATTTTACCTTGAATATTCCTTTCATCTAATCCTTTCCAGAATATATTTTTATACATATCTGAAAGAGGCTTTTCGAATATATTCTCTCCTAATTCCCTTAGGTTTGTAACCCGTTCTTCTATCAGACGTAGCTCTCCGCAAACATAGTATAGATCCTCATAAGTTGGGTAAATCATTCTCATAAATTCCCCAACAAAGATTTTTGCCCAATAGTAAGGGTATGTAAAAACGTTCGAATTCTCAGCTTCTCTCTTTATACATACTGCCAAAGCATCATATCCATCTAAGTATTTATCTTTATACCTAACTTTCCACTTTTCGCTTTTCTTTTCAGCCCAAAAACAAAAGTTTACACTATCCAAAACAAAAAAGTACCATATGGCTTTCAGAGGGTCATCAGTATAATGTATTTCTGGACTTAAAATCCTATGCACATCCCAACCTTTCAGCTCATTACTGAACTCAGAAACAAAACTATTTATCGCATCAAAATTAATTTTAACATATTTCGAATTCTGAACTACTAATCTACAGGATTGCCTAATCTCGTCAGTAATAGTATTAGATTTCAGCAGATTTCCAATCATCTCATTCTCCTTCAAAAACGTATATATAGGGTTTGTTTCTATATTTTTCATCTAGATCTAGCCCATATCCTACTACGAACTCAGGAGGTATAACAAAACCACAAAAATCGACCTTAACATCCACTAACCTTTTAGAAGGCTTGTCTAAAAGAGTACAGACTAATATCTTTGCTGGATCACGTTCCTTAAAAAGGGAAGTTATTTTACTAACAGTTAAGCCAGTATCTATAATATCCTCGATAACAAAAACTATCCTGTTACTTATATCTACTGATATATCCTTCAGTATTTGGACGTTCTGGGTTGAGACTTTGCCCTGATAACTAGATACCTTTATATACTCCGTTATCACTTCTGTTTTTAGTTTTCTTACCAATTCGGAAAAGAAAAAAACACTGCCTGTAAGGACACAGACAAAAACAGGATAATCATCAGAATCCTCTTTTTCTAGATAAGAATCGATCTGGTTTGCTAATTCCTCGATTCTTCTCTGTATTTCGTATTCCGATATCAGTATTTTTTTCATGCCAATAGTGAATTGAATTCCTCCTCTGTAATTACCTCTTTTTGCAGAAGAGTTTCTGCTACTAAAATTAATTTTTCTCTATAGGTATTAATGATATTCTTTACATCGTTATAGCAGTCATTGATTATCTTTGTTACTTCCAGATCTATCAGTCTAGAAGTACCCTCGCTGTATTTTCTTTCTCTTACGAAATCTCTTCCCAAGAAGACCTCTCGGGAAGCTTCAAAAGAAACAAGTCCCAGAGAAGACATTCCGTACTGAGTCACCATACTTCTTGCTATTTTCGTAGCTCTTTCCAAGTCATTTTCCGCTCCAGTAGTACAGACATTAAGTATGAGCTCTTCAGCTGCTCTACCACCAAGAAGAACCTTTATTTGGGAAAGTAACTCTTCTTTTTTGTAGTTATACTTATCTTTTTCTGGTGCTTGCCATGTTTGTCCCAAACTCGGTCCCCTCGGAACTATCGATATTTTCTTAACGGGATCGGCATATGGAGTATACTTAGCCACAATTGCATGCCCAGCTTCATGATAAGCAGTTATTTTTCTTTCTTCATCTGACATAACAATACTTTTTCTTGCTGGACCCATTAATACTTTTTCTATTGCCTCCTCACAATCTGAAAGCTCTATATATGGCTTATTCTTTCTCACTGCTATTAGAGCAGCTTCGTTGAGCATATTCTCCAGATCAGCACCTGTAAATCCTGGTGTTCTTTTAGCCAATTCACTTAGCTGTAAATCTGGTGAAAGTTTCTTATTTCTAGCATGGATCTTAAGTATTTCTTCTCTACCTTTTAGATCTGGTGGTCCAACAAAAATCTGTCTGTCAAACCTTCCAGGTCTTTGCAGAGCTGGATCTAGAATATCTGGTCTATTAGTAGCTGCAAGCACGATGACCCCTGAGTTAACCTCGAACCCATCCATTTCGACAAGCAGTTGGTTAAGAGTCTGTTCACGTTCGTCATGCCCTCCTCCAAGCCCTGCTCCTCTATGTCTTCCTACAGCATCTATCTCATCGATGAAAATTATACAAGGTGCATTTCTTTTAGCTTGTTCAAATAGGTCTCTTACTCTTGCAGCTCCAACACCGACAAACATTTCGACAAATTCGGATCCACTTACATAGAAGAAGGGAACTCCAGCTTCTCCCGCTATGGCTCTACCTAGCAAAGTCTTGCCTGTTCCAGGAGGACCTATCAATAAAACTCCCTTAGGAATCCTAGCTCCCATATCTATAAACTTTTGCCTATCTTTAAGAAACCCCACTATTTCCTTTAGCTCCTCTTTTACTTCATCTATTCCGGCAACATCCGAAAACGTTACCTTTGGCATATCCTGACTGAACATCCTTGCTCTGCTCTTGGTGAATGAAAAAGCCTGGCTACTGCCGCTTTGTGCCTGCCTGAAAAAAGCTAACAAAATAAGAATAAAGAGAACAAACGGAATTATGTTGAGTATCCAAAACCATATCGTATTGTCTGCTGGAGGAATATACTTGAAATTTATTCCCTTTTCCTTTAGAATTTTTATAAGCTCATAATCTTGAGGATAAAATGCTCTTATCTTGTAATACTTTTTATCTACAGGTCTATACAATTCCAGCGTTATTTCATGATCTTTAATAATAGCTTCCTTGGCGTTATTTGCTTGTATTTCCTTCCATAATTCATAGTAAGTAGTTTCCTTGATGTTTAATGATCTTTCGTGTAGAAAGATGGATAAGTATACTGCAGCCGATATTAATAAAATCCAAACCAGTATGGCTTTCATCTTAACATAAACTCACTTTCTCCCCAAGATTTTCTAAAATTATAATTTAACAAGTTAACACCCCAACCCTTCCAATAAGAGGATAGAAACTAATAATATAAAAGTTTTTCTAATGATGGGACTAATTTGAGGAGGTATAGTAATGAGGAATTCTCTTTTGACAAACGTTCTGGCAATGGTTTTAGCCGGAGGAGAAGGAACAAGATTATACCCCCTGACAAAAGAAAGATGTAAACCCGCAGTACCCTTCGGATCAAGATATAGAATAATAGACTTTGTATTGAGTAACCTGATAAACAGTGGAATACTAAAGATTAACGTTCTTACACAGTATAAAGCTCATTCATTAATCAAGCATATTCAGACGAATTGGGCACTGAATTATAAATTCGGTTTCTACGTAAATATAGTTCCTCCACAAATGAGAATAGGTAAAATCTGGTTCAGAGGAACTGCAGATGCAATATACCAAAACCTAAATCTCATATTTGACGAACAACCAGATTACGTTATAATTCTTTCCTCCGATCATATCTACACAATGGATATAAAACATATGATAGATTACCATATTGAGAAGAAAGCAGATATAACCGTCGCAACCTTTCCAATAGACCTATCAGAGGCAAGTAGATTCGGAATAATGAAAGTAGATAAAGATAACAGGATAATAAGTTTTGCAGAAAAACCAAGCGATACGGAAATAATATACGAATACGCAGTAAATGGAAAAGTACTGGCTTCCATGGGAAACTATGTATTTAATAGAGACATACTAATAAAGATACTTGAACAAGATGCTCTAAAAGACACAAGTCACGACTTCGGAAAAAACATAATACCAGAAAGCATAGAAAAACACAGGGTATTCAGTTATAGTTTCGATAAGACAAACATAATAGGTTCGGATAAACCCCCATATTGGAGAGATGTAGGCACAATAAAATCATTCTTTGATGCAAACATGGAGCTTTTATTAGCCAACCCACCCATAGATCTATACAACCCATATTGGCCAATATATTCAGCTTATACGGCCCTACCAGCAGCAAAGATAATAGGTGAAAACGTAAATATACAGAACTCAATAATAGCAGAAGGATGCTTAATCGAAAACAATACAGTGATAAAAAATTCAATCATTTTCCCTAAGTGCCATATAAAAAACAATACATACATAGAAAACTCAATAATAATGGATGGATGTATAATTAATCCACACTCAGTTATAATTCAGTCCATCCTTGACAAAGGAGTAATAGTAGATGAAGGAATAGAACTGACAGAAGAAAACCAAGATAAGTTCATAGTAAGTGAAGGAATTATAGTAATCCCTAAGGGACAACATATAACCAAAGATACCATTCTCAGAGAAAAAGCCCTATATTTCTAGCTAAGGAGGTCAAAAAATGAATATAGTACAAAAACTGAAAGAAAAATATAACCTTAGCATATGGTTAGACTACCTAGACAAAGAAATTCTCGAGATTTTACCATCATGGGTAAAAGAAAGAAAAATATACGGTATAACAACTAACCCAACCATATTCAATAACGCAATAAAAAAGTTTCCAGAAAAATATTTTGAAAAAGTCAAAAAATTTGATTATCTCGAAGTAATAGAAGATCTAATGATAGAAGATGTAAAAAAAGCTTGCGAAATCATGCTACCTATATTCGAAGAGAATGAATACCAAGACGGATTAGTCAGCATAGAAGTACCCCCATACATCGCATATAACATCGATAAAACAATAGAAAAAGCAAAAGCTCTTTGGCATAAAATAGATATGCCAAACGTAATGATAAAAATACCAGCAACTAACGAAGGAATACAAGCACTAAAACAACTATATAGAAATAACATCAACATAAACGTCACTCTACTCTTCTCAATCAATAACTACCAAAAAGTAATACATGCTTATAAAGAAACAGACAGTAATTCTATAAGTGTAGCTTCGTTCTTCGTAAGTAGAGTAGATACTGTTATAGATAGCTTGATACTTAAAATGAAAGATAGTCAGATAATACCACAGGAGGATTATGAAGATTTGGTAGGTAAAGTTGCCGTAGCAAATTCTCTAATGGCTTATGAGATATACGAAAAAAGCTTTGCTAATCAGAAAAAAGTCCAGAGAATACTCTGGGCAAGTACAAGTACAAAAAACCCTTCATATAACCCCCTGAAGTACGTAATAGAATTACTAACCCCCAACTCCATAAACACTATCCCCTTAAATACCTACCAAACCTTAATCCAAACAGAAATCGATCTTGAAAAAGCTGAAAAAATCGTAGAAAAAAATAAACAAGAGGCCCAAAAGACAATAAGCAAACTAATCAAGTACGTTAATTTCGATTATATTTTAGAAGAACTTCTATACAAAGGAGTATCATTATTCAGCGATTCGTATAACTCGATAATAGACTCAATACTATCGAATCTTAAATTGATAAAGAAATAAATGATTATACTGAAAAAATAAACCCGCTTACCTGAGGCGGTATACAAAAATCAGGTGTTATACAAGGGTAAAAATTATGAAAGTATTTATAAACGGAAAATTGGTAAGCAAAGAAGAAGCAAAAATATCCGTCTGGGATCACGGATTCCTATACGGAGATGGAGTCTTCGAAGGAATCAGAGTATACAATAACTCCATATTCAAACTAGACGAACATCTAGTAAGACTATATAATTCAGCAAGAGTAATAGAACTAAATATACCCTACAGTTATGAAGAACTTAGAAACCATGTAATAAATACAGTAAGAGTCAATCTGGAAGAAGAAAAAACAGAAAACGCATACATTAGACTGGTAGTAAGTAGAGGGGAAGGAGATTTAGGACTAGATCCTAGAAAATGTAAAACCCCTTCGGTAGTCATCATCGTAGATAAAATCCAACTATATCCCAAGGAATTCTACGAAAAAGGATTAAAACTAATTATCTCCTCATATAGAAGACCATCAGCAGATATACTTTCTCCCAGAATTAAATCATTGAATTACTTAAATAATATTTTAGCCAAAATAGAGGCAAATAATTCCTCAGCTCAGGAAGCAATAATGCTAAACCAGAATGGATATGTAACAGAGTGTACAGCAGATAATATATTCATCGTATACAAAGGAATAGTGAAAACTCCTCCACCTTACGTCGGTATTCTCGAAGGAATCACAAGAGAAAGCGTTATACAGATGTGCCAAGAACTAAATATACCCTGCCAAGAAACAATCCTAGACATAAAAGATATTCTTACAGCAGATGAGATCTTCATAACTGGTACAGGAGCTGAAATAGTTCCCGTAAGGCAAGTAAATAATTTAACATTCAACATAGGAGAAATAACCAAAAAATTAATTCAACATTTTCCAAACTTCGTAAAAAGACACTCCACACCCGTATTCGTAAAAGTATAAATTTTAAATCTTTGTGAAGGTAAATTCTTTGGCAAGTAGAATAAATTAATCAATGAATACCAGTTTAGGAATTCAAGATAACATACTAGCAGCAGTCGGATATATCATCCCCGTGATAGCTATGATCGTCTACTTTGTTGAAAAAGAAAACAACTTTCTCAAGTTTCATTGTCTTCAATCAATAATACTATCAATGATAGTAATAGCTATATTCTCAATCATCTCTAGTATTATTTGCTTTTTGCAATTTATTCCAGCAGTAGGTAGTATATTGAGTTGTGTTTTTCTCTTATTTTTAATTCCCATAGTATTAGTAATATTTCTAATAGCCATATTTTTAGCAGTAAAAGCATATAACAGGGAATATTACAAAATTCCTTATATTGGAGATCAAGTTGAAAAGATTATATATAAATATTAGTAAAGTAGCTCTTTTATTTGTATCCTTTCTATTTTTTTATCTTATCAAACATTGTTATTCTTATGATGCCCTCGAAAGTATAAGTTCTCCCGCTCTTGATAAAAAGTTTGAAGGCAGCTTTAGAGAAGTCGGTGTTAAAAACCTCTTGTACTTTATCACCTCACAAATACCATATAACTTCATACTAGAAGTAGAAGAAGAAAAAAAGATAACAATAAGCTTCAAAAATAGTACAATTAAACAAGCATTAAGATCAATAGTAAAATTTGCTAATCTCGAAATGGTAAAAATCAGTGATAATACAATCTTGATAACTTCCCAAAGTAAGGCACAAAATTACAAACCTAAACAAAAATTCATCGTTAAACTTATATATACCCCGGCAGATTATGTAAGAAATATAATATACTCTAATGGAAAGGATATTGAGATAATAGTAGACAATTTCTCTAATTCCTTGATTATCCAAACCACGACAGATAAGATAAAACCCATAACGGAATTAATCAGGTTTTTAGACAATCCAGACTCAGAAGTAAAAACAAGAATTTTTAAACTCAACAATGCAAAAGCAAAAGACATAGCTCAAATAATATCTAACTCTGTATACATCTTTCAAGAACCTGTGATAAAGGAACAAGTTAAAATAGATCCTGATGAAAGAACAAATAGCATAGTAGTAACAGCACCCAAATTCGTAATAAAAAATATAGAACAACTTCTCTCTGACATAATAGACAAAAAACTTCCACAAGTTATGATAGATGTCCAAGTAATCGAAATCAATAGAGATAAGTTGAAAGATCTAGGTATATATCCTGGCGATAATTCAACAGTAACAACTCTCACAGAAAGAATACCAGGAGATAACCAGCAGGGAAATCCACAAACTCAAACAACAGTAGTCTACGTACAATCAGATAAAATATCTTTTCCGTATAGAACAGCAATCAACCTACAAGTACTAATGCTAGAAAAACAAGGGTTAGCAAGAATTCTAGCTAATCCCAAATTGATTACCTCAGATGGAAAAATTGCAAGGGTATTTCTAGGAGATAGAGTCCCCTATCTGATCCCCCAAATCGTACCCTTTGGAACAACATCAGCAATACAACAAAACGTTCAATTCGTAGAAGTAGGTATAAACCTAGAGTTTCAGCCATTCGTAACAAAAGATGGGTATATAAACCTTAGGATAAATCCCAAGGTCAATTACTTAGTCAAGATAGATCCTGCTCCATGGACAGCCACTCGTGAAGTTCAAACAGAACTTACCGTAAAATCCGAAGAAACAATAATAATCGCTGGACTCATAAAAGAAGAAGAAAGAAAAGTAAAGTATAAAATACCTATAGTAGGTGATATACCAATCATCGGGACAATTTTTCAAGCACAAAAAAAATCAAAATACGACACCGAAGTTATCTTCGTCATAAAACCTCAAATAATAAACTTACAAAACGACACTATTTCTAACAATCAAAGAAAATAACAATCTGCAAAAGCAATAAGATCAGATATCTCAAAGTAATATATACTTATAATTTGTAATTTTAGATACGTTGGGTGAGAAATTAGCCATAGCATCTTAGTTATACCCTTTCTCCACCTACTTACAGCATTGAAACTCTTCACACAGCTTATCATACCCTCTACCACCTGCATTATGGACTTGTCTTCCTTGTATTCTCTATCTCCATACACCTCAGCAAGCCCTACCAAATTCCTAAACCAACCACTCTTCGCCTTTCTTATCTTGTAAGCCTTTGCCTCATGCATGCTACCATAGGTAAACCATACTTCATACACCACCCCATCTATATATACTTATAATTTGTAATTTTAGATAAATCAGGAGGTAGATCCACTACTACGTTAGACTTATCAAAATGGTTTTGGATTACTATCTTTTTAAAAAAATTTAAAACCTTTAATCTTTTTTTAACAAAGTTTAACAATCTGTGTATTTAATTTTCCCCTTTCGTGTATATATTTTATATAACAAAGAATCAAACAAAAAGAAGGAGGTAATGGTAATGTTTGGGATCAGTCTAGTTGGGAGTTCTTATAATTTTAATCTATCATCTATAAGTACCCTCTCACCATTAACGATTTCTACATATAGTACGTTTAGTATAAACGATAGTTTTTATCATTCATATACAACACCAAATTTATCAAATATTTTGATGGCAGCTACATTAGGTGGATTGTTGGGAGGAATAATAGGAAGTCTAAGTATTGGAAGTCCATTCTCAATAGGATTCCCCTTCCATAATAACCTTCATTCGACATTAAATCCGAATAATCAGCTAATGATAATGCTACTACAAATTTTGTTAACAATCTTAGCTAGCAACGTCAGTAATCCTGGAAGCATGAATGGATTTCCGTTAGTGGGTGGGTTACAAGGAGGATTCCCTGGATTTGCCGGTTTCCAAGGCTTCCCCATGAGCTTTAATCATATGGGGTTCCCAGGAAACATGCAGCCCTACCTTTCTGCTCTCCAAAATCCCGGATTCAATAAGTTTACCCCTAAGAACCATATAGATCAGATAATACTGCAAGCAGCACAAAAATATAACCTTGATCCAGCTTTAATAAAAGCAGTAATAAAACAAGAAAGTGGATTCAATGTCTATGCTAGATCTCATGCTGGAGCAATGGGATTGATGCAACTCATGCCAGGAACAGCAAGATCAGTCGGGGTAACTAACCCATGGGACCCAGTACAAAACATAATGGGTGGAGCAAAGTATTTAAGGCAAATGCTTGACATGTTCGGAGGTAGAATAGATCTAGCACTAGCAGCTTATAACGCAGGGCCAGGTAACGTCAAAAAATACGGCGGTATACCCCCATTCAAAGAAACACAAACATACGTAAGAAAAGTACTAACCTATTATCACCAATACAAAATGGAAATGAGAGCATAGTTAGCTGAAAAATAAAAAAGCATTAGTTCTGTAAAATAAACAATGATTATGATTCAGTAAAAGAAGAAAGCGCAAAATATAGAATAGAATAAATTAAATAGAATAAAATAACAGTCCCCTAATAGCTTAACAGAAAGGTGATAAAGATAGGAATTCCAGCTACAAAATAGAATCTTTAAATTCTTTACTTTCTCCAGAATCCTCTTATATTTTAAAATTGTATATAAAAACATTCTCTCCAATAACAATCTACAAGATATTCAAGATTAATAATACAAAAAAGATATATTTTTATACCCCACAAAGAAGTAATTTGAAAAACTTCTAATTCTTCAAATAATACTGGGGTATTGTTATTTTAAAATATCCGTGATCTGTTATTTTATCTGCTGAAACTGATTTTGTATAAGCTATTTCTAAAAAAATCCTTACTTCATAATCAAAAGTACTCAGTAAATTACTTTTGCTAATCTATAGTTGAGACCTCAATATTATCAAAAATTTATCTGCATATTCCAAGCTCAATTATCTTACCTATATTCATACTAATCATCTGATTCTTTGAATCTAAAAGTACTTAACATTTCTAGATTTTGAAAATATATGCTGTGCTTTGATATACAACCTTTAGATCAATATTACCAGTGGAAGATGCATCTTCTATTACAAAATTTAATCCCTTAGAAACTAAGAAGACATAAAACATAATGTATTAAAAACCCTCATATCCAAAAGTCCCAAGTATACCATTAAATTGGAAGATGTTGAAGCTACAAAAAGAGAAGATAAGCTATCATTTAAAGAAGTTCTATCTTCTTAGATCAGGATAAGAAAGAATATCTCATGTTTTGTTATTTTTAACAAAATGCTCTTTGATTGTAAGATATCCAAAAGGCTTCTAACTCTATTTTTCAAATATCAAATGATTCTAACAATTTCTATGAAAAATACATCCTTTCTAATTCAGGAATGCAAAACTGTTTTTCTTGTAGAACTATTATTGAAAATGATGAAGTTTCGGTTTCAAACTAAAAAGGAAAAAATTGTCTCTCCCAAAGGTGAAGAAAAACATCGAACAGGTTATATGCTTTCTCATCTTTCCGAGAATATCCTTTGAAATACTGCTTATAGTTCCTATTCTGAATTTATAAGTGATTCAAACTTGGTCTACCAATAAGACTACCTGCTTATTTGTTTTCCTATATATGTCTTCAAATAGTTCGGGGTTTAGTTTTCTCATGTGATTAGATCTTATATGCAGAAGCCCAATAATCCTGTATTGGACGAGATAAAAATAATACTTACCCTTAGTATAAAGCTTATAAGCATAATACGTCTTATCGACAATCATGATACATTTATTCAGCTCTTAACTCACTCCCCCCTGACATTTAAACTGGAAAAATAATTGGAGTCTATAGATAAAAACCAGCTTTTGAAAATATACGAGGGATTGGTAACAACATATTAGGCTATGTTATATATCAGATCATCTTTAAAGCCCATTTTATTGATTTTTGTCTATATTTTTGTATATATAATCATTAAGCTTCGTCACAAACTTTGAACTTTTAAGACTGATAGACAGGTGATTGGGAAAGTAAGAAAAAAACTCTCTATCTTTACATTTTTCTCTATCTTTACATTTTTTGGGGTATTTTTGCCCCTATCTGATATCGATGGAAGATTATACCCTTTCGGAAGAATTTCTACCCCTCTATAATCAGCAAAACGGTTTTTCAAATTACCCATAAGAGATTGAAAATATTAAAAGAGTACATAAAGAATAGGTTTCAAAATTAGATAACTAAAAAATAAAGACAAAGGGAAGCAAAAATACCTGAATAACAGAAGCTAATAAGAGCATTATCAACATACATAAGAACCAAACCAATTTAAACTTAGGTCTATGTTTCTTTCTTTCGTGCATTATTTCTATAACTTCTATATACGGCAAATCGTTTCTCCTGTAATATCCTTTAAGTGTAACATTCTTATCTTTAAGTTTTGACAAAACAAACATACGATAAAATATATCAGTAATCCATGTCCCCGTCTTAAAAAATAGAGGGATACAACCAGTTTCATCCTCTATAAAAAACGTGGTTGGGAAAATTAGAGATGTTGAATAATCTTTCTCCACCATCTTTCCCTCAATTATAACAGGAATACCAGCAATAGGAGAAACAGTGTATTCACTCCATAGATCTGATATTTTTTTACTTGAAAACTTTCCTCGATAGCTATAAAATAGTTTAATCAGGCTACCAAGGGAAAATCCTATAAAAAGCAAAGGGAGCAAGAGCAGAAAATGCCAAAATTTTAGGATCTTGAAAAAACTAATCCATGCAATTCCTACAGCCAAAAGGACAAGCCCGATAATTATTGGTGCTCTGTCAAGAAGGTACTCCTTGACAAAAATCATATAAGATATTCCCGAAGAACCGCTAGGAATCTGAATATTAAACGAAATGTTTAAATTCCTGGAATAATCACATATTCTTTTTACTCTCTCTAGAAACCTGGGATGGCTAAGATAAGATTCAAGGAATTTACCCCATGGATTCAAAAATTCCCAATTCAGAAACTTTAAAACTTCCCCAACCAAATTACTCTTGTCTTTTGAATTCATAACAGCAAGGGATATACTAGTCGATTGCTTTTGAATATCAACAAGACTGAAAAATCTGAACGGACTTCTTCCAAAATTAGTAAAAAATTCACGATAAGAATCAGTCTCAGGCTCAACCTCTACACTGTACCTAACCTTAACAGAACTATTTGCTATTTTGATAAGAGCATTTACCAAAGCAACTGGATTTCTAGTTAAATCAATAACAAACTTATCAGCACCATGTTCCCTTAACCTCGAAATATAACAAAGAGGACGCTCCACGAAAATATATAACAAATAACCCACTACAAAAGCTATAACACCAAATATAATACCTGCTATCACACTCAGAATACTTCTCCTAGAACCAATAGTTATAACATCTCCCATAATGGAAAAAATAACAAACTTACTTGTAAGAGCATAAACCAAATTAGGTACTCCGGCACAAAGAGTCAAAAACACAAAATCATAAAATCTAAATATGTGTCCTAATTCATGAGCTACAACTGCTTTCAGTTCTTCTTCATCCAACCCATCTATCAACCCCTGACTTAAAAAAATTCTTAAACTAGAAAACGAAATACCGTAACTGAAACAGATCATGTTGGGGCTCTGTATTATCCCAATTTTGGGTAATCTCTTGCCCCTTCTCTCAAAATTTTCCCTTATTAATTTTGCAACAGAAGCAGGCAAATCATCTACCCCAACAAAATTGTATTTATAATATATCCTTAAAATATTATCATAAGACCAAGGAATTATCAGCAGTAAAAGTATCGAAATAGGAAAAGAACTGAAAAAACAAAAATATAACACAAAAATTGCAATATAAAATATACTATCTTCCAATCCTAAATGCAAAGAGATTGAAACCGAAGAAACAAGCATAAAAAATCCACAAATAACACATAAAACCACTGGCAAAAACACAGTAAAAAGAAAATACAAGATAGAAGCTAGATAGTACATCTCCTAAAACAATGAAATAATAAACGTAATTACCCCAAGTAAAAATATCCCAAATATTAGCAGTATCCACAAGTATTTATAGTATGATCTGTATTTTTTTCCATCTTCAGTGACTATTTCTACAACTTCAAAGTAAGGGAATATTGCTCTCCTAAAATATCCCTTAATCATGGCCTGTTTACCTATTAGGTTATTTGTTACAAAAAATCCGTATGCTAGATCAGCAAGACCTATTCCTGTTCTATAATCTACATAGATGAAACCAGTGTCGTCCTTAAAAGTAACATCTTCAGAAAGAGCATAACCTGCAATTCCTTTCCCCATTATTCTCCCACGAATGATAGCAGGAATAGATCTTATCATTGAAACCTTGGTTCTAGAGAGTAATTCTGCGATCTTGTGTTCCCTAAATTCTCCCCGGTATGTAAAAAACCACTTGATTAAGCTACCAAGAGCAATACCCCATAAAACAAGCGAAAAGATAACAAAAGGATTAGAAAATAAAGCAAAAATTAAACCACCTATTAATCCCAATGTTCCACCAATAAGAGGAGCGTATTGGAAAAATAGATCTACCATAAACTCGTCCCAAAGAGAACCTGGATTCAAATCAATCCCTCCATCTTCTTCCTTTGGTAAATCCTTGGGTAAATGAATACTGAAAGGCACCCCAAGCTCCTTAGCTATTTGCGATAAATTCCTTATTCTTTTAGCTATCAATGGATGAGTAGAAGACAGCTCCAAAATGCTTGCCCAGGGATTAAATAAATCCCAAGCCATAACCTTACCAACAGAACTCATAATACCCGCATCAGTTCTCGAACTCACAGCCTCAACTTCCAAAGCTCCAACACCAGAATTCAAAACAGCAAGACTAATACCTTTTGCTTGTCTTGCATCCATCAAACCTAAAACCTTAAATGGAGAGTTATAAAAACTGACCTTTTCTTCATCTGAACTAGAATACTTGTTCTCCAGTAGCCCATACCCAACCTTTATCAAAGCAGTAGCCAAAGCAGAAGGATTCATAGTCAGATTAGCAGCAAATTTATCAGCATAATACTCTCTCAATCTAGACAAGTACAAAACAATATACTCACTAATAATGTATATAACCAAAGTTACCAAAGCTACCATATATAAAGGTGCTCCATTTCTCCTTGAAGATCTACCCATTTGAAGAGCGATTCTGTAAATATAGTACAATAAGATGGGTATCATTGCAGCAAGTGTCATAAAAACAAAATCATAGTGGAATATATGTCCGAATTCATGAGCCAACACAGCTTTAATTTCATCCTCATCCATAATATCTAACAATCCTTTACTTATTATAACTCTTGCATTTGAAGGAAAATTACCATAAGTAAAAGCCGTAGGAGTATAGTCGTCTATTATACCAATCTTTGGCAATCTGACTCCCTTCTCATTAAACGTTTTTCTTACAAAATCTGCAACAGAAGGAGGAAGATCATCAACATTAACAAAATTACACCTATAAACCCATCTCAACATAACGTCATATACTATAGGAGACAGAAAAAATTGAAGCAGAATAAAGAGTAAAGTGATGATAAAAGAAATCGTAAGTCCCATCACCCCATGAATCCCAGCAAAATAAACTAACAAAGTAGTAAGTATAAAGACGAAAAAGTACATAATTGCTAGTATAGAAGTAGATAAAAGAGCAAACATATTCCTCACCCCCCATTATATTTCCGCTTGCACTCTTTCTATTCCTCTAGTTTAAGATGACAGAATATATGTCTTTATATTCAATAGGTGTGTTGGAAAACTTTACGGCTTTCTCCAAGATACCCAGGGAATTCTCAAGTGACTGCATATCCCTTGCAAAAAGCTTCATTATCAACTCTCCACTCTTAACAAATTCACCCGCTCTCTTTTCCAAAATTATTCCAGCATTGTTATCAACGGTATCTAACAGGCTTTTTCTGCTCAATCCTAACTCCCCAGCCGCCAAACCAATTAAATACGTATCAAAATAAATATAACCGTCTGCTGAAGAGTAAAAAGAATACTCTACCTTAGGATTAAAGTAATGGTAAGGATCATCAATTACCTTTACATCACCTCCCTGATTTTGAATAATTTCCCTAAATTTATTTATCGTTTCCCCATTTTCTATCATTTTCTGTATCTCTGTAAAATCCTGATTAATAGCAAGTTCTTTCAGTTCTTCATTTAGTTTTAGTTTTTCAAAATTTTCAAGAACATATTTAGCAACATTTACAATACTAAAGCAAATCTTCTTAAGTTTTGGATAATTGTCGTAGTTTCCCTTAAGAAAATCTATGGCTGACATAACCTCGAGATAGTTACCAATATATTTATTCAAGGGTTCATTCATATCAGTTATCAAAACAGCAGAAATTTTATTAAACTTTTTCGCAATGGTAAGCATAGCTCTTGCTAGTTCCAGAGCATCTTCATACTCTCTCATGAAAGCTCCATTACCTACTTTGACATCCAAAATGATAACATCCGAATTTACAGCAATCTTTTTACTCATTATGCTCGAAGCTATTAATGGAATACTTTCAACATTAGCAGTAACATCTCTAAGAGCATATATCTTCTTATCTGCAGGAGCTAAATCCAAAGGTTGACAAATGAAAGCTCCCACACTCTTCAACGAATTTTTCATCTCTTGTAGATTTAAACTCGTTCTCATATTGGGTATAGACTCCAATTTATCTATAGTACCTCCAGTATGTCCCAAAGCTCTACCAGATAACTTAGGAACTCTATAACCTAGACAAGCAAGTATCGGAATAACTATCAAGCTCACAGTATCACCGACTCCACCGGTAGAATGTTTATCTATCTTTACTCCATCAATATCTGAAAAATCCATAACCAGTCCGGTGTCAATCATGGACTTGGTAAAATTAAATAACTCATCTTCATCCATCCCGTGTATAGCAATACTTGTTAATAATGAAGCCATCTGATAATCAGGGATATCGCCCTTGTAATACCCCTTTATCATGAAATCAATTTCTTGTGGTTTTAGCGAATTTCCCATTCTCTTTTTACGCAAAATCTCGTATATATTCATACCCCACCTCTTAGCTAGTCAGTATTTTCCCAAGGGAATGTATTATAATCAACAGTAGTTGTAGTTTCGGTAGTTTTCTTCTCAGTAGTAGTAAAGATAGTAGTATTATCAGTTTCTAAGAATGTGGTTACTTGTTTTGTAGATTCTTTTTTAATTTCTTTAGTTTTCAAATTAATTTCTTTCGTGTTCGAATCTCTTTGCTTCTTAGGGTTATTTTTAGGTCTATAGTATTTATATGCAGTTAGAATACATTTTTTCCATATCTGTGCTGGTAAAGTGGCACCGTAAACGTTGTAAAGCTGAGAATAATCATCATTACCAAGCCAAACAATACAGGTGAAATCATCAGTAAACCCTGCAAACCAAGCGTCCCTATGATCACTCGTAGTTCCCGTTTTACCATAGCAGTCTATATTCTGTATCTTTGCAGAATAGCCAGTTCCCCTGTCGACCACAGCTTTCATAAGTAATCTCATATCCTGAGCAACTTGGTAAGGAAGAACTTTCAAGTACTTGTTCCTAGAAAAATATATTGTTCCACCGTACCTATCCTCAACCCTTGAAACAAAAACTGGCTCAACAAGATAGCCACTATTTGCTATGACAGAAGTAAAAGTGGCTACCTCTAGGGGTGTTAGAACAGATGAACCTAAAGCCGTAGATAGGTAAGGTTCTAATTTCGTTTTAATCCCCATCCTATAAGCAGTCTCAATAACTTTATCTATTCCAACTGAATTAGCAAGATATACAGCAACAGTATTTCGTGAAAAAGCAAAAGAATCAATCAGAGACATTCTACCCCAGTATTTTCTGTCCCAATTAACTGGGGAGTAAGGCTTACCATCTGAACCAGTGTAAGTGTATACCTTGTCCTCTACCGAACTATATGGTTGAAACCCTGCACTTAGAGCGGCAGTGTATACAACTATCTTAAATACTGATCCTGGTTGTCTGAAAGCTTGATAAGCTCTATTAAATTGATCAGAAATACTGTACCTGTATCCCCCAACCATTGCCAAAACTCTACCCGTATAGTTCTCAATCAAAATGATAGCACCTTGATTAACGTTCCAATTAGACCTATGTTTATCTATTTGTTCTTGTAGAATCCTCTGTATCTCGTCCTGAATCCTAGAGTCCATATTCATGTAAACCTTTAATCCCAAAGTTTGCAGAGATTCATAATCTATGCCCGTTATCTTTCTAAAGTTCTGAATAACATAGTTGGTATAGTATGGATAGAGGATATTATCCTCTTCTAGTTTTTCTCGTTTCAATTTAATAGGATAATTTTTATACTTCTGATACTCACTGTGAGATATGTATTTTAATTCAAGCAATTTTCGAAGTACGTAGACCTGTCTGGTTTTAGCTGCTTTGAAGTTAACATATGGTGAGTAAACAGAAGGGGCGGGGAGAATACCAATTATCATAGCTGCTTCGGGAATGTTTAGTTCCTTTACAGATTTAGCGAAGTATACCCTTGAAGCAGCCTCTATCCCATATGCCCCTTCTCCAAAATAAACCAAATTCAAATACATCTCCATTATCTCCTGTTTAGAAAAAACCTTTTCTAACTCAACTGCTAGTACTGCTTCTTTTATTTTCCTCTTTAGCGTAACATCTGGAGTAAGAAACAGAATTCTGGCTAACTGTTGTGTAATGGTACTACCTCCTTGAGTAATTTCTCTTCTTACTAGAATATCAATCATACTTCTCAGAACTGCAAGAAAATCTACTCCTCGATGATAATAAAACCTCTCGTCTTCAGAAGCAATAAGACAAATTTTTACAGATTCTGGAATATCCCTTATAGAAACCCAATATCTGTTCTCTACATATACTTTGCCAACTCTTTTGTTGTCCAAAGAATAAAATTCTGTGGACTGGACAGGAATTTTTCTTTTAACTTTTGATACGTCATCTATTTCTTTCCTTGCCTGATTTACAATTCCTAGAATGAAATAAGTAACAAAGAAAACTGTTATTAAAAAGGTGAAGAATATAAGCTTCAGGGTGAATATTGCAAAGCTAAAGAAGAATCTAAAAATTTTTCTCAGCATGAGAAACAAATACAGGTATTAATTTATGAAAATTTTTTCTACAGTATTTCTTGGCAAGCCTTATATATATGAACACAAGTAAGGAAGTTGGAATCTGACCGATCTTTATTTCAGCATACAACATAAGTAATAGAGCCCTTTCCATATAATTCATCACAAAAAAGTTTGATCTGTATACTATCTCCCAAACTTTTCTATTATACTCATGGTAATTAAGAATTATACCCTCTAGAACATCTATGAAGTAATTTGCTAAATTTAACGGTAGAAAAAATCTACCATAGTATATATACTGAAAAACTACTGATAATCCTAGTTCTCTTTGATACTTTTGAGAGTAACTAGACTTTTGTTGTAATGCTCGGTTTGACATTGTATTTGTTCGATATATCATTTAGAAAATGTTGTATATCTTCTTCCTTTCTCTCAATTAATAAAACCTTTATAGTAACTTTATTGTTATCAACTCCCATACCTATACACTCTACGAGTAAAAGATTGTGATATATGTCCATTACCAGCTTATGCAGAATTTCTGAGATCTCAGTTTCAATGATCATTATTACATGCATATAGCTATCCTTTATGCTAGTATAGTATTCTTCAAATTGATCTAAACTATAAACAAACGTAGGTATCTTAAAGTCTAGGTTTTTTTGTTGAGTATTGACTCCATCTGAACCTTCGCTGGAATTTTGAGTTTTTACAGAAGTTTTTTGAAAGTCTTCTATAAGTTTGTTAGTATATATAGTTGTTTTATTTTTGCCTGTTCTTTTAGAATAATATAGTGCTTCATCAGCTAATTTTATTAGTTCATCTATAGTTTTTGCATGATCAGGATAAGTAGCTATACCTAGGGATATAGTTATCACAGTGGGAACGTTTTCGAAGGTTCGAGAAGAAACTTCTTTCCTAATCCTTTCAGCTATTTCAAAAGCCTTATCGGCAGAGGTGTTGGGTAATATTAATCCGATTTCTTCTCCCCCGTATCTAAATGGCCAATCGAAAAATTCTCTTGAAGCTCCTTTGAAAACTTTTGCAACAGCCCTTAAAACCTCATCACCCACCTGGTGACCATATGTATCATTAAATTTCTTAAAGTTATCAATATCACATAAGATGACTGACAGTTTTTGATTATTCCTGGAAGCTTTCTCAAGTTCCTGCTCCAGTTTTTGATACATAAATCTCCTATTATATAACCTTGTCAATTCATCTAGGAAAGAGGCCTCTTTGAATCTAGTAGACATTACATCATTTGCTATTTCCTCTAGTATCTCTACTACTACCTCTTTATATTTTCTTAAAACTTGAAGAATTGATTGCTCTTCCTGTTCACTCGAAGCTTGTATAAAAATAACTGCTTGCAATAACTCCCTACTTACACAGGACAGGATAAAATTTAGCCTATTTCTCTTCAACAAAACAATATTTTTACCACCAATCCAATCATAAAAGCTATTATCAGATTGTAAAGATAATAAATGAACGGGGGTATTAGAGTACTCAGACAACCAACCAGAGTACTTGGGAAAAATATATATAACATCGGGTAAATCATCAGAAACATTATTAAGATAGCAATATAAGACATTATCTTTTCTTGGATCAGAAACATATATAGCCATCCTAGAGTTGAAAGATAAAACATAGTTATTTATAAAGTCATAAACTAGGTTTATTAAAATATCTAGATTTTCAGCTTTAACGGATACTTTTTGTTGATATAACTTTTTGAGATCAAAAATGCTTTTTTTAGCCTGTCTATTCTTCAACTCACGCAAATAGAAATATCCTACTATTCCTAAAACGATGACTAAAAGGATAGAACCATAAATGGTAACTCTTTTCCTAAAAAATGAATCCTCAATATCTTTCTTTATTATCACAATTTCTTCGTCTTGGATATTACTCAATTTTTCAGTTATCATTCTATATGCCTCGTTATACTTCTTCATTGCATAAAGTATTTTTACCTTTAGCTTTAGATAATTTTCGTCATTTGGTAATCTCTGTAGGGTTTTATCTATGTAGCTTAAAGCTTGATTATATTTACCCTGTTTATAGTTCAATTTAGCCAAAAGAAAGTGAGCTTCTTCATCGTTAAGATAAGCTCCGTATTTGGAAGCAAAATCTTCTGCCTTAGATATTTGATCAGAATCTATATACAATCTGAGAACTAATTTGGCAAAATCATTGTCTATATATCCTTTCGAAATAATCTTTTCACTTATCTTTAACGCTTCATCAAACTTTTTGGTAGATATGTAAATATCTACTAATAACTTCAAAGCAGGTAGATAATTTGGATTATTTTGAATAGATTTTTTCAGGTTAAATTCAGCTGTTGCATAGTCACCAAGATTATAATACCCCCAGCCCTTATAATAGTAAGCTCTACTATCATAGTAATCAATATTGTTTATTATGTGGTCCGCGTATTTTATTACTTCGTTATATACTTTTTGTTTATCTGATGCAGCAGAAACATTTCTGATCAAAATTTCAGCTAATATATAAAAAGCTTTTTTATTTTTAACGTTTACATTCTTTATTATGTGGACGCAAATAATATAAGCAGATTTATCTTCAAATTTCTTATAATACTGTTCAGCCATATCATATAATTCTTGTTCAGACTTTCCCTCTAGTTGTTTAATATCGATACCAAATACGTAAGAAACTATAAGCCCGGTGAAAATGAGAATGCTAAGAAGAAAGTTCAATATCTTGTACCTCCTTCGAAATTGCTATCCCTCTTATTTTTCATATTCTTTTTGTATAGTCTATTATCCTATCAATAGGTGATCCTTTGCTGGTAGTCTTTTCAATTTCTCTAAACTCTATATTTTCAATTCCCATACTATCCTTGAGCTTTTCTAAAATTGAACTTGATTTTTGTTCAATTAATCTTTTATAGGCTATTACAGACTTCTTTTCTAACTGAAAAACAAACACCAACTTGTTACCCTCTTTGAAAATATCCTTTGCATTCTCTATAGTCCTACATAATAACTTATCATTTTCAAATATCTTCATAAGTCTTTGTTTTAGGGGCTCAAGTATTTTTGTATCATCAGGTTGGATAGTTTCCATCCTCTTGATTTCGACCTGCTTGATTTCTGTTTGTTGTTGATCACTCGTATAAGTTTGATCTTCTTCTTTGGAGGTACTTTCATCGGATTTCTCCATCTCTCTAGTAGACCTTTTCTCTGATACATCAACTTTCTCCCTGTTCCTCTCAAACACCATATTCATCGAATTTATTTCGAATAAAAAGTAATCGTTATCATTTCTATAATAGCTAAGAAGACTATTTAAATTATTTATCATTTTCAATATTCTATCAGTACTTGCTATTGAGAGGATTTTGCTATAGTTATCAATCTGGAAAGAACTAAACTCCTCTGCCGTAACTTGGTATTTGTAATATATACAGTTTTTTAGCTCGTTTATGACCATATACAAGAATTGATAGATATTGACCGAATAGTATTTTATTTTATTTAAAAGTTCGAGAAGTTCGGTAACCTGATCTAGGAGAATATACATGATGTACTTATAGACCCAATCCAGAGAGACCACGGAAAATAGCTCCAATATATCTTGAAGCTTTATATGACCGGAAATATTCCTTACTTGCTCCAATAAGCTAAGTGAATCTCTTACAGAACCGTTTGCAGCTTTTGCTATGTACATCAAAGCTTCATCCTCTATGTTTATACCTTCTTTAACACATATATCTTTTAAATGAGAGAATATTACACTATGATGAACTCGTTTGAATTCTATTTTCTGACATCTGGATTGAATGGTAATAGGAACCTTATGGACATCAGTAGTAGCCAGAATAAATATAATGAACGGGGGAGGCTCTTCCAAGCTCTTCAGCAAGGCATTGAAAGCTTCAATAGTAAGCATATGAACCTCATCTATTATATAAATCTTGTACTTTCCCCTTATTGGATTAAGTTTCAAATTCTCTCTTATTTGTTTTATTTCATTTATTCCCCTGTTAGAAGCTGCGTCAATTTCAATACAGTCCGGAAAACTACCGTTGTTGAAAGAGACACAATTAGAACACTGATTGCATGGCTCAGCTTCCTTTCTATCTAGACAATTTAAAGACTTCGAAAATATTCTCGCAACAGTAGTCTTACCCGTACCTCTAGTACCAACAAACAAATAAGAATGCGAAAAAGTATTACTCAGAATAGAGTTCTTTATTATCCTAACAGAAATATCCTGTCCTATAACTTGGCTAAAAAACTGAGGTCTATACTTTCTGTACAACGTCATATAACCCATAGTTCAAATTCTAATTCCTCCTATTTTATAATTTTTTCTTAAGTGTTCTACTGACACCTTAGTATATATTTGAGTGGTATTCAAATTTGAGTGCCCTAATAGCTCTTTTATAGCAACAATATCTGAACCATTTTCCAGCATCAAGGTAGCAAAAGTATGTCTCATAACGTGGGGAGTGATTTTAAACCTTAGAGAAATAGTTTTAGAAACCCTCTGAAAAATATACTGTACCGTCCTTACATCTATCTTCTTTTTCCTTATACTAACAAATACATAATCACTCGAAGCAATTTCTTCTTTCACTTTCAAATACTCTATTAGACACTCTTTTACATAATCGTTGAATATAACTATTCTCTCTTTGTCACCTTTCCCTTTTACTTTAATCGTGTTTTGTGAAAAATCTATATCAGTGGTTTTCACGTTTACTAATTCCGAAACCCTTAATCCAGTAAAAACCAAAAAAATAAAAATCATTCTATTTCTCATACTGACAAATTTTCTATATTTCTCGTTAACTTTGGAAAATACGAAGTCGATGCTTGAAATAATTTTTTTTACATCTTCCAAAGATGCGGCTTTGGGCAATGTTCTTGGAGTCTTTAGACTCTCTATATTATCAGAATAATTGTTATCAATATATTTTTCCTTCCACAGAAATTTGAGGAAAGATCTAAAACTAGAAATCTTTCTGTTTACTCCCCTATTAGAACAATTCCTCTCTGATTTCAGATAAACAATATACCTTTTTATATTCTCTACTATTTTTTCTGGGTTTTCTAAATACTCTGTTTTAAAGTACCTAAAAAATCGTTGTATATCGGCTATATACTCTTTGACTGTCCTATCGGACAGTCCGAGCCTAATCAGATAGTATCTATAGTCTTGAATGATATCAGATATAACTTTACCCAATTAGGATTCTCTCAAACTTAGCCCTAATTCTTGCAGTTTTTGCTTGATCTCTTGGATCGACTTTCCACCTAAGTTGCGTACCGTAATCAAATCGTCTTCAGTGTATTTCAGTAAGTCTCCTACAGTATTTATACCTATTCTTTTCAATGAATTCAAGGTTCTAGAGGAAAGATCCAAGTCTTTTATGTTTTTATTTAATACATCATTTTTTGAATCATATCCCGTAACTAATTCAGATATAAAAGTATCTTTGTCAGTACCATAACCAGCAATAATATTATCAATATAAAACCTCAATATGTTCAGTGCTTTCAATAAAGCTTCTCTTGGTGAAATAGTACTATCAGTCCAAATCTCTACATATAATTTATCCATTATTTCATTAGTCTCACTTCTCTCATTCTCAACATAGTAGTTTACCTTTTCAATAGGAGAAAAAATGCTATCAACTTTTATATATCCTATTATTTCCTCCGGTAATACCTGTTCCTCTGCAGGAACATATCCTACTCCCATTTTTACTCCAGCTTCAATATTCAGGCTAACGTTGGTAGTAATGGTAGCTATATACTGGTCTGGGTTTGCTATTTCAACCATTGCAGGACATTTTATATCTCTTGCCCTAACTTCGTACGGACCTGTAACGTTTAGAAATACTTTTTCAAACTCACTACTAGACCTATATTTGAATCTAACCTTTTTGAGATTAATAATAATATCTATAACGTCCTCCTTTACACCGCCTATAGTTTCATATTCATGCAAGATATTGTTTATCTTGACGTAGAATATTGCTGCACCGGGAACATTTGATAGCAAAATCCTCCTTAAAGCATTGCCTATCGTTATTCCCATTCCGTACGGTAACTTCTCGATAAAAAATCTACCATAGTTCGGTTCCATAGCAAGTATGCCGGTATTTAATTGATTAACAGTTAGCATGTACTTTACCCCCTTTATCTCGAATAGAATTCAACGATTAAATTATCTTCTATCGGATATTCAACATCATTTCTTTCCGGTTCTCTGACAACCTTTATCACCAAATTGTTGAAATCCACACTCAACCAGTTAGGAATAAAAGAATTCTTTGCATTTTCTAAATGCTGTTTTACAATATTTAAAACCTTGGGTTTGAATTTTATTATGTCGTTCATTTCGACAAGATAGGAGGGTATGTCAACATTTTTATCGTTTACAAATACGAATCCATGAGATATTATTTGTCTTGCCTGTGCTCTGGAGACGGCTATTCCTGATCTATAAAGAACGTTATCCAATCTTCTTTCAAGGATTTTCATTAAGTTCTGACCAGTAAATCCTTTCCCTAGTCTTGCTAATCTCTTTGCTTCGTCAAAATATCTTCTGAACATCTTTTCACTTACTCCATATATTCTTTTAACCTTTTGCTTTTCTCTCAGTCTAATACCAAAGGTGGTTAACTTAGGTCTTCTTTTGATAAATCCGTGCTGTCCAGGGGGATAGTTCCTCTTCTCAAGAGGACATTTATCAGTATAACATTTTTCACCCTTTAGGTATAGCTTTATTCCTTCTCTCCTACACAACCTGCATTTTGGTCCTATATATCTACCCATTCTTTTTTTTCTTCCCCTACACTTTTTGGTGGGGGCTGGATAACTTATATACCGCTAACATCCAGCAAGCGGTTCTATACCCTTCTTCTTGAAGGAGGTCTACAACCGTTGTGAGGAATAGGAGTAGCATCTTTTATGTCGGTTATTTCTAATCCTGCTGCTCTCAAAGCTCTTATAGCGGATTCCCTTCCCATTCCAGGTCCTTTCACTATGACCTTAACCTCTTTCAATCCCAACTGTATGGCTTTTTCTGCAGCTTGTCTGGCAGCAAGTTGAGCTGCAAAAGGAGTTCCCTTCTTCGTACCCTTATATCCCACTGTTCCCCCAGATGCCCAACTTATTGTATTACCATTTTCATCCGTTATTGTTATTATCGTGTTGTTAAAGGTAGAGTGTATATGTGCTATCCCTGTTGAGCTAACCTTCTTGACCTTTTTCTTCTTTTTATATGCCATGGTATATCCTCCTTAATTTTCCTTCTTATTTATATCATTTCCACAAAAAATAAATATCACCTGTTTTTCAGTATAATTGTATAGCCTAAATAGTACTTTCCTTCCTTGGATCTTATTAAACCAGTTGACAGTATACCATCATCAAGAAAATTATCCACATCAACAATACTCTTCAAGGGAATATAGCTATCAGAAGATTCCAAAACTATCTTGTTATCCCTTAGTTCAATAGTGTTGAATAAATATGATGCATTTTTGAGAAAACTGCTCCTATTGAACATCAATATATAACTGCCCTCAGAAGCTGGAGAATACACTAAAAATATATAAAATAACATAACCACACAAAAAACAAAAATTAAAATTTTAGAGAAAAATTGATCAAACACTTCATACATGCTATTTTACAAAAAATATGAATAATCCTAACTATCCAACTTTGGTTTACCAGGAAACTTTCACTTTATCAAACAATCTCTCTAGAACTTGATTTGCAATATTATTAGGCTCAATACCGTAGTGCCTGAAAAGAGTTGACATTGATCCATGTTCTACAAATTCATCTTTCCACCCAATTCTTAGAACACTCACATGAATATCATTGTCGTTCAAATATTCTAGAACATAACTTGCAAAACCACCAGCAAGAACATTATCCTCCAGCGTCAATACCAAATCGTACTTTTCTAAATTCCTTAAAACCTCGGTATCAAGGGGTTTTACAGAAATACAGTTATACGCAGTTACGGATACACCCTGACCCTCAAGAATTCTACAAATATCGCTTACAAATCTTTTCATCCTTCCAGTAGATAAAATACATACACTTTTACTCTGTTCACTTTCAGTTCTGTAAATTAACTTCCATTTGTAAATATCTATTTTTTCAAAATCACCTATCTTTAGTCCTTCAACAAAATCTCTTGGGTACCTTACAAACGTAGGTTTTTTCAAATCAGATAGAACTGTATAGAGAATGTTCCTTAATTCAACTTCATCAGAGGGAGCAAAAACTTCGACATTCGGAATAATTCGCAAGTATGATAGATCAAAGACTCCGTGGTGGGTTGGTCCGTCCTCCCCTACTATCCCAGCCCTATCAAGAACAAAAAGAATAGGGATGTTTTGTAAAGCAACATCATGAATCAACATATCAAAGGCTCTTTGTAGAAAAGTAGAGTATATCGCAACGACTGGCTTTAAACCAGCAAGAGCTAGCCCACAAGCAAATATCACAGCATGCTCCTCAGCTATGCCAACATCGAAAAACCTATCCGGAAAGATTCTTGAAAAATTAACTAAACCTGTTCCAGATGGCATAGCTGCAGTTATAGCAATTATTTTTTCATCTTTCCTAGCTAACTCAACAATAGCCTCGCTGAAAACCTCAGTATAGGTCTTATTTATACCCTTTGTAAATTCATCAAATTTCATCCCCTCATCAGTACTGAAATAAATAAAATGACTGGGCTTTATTTTCCCCTTTGCAACCCCGTGCATCCTCTCCGAATGATTCTCCGCTTCCCTGTTTCCCTTACCTTTCTGCGTTATAACATGTACTATAACAGGTTTATTAAGAGATCTGGTAAAAGCAAAAACATCATCTAGAAGTTTTATATCATGCCCATTGATCGGACCTATATACTGTATCCCAAATTCCTCAAATATAACACCTACTATAGAAGGAGATACAAGCTTAGTGAATCCCTCTTCAACCCAACTCTTGGTATCTCTTATCCATCCTTTTATAACACTATTGACTGGCAGCTTAGCTAATATATCATCAATTTTTTCCTCGACTTTTAATATAATGGGATTGTTTCTCAGTCTTTTTAGATACATTGAGATAGCACCAACATTCCTTGAGATCGAGTATTCGTTATCATTTAAGACTATTGTCATTTTCGTAGGATACTGACCTAGATTGTTTATTGCTTCAAACGTAACTCCGCAAGTTAATGCAGCATCACCAATAATACATACTACTTCATAGTCCTGTTTGCTAATGTCTCTGGCTTTTGCGTACCCAAGAGCTGCAGACAAGCCAGTTCCGGCATGACCAGCACCAAAATGATCAAACTTACTTTCCTTTATCTTAGAAAATCCAGAAATACCTCCAAAGCTCCTCAAAGTCTGAAATTTCTCCTTTCTATCCGTAAGAATCTTATACACATAAGATTGATGAGAAGTATCAAACACTATCTTATCTCTTTCAGGGTTATAATTTCTCAGTATCGAAATGGTTAATTCAACAATACCAAGATTACTACCAAAATGCCCTCCGTTGTGATATATAACCTCTGTTATATAGTCTCTTATTTCTTGGGATAAAATCTCTAATTGACTGTAGTTGAAATCTTTTAAAGTCTTATAATCAGCATACTTTAGGTATTTTGTATTTTCGAAGCTAACTTTTCCCATTATTCTTACCTCGCATATTTTAGTTTTGAGACTAGTTCTTTATTAATTATTTTACAGTTTAGGATTGAGCTCCTTTATGTGTTATTCTATAATTCCCAGTTTTTTTATAAAGTTCATAGCTGCACGCTTCTCAGCTTCCTTCTTTGTTCTGGCAAAACCAGAACTAAGCTCCACATTATCCCTATAAACTATTATAAAAAATCCCTCCTCATTCTTCTCTACAACCTTATATTTTGGAACTTCCAACCCTTTTTTCTGTAAAATACTCTGTAAAAAACCCTTCCAATCAAATATATTCTCTACGATTTCATCAAGATTCGAATAAAAAACCTTAAGTATAATGTTATGAAAAAAATTCTTAACTTCAGAAATCGAACCTGAATCTACATAAATAGCACCTATAAGAGCCTCCACAATATCAGAATAATTTTTTATATTCGCACTGTTTCTACCCAAACTATCATACTTGAAAACTAAATACTTCGCCATATCTAAATAAACACAAACCTTGTATAAAGTGTAGTAATTAACAATAAGGGATCTAAAAGAAGATAAATAATCCTCAGAAAAAGTCGGATACTTAAAAAAAACATATTCTGAAACTATATAATTAAGTATTCCATCACCTAAAAACTCCAATCTCTGATTACTCGTCAACCTCCCCTTTTTCCCATTAATATCTATCTCAATAGGAAAGTTAAAAATAGAGCTATGTAGGAAAGCTTGAATTAATAAAAGTTTGTCCGAAAACGAATATCCTATTTTCTTCTCAATAACATCAATATCCTCGATTATCTTTTCAAGGTTCATAGATTTTTTAACTCCTGCACTATACTCCTATATACATTGAATGAATTCCTAAGCTTATCAATGAAAAATTCCTTGTTTTTGTGTATCGAAAGAAAAGAAAAAGCTCCCAAAACCTGAACTAATCTCTGAACCTTGTAGTATTTATATAACAAAGACAAAGAAGACGAGAACAAACTCTTCTGAAAATACAAATATATTAACCTTTCTTTAAGAAAGTCTGGTAAATTAACGTAAGGATCTTCGAGCAATGAAGCCAAATCATATAAAAAATTCCCAACCATCATCCCTTGAAAATCAATCAAATAAGGCTTCCGTTTATAAAATATCACGTTCGTCGATTGTAAATCCCTATGAATCAAACTCCTATAATTCCTGTATACATTGTAACAAGTGTTGACCACAATTTCCAAAAAATAGTACCACCTGTCAACAAAACGATATCCTAAATAATTCAAAAGATAGTTTTCAATGAAATACTTCCATTCCCATCTCAAAACTCTTAGATCAAAAAAATTAAACCCTTTCCCATAATACATATCCAACGAATGTATCTTAATTATTTCATTTATGATCTTGGAGTATTTCTCTAATAACCACCTATTATTCCTTGGCTTTTTCCTGATAAGAGAATATAGATTATCTCCCAGGTTTTGAAGTATCACAAAATTTGGAAAAATTTCATATATCCTGGGAACATTAATACGATTATCCTTAAGAAATTTGGAAACAAAAACATACTTCTTAAGACTTTCCTGATTGTTATCAATAAGGATCACTTTCCTCTTCAATATTATGAAATTCCTTTCACTACCACTATTTATTATCTTCATCACTACCTGATAATTTTTGAAGGTAGTATAAATATAGGTAAATAAAGTGAAAGTAATATGAAGAAAACAAAGACCCCTATGACAACAATAAGTACGGGCTCTACCATTCTCATTATTCTTTCCATAAGTATTTCCATTTCTCTGGAATAGTATTTGTCCGCCTCTCTGAGCATCTGATATATACTACCACTTTTTTCACCAGTCACCAGCATCTGCTCAATTATTGGCTCAAAAAGCTGAGTACTTATCAAACTATCACTTAATCTCTTACCTTGCTCTATGTTCAAAATAACCTCCTCTATCTTCTTCTGGAATATCGAACTAGTAGTAGCTTGAGAAGACATCCTCAAAGCAGGAACTACCAGTATCCCATTTGTCAAAGTAGTATGTAAAGCCTTGAAAAAAATCGAACAATAGTAAAATCTAATAATCGTCGAAATTAACGGAATTCTCATTAATATAATTTCCAAATTCTTCCTAAAATCAAAATTTTTCCACAAATACAAAACAATACCAAACAAACCAAACTTAAGGAAATATAGGATATATCCCAATTTGACATTAGAATTAGATAATTTTGTCATATAAATATCTGACAAATTAAGCATCAAAATAGTGATAAAAGGTAGTTCTCTATAAACCTTTTCTTGACCTAATATCTGGATAAATATTTGCTTGAATTTTGGGACAACAAAAAACATCGCAATTCCCCAAACAATTAAAACAGCAAAAATAACAAAAATAGGATAAATAAGAACATTGATTAATCTATTTCTTAAAGATAACGAATATTCATAATAGTTCGCCAAGCTTGCAAATATTTTATCCAGATTACCGCTAGTTTCTCCAACCCTTATCATATTCACAAAAAGACTACCAAAGTACTTTTCATACTTAGAAAAAGATCTGTAAAAACTTAAACCAGCTAGTATATCTGCGTATATGTTTTCAAAAATCGTTTTTAGCCAAGGTTTTCTTATCGTCCTTATAAGTATGGTCATCATAGAACTCACGGATAATCCAGCTTCAAACATATAACTGAACTGCCTACAAATAAAAGCCAAGGTAGACAAATCTATCTTTGTCTGGCTAAAAACATTAATATTTTTCAAACTGAACCCAGAAAAATAATCTAAAGAAATAATTGCCTTAACATTTGGATCAGAAATAATTCTGGTAAAAACTTCTTCCTTATTTTTACCCTCAACAACAACTGTCTTTACTTGATCATTGTTATCAATATATTTTACGCTATATTTCATACCAGTTTTTACTTCAAAAATTAATTCTTAGAGTGAAAAAAAAATCCTCCTACATTCCAAGAAAACAAAACATTTCTAGTAGCTATAAAATTTAAAAATTTTAAAAATTTGTAAATTTTCTCGACATGAAATAGCAAATTCATAGGATTTGAACTAAAATATATATATGGGCAAATCAGACAGAAAATTATGAAGATAGGAAAGTATACTGCAGGTGAACCAAAACCTTCAATCAACAAAAACCAACAAACAGTAGCAAATAATCAGCCTCTATCCCAAACTCTACACAGTGACCAATCAAAAATACAAAGAATAAAAATACAAGAAAAAATAACTTGTAACATAGCTAAAGCAGGAGGGATAGAAGATAAATACGATTCAATAATTTGTGAAGCATCCCAAAAGTACAATATAGACCCAAATCTAATAAAGGCAGTTATTAAGAAAGAAAGTAATTTCAATCCAAAGGCTCAATCAGAAGCGGGAGCAAAAGGATTGATGCAAATCACAGATATAACAGCAAAACATCTAAGAGTTAAAAATCCATTTGACCCCAAACAAAATATCATGGGTGGAGCGAAGTATTTAGCTCAGCTACTTGATCAATTCAATAACGACCTTGAGTTAGCTATAGCAGCCTATAATGCAGGCCCAGGAAATGTCAAAAAATATGGAGGTATACCCCCTTTCAAAGAAACACAACACTACGTCCAAAAAGTCCTGGAATTCTATGAAAACTACAAAAAATTAGCAGAATAACCTCTATCTGAAATGATCTCTATCCACATCAATATGCTCTTATCAATACCCGAACAAAGAGCTTTTTCAGAATTGGCGAGCTTCTATTACCAGTCCTATAAGTAATACACATATTATTCTCAGGTAAGCCAATGCAAAACCAGGATCAAAGTAAGCTAGCCCCTGATATACAGGCTTTTCCAAACTCAAAACGTATCAAAAGCTTTTATGAAATATAACCTTACCGTTATGAGCTATAACTCTCTTACTGTGGTATGAAAGTGTCCCATTTACAAAAACATATTCTATCCCGTTCGAGATAGATTTGGGATTTGAATAATTAGCAGTATCAGAAAGATTGTCTAAATCAATGACAACTAGATCTGCTATATAACCTTTTTGAATAGCTCCCCTGTTCTGTATACCAAATTTACAGGCAGGAAAATAACTCATTTTATACACCGCATCACTTATAGATAATAAACCTTTTTCCTTTACATAGTAAGAGATGAATTTTGTGAAAGTTCCAAAAGTCCGGGGATGAGGAAATGCAGGAGTATTACAATTCCTAACTGCACTATCACTAGCTACCATAACAAAGTCCCTAGTGGCTATGTAGTCAACCTCTTCCTGATCCATCAAAAAGTATATAGCACCCAAATCATATCCTTCTATTCTCATCAACTCTATAACAGTCATAGCTTCAGTTAGTCCCATATCTATGGCTATATCCTTTATAGACATACCCAAATACTTAATAAGTTTTGGGTTATATGCTTCCGAGATCAGTATTTTGTCCCAGGGAGTGTGTGGATGGTTTTCTATCTCTTGAGCAACCTTCTCAGGATCAATCGATATTTTCTGGATTATCTCCTCTATTGATCCTTCGAGATATTTTGGAGGTAAAACCTGGGATAAACCCGTGTTAGAGGCTGTATACGGATACTGATCAGCGGCTATATTTATTCCTCTGGAAATAGCTTTTTGTATTTTTTCACATGCTTGAAATGCTTTCCCTCTACCTGTCCCGGCAGCTTTTAAATGAGAAATCTCAAAATTTACACCAGCACATGAAGAAATGGTTATACTCTCATCGATTGCCTCTAACAGATAAGCACTCTCTGATCTCATATGATTAGTAACTATCTTGTTTTTAGAACTGGCTACTTTTGCAAGCTCTATTAACTCCTCAGTACTTGCAAACTTACCGGGAACATATATTAAACCTAGCGATAGTCCTATAGCTCCCTCATCAAGAGCTTTTTCAAGAAGATACTTCATTTGTTTGATATGTTCAGGTGAAACTTTGACATCAGAATAACCTAAGACTTCTGCTCTAATTTGTCCATGACCTACCAAATAAGCATAATTAACAGAAATTTTGATATTTCCGAGAAAATCCAGATATTGTCCTACACTAGACCACTTTATATCTTCTATACCATAAAATTTAGCCTCAGAAAGAATATTCTGATAGGTTTTTTCGACAGGGCACACAGAAAATCCACAATTACCAGAAATTATAGTAGTTACTCCCTGAGAGAGGGCGCTCTCGGCTTCAGGATGCACCATTATCGTTAAATCACTATGACTATGTACATCAATAAACCCCGGCACAACGTATAAACCGCTAACATCAATAACTCTATAGTCCTGGTACTCATTATTTTGGCTTTCCAATATATCAACTATTTTATCATCTTGAATGACTATATCTCCTTTTCTGACTTTGGAACCTTTTTTCCCATCGACTATATATCCGTTTTTCAGTACTGTTTTCATATTGTTCCTTTGGCCTAGGTTATTTATATTCCGCCCCTTCTTTTAAGGCCAGCGGTCATATTTTACATTATATAAAACCAACGGTTCCGGAGAAGCAATGAATTTGCCCTTCGAAGGAAGAGGATTGTCCAGGCTATCACGTATATAATCAATCCCTACCTTCCCCTCTAAAAAAGCTATCAACATGCCAACTATCTTCCTTACCATGTTCCTAAGAAAATATACAGCTTTGAACTCTAATGTCAAAACCCAAAAATCAGGAAAGTCATAAACGTAGTAATGACTGTACAAATCTATCATGGTATTTTTATTAACCCCCTTTTCAGGCTTGTAGTAGCTGGAATAATCTTTCAAACCACAAAAAAGAGAAATAAATTCTTCCACTTTGGGAATAATCTCAGACTTTGGAATCAGCTTCATCGAATGATAGTTATGAAGACCATATACATCGTTAACCAGAAATTGATTATTACAAAAAATCATTTTGTATACATAAGTCTTGTACTTGACATTATATCTACTACTGAACGTGTTGTCAACCCTGGTAATATGCAGAACAAGAATATCATGAGGTAAAATTTTGTTTACTTCATGACGTAATTCAGATAAGAGTCTATCGTCTAGTTTTTTTTCGATGAAAAAATTCAGGTGTTGGAAGAGGGCACTAACTCCTTTATCAGTCCTACCGGTATAACTGGATTTCTTTATGGATACACCTAGTAATTTTTCTAGAGAACTTGTTACTATTTCCTGTATCGTGTTACTGTTTCCTTTTTGCTTTTGCCAACCGTCGTAATTAAAACCTATGTAAGAGATTATAGCTAGGTAGTTGTATAACACCTAGATTTTTGGGGATTCCTGCTTATTCTCTTTTTGTTCATCAGGCTGCTTTTCAACTGGCTGATAATACTGAGGTTGAGGATAATAATATTGTTGAGTGGGAATATACTGTTGAGGTGGTTGATACTGTTGATACACCTGCTGAGGTTGATATGGTGGCTGGTATGGTGCTTGGTAAGTCTGTTGAACTGGATAAGTTTGTTGAGGCGGATATGGTTGTTGAGGTGGATAAGATTGTTGAGGTGGATATGGTTGATATGGAGGATATGGATAAGGAGGATATGGATACGGAGGGTATTGAGCGAAAAATCTACGATTATACTCTTCCTCGGTAAGATAGTTGCCATTAAGTATATTCATTGCTTCGGGAGATCTTATCCATTCATCCAGTTCCCTAACCCTATATGGGATAAACGGATGCGTCATATTAATCATGGCTATATACTTGTAGACTGTCTGAAGCAAGTTGGTTTCATCTAATTGTTTTGCTTGAGCTATGACTTCTTCTATATTTATTCCTTCTTCACTATACTTGCGCGAGTAGCCGGCTAGTTTGGCTAAAGCACTGAGAGAGACGTCTCTATCTTGAACACAGAGGTATCCTGCTCTGTCGGCTGAGAATTCAGCCATTCTGCTCCAATGCAGCAATCCCAGTTGCAAGGATAAGGCAGCTAAATGTCCTACACCACCAAATAAATAAGACACAACACCGACACCAACCTGACCAAGAATATAAGCGATCGTCTTGTATAGTATATGATCGAATTTGTTGTGTCCTAGTTCGTGCCCTATGACGAAAATAAGCTCTTCTTCAGTCATAATATCAGTTAATCCACTGGTTACCACTACAAATTTTCTTTCCATTCCAGTAGCAAAGGCGTTAGGAATTTCATTATTCTGGATGAAGAATTCTGGTTCATAAGGGATATCCAGGATTTCCAGGACTTCCTTATATACTTTATACAGTCTGGGGTACTGTCTGGGAGAGACTCTCAAAGCTTGACCAGTTAAAATAACATACAAAGCCTCTTCATTGAATATTTTGTTTAAAGCCTTCATTAGCTGAGGTAAAAGGGGTATTTTTCTGAGAGCCTCGGTAGCTTGAGCATCAAACTTATGCTGTATAGCTTTTAGAGAGATACCTGGAAACTTCAATTTTCCGCTCTCTGTTCTAGGTAACGTAGAAAGTTGCAAACGACTCACCCCCTCACAACTGACAAAGCTTTATTGACCTTCTCAATAAAAATCTCCAATACATTCCCACCGTGGGAATATGTTATATAATTCGGCTCTAGTGGATGTGGTGACAATACTATTCCCTCAGAGATCAAAACCTTGTAAAAATCAATGAAAAACATTATGTCCATCCTATCCAAATCTTCGGAGGATTCTATCTTTTTGTCTGAGAAGTATACGCAGAACATACCATTGGTATAGTTTATCTTTATGTAGTCATCTTTTATGTTGTTGACTATAAAATCGATTTTAGATTTTATTGATTCGTAGAAATTGGGGATGCTTTTTATTATGGACAGTACCTTATAACCTGCGAAAGTAGATATTGGATGTCCTGCAAATACTCCACTATGAGACATATTACCTATTGGAGCCATGACTTCCATATATTCTTTACTTGACAGGACAGCTCCAATGGGAAATCCTCCTCCAATAATTTTCCCTATGACGGTTATATCAGGTTTGATATCTCTACCTAGACCTACAAAGCTTTCCCTGAAACAAGTAGATACTTCGTCAAAAATAAGAAAACATCCGTTTATTTTGGTTAATTCTCTCAGTTTTGAGAGAAATGTTGGTGTAGCTTTTATCAATAGGTTGGAGGTTTGGATAGGTTCTACTATGACAGCAGCTATCTCTTTTCCATAGGTAGAAAAGAATTCTTCTAGGACATCGATGTCATTGTATGGTAGACTGACGGTATCTTTTATTAATCTCTTTGGAACTCCACTGGATGAAGGGATTTGGTTTCCAAATTCACTGGATCGGTTTTCAACCAGAAGATAATCAATACTACCGTGATATCCTCCATCAAACTTGACGATCTTATTTCTACCTGTTATAGCTCTCGCTAGTCTTAGTGCTATGGTGTTAGCTTCAGTGCCACTATTTACAAATCTTAACATCTGGTGATATGGGTAACCGTGTTCAATAATTAATTCGGCTAACAAATATTCATATTCGTTTGATAGACCGCTGTAAATTCCGTCGTTGAGCTTTTCTTTGATTTCTTCGATCAATTCTGGGTAGCAGTCACCTAGGATGATCGATCCCCAGCCTGAAATGAAACTAATAAAATTTCTATCTTCTGTGGTGGTGATATATGGACCTATGGATTTTTTGATGTATAGTGGTTTTATATCTATTAGAGGGAAGGCACGGATGGGAGCGTTAACTCCTCCTACGAGATATTTTTTTGCTTTTTCGTACATGGGATTTAATGCGGGTGGTGGGACTCGAACCCACACGCCCTTTGCGGGCACTACCCCCTCAAGATAGCGCGTCTACCAGTTCCGCCACACCCGCTAACTATGGAGTAATAGCTTTCACAATAAACTTTATAGCAGTTCTAACCTCACCATTTATATGAACTTCGGTGAATGCTGGAATGGTAACCAGTTCATAACCTAGAGGAGCTACATAACCTCTGGCTATAGCTATGGCTTTCACTGCTTGGTTTATAGCTCCGGCTCCAATGGCTTGGACTTCGGCTTTGTTACCCTGCTTTATTACAGCTGCCAATGCAGCTGCTACAGATTGTGGTTTAGATTTTGAGGAAACTTTTAGTACTTCCATCCTTCTTACCTCCTACTTATTCGTTGTTCTCTATAGTGTTCCCTTTAGTATTATATTCTCCTGTATAGAGGAAGGAACCTCCTTATAAGAGTGAAGCTCCATGGTAAAGGTTCCCCTGCCTTGGGTTAGGGATCTCAAAACAGTGCTGTATCCAAACATTTCTCTCAGAGGTACAAGAGCAACGATTTTATTTATGACGATATTGCCCAAGGACTGATATATTGATATAGATTGTATTTCGCCGTTTCTTGCTTGCAAATCATTTACGACAGATCCCAAATATTCTTCAGGTGTAATAATTTCGACGTTCATCAATGGTTCCAAAAGAATAGGGTTAGAGTTATTAATAGCTATTTTTGTTGCTTCGAAGGAAGCTATTTTAAAGGCTAAAGAAGTTGAAAGGTCTTTATCGTATTTGGCTTCGACTACCTTGACTTTGATTCTAGTACATGGGAAGCCGGCTAGAACTCCGAACCCTAAAGCCTCATATATCCCCTCTTTTACAGAAGGAACTATCTTTTCAGGTATTTCTGGAGTATCTATAAAAACTTTTATTCCTTCATCTATCGGTATTACTTCGACTTTGACGTAGGCAGTTTGAAGTTTATTACCTACTTGTTTGTAGAAATTATATTCTCCTATCGATTTTTTGGTAATACTTTCTCTAAATTCAACCTGTGGTTTACCGGAATATATTTTGATATTGTATTCTCTCTGGATTCTATCTTTTATTATGTCTAGATGTAGTTCTCCCATTCCGGATATTATTATTTGACCTGTATCCTCGTTTATCTTATATTTGAATGTGGGATCTTCTTCAGATAGTCTTTCGAGGGCTTTAAATAATTTATCTTCATCTGCTCTGGAAGAGGCTTCTATGGCTACGAAAATCACGGGATCTGGAATGTGTATACTTTCCAAGACAATTCTTTGGTTACTTTCAGAGGTTAAGGTATCACCTGTTGTGGTTTTTTTCAATCCCAAGATAGCTCCTATTTCTCCCATTTTTAGCTCTTTTACTTCTTCCATGTAATTTGCATGCATTTTTATTATCTTATTTGCTCTTTCTTTTATGTCTTTTGTGCTATTGTATAGTACATCGTTCTCTGTAATTCTACCGCTATAGACTCTGACAAAAGAGATTTTTCCGACCGAAGGGAAGTATGAAATCTTGAAACACAATGCCAAAAGTTTTTCCTTTGTTTGAATGGTATCTACTGTTATTTCTTTTTCTCCATCTTGCAAGATTAAAAATGATTTTTGTTTGGGTTTGTCTAACGGGGAAGGTAAGAAATGTATGACGGCATCGAGTAGAGGTTGAATACCTATGTTCTTTATAGCGCTACCACAGAGAACGGGACTACCGAACCCTGAAAGAGTTATTCTCCTCAGAGCAGAATAAATGTCATTTAGATCATAATTAGAATTCAGATATTTTTCCATGAAGATTTCGTCTAGTGAAGCAATTTCTTCCAACATAAACGATCGTTGCTGATCATAAGAGGAAGGTAAATCTTCATAGATATATTCACTACCATCTTCACTAGTCCACCTAATAAGTTTCATTTGTATCAAGTCAATAACTCCTTGAAAACTATCTTCCTTGCCGAAAGGTTCCTGAATAGGAATAGGATTTGTCAACAATCTTTCCTTAATGGAGGATAAACAAAGTTCGAAATTGGCCCCAAGTTTATCCATTTTATTGACAAAAAATATAGTAGGCACTTTATATTTTTGGGCTTGTCTGAAGACGGTTTCTGTCTGAGGTTGAACACCTGCAGAAGCATCCAAAATAACAATTATTCCATCAAGAACTCTGATTGATCTTTCTACTTCAATTGTAAAGTCCACGTGTCCAGGGGTATCTATGAGGTTAAAATTGTAGTCTTTCCATTTGAAAAAAGTAGCTGCACTTTGAATGGTTATGCCATGTTCTTTTTCTTGGATCATGTAATCCATTGTCGCAGTACCTTCATCCACACTACCTATTCGATGGATTCTACCAGTATAGTAAAGAATTCTTTCTGTAGTAGTTGTCTTACCTGCATCTATGTGAGCAACTATTCCAATGTTTCTGATTTTTTCCAAAGTACTCATTTTATTTGCTCCAAAACTTTTTTCTTATCAAGTATGGGTTGGGAGGTGGATTTAGTTTCGGTCTCCGTGTATTTGGTCTTTATTTCATATATGTATTGCTGTATTATTTCTTTCATTTCCGAACCGGAGGAATTCAAAGCTTTAGCAAAATAGACTTCTGCAAGAGTCTTTTCAGAATTATTCCAGAATCTTTTACCAATTTCTAGATTTATATAGGGATTTTGTTCCAAAAGAGTTCTTACTTCAGGTCTGTAAATTGTTATCTTAGATATGACGTTTTTATAATCTATGACGGTTATTTCGGGTCTTTCTAGCAGAAAGATTAGAAAGCTATTCATTTCAGCATAAGAAAGTCCCAAAGCATACGGTAGGATCCGATTGAGAACTTTGTCATAAGGGTAGAATTTTAGATAAACTAGATAGTATAGTGTGATCTCACCAACAGAAAGAGGCTGTTTTTTATTGTTTACGATATAATCTATTTTCTCCTTAGCATATATATGTCTCCCTGTTATGTAGTAATGATTTGATAGCATATATTTTATTTGTAGATTTTGCGAGTATAACTTTTCCAAGTTAATAAGTATTTTTTCTGATTGTTTGGTTTGTCCAAGTCTATTGTATATTTCGGTTATAGCTGCTAGAATTTCAAAAAATTCGGGGTTAGAAGGTCTAGTATGACGATATAATAGTATGAGATAATATAAAATTGTCTCTATTTTTTCGTTTTTTTGGTATGAAATTTCAACCAGTTGTTTTAACAGATCTCTGGGAAGTTCGTTTGTTTTTGCCACTTTAAAAGCTTGTTTTAGGTAATAATAGTAAAGATCGCTGTCCTTGTTTTTGTACAATTCGGCAAAGCTTCTATATATCTCGACAGAAGGACCTTCCCTCTTTAATCTATCCAAAAGTATTTTTTTGGCTTCACTAAGAATAATCTTTTCCCTATCGTTTTCACTGAAAAAAATTAAAACCGAAGAGGAAAAAAATACCAATAATATGAGCATAACAAAAAAGATTTTTAAAATAGAAGACCTATTGGAACTACTGTTGGAAATGTTTTCTTTTTGGCCGTTGGAAACTAAACCTTCAGTAGGCAAAATTTTCTTCTTAGACGCTTTCTTTATCCTCTTCTTTTTTTCCACATTGATAGAAGTTAAACAATAAATGGTAAAATCCTTGTAGAAGGGAAAACAGAATGGTATGTTGAAAATGAAAGATAGAGATGTATGAAGATAGCAATAAAATATCACAAAAGATAGAAAAAGAGATTAAGATAATCCAAGAAAACATAAGAGCAAAGAATTATAGCCATTTGTCACACCTAGCATCAAACCTGAGTCTACTTATTCTCAATTATATCCTTGCTCTGGATTACGAGATAAAAAACCAAAACAAAACAATAACCAACTTCCCACAAATCAAAGAATTAATAAACATTAACCTACAGAGAATATCGGAATACTTAAAAAACAGAGATGAAAACTTAATTGACGAAGTCGATAAAAGTATAACTCAGATTTATAACCTACTCTTTCAACCACAGAATATAGAAACTGTTGATTGGAATGATATAGATGACCAGAAATTCTTTAACCTCATGAACCAGATATATGAGCTGTCGAACAAGGTTTATCTATATTATACAAAAAAACAAATACCAAAGGGTGAAATAATAGAGCTTTCTAGAAATATCTTACTGAATATAGAGAAACTGCCATAATGTTAAAAGCTTTACCATTAAAACCATTCCCCTTAACTAGAGATATAAACAATACCTTTTATTTGCTAGTAGAGCTAATAGTACTAATCGAGAACTTATCCAAGTATAAATACAGCGGCTACCTAGAAATAAAAGGATCAAAAAATAGTTTTATAGTCCTAATAGATGAAGGAATGGTAGTCAGTTACGTAGATGTTACTGATAATCCAATAGAGATATCACCGTTAATTTTCAGATACAGAGTAGAAGAAGAAATAAAAGTTGTAACCTATACCATGCCCATAGGTTTCAGTAGTATTCTAAGAGGATTTTACCTATTTGAGAATCAAATCATGAACTACAGTGTAAACGGTTACAAGGACTGGGAAAGCTTTTGGTTAAAACTATCGAAGAGAAACATAACTGGAATAATGGAAATCAATATGATGGAACAAACCTATTACTTACTTGTAAAATCAGGTAACCCCTTTATAAGATCAGATATCATAAACAATAATAACCTAGTAATATCATCATACTTCTACAACGAATTTATAATACAGAAGATCAAAAATAATGCCAAATGCATAGTAAATGTTACAGGAATAGATAATAAAGAACTTGAAGAAAAACTGAAAGAAAATGATATAAAACACTCATTGGTCAGAGAACTAGAGGTAAAAGAAAAAGGCTGGTCAGTGGGAAGCAGAGAAATATCTATATCCTCCGAAATCGTAGAATTCTGGACATCAACCCTACAATCAACATCAATAGCCCTAAAAATAGAAGGGCTAGAAGGAGATATAAAAAATATTCAAGTAAAAAAAGATCCTAAATTACCTCCAGATATAATCCTAGTCCCACAGAGCATACTACAAAGAATAAAAATAAGAGATAGAAGAGTAGTAAGTGGAGAAAAAATAGTAGTATATCCAGAAATACCATAAAGGAGGAAAGAGATGAAACTCCATCTCTGGCTAATCCTAGTATCCCTAATAACTCTAAACTTTTTATTTGCAGAAAACAACAAAATAAATGAACTCGTAACCAAAATGGAAAATTACTACAATACTAATAACATAGCAGAATTCGAAAAAACTTTGGATCTAGCAACTAAATACAGCATAAACAACAACCTAAATAAACAACTTATAGAGCTAATAAAGCAAAAACTGCTAACTAAAAACTATTTGAATCCATTATTAAAAGAAAAGATTGCAGACTCATTGTTTAATCTGGGGGATCTCAAATTATCAAAGAATTTATATGAAGAACTAACCAAATATATTAATCCAAATAATGAGCTATCATCATCAATCCTAGCAAGAATATACTTCAAGATATCTCAAATAGAGCTACTAGAAGGATCTCTGCAGAAATATCTGGATTACCTTAACAAATCCTATATCTACGAAAATAACCCTGAAAACAAAGTTAACTTAAAGACACAAATAATAAAGGATGAAATAAATTACTTGAACATAGATCAGGATAAAGTCATAGAAGAACTCTATGAACTACTAAACCAACTTAAACTACTTCCGAATGATAAAAAAGAAAAGGTTTATATATCAATAGCAGAGATATACCAAGCTCTTAAGCTTAATGAAAAAGCAGAATTAGTTATAGAAAAAATAATTTCAAAATATGGTTCCCTTGACTCTCTACTAGCACAACTTTATTATGAAAAAGATCCACAAAAGAAAAAAGAAATACTACTAAAGATAGTCAGAGAATACCAAAATATAGACCCGTATTATATAGAAGAACTAGCCGACATGTATTTAAGGGAGGGTAATTTACAAAAAGCTAAAGAACTGTACATAAAGGTTATAAACCAAATGCCGACAAAACATGAAGCTCTATACAAACTAGCACAAATATTCTTCACTGAAAAAAATATTCAATCTGCACAGAAGTTCATAGATCTAGCGATAAAACAAGTTGATAACCCCCAATATTTCGAACTAGCAGGAGATATATATAAGGAAATAGATAAAAACAAAGCTCAAGAACTCTATCAAAAAGCCTATGAATTATATCAAGATATATCCCAGAAAGCAAAAGTTAGAATCAAAATAAACGAGCTGAAAGATAATAAATAAAAACTAACCCAAACCCATGATCGTTCAAATACAAGAAGTTAGGAAAATATTGAAAGATACAGATAAGATAGTAGTCTTAACTGGTGCAGGTATCTCTGCCGAATCGGGAATACCAACATTTAGAAGCAATAACGGACTGTGGGAAAAGTTTAATTTAGAAGAATTAGCAACACCCCAAGGATTTTATAAAAACCCCAGAAAAGTATGGCAATGGTATAATGAAAGAAGAAAAAGTATCTTGTCTGCATTTCCTAATAAAGCTCATTATAAGCTAGCAGAACTGGAATCAAAAAAAAACTTCTTTTATATAATCACTCAGAACATAGATGGTTTACATCAAAAAGCAGGTAGTAAAAAAGTAATAGAATTTCACGGAAACATATTTAGAGAAAAATGTACAAAATGCTCATATAAAACATACAACGAAAAAATATACGAAGAATTACCACCCATATGTCCAAAATGCAATAATCTACTAAGGCCAGATATAGTATGGTTTGGAGAAAATATACCAGAAGATGTATATGTACAATCTTACGAAATTGTAGAAAAAGCAGAAGTACTTTTGTATATTGGAACCTCAGCGGTAGTATATCCAGCAGCCCATTTCATAGAGCAAAGTATTTATCGAGGAAAAATAGTTATTGAAATCAATTTGGAAAAAACTCAATATAGTGACTTGGTAAACTTTTCCCTAACAGGTAGAGCCTCAGAAATAATCGAATCCATAACTAAGATTTAAATCATTTTTAACAATTTTTCTTTTCCCACTAAAGGATATCAATTATTAATCTCTCAAAAGTATAAATGGATACTATTCTAGGGGTGGGGGGATGAAGTTATGGACCCGATATACTTGAATATTCTTTGGCATCAACACCAACCAATATACAAAGATCACATAAGAGACACTTATACTGCTCCGTGGGTAAGGTTACACGCTACCAAGGATTATTATGATATGGCAGCAATCCTTCTAAACTTTCCCAAAATAAAACTGACAATAAACTTAACTCCTTCGTTATTAGTGCAAATAGAGGACTATGTCAACAAATTAAAAGACTATGCAGATGAAGAAAGTCCGAACTATAAGAAGGAATATGCATTTCCAAAGGGTAAACTTGATAGAGCCCTAGATCTTCTGTTTAAACCCGTAGACCAATGGACACAAGATGACAAAGAATTCGCAAAAAAAAGGTTCTTCGATGCACATTATGAATCACAAATATTTAAATATCCTGCATACAAAAAACTCTTTGAAAAAGTAAAAAGTGGTCAACCATTAACCAACCAAGAATACCTAAACCTAAAGATATGGTTTCATTTAGTATGGTTCGATCATGATTTCTTAACAAAAGATGTAGAACTAATAGGAGAAGATCAAAACGGTAAGATAATTAAAAGCAAAGTAACAAAAATCAAGGATATATACCAAAAAGGACTTAGAGGAGAAAATTTTACTGAAGAAGACGCTAAGAACATTATCCTCGAAACCTACAAAATAATGAAATTTGTTATCCCAATACATAGGTATTTGCAAAACAAGGGGCAAATAGAAATAACAACAACTCCATTTTATCATCCTATACTTCCCTTAGTAGATAATACTGATTCTGCTAAAGAGCAGACTCCAAATATTCCAACTCCCCCCACCTTCAAATACCCTGAGGATGCAGAAACTCAGGTAAAAATGGCAATCGAATACTACAAGAAAATTTTCGGTAAATATCCCTTAGGAATGTGGCCTGGTGAAGGAGCAGTAGGAGAAAGTATAATAAAACATCTAGTAAAAAATGGAATAAAATGGTTTTCTACAGGACACGAGGTAATCTTTAAATCGGGATTCGCAGGAGACCCACTACAACCATATAGAGTAGACGTAGACACAGAATTTATAGACAACCTTAACAATGATTCAATATCTGTAGTCCCAAGATCAATACATGACAAAATTGGATGGGACTATGGATACTACAGAGGCAAACCAGATGGATACGAAGCAGCAAAAGATTTTATCAATTTCATAAAATCACAAAAGCATTATAATGGTGTACCAGAAAATGAACCAATATATATAACGAATACATGTGATGGAGAAAACGTCTGGACTTACTATCAAAACGATGGTAAAGACTTCCTAATGGCTCTTTACGATCTCCTACAAAAAGAAGAAAGAATAAAAACCATGACACCTAAAGAATACATAACCCAAATTAAACCAATAGAAAAACAGTGGGAGCTAGAACCTTTGGCAACAGGTTCCTGGGTATACGGAGATCTTACAACTTGGATAGGAGAAGATTCAGAAAATAGAGGTTGGTACCTACTAAACAAACTAAGACAGGAATTCATAAAAATTCCTTACATAAAAGAAATAACGAATAACCTCATACAAGAACCACCTAAGGAAGATAGAGAGAAATATTATTTATTCAAGGCATGGCATAGCGTATTTGCTGCCGAAGGATCCGACTGGTTCTGGTGGTACGGTAATGACTGGGACTCAGGAAACGATAAATACTTCTCAAGAAAACACAGAGAAATAATGATAAATGCTCTAAAATTTGCTCAAAAAGCAGGTTATAACGTAGAATTCCCAAAGCAAATTTTTGAACCCCTATACCAAGATAATGAACCCATAAAACCAACATTAGTCATATATAACCCAACTTTTGAAAACAACAACATTACTTTTAACTTTAAATATATAAATCCCTTATCCCTAGATTTCGATCCGAATGAATTAAAAGTAATCATAAACATGGAAAACAAAAAAATAGCTGAATACAACTGGAAAGAAATAACAAAAGAAAATAAATTGGTAATACCGAACATAAGACAAAAAGGAGAGTTTGAAATACTAATAGTAGATAAAACGGGTAATATCGTAGATAAAGACTATTACATAAGAAAATAGAAGGATAATTGAGTAAACTACTAGATTCAACATTTTTTCCAATACTCTTTCTCTTTTTTTTCTTCTTTCTTATTTTGATATTAGCTAAAAATGAAAGTATAACTAACGTAGAATATACAATTGAAAATAGGATGGTAATGACGCTATATAATGTAAGGATAAAGACGTGGAAAGATCATGATCAAATTAACTTTGAAGCAGAAGTAGGGAAACTACAAAACCTTTTTTATACAAATTACATCTACTCAACAGATGTAAAATTATATAAAAAAGATTCAGATAGAATCGTAGTTATATCGGTTCCTGCACTAGAGATTTATACTAACCTATCCCAAGCAAAAGCTAAAAATATAAAAACCATTGTATATCTCAAAGAAAAAAATACTTGGAATTACAAACAACCAATAAAAATATACTCAAAAGATTTATCAATAGTTCAGAGAAATATTATCCTACGGCGTAACTATATATATCACACAATCGAAAAAAATCTTATAAAGATATACTATCCTAAAATCGAGATCAAACTATGATCCTTTTAGAAAATATTTTTGACTCCAAAACCTTATATAAGATAAAATTTTTGATTGATTTTATTGATTCTAACTTGGAGATAGATGGATGGGGATTTGTAGGGGGAATACCAAGAGATTTCTTCTTGTTTCAGCAAAAGATAAAAACAAACGAAATAGATATTGTTTTCCTCAGTCCAGTAGAAAAAATATATTTCTTAATATCGGATAAATTCAAGACAGAAATAAAAGAAAAATATTTTCACGAAAGATTTATAACTTCTAAAATAATATTTTTGAACGGAATGGTATTAGATCTAATAACGGCAAGGGGAGAATACTATCCTTCTCCAGCCTCTCTACCTATCGTGAAACCAACCCAAAATATCCAAGAAGACCTAATGAGAAGAGATCTAACCATAAACGCCATAATGCTCAAAAGAAAAAATAAACATCCAGATATAATATTCGAGATTATAGATCCTTGTGGAGGATACAGAGATATAATACATCTTAGAGCAAAAGTTTTACATCCAAACTCCTTTATAGAAGATCCAACAAGAATATATAGACTTCTAAAATATAAAGTAAGATTTAACCTTGAGATAGACCCACAAACCCAAAAATTACTAAAACAATCACTAAAATATATAGATTTACTCTCCATCAACAGAGTACATAATGAAATAATCAGAATAATAAATGAGAAAAAATTTGATAAGATAATTCATGAATTCTTAAAGCTAAATTTCGATCCAATAAATGTAAGACATATAGAATATGATCTCAACTACAATGAACTTGTGAAAAATCTTAAATTACTAAGGAAAGCAATACTAACTTTCGAAGTATTTTTCAAAAATCAACGAAAAAAGATAAACTTAGAATACGACAGAAAAAAAACTATCTTTTCATTCCTGATTTCTCAAAATTTCATAACCAATCCTAAATATTCAAATCTGCTATCTAAGGATACTTATGAATTATCTAAGATTTGGAAAGTGGTTTTTGATCATGCAGAAAAAAAACAGAACCAAAAAATTAGATCAAAAGAATTAAAAAAACTATGTATAGATATCCTGTTGGAATGTAAACAACTAGATGCATTCATAGCTCTATTATTTTTACTCTATAAAAACAACAGTATTCACTTGAAGTTTATCATAAAAAAAATATTTAAAAGACTCTTCATAAACAAGATCAAGATAAATCCTGTATTGGTTAACTCAGTAGCCAAATATTATTATAACCAAGAGATTTCGATAGAAAATGTGAAAAAATTAATGAAAGTAGTAAATAAAATGTATTTGTTAAATAAAGTTAGGACACTTAATCAAGCAATAAGGTTACTGAAAAAATTGATAAAAAGGATACTTAAGACAAATATTTACAAGGCTGAATAATCAGCATATAGTGCTCAGTATTTACTTTTGGTCTAGTATTCGTGGAAAGCGTCAAGAAATACTTTATGCTGTGGAGTGTTCTATAATGTTTGCCAAGTTTTAATCATCCTCTAAAGAAAGATAATCAATATAAGAAAAGTTGATAATCTGGCAAAGATGTCAGAATTATAGAAGATTTTGCATAATACTTAGATTACATCTGTTGGGCTAGGGTTTGTGCTAAGCTTTAACGAACAAGCTAAAGAAAGATGCATAGAAAACCCAGCAACAAAAATAGGTTAGAGCAAACATAAAAGTTTCAAATAATATAGCAACCAGTCGATTCTGCCTAATCTATACTCCAAAATGCTATCAATACAAAAGAACTAAAGAGTAAAGTATATAGTATGTTATGGATTAGTATACGTCGGGTGAGAAATTATCCATAGCATCTTAGTTATACCCTTTCTCCACCTACTTACAGCATTGAAACTCTTCACACAGCTTATCACACCCTCTACCACCTGCCTTATGG
>JANXCV010000003.1 GCA_025059235.1 Candidatus Calescibacterium sp. | reverse complement strand
TAGGATATTTCTTTAATGCTTCATCTATATCTTTCTCAAGCAACTGTTCTATCTTTTCGTAATACTTAGATTTTATTTTCATTAAATTCACAAATCCGCCTACACCTTCTACTTTTGCACCAATGAACATATCTCTTAGTATATTAAAAAATCTTTGTTCCTTACTATCTTTAAACATATTTCCTGCTTTTTCAACATTCGTATTATGGGTGTGATTTAAAGCTTAACGATATCGATTGAGCTTTTTGATTTTTTACGAGTTTTACACACTTTCGGTGGTTGTCTTTACTGAATTTTTCCAAGTTTTGCAAAAACTATACCTGTAGTTGTCATATATAGTAGGTGGATTCTTTGCAAATCTTACTTTATTGCTACCCGTTATCCTAATTCATCATCTATTCTAGTAATTTTTCAAAAAATCTGCAACACCCTCCAGAATATATTAAATTCGTTTAAAGTATTGGAGATTTTAATGAAAATAAAAAAGTCTGCAGATATGGAAAAACCTCCTAAATCATTCCTCTGTTAGGATAGTAAATTAATACAAATTTTTATGTTTTTGATGTTTCCAAATTTTTCTAGGAATTCCTTTGCACTTGACTTGAATCTGCTTATCTCGATATAACCAAAGCTATTGGCTATAGCTATTAAACCTTGGTCTTTACCCTCAAGGTAGTTTTTACATATGTTATCGATTCTAAACTCATGTCCATTGATTGCAATTTCAATATTCTTCACTTTTGAAGTAATTAAATTAGTTGGTATATTTGTTATCAGGTTTCCAAATTTATCGACATAAATAATTTGTCCTACTATCTTTTTATCTAGTATTTTGGGTTCTGGTAAATGGAAGTAATTAGGTTTTATCTCAGAACCAACATATTCCTTAACTTTATTTGATTTATTGATGATATCATGATATAGTATTGCAGTTATTGGAGCGAAGACATCTCTACCATGAAAGGTATTACTTATGCTTTTTATGCCAGTTTTGTAAAAGATTCCCCTTTTTTGAATATCCTTCTTGATCTTTTCGATAGATATTTCATACGTGAAAGAATTCTTGTATTCTGAAAAAGCTCCAAGAATACCGTTATTCCTCCCGACAAAATAAATCTCTTTACTGTCGTTTACATGCTTGGATATACAAGGGGATACATCTGAACCGACTTCAGGATCAACAATACCCAAAATAATCGATTTATCTGGAATAATATCAAGTATAGCTCTTATATTCAAAATAGCTTGTACTATATCGAAACTATCGATTTCATGAGATATATCAATAATCGTTGGTTCAGAAATACCTAGTATTTTGCAGGTATTAAATATAACTATCTTAACAGCAGAAACAAAATAATCTCTATTGCCATAATCTGTTATAAAGTATATCATCGCTTAGCCAGAACATAAACTATGCGCACAATTACCAAGAATACCATAACAAAAATAGGATACATTAAGGCTATTCTCAGATAATCAAATTTGAATACATAAAACATTACAAAAGGAGTAAGGAAAGACAGAAAACTAAAAATAAAAACCAAATAATTAGAAATTATCTTTGTATTCGAGTAAGAGAATATTTCTTTCTGTATAGAAAGCTGTATTTCTTCGAATATTTGCTTGTGAATTTCAAGTATATTCCTGTTTTTCTTTTTGATTTTGTTTACGGTTGGAAGAATTTTTTGTTGGATTATTTTATAAATACTTGATCCAGAGAAGTAGGATAGTTTATATAAGGAATCCAGAAAGTTTTTCCAGTAGCCGTAGTGTATAAATTTGAGAAATAAAGCTACTAATTGCAAATCTCCAGTTTTAATAAAGGTATTAACTAATATTTCTGTATTCTTAATTTCAAATAGTTGCAAAAGAGCTTTTTTTATATCTTCTTGATATAGCCCCTGTTCTTTTAGTTTTGAGATAATGTTCATCATAGCTTCCCTTGTTGATATTGGGATATTTTTTAGATATAGGCGAATTTGTTGATCAGTTTCATCGATTATATCTTGGAATCCAGTATTTATGTTCTCTTGGATTTTATTTTCTTGTTGAATTTGGTTTTCCTTCTGAATTTTGGGTTCATCTTTAAATTCGAATTCTTCCTTAATTTTGAATTCCTCTTTAATTTTTGGTTCTTCTCGAATTTGGAGTTCTTCTTGACTTTCTACCTCTTCAGATTGCATCGGAACAGATATTGATGATATATCGATACCGATTTCATAATTAAATGCTTGTTTAATTTCTTCAAAAGTTGGTCTTATCGAAGGATCTAGATATCCTTTTATATAGGTACTATTAAGGATTTCAGATAATCTTTTTCTTTTAAAGATGGAGTTGTATAGATGTTTGAAATCTTGGTATCTTTTTGGATCCTTTAGTATTGGTATTTCGGGAGGCCAAGTGTTTTTTGATTTGTCAACGTATTGGATGATACTTTGTAGGTATTTATGATCGTTGCGGGGCAAGAAGTCCAAAGGCTTAATCCCAGTAAGTACAAAAAATATCAGGTAAACTCCAGTCCATGTGTCCGAATGTATAGTAAATTTGTTTTTAAATTTTATCTCTGGTGGTAGAGGGAAAAAGCTTTCCTTATTAATAACAAGCGGTTTATATTCCCATTCTTTTCCATCAACCGTAATTCCTGCTCTTTCAAGATTCAAAATATAAACATCTTCATTCTTGTCAACTACGAAGTTATCCGGATATAGATCAGATAGTATTATGCCCACAGAATTGAGGGATATCAAAATATCGATTAATTTTTTATATATTTTTATTCTCTTTTCAGTCAGAGGCGGGTCTCCCTTTAGGTAGACGAATAGATCACTTCCCTCTATCAGGTTAAAAAGTAAAACAAGTGCTCTATTTGCCGTTTTAAAGTTAAAGTAATTTTTGAAGTCTACAACTATGGACAACGGGACACCACGATATATGATAAACTTCCTGATATCTTCGGGAATTTCAGTACAAGCTTTCTTCAAAGCTCTTAATCTACGGAGTATAGATTCTGTGTAATCATCAAGTGGCAAAGCTTTAATAATGTAATTTTGATAGAAATACGTTTTCCCATGTTCTCCAAGTATTGGGTCTTTAAGTTCGTATGGTTCTATTTTCAGGGGTCTATTATTTTCTAGTTTAAATATAATAGACATTATCCTAAAAAATTTTCGCTATTTCTACGGTAGTTTTAGTTATCATTCCGTTTATGTTTCCTCTGATAAATAATTTATAGCTATCATGCTGTTTATACAAGAAATCTAATATACTTGCTAGTTCTAATCTTCTTTAAGCTTGCATTGTTTAATATTTCTAACTAGTAATTTTTCATCACAGTGATTTGCTTTAGCATAGTTGTATCTACTAAATGTTGTGATTTTTTTCTTCTTGTTAAAGCCATACTCTTACTTCCGATGTAAAAACATTCAGATCTTTTATTACTGTTTTCAATTTATGGAAGATAGATTGGTCTTTGGGGATTATAGCTAGGGTAGATCCACTACCACAAAGGAATACTCTCAAATTTTCTTTACCAAAAATCGAATACAAGCTATCCTTAGTGTACGAAATTTCTGGATATAGATTGTAAATCACTTTTTCAAAGTCGTTGTGGATTAATTCAATAAAGTAGTCACTTAACTTTTTGTGTTTCAAGAAGTATAGGAATCTGTGTGTTTTATGTCCTATAAGAAAATTTCTTTGTATAATTATTTTATCGTATTCTGAATATGCTTTTTTAGTTTCAATACCGAAGGGGAAGATTAGGAGGATTATCTGGATTGAATTGTCTGAGTTTTTTTGGATAGGGACACATAGATCTTGCTTACTGAAGCAAAAAACATAGCTGTTTTGATATAGATATAGAAGGAATATTGGTAGTACGTCACTACCTAATGTAGTGCATATTCTAAAAGCTAGGGATAGATTTATTATCCCTAGTTTATACAGTAGAAAGATAATCGAGGCTGCGTTTGAACTTCCTCCGCCCAATCCCCCACCCAGAGGGATATTTTTAAATAGCTCTACTTTTACTTTATATTTTCTTCCCAAATTGTAAATCTCCAGTCTATCAAACAGATCATATATTATGTTTCTCCTTTCTAGATCCCTGAGATTACAGGAAATTTTTACATCCCACGTGCTACTATCTGATAATTCTACGTTGATTATATCGTATAGGTCTATGATATCGAAGACTGATGATATATTGTGATATTGATCATTTCTGAGGCTAAGGATTTCGAGGATCCAGTTTATTTTTGCGTACGACTTTATCGTCCATTTATTTTGTTCCTGAATTAGTATATATTGAGGTATTTTTGTATTTCCCACTGTGTTATTTCTGTAGAGTATTCTTTCCATTCCCTCAGTTTTGCGTCTAGAAAATTGTAGTATATATGCTCTCCAAGTGTTTCTTTTACAAGAGGATCTTTTTGCATTTCCATTAAGGCTTCATACAGATTAGATGGTAACTGTTCTATTTTATATTTTTTCTTTGTCTTTTCATCAAGTTCATATACATTTATGTCTACGGGTTTTGGTGGTTGATAATTATTGATTATTCCTTCTAGTCCTGAATTGATTATCACTGCAAAAGCTAGATAAGGATTACAGGACGGATCGGGGCTCCTGAGTTCTATTCTTGTGGAGTTTCCTTTTTTTGCAGGTATTCTTATAAGGGGGCTTCTGTTATGCTCCCCCCAGGAGATATATACCGGTGCTTCAAAACCAGGTACAAGTCTCTTGTATGAGTTCACCAAAGGATTAGTCACAGCTGTAAATCCTTTCACGTGTTTAAATATTCCTCCGATATAGTTTAGCATTATTTCACTTATGCCGTTGGATGCTTTATCGTCATAGAAAGCGTTCACTTCTCCTTTGAATAAGGATTGATGCATATGTAATCCTGAGCCGTTTATACCCTTAATAGGTTTAGGTAAGAAGGTAGCATGCAAGCCATGCTTTAGAGCTATGGTTTTTACGATTATTTTGAAAAGTAGTAATCTATCGGCTGTAGTCAGGGCATCGCTATACCTGAAATCTATTTCATGTTGAGAGGGTGATACTTCGTGATGCAGTGCCTCAACCTCAAAACCAAATTCTTCCAATTTTTCTAGTATATCCAGTTTTACCTGTTCAGCAGCATCTAGGTAGAGCATATCGAAGTATCCGCCACAATCTGTGTGTTCTACAATTGGTTGATTAGAAAATCCCTTATCACTATTCATAGGGAAGAGGAAGAATTCAGCTTCAACCCCTACCATTGGAGAAAACCCCATTTTTTCTGCCTTTTCAGTTATTTTTTGAAGTACAAACCTTGGGTCACCGTCGAACCTTCTTCCATCAGGATAATACACATCACATACCACAAAAGCTTCCTTATATCCCTTAAGGTCTGCGACGATGAAGGTATTTAAATCGGGAACAAGTTTCATATCTGACTCTTCGATTCTGACGAACCCTTGAATGGAGGAGCCATCGAATAAAATTTCTCCGTCAAGCATTTTTTTTGCTTGTGATACAGGAATCTGAACTCCCTTGGGTATACCTAGAATGTCTACAAACATCATCCTTATACTTTGTACCTTTTGTTCTTTTAGTATTGAAATAACTTCGTTGGTTTTAAGCATATCAAATATTCCTCCCTTATTTTATTATAAATCCTTCTTCTGTTTCGGTTACATCTTTTTGCAGCAGTTTATCTAGTTCTACTATTACTTCTACAATGGATATGAATTCTTGATTAGCACTTTGTATAGAAGCTTTGACTTCGGTTTCTACTTTGGATTTCATTAGGGCACCATATTCTACAGAAAATAAGGTTATTCCCGTTGATTTAAGGTATTGGTTAACATCTTGCATAGTATTGGACCATTCATCACTGTTTACTTCTATTAGGACAGTATCATAGTTTTTGTATTTTTCCATACCTTTGACGGTGTAATAGTAGTTTAGTTTTATGGATGATCCTTCTTGGAGTTTAAGCTCAGCTGGAGATACCCAGGTTTCTCCTATAGAGACGGGTTTGTATGGGAATGTCGGTGAGTTGACCGGACTTTCCATAGTACTGGCTAGAACTTTTCCTTTCTTGTCCATTGTCATTTTCATTGTTTGTGTTGGGATGGGTATCTCTTGAGGGTTAGAATTTCTCAGAAAACTGATCGGTTCTATTTCAACTTCTAACTCATATACTTGATTAGGTAGAACTTTGGTCACTTTTTGAGAAAGTTTTAGTTTTATTTGATCCGTTTCTTTTTCTTCTCTCTCAGCTTCTCTGAATATTTTCGTGTTGGTGATATATACATCGTAGAGATATGTTTGTCCCTCTTTCATTTTGTATTCTAGGTTTATTTGGTTCATATTTCCTCCTAATTTATGCTGGAAATTTGTATACCGCTTTCCAGCTAGCGGTGTTCGCTATTTTAACTTAATGTTGACTTTTTTGATTTCTTGATTTGGTTCTATTTTTTTAGCACCTACTTTATTTATTTCTGTTTGCATTTCTGATTCTAGATTTTTTCTGCTTTCTTGAACAGTGGATAATAGTCTCTTTAGTTCTTCTTCGAATTGTTGTAATACTTTTATTACGTACTTTTCTGCGCTATTTATGAGCATCTGTGCTTCTTCTTTTGCTTGGCTTTCTATTTCTAGTGCTTTTTGATGTGCCATTTTTACAATTTCATCGTTTTGGATGATACCGTTTTTTATGTTATTCAGTTCGATTTCTTTTTTTTCTAGTTCTTTTCTAAGTCTGTTTACTTCTTCTGCTGGGGTATAGCTTTCTGCAAGTACTTGCCTTATTTTGTTGATTATGCTGATGTTTTCTTTTGTTTTGATGATCGATAAACCGAAGATTTTTGATCTTCTTAGATTGGCTTCGAGTTTGTCTATTAGTCTATGTAGGTTTTCCATTTTTATACCTCCAAACAGTAGTTTATTAGGTTCTTGGTGAATTGAAAGTTATCATATAGAGATATGGAGAAGTTATCCCAGAATACGCAGGTGCCGAAAGCAATAATTTTACCCTTTTTATTATTAGCCTGAGCTGCTATTATTTTCTCTTCGGATTCAGTCTTGACCAAAACTTCATAGATGTAATCTTTGTTTTTTTCTATGGAAATAGTTGATGTACATGGCATGATTATTTTTTTTACTTCGCTTTTTAGCTTATCATGTATTTTTGAGGTGGTAATTAGGTATTTATCGTTGTCGTGATTTTGGTGGAAATCCACCACTTCGTCATAGTTGATTTTCAGACCTACTTTGGAGATTATGGAATTAACTATTTGGCTGCTATTATCTTCGTTTTTATAATAGGTAAGGAATATTATTTTCTTTCCTTGGTTAAATAGCTCCAGGATAGAGTTTATTTGGTTATTGGTAAAAGGTTTTTCGGGATAATTGAATATGATCAATTCAAAATCCTGTTTATTTGCTATTTTTATCAATTCCGAAAACTTGGTGGGTATTTCCAGTTTGAAATTTTCATTGATGTATTGGTATAATGTAGAAAAGTAATAATGGTCAAATATTACGAATTCGCCTTTTGAGTAGGACCATATTATTCCCTTTTTCATGATTTTGATTTATTTTCGGTTTTTGGGATATGGTTTCTCATATACGATAGTATTTTCCTTTCAATCATTCTTATAAATTTTGATGTTATGAGTTCAAATTTTGCTATAGGTTTTACTAATATGGTTTTTATTCCCAATCTATTTCCTGCTAATATATCTGTGAAGAGTTGGTCTCCTATTATTACGGTGTTTTCTATCTTAGATTGGAGTAGTTTTATGGCTTTTCTGAGAGGTTTGGTAGATGGTTTAGCCGCTAAAGCAATATATGGAATATTCAATTCTTCACTTATCCTTTTTACCCTCATGGGTAAAGCGTTAGAGACTATACATATTTTGAATCCTTCTTTTTTTAAAGATAGTAGATAATTATATATTTCGTTTGGAATACTTGTTTCATTCCATGGTACAAGTGTATTATCCAAATCAAGTAGTATTGTATCTACGTTCATCTCCTTTAGCTTTGAAACAGATATTTTTTCTATGCTATCGTATACTAGAGTTGGAATTAGGAAGACCAGTTTTTTTTGGATGAAATTTTTTAGATTATTCTTTATTTTGCTTAGAATTTTAGGTTTCATTACTTTTTGGTTTCTTCTTGAATTTCTTTACCTTTGAAGTCTATTTCGTACTTAATTTGTGGTGATGGGATAGTGGTGTTGTTAATCCAGTAGAAGCTAATTTCTCTTGTTTCACCTGGTTTAAGAGAAGAAAATTTAAAAGTTTCTTCATGCAATATTTCGTTAGCAGGAGTAACTATTTTTATTTTTACCTTTATTTCCTGGATGGTTTCGTTGTATGTATTTTTTATTTTTGCGTAGTATCTTAGTTCTCCCCTGTTATTTCTGTCTTCGTATTGGGGATTTTCTTCGATTATCTTGATTGCGTCAGATGGTATCGTTTTTTTCTCTCCTACCTGGATCTTCTTCTTATCTGAGGAATATATTTCTTTAGAGGTATCGTATACCTCTTGAGAATTTTTGTATATTTCTTGTGAAGCTTTGTATATTTGCTCTGCTGTCTGCTCTATTTTAGTTTTGTTGTAGTAATCTACTATGCCTGTTTCTTTATTGAACTGTACTACTGAATTCGTAAACGAGGAAATTTCGAATAGATCTATGAAAACTTTAGAATCTTTCAGGATAACATACTTTAGGGGTTTGTTGTTGAAGTACACAAGACTTGAGAAAGAGGATGGGGGAACTATCGTTTTTTCACTAAGAACATAATAATTTCCCTGTTTATACATCTTTAGATTGGTCATTTTTGTGAACTGTTCTATTTCGACATAGATTCTGTTTCCCTGGTATATGTATTCTCCTTTATATGGTCTGTTGTGTATGAATATAATTAGCTCTTTAGCTAGAACAAATGTAACTATTAGAATTGTTGATATGAGTATTTTGTGAAAAATTTTCATAGTCCACACCTACCCCATTTCGTATTTTTATTGGTTCAATTCTCTTTTCTATTTTTCTATATTCTACCTTACACGTATTATTTCCTATTTTTAAGCCCAAACGTTAAAGAGGATATATAAAAGGTGATATTTAATTTTATCTGGTAGAGAAAAATATGGGTGATATGGATTATAAAAGGTGGATGTGTTATGAACCCCATAAACTAGTCTTAGAAACATCCAAATTGGATCCTATTGATGAAAATCAAATCCTAATTAAAGTGGAGTATTGTGGTATTTGTCACAGCGATATTCACATAATAGACGGTGAATGGAATAGTAGATTAAACATACGATATCCTATTACCCCCGGACACGAAGTAATAGGGAAGGTAATAGATAAAGGTAAAAACGTAGTTGGAGTAGATATAGGCGATGTAGTTGGTATACCATGGGTTCACTCCTCCTGTCTTGTATGTGAAAACTGTTTGTCATCTAACGAACAGTTTTGCGAACAAAGAAAAATAACAGGCATCGACTATATAGGAGGTTATTCACAGTATTGTGTACTTAACAAGGAGTTCGCAGTCCCTGTAAATAAGTTGGTAAATATAGAGAGGTGGGGGCTTGAGGAAATTGCTCCCCTCTATTGTGCTGGACTGACTACATACACAGCACTAAAGAAACTGAATGTTAATCCCATGATGAGGGTAGTTATTGTCGGGTTCGGTGGTCTAGGGCATATGGCAGTCCAGTATTCCAAAATCTTTGGTTGCCATACCATTGTCCTATCATCAGACCCTTCTAAGAAAAAGTTAGCTGAAAAAATAGGTGCAGATGAATTCATAACTTATGAAAACTTGGATACTATAAACAAAGTAGATGTAATATTATCCACCCTTCCCAATTCGGAAATAGTCATGAAACTCATTACCAAGCTAAGACCTTACGGGAAAATCTGTTTTGTTGGAGCCCATATGAACCAAATCCCATTTCAACCAATACAACTGATATCAAAAAACCTAGTTCTTACTGGTAACGCAGTAGGAAGTAGAATGGATCTAATAGAAACTCTAAAAATCTCAATAACAAAAAATATAAAACCAATCGTAGAAGTATATGAATATCAAGACTTACCCATAGCATTGGATATAGTCAGAAGTGGTAAAGCAAGATTAAGAGCAGTCCTAAAGGTTACCTCAAATTAAAGGAACAACCTAACTGAGAATAGAATTTTATATACAAACTGCTTTAGACTAAGGTAGGTGCTCAATAATGATAAACAAAATAAGTAGAAACGAAAAGAGGAAAATTAGACACAAACGAATAAGAAAGAAAATCAAAGGAACCCCAACAAGACCAAGATGTAACGTATTTAGAAGTAACAAGAATATATACCTAAGCGTCATAGATGATACTACAGGAAAAACCTTAACATATGCTAACTCCCTGGAAAAAGATCTAAGAACCAAATACAAAAACAAGGAAATAAAATACAGTGATTTGGTATTAGAAGTAGCCTCCAGACTTGCCGAAAGATGTAAACAACTAAATATCACTAAGCTAGTATTCGATAGAGGTGGATACAAATATCATGGAAACATTAAAAAAATAGCAGACACTCTAAGAGAAAAAGGTATTCAAGTATAGGAGGTCATGGATGATGTTTGAATCAGTAGAGCAAACTTTGGAATATCAAAGTGTACTAGTGTCTCTCAGAAGAGTAGCCCGCGTAATGAAAGGTGGTAAGAGATTCAGGTTCAGTGCTCTAGTAGTAGTAGGGGATGGACAAGGAAATGTCGGAGCAGCTCTGGCAAAAGCACCCGAAGCACTACTGGCAATAAGAAAAGCCGAAAATAAAGCCAAAAAGAATATCTTTAAAGTCCCTATAGTCGATGGTACCATACCTCACGAAGTGATCGGTAAGAATACTACTTCAGAAGTCCTCCTTAAACCAGCAGGAAAAGGTACAGGTATAATCGCATCGATGCCGGTAAGAAGTGTACTAGAAAAAGCAGGATATAAAAATATATTAACCAAATCCCTTGGAAGTAATAACCACATAAACTTAGTATGGGCTACCATCGATGCTCTGAAAAAATTGAAAACAAAAGAAGAATATTTTGAAACACTAAGATATAAACAAGAAGAGGACGAATTTGAAAAATACTACAATAAAACAAAACAAGAAAAATCACCAGAAAAAGAACAAAAAGGAGAAAAAGTAGAAAAACCAGAAAGAAAAGAAGAAGGTGAAGAAAAGAAAAAATTCGAAAGAAAACCGTATAATAAACCCGGCAAATTCAGAAAAAGTAGGTGATAAAGTATGAAAGTGCATCAACTCAAGCCTTTTCCGGGAAGTAAACACAAGAGGAAAAGAGTAGGTAGAGGTCTAGGAAGTGGTCACGGTGTAACTGCCACAAGAGGTACAAAAGGGCAAAAAGCAAGAAGTGGAGGAGCCAAATCTCCATGGTTCGAAGGAGGACAAAATCCATTATACCTAAGAATACCCTCAAAAGGTTTTACAAATATCTTCAGAAAAGAATACCAAACAGTTAAACTAGAAGACCTAAATATATTTGAAGATAAATCTGTAGTAAAGCCAGAAGACCTATTAGAAAAAGGGCTAATCAAAACAATAAACCAAGAAGTTAAGATTCTCGGAAATGGTAATCTTACAAAAACCCTAGAAATACACGCTCACAAAATAACCCGAAGAGCTCTAGAAAAACTGAAAAAAAACAATTCCGTATTTAAAAAGTTACCTCCCCTAAGAAAGAAATTTAAAAAAGTAAAAAAGCAGAAGAAATAAAATACAGATAAGTGAAAAAAATAACGCAAAGCCTTCTGGAATCTAATTTTATACCCATCAATCTCAGAAGTGATATACCCCTATCCCGTCTAACAACATACGGAATAGGCGGCAAACCACTGGGAGTCATTTTTGTAGATAACCATACACAATACATAAAGACTCTATATAGCCTATCAAATAAAGTTCCCTATCGTATTCTAGGAAGAGGTAGTAACATCCTAGCAAACGATGAAAATTTAGAATTCTTCATAATTACAGCAAAATATAGATTAACAAAGCTTTTCATAGTTGATGATAAAATAAGGGTATTTATAACACCGTTTACGGATTTACAGTATTTTATTAATTTTCTAATAAACCATGGTATAGGTGGTTACGAGGATCTGGCTGGGATTCCTGCAACAGTTGGTGGAGCAGTATTCAATAACGCAGGCACTAAAAATACAGAAATATCCGATTTCCTTAAAATAGTGTCATTCTTTGACAGAAAAAAAAGGACAATAAGATCCATAGTGGTAGATAAAACCTTTTTCTCGTACAGAAACTCCTTATTCAAAGAGGAAACATTAAACGGGAATCCAATTGATTTGGTATCCTTTGTCTTTGAATTTCCCAGAGAAAATTTGCAAAGTTCAGACTTACTTAGACAGAGATATCTGAAAGCTTGGAAAAAGCGAATAGAAACCCAACCAATAAATCAGAAATCCTGTGGCAGTGTATTTAAAAACTTACCTAGTATCCCTGCCTGGAAAGTTATATCAGATCTTGGATACAGAGGATTTACAATAGGAGGAGCAAAAGTTTCTGAAAAACATTCCAACTTTATTATCAATTTCAATAACGCAAAATTTAGCGATGTCTTTCAAATCATTCAGAAAATAAAAAAAGATTCCCACAAAGCTGGAATAAGACTAGAAGAAGAAGTAGAAATATGGAAATAAAATATAGGAGTATAGAGGACAAGATCTTTATCATCCCAGACAACAGCATCCCAATAACATACGTATCCATATTATTTCTTATAGGTAACTATATGGAAAATCCTAGCAATTTGGGAATAAACTCTGTATGTTTCAAAAGTTTAGTCAGATCAACAGCAAATATGAATTATGAGTCTTTCCAATATTATTTGGAGAAGAATTCAGTCTCGTTAAGTTCATCCACAGGTAACTTTAACAGTGCGATATCTATCTCCTTTCCATTCTATAACTACAAAAAAGCAGTTGATATCCTCTACGAAGTCATATCCAATTACAAATTCAGAAATGAAGATATTGATGAAACCAAGAGAGACTTGGTAAATTCCATAAAACTTTCCAGGGATGATGTCTGGACATATCTATACGAAAACGCAGATAAGGTGTTTTATAATTCATTTCTAAGTTGGGATACACGAGGAACACCAAAAACACTAAAAGACATATCTAGAAACAACTTAATATCCTGGCTGGAAACAAAAGTACTAAACAGCAAGATAAAAAAAATAATCGTGGTAAGTGGATATTCAAATGAAAAATTAGAAAGATATTTATACCGAAGACTTGGATGGTTACTACAAAAAGAACATAGTTACTATGAAAAGATGAAAAATTTTGATATAACAATAAGAAAAAAGGTAGATAGATTGAAGAAAAAAGAGGTTGGAATAGCCCTGGTCTATCCAGCTCCACCAATATCTATAGAATCAATAAAGTTCAAAGTTCTGAATAGTATACTCAGCTCTATGTCCGGAAGACTATTTATTAACATAAGAGAAAAAAGGGAACTAGCCTATGCCATAACTTCTTCATATGACCCAATTCCCTTCGGAAATGGAAACATAAAATTACTCATGTTAACTTCAAAACAGAAATTGAGAGAATCCATACAAGCATTGAAACACGAAGTCTATCAGATCCTAGAACAAGGATTTTCTCAAGAAGAATTGGAAGTAGCTAAAAACTACGCAATTGGTATATTCTCGTCTATGCTACAAAATAGAAGCTTTAGAAGCGCAATCCTAGCAAAAATAAAAGCCTATGAGCTAGCCGATGAATACTTAACAAACCACATTCAGATAATAAAAAATACATCCTTAGAAGAAATAAATCAAATGAGAAACATCTTTAGTTCCCAAGAAGGAATATTTATAGTAGACTAGAAGTAAATTAGAAGAAAGAATAATAGGGGATAAAATATGAGGTCAGAGTTAGTATGGAATGAAGGTTTAAGGTTCATAGGGGTAACAGAGTCAAAACACTCCGTAGTTATAGATGCTAAGAAAGAATTTGGAGGGTTTGAATCAGCCCCCAGCCCCATGGAGCTCCTATCAATAGCTCTCATGGGCTGCACAGCCATGGACGTTATATCTATCCTAAAAAAAATGAAAGAAGAAGAACAATTAGACGAATTCAGAATATTCTTCGAAGGAGAAAGATCAAACGAACATCCTAAGATCTTCACAAAAATCAAACTCATCTACCAATTTAAAGGCAAAAATCTCAAATACGATAATATAAAAAAAGCAGTTGAACTCTCCCAGGAAAAGTATTGCTCCGTAAGTCATATGCTGAAGAAATCTACCAACATAGAATATGAAATCAAGATAATCAATAGTGAAGCATAAACATGATAGTCGGAATAATCTTATCAGAAAATACCCACCCAATAGTGATCCAAGAATATAAAAATTTTGGAATGTTACTACAAAGTGAAATAAATAAGAAATTCTCAAAAGATGAAAGTATGATAATTTTACCAATAGATAAGGAACTTTTAGAAAATGTAAGGAAAGTAGATGTTATAGTTTTAACAGGAGGTAGCGATGTTCACCCAGAGTACTACAACAGTAAAGTAAAATACTCAGATAACCTTTACACATTCGATAAGGAAAGAGATGAAATAGAGTTAGAAATAATAAACAGATTTTACCAACAAAGACCTATTTTCGGTATATGCAGAGGGATCCAAATCTTGAACGTATTTTTCAAAGGGACTTTATTTCAACACTTACCTTATGACCTTAGAGGAATAACTATCGAGAATGCTCACAAAATATACCCAGAAATACAAAAATTTGAAAAAAAACGTGAGCTAAGACATATCATAAAAGGAAAAATTTTTGATATTTTAAGTTTCAACAAAGAAGAAGATAGAAATAAATTTATGTGTGTTAATAGCAGGCATCACCAGGCAATAGCTAAACTAGGTAAAGATCTAGAGATATTGGCTCTGAGTAAAGATGGTGTAGTAGAGATAGTAAAACATACCACCTTACCAATTCTTGCAGTTCAATACCATCCCGAACAGGAAGAAATAATCCCCTATCAATTACCCCTAATACGGTATTTCGTAAATCTGTTGTAGTTGATTTGTTTACTTCAATTTCTTTTGTTATTTGTTTATTTCAAATTTTTCTATGTCGAAAAGAATAACGTACCTACCGTTTATGCGTACTCTAAAATCTTTTCTAGTAGCTCTTGGTAGATAGTAATTGTAATCACTTGCCTGCATAGAAGTTTCAGAAAATCCCCTTATTGTTCTTTGGTCAGGTAGCATGACACCTTCTACACTTGCAAAATTGCTTACATACTTACCATACCAATACAGCTTATCATTTGTTACTATATTTTGTAGAAATTCGTTTGCTTCTCCAGACTTTTGTCTTCCAGTATCGAGCAAAAATCTGTACATATCTGCGTCTATTATTTGTAGATTTCCTCTATAGGTTACTATGTCTGCTGCCAGTCTAGCTCTTATTGTTTGACCTCTTTGGTTTCTTCTTTGTTGATCATTGTCATTAACTTGGTAGTTTAGAATAACAAAGTTATGGCTTATTATTGTAAATCTTCCACCAACTCTTTGAAATCTATCCATATTTGGCTGGTTATCTATTGTTTTAAATCCGATATAACCGAGAGACTCTTGATTATCTCTCATATGAATTCTTCCTTGTCCAATTCTATCGTGAAAATCTTGTATGATTACGTTTCCCTCTAGAGCTCTGACGATTTGTCTTCTTCTATCATGTCTTTGGGGATCGTTACCAGGTAAAGCATATCTTATTCCATTATCTCCTAGATTGATTGTAAAACCATTTGGGACAAAATCATTGGGATTTTGCTCTCTGCCATTTTGATCTCTACGAACTGGTATTATCCATCCACCTAAATTGCGATCTATATGCTGATTATGATCATTATTATTTTCTTTATAAAAATTTCTGTTATTCCATGCATCAGTGTTTCCTAATCTGGTCGAAACAATTGTCAAGTCAAAGGGGATTCGATTATTTTGTTGATTATTTTGTTGATTTATTTGATAGTACAGTTCTGTGTTTCCTTGAGAGTTAGGCATTAAAATAACGTTACCCCCTTCTACATGGATCATCGACAAAACAGATCTCTGCTCTTGAGTTAAATTATTGAGATTAACGACTAAATCTCCTTCTCTATTTCTCTCGAATATTGTTTTAGGTACCTCCTGGGGGAGCTGTATGGCTTGTAGTAATTCATCTGCAGGAACTTTTCTTCCACTATACTTACCTACTGCAAATATTCTGAGTCTATTTCCTTCAGGAACTATGTAGACGTTTGCATATCCCGGTGGATATTGATCAAGTACCATATATTTCTTTTCTGCATCACTAAGACCAGAGTTGGGAGGGAAGAGATTATTTACAGATACAAATCTCCCCCCTCTCATCGGCCATTGTATTTCTATTAGTCCTCCTCCTTCAGATCTTGTTATTATTTGTCCAGTATTCCTATCTTCTCCAACCAAAACTGCCCGATTGGAATCCACTCTTATTGTTACCTTTCTACGTTGAGGTAAGCTATTAAAATCTACTACTTGATTTGTCCCCTCGCCAGGAATTCTTCCTTCTATATGTGACGTTACTGCCCCACCTGTAACTGTTGAGAAAATATGGGTTCTTATTGAATATTCACCTTGATTTGGGTTAAATTGTTGCAGGTTATTGGGATCAATGGATGCATAACCTGTCGTTGCTCTTCCTCTTATTATAGGTAGAGAAGGTGTACCACTCCATATAGTGGTTATACCAGATTTTGTTGTTCTATTATTAGAATTATCAAATGCTTGCATGTAATTTTCTGTCCTTTGAGCACGAGGAGTAACGACTTCACCAAGGATATGATATCCCACTGTTATTCCCACACAACTATCTATTCCTTGATTGATTAGATCTTGGCTGAATGGGTTGGCACCGAAAGGTACCCATAGTCCTGAGAATTTTACGAACATAGCTGCGTTTTGCACTGCTCCGTATGGGCTTCTTTGAACAATCGTTGCTCTCCCCCTCCCTTGCCAAATTATTCGGTCACTATTCTGTCTTACGAACTCAAAAAAATCGTTTATTTGTATTGTGTTAGTGTTAGCTTGAAGAACAATTGTATTAATATCTACACTATACTTAGTTGAAGGCAAGACAGTGTTGTCGGAACGACTACGATCGTTATATCTGGTATAGATAGACCTAACGTAAGAATGATTTACTACCCAAATGTTAGAACCAGGTGACTCTCTTCTATAGATAATTACAGAAAATGAAATTGGAGAGTTATTATCTCCTGGATCTCTTATAATCGTCAGATCAATACCACTATTGTTATCTTGAAATATTGTTGCTTCTCGGCGGTAACCGTTGACATAGTCTCCAGAGATATAGTTATTGTATGGAGGCGTTCTTTGGGTGTTTAATTCTCGTTTAAATACGGTGATGAATTCGTCCATATATTCACCAAAGCTGTTTCTTCTGAATGTATCTTCGTGATTGGTAGCACATAAATCTCCATTGCCCAGTAATACTGGACTTATTATAATATCTAGTGTTTCTTTTATGTATTGAGTGTATTTAGATTCTTTTCTGGATGAACTGAAAATATTTATTTCGTTTTTCGATATTAGAAAAATAAGGCTTATGAAAACGGATACGATTACGAGTGTGAAGAGGGTCAATATCAAAGCAGCACCTTTTTTTCCTTTTCTCACTTTTATCCCCTCCCATTAAATGATACTCCTATACTTAAGAGGTATGTTTAAAACCCTATTGTAGCGGAGTCTCCTTCTTCCCCTAGTATCATAAACACCAACAATTATTTCTGAATTTATCGAAATAGGATCATGTAAACTTTCTATTCCAATTTGCTGTATATTTCCTCCTCTGATTCTGACGTTAAGACTCCTAATATTTCTAGCATTACCAGCAACTTGATATATTATTTGTTGAGAGGTGGCATATATAATTTCTCCTCCTTCATTTGTTATCCTATTTCTCCAAAATCTAAGAGCTACTTCATACCTACCAGTACGGTCAATGAACGGAGTTCTAAAATCTATTTCATCTATTATTGTATTATTATTGTCAAATTGATTCCTACGAGCTGGTCCAAAATAAAGTATGAAAGAACTTAGAGCGGTTCGATCATTTGTAAAAACTACTAGATCGAGCAAAGGATTATTTCCAGTGCCTGTGGCTTGATTATTTAGAGTAAATAGTATTCTGCGATTATCCGAAGATACGGTTATAAGTTGTGATTCATATGTAGTTTCGTTTGTAATTGGGTTTCGGTTTTGAACTCTTCTGTATAATACCAAACTTCTTGTAGGAGATGTATCACATATGTTTGGGTATATGACAGCAGTGGGAACACTGGTAGGGGTTATTATATCAATGCCGGTTGAAGGGAGGTTCACTATTTCGGGTGTAATAGTTAAATCAGAACCGTTTAGCATATCTTTCAACTTTTTTTCAAAGAGGATAATATTTTCGTTTATTTTAGATCTTTCCAGAGCAACCTTTCTTTCTGTGGTTAAGTTATTTATTATGCTAATAACTATTAAGATTATCACAGAGAAAACAGTTACTGCTATGATTATCTCTATTAGTGTAAATGCTCTTTCCTTACTCATTGTATGAATAACCTGCTAACCCTAATTATTCTTCCTTTTCTTCTTCCTCCTGCACCAAGCCATACATAGTAAAGCTCAACTGTAACAGTATTATTCCTTCCCTGGGGATTGACTATTATTCTACTATTACTGGTTGATGCTGGGTTCGTATGATCAAACAGTACTAATGCTCCTCTTCTTGAAGGATTGCCCTGATTGTTAGCTCTCAATATCCCAAAACCTCTTGATCTTGCTTGGTTTATAAGAATACCGTTTAGGTTTTGTATTATTGTCTCTCTATTACGATCATTACTATTTTGGTTCACTAAGTCAGCCAACGATAAGATATCAGAACTGTTTTGGCTAACAGAGTGTATATATCCATCGTTAGGAGGTAAAGTGAACAAGTAATCTATGATCATTTCTCCACATTTTTGTATTTCAGAAGTAATTTCGTTATTAAGTCTTAGTTTTTGAACTGCTAATAAACTCATTCCAAGTGTGGATAATATCAAGGCTATAAGGGTTACGGATATAACAACCTCCATAATAGAAAAACCTTTTTTATTTGACCTCATAGCATCCCTATGTATTAATTTAGCATATTATGCCATTTTTTCCTAATAAAGCAAATTTTTTTTACATTTTTTTAACATTGTGTTTCTAGGTTAAGATAAGCAAAAGGATATAATATAAAAACTAGGAAGAGAGGTGAAAAACTATGATAGGTAATTTCAAAGATCCCATGGAAACAAAGTTTGTAAACTACTTCCCAAACTACTTCGTACCCAATAAGGCTAAGATAGCAAATACCGAAAAACAAGAAGAAAAAAATAAAATTGAAGATTTACTAATAATAAGAGGAAACAATGAAGAAATGGAAAATATTCAACAAGAAAAAGTATTAACCCCAACTCCTAAAAAGGATATAAAAAACAATATTCCTGTGAACCTCTTCATGGAGGAAACAAGTAGTATTGAGATAAGGAGCAATAAATTGGGTCTTTTTGGTCCGACTAATTTGCCACGAAGTGTTGAGGAAATGTATATAAATCCGCGGTATTTATAAGCGGTAGACGGGACTCGAACCCGCGACGCTCAGCTTGGGAAGCTGACGCTCTACCCCTGAGCTACTACCGCTCAAATATTAATTTATCACCTTCATACCCCTTTTCCTCCCAAATAAAATCCAAAATTTAAAAAGGAAAAAATTTTTGAATATAGAATTATCTTCATAACCACCTAATTTAATGAAACACGAACGAAAAACATAAAATAAGGAGGTAAGGAATCATGAAGATAGTGATAACCTTGCTACTATTGCTCGTAGTATTCTCACTACAAGCCTGCAACCAACCTCAAGAACAACAACAAACCACAACAACTACAATGGAAACAACTACTACAGTTCAAGAAACACAACAACCTGCAGAAACAACCACAACAACAGAAGGAGAACAACAACAAACCACTACAACACAATAATATGAAAAAACTTAAAGCGGTAATCATCAGTTATGACAAAAATACCTTAGAAGCAGTATCGAAATTAAAAGATAAATATAACCCCAAAGTTGTTGGAACAATTCTTGGAAGCTAGGATTATGCATAGTCATTAAAAGAGCACGTGCCAGAGAAATGGACAAAGCATTTCATCTAATAAAACCCCACCTTCACAGATACCCAAGCTAATGCAAACGTAACAGCGAATCATATAAAAGATAAAGATAAAGAAAAAAGATAAAGAACAAGATAAAGAATATAGCAAGATATCGATTAGCCCTAAACCAGTACTATAAAGTCTCTGTCTCGTTACCTGACCTAAGTATTCTAACGTTTGCACACGACGCAAATTACTAGGACAACAGTTTGACAAACTTGTCGACAATAGATATGCAAAACTAAAAATGAATAACCTCTCAGCAGGTATAACCACCTACAGTGAAAAACACCCCAGATACCCCAAAAGCAAAAGATATCTCGTCAGCTTCCAAAAAACTATTAACAGCAGAGCATCAATAGTCAACAAGACAACTCAAACACCCAGCTTAGAATAATCAACAACAAACATAAAGCACAAAATAAGATGAGGAAGAGATATTTGTGATTACGATCATATATACAGTTGAGAACGAGCAAAAAATTAAAAAAACCATTTTTATAAAAAACTCAAAAAGAATAATCAATCCCAAATTATTTTATTCAATTTCGGTCTTCAGTTTAATTTCAATCAATACTTCGACAATTTTGACAAATATGTAAATCTAAACAGAGAATATTTATCAACATATTTACTCTTAGTGATAACAAAAATACTTCAGAATAAGTAAGGTAATACACTATTTGGCTGGATTATTCGGAGAAAGTATTATTTTGCAAGTTGAGGATTCAAACAATAAACAAGAATTTATCTCATCTTCGCTCAGAGGAAAACTTATTTGTATATCACACCTTATGGTCAATCCCACTTTTATAACAGTAAAATCCTTCCCGGAAAAACCAATAACAGAGCAAAAAGAAAATATTCAGATAGAAAAAGTAGAAATAAGGAATGCTTCGAGTTGTTGAAAGAAATTGGGAAATTACTGGTTGGTACTATTGGGGCTCAGTAGACTCAGGATAGATAGAAGGACAGTATCAAATTGGTCAAACTGACAAAACCGTTGACCAGAACAGATAACAAAGCTCCTATATAGAAGATTATAAACCTTTCCTAAAAGAGTTCATAAACATAATTTCCACGAACTAGAAATTACTATGTTTAAATAACCTTTTAAGAGCATACATACGAGAAGGAACCGCAACTAAATCACCCAAAATCAGATAAGTCAAAAGTACTAAAGAATTTCCATAAAAAGCAAGATAACTAGGATTATATTTAACTGTATTGCCATGATGAGCAAGAATATACAAATCTTCACCTAAAGTACTTCTTACCATATAATTTTGGCTATAAAACGATTCTTCTCATAATTTAAGAGAATATACTTCAAATTTCTATAAATTCCTTTTTGATTTCGGTTATCTTTTCCTTGATTGTCTGTCCAAGTGAATTTATTATCATTAAGAAGTTATCGGATAATTTCAAGTAGATCTAGACTCGTATCCACTTTCTGTCTTTATATGTGTTATTTCAAATATTCCCTCATGTTTGTAAACCTTTTGTGATACTTTCCTACTAATTATTGCATCTCCCATCTTATCTATCACCCTCTGGGTAATGTCGATCATATCCTTCCACAGAGCTATAATCATTTCCAGGTGGAGCTAAAACCACCCGCCTAGGATCATAATTTATGTCAGGAAGAAATACCTCTAGTTCATTCTCGTCTAATCTCTGCCTTGTAGTTAATTTCTTAAGGTTATAGCTATCTACAAGAAAACTCGTTCTATAGTTTTTCATCCTATTCTTGTGTAACCAAACCACTTCTATGGTCACACGATAAATATTATCAAAATAGCTAACGGGTATGCCTTCTGGCTTTTCTACTCTTTCCAACCTTACTAACCTTACTCCCCTTACAAATAAGTCCATCTCTCTGCCATACACCCTTCTCAACCTCTGGATGATCATATCATTTACATCTATATCTTGCCTTATGACTAAATTACCATTATTGTCTAACTCAAAGTACAATGGGCTATTATTTATTATATCTTGCTGAATATATGTCATAATAGCGTTTATTTCGATTATCTTTTGATTAACTACATTTGTATCACTACCCCAGTATACAACTATGTACAATGACATTATCAATATAATAGCTATTATGGAACTTATCATCACTTCTACAATAGTAATTCCCTTGGATTTCTTCATTCTTATCTTCCTTTAGTTTCTACCTGTCTGATATTTCAACTCCCAGCACAGATATTTTATTCAAAAAAATATTGTTATCAATTCCATCAATTACGGATCTTACCACAGGATCTACGTTAACTAGCACACCATCAGTAATGTACAACTCTCTAAAGCTACTGTTATCAAATCCTCTTCTATTTGAAAATTGAATACTTCCAAATATATATATCCCACTTATATTGGAAGGGTTTGTAACCGTTAATAAAGAGTTATTATCATACATAGCTACAAACTGTCCACAAAGACACTGTATATTTGGATTTTGATTACTTAGCCGATAGTCAGATGTATCGAATTCTATTCGATTGCTTATTACTCTTAGTAAACTTTTCCTATCCAGACTTAGGTTTACATTCTTCGCTTCACATCTACTTATAAAATCCTGTATAGATGGAAAATCAGCATAAATTATGTTATTCTTGACTTTTACAGCTTGATTAGTAATTATCATTATTTTCGAATTAATCTTTGCTCCGTTTACATCTTCTGGACCATCACTACCTATTATTATAGGCATCTCAGAATATATTATTGTGTTCAAATAACTCTTCGTAAATATCGTGTATAATCTTGGGCATTCAAGAACCTTAGAAACTGGGTTTATACGAATAGTAATTCGTTCATTACTAGATCCTACAAGGTCCATTATACTACTGTCGTTTGTTATTACTTCATCATTTATATTCAAATTTATTCTATACTGGTTTTCTTGTACCAGAACATATCTGCATATAAGATTACCATTGTTATCTTCAAACAGTATAACTTGATTGGAGTTATCTTCTATAAACTTTATCCTAATGTAAGGAATATTCTGTATTCTTCTTATCCATATTGCTCCATAAGGAGTAAGCACTATATTACCAGCGTTTGAATATACACTTCCATATCCCGACATAGAATTAACTATTTTTTCTTCAAATTTATCCCTTAATTCCCTGTAGTATCTCATTATTGACTCTACATTTCTATCTATTTGGATATATTCTGCATATTTTCTCATTTCTTCTATGTTTTGAAAACTATCACTTCTCCTACCATTGACAATAGTCGTATCGTCCATTATTACTCTCTTGAAAATTTTTCCGCTATTTGGAGGAATACTTACTTCATTTGAAAAAATAGCTGCTGATGAGTAAAATGAGTTTGGTTTAAATACTTCTTGATTTTTTGCCGTTACAAAAGATATATCTCCAACATGTTCTCTCTACTTCACTATTCCTCTTGCCCATAATCTATTTTCCTTGTATAACTCTACAAGTAGATGAGTATGATTAATTGGCTGTATCCTATAGCCAACATCGTACCTCTTATTTCCATTTACATAGGTAAAACGTCTTATTTGTAGTAAGCTAATATCTCCAGGATTAATCATATTCCTTTCCCTATATATTTCGGTTACAGCAGTTAGTATCGATTTGATGTCGTACTGCATCCTTGTATCCAGATATATCGAACGAGCAACTTTTATATCATACCCAACATAGTTAAATAAAATTACGCTAAAAAAACTTATGAACAAACCAAATAACGCCAGCCACAAATATAACATAAACCCTAATTAATATATTGTACAACTACACAGAAAAAATCCTGTACCTTTACCTAGTTGTAAATTTATTTCTATCTCGTTATGGATTAATTTAGAAACTAGAAGGGAACTAATTCTTCTAACCTATAGTTTTGTTCTATCTCTTTTATGGTATAAGCAATTATCTTCACAGCATTATCTAGATCACTTAAATTGCATATTTCGATAGGAGTATGCAAATACCTAGTGGGGATAGAAATCAAGGAGGTTACTGGTCCTTCTCGAGTCAGTTGGATAATATTTGCATCTGTTCCAGTCCCTCGAGGATAAGGTTGAATCTGATAGGGTATATTGTACTTCTTTGCAACTTCTAGGTGAATATTAAAAATTTTCTGGTTTATATTTGGCCCTCTCGTTATTACAGGTCCCTTCGAAACTTTTACCTCACCTATAGTTTTAGCAGAATCTTTGGTTCCTGGATCGTCGGAAACAAAAGTAACATCAACCGCAATTCCTATATGTGGATTTACCCTATATGCACTGGTATATGCTCCCCTTAAACCTATCTCCTCCTGAACAGTAGCAACACTTACAACATTAGACTTAACACCAAGTTCCTTACACATTCTCAGAGCTTCAGCAACAGTAAAAGCACCCACTCTGTTATCTATAGCTCTAGACATAATATTACCATTCATTATTTCTACTGGTGTATGTGCTAAAACAATTGGATCACCTATACTGATTACTTCTTCCACCTCTGCTTTAGAATTCGCTCCTATATCTATCCAGAGATCTTCTATCTTCGGTACCTTGTTTCTCTCAGATTCGTCTTTTAGTAAATGTATTGGCTTCTTACCAATACCACCTGGTATGAGTTTACCAGTTTTGGTGGACTTTATCCACACCCTTTGTCCCTGAAGAATCTGTGTATCCCATCCACCTATGGGAACAAATCTGATAAACCCATCTTCTGTGATTTGAGAAACCATAAGACCTATTTCATCAATATGACCAGATAGCAGGAATCTCAATTCACCACCTTTATTTATTTCAGCGAAAGAATTACCGTGAAAATCTGTGAACACGTTCCATGCAAACTGTGAAACATAGTCTTTCCAGACTTTTGAGGGATCATTTTCAAAACCTGAAGGACCAACCTCCCCTAATAATCTTAACAAAAAATCCTTACTTATATACATTTCCTATCACTCCTCCTCATATTTTCGGTAGTGATTTCATTATTGTTATGATTATATCCTCTGTTGTAACGTTTTCAGCCTGAGCTTCATAGGTAAGAATTATTCTGTGTCTAAGAACATCCAGGGCAACATATTCCACATCCTCGGGAATCACAAATTCCCTTCCTTCGACGAAGGCAAGTGCCTTACTGAGTTTAATGAATGCAAGAGTAGCTCTTGGACTTGAACCATACATAATATACTTCGACAGTGAATTAAAACCGTATAGATGAGGCTTCCTGGTAATGAATACTATCTTCGTAATATAGTCCTCTATCTTTTGGCTAACCTTTACCTTTTCTACTTCCATTTGTAAATCTATTATCTCATTAACTTCTATTACCTTATCTACAGTCGGTGTATCAAAATTACTTTGCATTCTTTTCATTATTTCTTTTTCTTCACTGAAATTCGGGTAATCAATTTTTACTTTCATTATGAATCTGTCTAGCTGCGCTTCAGGTAAGGGATATGTTCCTTCACTTTCTATGGGATTTTGAGTTGCCATGACCATAAAAGGTCTAGGTAATGGGAAAGATTGATTACCGATCGTCACTTGTTTTTCTTGCATTCCTTCTAGCAAGGCACTTTGTACTTTAGCAGGAGCTCTGTTTATCTCATCCGCCAAGACAAAATTAGCAAAAATAGGTCCCAACACTACCTCAAACCTTAAAGTCTGGGGATTAAAAACTCTAGTACCCGTTATATCAGCAGGTAGCAGATCGGGAGTAAACTGGATCCTTTTGAAAGTTCCTCCTGTCGCCGCAGCCAACGTTTTGAAAATCAGCGTCTTTGCTAATCCTGGAACACCCTCGAGCAAAACATTACCATCCACCAAAAGAGCTAAAATGCATTTCAAAATAACATTCCTCTGACCAACAACAACCTTATTGATCTCGGAAATGAGCTTTGTAACTTTTTGCGATAGATCAAGATTAATATTAACCTGCATATCCTTAAATACCTTCTAAAAAATTCTAGAATTTATAAAAACCTCCTTTCTCACAGTAGTAGTCAAGGATATAATGTTGAAATACTGAATGGAGGGAAGGGGTGAAGGAAAATGAAGGTTGCAGTATTTGCACTTTTCTTTCTAGGTTTACTAACCGCAAACGCAAAAACCCTGAGTATATTGATCGGTGGATCACCAGACGGCTGGAAAGAAATAGCACAGGATTTTTATAACAAAACTGGAATAAAGGTAAATATCGTACAGGGACCTCCTTCCACAGATGCACGAGAAATAATGTATTCCATTTCACTTTTAACCAAAACTAAAGGGTTTGATTTGATATATCTCGATGTTGTTTGGCTTGGAAAGTTTGCTTCTGCAGGTTGGTTAACTCCAATCTCCACCTTCGTCGATCCATTCCAATACTTCAAAAACAAAAATCTTACTGAATCAAGTTTTCTAGCTTCCCTGTACGCAGGTCAATATTATACCGTACCCATAAAAGCAGATGCAGGACTCCTATACTACAGAAAAGATCTGTTAGAAAAATATGGCTACCCCGTTCCCAAAACCTGGGAAGAGTTAAAAATCTTTGCAAAAGAAATAAAACAGAAAGAGAAAGCCCTAGGTAATGATATCGAAGGGTTTGTGTTTCAAGGTAAACAATATGAAGGACTCGTCTGTAATTTTTATGAAGTTCTCAGAGGAATGGGATACGAACTTATTACTCAAGATCAAAAAGGATTCAAAGTAGCCATAACAGAACAGGAACTTTCAAACGTATTTACTTTTTTCAGAACCTTAGTAGAAGAAGGTATATCTCCAGTTTCAGTTATTAATTTCGAAGAGGAAGAATCAAGAATTGTCTTCCAACAGGGGAAAGCAGTTTTTGCACGTAACTGGCCTTACGCCATAAAAATGCTTCTTGAAGATGAAAAAATGAGAGATAAATTTGGAGTGGCAGTCTTACCAGGAGCAAGTCCCACCCTCGGTGGATGGGCTATAGCTATATCAAACTATTCACCCAATAAACAAGAAGCATGGAAATTCGTAGATTTCTTAGTAGATAACGGCCTTAAATTACTCTTTCTTAAAAGAGGAGATTTACCAACAAAAGTTGATCTATTTAATGACCCAGAAATAAACCAAAAATTAACTTACTACGAAGTCATAAAGCAATCCATCGATCTATCCAAACCTAGAACAATACACCCCCTCTATCCCAGAATTTCTAGCATCATACAGGTTAACCTATCGGCAGTAATTGCAGGAAAAACCCCTCCTCAACTAGCATCCCAAAAAACCATAAGAGAACTAAAAAAACTAATAGAGTTATAATCTACTTAGGCTAAACTTCAGTTTAGACTAAAACCAATTTCATCATTTATCTTGTTAATAATCATCGAATAGACATACTTAACATAAGGTTTGAAATCCTCGGGTATATACATTTTTTTGAAGTGTGGCAAGTTATAGGGGTAGAAAAATATGACCGCATCAACTCTCTTTTGTCCATCTCCTTCCTTTTCAGGTATCAAACAAGGGAAATACGCTGCAGGAATAAAACCGTTATCCAGTAACATCGAATGATTATAGTAGTTAGGGGTCATAGAAACAATTTCAAGATATCTGGCATCTAGCTTATCTACAATATAGGGAATATTGAAAAATAGATTATACACTCTCTCAGGGTCATTCTCCTTCGTATCTATACCCATGATGGCACAGTGTTTATCTATCATGTTCAAATGCAAAAACACATCTCCAAAATCCGTCGATATTTTAAAATTCGGCTTATGAAACGGGAAAAACTTAAACCTTAACTTTTCATAATTATTGTAGTACTCCTTTTCAACGTTTATAACTTTGATATCTATTTTCTTTGTTTCATTAGGTTCAAAATTGAATTTTTCTCTGTATACAACATCGTACCTCTCAGAAATAAAATCTTCCAAATAACTATAATCCGAATACCTATTCCTGAGAACTAACAACAGGTATTTCTTAATGATTATATCTCTTAGTATATTCAGGAGGTTTTTGATTTCGGGTAATAGCTTAGTTATTTTTTTTCTTTTTTTAAATGCGGATGGCTTTATCAGAGCATATAGTCCATGATTTTCATAGGCATAAATTCTTCTTACATTCGGGAAAACTCCCAGAGGAACAAAATCATGTTTCATCAATAATTTTTGAGGTTCCGGAGAAATCGTTCTCGTTAGAGCGTATATTATTTCAGTGTCTACAAAGCTTAATCCAAATTCGAACATCTGGCTAAAAATTCCCTTACCTCGATACTCAGGCATAACCACAGCTCCTAGAGCTTTACTTATAGAAATAGATCTGTTAACTCTAAATATTAAAGATCCAATAATCTCTTTCCCATCTCTTGCTATGATCCAATGGTTACTACTATCCAATAAAATCTCTTCCATTAGCTCATCATCAATCACCTCAGGTAGAGAATAATAACTTCCATAAACCCTATGATAAAGATTTTTTATATCTTTTTTTAAACTTATATCAGCTTTTTCTATCTTTATCATTTTTCTCTCCTTGCTTTGACAAAAGAAACGTATCCTAGATCCACAAAAAAAATCCTATTTTCTTTCCTTACTATCTTTTTGAGTTTTTGATAATTTCTGTTTTCATCTATAGGAGCGATGATTAGACTTATTTTATCTTGTATGAAGGGAGGTACCTCCTTTATTGCGAAACTAAATACAGCTTTATCTATTCTACCATCCATTTTTTGTATTTCATCAATAGTATCTTGTGCGTTGAATATATCTTTTCTGTATAACTTTATATTCAGTTTTAGATTAGGATTAAGAGAGAGGAATTTTTCGATATTTTGTACTGCTGCTTTATAGATTTCAGGATCAATCTCGAACGAATATACTTTTTGTGCCCAAAGTGCTATTAAACACGTTTGAAATCCAGACCCAGTACCAAATTCCAATACTATATCCTGCTCTGTAAGCTCTAAAGCATCGATTATGTTTGCTATAACCAGTGGTTGAGAAGTAGTTTGGGAGTAGAAAGGTAAAGCCTCATTCAAATAAGCTTCTTCTTTGTTAATGACGAAAAACTCTCGTTTAACAATTCTAATACCCTCTAGCGTTCTCTGACTTACTCCGTGACCCTTAAGATCTTCAATCAAATCCTCCAAAGTCGGATACCTCATACCAACTTGGTATAAACAATATCATTCATTATGTAGCTTTTTAGTTTCCTTTCTAACTTCGTAAGAACTATATTATTCTGGGGCATTCTATAGTACAAAACGGGTATGTTTGACAACTCAAATATGTAAGAAGAGACTTTTATAAGCTCCTCAAGATTATCTTGCAAAACCTCAACCCTTATTATCTTCCCTATATTTACATAAAAACTTAAAACCTTGAAATTATTCTTTAGAAGGTAAAAAGCACAGCTTCTACTTCCAAAAGGCAAGGCATATAAGTAATGAGCACCAAGTTCAGAGAGATAGTTCCTCTCTACATCCTTTATTAAACCAACTAATATGGTCTCCGGGTTAATTTCAAAATCTTCAAATTTAGATAAAACTCCATCGGAAATAACAATATTCCTACCTTCTAAATTACTGCAAAAATATGAAATACAACAGGCTTCTAATTTAAGCATATACTCCGTCGTATATCTCTCTGCAAAATCTCTAATATCATAAATACTATCCTCATCTATTTTAGAGTAAATACCAAAAACATAATCTCTTTTCATTTCTTTCAGTTTAAGAATATATTCTATAATGGATTTTTCATTTTCGAATATACAAGCTATTTCTAGTCCAAATTTACGGAGACTTTCAAAAAATCTGGGGTTCTTTTTAGTATAGTAGCTATTAATATAGAAACAAAAAGCGTTTGTGTATTTTGGTTCTCCTTGATTGAGTTCTACACCACCGACAACCGTAACCCAAAATACATCCAGGTCAAACCTTATTACCTTTTTTACTGCATCAAAAAAAAATAACCTATCTGTAAAACGGATATTAGGCAATTTATAGTAGTCTGGTTTTTCTATTAGTTCAATCTTTGGCATATATATTCGCTTACCCTTTCAATATCGTTATTGAAATCATCCAGATTGATAATCTCTCCCTGAAGTTTCTTTATAAAAGAAAACTGCCGCTTAGCAAATCTTCTGGTGTTTCTCTTTATTAAATTTACTGATGATTCTAGATCAATCTTACCTTGTATATAATCTATTACCTCAGCATATCCGAAGGTTTTCATGCTTCTGAAGCTAGGAGCATCTGGAAATCTTTTCAGGATGAATCTGACTTCATCCACCAAACCTCTATCTATTTGTTTATCAACTCTATCTTCTATATTCCTATAGATTTTTTCTCGCCTATCTGTAAGGATAAAAGTCTTATCGATAGGAAAATATTGACTTTGCTTCCATAGTTCGATAGGATTTTTATTTGTTATTTCTACAACTTCAAGAATCCTTACAATCCTTCTCTTATCCTTATACATTTGATAAAAATTGGTACCGAATCTTTTGTCAAGCTGGTAGATTAAGTATTTCAGGTCTTCATATTTCATTTTCTCGTATTTTTTTCTTATTTCCGGATTGGTAGGTAGAAGATTATATCCTTTTACCAAAGAAAGAATATACAAGATAGTTCCTCCGACAAATATAACATTTTTCCTGTTATTAATAGCGAAATCTATAATGACTTTAGATTTTCTTAGAAAGTCAAAAAGTGAAAAATCCTTGTCGGGATTGATCATATCTATAAGGTAATGGGGTATTTCCTTCCTTATATCTTTAGAAACTTTGTCCGTTCCTATGTCCATAAACCTATAAACTTGCCTACTGTCTGCGGAAACAATTAATAGGTTTTTAATTTTTTTTGATAAGCAGATAGAAAGTTGAGTTTTTCCTACAGCTGTCGGACCAGTTATAACAATAACCACAACTACCAATTGATGATTCTATACAACATTTCAGCAGCTTGATCCGAAGGTCTCTTGGCTAAGTACTCTTTAAGTAGATTTTTTGCTTTCTCAAATTCTCCTATCTTGTAGTATCCTACAGCTGCATTGAATAGTGCTTCTAGAAGTTGAGGATTCGCTTTATAAGCCTGCTCAAAGTAAGAAACGGCTGTCTGTATCATTTTTATATCCGGTCTTGCAGTCATACTCATCCCCAAGAAAAATAGTTGTTCTGCTTTCTTTAAAGGATCTTCTTTCTCCTTTTCCTTTTTTCCAAAGAATAGGATTTTTTTCCACCACGGTTCATTTTTGTCTACAACGTTTTGAATTTTTGCCTTTACTTGACTCTTACTGAGGGTTCTAAATTTGAATATGACATTGTTATCGTATTCTTTTCTTTTTTCTTCATCTCTTAGGAACTGGTGAGCATCTACTAGCTGTTGGTATATTTCCTGTAGTCTTTTCTTCTCTACGGGGTTTTGAGTAGTGTCAGGATGATATTTCCTTGCAAGCCTTTTGAAGGCCTGGTTTATCTCTTCGGTAGTTGCTAAAGGACTGACTTCTAGTAGTTTGTAGTAGTCCTTCTGTGGAAGCTTCATAGCTAGTATCACCCTTTCTCATTTAACTCTGAAAACAAATCCATTCTTTTTCATTTTGAAAAGAAATCTATTTCTTTGAAACCAAGTATAGCAAGGTTCTTTATCATTTCCTGAACTCTTTCAAAATCTGAAGTTAGGTAGCTTACCAGAAAAAGATTGTATATGATGTAAGGACTGTTTGGATCGTATTTTAGAGCTTCTTCCAGAGCTTTTTTAGCTTCAATATAATTTTGATGTTTGTAGAAATCATAGGCTATTTTGAAATAGTAGGCTGCTCGAAACTTATCCTGTTCTTTCTGATCAGAAATAACCTTAGCTATAATATTTTGGGATATCTCCAATTTTGCATCAGATAGCTTTAGTCCCCTGTTTTTCTTTATTTCTTCAATCAGACCACTTTTCTCTGCCTGCTTTAAAATATCAACATATACCTGCGGAAGAGATAAAAAAGTAGACATAAGACGATTAGTATACTCCTTACCATAGGTAGCTATAAATTCAGCATATTTTGAGCAATTTTGATTGGGAATATCATATTTAAGCGGATTCAAATTCAACTGAATAAAAGGATCTTTATCGATTATTTTTCTGTAGTACTGCAGAATTGTTATTACCTTCCCAAAAATATCCATCATTCTATCTCCATATTATTAATTTGCTCTCTTTTCAATTTTTCCCTAGATTTTTTCTGCAAACTCTTTTCAAGATAAATAACGTCATAGGTATACGGGAATCTCTGTTTTATTTTATCTATGACTTCCTGAGCTTTATTTAGGTCGTTAATTTGAATATAAATCAGGGCTAAGTTGTAGTAAGCATCAAAAAACAAATCGTCTAGAGAAATAGCTTTCTGAAGATTTTCTAACGCTTCATTTATATTGTTTTGTTTATAAAAAGCCAAACCAAGATTATTATAAACCTCTGGTATTTCTAGCTTTAGGTTTATTGCTTTCTTGTAATTTGCTATAGCAGCATCATAATTACCCTTTGCAAACATTATATTACCCAAGTTATAATACGGTTTAGCAAATCTGGGATTAATAGATATTGCTCTCATATAGTAGGATTTTGCTTGCTTTATGTTACCCAATTTTTCATATATAACTCCGATGTTATTGTATACATCTGCAAAGCTATATCTTACCTTAGTAGCTAAAAGGGTTTTATATTCAATCAGAGCTTCTTGATATTTACCCAAAGTAGCCAATATATCGGCTAATTTGTTTCTAGCTTGAATGTAATCTGGATTGATGTTAAGAGCCTCTTGTAGATGCTCGATCGCTTTGTCATACTTAGCCTGAACTTCATATACTAGAGCAAGTCTATACCTTATGTCAGCATAATATGGTTTCTCTCTCAGAATTGCTTCATAGATTTCTACTACTTTATCAAAAATATTTACCATCTCGTAACCTAAAGCTATTCCCATCAGTCTTGATATCTCTTTATCTTTTATATATTCCTTAAGAGGATAGGCACAGTTATAACAATAGTTATAGTTTTCTTGATTGGTAGTCTTACATTTGGGGCATTCGACTAATCTGCTATTTTCCATACAAGAAACTTTACCTAAGGCAAGTCTATTCCACCCTTACTAAAGGGATTACATCTAAGGAATCTCCAAATAGCTTTCAGCGATCCAATAAAAATCCCATATTTTTCTATACTAATCAGGGCGTAATCCGAGCATGAAGGATAGTACTTACAAACAGGGTATTTCCTACTCTTCAACCTTCTGTACAGAGTTATCAGAAATCTTATTATTCGCATTCTAATTTTATATAAAGAAGTCCTTTGAGGTATACGGCTTCCTGATCTATTTTTTTCACCCTTCTAGGCAGCCTTATCTTTCTGTAAATATTTCCATAGTAATTCTCTATATACACTGCATGTTCAGTGATGAACTTTAACATATCTCCTTCGTTTTGAATATCGATCATGTTTACTGGGAAAAATAACTCTCTTTTTGCACTTACAACAATCGTATCTTCAGACAACGAGATTTCTATCGAATCTTTTTTTAAACCTGGTAACGATAGAATTACTATGTAGTATTCTTTTCCGTTTTGATTGATGTAAAAGACATCCGTATCTACTTTGTATTCTTTCTTTATGCCATAATTTTTAACAAACACTACGTCCAAGATTTCGGAAGTTATGTCCTTTATCTTTGATAGCTCCAAAAACGGTTTTTCTTTATCTATTGACATATAGAGACATCCTACTTTTTAGATTTTTATATTTGTTTAACTTTTCCTTCGATGTTTTTAAAGAAATTGTATATTTTTTGTTCTTTTAGGCAATCCAAGGCTATTTTGTAGTGGTCTGGGTAATATCCATTACCCATTATCAACTCTATATTTTTTGCTAATCCTTCAGCTTGAAGGACAGCTTTCTGGAAAGAAGTAGCCATCGAGAAAAAGTAAGCTATGCCTCCATCTCTTGTAAGTAAGATCGTTGAGGTTTCAGTATCAGGAGAATTTGTACAGTTTACCACCAAATCGGCTAACCTATCACTTGACTGTAGGTATTTACTAAACGTATGCACGGGATCGGTTACGTCTGCTAAAATAGTGTAATCACACAGGTTGTTATTTATAAAGTAATCCAATTCTTCTTGAAACTTGGAAACAACAAACACTTTTCCTGTAGGTTTAACTCTTTTATAAGCCTGATAGGCAGATAGGATGGCAGATTTACCAGCTCCAAGTATAACCACGTAATCTGAAATCTTACAATAACGTGCCACTTGGGCAGCAGCTCCAGCTACATCCAAAACTCTCATAACTACATCATAATCAAAATCAAACTCATCTATTACCGCAAATGGACTATTTAAGAAAAGAATAGCATAACCCTTAACATATACAATAGCCTTCGAAATATCCACATCTATTATCTCTTCCAAGAAAAGAGGAGTAAAAGTTAACGAAGTCAGAGAAACGACGTTTGAACCAACCCTATACTTATTTCCATGATAATCCATGAAATACTTACCCATCTGCTTTATCTTCCCTTTAAATACTCCACCTGAGTTAGTATATGGATTGTGCATTTTACCCCTTGTTTTTACTATTTCAAATATAATCTCTTTTATTTTTTCCTTGGAACCGTTTGATAATTCAACTAGATTTCTGAAACTAGCAGAATCAAGATTCAGGGAATCCACCTCGAAAAGAATCTCAGTCTCAGAAATGGGTAGAGAATTATCAACCACATCTGCAGCTTGAGGTAGAACATTTTTCGGCTCCTTAGATCTCTTAATACCAAGAAATTCTAAACTTAGTTCAATATCACGAATCATTTTGCTTACCTCCTTGTGTTATTTCATTAATAAGTTCAATATTTCATTACCCCACATGATTACAAACCGAATATGGGTACTTTCCTCTTGTTAGGTCTCAATTGCAACCATTCTAAGCTCATACCCGAAAAAATTGTTAGCAATAACCATCCAAAATTTCCCCTCTACTCCCAGGAATTATACACGCTCTGCAGGAACATAACCCTTATACAGTTCACATCCTGCTAACTGAGAAAAGTTATGTCCTCCTAACTATTTAGCTCTCTTATTAGGGGTATTTTCCCCGCTTGACATACTTTTTCTTGACTTTATTAGGTCTCTCCCCTCCCCTTATCTTTTTGACTATAAATCAGCTTTTATCACCCTTTATTCCTCAAATTAATAATTTCCTACTTTTTCTATTCCTACCTTTCCAAAGGAAAAAGGAATCCAACATAGAACTCTAAAAGTGATAATCTTACTCAAATGAATAAAACCGTTCATGAACTAACTAAATTCATAAAACAAACCGGATTTCCGATTATTCTAGAGAACATAGTTCGGGATGAAATAATCCAGGGAATGATAATGAACACTAATTTAGCTGATATTTTCAGTCTATCCAAGCTATGTTACATAGCAATCAAAGGTCAAAAAGACCCTCTAGAAAGCTATCTGGATAAAATTCTAAAGTTAAATCCAGTTCTAATAATTACTGACAAAGAATGTAGGTACGAAAATATACCATTGCACTATAACTACATTGTTCTTGAAAACCTTAAAACAATACTTCCCAACATACTTTCCTTCTTCTACGAATTACAAACAAAAAAACTAAACATCTTTGGAATAACGGGAACAAACGGTAAAACAACAATAACAACCATCCTTTATGGAATTTTTAATGAGCTATCCAAGAATGATCCTCGATATAAATCAGCCTTAATAGGAACTGTAAAATATTTAATAGATGATCAAACTATAGTCGAATCTTCAACTTCAACTATACCATTGACCACCCCCGATATCTGTACAAACTACTATCTACTCAACCTATGCAGAAATATAGGAATAAAAAACGTATTCATGGAAGTATCATCTCACTCCCTAGATCAAGAGAGAATAAACGGAATAGATTTCAAAGTAACTGCTTTTACAAACCTATCAAGAGATCATCTAGATTACCATAAAACATTCAAAAACTACTTTGAAGCAAAAAAGAAGCTATTTACCAAATACAAATCAGAGTTCAAAATAATCAACACCAACAACAGATTTGGCAAAATTTTATTCCAAGAGCTAAAAAATAACAATTTTACAAACCTCATAGATTTTAAAATTAAAAGAATAAGTACAAAAATAGGGATAAATAACTCTTCCCTAATTTCCTCTTTTGATCTTACTTTCTCTGATCCCATAAATAACGAGAGTATAACAGATAGAATAGAAACCGATCTTATAGGAAAACATAACCTAGAAAACCTAAGTATTGCCTTCATTACAAGCTACATATATCTAAAGTATATCTTCCATAATCTCGATGATATCTGGAAGGTGAAAATTTTGCTCAAGAATGCCTCTAGGTTTCTAGAAAATACAGGAAGACTAGAGATGGTTAATACTTTTCCTTTCGTCTTTATAGACTATGCTCATACCCCAGATGCTCTAAAAAAAATCCTGCAAACCTTAGTAAATATCAGAAAAATGCTCGGTGCAGGCAAGCTAACAGTCGTCTTCGGAGCCGGAGGTAACAGAGATAAAACCAAAAGACCACTCATGGGTAAAGTAGCAGAAAAATATGCCGACCTCATCATACTTACATCAGATAACCCCAGAAACGAAGATCCACTTCAAATCATCCATCAAATAAAAAAGGGAATAACCAACAGATCCAAAGTAATAGTAGAACTGAACAGAAAAAAAGCAATAATCCAAGCACTCCAAAAATCTCAAAAAAACGACATCATCCTGATAGCCGGCAAAGGACATGAAAAATATCAAATAATAGCTAATCAAACCATACCGTTCAGCGATAGCCAAATAGTCCTAGAATTCTTTTCAAAAAATAACACTCTAAAAGAGGTATCCCTAACATCCATGGATAATACGATATAGCGGAAAGGAGGTAATTTCAGATTGAAAAAGCATCGTAGAGGTCTAACCCTAATAGAACTAATAACAGTCGTGGCTATTATCGCTATTCTAGCAGCAACATTATTACCATATGCATTTGGTAGACTGGAAGACGGCAAAATATCAAGAACCGAAGAAGAAATATCTTCACTTAGGTCAGCAGTAGCAATGTTCTTCAATGATACCTCTACATTTCCAACCAAATGGATCGATTTGGTAACTCCACCACAAAACCTCTCAAACTGGAGAGGACCATATATCAATAAATTACCCAATACATCATCTGCCGTATGGACAGAAGCATCAGCTTGGAAAACTGATTATAGATTATGGAGTCTAGTAGGAGCCACTACAGACAATAGATTTGGCTCAAATACCAACCTATACCCCTTCAGAAATGCTATTGCTCTAGAAATTACAAACCCATCTCCTCCCTCACCAATACCACTGACCTCTCTACAAAAAATAGACACAGACCTAGACAACAACAATGCAAGCAGCGGTTTTATAATAGAAGCAAACTCCAACACATCACCATTCGTCCCCGCAAATAGCAGCATGGCAGGATTAACAACAGGAGCAAATTACACAGGTGGAGGTAAATCAGTATATATCCTACTCTTCACCTACTAAAAAAATAAAAAAGGAGGTTATAGAAATGAAAAAGGGTTTTACACTAATAGAATTGTTGGTAGTCATAGCCATTATAATAATACTGGCAGCAATATTACTGCCATACATAATAAACAGAGTTGAAGAATCTAGAATCAGTAGAATGGTAGGAGAAATAAGATCTCTAAAAACAGCTGTATTATTGTATTACAACGATCTTTCAGTTTTCCCAAACACCTGGGATGATTTCGTTAGTAATGGGCCGACAAATCCTCAATGGAAAGGTCCATACATAGAGAAAATACCTAACTCAACAACAGCTACTTGGACTGAAGCAAGCCCATGGAAAACAAATTTCAGATTAATTGTAGAATACGATAATCAAGGGTTTAACTTTGCAGGTCAAACAAATTACAACTTTACAAAAGGAATAGCTCTAGAAGTAGTTAATCCACACACAGCAGGAATAAACGTCATTCCAAGAACAAGTCTAGAAAAAATAGATAGAGAATTAGATGACGGATCGCCTACCACAGGATTAATAGTAGGTGGACAGCCAAATGCTAATTCATTAAGTACAATAACAATAACAACACAAGGATACTCCGAAAACAACGTATCGCTATACGTTCTTTTACAAGGCTTAAGATAATTTAAATAGACTATTGTGAATTTTATTGGTTTTTATAATTCTGGTTAATAGTCGCAGCGGCTCTTTCTTATTCATTCTTGCTGGGGTAGCTCAGAGGTAGAGCAGCTCACTCGTAATGAGCAGGTCGTGGGTTCGACTCCCATCCCCAGCTATATCCATAACATATGCCAATGTCCAAGCAACTATCAATCTGGAAAAGCAAATTTTTATCAACCTATATACAGCTCTTTAGAAATATATATCCTAAAAATTCTCCTTGTTATGCTACTGTACTCCCTTCTCGGACTAAAGTAAGTTATTCTCCTCTGCTTTTACTGCATAGTTTAAAAAGGTAATGAACTACAAAAATAGAACCATATAAATTGTGACTACTATTCTTGCAGTGAAGAAGAATAACAAATTAGTAATAGGTGGAGATGGACAAGTTACCCTCGGTAATTACTCCATAAAAAACACAGCACGTAAAATCAGAAGAATGTACAAAGACACTGTCTTAAGCGGTTTTGCAGGAGGAGCAGCCGACGGATTAGCTCTCTACGAAAGACTAGAAAAAAAACTAGAAGAATACAACGGCAACCTCAAAAAAGCAGCAGTCGAACTAGCAAGAGATTGGAGAACAGACAAAGTACTCCGTCGATTAGAAGCAATGATAATCGTAGGAAACAAAGATACACTACTAGTTCTATCCGGAACAGGAGATATCATAGAACCCGATGATAATATAGCAGCCATAGGCTCAGGTGGACCTTATGCTTATGCCGCCGCAAAAGCATTATATGACAATACAAACCTAGACCCCTACGATATAGTCCTCAAATCCTTATCCATAGCATCCAACATCTGTATCTATACCAATTCAAACTTCTCAATAGACTTCATCGAGTTCTAATGATACCATACTTCGATCTTCATTGTCATCTAGCTGATGAACAATATACACCAGAAGAAGTAAAAAACATCTTGGATATCTGTCAAAAAGAAAATATCACTGTTTGTTCAATGAGTACAAATTTCGAAGATTTTGAAATCAATCTGAAATACTCAGAACATCCAAACGTCTTAGTTGGCTTCGGAATACACCCCTACGAAGCACATAAAATACACAAAAACCCTAAATGGCAAGAACAAATACAAAAAACAATAGAAGAACACCAACAAAAAATAAAGTTCCTCGGAGAAGTAGGCCTCGATTTCTACAAAACCAAAGATACACTATACCAACAAATAGAAGTATTCGAATATTTTGTCTATCTATCTCAGAAATATAACTTACCACTCAGCATACATACTCGATCAGCAGAAAAAGAAGTATGTGATATACTTGCTAAGTATCAAAAACAAAAAAAATTAACCGCCATTTTTCACTGTTTCACATCAACAGAGAAAGATATAGTGAAAATAATTCTAGAGAATGAATGGTATTTTGGTTTCGGAGGAATAATAACGTTTAAAAAGTCAACCGAACTAATAGAAATCTTGAAGTATGTATACAACAACGGTGGAAATATACTATGTGAAACAGACAGCCCATACATCACTCCAGAACCCTACAGAGGTAAAAAAAACTATCCATATTTTGTGAAAATAATCTACCAAAAGATTGAAAAAATCCTGAACACCAGTAATTTTATCCGCACTCTCCCAGTAAGAAATGAAAAATTATGAAATAATTGACGCAGATGTTGTAGTACTTGGTGGAGGAACATCTGGAATATTTTTGGCTTTATATCTAGTTTCAAAAGGTTTCAGGGTAGCTTTAGTAGAAAAAACCCAAAAGCTAGGTGGAGCTCTGGCAAATAACCTGGTCTATCCAACAGCAGGCTTTCATACACCTAACTTCAAATATGTCTATAGTCCCCTAGTTGATGAATTTTTAAGAGAATTGGAACAAAAAAAATTTAGTCTAGGGCACATAAAAGATCCCCTTAACTTCTCGTCAACAATAACACCCCTCAGCACAACCTCTTATAAACTCCTAACATCCAAACTTCTAGAGTATAATAATTTCTATTTTTTCCCCCTATCAACAATAAAGCAAATAAAATCAAAAGACTACAAAATAGATTCATTGTTCTTCAATTCTTATGGAAAAAATTACAAAGCAAAGGGAAAAATATTTGTAGATGCCTCAGGAATACTCATATCTTCATATTTTCTGCCAATCGAATACTATTTTGACCTAGAAAATACACAAGCTATGAGCCTAATATTTAAGGTATCAAACGTAGATTTCAATCTAATCCTAAGAGATCTCAAGAATAATCCTCAGGAATTTTATCATAAAACAGATCCAGAATTGATAAAGTCCCAAAAATTCCTCAGTGTATCAGGTTACTTCTCATTGGCAAAAAGATATCTTAACAATCAATCCCTACTACTTTCAAGAGATAGATTCCTATTTTTTAGCTACATAGACAAAAATTCAGTAATAGTGAATACCACTAGACTATTCCTGAAAGATCTGATAAAACCAGAAAAAATACTTAACCAAGATACATCATCCATAGAATACATAGAAAAAACCAGCTATAAAATCCTCCTAAAACAAGTATTCTACATACACAGCATAATGAGGGAGCATATCGATGGTTTCAAAAACTCATATATATCTGAAATAGCAGACTATGTAGGAATAAGACAATATAGGAACGTAAAAGGTAACTATACATTGACTTTTGAAGACATCATAAAAGGTAACTTCTTTGAAGATACCATAAGCATAGGAACATGGCCAATAGATATTCATATATCAAATTCTATCATAGAAAAAAGGATAAACGAAAACGGATACGGCATACCATTCAGATGCTGCATAAATAATTATAAAAACCTGATATTCATAGGTAAAAATATATCAGCAGATAGATACGCATTTAGCAGTTGTAGAATCCAAGCTAGCTTGATGATACTCGGAGAAAACATGGGAAGAATCCTAGAATTCTGCCTTGAAAACAAAATCAATCCAACAGACCTAGACTATAAACACATAAAAAAAACCGTAAAGGTACACCTGAAATAAAAAGGTTTACTGGAGGATTTCTTTTAATCATGTTGAACTATCTTAACGAATTCACTTAAAAGCAACAAAGCAGCAGTTTTACAAAATTTTAACAAATGTGCATAATAGTAAACAAAAACACTGAGGAAAAATAACATACTGAGATGAAATAAATGAGAGGAGGCAAACGTAATGCTACTTTTGCACAAAGGAAAGGAGAATAATATGAAAAACAAAGAAGCAAAAAAAGAAAAACAACCCAAAGTAGCATCAATATTCGATGAAATAATAGGAGAAACAACTGAACAAAATGAAAGTATAAAAGATAATGAATTAGTCATGCTAGCCAAAAAAGGAAACAAAAAAGCAATAGCTATGCTCATCAATAAGTACAAAAATTTTGTCAGAGCAAGATCAAAATTCTATTTCATAATAGGGGCCGATAAAGAGGATATAGTCCAAGAAGGACTAATAGGTCTATACAAAGCCATAAGAGATTATAACCCCGACAAAAAAACCTCCTTCAGAGCATTCGCAGAACTATGTATCATGAGACAAATAATCACAGCAATAAAAACAGCAACAAGACAAAAACATACCCCACTAAACTCCTACATCTCCCTTAACAAACCAATATTCGAAGAAAACGGAGAAAGAGTTCTAAGCGATGTAATAGTCAGCACACGAAACGTCAACCCAGAAGAAATATACATAACCCTAGAACTCACTAAAGATATAAAAGAAAAAATGAAAAAATACCTAAGCTCACTAGAAGCAAAAGTCCTATCTGAATACCTACGAGGACTCTCTTACCAAGAAGTAGCAAAAAGTATAGGTAAACATATCAAATCCGTAGACAACGCCCTACAAAGAATAAAAAGAAAAATCCAACAAACCATAAAAGAATCATACGGAGAATAAAAATAATCCAAATTCAAAAAATCCAACAACCATACATACCCCAACAAATACAAACTATATACCACCAGTACTATCAGGAAATACTGCTTTTCGAAAATAGAGAAAAAACTCAAGAAATCTACAACACTATAATCCTCGATTCATTTATCCAATTTCTGATAATCCAAAAACTCTTGGAGAAAATTGAAAAGAATGAAATAGAAGTAATAGATATAGGTACAGGTCTAGGAATACCCTCTATACCGATAATCATTGCCATAAAACAACTAAAAATCACAAACAGATTGCTCAGATTCCATCTACTAGAACCAAAACAAAAAAAGATCAGATTCCTGGAATACATAAGGTCAAAGTTCGACCTGGAATTTGAAATATATAACCTCGACGAAAAAGCTTTCTACTCAATAAACAAAAAAAGATTTGATATAGTCCTTTGTAGAGCAGTATTCCCTCCTCCCAAAATCTTCGATATATTCAAAAAATACTCCACTAACTTCTCCCTCTGGCAATACTCACAAAACTATCAACAAATCCTAACAAAATATCAAAATAAAATAAACCAAAACAAACTCATAGTTTCTCATATATTCGAATACCAACTAAGCAGCAAGCTTCTATATACCGTGGTATTTAAAAAACTCATCTAAAAAAGAATAATAAGCATAATTTCTTGAAAAGCTAAGAACTACTCCAGTTGCATATACTTTTCCTGAACTCGTTCTTTTTTCTTTTCCTCTCTTAGAATATACACTATTTCCGCCTCTTCAGGTTCAACCCTTTGAAAGTTCTCTATAATTATACCATAACTCTTAAGCATTTCAAGGATTTTATCATAATCCTTACACCATTGCTTGGCTATTTCCATATCCCTTTGCTTTTCATATTCACTTTGAGAAAGATGATCAACAAACTTTACTAATCTAAAGTATATTTGATTGTCTTCTGTAAGCTTGACCTGAACTTTATAGTCTTGAGAATAAGGTAAATCTAAATATATAACCTCCCCTTTTGTTAGTTGTTCAATAATAGAATGATCGATTAATTGATACCCTAATTTATCCAGGGTATCCTTTAGCTTTTCTTTTAGCGATTGTCTTATATACCTGTATTCTAGGTATTTTTGAGAAGCGTTCATGAGGCTTGAAAATTCGTCCTGTAGGTTTTCAAACTGTTCCTTATCAATGTATTTGCTTGCTAACAGATCCTCTACCTTTTGAAGTAACTTCAAAAGAGAAGGATAGTAGGTAGTTATCTTAAATTCTCGATCGTTCTGTATGAAGTCGATAAACCCTTTGATAAAGGAGGCGTACTGCTTAAGCTGATTGAAGTATATTTCGGTCCTTATAGTTTTTATCTTTATTTGGTACAGATCCAAATTAGCCTGATCAAGAAGTATTTTTAAATAGGTCTCATCAAGCTTCTCTAAGTCTCTGTACTTAGGTATTATCTCCTGATAGTATTCAGAATCAATATTTTTTATGCTTTCCAAAATCATATTCAGTCTTTGTAGGATAATCTCTTTGCTAGAGATACCTCTCAATATACTGATGCTATTCCTAACATATTCCTCCTCTAGAGAATCAAGAGTACTTTGTAATTCTTCTACTGAAAGATCTTCCAATTTTTTCTGTATTTCATAAACTCTGTTCTTGCCCTCTTGGATAGATTCCGAAATCTTTTGTATCCTATCAAATAGCTCTCTTTTCTGGGATTTCAAAATGTTATTGTTAATAACCAATTCATTATAGTCCTTAATAATTTGGTTTATCTGGGATTGAATCTCATAGGGATCAAAATTACCTGATTCTACAGATCTAGAGAGTCGATCAGTTCGATTAAGTATAGATTCTCTCTGATAATCTAGCTTTTTGTCAACCTTTAAATCTCTTACGACTTTGGAGAAATCATTGATTTTTTCCAAGAGTATCTCTCTCTGTTTATACTGATCGGTTATGTTTGAATTAATATCATCAAATAATGAACGGTATTTATCTCTTTCGTTCTGTGAACTGACGATTAACAGCGTTCCAGTACCGGCAACGAGTAAAGCGGTAGTGGTTGCCAGTACCCCACCAATTAGCAAAATAGCTCCCAAACTTAAAACACTCAAGGTAACACCTCCAATACTGTATTACCTATTTTTATGTATACAGGAAATTCACTCATTTCTCTTCTATTGTTAACCCTTTCGATTTTACCAGGATAGATTATAAACGTACCGTTTGTAGAATTCAAATCTTCTATTATCAACTTTTTATTGACGAAGGATAGTTTTAGGTGTTTTCTAGAAATAGCTAGATCTAGTGGAAGGGGTAGATCTGCAGAACCGTCTCTACCTACTGTAATATCATATTCAAAACTATAGTTATTACCCTCATACGGACCAGTCAAAATATTAATTCTCATGTTCCAACTCTACTACCACCTCATTATTATAGCTAACTTTTATGGTTTTGTTTCTTATGTGCAGATTCTGAAGAATAACCTCAGCAACTTTACTCAATACATCCGATTGGATAACCCTCTTAATATTTCTTGCTCCAAAAGAAATATTATATCCCTTTTCCAAGATATACTCCTTTATACTCTCATCAAAAATTATTCTGTCTCCAGATTCTTCGACTTTTCTGGCTACACTTTTCAGTTCAATATCTATTATTCTTTCTACGTCATTTTTTGTCAGGGGTCTAAAGACGATGATTTCATCGATACGGTTTACTATTTCTGGACGTAAAAATCTGGTTATTTCAGGTAAGACGGCTTTTTTCAGTTCCTCAGAACTTACTGAAGGATCACGGTTCAATATTTCAAAAATAAGACTAGAGCCTATGTTGGAAGTCATTATTATTACAGTATCATAGAACGTCAGAGTTCTCCCTTTTGAGTCTTTCAGATGTCCCTCGTCAAAAACTTGCAAAAATATGTCAAATACCTCCGGATGAGCTTTCTCTATCTCGTCTAAAAGTATTATAGCATATGGAGTTTTCTTTATAGCTAAAGTGAGGATACCATCCTTGTCGTATCCAATATATCCCGGGGGAGCACCAAGTAGCTTTGAAACCTCATGCTTTTCCTTGAACTCTGACATATCCAGTCTTATAAGATTATCCTCACTTTCAAAGAGTATTTCAGCTAAGACTTTGGCAAGGTAAGTTTTTCCAACACCAGTAGGACCTAGGAACAAGAATACTCCATAAGGGCGCTTACTAGGTCCCAAACCAGCTTTCGAAATCTTTATAATCTTTGCAACTTTTTCAATAGCCTCATCTTGCCCCATTATTCTCTCTTTTAACAATTCTTCTAAAGAACTAATCTTCTCCAACTCGGTATCCTTCATCTTTGAAACGGGAATATTAGTTTGTCTACTGATTACCTCTTTTATATCTTCAAGTTCAACCGTGTCTTTTTTCTTCTCAGTCTTAACATATGTAGCAGCCTCGTCGATTATATCTATTACCTTATCCGGAAGGTTCCTATGAGGTATATACCTCTGTGAAAGTTTGACTATTCTATCCAAAATCGATCTATCATATTTAACAGAGTGATACTCCTCGAAGGAAGGAATTATGTTTTCAAGAATAAATACTGTTTGCTCAAGAGTAGGTTCTTCAACCATAATGGGTTGAAATCTTCTTTCAAGAGCAGGATCTTTATCAATGTATTTATAGTACTCTTCAGTAGTCGTAGCTCCTATAATTCTTATCTGCCCCCTTGCTAAAGCAGGTTTGAAAATGTTAGAGATTGTACTATCTAGCATTATAGTATGTATTTCGTCTATGAACAGGATTATATCTTCTCTGTTTTCCAAGTTTTTTATAAGTTCCTCTAACTTTTTTTCCAGTTCTCCTCTTAAAGAAGTTCCTGCCAGCAAGGACGAAATAGTAACCTCATATATACTTACTTCCCCAAGTTCTTTTATTTCTTTGTTTGCTATTTTTTGAGCTAGAGCTTCCACTATTGCTGTTTTCCCTACCCCGGCTTCACCTATTAATACTGGGCTATTCTTGGTCTTCCTTAACAAAACTTGGACTAACCTCTGAATTTCCTCTTCTCTACCTACCACTTTTGGTAATTTACCTTCCAAAGCAAGCTTAACCAAATTTTTACCGTGTTTTTCCAAAAACTCTATGCCCTTTTTTTCCTTTTCACCAGGTTTATCGATACCAGGCTTGACAATCCTTTCCTCATCAACCTTGAAAACATAATTTTTAATATCCTTTATGTTCAAATGGTAAGAAGCTAGGTTAAGAACGGATCTGTTAGCTAGCAAAAAGTTCAAAAAGTCATCAATACTCAGGTTCTTACCTTCAGAGTATTTCTGAAATTTTTTGATTAATGGGCTCATAATTGTCTCATCAGAAGTAGGAATATTTAACGAAGAAAACAGTTTTAGAAAATCTTTTATTCTAGGGTTGATCTTTCTAATTCCTCTATTGTCCAACTCTATGAGTATATCTGCTACTGTTAAACTTATGACCCTTTTTCTTTTGTATTCGTTATACAGCTGTTCAATGAATTCCCTGATCATATTCTATTTTCTATAACTTTTGCTCTTTTGACGGTTATTCCTTTATACTTATATCCTTCTTCCTTAACTTCTACTATGACACCGTTTTGAAGGTTTGGATTTCTTGCGTATCCTTCGACACGATGATCGATTACATTAACCTTAGTTTTCTCAGGTACTATGTGTAACTCCTCTATTTCACACTCATCCATTATTTCTTTTCTTATCCTCTTTATATTTTCGTTATCTCCAAACTTTCGAGTATACTTATCAAGAGTAGAGATAAGATCTATGATTAGGTTCTTTACAATACTATCCCATTCAGAAAAACTGATCGACTTATTTTTCCTTACTTTTGCCTTGAAATTATACAGTTCTGAAGCTACACTGCCAGCTTTATAGGCTATGTCCATTTCCTTATAGATTTCTAACGACTTGATCTTATTTGTAAGAACGTCTATTCTGAACATTATCATTTCGAGGTTTTCTTTATCCAGGGGTTTTGCTTTACTCTCACCTTCTTTCATGACTTCTTGAAAGTTATCAAACGAGAAATCGTCTAAACTCGCTGACTTTTCGCTTTCTTTCTCGTATTTTTTATACATCATCTCAATTTTCTCAGACATTTCATTTACTCTTTGAAAAAGCTCGTTCAACCTACTTTCAATCGATTCACTCCTTTGCTTTAAATTCTCCACCTCTTTCTGTACAGAAGATATGTTTTTCCCATGCTCCGATATTTGAATTATCAATTCATTCTTCTCATATCCATAGTCATACTGTTTCTTAAAATATTGCTTTCTAAACAAGATTGAACCTAAAATAATAACACCAATTAAAACGGGAAGCATATAGAACACCGAAACATTCTTCATCCCTTTTGGGTTTTCTGGTGGAGAACTAGTGGTGGGAATAACAGTAAAATTCATGGTAGTAGGATTTAAAGCAGTATTTTGTATCGTTGAAGCGTTATATATTGTCTCAGTAGTGTATACCTGTTGCTTGTTTATATTATTTTTTTGAACTGCTACGTTTTTGAAAGTTATATCATAGGGTAGGTACCTGGGTTCATTGAAGGTAGTCCCGAAAACTAATCTATACCTGTCTATTATCTCCCTTTTATCTTCTTTTGATAACTGATCAAAAGAGGGAATCCTTATAGTGATACTTTCATCTATACGCTTACAGAAAATAGCCAGATATTTATAGGTCAAAGGTCCCCAAGAATAATAGTCTAGGTTAGTCGGCTCAACCTCGTCAAAATTAAAACCAATCGTCTTCTTCAAAACATAAACCTTGGTGAAAACATCTTCATCCCTACTTACAAAACTCTGAACGTTCAAAACATACTCCACAAACCTTATCTTTCTCTCCTGTTCCTCAGGCTTTATAACAAAACCACTGTTCAAATCAACAAAAAGTTTGTTATGCTCATCAGCATACAACACCAAAAACTGATCCTGAAAATAAAAATATACCACCCTCTGCTGAGAATAAATAACACCCAATAAAAAAACAATAAAAAATGAAAAAAAGAGTAGTCTATTCATAGTAATTCACCGAAAATTTCTGAAATCGTGGGATGGGGATATACTATAGTCTCAGAGTTATAAACCATAGGTACGCTTATTATTTCTGATACATTTTCAGCTATCATATGTACCCCTAGAATTTCCCCACGATTATTATACAATATTTTAACAAATCCCTCCCTTGAGTTATCAACGATAGCTCTTGGATTAGAAGCTATATTGGCTTTTTTAGAAACGAAATCAACCTGCATATTTTTCAATTCCTTTTCAGTTAGACCATACCATCCTACTTCAGGAATAGTAAACATAACAGATGGGATCTGAAGTTCATTAGTCTTGGTATATCTATGCCTACTTTCTTTCCCTTGTAGCTTATCAATTATATTTCTAGAAGCAATTTTAGCCTGAAACTCAGCTTTATGAGCAAGCAATTTACCACCAATAACATCACCAATAGCCCAAACATTTCTCATCCCTTTTACCTCTAAAAATTCATTCACCTCTATTTTATTCAGATCTTGAATAGGAATGTTTGGTTTTCTACCTATAGAAAATAGCACAAAATCGAATTCATCTTTGAAAATTTCCCCAGAAATATCGTACTCTACAATCAAACTATTAGGCCCGTATTGTATATCTTTTACAGAACAATTAGTCAGAATATTTATATTCGGACTGTTCTTGGTAATACTTTTATGGATTTCTTGAATGATTTCATCATCGGCGGTGTTAAGTATATTTTTTTCCTTTTCTACCACGATAAACTGACTACCATCGAAGAGATTTGAAAACATGCAAGCTGTTTCAAGTCCGATATATCCTCCACCAACGATTAACACTTTAGCTCCCTTACTAAGGGCATTGATAAAATCTTCTAACATTTGCCCCCAAAGCTCTCTATTAGTAAGTATCCTATCATGTTTATATCCCAGTGTGACAGGAATAGAACCCGTACATATAGCAACACAGTCAAAATTATACGAACTTGAATTGAAAAATATTTTATCTCCCTGGATAACTGCCCTGGCATTAATCACTTCCACTTCTGCATTTTTTAAATTCAGTTCAATACCCTTTCTGATCATGTTTATAACTCTTCTGATGGTGTTAACTATTAACTTTGTGTCGAAAGAAAAACTTTTTCCCGTTAATTTCTTAATTTTATAGCAGATCTTAGAAAAATTGTATAGGGTTTTTGAGGGAATACATCCTACGTTTGTACATTCTCCACCCAGAAGATTTTCCTCGATAAGAACAATCTTTCCTTCAAATCCTATTGCCCTTAGTTCTTGAGCTAATTTTACTCCTCCTGGACCACCACCAATAACAAAAATCTCATTCATCAAGCTACCTCCTACTTTATTATCATAATAGCAACAGCAGAGAGAAAAATGGTAATGAAGTATAGTATGAAAGCTGCTTGCTTCTGATTCAATCCTAATTGCAATAACTTGTGGTGAATATGTTCCTTATCCGGCTGAAATATATGTTGTCCTTTTAGTATTCTCCTGATAATTGCCCACAAGGTATCAAATATCGGAATAGCAAAGACAATTATGGGAATTATTAATGAAATTAAGGTAGCTTTCTTGAAATATCCGAGCAAAGAAACTATGCTCATAAACATACCTATGAACATACTACCGGTATCTCCCAGAAAGATCTTAGCAGGATTGAAATTATATCTTAAGAATCCAAGTAGACTTCCACCCAGCGTAAAAACAAATACAGCTAACACAGTTTGACCCTGAATTATGGCTAACAGACCCAATGTGAACGAAGTTATAGCAGATATACCAGCTAAAGCACCATCCATACCATCTATCAAATTTATAGCATTAGTTAACCCAACTATCCATAAAACCGTAAGCACATAACTCAAAAAATCACCAACAAATACAGGATAACTTGTAAAACTACTTAGAAACGTTATCTTACTACCCGTAAAATATAAAATGTTAGCACAGATAAACTGAAAGAGCAGTTTTATCTTAGCTTGTATGTCAAACAAGTCATCCATTATTCCCACAAGCGTTATAACAAACAGAGCAAACAGTATACCTATAATCTGAAGAAAATCATATTTGAAATACTTAACTTTAAAGAATTCGGGATCAAAGAGTAAAATCAGAGTAGTAAATGAAAGAACGGTAAATATAACTGAAACGATAACGGCTATTCCTCCCAGCCTTGGAATCGGCTCTTTGTGAATTCTTCTTTCATCAGGTCTATCAACAATACCATACTTTCTGCAAATTCTTATAACCACAGGAGTAACGATCAATGTCATCAAAAAAGCAAATAACGAAACGACTAAATAAATCAACATGTTCTTATTTTCTTTTCTAATTCTAGGATTTTATCTATTCTTTTTTGATGTCTACCGCCTTCGAATGGGGTTTCCAAGAAAGCCTTTACGATATCCTTAGCTATTTCAGGTCCTATTATTCTAGCTCCCAGACAGAGAATATTTGAATCGTTGTGTAATCTAGACAATCTAGAAGAAGTAGAATTATAGCATAGAGCTGCTCTTATCCCTTCAAATTTGTTAGCAACTATCGACATACCTATACCAGTCCCACATATGAGAATTCCAGCAGAATTTTTACTTCTTATGATTTCTTTACAAACTTCGATTGCGTAATCAGGATAATCACAACTGGCTTCAGAATATGTCCCCTTGTCCACTATTTCAATATCGAAATTATTTACCAGATAATCAATGATTATTTTTTTTAAGTTAAATCCTGCATGGTCACTTCCTAGGAAAACCCTACTAAACATTATCTCTTCTCCTTTCTGTAGTTTCGCTTAAAATTTTTTTTAATTTTTCTACTAGATGTCTGGTTCTTATTTCGAAGGTTTCTGGGACGAGTGCAGAATTATGGGGACTCCCTAGAAAATTTGGTAACTCAAAAAATGGGTAGTTCAGTTTAAATTCCTGGTTAAAAGCTGGCTCTGACCACCAAACATCCAAAGCACACCTGAAGTCAGGATTATCCCTTAGGAAATAATATAAGTCTTTTTGATTTATTATCTGCCCCCTACCAACATTTATCAAGATAGCATTCCTTTTCATTAATCTTAGCTTATCGTAGTTTATCAAGTTCTCTGTACTTTTGCTCAGAGGTAGAGAAAGAACAACTATGTCGGAATTAAGCAAAACATAATCTAATCCTTCCAGAGTATATATCTCATCTACATATTTACTGTCGGTTTTGCCTGTGGTATTTATGGCTAAAACTTTCATATAGAAAGCTTTGGCTATTCTCGCTACTTCTTTGCCTATTCCTCCAAAACCAACTATCCCTATAGTTTTCCCTTTTATAAGTAAACTATTTGCTTTTTGTTCATATATTCCATTTTTTAATTTCAGGTGATTTTCCATCAGGTTTTTTGCCCAGAATAGAATGAATGCAAAAATATGTTCGACCATGATTTCTGAATATGCCCCCGTGTTGCCGATTATCTTAGCCCTGGGAAACCACGAAGAATCTATATGATCTATTCCTGAAAGAATTGATTGAACTATCTTTAACTTATCCGATCTAGAAAGTAATTCAAGTTCATGCTTACTTAATTCCTTGTCGGGGAAAAAGGTTACAAGTATTTCGGTATTTTTAAGTATATCTTCCTTATTTTCCCTAATTTCTTGGTAGAATACTACTTTTCCGTATTCTTCCAGTTCGAGTAGTATTTTTCTTTCTTTGTCTTTTGGTTGGTAGGTGATAGTTATCATGATTCAGTTCGGGGTGGTGGGATTTGAACCCACGACCTCCACGTCCCGAACATGGCGCTCTAGCCAGGCTAAGCTACACCCCGATCACTTCACAAACTCAAGCAATGCCTTTGTCAAAACATCCGAGGCCTCAAATCCAACCTTCGTATATACTACCTTACCCTGATTTATCACAAAAATAGTAGGAATATACTTAACTCCTAAGTTATAACTTAATTGGGGTTTTGCTTCAAACAACACGGGATAACTTATCCTTCGATTCTTAATAAACTCTTTTATACTCTTTTCATCTCCACTAGAAGAGCTAAGGATACTGTAAAAAACCACTTTATTCCTTAATTTAGTGTCGTTCTGAATATTTGAATATAGTTTATTTAGTTCTGGTATAGCTCTTATACAGGATGGGCACCAAGTCTCGAAAAATTCCAAAACCATTACCTTATCCAGATGATCTTTTAGATACACTTCCTTACCTGAAGAAAGATCTTTCATAGCAGGAGCATACTTTATGAAATTAGATACATCCTGCCCCTGAGAAGATATACCAAAATTCAAAACCAAAATTATGATAGCAACCACTATTAAAACCATTGCTTTTCTCATTTTATCTTCACCTCCCATATTTCTTATTCATCGATTAAGCAAACATCCCTATTTTTTGTAAAATATCATAACACCTAAAACATACTTTTATATTATAGTCCCTTAACTCAGGATAATAATTCCAACATCTTTGACATTTATGGTAATTCGATTTAATAAATTCCACGAAAACATTCATGTTGTTGAAATTAACAAACTCTAGACTTTCTTTGTTCTGTTTTGAGACTGCAACCTCTGCTACCCTGAATATTTCCTTTATTATGTCTTTATGAGTTTCCAAAAACTCATATGCTTTATCTGAATACAAATGTAAAATGCTTTCATTCGTAGTCTTTATTTGTCCACTATTTTTGTATTTTTCGAATATAGGTAAGATGGCTTTTTGAAGTTCGATGATGTCATCTACAAATTCCACCCCTGATACACTGTATTTCTTATAGTCTGGCCAGTCTTGAAGGTAGCAACTAAAGGTAGAAAGATTCTTCAACGGTATGTTTCTCCAAGCTTGCTCACACGTAAACGACAAAACAGGAAATAACATCACAAGCAAATCTCTCAGGATATTGAATATCACAAACTGACAAGCTCTCCTTGCAAAAGAATCCCTCTCATAAGTATACAAAACATCTTTTCTAATATCCAAGTATAAAGCACTGAGACTATGAACAATGTAGTTATATACCTCATAAATATATCTATGAAACTCAAAGTTTTCGATGTAGTTTTCAACACTCTTTATCATTCTCGCATGTCGATAAAGTATATACTTTTCAAGTATAGGTAACTCATCCAAATTGAATTTATGAGTATCTATGTCGAAATCATAAATATTACCTAGCATAAATCTGATCGTATTTCTGATCTTTTTATACATCTCAGCTACGACGTTCAGGGTATTCTTAGACATTTTAATGTCGTTGACATATTCAGAGGTTGCAAAATATAATCTAAGGATATCTGCTCCGTATTCTTCGACTATTTCCATAGGATCTATGACATTACCGAGGGATTTATGCATTGCCCTACCTTCACTATCGAGAACCCAACCATGAGTCAATACCTTCTTGTATGGAGGATAGCCCAGTACTCCAACACTAGTGATCAAAGAAACCTGGAACCAACCCCTATACTGATCAGCCCCCTCTAAATATAACTCACACGGATGAGGTAGGTTATTATATAGTACTGCTAAGTGACTAACCGCAGATTCAAACCATACATCAAAAATATCTTTCTCCTTTTCAAATTCTCTTGAACCACATTTGGAACATACTAAATCTTTGTTTATGAAGTACTTTACATCTTTTTTCCACCAAACATCACTTCCCTCTTTTTCAATTATTGAAGCGATATTTTCCACTATATCATTGTCTATTATGTGCTCTTTACAGTTTTTGCAGTACAGTGCTGGTATAAATACTCCCCATACCCTTTGACGAGATAGACACCAATCGGGTCTATTCTCCACCATCTTGACCATTCTTTCTCTTCCCCAAGAAGGATACCATTCAACTTCACCGATAGAAGAAATTAATTTATCTTTCATTTTTTCCACATCTAAGAACCACTGATAAGTAGCCCTAAATATTACTGGCTTATGGCATCTCCAACAATGAGGATAGCTGTGTATAATAGAACTTTGCCAAAGTAAACTACCAGATTCAGAAAGTATTTTGGTTATCACCTGGTTGGCTTGATCGATATGTAAACCCTTCAAGAGTTCTACCTCATCTGTAAACTTCCCCTCTTGATCTACTGGAGATAATATTTGTAATCCAAATTTTTTACCTGTAATATAGTCTTCGTATCCGTGTCCTGGAGCGATGTGTACTAACCCCGTTCCGTTATACAAGTCCACATAATCAGCAGGAACCAAAATCGAATATCTATCAATAAAAGGATGTTTTGCCTTTAGCTTAAAAAGCTGATCCGAAGAAAGCTCTTTTACTATTCTAGACTCTTCTCTTAAAAATTTCAATTGTTCTGCATTGAAATAGGCTTCTTTTGCTACAATATATTTTTTAGAGTTATAATCCACTAGGATGTATTGGGAATCGGGTTTATAAGCTATAGCTACGTTGGCTGGCAAAGTCCACGGAGTAGTGGTCCATATTAAAACATAAGCCTGATCAATATCATCTAAAGATTCCTCAAGCTTGAATGAGACGACAATTGAAGGAGAACTTTTTTCTTTATATTCTATTTCTGCCTCTGCTAGAGATGTTTCGCAGTCGTAACACCAATAAACGGGCTTCATTTCTCTGTATATATACCCATTCTGCCAGAGCTTTCCGAAAGCCCTTATTATAGCAGCCTCGTAAGAAGGATTTAGTGTAAGGTAAGGATTTTCCCAATCTGCAAAAACCCCTAGCCTCCTGAATTGATTCTTCTGAATCTCAGAATAATAGACAGCTATTTCTTTCGACTTTTCTCTGATATATAATTCAGAAACCTTTTTTCTATCTATATTGTATGTAGTCAGAGCGGCTTTTTCATTTGGTAATCCGTGGGTATCCCAGCCAGGAATAAACGGACTGTAGTACCCCTTTAAGTTCCAGTACTTAACTAAGATGTCCTTTAAAATCTTATTGAGAGCGTGTCCAAGATGAATTTTCCCATTAGAGTACGGAGGACCATCATGTAAAATCCTTTGTTCTCTACCCTGATTTTTAGCTAGAACTTTATAGTAAATTCTGTTTTCTTCCCAGAAATCCACGATATCCGGCTCTACCAAAGGTAAATTGGCTTTCATCGGAAAATCAGTTTTCATTAGGTTCACAGTTTTAGAAAGATCCATAAATCCTCCTCCTAAACCTTGGTTTTACTATCAACAAAACTTATGAAATTCTTTAATCTATTCAAAAACTTTTCCTTTCCTAATAAATAGATTAGTTTTGGTAGTTCTATACCCTCTAATGTATTGGTCAGAGCAAACCTTATGGGCTTATATAAATCCTGAGTTCTGAGATTATGCTTCTGAATAATTCTCTTTAAACTCTGCTTTATACTATCTACTGACGAAAATTCAATATTAACCAAATCATCGTATGTATTCTTGATGTTTAAACTAAATAGATTGGCATCGACATTCGATAAATCGTAATCGACAATATCATTGCTAATGATCTTGAATACATCGATAAATTCAAGTAATGAATAAACCCTTGACTTTTCAAATTCTATAATCTTTCCATACAGGTCAATATTGTTCTTCACATTATTGTCTAACTCCTGAAGATATTTTAAAACCTGTTGATTAGTCAAAATATTTGAAATGTAGTAATGGTTGAACCATTTCATTTTTTCGAGGTCATATACTGCCGGATGATCCAAAATATGGTCAAAATCGAATCTTTGTATAATTTCTTCTATACTAAAAACTTCCCTATTTTCTTTTGGGGACCATCCAAGTAGAGATATGTAGTTTATCAGTGCTTGAGGAACATATCCAAGTTGTTTCAGTTCTTTTACGGAGGTAGCTCCATGTCTCTTCGACAGTTTAGTCCTATCTGGAGCCAATATCATAGGTATGTGAGCATAGAATGGATGCTTATATCCTAGAGCCTCAAAAATAAGGATTTGTCTAGGCGTGTTATCAAGATGTTCATCTCCTCTGATTACGTGAGTTATCCCCATGTGGTAGTCATCGACCACACAAGCAAAATTATACGTCGGAATACCATTGCTTTTGACTATTATCGGATCGGAAATTAGAGAGCAGTCGACAGTTACCTTACCATGTACAAGATCAGTGTATTCCAGCGTTTTATGTGGTACTAAAAATCTGTAAGAAGGTCTTCTTCCTTCATTTATATACTCTTTTCTTTTCTTTTCTGTTAAATTCAGGCATCTTCTGTCGTATATAGGAGGTTTCTTTTCTTTAAGTTGTAATTTTCTCTGAACCTCTAACTCTTCTTCAGTACAATAACATTCATAAGCTAGCCCTTTTTCAACTAGTTTCTTTAGTTCCAGGTTGTATAGTTCAAGTCTTTCGGATTGTCTGTAGGGTCCGTAGTTTCCCCCTATATCAGGTCCTTCATCCCACCTAATTCCTACCCAGAGTAAGTCTTGTATTATTTCCTTTTCATACTCAATTTTCGACCTTTCCAGATCAGTATCTTCTATTCTCAGAATGAATTTGCCATCATTTCTTTTGGCAAATAGGTAATTGAATAAGGCAGTTCTTGCTCCCCCTATATGTAAATATCCTGTCGGAGAAGGAGCAAACCTAGTCCTTACCACACCAAAACACCCCTTTCTATTAACTATAACTATCAACAATGTCTAACAGGTATTCTATATACTTCTGCTTAACTATCTCCGGCTCAATAATCTTCATAAGCTTACCGTGTGAACTCAACCACCTAAAAAGCATAGGTAAATTTACAATCTCTAATCGCATATATACCTTATCCTGATTAATAGTAATCTTTTGAGAGGGATGAAAAAAGCTAATACCATAGACTTTAACATAATCCGATATGTCTATCAATACAGAGTACTTTTTGCTGGGAATAATATACTCACGTAGTTCAGGGATAGCATCCTCAACAGAAATACCTATGTCCTGTTCCAGTACTCTTCCAGTAAGAGAAATCTCTTTTATATCGTTAACATCAAAGATCTGGTACTGATTTTCCGAAAAACTCACCAAATACCAATTTTTTCTTAAAAAAGCGAGATAGATAGGAAATGTATTTACCCTTTTATAACCAGAACTATGCCTGTCAATCACAGTAATTCTTATTTCGCTTTTATTCGATATAGCACTCTTTATTCTGATAAAAATATTGTAATCCATATCTTTGACGTAGAAAAGAGAGGGATCGTCCAATAAAAACAGCATATCGTTATCGAAGAACTTTAGCTCATCCACTTTTGTCTTCTTGTCGAAGTGTTCGTTATAGAAATTGATGAAATTCCATAGTAAAGTAGCTGCAAGGTTTTTAACTCTTTGGTTATCTGTCCTGACCATTATGTAGAAAATATAGATCAAAATAGAAGCCCAAAAATACGGATTATCGTGATATGCTTGTATCCTTCTTTCTGGAAGATAGTAAACTCTTTTTTTGCCGTCAAAAATAATGTTTATATTATAATTCTTTGACAGAACATCTATCAGCTTTTTGACCCTATTACTTGATATTCCTAAATTTTTAGCGATATCTGATACTTTTAGTTCTTCTTTTTCGTATAACAAGCATAATAACTTAAGTTCGTTCGGAATCATTACGATAGCTTCTCTATTTTTTCAAAAGGAATGGTATTAAGTATTATTTCTCTTTTAAGCAGATCGTATAGCTGTTCAGAAGAGATATTATAATTTATCTTTCCGTCATAGCAGAAAGATACTGCGGAGGTAGTTTCAGAGACTACGATACTTACTGCATCTGTAGTTTGGGTTATTCCGATTCCGGCTCTATGCCTGGCACCCAGAGAATAAAAAACTTTTCCCTCAACCTCTAAAACCTCTGAAGTATTTAACGGTAAAAAACATTTGGCTGCAACAATTTTCCCATCCCTTATTATAACAGCACCATCGTGAAGCGGAGAATTTTTATTGAAAATACTTTCTAATATGGCACCATTGACATCCGAGTTAATAGAATAACCATTGTTTATATAGTAATCCAGAGATATTTTCCTCTCCAGAACGATCAAAGCTCCTATCCTCTTTTCAGATAAATTATATACCGCTTCAATAAGTTCATCCAGAAATTTGGTAGAAACTACAGGATTATCATTTATCCCAAACAATCTCTTTATAAAACCAGTATCGTTAAAATCCATATTTTTATACTTTATAAAGAAGAACCTATACTCAGGCTGATAGACAAAAGCGGTAAAAAAAGACAAAGATAAATTCAAGAATATAAAAGAAACCATAAACTCGTAATAGTTCAAAGATAATACGGCTAGAATAAAAGTTATAATCTTTGGCAAAACAACCCCGAAGATTCGGTTAGAAATACAAAACCTGATAAACACAATGTTTTCAAAGAATAATAGCAAAAAGAGTATCGTTGCTAACACTAATTCCATATGAATAACCTATATTTTTATAATGATTTTCAAAGCTTCTTTTCTTAGTAGTAATTCAAAAGCTTCTTGGTAATTTGTAAATTCGACCTCGTAGGTTATAAACTTCCTCAACTCCCCTTTCTTGATAGTATCTAACATCACAAACCAGCTATCAAATAAAATCCTACCGTTGACGGATATAATATCTATCGATTTAAATATTAGTTGGTTGTAGTCTATTTCTATTTTGCTTGGTAATATTCCGAATGCTATGAGTTTTCCTCCCATGGAAAGCAGTTCTATACCTAGTTCTACTGTATTTTTTGATCCTGCCATTTCAAAGACGATGTCTAGCATTCTTCCATTTGTTTGATCTTTAATTACCTGCAAAATGTTATCCTCAAAATAGTTGAGGATTGGATGGTTGCTGTAGTTGATTTTTTTTGCAAAATCTATCCTATAATTATTGGCTCCTACTAGGAATATTTTGGCTGGGCCGAACTTTTGAGCAAAATAGAATAGAAACATAGCTATTGGACCATCTCCCAAAATACCTACGTATTTTCCCCTAATATCGACTTTAGACAGAGCGTGGAAGGCATTACCCAACGGCTCAAGCAAAGCGGCTTCATCATAATCCAAATCATTCGGAATAACAATAAAGTGCGGTACGACGACGTATTTCCTGAATAATCCGTCGACATCTATACCTAAAATCTTTAAATCTGAGCATATATGAGGTCTTCCCGTTTTGCATTGATAGCATCTAAAGCAAGGGATATGACTTTCGAAAGAAACTCTTTGGCCTTCATGTAATCCTTTGACTTTACTACCTATCTTTATGATTCTTCCTGTGCCTTCGTGCCCAAGTACCCGGGGTATCTTGATTCTGTTCCTTGCCCAATCATCCCATTCATAAATATGCAGATCGGTTCCACATATGGAAACGGCATCGACTTCTACTAGAACATCCTCTTCAGAAACAAATTTAGGTTCCTCCAGCTCTAAAATCCCCAGTCCCCTCTTATTCTCTACCTTAGATATCGATTTCATTTCCTATTTCTTCCCTTGTTCAAACACTTGATCATCTATATTGACATTTAGCTGATAGTCGTAGAATTCAGAAATAAGATTAGCTCGAATCTTTGGAAAATCGAACAATACGTCTTGCTTGACAGGCAAATAGTACTTTTCTATCTTTGCATATGCCTGTTCGATTACTATTTTCCCTCCATCTGTATAAAATATTATCGATTTGGGTATTGTATAATTTTCAGAATCAACGAACATAATTACATTTTTTACACTACTTTTTTTGTACGGTTCCATATACAAGATGTAGACCTTTCTATTGTTTGTAAAATTTCTAATTCCCGTAAGTTTGATTTTGTACTTTTCTTTATAAGTTTTTGAAACCATTCCGGGAACAGCGGTTTGAGTAAAAGAAATCCTATACTTTTCCTGTACTTCTTCGGGTAAATTATCAAGTTTGAGAGCCAACTTGTTTGGCTCTTTAAAGTAAACACTTCCCTTAAAAGAAATATTTATACCATAATCTACAATGTTTGCATTCATTTTCACTTTACAGGTATACGAGGATAAGCCGTAGATACTGAGGGTCATTCTATCAATGATTTCTTCGGCTGGTATGTTTATATTTTCAGTTCTAGCAAAAATACTGACAAAGGTTAGAATAAAAACAAAAATTAAAGATCTCACTTTTTTATTTCCTCTCCTCTAGTTCTTTTACTTTCTTCACAACATAATAAGCTTCTAGGAAAGGATGTGGTATTATTCTTTCATGGAAGAAGTCTTTTCGTAATGGGAATCCTTCCCATTCGTTAGGCATTAGTATCCTTTCCAATGGATTTATCCTATTCTGAAACACTATCCCAAATAGGTCATAGGTTTCTCTTTCATGCCAATCGGCAGTCCTGTAGATATCTTCTATACTGTCTATCTTTGGATCGTCTCGGTCTAAAACAACGATCAACCTTAATCTATAGCTAAAGTTTAGATTCACTTTTATGTCTTTTTCGAGTTCAATTTCGGTTTCCTCAACAGCTAGAGAGTCGGTCTTGAGGGGAATCTTTGTAAATTCATAGACCACATGAAAAACATTATGCAAATAGTAATCGACAGCAGTTATATAGTTCAAATAATTGAAACCCAGTTCATTCTTAATATATTCAACAATCTTTCTTAAAAAAGAGCGGTCTTTTAGAACAACTATAGGATAATTCCTAGATAACCAATCAACGGTACCATAGGGTATATGGATCACATCTTCAAATTTTTTAGATAAATCCTCTGCTATCTTTTTCTTGTATTCTTCAAATATCTCTATTCTTTTTTCTTGTAGTTTTGGTGTGTATTTTTGTCTATTTGTTTCGAGATTCCATAGAAACATATCGACGTTTTTGTTTTAATCCTCCAAAGTTTTGTACCAATTGCTCTGGGTTTCTAATATATACAGAATATACTTTTCTACTTTTTGTTGTTGTTCTGGGTTGGTGTATATAAATTTTAATCCTGCTTCGTATTTACGGTTAGGTTCAATTTCTTTTATCCATACAATTTCTGCTGATAGTTCGAGGGGTTTATTATGATTTTCAAAATCTATTGCTATTTTTATTATGGTTCCTATTGAAAAAAACTTAGGTAAGACTATTTTTGCTCCTCCTAAACTTATATCACGTGTTACTGTTTTATAGCCAGGTATGTCTGGGGATATAATTCCTATGTCTCTGTTTATTCTGACATACTGTCTTTGATATGTTAAGGGACCTTGCTGTTGTTCTTTACTTTTCTCTCCTTTTTTCTTTCCAAATGCCCACATTGTTCATATTTATACCTTACTTAGTTTTGATTCTATGAAATCGATAGCATCTTTTACGGTTAGTATTTTTTGGCTTTGTTCATCACTTATTTCTATGCCAAACTCTTCTTCGATTTTCATTATTAGTTCTACTAGATCTAGAGAATCTGCTCCAAAATCATCCACAAATGATGAATCTTCTTTTATTTCACTTTCGTGAACCTGTAGTTTTTGGGAGACTATTTTTACTAGTTTTTGGAAGATCTCGTCTCTGCTCATATCTTTTCCTCCTTATGCTTTGAGCTGGAATGTTTTATATACCGCTTACCAGCTCCAGCGGTAATAGATAGCTAGCTTTTTACAAGACTCAGGAAATATTTATGTACAACTGGGTTTACTGATAACTCTGGGTGAAAGGTAGAAACAAGTACATTGCCTTCTTGGACTAGAACTGGTAATTCTTCGAAGTTAGCCAATTCTTTTACCTTTGGACCTATGTTGACGATCTCGGGTGATCTTATAAAGACTGCTCTGATCAGTGTTCCAAGGGATGGAATATTTATGACAGTGTCGAAGCTATCTATTTGCCTGCCATATGCATTCCTTTTTATTTCTATATCTATTAGTCCGAGTGGTTTTTGCCATTCTTTTCCGTTGTGTATTTTTTTTGCTAAGATGATAGCACCGGCACAGGTTCCAAAAATAGGGATACCTCTGCTTTTATTAGCTTCGACTATACTTTGTCTAAATTCATCACTCATTAACCTGTCAATAGTGGTGCTTTCACCACCGGGAATTATTAGAGCTTGAACATCTTCTAGCTCTTCGGGATATTTTATTATTTTGCTTTCGACGTTCAGAGCTCCGAGCATATGGATATGTTCCAGGAATCCACCTTGCAAACCTAGCACTCCTACTCTTATCTTTGCCATAATATACCCTCCCACTTTATCTATTCTTTACCTTTAGAGATTATCCTTTTTATGACTTAGCTTTAATCGTTTCTTTGCCTGTTCTTCGTTGAATCAACTCATCAACACTTCTAGTATGATAGAAATAATCCTTATAATCTTGGTCATCTAGAATATCCTTTAGCAGTTGTATGTTAGTATTTACTCCTTCTATTATTACTTGGTCCAGGTAGATTTTAGTTCTCCTTATTGCTTCCTGCCTACTTTCCCCTTTTACTATTAGCTTACAAATCATGTTGTCATAAAACTGTGTTATGTTGTACCCTGGGTAAACTGCTGTATCTACCCTTACATCTCTAAAAGATGGGAAGTAGGTTTTGGTTATTGTGCCGATGGATGGGGTGAACTTGTAGGAATCTTCTGCGTATATTCTTAGTTCAATAGCATAGCCATCGTATCTATTCGGTATGAGATGGGATATATCCTGACCCATAGCTGCTAGAACCTGTAGCTTTACGATATCAGTGTTGGTTACCATTTCCGTGACAGGATGTTCCACCTGAATCCTGGTATTCATCTCTATGAAATAGTGCTGTTTGGAATCCGGATCATAGAGAAATTCTATGGTTCCTGCGTTAGTGTAATTTATTTTTTCTGCTATCTTTATGGCATCTTGTATTATTTTGGTTTTTATTTCTTGGGGTAGGAGGGAGGTTGCTTCTTCTATTATTTTTTGGTGTCTTCTTTGAACAGTACAATCCCTTTCAAATAGGTGGTAAACCCGATAGTTATCTCCAATTATCTGGACCTCAATATGCTTAGGATTAAGTATAAGTTTTTCGATATATACATCGGGATTAGAAAAGAAAGATTTAGCTTCCATGGAGGCTTGAGTTAGTTTGGTTTCTATTTCAGAGGGATTTTCGATTATTCTCATTCCACGTCCTCCACCACCACCGGCAGCCTTAATAATCACAGGTAAACCATGACTTTTTATAAAATCCTTTACCTGACTTATATCTCTTACTACTCCGGTAGAGGGGATCAATGGAACACCTAGACTACTTGCTATCTCCTTAGCCTTGACCTTATCCCCCATATCCCTTATATTATCCGGAGAAGGACCAATAAAAATAATACCATGTGATCTACATATCTGTGAAAACTTATAGTTTTCAGAGAGAAAGCCATAACCTGGATGAATAGCATCAGACTTGGTTATCAGTGCAGCCGATATTATATTCGGTATGTTCAAGTAAGTTGAAGAAGCATCATCCTTTCCTATACATATTGCTTCATCGGCAAACTGGACATGTAAACTATCCTTGTCTACCTGGGAATAAATCGCTACACTTTTTATCCCCATTTCCCTTAGAGTTCTTATAATTCTTAATGCTATTTCCCCTCTGTTTGCAACTAATACTTTCTTCATATAACCACCTTATCCAGATCCATATCTTCTAGTGTTCTTCCCTGCTTTTCCTTATCAATATCTAGAACACTACAAATCAAATCAACTATGCTGGGAACCAAGATTATCTTTACATTTTTCTTTCGAGAAATTAGTGTCAAGGGATAAAGCGTACTTAAGACATCTTCGTAAAGAAATCTATCGTATATACTATCTGGCATCTTAGTAAACCTATAATTCGGAACATTCTTTATAGCATCAAGAAGACTATTTTTCACAGTACCATAATATCTGTCCAATAGTTCTATCGGATGAATAATATAAGTATCAAAAGCTTGGGCTACTTGATTAAATTCTAAGTAGACTTTTTCTATGATCTTGACGGTATTTTCAGTTATACCATCGATGTAAAACAATAGATCTCTCTTTGAATCTATATTAGCTAGGTTGATTATACTTATTGGGGCATGAGCCATAGCGCCAAAATCTGTCAATCCTCTCTGAATAAAATTATCAGCAACCTCAAGATTTATGTCATCAAGGATATTTCTTATGACTTTGTACAAGTATAGATTCCCATCTGATCTTAAGTAGTCTTTATTGCTAATCAACAGGTTCCATTTTTTTATCCCTCTTATCCATACGGTATCGATAGAAGTTTTTCTGCAAGCAAAAATAGCGTCAGTCTCTACTACATTGGTATGTATACCTCTGTCTTTGAATATTTTATTAAATACCAGGATTCCGCCTAGTTTTCCTGAAAAAAGAACAAAGATTTTTTTAGATAAATCGATTTCATTTGAGTACTCGACGATCATCCTTGCTATGTCTTTATATGCAGTAGTTATAGAGCAAACAAAAACAATATCAGATTCCAAAACGTCCCGGATCTTAGATGTAGCGGATATTTCAAACTCTCCTTCGATCTTGCCAGTTGAAACAATTCTCTTCAAAGATAAAACATTTTTGTTCGTAGTATAAGCGATAACCTTATATCCCTTTGAAGAGAGGTATGAGTAGAGAGCAAACCCCTGGTTACCTAAGCTTATTATTCCCAACATTTGAAAAAAACTTTTTACAGATTTCTAATTTATTCATTCTTAGTTTATCTATTCTATTTCTAAACAGTGAAAACCTCCATACGAGGGAATGAGTACGAAATTAAAGAATAATCATAAGAAGGGGGTAGAAAATGACTAAAATCAATCCAGATGAAATAAAGACTATAATAGCTACAGACTGTGGATCTACTACAACGAAAGCAATATTGATAGAAAGGCAACCTAACGGAGAGTATAGGCTAACAACCAGGGGAGAAGCTCCAACAACAGTAGAGGCTCCCTTAGAAGATGTAACCATCGGCGTCCTAAACGCCTTTAGAGAAGTTCAAGAACTGAGAAATAAAAAGATACTCACAAACGACTATAAAAACCTAATAAAACCTGACAACGGGAAAGAGGGAGTAGATATATATGTATCCACATCATCTGCAGGCGGTGGCTTGCAGATGGTAGTAGCAGGCGTGGTAAAAGAAATGTCTGCAGAAAGTGCTCAAAGAGCAGCTCTAGGCGGAGGAGCTATCGTCCTTGATACCTTCGCAGTCAACGACGGAAGAAAACCATTCGAAAGAATAGAAAAAATCAGAGAATTGAGACCAGACATAATCCTCCTAAGCGGTGGAACAGACGGAGGAACAGTAAAACACGTAGTAGAAATGGCTCAACTAATAGCTGCAGCTAGACCTAAACCCAGACTGGGTATAACTTATCAGCTACCCGTAATCTTCGCAGGTAATAAAAACGCAAGAGAAGAAATATCCAGAATCCTTTCTAAATTGGTAGAGCTCAGAATAGCAGACAACCTAAGACCAACTCTGGACGAAGAAAATCTACAACCTGCAAGACTAATAATACAAGAACTGTTCCTAGAACATGTAATGGCTCAAGCTCCTGGATACAAGAAACTCATGGAAATGGTAGACGTAGAGATAATGCCAACACCAGCAGCAGTCGGACTCATCATGCAAAAAATATCTAAAAAGAACAACATAAACCTAGTAGGAGTAGATATAGGAGGAGCAACAACCGACGTATTCTCAGTAATAAAACAAGACAACGAATGGATATTTAACAGAAGCGTAAGTGCAAACTATGGAATGAGTTACTCAATAGCCCAAGTTCTGAAAGATGCAGGGATAGAGAACGTTCTCAGATGGATACCTTTCGACACAGACATAGTTCAACTAAGAAACGCCATTAAAAACAAAATGATAAGACCGACGACAATCCCCTACCTACTTAAAGATCTTATGATAGAGCAAGCAATATGTAGGGAAGCACTGAAACTGTCTTTCGCTCAACATAAACTCCTAGCAGTAGGACTAAAAGGAAGACGGAAAGAAAGAAGTATATCCGATGCATTTAGCCAAACAGAAAGTGGTGAAACAATTATCGACATGTTCGAATTAGATATGATTGTAGGAAGTGGAGGAGTTCTATCACACGCTCCCAGAAGAAACCAGAGCGCAATGATGATGATAGACGCATTTGAACCATATGGGTTCACCCTACTTACAGTAGACAGTATATTCATGATGCCCCACTTGGGAGTACTATCAACAGTCCACGAAAAAGCAGCAACAGAAGTATTCGAAAAAGACTGCCTAATATACCTAGGAACCTGTATATGTCCTGTTGGAAAAGAAAAAGAAGGAGTCAAAATACTAGAAGCTGAAGTTATAGATACAGAATCTAACAAAACCTACGATGTTACACTACTAAGTGGAGAAATAAAAGTAGTACCAATAAAAGGAAACGCTAAAATTAATATCAAATACTTACATAACAAATTTAAGCTATCACGAGAAGAGAAAATCGATACCAAGGAAGTCAAAGGAGGAGTAGTAGGAATAATATTCGATGGAAGAGGACGACCACTTACACTCCCTAAAAACGATACCGAAAGAAAAGAAAAACTCAACCAATGGTTCAAAAGCATCAACATGTATCCATAGAGGTGAACCCAATGAACAAAAAGGAAACTCAAGCAGATCTCATACAAACACAAAAAGACCAGGTCTTTCCAAATTCCATCGAAACAAAAGAAATCGAATCAATAATACAAAAATCCTCACAGTTAAAACCCCAAGAAATACAGGAACTCAAATTTTTTGGGGTATGGGATTATTCTAAATCCCCAGAAGATAATTCCCACATAAAATTAAAGGATAATTATGATCTTTTCATAGGGGGTAAATTCGTAAAGCCTTCATCAGGTAGATATTTCCCGACGATCAATCCTGCAACCGAAGAAGTTTTAACACATGTAGCTTATGCAACTGAAGAAGATATCAACAAAGCAGTAGAAGCAGCTAAAACAGCTTACGAAAAATATTGGTCAAAAACAAAACCCAAAGATAGAGTAAAATACATATACAAAATAGCTAGGATGATACAAGAAAGAGCACAAGAACTAGCAGTAATAGAAACCATGGACAACGGTAAGCCAATAAGAGAAACAAGAGATTTTGACATCCCTCAAAGTGCTCAGCATTTCTTTTATTACGCCGGTTGGGCAGACAAATTAGAATACGCTTTTGCAAATAGAAAAATCTCACCAATAGGAGTAGTCGGCCAAATAATACCCTGGAATTTCCCACTACTAATGGCTGCACGGAAGATAGCACCCGCTCTGGCCTGTGGGAATACCGTGGTTCTCAAACCAGCAGAAACAACACCGTTAACAGCTTTAATTCTAGCAGAAATAATCCAAGAGGCAGACTTACCAGAAGGTGTAGTAAACATAATAACCGGCAACGGATATACAGGATCGCTAATAGTCAAACATCCGGACATAAAAAAAATATCTTTCACAGGCTCCACAGAAGTAGGAAAAACCATACTAAAAAACGCTAAAAATAAAAAGTTGACGTTAGAACTGGGAGGCAAAGGTCCACATATAATTCTAGAAGATGCTCCAATAGATCAAGCAGTAGAAGCAATAATAAAAGGAATATACTTCAACCAAGGGCATATTTGTTATGCAGGTTCAAGGTTATTAGTTCAAGAATCCATCCTCCCTACCATCATACAAAAATTAAAAGACAGAATAAAGACTATCAGGATAGGTGATCCTCTTGACAAAAATACAGATATGGGAGCAATAAATTCCTCTATGCAATTAGAAAAAATCAAACATTATGTGGAAATAGGTAAAAAAGAAGGCTGTATACTTTATCAGAAGGAGTGTAAACTTCCTGAAAGAGGTTATTGGTTTCCCCCAACATTCTTCACAAACGTTACGCAATCATGTACTATAGCAAGGGAAGAAATCTTAGGTCCAGTCCTAGCAATAATAACATTCAGAGATCCCCAAGAAGCAATAGAAAAAGCAAATAATACCTTTTACGGTTTATCAGCAGGTATATGGACGAATAATCCTGCAAGGTTATTGGAAATGTCAAAACATATAAGAGCAGGCGTAATATGGGCAAATACATACAACCAATTTGATCCATCCTCACCGTTTGGAGGATACAAAGAAAGCGGATTCGGCAGAGAAGGAGGTTTACACGGCCTACTACCTTACCTAGAACTACACTGAACAAGGAGAGCCAAATATGAACAAAGCAATTCAAAAGATAATAAATATCTATGCAGACCCAATCCATGGACTAATTCTTTCCAAAATACTTGAAAATTCAAACATATCCATAACAAAACCACAAGATAAAGTATATACTATTTCCCAAGAAAAACTAGAAGAATTGGAAATCCCCTACCAAAATCTACACTATTCTTTGGACAACACTTTCCTATTCTGGAGAAATAAAATAGGCATAAAAAGCAAAAAAGTATATATAATCCAAGAAAGCGATATATCGTTTACCAATATTTCCATGATCGACAGAATACCAGATACCGAAGAACTGTTAAAAAGTAATGGTATATATGTCTCGTTTGCAAGATATCCTTTGAGTCAAAAGGTAAACCTGTACAAACTAAAGCTTGAAAGTCATATAAGCCATAATTTTATAGACCATATATTCGATAATTTATTCAGATGTTCAGTTGTAAATATAAATGGTACAATGTGGATTTATTTGTATGGAGAAAACAAGATAGACGAGATAATAGATTATTACCAAAATCAGTATAATGTCAAGACAAATTTGATCAGAGAAGAGGTAGAAGAAATAACTCCTTTTGAGTACAGCGAGTTCATCCCAAATACTATGAATCTAGCTTTTTTAGGATATAGAAATGGTTTTTTCAACCCGTATAAATTTACTGACCTAGATTTCGTAATAGATTTATACAAATCGATAAAAGAAGATTTTACCCAAGTTGTTCCCAAACTATTGGAGATAAAGGAATCAATAAACGATGTAGACTTGAATAGAATTCTTAGAGATTTGTCTAAGCTCACAAAATCTAAGATGAAGATAATATAAATGAAAACTATAAATTTTGAAGTTCTTGAGAATATAAAGAAAGTAAGGATTCCCAGTTTTAATGAGAGTCTGATTTTAAGTATAGTTCCTCCTGAAAATGGTTCCTATATTACCTCTCATCAACCTACAATATATACTCCCGGTATAATATCTAAGTTTCTCTACAAGAAAAGGGATAAGGTAATAGTTTATAATGATTCCGATAGGGCTGAATTCAAATTTTTATCAAAGTCACTAAATCTTAACAAACCCATAGAAAGACTTGACCATGATGATATTAATAAAATCAAAGAATTCGTTTATGATTGCTCTAGAAGCTATGAGGAACTGATAGAAGATCCTGAAACAAAACAGAACATTCAGCTTTTTCTCTCAATCCTTCAAACCCAGCAAACAGACAAATTCACTTTATTTTGGAATAATCTAATGATAAAGTTTTTTGAAAAATATGGGATAAATATCAGATTTGAGGTTAGATTACTTTCTGAGCTATCAAAGGAAATTAAAGATTTTTTCTACTGGGTCATCGATAATTACCATGATTTCAAAGAGTTATATAACGAAGCTATAAGGATATTCAGAGAGTCAGTAGGATTCTACCCGATAAAGGAGTTAGAAAATAATGAACTACCCTTTTGGTTAATACAAGGGAATGAGAGAAAAACCATGTATTTGGATAAAGAATTAGATTTGGATTTATCTCAAGTAAGACCTAAAGCAGTAGCATGGGCAATCTTTAGAAGATACTTTTTATATAAAGATAGAACAGATATCTTAGGGGTAGGCAGTTCGTATTATAATTTTGTAGCTGATCATATAGCAGCTAACCTACTTTCTCAATCCCCCCCACCTACTACCGTAGTAACCCTCTCAATCCCATTAAAAATAGATACTCAAAAAATAATCAGAGCAAAGAGTATAATAAACTCCTTTAAAACCTCGATTTTTGTTAATCCTGAAAAACTAAGAAAAATCCTCAATTCGTTAACAGAATATCAAAAATTTCTAACCCTAGATGACATCCAAACAATGATCAGTAAAATAGAATACGATATAGACAAAGACTTACTCAGGAAAAAGAATCAAATACTAAACGAAATAAACAAAAAAGAAAACAGAGGTATAAAAAAAGAACTAACTAAGCAAATTAACCAGATAAATCAAATGATAGTTGAACAAATAAAAGAAAAGTTAGAAGATTTGTATAAACTAACCGAAATACTAGAAATACAGGTAGAAAGGTTGTTTGAAGAATATAAAAGTTTGAGTTCTAGAGATTATCCGTACTTCTATATCAATCCGCATGAAATTTTCAGAATATTGGATGTCCAAGCGTAAAATTAGCATAGAAGACCTATTCTTAATAAAATACCTGGGAAACATAGAAATAAGTCCAGATCAAAAAAAGTGTGTTTTTACGGTAAAAATAGTAAATAGGGAAAAAAATAAATACAATTCTCATCTATGGATTCTTGATTTGACGACCAAAGATTATTACCAGTTCACTCATGGAGACGTTTTTGATAGATCCCCCATCTGGTCTAGAGATGGTCAAAAGATATTTTTTATAAGGACAAAAGATGAGGACACACAAATTTGGTGTATAAATGCTTTTGGAGGAGAGGCCTATAAAGTAAGTAATCTACCTGAAGGACATATTTCAGAGTTGAGTATTTCCAATAACAACAGAATAGTCTTTAGCTTTAGACCCAAAGATATCCAGTGGACAAAAGAATATATCGAGAAAAGAAAAAATAATAACCTTTCAAATCCTCCGAGAATAATCAATAGAATATACTATAGGTTAGATGGGGTAGGCTTTTTAGATAATTATCAAAAGATTTGGATTTTAGAACCAGAAAATGGAAAAGCTTGGCAAGTAACCGAAGGAGAGTTCGATGATTACTCCCCTGTGCTGTCAAATGATGGCTCTCGTATATTTTTCCTATCAAATCGTAGTCATGATCCAGAAAATCTACCTTTCCTCATAGATCTATGGATGATAAACCTTGAAGATAACAAACTGCAAAAGATAAAAACTTTTGAAGGTTATAAGAACTTTCTCTCTATCTCTCCCGACGATAAACTACTATGCTTCGTAGGATATAAGAGTAATGAAGATCCCTGGGTCCCCAAAAACAACAAACTTTGGCTAATAAATCTGAGTAATCATGAAATAGTATGTTTAACAGACAGATTAGATAGAAACATAGGTAATTCGACACTCTCAGATATTAAAGATTTTCTTAGTCTTAAACCTAAATGGAGTAAAGATGGGAAATTCATTTATTTTCTCGTCAGTGATTCAGGGAATTGTAATTTATACAGAGTAAACATAGATAGCAAGGAATTAGAAAATTTAACTAACTCCAAAATAGATATCTTTTCATATGATATATCACAGGATTTCCAAATAGTAAGCATAAGTACAGTATCATTGCCAAATGAATTATTCTTTATAAGAGAAAATAAGCTGGGAAAGATAACAAATTTAAATAATTGGATAGATGACATTTTGCTATGTTCGGTAGAAGAAGTATTTTTTAATAGTTTTGACGGGAAAGAGATACAGGGATGGATAATGAAGCCTCCAGACTTTAATCCAACCCGGAAATATCCATTGGTACTGTATATACATGGTGGTCCACATGCTCAGTATGGAAACACTTTTTTCCATGAATTTCAAGTGATTGCTTCACAAAACATCATAGTCTTTTACACCAATCCTCGTGGGAGTATGGGAAGGGAAGAAGACTTTGCCTCAATCATAAGAGGAGACTGGGGAAATATAGATTACAAAGACATCATGGCTGGTATTGAATTCGTTTGTAAATTTTCCTTCGTAGATAGAGATAACTTAGGTATTATAGGGGGAAGCTATGGAGGGTACCTGACAAACTGGACAATAGCACATACAAACCTCTTCAAATGCGCTGTAACCGATAGAAGTGTCGTAGATTTAGTAAGCATGGCTTCAACTACAGATCTGCCATTTATGGAAAACGGATACTGGCAAGGTAATTTCTGGAACCAAATAGATAAACTATGGAACCAGTCCCCTCTAAAATACGCACAAAACATAAATACACCATTGATGATAATTCACAGTGAGGGAGATCTAAGGTGTCCAATCTCACAAGCAGAACAACTTTACACAGTACTGAAAAGACTAAAGAAAGAAGTCTTATTTGTAAGATATCCGTTAGAAACGAATCACAGTATGAGTAGAAATGGTCCACCAGACCTAAGAATAGATAGATTGAAAAGAATTCTAGAATGGTTTAAAAAATGGCTATTAACAAAAACAGATTAGTACTGGCTTTGATATCCCTACTAATACTCTCCAGCATTATATACTTTTTCATTTCGTTAAAATCTAAGAGAGAAATAATAGTGGTAGCAGAATTAAAAGAAGATTTATCAAATAATTATTTGAACTATATAGATAAACCCTCCTGGCTTACATACCAGGCTTTGAGATTAATAGTTCCTCCGCTAATAGATTACGAAGGTAATTGCTATCCACGTTCAAAAATCTTAAAAGAAATTCCTTCGAAGGATAACCAAATGATGTTCCAACAAAACAAACAAACCATACTGGCTTTAAATAAAGATGATTTCCAAGTAGATTCTATCAATCCAATCAATATAATTCATACAATTCATCTTCTAAACATGCCAAATATATCAAATAAATGGATACATAAAAACATAGTTGAGAGTATAGAGCAGATAGATCAGGTAGAGGAGAATTTAAGGATAAAGTACAAAATGGCATATTCCCTTCCATATTTTCCCTCCCCACTAATATTTGATAATACCCAGAAATACCAGCAACAAATTTTAGACTATACATACAAGGGGCTAAAAAATTTTTCATTTTTTCCAGAATACTCCAAATATATAGTTAAAAAATCTGAAACCAATCATTTTGTAATACTGAGCAAAACTAAAAACCTTGAAATACATTTTTTGACTTACACAGATGTAGAAAAACTGAAAAAGGAGATAGGGAAAATCGATGTATTAAAAATTCCGTCAACCCTAGAAGAATACATCACAAAACATGTAAATCAAGAGGAATATAAAATTCTAAGGTTCCCAAGAAAAGAAATTTACTTCATCTTCTTTAATCCAAATATAAACAGAAACGAAAGAATGCTGATATATCAAAAATTTAAATCAGAGTTGCAAAAATACAACATAGAAGAATACCAATTATGTAATAGCTATATTCTTCCTTATCACTTTGCAGCAACAGACAAATTCAATCTTGAAAATAATAAATTCAACGATCTATCATCAAATTTCCCAAACAGGAAGCTTAGGATATTGATTACGTACAAAGATCAGAAAAGTAAGCTAGTTTCTAATTTAATGAGTGAAATAATGAATAATAGTTTTAAAGCTGAGGTAATAACGATAAACATAGAGGAAAAACTACCTCGAAAAGAGATATTTGGAATACTAGTAGAACCTCCAGAACCATCCCTAAAAGATGACATAAATCCCTATGATTTCGATTTCATCATTACAAGTATAACCATTTTACCCTACATGAATTATTATTCTATCTACTCAAAAAGTGGTAAGTATAACGTTTATAGTGTATCAACCCCTGAGATAGAGCAAATACTAGAGAAAGTTATGGATGGATTCTCCAGAAATCAAAAAGATTACCTAATCGAGTTACAACAGATGTTATTTGAACAATTCTTAATAGTTCCGATTCTAATAGATACTCAAACTTTTATAGTAAAAAAGGATAAGGGTATAAAAGTGAATGCGATTAATTTAGAGATTGAATAGATGTACATTTGTCCAAGAGCTTCTAACTGTGTCCTAAAATTGATTAAACACTTCGAAAAGATCTTCAAAGATATCAGTGTCTATTTTCCTGCCAATATATGTTATACTTTGCCTTTAAGTGTCAGTTATTCAGAGGCTAAAATAGAATTGTATGACATAGATTTTAATACTTTATATCCTGATTTTATAAAAATTTGTCAAAAGACCAGGGAGGGAATATTGAGATTTTCAGAAAATAGTTTGACTATATTCGTAGTGGTAATTCCTTATGGTAATTGGAGTATAGAAGAAATGAACACTACAAAAGAGAAAGCAAGAAAGATTCTAGGCAGCAACCTTTTTATCCTATGGGACTGTGCACTATGTTTCCCAACCAAGGAAAGAATCAACTATATTCTTAATAATCTTACAGAAGATCAGGGATTTCTATTCAGCTTTTCATATGCTAAACCAATAGAATTAGGATTCGGCTCAGTTCTATTTACAAAACAGAAAATCAATCACAGTTTCGAAAATACAATAGATAAAAACACCTCTTCTTTCCTAGTAAACAGAGTAGATAAGATATTCAAAACATATCTCAACTTTGACAAAATTAAAAACAAAAGGCAAACTTATATATGTTACAACTCTGAGCTAGAAAAGGAAGATTCAAAATACATATACCAAATGCTAGAAAATATACTAAAACAAGAAGATTTTTACATTCAACTTAGAAAAAATCAAAATACTTCTTACTACGAAATACTCAACAAAAAAATTGAAAATAACTCCCTTTTCAGAAGAAATTTAGAGATACAAGGTATACAAATTTTGGATAATGATAATTTATCCTGGAGATTCAACATAAGAGTATACAGAGAGATGAGAGATAAAATTATAGAAAAGATCTTTCGAAGAGGAGGATTCGTAAGTAGATTATTCCCAAACATAAGTGGTATTCTGGGAAAACCTAAGAGAGAGTATGAAAACACTTCAAAAAACTGGGAAACAATAATAAACATTTTCAATAATCAACAATACCACTACAATCAAATAATAATAGACTCGATACAGGAAGCTTTTTACTGTGAATTGAAATAAAAATATGGTATGAATAGGATAAATAATATCAACAATGCTATAAACTCAACAAAAATATCCGGTAACCTGAATGTTTCTAGCGAAATAAATTTTCCACAGGGTAGAATTTTAAATGCTCAACTGATAGAAAGGAGATCTGACGGGGAAGCTATATTGAAGATAGGGAACCATAGTGTAAAAGCCAAGATGCCACAAAACGTCTTTGTAAGACCAGGAGATAGCTTCCGAATCCAAGTCATAGGTAAAGAAAAAGACACATGGAACTTCAAGTTCATCTCTATAAACAGAAGCTCAATATTCTACAAGATCTCACCAGAAATAGTTAATTCTTACCTAATAAGCATGAAATTACCGATTACAGATAATTCATTAGAAATAGCAAAAGCTTTGTTTAAATACAATCTTCCGTTGAATGCAGAGAATTATAGGTCTTTGCTTCCTTTTTCGAGCCAAAGCTCGAAGCTATATTTAGAAGCCGCAGCCTTTCTAAAATCCATCAACATCACTCCCAATATCTCTAACGTGAAAATTATGTACGAATTCCTTAACAGTAATCAACTACTTGCAAACATATTATACTCTATTTACTCATATTTAACCTCAAATCCATCGAGCGTAAATCCAATAATCTTCGGAATAATACAAGCTCTTATTTCTAACATACTTAGAGAAGATAATAGAAAAGAAGGCAATAAGATCAGTAATTTAAATGGATTGGTATCCAAAGAGTTAAAAGGTATTCTTACCAGACTAGACAAGGCAATCAATCTTTTACAAGATGGACCACTAAAGAACAACCTAGAAAAACTCAGTTCTATACTAAAAGCAATAGGAATCATAAACAGTTCTCTCCAGGAAGAAAAAGTGTTTTTCAACATTATACCAGCAATAATAAACGGTTACCCCACAACAGTAGAATTAAAGATATTCTACTACGTCGATAAAGAATTGAAAAAAGTAGAAAGAAATAGGTTTAGCTTTGAAATAACAGTAAATGCTCCTCGAATAGGAGCAGTAACAATATCTGGTTCGGTATTTGAAAACAATGTCTCAGCTCATATAAAGAAATCTCTCCTCCCAGAAGAAGTTTTCATGAACAAAAAATACCTATTAGAAGAGCTAATAAACAAAACCGGATACAAACTTGGAAATTTCATCGTAAAATATATCTCAGAAATTAACATCGACGAAGGTGTAGATTTTATAACATAAACAGAGGTTTATTCGAAGAAAAATATAATTTATTAAATATGAAAATATTTTTTCTATTCTTTTTCCTGTCACTTTTATTACATAACTTGTACGCAAACACCCCCAAAGAAACAAACCTAGAAACCCATAACCAAATATATAAACAACAAGAAAGTAAGAAGCTAGAAACAAATAACGAGATCTATCAAATTAAAATAAACAAGATAATAATAAAAGGCAATAGACATATTTCAACAAGCACCATAATGGAAATCATTAACATACAGGAAGGATCAACGTTAACCATTCAAGATATCCAAAACGCAGTCAGTAAGATATACGAAACAGGGTATTTTTCAGATATAGACGTTAATTTCGAACCCTATGACCAAGAAAAAGTAAATATAGTCTTTTACCTACTAGAAAATCCAGTGATAAAAACGGTTAAATTTATAGGTAACAAAATCCTATCTGAATTCGACTTGATTGAAATAATAAACACTCGTCCAGGAAAAATAATGAATTACAACGTCATAAGAGAAGATATAATCCTTATAAACGAGGAATATAACAAAATGGGGTATGTAGGGGTAAAAAATCATGTAAGAGATATACAGATCAGTGAAGACGGAACACTTATCTTCTATATCCAGGAAGCGTTCTATCCTAAGAAAGTTGTTATCAAAGGTAATAAAATAGTACCAACATATAAGCTGGATAAACTTGTAGAAATAAAAGTAAATCATCCTCTGAAAAAAGAAGATCTAGAAAACACTTTAAATAAGATATATGAGTTTTATCAAGATCAGGGATACATGTTAGCAGATGTCCGCTCTGAAATAGATCATGAAAACAGCATAGTAAACATAGAAGTATACGAAGCTATACTTGAAGATATAGAAGTAGAGGGAAATACTAAGACGAAAAAATATGTGATAGAAAAAATGCTAGAGCTGGAAAAAGGTAAACCTATTAGAGTTTTTAAACTCAGGAAAGCTATAAGGAAAATGCAATTAGGTGGGTATTTCAAGAACGTCGAACCAGATTTCAGAGGAGGAAGTGAACCAGGAAAAGTAATCCTCGTCATTAAAGTCGAAGAGCAGCAAACAGGACAAATAGTACTTGGGGTGGGATTCGGAGGGCTACCAGGAGGTAATCGAGGAGGAATAGCAGGTAGTGTATCAGTATCCGAAATAAACTATAAAGGCAGGGGACAACAGGTATTCGCCAACTGGGAAAGAGGAAGTCTAATAAACAGTATCTCCATCTCTTTCTCTGACCCCTACTCCTTGTCCAATAACAGATTTTATGGGTTTAATATTCAGTCAACGGAATTATTTCAACAAAGAGCACTCGTAGATTTAGAACCACAAACTATAGCAATATATAAAGATTTTCGCAGAAATTACGGTTTTTTCTTTGGTAGAAGATATATAGATAGAGATTTATCCTTCAGTGTAAACTTTTCAGCATTGGAATCCAAAACATCTCCAACCCCAACCGAGGAAAATCCCTACGTATTACCCTCCACAAAAGGTAACTACTTTTTAATAGGTACTTCAGTAATAAAAGACAACAGGGATGATGAGTTTTACCCAACCAAGGGAATATATTATTCAATTTCTGCAGATCAAGCTTTTAGAAATACAGGAAATTTAAAAAGTTTCTTTAGAATATCTTCAGAGTATAGAAAATACTTCAGTTTTAGGAATGAAAGGGTATTGGCTTTAAGAGGATTTGTTGGATTAGGAACTAATTCAACTCCATTCATATATCAATATACTCTCGGGGGATCAGATACAATAAGAGGATATGATTTCAATAGATTCATAGGTAACAAAGCTTTTTTAATAAACGTAGAATATAGATTTCCAGTAACCAAGAAGGTAGAAAACTTGTATGGAGCGTTATTCCTAGATTGGGGCGGTGCTTTTCAACCTAGGGAAAAAATAAACTTGGACAAAACTGGATTCAGCTATGGCCTGGGTGTAAGGTTCATATTACCCCAGTTCGGATCAATCAGACTCGATTATGCTGTATCAAACGAAAAATCAAAAATATCCGTGGGAATAGGACAAATGTTCTAGTGAAAATAAAAATTATAACATTCAAGACAAAACTGACAGATTTCGATAAAAAATTGGTCTCATTTTTTATACTGGAAAACTGTAAAAATCTACAAATAATTGAAATAGTCGGAGAAAATCTTATTTTCCAGTCTGAATTTCCAATTTCTCCAAGAAATAGTTCAAAAGAATTGTTAGATAAGTTAACAAAGATTTTTCCCGACAAAAACATAGAAATAGTTTCAGAAAGAGATATAAGCTTAGAAGAGTGGAAAAAAATGAGGATAAAGAGTTTAACCGTTGGAAAGTTCACTTTTAAGCCAATATTTGAAAAAGAGGAAAGAGAAGAAAATGTAATATATTTAGATACCCTGGTAGGTGCATTCGGAATAGATAACCATCCTACCACCATTCTATGTCTAGAAATGATCAGCAATTTTGTAAATAGTTTTAAATCGGCAGTTGACTTCGGTTCTGGTAACGGCATACTTTCCCTATCACTAGCAAAAATATCAAAATCCCCAATAATCGCAATAGAAGTATTCTATAATTATTGCCTGGAAATCAAAAATAATTGCAGAATAAATAACATAGACAATATTTTCATTTTCAACACAGATTGCATGAGTTTTGTGAAAGAAGTTGATATATTGGTAGCAAACGTTCCCCTCTCTGTATTTTTAGATAAAACTTCAGGAATTCTAAATTCAAAATTCAACCTTGGTATATTCTCGGGCGTAAAAAAGCAAGATAAACAGAAATTCGTAGATCTTCTCGAGAATAATCATATAGCGATAGATCAGATGTTTGAAAAAGAGGGATGGTTAGGAGTTTTGGTAAGAAACAATAAGAAGAAATGAAAGGCTACAAGGATTCAGGAGGAGTATTATAGAAATAATGATATTGAGGGGCTGTAGCTCAGTGGGAGAGCGTCTGCTTGGCGTGCAGAAGGTCGGGGGTTCAAGTCCCCTCAGCTCCATACACACCCAAATAACACCATACATCCACCCCCCCCCATCTTCGATAAATCACCCCCTGTTAAAACTATCAAAAAGAGGAAATTCATAGTATCAAGTTGAAAAGAAAAATAAGAGAAGAAAATAATCTAAAGTAACTGAGATATAAAAGACAGGTAAATTAAAATGTTCTTCTTTAAGAAACAGAAAGAAAAATCAAAAATCTCTGAAAAAGAAGCTTGGAAGTTCAGAGGGAAAAACTGCCCCTTCGCAAAAAAAGTGAAAAAAGTAAAAGACAACAAAGTCCAAGAAATCTTCATGTGCTATGGTTACATAGAAAAATTCGAACTAGACTCAAATTTTGAAACCTGCAAAAAATGCTCAATCCCAGAAATAATTACCACAAATTCAACAGCATGCAAAAATTTAACACCCCTAGATATGAAAGGTAAAAACGGAACAACCAGATACTACTGCCAAGTACTAAAAATTAAGGATTTAGAAACAAATAGGTGCTTACCACAGTTCTGTAATTACTACGAACTAAGACCACAAGATCAAAGATTTATCTAGATTGTAAAAAAAATGTAAAAAACTTTTTACTTTTATAAAAACTAATTAAAAAAATTAATATAAAAAATTAGGGGTGTTAGATAAATGATCTATAGTGACCCATACACATCTACGTTAAACTTTGTTCCCCAAGGAGATAGATCACTAGGAATTAACCCATATAGATTACTCCTTGATCCATACAAAGAAATACCAGAATATAAACCAATAGAAATAAACAAAAAACTCTTAAGAGAAGAAATTCAACAAAAGTTATATGAGTACTTTACAAAAGCTGCAGGATGTGATCAACCAACCAAATGTGATCCCGCAAAACTTATGGAAATCAAAATGAATACAATAAAAGGCTATACCCCAGAATTCAGAGCAATTGGAAATATGATAAACGACAGCAACACAAAACATTATGTTGTAAATGGGAAACATTCAATTGTGCTTGATAGTGATCCAGAATTAGCAAAAAAATTAGCTCAAGAGACAGACTCTATAATACATGATTTCCTAAAAAGATCATCCAAAAAATTACCCACAAAAATATATATAGTCTCAGAAGAACTGAATATAAATAAACCACATCTACCATTCGAAGTGGGAGTTGCAAAACATGTAAGAGAAAAAGATAGAATAGGCATGATAGAACTAATAGCAGGAGAATATGTAGATAAAAGCGGAAAAAGAATAAAATCCCTAGAGAATCAAGACACTCTGTCTCACGAAGTAGGGCATGTTATACTTGAAACCCTAAACCCTGAAGCAAGTCGTGAAGTCCATGAAGCATTCGCAGATTCTGTCGCTTTCCTCACTCAAGCCTCAAAAGAAGAATCTATCAGAAAAATAATCCAACAAAATATAGATCTAACAAAAACAAACTTCATTTCACAGATTTCTGAAAATTCTCACTACTATCGACAACTACAAGAACATCCATTCTATAAAGATCCTAATGATAAAAAAGATTACATCAGAAATCTAGCAGGCAATTATGTATATGACCCTAAAGAGGACAATCCATATAAAAAATCTCTATCTCTTTCAAGTACAATATACTCCTCATGGGCAGAATATATAAAATATCTACAATCAACAGGGCTACCTAAAGAAGTAGCAATAAAGAAAGCAAACGAAACTTTCAAGGATCTACTTGTAAAAACCGCAGAAACGCCAGAGAATATAGACATACCAAAGTTTGCTAACTCGTTTATACAAAACATAAAAGATCCAATACTAAAAGAAATTTTTACCAAAAATGCTATCCAAAGAAAAATACCTATAAATAGTGATTGATCTTAATCCAGAACAAAACCCAAAAAGATAAAATCAAAAAAAGTTATACCTGCCAAAAAAAGTTATACCCGTACACTTGAAAGCAAATAGATAAATCAGGAATACAACAAAGATTACAATAACTCTTTAACAATAGCTCTGATTTGAGCAGTAACATTAGCTTCAAAACCGTACATCGGTTGACTAAGTTCATACTTGACATAGTAACTATCCAGTACCATCCTGAATACATCTTTGACTTTTAACTCATCATGAATGGAATTCTTATCCAAACCAACCTTCTGTATAAAACCAATTATCGATTTAACATACATGTTTAGACTATATTCAGATAACTTTATAAAATCTCTAACGTCAGAAAAATACTCAAAATACATGATATGAGGAAGCAGAAAGTTATTAATCTTTTTTTGTAGCACTAAATCTTTTAGTTTTTGAAATGATTGGATATAAAGATTGTAGCTACTGAGAAACTCAGGCAATACAAAATCAAATCTATGATTAGGTATTCCCATACACTCAGACATTATTAGACAATTATAAGAAGAAAGATAGTAGGAAACAGTATCCTTAGTATGACCAGGAGTATAGATAACATCAATATTTTCAATGGATATATACTCTTTGTCACTAAAATCAAAAGTATGATCTAATTCAAATGTTACGAATCCAATTTGATTGATTTGATGAAACTGCTTTATCTCACTTGAATCATAATGATCAAATTTTTTTATTATTTCCAAAGCATTGGGAGATTTTAAAACTCTACTAACATATGAATTAGCATATACAAGAGTCTCTGGGAAGAAGGATTTTATGGTCCCAACACCGCCCAAGTGATCATAGTGAGAATGCGTCAGAAAAATCTTCCTTTTCCATTCAGTGTCTTTTAGTTTTTCACAAAGCAAATAAGCCCAAGCACTCACAGAAGTATCAAAAAGAAGACCATCAATCAAATATAAAAAAGCATATGGAGAACCAAACACTATGCCGAAAGAAGTATTTTTCACCGAAAATTCCTTCAAATACCTCTGCCTTATATGTAGGAACTCCATATTTAAACCTCTGAACCTTGACTGAGATTCCTTTGAGTATGTTTTTTAAGCTCTTCTTTAGCCTCAGGATTATCAAGTATACTTCCCTTATTTGAAATATAAACTGCTATAGCAAGTATCACTATTGATAAGAAGATTACTGTAAATCTTACTACAGGATTAATGGTATCAATAGTAGCTAGCACCGGAGCAAGCAATAAAGCTACTAGGTTTATTACCTTGATTAGAGGATTTATAGCAGGTCCTGTAGTGTCTTTCAGGGGATCACCTACAGTATCTCCCACCACAGCAGCTTTGTGATATTCAGTCCCCTTTCCACCCAAAAATCCTTCTTCTATTTTCTTCTTAGCATTATCCCAAAGTCCACCAGCGTTAGCCATATACACAGCTAGTAACTGACCAACTAGTATAACTCCTCCTAGCAAAGCACCCAGAGCTTCTGCACCAAACAGAAAACCAATCAATATCGGAGAAAAGACACCCACAATACCGGGGCCGATCAATTCCTTCTGAGCTGCAGTAGTTGCAATACTAACACACTTACCATATTCCGGCTTTGCTTTCCCTTCAAGTAATCCAGGTATACTCCTGAATTGTCTTCTTACTTCCTCAACTATCTTGAAAGCACTTCTACCAACAGCATTGATAGTAAAGCTTGCAAAAAAGAAAGGTATTGCACCACCTGCTAACAATCCAAGAAAGACCAGCGGCTGATCTATCCTTATACCTTTGAGCAAGCCAGCTTCACTTACATAGGACACAAACAGGGATATTGCTGCAAAAACTGCAGTGGCTATAGCTAATCCCTTGGTCAATGCTTTAGTAGTATTACCTACGGCATCAAGCTTGGCTATTATCTCTTGAGGTTTACTACTATTCAGCGTCTTAGCAACACCAGACATTTCAAATATACCATTGGCGTTATCAGATATTGGACCATAGGTATCCATTGCCAGTATATATCCCGTCGTGGTCAACAGTCCCATACCAGCCAAGGATATTGCGTACATCTGTAGATATAGATTCTCTGGGAAAAGTAGAAAAGCGATACCAACGACGACAATTATCGAAATTACAGCCCAAGCACTACTTTGATAGCCATGTGCCATACCAGATAAGATCAAAGTGGCAGTACCCGTCTTGGAAGAATAGGAGGTTTCAGTCACAGGTAGTTTATCGATATGGGTATAGTAGTCAGTAATCAAAAGGGTTATAGCAGCAAGGACTACCCCAAGGCTGGTAGCTAAGAAAAACCTGAAGTCATACTGCCCAAACCATTTAGCCCAGTCAGGTGTAGTAGGCAAAGCAGGAATCAAAAAATTCAAAAAGAACACTAAAACTATTGTAGCAAAAATAGAAACCCAAAAACCAAAGTTAATCGGCCTCATAGGATTAGTATCATCTTCTTTTGGATTCAAAGCTAATACACCAATAATAGAGGTAATAACTCCTATAGCTCTGACCAATAAAGGATAAAATACTAGTAATAATGTCATTTTGTTTATCATATCCTGTGTCCAAGCGTATTGAGTCTGTAGCAAATTGGTAAAAGTTTGATCGTAAAAGACTACAACTCCCAAGACGATAGATGCCACTAGGGTAACTGCATAACTTTCGAATACGTCTGCTACCATTCCTGCACAGTCACCGACATTATCCCCGACGTTATCTGCTATGACAGCTGGATTACGGGGATCATCTTCGGGTATACCAGCTTCTACTTTACCAACTATATCAGCTCCAACATCAGCAGCCTTGGTATATATTCCTCCGCCGACCCGCATAAAGAGAGCCCCTAAAGAACCTCCAAAACCAAAACCTACGAAAACTTTTACAGCTTCTTCGCGATATAATAGGAAAAGTAGTGCAGCTCCAAGCAGTGCTAAACCTACGGTAGCCATTCCAGCAACGCTTCCAGCTCTAAAAGCTATTTTCATGGCATTGACATAGCTTGAAATAGCAGCTTGAGCAGTTCTCTGATTTGCTCTAACAGCAAGATACATTCCTGTACCGCCAGCAGCATATGAAAAACCAACTCCCATGAGAAAAGCTATCGAAACTCCAAGAGCCAAAGAAGTACTGTTAAATATGCTCAAATATAAGAAAAACAGAGCAATAGCTAATATAATGACAAAAATACTCATGGTTTGGGCTTGTTTACTTAAATAGGCATTAGCTCCTTCTTGAATAGCAGCAGCTATACGCTGCATATCTTCATTACCAGGATCCTTTTTCATGATATTTAAAAACGTTATACCTGCAAAAAGAATACCTATTATACCAGATATCAAAACAAGAAATATGTACAAATACTCTTGGTTTGTGAATTGAGGTAACTTTATTGTAGCCTCACTAGCTAAAAATAACATCAATTATCACCTCCTTCACATACTTTGTACTAGCATAATTAGAAATTTCTATAAGGTTAAAAATCAGACCTTCTATTAAAAAGGCTTAAGAATCTAAGTTGTTTTCTTATCGATTATGAAGGCAACGACGATATCTCCCCAAACATTCAATGTAGTTCTGAACATATCTAGAAATCTATCGACGATGACTATCAAGCCTATTCCTTCAAGTGGTATTCCGACTGCTGTAAATACGATGGACATAGTAATCAGGCCGGCTCCTGGAATAGCTGCAGCACCAACTGCAGCAAAAACTGATGTTATTGAAATTACTATATATTCATAAAACCCCAGTTCTATGCCAAAAACACTGGCGACAAATATAGCAGCCACGGCCTCGTACAACGCTGTTCCATTCATATTCACAGTAGCTCCTAACGGTAAAACAAAGTCAACTACCTCCCTCCTTAATCCCAGATTTTCTATACAATTATTCATACTTACTGGCAAAGTAGCAGAACTCGAACAAGTAGAAAAAGCAACAATTAGAGCATTGTAAACTTTCTTCAGAACTATCCAGGGATTACTACCAGTAAGAAGATATATTAAAACAGGTAAAAACACAAGTCCATGAAAAAATATCCCAGCAACTACAGATAAAAAATATCCAGATAAGCTTAAAAAAACATCTAACCCAAAATTAGCAACTATATTTGAAATCAAAGAAAATATTCCCACAGGAGCAAATTTGATAAACCATTTGACCATTAACATTATCACGTCAAACATATACATAAAAAATGCCTTAACCTCATCTATCATCTTATTTACACTAAGAATAGCTATTCCCAAAAGAACGCAGAAAAATATCAGCTGTAGAATATTTCCTTCGTACATCGATCTAAAAATATTAGAAGGGAAAATACTTAGTATAAATTCAGAAAATGTTTTGACTTGTATGTTTAAATTTTTGTTTTCAATGTTTCCATGCCAAGTAGGATTTATGATGATTATACTACATATTCCTATGAAAATGGCAACAAACATCGTAAAGAAATACAGTCCTATGGCCCAAGAACCTATAGTCTTTAATTTATCTATTGATCCGAGGTTTATAATCGCTCCAGTTATAGCAACTAAAACTAAAGGTATTACCAACATTCTCAATAGACTTAAAAATATTTCCCCTATTATCTTCAGGCTTTTAGAAAAATCAGGTAGGAAATAGCCAAAAATCACACCTAAAATCACACTTAAAAATATAGTCAGAACATCATTTTTAAACAATGATTTAGACATATCTGCCAGTTATTTCTTTATTATTTCTATGGAGAAAATTTTTTTGTTTTGTTTTAGCCATTTTCTGAGGTATTTTGTTTGATATTTCTCATCCCAAAAACCTAGAAACACCCGGGATACCTTATAATGAAATCCTTGGTTGTATGCTTTTTCGACCGAATCGAGAATATAGTCTTTATATTTTTCAACGTCTGTAGAGATGAATATTTTTGCTTCTGATTTCATTTTGTTATACAGTAGTTTTAGAAAGTTTGGGTTTATTAATCTTCGTCGTAAATGAGCTTTTTTAGGCCAAGGATCGGGAAAGTTTACAATTAACATATCTACAGAATTATAGGGGATTAGGAAATGGATTGCAAAATCTGCCATAGAATGGATTAACCTAACATTATTTATTCCGTTCCTTTCGAGCTTTTTTGCTACTTCCTTGACTAACCTTTCTGACTTTTCAATACCAACTATCTGATAATTCGGATTATCTTTTGAAAACTGTAATAAGAAATCTCCCCTACCAAAACCAATTTCTAATACCAAATATTCTATTTTTTCAAATACTAAATTCAGAATATAGCTTAAATTTTGATTAACTTTGATAAAATCAGTTTCAGAACCTAGACCGTAAACCTGATGATAAAAGTTAATTGGAAAAATGATATTAGATAAACTCATGGTAACGCGTAGGAGGAGACTTTTTTACCATCAATATTTATTGTAATCCTGCCCTCTCCAATGTAGAATACTTGCAGATTGCAGACGAATATGCCTGTATAATATTGACGCAAGATAGTTCGTGTTCCTAAAAAATCTGACAGAATAACCTCAAGCAAACTTATACCCTTAGCATATTGCGGCTTTACATATATACTGGTTATTTTGATAGAAGGAATTTGAGAATAATTTAGATCTGCTTCGACTATCAGATTGTTATTGTATATCTCTATATCTTGGATATTTCTATCATCATTTTCATCAGTATTGTCTAGATCTATAAGGATGCCATCGACTTTTACATCATACAGGAATTGATTGATTTTACTATAACTATTTTTTATATATAGGTTTGGATCTTCAGTTTTTGAGACCAAAATTTCCATAATCCTACCCTTTGAAGAGTCAGGAATAATAGATTGAAGGATTATTCTCTCATTATCTAACAATAAAGTTGGATAGTAGATTATCTTCAATGATAGGTTGTACTTTTTGAGAAAAGTATTAACTATAGGATCGGATTTAATTTCGCTTAATTTTCTACCGACGAGATCAGGTAACTCTTCCTGCAATTCCTTTTTACCCCTACTAACTACAACTTTTATTATACCGTTCTTCTTTACCTCCATTCCAGGTTCAGGATATTGTTTGACGATAACATTTACCGGCTTATCTGAAAAAGTAGAAGAAACCACCTCAACTTTTAAGTCCACTATTTTAACACTCTCTTTAGCACTATAAACATCCATCCCTATGATATTAGGCACGATAACTGTATCTCCTTGTTCCCCGTAGAAAAGTCTATAAACAAAAAATAAACTAACGGATAAAAATAACAAAAAAATTATGGAAACCAATATATTGGCTATTTTCATCCTATCCTTTGGTTATTATGGTATATATGTTGGTATTGTCTACTGTTATTTCTTTTTCTATTTTTACGTTACCGAGCTGAGAGATTATTTCTTCGATGACGTGTTTATATTTTTCTGGTTGGGCTCTTGATTTCCCGATAAGCTGGAGAGTTATCTTGACTTTATCTCCTTCATCAAGAATCCTTTTTATTGTTTGAACCTTGATTTCTAATCCACTTTTGTCTATTTTGTTTTTCAGTTTAACTTCCTTGAGTTCTTGTCTTTTTTGATTTTTCCTAGCCTCTTTTTCCTTTTTCATCATTTCGTATTTAAACTTGCCGTAGTCTACTATTTTACAGGTTGGAGGTTCGGAGTTGGGAGCTACCTCTACAAGATCTAATCCCTTTTCTTCGGCTAACTCCAGTGCTTCAGATATATCCATTATACCCAGGTTCCTATTTTGCTCATCTATGACTCTAACTCTGGGAGCCCTTATTTCCCTGTTTACCCTATACTTCTGGATAATTATCACCTCCGTACAAATATTTCTTGATCGATCCCATACATGTAAGGAAGTTGTATACAAGATGGTTGTTTAACTCGGCTTGAACCTCCAAATCAATATTTTCAGAAAGTAAATATATCTTTTTTATGTTTTCTCCATCATTTAGGTCACTGAGATCAAAAGCCACAATATCCATGGACATGGTTCCAACAGACTTAGCTATAAATCTACGCCTATCAGTAACTACATCAAAATATAAATTGTTGCAGAACGGAATTTTAGAGTATCCAAGGTAAGCCAAACCAATTAGCAAATCCTTATGAGCAAGATTCAAATATTTGCTGGTATATCCTATAGTTTCCCCTTTTTTAACAATCTTAGATCCCAAAAAACCAACTTCCATCTTAATACAACTCCTCAAATTTAACTCCTCTTTTAATCTTAGATATTTCACAGAAGGAACAATACCATATTGTAAAATACCTACCCTTGCAGTGTTAGAAACTTTGAGAATAAAGTTAACTCTGTAATCGTCAACTTTCAAAAAACTCGGGTAATTCAAAACCCCTGTAGTACTGAGAATACCAATATCTAGCCTTGTTAAAGCAATCCCATTACTTTCTATAAATTCATAAAATTTTATTATTTGTTCTGTGTTGTCCTGTATAATATCATTTTTCAAGTGGGTATATATGCCGACTAACTCTATATTGTCAGCCAAGATTATTCTATTATCATATCTTATTCCTGTTCTGTTCATACCCGTATCAACTTCCAAGTGAGCTTTTATTTTGATATCCTTGATTTTAGAAAGAATCTCTAGCATTTCCCTACTGTTTATACATATCTCGACATTTGGATACCTCAAAACATCAGTTATTAAGTTTTCGTCAAGTTCTGGGAAAAGCAATATAAAATTAATAGGGAAGTTATACAACTTGTGATTAAAATACTCTTCAATATCATTGATAGCAACTTTGTAGACGCTATTCATTACAGTTGGAAGAATATTTTCTATTCCCAAACCATAGGCGTTTGACTTTAGAACGGATATGATCTTATAGGGAATAATTAGTTTTATCTTGTTGAGATTATTTTTTATTCCGACAGTGTTTATATATATTCCTGTAGCTGTTGCTCTACTAATTCGCATATTATATGTTCTATCATAAGCTGTGATTCTTGTATTCTTTGTGTGTTATTGTGTTTTACGATGATTGGGATGTCGACGATTTGTGCTAGAGTTCCACCATCTCTACCAAGCAGACCAATAGTTATTATTCCCCTTATCTTCGATTCTTCTACGGCTTTGATCAAATTTTTAGAGTTACCGCTGGTAGATATGAGCATCAGAATATCCCCTGGATTTCCGATAGCTCTTATCTGTCTAGCAAAAATCTGAGAAAAATCGAAGTCATTAGATATACTGGTTATGATAGAAGTATCAGTGGTCAGAGCGATTGCAGGCAATGGTTTTCTATCAAGATTCAATCTACCTACGAGTTCTGCCGCCATATGCTGACTATCAGCAGCAGAGCCACCGTTACCAGCAATCATAACTTTCTTACCACTTCTTATGGCACTGACAATTATGGAGATAGCCTTTAAAATCTGAGATATTACTTCCTCGTCTTGCAGTAAGGCATTTTTGAGGGAAATTGATTCTAGAATGATAGACCTTATCGAATTTATCATTACCTAGAGGAAGGTTTTATCGTTATCAGTTAAACTTTCGTCAGCTAAATCTCGGATTGGGTTCGGACTTCTTTCTCTTTCTAAAAGCCTGAAATCATAACCAAAGAGATATATAACTATCTTAGTCATGTGGGTTCTACCTTGGCTCATATTAACGTTCTTCATGTTTTCAAAACTTTACTATGACTCTTAGGTTTGACATTACCTTGCGATCCAAATTTTTAAAGCTCAAATTCTTGTCCAGATATATAGAGGTTTTGAAATCAAAATAGATGTTCCCCTTTAAATTGTACATAGTATTGAATTCAAACTTTAGGTTATTATCTAGTTTGAAGAAGTTGTTATGATCAAAGAATGGTCTACTAAACTGATTGAAATAGGAATTACTTCTGTTATAAAAATTCCCCAAGTCCGTATAATAGTTGTGCAGGTTTACAAACTTCATATCCTTTATATCAAGGTAAAAAAAGAATTTCTTATTGTTAAAGTTAGATATATCGAATTTTTTTGGATATTCAAAGACCATGTTATTGTATTTATTAAGAGATTCAAGCTTGGTGGAATCAAAAATGAAGTTTTGTCTGTAAATTGTTCCCCATGAGTTTGAGGTTATAAGGAGTATAAATAGTATCCAAACACTTAGTTTTTTACTCATATTGTCTTATGATATAATTAAATCTTACCCTTCTTAAATCCTTCATTTTTCAGTTTAATAAGTTTTCGATCTATACTAAAGAGCTACCGAATGATAACTATCGTCAATTCCTTATTTTTACGCGTAAGACAATTCCAATATTTGTGGAGTTTTATGAGTTCGATGAAAGGTCTAGGACTTTGGTAGACAGTCCAAAATTATCGATTTCGAATTTTAGCTCAGTAAACCCAAATTCTTTGATAGTTTTTCTAATCTTTTCATGTTTATCTGTGAGAATGAGAATGGTTCCTCCTCCTGCTGCTCCACAGAGCTTATAACCCCAGCAATACTTATCAATAGCACAACAGAATTCATTTATGTATTGATTTGTATGGTAAGCAGAAAGAGTTTTTCTTATGTTCCATTCTTGTTTAATCAAGTTCCCGAGTTTCTCCATATCATACATCGAGATTACTTCATATACGTCTTCAGATATTTCCTGGATTTTATGTAGTTTTTCAATGGTTTCTTTGTCTTTGTCTAGCACAGCTCTTAGGACAATCCAATTCAGGTTTCCAGACTCGTGTTCAAAACCTGAATAAGCAAGAACAACATAATTCTCAAGTTCCCTGATTAATTTATCAGAGTTTATTCTCTCTATAACAAACTGGTTTTTATCAAAAAATATGGCATTGATACCCCCGTATATAGCTGCGATGTAATCCTGTTTACCTGTTAGCGTATGTAGAACCTTTGCTTCTATAAAGGAAGCGAAATCTATGATATCGTAATCGTTAAAGCTGGAGTGTAAGATTCTGTTGGTTCTGAGAAAGTTCTTAATAATCGTTATCAATAGAGCGGATGATGCTCCTAAACCTGACTTTAATGGAGCCTCGTTGAAGGTAGTTATTCTATAACCCTTGTAGCTATCTAATTTGAAGGCCTTTATAACTTCGTAAATCAGCATCGTATCTATGTTGTTCTTTATCTGTTCTAAATTGGAAATCCTGTAGAATTTACCTAGATCTTTGATCTGTATTTCCAAAATATCCTCATCTATACTTTCTAGAATACAATGACTATATATACCAATTGATACATTTACTACTATACTTAACCCGAGAAGTATGTAGATTGGGAATATGTCTAAAGTTCCACCAGCAAGATCAATCCTATTGGGAGCTCTACTTTCTATTATCATACCATCTATCTATTTAAACATAAAAATAAACCTTCCTACTTAATGTTAGAAATGTATTTAAACACTTCAACAGCGAAAGTATACACAGAATTAGATATCCAACCTGCAACTAAAGCTATAACGATAAAAGTAGCAATTATTTTGGGGACAAAACTCAGGGTCTGTTCTTGAATCTGTGTAACAGCTTGCAATAAACTTATAACCAAGCCAACAACCATAGAAGTAAGCAATATGGGTGCGGAAAGAACGACGATCAGGTACATGGCCTGCGTAACAAAGTTCATAATATCAAAAGCATTCATCGATAACTCTTAATAAGTCCCTCTGTAATAAGTTTCCAACCGTCTATACTTACAAAAAGTAGCAGTTTAAAGGGTAAAGAAACTACCATGGGAGACATCATGAACATCCCCATTGCCATCAAAACAGACCCCACTATCATATCGATTACCAAAAATGGCAAGTATATTAGAAATCCTATTATAAAGGCAGCTTTCAATTCAGATAACAAATAAGCAGGTATCAGAACTTGTAGAGGTATATCCTCAGGTTTTTCAGGTTTCTTTATCTTAGCATACTGAATAAAAAATGCAAGATCCTCAGGCTTAGTATGCTTGTACATAAATCTCTTATAGATATTCGAACTTATCTGTATAAACTGTTCTTGCGTTATTTGCCTTTTTAGATAAGGTTGTAGAGCTTTTTCGTTTATCTCAGTAAGAACAGGGTTAAGGATATATAGTGTTACGAAGAAAGAGAAGGCTATGATTACCTGATTGGGTGGGGTTTGTTGTGTACCCATAGCCGATCTGAGCATAGAAAAAACTATTACAACCCTAATATAAGGAGTCATCATTATAATAATGTAGGGTGCTAAAGATAAGACGGTTATCAATCCTAGAGCTTTCAAGGGAGCAGCCAGAGCATCCGTAGATTTAGTATCCTTGAATTGGATCGAAACATTTGGTAAATCTATTTTTGGAATGTCTGCTGCCCAAACTAAACCTAGAAGCATCATCAATAGGAAATAAATACAAAAAAATTTCATAGGCTTCCCTCCTATTCCTTCTTATGAACCTCTGTATAATCAAATTCCTTTAGCAATACTATGTTATTATCTGCAACACCGATCATATAAACCTTGTTACTAACTTTTACAAATACTATTCCCTTATTTGGAGCTAAATAGATTCTGTCTATAACCTGAGATATCTTCACACTATTTGGATACTGAATCCTGTTTATGAATTTGAGTAAGAAGTATCCTATGACACCTATGACAATAGCGTAGAACAGAAAAACAAGTCCAAGCTGGAATAGTTCCATATTTACTTTACTATTTCAGTTATTCTTATTCCATAGTTTTCGTTGACTGCGATGACTTCACCTCTAGCTATTATTTTGCCATTAACCAGTATGTCCACAGGTTCTCCAGCTAGTTTATCTAACTCTACAACGGATCCAACAGTAAGCCTCAGAACATCTTTTACCAGCATTTTTGCCCTTCCTATCTCGACAGTTACAGTTAAAGGTATGTCCTGTAAAAGATCCAGATTAGATTCTACAGATGATTGAACAGGAGTTTTCTCAAGTTGAGGCAGGTTAAATGGCTTTATGACATCTTTTTCGTTCATATTCCATCCTCCCTAGTACTCTTCGGCTTCTTCTTCACTTAGAACCTTTGTTATCTTCACCCCAATTTTATTTCCGACTAGACCTATTTTTCCTAAGAATTTTGTTTTTCCCTCTATCTTTATTTTTACTTCCTCATCGATTCTATTATCTAGTGCGATTATATCTCCTACTTCTATATTGAGTAGATCTCTAAATAGGACCTCCGTTTTGCCTAACTCAACCACAAGCTCTACCCTACTGAAACCAATATTTTTTTCACTTAGTATCTTGGATTGATCTTTAAGTATTTTATTCAGAATGTCTGGGTTAATTGTAGTAGATAGGACAGCTTTTTGTTGAGGTACGATTTCCCGCAAAAAATTAAAGGGAATTATAAAATTAGCAGTAGAATCCACCATTTCAATACGAATATTGAAATTTATCTTAGCTACATTTGCGGTGTAGGGTATAACCAGTGCCAGGGCAGATTCTGATGATACCTTTTCTAACTTCAAAAAACCTAATTTCTTGTTTTCCTGACTGGCTAGACCATTCAAAATTCTATTGTAATTCTTAACAAACTCCTCTACAAAAAAAGTGGAGAACAAATGTAACTCCAATTTTGTAAACTCTCTGATCTTAGATAAAACTTCTCCTTTACCGCCTAGCAATAAATCCAAAAAAATAAAAACTATATATGGATCAATAATTATGACACATTTGGGATAAACAGTTAAGCTATCTTCTATATCAAACCTCACTATCAAACTGGGATTAGGTATATAATCGATGAATTCTGCAAATTGTAGCACTTCTATGCCTGCTAATTCTAAAACCATCTTTCTCTGAATGATTTCGGACAGAGAAATAGATAACTGTTCAAAGTAATCTTTGAAGAATCCGTGGATAAACTTACTTTCGAAGGCAGTGAATTGAGGCTTGGTTATTGAAAAGGATTGACTTTCTTGAACACTAGGAACATTCTTGCGTACATACTTCTCAAAAGGATTCTGCTTCATATTTCCTTTATAATATTTTCTTTACAACTAATTTGATTACCTTTAGCCAGAATTTTACATTTTTTTAAAAAAAATAACTGAATCCATAAAGCGGATAGAGATATACACAAAGAAAGGAGGGAAAAAAAATGAATATAACCCCTATTCAAACAACTATAAAGGATACATTCAAAATAGATTTTTCGAACGTTGATAATTCTTTGGAGTATGCTCTTTTACCGTTTAACGACAGCTTCATAATGTCTAAAGTAGTCGAAAAAATTAAAAACCAAGGATATGCAAAAATAGAGGGAATATTCGCAAATCTACCCATCAAACTCTTTCTAAAACCAATTAGTTCTAATACAATAACGATCTGTGGCAAAATAGGGAACAATACTGTAAATTACGATGTAATGATAATCGAATCAAACGCCAATCCAAATTTCAAAAAACAAATATTCCTAAAAAACATTAAAGATAACGTCATAATAAATACGGTGTACAATGAAACTCATGATCAGTGGGGATTCCAGAACTTATCTTCTACAATCTTACCCAGTCCAAAAATGACAAAACTTGATCTTAAGGAAATAATAAGAAGCAATATGTATGCTCAACTAACCCTGACCTATGATCCTTACACCAAACAAAGCTTATACAAAGTAAAACAAAACTGTACTTGTACTAAAGAACTGGTTAGAGCAACTTATATATCTAAATCATCACAAAGCCCCGAAGAGCAGGTTGAAACCAAACTAATACTAGACGTAACAACAGACCTAAAAGTAGAAGGCAAAATTATACAAGACGGAAACGAATGGATAGTTAACTATCAAATAAAATAAGCTCTCATCGAGAATATTTATCAAGAATATTTAACAAATGTTTCGGTATTCTTCTGTACTTTCCTAAACCTAATAACAAATAGTTTATCTTAGCTATCTCTTCTGTACATTTAGTTAAGTCTATGCATCTATTTAGATCATTCGAAAACACAACCAAACCATGATTTCTTAAAATCACTACTCCTTCCCAAGTATCCGTCAAAATTCTATTTATTGACCTTACAACTTCCTTAGCTAACTCTACAGTTCCTGGTGTTACATACTTAACGTATACAATCCTTTTTATTTTAATGTAGTACTCAGGCAAAATAGAAATATCTATTTTTCTATTTGTGCAGGCGAAAATTGAGCAAAAAAGGGGATGGGTATGAATAACATACCTAGCTTGCCCGAAATTTTTGTATATCTCTAAATGCAGTCTTATTTCACTTGTTTGCCTCGGACCTGACAATAAATCATTATTCATGTTTACAACTGAAATCAAATTTTTCACTAGGTCTTTCTTCCTATAACCAGATGGAGTGCAATAAATAACATCATCCAACTTCACACTGATATTACCCGACGAAGAAGGAAAAAAATTCTCTCCTAATTCGTCTATAACATATTTTATCTCTTTCCAAGCTTGATTTAAATTATCATTATCCAACAGTAATCCCTCAAAAAATGATGTTTCTCGCCATATAATCTTTCATCTTGGCCACTTTTTCAATAGATAGTTTTTCTATGTGTGAGTAAACTAGATTCAGATTATCGTCGAATACCAACAAAACCCCACCGTATATAACCACACTTTTATTATCGTATTTCAGATCAACAGGATAAACATATGTAGCTTCTAAATTCAGATGGTTATTTATTCCTGGATAGATGTTAACCTTTATATCCTTAACAAGAGAAAATTCAGGAAAATTGGCTTTTAGAAAGTTTAACAATGACTTTTCTAGCTTTTTGTACAATTCTATTACATTTACATTTTTAGCTTTTTGTATTTCTTGCTTTATTTCTGATACATCTAGGGATTTGGAATTAGTAATTTCGTTTTGAATTTGCTCTATAGAAGTGTTTAATAATTTGCTTTCATTTGCAGCTTTGATAAGGTATTTTGACAATTTAGAACCGTTGTATATGATATCGGCAATGATGATAGATTTGTAGAATTCTGGCATAGTTGAGGAAGCCACTGGAGAAATTTTGGTTCCCATGGCAAAAACTTTAAAAAACTCCTCTGCCGCTTTGTGAACATCCCCTATTTCTTTAGCATAATAGGTAAATGCTCTGTAAAAAGTAGTGCTTAAGGCTAGGGAATAACTGTGAGGTATTTTCTCTATAAGTTTGGAATAAGGTTTGTATTCCTTAATTTGAGATAGTTCTCTTATGGGTTTGTTATCAGATATTTTCTCGAGATCAGCTAGAAAGTCGTTTTCTAAAATCTCTTTTTTTATTTTATTTTGGGTGTTGAATATGGAACCCAGATATTCGGCGATTGAAGAGATGGGATTGGGTCGATCTAGATCTTCTGGCTTAACCTTTATATTCCTGTCCATTGCAGCATGCAAAAAAGCATTAATATCACTGAAAGCTTCGTGAATAGCTTGACTTTCTAAATCGAAAATGTTATCCATATAGCTAGGCCTTAGATGATCCAAAATGGCATGACCTAATTCATGAATAACAATATCAGTGTCCTGAGTAGCGTTGTAAACCTTCTTGTCTTTGTAGGAAATAAAAGTTCCAAAGGCAATTTTTCTAGATATAGGATCGTATGAAGCATTTTCCACGAAATCCTTGTAAGAATTACTTCCCAAGATATCTACGTCTATCCTCTCTTTGAATAAATCTTCCTTTATATTGTTAAACCATCTGAGGTTATTTTTTTCTATGCTGTAAGCAGTAGATATGGCGTAGTACAGTAAAGATCCAGGTTTTAAGTTACTGATGTTATTTCCAGCACTGGATAATTCACTTTTTACCCTATCATATTGAGTTATAAGCATTCTAATGTTATCAGTTGATACTATATAAGCCTTGGTGGGAAATTTTGATAGTAGTTTTTTTACAATTTCATCCTTTTCGTAATCATCCAAATTATTATTTGTACTGGTTGAAAGTAGTTTTCTAATGTATTCAGCTATTTTCTGCTTATTTTCCTCCAAATTAAACTCTCTTATCTCAATATATGAAGGGATAGTGTCCTGGTAATACTGATCATGGTTCTGAGGGTGATAATTAACCATGGGGTTTTGAAATTCCATGATCTTAGAAGAATTTGCATATAGAATATTAGGTATAAATTTATTTGTATTTAGCATTTTATTCACCCCTTTCTTATTTAAATTCTTCGAAATTCAAAAAAATTCCCCTAATTACAATGCTAACGGGTCTATGATCAGATGCAATTTTTACCTCAAATTTTTCTTTTTCATCCAGAACATCGTAACTCCCCTGAACAACTAGACTATGGATAGGATTGTTTACCCTGATATAGTCGATAATACTCCAATTCTCAAAATTTTCTAGAATTTTGGTAGGACTATCAATATCTTTTGAAAGTTTGTCTATCTTTCTTACATCTACAAAACCATTGTTTTCAAATATTGAACTAATTTCTGAATCAGGTAGATCATTATAGTCACCAAGTATAACAGTGGGTATATTCGTTTTTTTTGCCATCTCGATAGTTCTTTTAGCCTCTTTTATTCTTTGTTCCTTGGATTCTGGAGTCATTTTAGCTTTGAAATGTACAGTTATGAATTTCACATTAAAACCTGGAGCGATTTCAACTATAGCCTCAACAGGAGGTCTATAAAATAAACTTTCATTTTCATTTATGGTCCAGCTCTTTATAGGGAATTTTTTATCGACTAGCAAAGCACAAGCTATGCCCCTACCATCGCTCTTACCAACTATTATATTATACCTCTCCTTTAAGCCTGCTAGATCTAGAACCTCTTGTATGATCTCGATATTCTCAACCTCTTGCAGTGCTAATATATCGTTGTCAAGAGTCTTAATCACTTCAGCAAGTGCTTTTTTAGATTCGTCCGACTTGGGTGGACCATCTTCTTTTAATGGATCATCAAATTTATCAAACAAGTTCTGAACATTATATGTACCAATCTTAATCTCCATCATTTTTCCATTTCCAATCCATCGAGATGAATCCATTATTAAGCAATATTTTGAAAACACGATAATAAATTGTAAAAAAAGTGTAAAAAATACCGTAGTTTTAGACTAAAATTTTTTGGAAGTTTTTTAAAACAAAAATCATTCTATCAACTATCCCACTTCCTCCCAAGAAGCTACCAAAAATGTAAATTCCCTTCCGTTCAAGTTTCTGTAAATAATCCTTAGAAGAAATTAAGAATTCCATGTAATTTGAATCATAATCGATTAAAGAACTATGCCAAGATATACTAAAATGCTCGATAATGTTACTTTCAAGGTCATAATTTATTTTTTTAAATAGGTCCGATAATTCCCTAAAAACACCATCTATACTATCATTCTTTGAAAAAACTCTTAATATTTCAATATCTGCTCCATCGTACCACTTTTTAGAGAAAAACGTAATTGAGTTAATAAAATCCCCGTCTACAAAAATAATCCCGTTTGATTTCAGTGGAATCTCATGCCTGAGAATAAATATATGAATAAAAGATGAACGGTAATTCAATTTGGATAACTCTTTACAAGCTATCTCTATATTTTCATCGTAATCAACCATTTTTCTAAGTAATGCGATTATGTTTTTACTTTCCCCTGTAAAAACAATTTTCTTGAATCTATACTTATGATTGATGATGAATTCACTGCCATCAGGGTAAATAAATTCTACTTTCTCTTTTAGGATTTTTATACCTTCGGATAATCGACTAATGATAGAGGAAAGACCGGTAGAAGTATTGAACATAGGAAATGGTTCATAATAAATTCTCTCTTCGAATCTTTTTAAGAAAGGATAAACGAACTTGAGAACCAGTCTTTTAGAATCTATTCCAAATACAGTCTCAAAAAGGGGAAAAATAATTCTTTTCGAAAAATCTTCCCCAAACCTATTTACAGCATAATCATACAGAGTCAAATAATTTCGATAATCGATTTTTCGTTTAAAAAAGAAATTCAATATAAAATTTATCTTCTGTAAAGGACTCAAAAAGCCAGATAGTAAGAATTCCAAAGCATTTAAGGGAACTGGATATATTTTCCCAAATCCATAAATATGTATTCTGTTTTTCCGTACAAAATTTTTGTTCTCAAAGATTTTCGGGAAATACTCTTCGATCAACTTTAATTTTTCACTATCAAATACCAATGAATCAGGTCCAAGCTCGATAAAATAACTTTTATCTCTGTAGGTATAGTGCTTCGTTCTTATTTTACCTCCTATTTCATTTTCCTCAAATACCACTACTTTTTGGTTTTTTAATAGATTAGCTAGAGTAAGTCCTGTAATACCAGCACCTATTATAGCAATACTCATCTTCTTATCACCCAAAGAATTGCACTTCTCGAAGGTTTATTCTCCTCTATTTCCTGCTTTGTAGGTTTTATCTTTTGGTATCGAAATCCAGTATCCTTTATGAAACTCTTTACTATCTTCCCCTCGATAGAATGATAGGATATTATCATCAATAAAAAATCGTCTTTATACTTTTTAAAAAACTCCAAGAAACTAATTAGCTCCTTATCCTCCTGATTTACATGTATTCTTAAAGACAGATATACCTTTTGTAGTGTATCCTTGAGAATTTTGGAGCTTACGATTTTAGATATCACCTTATTTAGGTCGTAGGTTGTTTGAATTTTCTTTGCTCTTCTATGCTTAACTATAGATTCAACGATCCGAAAAGATAATTTACCGTTTTGCAAAACATGGTTTAAAATATTATACAGTTTCTCTGGAGGATAATTATTGATTATTTCAAAAGCTGTAAGGGATTGACTTTTATCACATCTCATATCTAGAAAAGTATTCTGTTCAAAACTAAAACCGGGTTGATTTTTTATTTGATAGTAGGAAATCCCCAAATCAGCCAATGCTACTAGAAATCCCTTGTCAAACTTAAAACTTTCGAAAAATTCTGAAAAAGATATATTCAAAATCTTAAAATCTTTCCAAGGTTTAGATTTAACTAGATCATCTAATTTATCATCTAATTTTTGCTTTACTATCTTAATAGTTTCATTATCTTTGTCCAACAAAAATACATATGAACCGGAAGGAAGCAAAGGTATAATAAGAGAACTGTGGCCAGCCAAGCCTAAGGTACAATCCACAAATATGGCCTCTCGCTTAACTTCAGTTCTTATAATCTGTATGATTTCTCTGTGAAGAACAGGATAATGATGATACATTATTCGTAAATAACGTTAACTCTCTTGTTCGTCTTTGGTAATTCCTCTACATACTCTACCCTTACAGTTATTAGGTTATTTTCTATACCTTCTTTGAGCTGCCAGTTGGAATTCTTTAACCTCTCTAGTATTTCCTCTTCATCGAGTTTTTTCAAACTCTTATCCTTCTTTATAAGTACAGTTAATACGTTCTGAGATCTGTTAACTTTAAGAGATACAGAATAAGGATAGAGGGCATCTGCAAGATCCTTATAATAAAAATCATAGCTTGCCAATCTTATCCAATCATCATATCTTCCAATTAGTTCAATAGTAGGAAGATTACAATTACATTTGGGTTTTATCCATCTAGCCAAATCACCAGTTCTATACCTTATAACTGGACATAAATACCTATCAAGGTTGGTAACAACAATCTCACCAACTTTTTCATATTCAAAAATAACCTGCTCGGTATTTATGTCAATTATCTCAACTATTTGATGATCAACGAAAATATGATGTTGGTCGTAGTATAGATCTTTACATTGATAAGCTATTATGTCTGCATCTACGCTAGCATATCCGCCAGACCTTATGAAATCACATCCCATATTTTTCAGAAAATTAATTTGACTCTCTAAAAATTTCTCTCCTCCATAGTAGATCTTTTTAACAAAATTCATATCTATCGACAATACCTGCATTATCTGAGTGGGTAATCCAACAATACAGTTAGGTTTGAAATATTGAATATAGGACTTTATAAGAGTATATTCCGTGTTTCCGGCAATAGGTAGAATGGTACATCGTTTTTTTTCGAGTGCTTTATTTACAGAGATGAATGAAGCCCACATGTTACCAACCATAAAAAGATTAGCTACAATATCACTTGGTTCTATACCTTCATAACAATGTGCTAGGTAGAAACAAACCAAGTCAAATTCTTCAAACGTATAGGCAATATACTTAGGTTTTCCGGTTGTACCACCCGTACTAAAAATATAACCAATCTTCAGATTCTTACTTAGCAATTTTTTGTCACCAGATAGACCATATTTGTAAATTTGATCACGAGTAAGAAACGGAATTTCTTGCCAATTTAAATCCCTGTTTCTAAACTTATCAAAAATCTTAGAATAATACTCATTGTTTTCCCTCAAAAAATCTATTAACTTGTATAACTTTTCCTGCATGCTTCAACGATAAAACTTATGTACAATGTGAATCTTATTTATACCTACACTGAAAACAAGAGAGAAAATTAAGATAAAAATCAAGGAGAAAGCAAGATAATACCATAATCTCCTTTCGCTCATAAAAAAAACCCTCAGTATCAACCCCACTAATTTGTACATATAAAAAAATATAGCTATCACCAATAAGTATAGCAGATATTTCATCAGTAAAAGTGTAACGACAAAAAGAATCGAACATAAAAACTCAACGAATATAGCTTTATGAATACCTTCATATTTCTTAAAACCGGAGACTATTTGAGATGGTTTAAACAGGAAGAATTCAAGATATTGGAAAATCAATCCCAGAAAGAATCCAAAGTAAAATCCTGTAAAGTACCTAATAAAATTATTCGTTTCCCTTATATGCATATAAGAAGTTAAACCATCCAGACCAAAAAGTAACAAATGAATAAAAAACAGTATAACCAGCGGAAAAATAGGTATTTCAAATTTGTTTTTTTTATACATAATAAAAGAGAAGAAGAAACCGAGATAAGTTCCCGTGTCTCTGGCACAGACAAAAAATTGCAAACCGTCAAAACTTTGAAAGCTCCTCTCAGTTATCTGATGACATAAAGGAGAAAATAGTATAAATAGAAAGTCGTATACTCTCTCGGGCATCCTCAAAAAAAATTCTCTACAATTCTACTATCAACCTTTTCTTCCAATTTTCAAAATTTAACAACAAAAAAAAAGTTTTTACATTTTTTACAAAAATCTGATTTTCTTGGTCAAGATGTCAATTACTAATAAATTAAGGAGGTGATACAAATGTCTGAGATTCAATCAGTATCAAGTAGTTCGGCAACTCATGCAACAACATCAGCTACCAGTAACACTTCTCACACATCGGAAACCACTCAAACAAATGAAAACAAGACTACCGAAAATCAACAAAAAGAACATCTAAAAGATAAAGATAAAACCGACAAAAACGAGGAGAAAAAGAAAATACAAGAAGAAATAGAAAAATTAAGAAAAGAATTAGAAAACCTCAAAAAATTATTAGAACAACAAAGAAGAAGTAGCGGAAGTAGTTCAAGATGCAGTCAGCCTAAACAGACACAAAATAATCCCCTCCAAAATCAATTTGACCCCAATCAACTGATAATTCAAGGTATACTCATGGTCCTACAAGCTCTACAAAACGGCGGACAAGGACTTCAACAAGCAGTACAAAAACTACAACAAGACTATATGATGGTTAAATCAATGAATCTACCTCTTAAACCCGAAGTAGAACAAATGGCACAACAAATCCTGCAAAGATACGGTGGAGTATCAGCAGCAATCGGCAGATAGTCGAAATTCCAAAGCACGAAAGGGGTTAAAAACAATACCTCTTTCGTGCTCTCTTTATCTCAAAAATTTCTCCAATCCACTTATATAATCTAAATCTGAATATTTCATGACTAATGTTTTAGAGATATTAGAGAATGGTTTCCAACGAGTAACTCTATAGCTGAATCCCTTGTCAGGAAAGAAAGACACAACATAAGGAACATTGAAAAAACAGGCTAAATGAACGGGACCCGTATCAAAACCAACAAGCAAAAAACTCTCAAAACATAAATCAACGTATTTTTTTATACTACTAACGAACATTTTTTCAACATTATATGAAAAAGGGTCCATATATTTTTTTTCGTACGGGCCGAAAATGACAACTACATCCCCAAACGATTTCAGAAAATCAATCAGTCTATAGTAATCTTTGAACCCCACCCCCAAATATAGAGACTTATATGTAAAATGTACTATCACTTTTTTTCTATCCTTAACCTTGGACAAATTATCACAGTATAGTCTATAGTCGTACATTCTAAAAATCTCCTCCTCTGAGCATCTGACAAAACTTATGCTCAGCTTTTGAAGAGTATAAACAGTAAAACTCCAAGTGTTAAGGATGTCATGTCCGATAAAAATATTTTCAAAATCTATCCAAAAATAATTTTTCGGAAGAAAAAACTTAAGAATCTTATACGTCAACTTTTTTTCGTATGAAGATATAGATTTATATCTAGACTTTACTGATAAGATATCCTGTAGGTGTTTTAGAGATTTAATTTTACCCCAAGGTCCTAAAAACAAAGCAACATCAAATATAGTATCCTCTACCTTTCTAATTTGTAAAGGAGTAAAAACATAGAGATTTCTATGATTCATTATATTCTGTGTCAGCTCGGCATGGTTTGTTATCCAGTATAGCTCTACATTCGGTATGAAGTTTAGGATGAAATTAACTGTAGGTATAGTGAACAGTGTATCTCCTAGCCCATCATCACGATAAAGCAGTAGCTTCATTTTTTTTCTTTTAGTTCTTTCATTTCTTCTTCAACCATTATCTCGATTAGCTTGTCAAACTTAACTTTAGGTTCCCATCCCAGTATTTGCTTTGCCTTTGAATAATCACCAACCAGGATATCAACTTCAGAAGGTCTATAGTATTCCTGATTGGTTTGTACTCTTATTTTTCCCTGTTGATCAACACCAATTATTTTACCGTCTTTGTCTTGCCAGGATATGTAAATATCTACTAAGGAAAAGGCTTTTTCAATTAACTCTTTTACGCTATGAATTTCACCAGTAGCTAGTACGAAATCATCGGGATTAGGATGATTCATCATTAGGTACATTCCATAGACGTATTCTGGGGCGTATCCCCAATCCCGTTTGGCTTCAATATTACCGACCTCTATTTTATCAACCAACCCCAGTTTTATTTTGCACACACCGTTAACGACTTTCTTTGTTATAAACTCTATCGATCTGAGAGGAGATTCATGATTAAATAAGATACCACAAACATTGAACATTCCATATGCTTCTCGGTAGTTTACAGTTATCCAATGAGCAAAAAGCTTAGAGACAGCATATGGACTACGTGGATAAAATGGAGTGGTTTCTCGCTGAGGAATTTCCTGAACTTTACCGTATAACTCAGAAGTAGAAGCTTGATAAAACTTGGTATCCCTTGAAAAGAGTCTAATAGCTTCCAATATTCTAAGGGTGCCCATAGAGTTGACATTAGCAGTAAGAAGAGGCTGATTGAAAGAAACCTGGACAAAACTTTGAGCAGCCAAATTATATATCTCATCAAACTTATAGGTTCTCATAACCTCATAGACATTACTTTCTTCGAGAAGATCCATGTATATTATTTTAACTTTATCTTTGATTTTTAGTTTTTCCAGTCTCCAGTAGGAGGAGTCTGAGCTTCTTCTATCAGCTCCATATACTTGGTATCCCTGTTCTAGGAGTAGCTTAGCTAAGTAAGCTCCATCTTGTCCTCGTATACCCGTAATCAAAGCTTTTTTCATTTCCCCTTCTCACCTCGTGTTAACTGCTTGTTTGATTGATTTAACATATTCAAAAGCTCGGATTGCTGCGATAGCACCATCTGCAGCAGAAGTGACTAACTGTTTTTCGCTACCACTTCTAATATCGCCTGCAGCAAATATTCCGTCAGTTCTGGTTCTCATATGTTCATCAGTCTTTATAAATCCATACTCATCAAGATCAACAAATTCACGATATATATCCGTTTTTGTCTCAAAGCCTATGAAAATGAATATACCATCAACATTTAATAACGAAACCTCTTGATTTTTGACATTCCTCAAGACGATTGAATTAACCTTGTTCTCTCCTCTGATTTCTTCAACAACTGTATTCCATATTATTTCAACATTAGGTAGACTGAATACTTTGTCTTGTAGATATTTGAATCCTCTGAACTGATCTCTTCTATGTATGAGATAGATTTTTTGAGCTATGTTAGCTAGGTAAGTTGTTTCTTGTAATGCGCTATTACCTCCGCCGACTACTGCTAAGACTTTTCCTTTGAAGAATGGTCCATCACAGAGAGCACAATAAGATACTCCTCTACCTGCGAATTCTTGTTCTCCAGGAACGTTTAGCTTTCTATGGCTCATACCAGCAGATATTATTAAACTTAGAGATTCGTACGAACCGTTTGAAGTAGTTACGTATATTACTTTTCCTTGTTTTCTTATTGACTCTACTTCTTCGAGAGTATTTATTTTTGCTCCTGCGATTTGTGCTTGTTTGGTTAAGATTTCAGATATTTGTGGTCCGGAGATTTTGATATGTCCCGGATAGTTTTCTATTTCATTTGTTAAAAGCAGTTGTCCACCGGGTAGCTGTTTTTCAAATACTATGACGCTCATTCCCAATCTAGCTGCGTACATAGCTGCAGTCAACCCAGCAGCACCAGCACCTACTATAATACAATCATACATACTTTAACCCCCCTTTCTACTATAATATTTTTATAAAAACCAAGGTAATATCATCTGGAGGATTAGATAAAGGAGTAGAACTGAATTTCATTACCTCAATATAAACCCTATCTGTTAGCTCCTTTACACACTGAGTTGATGATGATAAATTTTTTATCAGATCAAACAATCTATTTCTGCCAAAACTCTCGGAATTTTCATTTTTTATGTCTACTGCGCCATCAGTGTATAGAAATAGTATATCTCCTGGTTTAAGCTCACATAAGCGAGGTTTATATATGTATTCTTGGTTTATGCAAAGAGGTACATCTTGGGTAGAGAGTATATCTATCTTTCCTGGATTTTTAATAATAATGAGGGGTTCATGTCCAGCAGTCAAGTACTGGCAGTAGACTTTATTATTCTTTCTGTAAATATTTACGGCCAACATGGTTATGAAATTGTCGTCAGAAACGGTTAGGGAAAGTATTTTATTTAGTTCGTTTACTGCAAATTCAAAGTCGTCCAATGTGTAGAAGAGAGACTTAGCTGCGAACTTGGCCTGAGCGGTATATATAGCTGACTTAGCTCCTTTACCCGATACGTCTGCAAGAATAACAGTCAAACTATCTTTCTTTTCTATTATTTCGAGCCAATCTGCAGTTATTTCTCTTGAAGCCACGTGCTTGTAATTCAGGTCTATTCCTTTCTTGTGGAAGCTTTTCTTATCTATCCTTGTTGTAAGTGCTTGTCTTATTATGTTGGAAATTTCCACTTGCTCCTGCATAATCATAGAATTTTTAAGAGGAGTGGACAGAGCATAGGGAATATTCGTAAGTATCCATACTAGAGCTTCATTTATGTTTTCTTTTGCTATTCCAAGTATGATATATCCTAGGACTTCTCTTAGGTAAACGATAGGGATAACAAAAATTTGCTTAACTTGAGTCTGCCGGTTTTTATTTATTTCTGTCCATATTCTCTTGAAGTTTTTATCGGTTAAAATATTTTTTCGATTTATCAAAACTACGTTAGTTCCTATGTATGCTAAAGCTTTGAGTATGGAATTATAATCTAGGTTTATCCCTTTTGGTTTCATATGTATAAATTCGAAGTTGTGATACTTTTTGAGGGCGAAAAGGAAGATATCTGGTTTGATGAGTTCTTCGAGAAACTCGGTCGCTCTTATAACAACATTATATGGATCAAGTACTGAAGTAACTATTCTCAAAAAATTGTAAAGTATATCAGTTGCCTTAAGCCTCTCCTCTAAGAAAGAATAAATAGAGGCATTTTCGAAGAATATACTGAAATTACTAGCTAAACTGTACAGAAGTTCAAGGTAATTCTCTTCAAATCTATTGGATAGACTAAAAACTAACAGGAAGGGTTGGGAGTCAGAAACTTCATTTTTAATTGGTAAAATTAGTAAACTCTTTAAGTTGGACCTTCTAACAAAATCATATACATTGATGTTATCAAAGAAAAGCTCGAGATTATTTATTAACACAGGTTTAAACTTTCCTTTGCCAATCATTTGTATACTTTCTTTAACTTTATTCAATATCAAAGTGGGTAAGTTGTTGACTACAGTCAATACTAGACTTTTGTAGTGTTCCACAGTTTTTACCAAAATTACATTCCCACCCTTGTAGTAGCAAAAAACGGGAATAGAGTAACTGATCAGATTATTTATCTCCTTCACAAAATTGGAAATAAGAACATTTATGTCTCTGATAGAGGAATAGTCAAAAATAACCCTATTTATTATTTTTGTTTCATTAGACTTAGCTAGCAATTTTTCATAAGCATTAACACGGGAAAAGACATACGAAAATAGAACAGATAAATGGTTTGAAAGGATATCAAGTACAGTTTGATAACCAAACCAAAACTGATACTTGACATTGAAAACGATAAGAGAATTAACGTTATTATTGTCTACAATAGGGACAATTACATATGGCCTTTGAAATATAAGGTCAAAAAACCTTACTAAATCATTTTTAGAATCATCTTCTTTGAAGATAACCAACGACTTGTATAGTGCAAATCTTCTAGATAATTCTTCAGATATTACAGTTAAAGATATCTCGGAAGCCTCAACAAAACTTAATATCTTTGAATTTGATATTTTTATGTATGAGGGTTTGAATACATATCCTTTAGTTTTACTGAAGACAACGAAGTCACAATCGGAAAACATATCGTTTACGATTAAGAATAGGGTATGGTACAGTTCTTCAAAAGAGTTAACCTGAGAGAGTCTAGTTGATCCAATGAATAGCTTTTCCAGGAAGGTATTTTTTATAGCTAATTGTTCGAATAGGTTTCTTGTTTCTAGTGCTGTTGCTATGTTACTTGTTACTGTAGAAACAAAATCCATGTCTATATTTGATAAGTCGGCTTCTTTTGTAAAGAGAAGGATGAAGGTTCCTGTTCCAATAGTAGGAATAGAAAATCGTTTGACAAAAGCACTCTTTAGATGTTTTAAAAATACATTTTGAATCTCGATTATTTCTCCCTCACTATAGAATAACTCAAACCTTTTTTCTATGGTGTTTTTCAGTTCTGGAATAATGAAATTTAGTTCCTGTTCTATGAGCTTATTAGAAGCAGTATAGTAAACTTTGTTTCTGAAGAATATTATACAGGCACTACAAAGGACAAGATCTTGCGTTATCCTGCAGATTATATTCAATAACGTTTCTTCGGAAAGAGAGGTTAACATAGCTTTAGAGATATCATAGAAAGCTCTCCTATATGCTTCGAATTTTACACCCATGTACTTCAAACTATCAATCGAATTATACAACTCCTTAAAAGATAAGAATATGAAAATAATATACTTCAAGTTCTGGATGATAATCGAGCTCAGTTCTTGACTGGTATTATCTTCAATGACAATATATCCGATTATTTCATCTTTGATACCTATAGGAAATACCAATCTATCCTCATTCTTTTCTGGGTAGTTACTAGAAAAATATATCTTTTTGATAGTAGTACAAGATTTGATGATATTAAAACACTTATCAAGGAATTGATCAAGATTAGTGTTTTGTATTTCCTGATTTTCGACTATTTTTTCTAAGAGCTCATCAAGTTCTTTTATAATTCTTTCGATATATTTCAACTCCATATCAAATGCCGGTGGTACTTGATTATTTTTGGCAAACCGGACAGAAATACGTTAATCTTTCTTGGATTTTTATCGTTTTTACTTTGGATGAGCAATTTGGACAGATCTTTTTTCCATATATTTTGTGATAATACTGATATTCTCCCTTGTTACCGAAAGCATCTATATAGTCGCTTATAGTTGAACCTCTTTTTTGTATTGCAAAGTTAATAATTTCAACTAGGGAGTTATATAGTTTGTGATATTCTTGAGCTGTGATATTTCTTGTATTTCTTGTTGGTGAAATTCCTGCTTTAAACAAAGCTTCACAGGCATATATATTTCCTATACCTGCTATAGTTTTCTGATCCATAAGAGCAATTTTTATATTCCTATTGCTTTTGGATAGTATTTTAATAAATTCGACTGGTTTGATAGTTCTGAAATCTGGTCCGTATTTGTCAAAGGGATAACTATCATACACTATCATTTTTTCGAACATTCTTTTAGCCCCAAAAACAACGATATTATTGTCCAGAAGAAACTCAGCGACGGAGTATTTATACAGATCTTGAGGGGGATCGACTACGAGATATCCTGTTAGTGCAAGATGAAAAACAACCCAATAGCTAGAAAACCTAAAATATACCATCTTTCCGTAGTTAGATACTTCTGAACATTTCATACCAATCAGGTTAGCCAGGAGATGTTTATTTTTTATGATATTGTTTTTTCTGATTACAATATTGTTCAGGGTAAGTCCTTTAATTATTGGTGATAGTTGACTTGAGATGGTGGTAGCTTCTGGTAGCTCTGGCATTATATTTCTACACTCCTTATAAATAGAGCATTCAACATGATTTTAATGATAAGGAAGAGGAGAGCTATACCTGCAAATATAGAGGATATATCCTGATTTTTTTTTACCTTACCGACTTTTTCGGCTAGGTTAGAGTATATTTTTTTGAGAGAAGAGGGAGAATTACCCCAGAAGTATTCTCCTCCTGTAATTCTGGCTATTTCTTTCAGAGTTGTTTCATCTATTCTTACGGGGTAAGGAATACCGGGTATGTAAGCTCCAGAGGGTGTTCCCATCCCGATACAGTATATTGGTATCTTCTTATCTCTAGCTCGTTGAGCTGCTTGTATAGGGTCTATTCCATAATTATTCTCACCGTCGGTAAGTAGAACTATGACTTTGTGGGGCATTTGGGAGCCTTCAAGAACTGCTAGTGTTGTCATTATAGCATCTCCTATCGCAGTCCCTCCATAGTCTGCATCTACTTTGGTTAAAGAAAGTAGTAAATCCTCCTTGGAAGAAGTTAAAGGTTGGTTAACAAAGACGTTGTTATTAAATGTTACCAAACAGGCCTCAAAATTACCTGATAACTTATTTATAAAAATCTTTGCTACATCTTTTGCTACAGCTATCCTAGATGGAAAGAAATCAGTAGCCATCATACTACCGGATATATCCACTATTATACCTACGGAGTATCCGCTTACGGGTAAGGTTATAGGATATTGTGGTCTACCTAGGGCTAAAAACAAAATAAAAATGACAAAGATATCCAGGGAGTAAACGATGAATTTTCGGAAGCCTATTCTACTTACATTAATATTATCGATGAGCTTAGCCTCAGAGAAAATGAATAAGCTTCTTTTATTGGAAAAGTGATGGATAACAAATAAAATCAGTACTAATGGAAAAATAAGCAAACCTGTGACAAAGATTTGGGGGAAAGCAAAATTCATCTCCATGCTTAACACTTTTCCTTCAGCCTCTTTATATTAATTGATTCTACTATTTCTTGGTTTATTTGTTCATCGAGTTTAATTAGACCGTTTTGGTAGGCTCTTAGGAAAGCATCGACGACCAGGGGGTCAAATTGAGTTCCTCTGTTTCTTTTTATTTCTTCTACTGCTTCTTCGATAGACATTGCTTTTCTATAGACTCTATCACTGGTCATAGCGTCAAAAGCGTCGGCTAGTGCTACTATTCTTGCATACAGGTGTATTTCTTCTCCTTTTAGTCCTCTTGGGTATCCTTTTCCGTCCCATCTTTCCTGATGTTGCTTGACTATCTCAGCTACTTCATGAAGGAACTTAACGTTTTTTAGTATTTCTTCACCGGCTTCGGGATGTCTCTTTATAATTTCATATTCTTCGGGGGTAAGTTTAGAAGGTTTATTTAGGATATTATCAGGTATTTCTATTTTTCCTATATCATGGAACAATAGGGATAATTTCAGGACGTCATCGTTTAGGAGAGAGCTGTCTAGTTCAGCTGCTATTGCCAAACCATACCTTAGAACCCTCTCCATATGCCCTTTGTTATATTTGTCTCTTGCTTCAAAAGCTTTGGCTAAAGACTTTATAGTATTGATGTAACTTTCTTCTAATTTTTGGGAGTATATGTTCAGATTCTCGTACAGTTGTGCTTTTTCTATAGCATTAGCAGCTACAGTAGCTAAATTTTCAAGTGTTTGCATATCACTCTTAGAAAAGGGATAGAAACTATGTTTGGAGACGCTTAGTACACCTATGACTTTGTTTTCTTTTACCTTGAGAGGAACAACGATCGAACTCTTATAGTTTCTTTCAAAATCAAATTTATCCTGAACTTTATCGATATCGTTTATTATGATTGGTTTTCCCGTTTTAGCTACGTTTCCTGCTATTCCTTGCCCGATTTTTTGTCTTATCCCTCTTAGATTTTCTGGTAATCCCAGGGAATACTTTATGTAAAGCTCATCATCTTCAACTAGCATTAGAGTAACTACATCTGCATTAAACACACTTTTGGATTTTTTTAATATCAAGCGTATTAGTTCATCTACGCTTGTTGTCGCTCCGAAAGCTACACTAACATTATGTAAAGCTCTTATTTCTTCTATATTTCTTTGTAATCTGTAGGAGACTACTAGTTTACTGTTAATGTCGTCAAGTACTCTTATGAATTTTTGTAGGATATTTGGTTTTGTGGGATCGGGAATTATATTACTGCATTTAAGATACAGAGCTACAAATGAACAGAGCATTTCAGAGCAATAAAAAGAGAATAGCATGAAATCTGTGGAGTTTTTACTTTCAAAAGTTAAGAAATTTTCGGTGGATCGATTTATTTTGTAGAGAATAATTTTTTTTCTAAACATTTCCTTTATATATCTTGGGCAGCCTGGTGGATGAGACTTTATCAATTCATTAAACGGGTTAAAAGATAGGAAGTAAATTTCATCAATCACCAGATAATCTTTTAGTTTTTCAACAAATAGTACTGGTATATTTACAAATTCAGTATCCTGTAACCCAACATATACTTTATCTAGAACATATGATATGAACTTATCTACACAGTCATCAAAATTAAGATTTTCGAGACTATAAATTTGATATAGCACATCTATATTTTTTCGCTTAATGATACTGTTTATATGATCGAAGTAAGTATAGGTTTCTCCTAGGTTAATTTTTTCAGATAGAATTATGAGAATCTGTAAAAAAGTTATATTACTTTTGGTTATCTTTTCTATATCCTTATGATTTAGATTATCAGTAATAAAAATGGCACTATTTTTCAACTCATGGCTTTTTATTGACGAAATACTATACCCACTATTTATCAATTTTTTTATGATTGGATTTGAGTTGAGGTGTTTTATGCTATACAATATTTGTATCATATAATACACTAGTTTTTTCGTATTTTGTATCTTCGATAATCATACCGTTTCGTATGTACACGACTCTTTTATTGAATTTGGTTACGATATCCATGTTATGAGTGGACATTATTACTGTGGTTCCCATTTTGTTTATCTCGTTAATTATTTCCATGATTTTATTAGTGGATTGATCGTCGAGGTTACCGGTTGGTTCATCGGCTATGAATAGAGAGGGGTTGTTTACTATGGCTCGTGCTATTGCTACTTGTTGTTGTTCTCCTCCGGATAACTCATCCGGGTAGAAGTTTCTTTTGTCTACCAATCCGACTAGCTTAAGAACCTTGAAAACTCTTTTTACTATTTCTTTCATAGGTACTAAAGTGACCTCGAGAGGATAGGAGACATTATGCCAGACGGTTTTATAGTTTAAGAGCTTAAAGTCTTGGAATACTATTCCGAGTCTTCTGCGGTAGTAGGGTACTTGATGATGACTGAGTAATGATAAGTCTTGATTTTCGAAGAAAATTTTTCCGACGGTTGGTGTGATCTCTCGGTAGATTAACTTAAGAATAGTTGTTTTACCTGCTCCAACAGGACCGACTAAAAAAACAAATTCTCCTTTATCTATAAAAAGATTGATATTTGTCAATGCCCTATATCCTTTGGGGTAAATGTATGATACATTCTTAAACTCCAGCATCTCTCTTTTTTATATTTACAAAAAGTTTTAATAAATACCTACTAAACCGTATAGTTATCCAAACTATTGTATATGATGGCAAGAGCTATGAGTTTCAGATGATTATGCTCCATAGATAGGATTTTTTTTTCGATATGATTTTTGATCGGTTTAATCAATTGACTGTCAAGTATAGCAAAGAGTGTCTGTTCTCTTATAACTCTATCATCATCAACCAGGAATTCCAAAAGTAGTAACTTTAGATTTTTATCTACTTTGTAGCTAGAAAGGAAGTTAATTATTTCCATTTTTATAACGTTGGATAATTGATTTTCGAAAAGTTTAATCATTAGGTGGTGATAATTTAAGTTCAGATTTTTAAGGGAGTTTATGGCCAATTTTTTTAATTCATCAGATCTGAGATAGAATTTGAGTATTAGGTCATCTTCAATAATTCTGTATATGCTTCTTTGTTCTTCTTGGCTAATTGGTTTTGTTTCCCATAGATTGTGAGATACTATGTTATATAGATTTTTCCTGTAAAGATCAGAGGAGGTATTATTTTTATAATTATCATTTAGAGCTTTGAGAAGAAAGGTGTTAGCCAGCAATAAGTATTTTGTTATACCTTTTTTATAGAGGGAGTTGATTGCACTCAAAATTATTGTCTCGTCGTTTTCTTTGATTACTATCTCAGATAGTTTTCTGTTTATTTCTTCGGAGGAAAGTATAGAGAATGCTTTTATTATTCTGTTTTTTATATTTCTATTTTTTTCGATATCGTAGATTTCTATTAATTTTGGTATACTTCTGTAATCGTTTATCCAGGATAGAGCTATGATAGCGTTTTCACGAACATCATCGAATTTGTCATTTAGAGCATTGAATATTAGTCCATGGAATGAGGGGTTATCTATGCTACCTAGAGCTAGAACAGAAGAAGATTTTACCATTCTGTTGTCGCTATAGTATAGCTCTACGACTTTATTTAGGCTTTGTTCATCTTTAAACTGAGCTATAGCTAAGAGGGATAACGATTTGATTACGGGATCTTCGTCATTAAGGAGGATTCTGATATAGTTTATTAAGTTTCTTATTCTTAGTCTGCGTACGATTTTACAGGCCACTCTTCTTAAGTCTCTATCTTCGGATAAGATGGCTTTAGCTAACAGATTCTCGAATTGGTCTTTACTGAATGAACCAGATATACTATACCTATTTATGAAATCATCTATTAGAGTTCCTATTTTTGTAGATTTTATATTTTCCATTCAGTTTATTATTCTATACAACAATTTGCCATTCCTTTCAGTGTGAAATCTTATTTTTTATGAAATTTCTTATTTTTTTGATGGCTGATCTATGAATCTGGTTAATCCTTTGCTTTGATAGATTCATTTCCTCGGAAACAACTGATAATTTTTTATTCTCATAATATATCTTTTTCAGAACAGTTTTTTCATTGTGACTGAGTATATTTTCTATAGCTTGTATAAGCATAACAAAAACCTCTTTTAATTCGACATTTTCTTCCGGTTTGATACTATTATCTTTCAAGATATTCTGAATCGAGAGATTGTTATGAGTTTGGTGATTGAGAGAATACATGTTTCTGTATGACAGGCTTATTAGGAGTTGTAACATTTCGTTGTTCTTATTTTCAGAGATCTTTTTGAATATCTTTAATTGATCTCTTATCGAAATATTCATATATTTTGATAGTTCTTGCTTTATGTACCATTTCATTACTTTACTTAAGAATTTGATAAAGGGTACACCCTTGGTATGATCGTAAGCCTCTATAGCCTTTATAAGAGAGAAAGAAGTAATTCCGAATATTTCATCCTTATCTAAGTTAACAAAGTCGCTATATCTTCTGTAAATTCTCAAACCTATGGAATAACAGTAGCTCATATACTTTTCGATAAGAGCGTCCCTAGCTTCTAAGTTGTAGTTTTCCCTATAGTCTATCCACAATTCTAGATCATCCATCTGTAGAAACCATTTCTAGGAGGCAATCAAATCCCCTTTCAGAGTATATATTTTTTCTTAAACTATCATCTCCCCAAAGTATATCTATAGGCATTCTGGTGTATTCGTACTCATATGGAGGATCATTGAATCTCAACTCAGTAGGATGTAGATCCACTAGACTTTTGAGAACTATGAGAAAGGTCTTTATGGGACTGAAGGTTTTATAGTTAGTTATAATCATCTTTAATCCATTGCATACTTGACCTTTGTATTTGTCGAAAGTGGGGACAAAGCGATGATAGATAAATTCTACTCCCTGGATACTATACTTATGTTTATAGTATTCTATTCTTTTTTTAAGTTTTTCTTCGTTAATAAATGGGGCTCCGAAGACTTCGAAGGGATAGGTAGTTCCCCTTCCTTCACTGATATTTGTAGCCTCGAGCAAAGCAAACCCAGGATAAAAATATACACTTTCGATTGATGGGATATTTGGAGAGGTAGGTATCCACTTAAGACCTAGTTCATACCAGTCTTTTGATTTATCAAAATCTCCTTCAATTACTCTTACGTTTTCATAATCTCCCAAGATTTGACCTATAGTCATTCCATGTCTGTTGTAGATATTTTTCATGCCGACAAAAGAAAAAAATTCTTTTTTTAATATGATTCCTTCTTTTTTATTTCCCAGTGGGTTTGGTCTGTCAAAAATGACCACTTCTATTCCTGTTTCGCAAATCAGCATAGAAGTCCAAACATATGTATAGTACCTCGCCCCAATATCCTGAATATCAATAAATACCACATCTAGGTCTTCGAGTTTCTGTTTATCAAAACTATATCCTTCTTCATAGAGACTAACAACTTCTATTTTAAAGATATTGTCATAGTAGCTATAGAAAGGGATCATATTTGCTTGTGTTATGGGAAATAATCCGTGTTGAGGTGCTAAAACTTTTCTTATATTGAATCCTAATGATCTGAGATAATCCAAAGTAAATACGAAACCATCCTGAATAAAACTTGCCTGATTCATCAATAAACCAATCGATTTATTTTTATATTTCACAAGTAATTTTTCGGCTTTTACTATACCGAACATTTTATATCTATTTTTTTATTTTTAAGAATTCAAAAATATTTCCTGCTATGCACAGAACAACATAATACAAAATAGCAATAAACTCATAAAATCTAGACTCTAGTTTTAATTCCAGTTTCAATGGTTCCCAGTAGGTAAAATACTGAATAATCATGACAAAAAAATCGAAAGCATACAAAACAATGAACTGAAGTGGTAAGAATATAAGATAAACCAGTGTAAATAAAAATATCATTGGTATAAAGAAAGCAATGACTACATTACTAAAAATCCCATTCAGATAAAAAACACCAAAATATTCCAAAAATATTGGCAAAATGAAAATCATAACAGACAAATTAACAACTAAATTATCTAGAACGAAAGTAACAATTGTACTTAGCAAATCTTTTTGATTTAAATTTCTATATAAAAAATTTCTGATCACGTTTCCGATGTAAATTACCCCTAGAAAAGATAGAAAACTAAGTTTAAAACTTAAGCTAAGCGTAGAATAAAAATCAAAAAATATAAAAAATACCCATATTAAACTGACCATCAGTAGACTATAAAAAAGAGTATTTCTTACTTGATATATTACAAATAGATTTACAAAGATAGCAAAGATGAAAGCTCTCAGGAGTGGTGGATCAAAACCGACGATTAAGCAATATAAAAACGTCAAAAAACAAGAACAAATATAAGAAAAAAGCTTCAGGTTTCTTAGCTTAAAAATAGAAAAGATGAAGTGAAAGAAAAAATAGAAGATATTCATACAGAGGATGATATTTGACCCAGAAGCTACGAAGAAGTGATATATTCCAGCTTCTATCAATTGTTTTTTCTCAAAAAAACTATAGTCTTCAAACCCAAAAACGATGCCCTTTATATACTCAGAACCTTCGCCTAACTTATCAAGATTTTGTCTAATATATAGCCTAAGTTTCTGAATAAGACCATCATTTTTGATATCAATAATATCAATCGATACAACTCTATACGATATACGATTTGATAAAGTAAACGGATAGTGATGATTCTCCTTTTTCATAAGAACAAAAGCAGTAATAATTGATCCTTCGATTATCTTATCATCTTTAAAAAATCCTCTATTTGCTACAATTCTTATTTTTTCATTATTTTCCAGTAAAACATAACTCGTTCTTATCCTGAGGATTGTCAATTTTTCAATACCTTGAACATAATCAGGTTGATATTTCATTCTATCTAGAAACTCCGTATTCTTATCAACCACATAGGCTGACAGATTTATACTCAGCGCTAATACTAAAGACGATAACAGTGTATTTATCAAAAAGCTATAAAGGTTCTTGTACGAATATTTTAACAGAAAGCCCAAATATATCAAAAAAACATAATGAAATTCCTGAAAATAGCATAAAAAAATAAAGCAAAAACAAAAGAGAAGAAGATGGTTCATAATGTTATGTTTTCAATATGATATAGTTTGAGCTTTCCCGAAATAGAATGGATAAATATAGCATCGATTCTTGTTGATTTGAATTTTATTTTCTTATTCATAAGAAAAAGCTCAAGTGTGCTTATAATTTTTCTTATTTTTTTATTATCTATCTTATCGAAAGCACATTTACCTCCTTTGACTTCAACAGCTACTACACAATAGTCTTTGTAAGCAATAATATCTATCTCTCCCAAATGAGATCGGAAATTAGTTTGAATTATTTGATATCCTTTATTTTTAAGGTATTCACAAGCGATTTTTTCATATAGTTTGCCCTTTTTGTTCATAAATTTGAAGATTTAGTATGGAGGGAGGGGGGAGGGGAGGGTTTGGGAGGAGATCCTTAAAAGCGGTAGACGGGACTCGAACCCGCGACCCCTACCTTGGCAAGGTAGTGCTCTACCACTGAGCTACTACCGCATTCACTACTATTCCATTTCTTTAGAAAACCTAAAAATCCTTTTGACTAACCATAAATTTTTTTTGTAAATTTTATTCCAATTTTAACGAATTTCTTAACAATTTCTAATAGGAAATGAGATGATAAGAGAACAATAATAACTATGGATATATCGAAACCCAAATAAGGTGAGTAAAGTGGAAATAAAGAAGAATCTATTCTCAAACACGAATTATAAAGAAGCTAACCCAAATAAGATTTCCAAAGATGTTGCAATTCCCATGGTCTCCGGAGGAATAATTGGAGCAACAATCGGATACACCAAGGGAACAGATCTTGTAAAAGAAATAGCAATTAAATCAGAACTTGATAAGCACGGAATAATATGGGATAAAGATCTATATAAAGAAGGCAAAGTAGCTACCAAAGGACAATCTCTACAAGATCCAAGCGTAGAAAAGGTATATATATGGGACAAAGAAGAAAATCCAGAAGCATACAAAAAGTTAGAAGAAGTGGTAAACAAATATAAAAATCTAGACTCATTCAAGTACAAACTAATATCTACTTTAGGAGGATTTGTTGTCGGAACGCTTATTGGTGCTGCAATATACTCAATTATGAATAACCTCACAAATCCACAAAATTCAGATAAATAATATATTTTGAAAACCTACGAACAAGGAGGGGATAGCTATTCCCCTCCGACCTACCACATATTTTCCATCACATTACCATGATCAGTCTATCAAAATATAAAATAGAAGTTCAGAAACACCAGAAACCAATCTATCCCTATCTCCAACTAACGGATTAAATTCTGCCAAGTCAACACTAGTTAGATTAAAATAATATAAACAGGCGAATACGTATTTAGATAATTTTTTAAAAATTCAACAGCTTTTGTTATGTCTAATGTCTATCAAAGATCAGAAGATTGATCTTCTCGAGTCTCTTTAAGTACCGGTCTATTATAAGAATTTATCGATAATTTTTTGAGGGGAAAATTTGATACCTAGTCTACCGGCAGTACTGCCATCCCATCGAATACGAACAAATACCCTTTATCAAATCATACCCTTTATATACTCGTGTAATATTTTATATATCTCTGTGTTGTCGATAATTGGATTAACTTTTATCGATCCCTTGTAAAATCCCACAATATGTTCGGCAGTATGGTAATCGGAACTATAGTTGATTTTGAAATCTAAGGAGAAAAATTTAGCTTTTTTGTCTATGAGAGTTAGTCCACCGCAATCATGATCAGAAATAACTATGACCAACGTGTTTGGATTTCTTTGATGATAGGATAAAGCTACATCGAGTAATTTATCTAAGTCCTCCATTTCATCTAGCTGTTCTTGCAATTTATTTTCATGTCCATACCAATCTATTTGGCTGGCTTCTACCATAAGGAAAAATCCGTTTTTGTTTCTTGATAGCATTGAAAGTGCGTATTCAGTTTTAACATCTAAATGAACTTTTCTTTCTTTATACCTTGGAGGATGATTTTTTGCGGTGAATAATACGAGTTTTTCATAGTATTTACCGGATTTAGCTATATCAGGTAGTTTTTCTTCACCGTATATGATTGTATATCCCATTTTTTCAAGATGATTGATATATGGTTTAAATATCTCAAATCCTCCGCCGATGGCTATGTCTATGTTTGAGTATATGAATTGTCTTGCTATATTGTCATCGTCTGTTCTTGATTTGGAATAGGAGTAAAAGGCTGCTGGTGTAGCGTGGGTAAGGGTACATTCTACGACTAATCCAGTGGATTTACCCATTTTTTTAGCTATATCCATTATTGTTGGTACTCTGTTTCCGTTCTCGATTATTCCTACTTGGTAATTTGGAACTCTTTTACCTACGGCAAAAGCGGTTGCTCCGGCAGCACTATCCGTAATAACATAGTCCTGACTTCTAGTTCTTACTAAAAAGCTACCATCGAATTTAGAAAAATTGCTATACCCCTGTTTTTTGTATTCACTCTTATAATAGTCATATGCAGTTATTATCGGTAATCCCATACCATCTCCTATTATGAGTATAACACTCTTCGGTTTTTCATTACTAACTGAAGTCAACTTTCCAATATGAATAATCAGTAAAAAAATCAAAAGAAAAGTAGAAACCAAAAATAGTGATTTTTTTATGGTATTTTTCATTCAGATTCACCTCCTGTATTAATTCTCGAAGTCAGCTAGGTAGCATGTATATGTAAACACAAAACCCTTCTTTCATATGCTTCCTAACTTACTTTATTCTCTACGACGAAATTCAAAACCTTTTGAACGAATTTGAACAAAAGGAATAAAGTTGAAATGCGAAAATAATAATAGTATGAGAGTTTTTTTGGTCATACTTGATGGAGTAGGAATAGGAGCAAGTAAGGATTGCTATGAATTTAACGATCCTCCAACAGTCAACACCCTCCTGAATTCTCTAAGGAAATCCCTAGAGTCTGGACTAAAGGTCAACCTCTCAAACCTATCAAAGTTAGGGCTTCACAAAATCTTAAAGATTAAAAATCCACAAATACAGGACAGAGAATTGAGTGAAATCGGGTTCGACATCAATAGTCAAATAATCTCATCATATGGCATAATGGAAGAGAAATCTTTAGGTAAAGACACAATAACAGGACATTGGGAAATAGCAGGATTGATTCTCGAAAAAGGTTTTGAAACATATAATTCTTTCCCTCAAGATTTAATCGAAGAATTCGAGAAAAAGATAGGTAGAAAAATAATAGGAAACAAGGCAGCATCAGGCACAGAAATAATAAAAGAATTAGGAGAAGAACATATACGAACGGGAAAACCGATAGTATATACCTCAGCAGATAGCGTCTTTCAAGTTGCTGCACATATCGAAGTCATAGATATCGATGAATTATATAAAATTTGTCAAATAGCTTATGATCTGATAAATCAGAAGGGTTATAGGATAGCCAGAGTGATAGCAAGGCCATTTGCAGGACAGAGCGGAAATTTCTACAGATTAAACGATAAAAGAAAAGACTTAGCCGTTCCTCCCCCATCCCCAACAATCCTGGACTGCTTATACAAAAGTGGCCTCGAAGTCATCTCTGTAGGAAAAATATCAGATATATTTGCCAATAAATCAATAACTCAATCATACAAAGTTTCAGGTAATACCAACATTTTTAGTAAAGTAATAGAATTATCAAGAGAAAAGTTCGATGGTCTGGTATTCGCAAACTTGGTCGATTTTGATACAGTATACGGACACAGACAAGACTATATAGGATTTACAAAAGCTATAGAAGAATTTGATAAGATGGTGTTCGGACTTATAGAAAACCTCAGAGAAGATGATATACTGATAATAACCGCTGATCATGGGAACGATCCTACTGACAACTCTACCGATCATACCCGCGAAGATGTACCCATAATCCTCATAGGCTTTAAAAAAGACTTTTTCCTGGGAATAAAGAAAACCTTCAGATACGTAAGCTTTATAATCCAAGAATTTTTAGGGAAACACCTAAAAAGTAAAATTACAATAGAAGAGTTTGAAGGAGAAAAGCTATGGAACACATGGTAGATCTAGTCCCAAGCAGAATAGTCGAATTATTAGATAAGTACATCATAGGTCAAGAAGAAGCTAAGAAGTCAATTGCTATAGCAATAAGGAATCGATATAGAAGGATGAAAGTAAAGGAAGAATACAGAGACGAAATAATACCTAAGAATATACTGATGATAGGTCCTACAGGAGTAGGTAAGACAGAAATAGCAAGAAGAGTAGCAAAGATAATAGGAGCACCGTTCGTAAAAGTCGAAGCAACCAAGTATACAGAAGTAGGATACGTCGGAAGAGATGTCGAAAGTATGATAAGAGATCTAACAGAAGTAGCTTTCAGAGAAGTTCAATCTGAGAAAATAAAAAACGTTGATAAAAAAGCACATAAGGAAGCAATAAAAAGAATATCAGAAATACTAAAACCCTACCCTAATTCGAATACATCTAACAACCCATTACTCTCTATCTTCACCCCCAGTATTCCCGAAGAAGTAAAAAGAGACATAGACAACCAAAGATTAGAACTAATACAAAAAATAGAGAAAGGATTGATGGATGAAGAATATATCGAAATAGATATAGAAGCGAAACCCTTAATAGAAGCCTACTTCGTCCCAGGAACCAATATAACCTTCGATCAATACGGAATCGATATAAACGAATTATTTTCATCCCTATATCCCAAAAGAACAAAGAAAAAGAAAGTGAAAATAAAGGAAGCAATAGAACTTCTGAAAGTAGAAGAAGCCAAGAAATTGATTGACTACGAAGAAGTAAAGAAGGAAGCCATTTGGAGAGCAGAAAATCTAGGTATTATTTTTATCGACGAGATAGATAAGATAGCTTCCCGTGGAGAAACCAGAGGGCCAGATGTATCACGAGAAGGTGTACAAAGAGATCTACTGCCCATAATAGAAGGAACAGTGGTACTGACTAAATATGGTGCCGTAAAAACAGACCATATATTGTTCATAGCAGCAGGAGCTTTTCATATATCCAAACCCACAGATCTTATCCCAGAACTACAAGGAAGATTCCCCATAAGAGTAAAGCTAAAAAATCTCAATAAACATGACTTCTACAAAATCCTAAAAAACTCTGAAAATAGTTTAGTAAAACAATATAAGCTACTATTAGAAGTAGAAAATATATTTGTCGAATTTACAGATGATGCGATTTTAGCAATAGCCGAAATAGCCGAAAACCTCAATAACACTACAGAAAACATAGGAGCAAGAAGATTACATGCAATAATAGAAAAGGTAGTAGAAGATCTGTCGTTTAACATTGAAGAATACAAAAACCAAAAAGTAATAATCGATCGCCTCTTCGTATACGATAAATTAAAAGATCTAATTGAAATAGAGGATAAAAGTAGCATTTATATAATATGATATTGAGATCTTTAGTAATGGCATGCTAGAAATATCGAACAAGAAAGTAATAACGCTTGATACTCAGGTAAAACATAGCGATAAATGTAAATGTAAAGCCTGTAGGTTAAAAATAACCATTCCTAAATCCAAACTTCTACTACCCACTGAAATAAAAAGGTACTTACCAGTCTTTACAGTGAATCCCTCTGTATCTTTTATTTTCATAAGTAAACTGTTTGAGGCAATAAATTCAAAATACCTGGATATATCGTTTGACTCTTCAAGTATCAAACTAGACGATCAGATACAAGAATTACTGGATGATAATTTTTCTACGTATTTTCGAAACTTTCTCGATTTCATAGTAAACAAAGATATTTTCAATGCAGTTGGATTCTTTGAAGAAAATGTTGATAAGTTTAGCGAATTTGAACTATTTTACATATCTGGACTAATAAACTTCTATCTTCAAAATCTCGATAAATCTTACGATTCTTTTTTGAAAGCTTTTGAAACCTTATTCGGTAAAACTATAGACGATCCGCTTGAAGACATAGAATTCCAATACGTAGATTTATTTTTCCTATTCGATTTAATGATAGTCTCTCTTTATTTCAAAAAATATGATACTTTTGAAAAAATCTTTGAGTTTTTAATCAAAATGAACAATGATTTCAGTCTCTACACTTTTATGATGTATATGTTTCTATTCTTCTATGTTTACGACAGCTACATTGTACTAGAAAACATAATGACAGTAGTTGAGAACATGGATAATATAGTAAAAATCATAAACGAATTTTCGAATCCGAATATCATAAAGGCATATATCCTGTATATACTGGTAACCATATCAATTTATAGACAAGAACTGTATAACGTTTTAAAAAACGAACTAAACACCATCCTTCAGTATATGGGAAAAAACCTTTCAAGTGTCGAAAATCATCTAGATGTAATAAATCAGTGCGTGAAATTAGATAATGACAATATTTTGTATAAGATAGTATTACACAGCATTGATAAAAGTTTGTATAAAGATTTTGTTTCCAGTTTGGAATTTTTACCGATGAATAAAACAATTTCGAATTTCATCAGGTATGTCAAGTTACTAGAGATAGGTATTTCAAAATTAATTCTTGAAGATATAGGTTTAGGATTGAATTTTGCTGGACTAAAAGACTTAGTAGAGTCAGAACCAAATAACCCGTTCTTCTGGTTTATAAACGGTTTATATAATTTCGTGAACAGAGACTTTAACATTGCTAATAACTATTTTAGGGGTACAGTTGTTACAGATAACTCTTTTACCGAAGCAAGAATATTCTTCGCCACTACTCTGTTCCTAACAGGAGAAATAGAAAAATCACTAAAAATCCTAGAAAACTCCATAAATACACCCAACGGCTATCTATTCGATATAGTACTAATAAATATGTCAATTATACAAAAGATTCTGAAAAAAGAATTTCCAACAGAAAGTGTGTATAACCAACTATTGAATTTAGAGAGTGTAGAAATATTGCAGAATTTACTAGGGGAGGTAGAATCATGAGAAGTTGGAAAGAAGTAGAATTATGGAAAGACGTAAAAGAAGAACAGTTTGAGGATTTTCGTTGGCAAACACAAAACAGAATAACAACACTTGAAAAACTCAAAAAAGTTATTAACCTAACAGAAACAGAGGAAAGAGCAATAAAAGAAGGAGTAGGAGAAATATTTACCCTTGGAATAACTCCATATTATGCTCTGTTAATGGATCCAGATGATCCGAAAGATCCCATCAGGTTACAAGCAGTCCCTTCTATTCACGAACTAGAAAAAAGTCCTTTTGATCTTGAGGATCCATTGGCAGAAGACATCGATATGCCCGTACCAGGAATAGTCCATAGATATCCAGATAGAGTTCTATTTTTAGTAACAGATAGATGTTCTGTTTATTGCAGACATTGTACCAGAAGTAGAATGGTTAGCTACAGACCAACACCCTGGAGCCAAATAGAAATGGGGATAGAATATATAAGAAAAACCAAGGAAATTAGAGATATAGTAATATCCGGAGGAGATTCACTATCACTGAGCGATGAAAAAATAGATAAATTACTCTATGAACTTAGAAGCATTCCCCATGTGGAAATAATAAGGCTGGGAACAAGAATGCCAGTAACAAACCCGATGAGAATTACCCCCCAATTAGTGTCAATAATAAAAAAGTATCATCCGATATACCTCAACACTCATTTTAACCATCCTAAAGAAATAACGAAGTATTCTGAGAGAGCTTTGAATATGTTAGCAGATGCTGGAGTAGTATTGGGCAACCAAACAGTTTTACTAAGAGGAGTAAACGATTGTCCTTTTGTAATGAAAAAATTGTTTCAGCTACTATTGAAAAACAGATGCAGACCTTACTACATTTATCAGTGTGACTTAACAGAAGGATTAGAACACTTTAGAACTCGAGTAGCTAAGGGTATAGAAATTATGGAATTTTTAAGGGGTCATACTTCTGGCCTGGCAAACCCATATTTTGTAGTGGATGCACCAGGAGGCGGGGGTAAAATCCCAGTCATGCCTAACTACGTGATCTCAATGTCTTCCGACAGAGTTATACTAAGGAATTATGAAGGCAAGATATTCTTGTACCCTGAACCCAAACACGCAGACTCACCCCATAACCCAGATACCTGCAAGTATTGCCAAGAAATGAAAGACCAATTAGACGGTGTAGCAAAACTATTATGGGAAGGTAACAGATCAAAACTTACAATCGATTCAGAAAGCAAAAGAGATAGAAGAAGAAAATCCAAACAAATACTACAACAAGAAGATAAAGATTTAATGAACCAAAGAAGTTGCTGTTCATAGGTGGTGTATAAAATGAGTAAAGAAAAAATAGGCAGATCGTTAATACTAGCTGGATTTATAATAATCGTCATAGGAGTAGTAATATCACTGTTCCAAGAAGAAGAAGAAATAAAAAACATAAAAAATCTAATCAAAGAAGCAGATAGGATTATAAAAGAAAATGCATAGGTCATGAACTTGTTCCCTATAGTAGTCCTTGTAAACATAGGGGTTATTTTTTGGATTTTGGATAGTTTATGGGGATTATCGGGGAAACAATTCCTAGCTAACTTCTTTTTTGCAGGCGGACTACACCCCGGAGAACAATACATCTATATAATTATTCTTTCAGCTACAAATATTATTGCGATCATCTTAAGTTTTCTGAATAGGAATCCCTTTTATTTCGGACCAGGACTGTTTTTCTTTTTCCTCTTTGCAATTATAGTATTCATCTCTACCTTCTTTTTTTCTGTAGATAAATATGAGAGCCTAAGAGAATTCTGGATATATATCCTAACGTTTAGCCTATCTGTTTACACATACAATTTCGTCTTAAACCAAAAAGATAAGGAAGAGTTCGTTTATAACTACAGTTTATTAATCCTAATTGTTTTTATACTGAGTATTTTGATTTCAGTTATAGTTTCTATGGGTTTACCTCGTGGTTCACCCTGGATGTCACTTTTCTATCAAAAAAATGCCTATGGTGGATTTATATTGTTACTTATGCCGATATCCTTTTCCCTTTTTGTATTATCCCTGATATATAGGGAATACTATAAGTCCATTTTATTTTTTGTATCTTTTATTTTTGGAATATTTGCTTTAATTTTCAGTGCTTCCAAAGCTTCCTTTTTATCCTTTGTTGTAAGTCTTCCCCTTTACTTTGGTTTGCTCAAAGCCTTAAAAAATATGGAATTCAAAATAGATAAAAAAGCAAAGATTACTTTTGTTATTTCAATTGCTTTTAGTTTATTTTTACTAATTCTACAGCTTATTCTGGATAAGAAATTTGCTTCGTCGCTAATAAGTTCAATAAAAAGTGTCATATTTAGTTTAACAAACACAGTAATTGCAAGAGTAGACTTTTGGGAAGCAAGTGTAAAAATAGCAAAAGAATTCCCATTTGGATGTGGATTATACAACTTTTCCAAACTCTATCCGGTTTACCAAGCTGCTTTTTACTATTATTCTAAGGACCCCCATAACTATTACCTTAAATTGATGTCAGAAGTAGGATATCTAGGTCTTTTCTTCTTCCTAGCTATGGTTGCATATATGATATATAATTCCGCATTCTTATACAAAAAAGTAGATTTGGATTTATTAAAATCAGATACATATAGAAAAACACAGAATATCTTTGAAGAAGACAACAATTTCAGGGAAAATCTTTCAAAACTAGGAATATATATCCTATTATCCGGCATAAATATAGGATTAATCCAGGCCTTAATCCATATTGCTTTTGATGTTGACTTTAAATTTGCTTACATATTGATTATATTCCTTATAAATTTTAGCGTTAGTATTGCCCTTATAGATTGGTTTAAGAAAAATAATTTAAAGGATTTGAAAATTATCAAGTTTGTATGGGGTTTAGTATTTACAATTTTATCCCTGTTTGGAATACATTACGGAATTAGTGAAGCAAAAGCTTACAGCATAGACAAACAAGTAGAAAAAACTGGTGATTATAAAACGTATGTGTCAGTCATAAAGAATTCTTTGCCTTCTTCATCAAAATATGTAACTCTTGCAGAATTGTACAGAGTAAATTTGGAATTTGAAGAGGCTATAAAGTATAACAAGAAAGCAATAGAGCTATGTAGATACAATATGAATGCCTACCTTTCGCTGGCTTTTCTATATAACGACAAGATAGAAAGTTTAGTTTCTATAAAGGATAGTCTGATAACAAATCAGGTCAGAAAGAAGATACTGGAGTTATCAAAGTATCAAAGAAGTATAATCCTGGAATCCTTTAAATACGATAGTAAAAATTATCCAGACCTTTACCTGTTACTTGCTAAAAGCTATGAATATATAGGATCAAAGAACTATAAAAGTTTGTATAAAAATATCTTTCTTGTCATATATCCCCCTTCAGAATATAAGAATCTAATGGATATAAGATACACTACGTTTGGAGATGTGATAGCTGAAGCGTATATTAAATACTTAATAGAAGATTTCATAAAGTGTCAAGAATCGAAAAGTTTTGAATATTGTCAAAAATTAACTCAATATCTCTATGATCCTCTAATTAAATACAAAATAGTGACAAACGAAGAAAATTTCTATGTATTAGGTTACTTGTCTTACTACATAACAGCAAAAAAATTTTACAGTATTGACTATCAAAAATCAATAGATAACTTCAAAAAAGCTAGAATTATACTACAAGACATATATACTCGAGATTTTGTTAATTTGTATTACTACACGGCTTGCCTGATGTATTTAAGAGATTACTCGACCTCTCTAAAATTGGCAAGATCTATCTTTTATTTTCCGGTTATAGATAAACTACCGGCTGAAGATAGAGAAAAACTAAAGCTAGTAAAGATAAACAACTATGCCATTCTAGCACAAATATATACTGTCAAAGGTTATAAAAATCTAGCTCAAAAATATGCAAAGCTATATGAACAATATTCAAAAAAATAATACTTTTTTTGAGTTGTTACATAGTGAAGATAGAATAAGATTAGGGATAATAAGGAACTGGTTAGGGCAAAGTTTAGAAACCCCGGCTTTTATTCCCGTAGCAACAAACGCCTCAATAAGAGCCCTGGATAGTATCAGTGTAAAAAATCTAGGAATAAACGGAATATTTGTAAATACTTATCATATGCATTTGTCTCCTGGAGAAGAAGTGGTATCCGAATTAGGAGGATTACACAAATTCATGAATTATGAGGGAGTGATATTTACAGATAGTGGAGGATTCCAAGCTTTCAGTCTTGGGCAAGCAATAATAGACGGAGTAGGCAAAATAGCAAGCGTATTTTCAAAGGAAGGCAAAAGGAGAAATAAAGACCAGCAAAAATTAGCAGAAATCACAGATGACTATATAGTATTTAAAAGTCACATAGATGGGAGAATAATCAAGCTAACCCCCGAAATGTCCATACAAATTCAGCAAAAGCTAGGCTCAGATATAATGATGGTTCTAGATGAATGTACCTCCCCCCTAGCTTCCTATGAATACTGCAAAAATTCAATGGAAAGATCATGTAGATGGGCTTTAAAATGCTATAACTTCTTCAAAGAGAATAATATACCCAATCAATATCTATATGGCATAATCCAAGGAGGACATTACTATGACCTAAGGATGAAATCCACAGAATTTATATGTTCTCTTGATTTTGATGGTATTGCCGTGGGTGGTTCGTTAGGGACTTCAAAAGAAAACATAGCAGAAATTTTGTCCTGGATTGTTGATTACTTACCCCAAGACAAACCTCGTCACCTACTCGGAATAGGCAGTATCCCCGAAATATTTGTAGCAATAGAACACGGAATGGATACTTTTGATTGTATCATACCTACCAGATATGCCCGAACAGGAACTGTATTCGTCCTAGACTCCCCAAATTTCGTAAGAGATATTACCTCTAAATACTACAAAAACAAGGAATCGAAAAGATACGATTTACCGATAGATGAAAATTGTCAATGTTATACCTGTAGAAATTACTCGGTGTCTTACCTTAATCACCTGTTTTACGTAGGTGAGATATGTGTTATGACTTTGCTTACTATACATAATCTCCACTTCTATAATACCCTCTTAAAAAACATAAGAAAGTCAATCAAAGAGAATAAGTATTTTGAATTCAAACAACTTTTTTTGAATAGAATGATAGAAAAACTTGAGTAAAAAATGAAAGTTCTATGTATAACAAATATACTATCCAGTTTGTCTTTTTCAGTAGTAGAAGGGGATGATATATTTTTAGATGTCTTTGTATCTACGAGAGATCAGATCAAAAACTTATCTTACATTTTTGATTTTATAAATAGTCAGATAAATCTTGAAGATATAGGGAGAGTATTTGTGACAAATGGGCCGGGATACTTTACAACATTGAGAATAGGATGTGTTATAGCACAGACGATATCGTTTATCCTGTCCAAAGAATTAACTTATATCGATAATTTCAGAGCTTGCGAGAACGTAAATAGAATTTTCTCGGATGACTCCCCTACAATACCCGTGATAAAAATCGCTTCAAAAAGGTATAGATTTAAACTTTACCAGTCAGATTACGAAACATCAAACCTCGAAGAGATAATCCAAATCTCAAAAAATAAAAATTATAGAATAATCTCTTCCGATCTAGATACGGATGAAATAGAATTAATTAAGAATGGAAAGGTAAAGTATAGAGATTTATCGAAGATATTTAGAGCAGGAATAGTCTATCTGAGCTCCATAGATAATCTGGAATTTGCGAAAGAATACCTAATAAAAATAAAGTACTAAATACAAACATATGAGCAGAGTTGGGATAGGTTTTGATAGCCATCGCTACAAGGAAGGCGAAGGGCTCATACTTGGAGGAATATTTGTACCATGTCAGTACTCGTTCGAAGCACATTCTGACGGTGATATAATAATCCATTCGATAATAGATGCTATCCTTGGAGCCTTACCAGATGTGTTCAACTATCAAAATATAGGTTCAATCTTCCCAGATAATGATCAAAAGTATAAAAACGCTAACTCAACACATCTTTTACAATATGTTCTAAATAAAATTCACCCATGGCAAATACATAACTGCGATATAGTTTTAATCATGGAAGAACCTAAACTAGGTAAAAAAGTACACGAAATAATACAGAACTTAAGAAAGATGTTGGGAACAGATTTGGTAAACTTGAAGCCCAAAACGGCAGAAGGAATGGGTTTCATTGGGAATAAGGAAGGAGCAGCATCAATCTGCATAATTAATCTAAAACAGTGATCATAAAGAACAACCATCAACTAGAGAAAATAAAAATAGCCGGAGCCATTAATAATTTTACACTACAAATATTAAAAGATTTAACCCTTAAAAACAGTGATAAGATTTGTGCTCAAGATCTAGATGAACTGGCCTACAGAATAATATCTACACTTGGAGGAAAACCCTCCTTCAAAAACTATAAACCCCCCTTTTCCTCAAATCCCTACCCTTATAGTATAACAGTCTCAATCAATGAAGAAATTGTGCATGGATTACCAACAAAAGATAAAAGATTCAAACCTGGTGACGTGGTAAGCATAGACTGTGGAACCAGTTATGGAGGTTTTCACGTAGATAGTGCCATATCGTTTACGATTGGACAAGAAAACAGAAAAATAGTAGAAGTATGCAGAGAATCACTTTACTTGGCAATAGAGAAAATAAAGCATGGAGTCTATATAAGAGATATAGGCGGGCAGATAGAAAATTTTGTCAAAAAAAATGGTTTTTACGTGATAAAGCAGTTAACAGGTCATGGAGTTGGTAGAACCATACATGATGACCCAGAAGTACCAAATTATTATATCCCTAGTTATTCCAAAAAATTTTATAACGGCATGCTAGTCGCAATAGAACCAATGATAAGTGAAGGGTCAGAAGAAATAGAGGTTCTTGAAGATAATTGGACAATCGTAACAAAGGATAGATCTATATCTGCCCACTTCGAACATACCATCGTGGTAAAACATAAAGAATCAGAAATACTAACTATCATCCAAGAAGACCTATTTAGGTACTTCTTCGACAAAGTCAAGGAAATAATATATATCTTCGAAAAAAATCTTGAAAGAAGTTTCAGTTAAAGAGATAGGTAAAAAAGAAGGAGGGGCTTTTTGCTCTCCCCCCCTCTTTTTTCAATCTGTTGTATTTTTCTATTTTCCTCAAAGAGATTCTTATGAAGACTTGGATGAAGGTGATGGTTCCTGAGGAGGTAGCATACTCAGAGCTTCCTTTACAGCCTCGTAAACGTTTACCAATCCAGCTCCTTGATCATAGTGATCATATGGTTTATTATCAGTTGGATCAGTTTTATTTAGCTTTATAGCATGTTTCATAAGCAGCTCTTTTACTTGCTGTTGAGTAAGGTTTGGGTTGGCATTTAGTATAAGAATCATAGCTCCTGCTACACCGGGAGTAGCCATCGAAGTACCCGATATTGCTATATATTTACCGTCAGAGGTCATGGGTATTCTTCCTTGCTTTGCCAATTTATCGAGCTCACTACCGGGAGCGTTTGCAGCCCAAATTTGAACACCGGGCATTGAAACGTCAGGTTTTAATTTTGATTGCTCGTCTGGAGCGTTTTTGACCGGTCCCCTAGATGAGAATCTTGCTATATCGTCGTCGGAAAGATCTTCAGTTTTTCTGTCTTGATAAGCAGCTACAGTAACTGCATTTGGTGCTATTGCAGGTGTTCCAACGGTATTTGGATTAGGTCCACTATTACCGGCAGCTATTGCAAAGTATACTCCCTCCTGGATTGCCTTTTCGACGGCTAAAGCGAGGGGATCTTGGTTCCAGGGTTTAAATGCATATCCTCCCAGACTCATATTAGCTACTACTTTTTTACCCTCTTGCTTGGCTTTTTCAACAACTTTGTTTATTCCGCGGATGATATCTGATGTATATCCGGATCCGGAATCACTTAAGACTTTTATACCCCATATTTCAGAGGCTGGTGCTAAGCCTTTAAATTTTCCATCTCCTGCAGCGATACCGGCTACATGTGTTCCATGTCCATGTCCATCATGGGGAGTAGTATGACCAGTATACGTAGCATCAAAGAAATAGGTTAGTCTATCTCCCCAATCCTCATGTTTTGCTACGCCTGTATCTAACACTGCAAGTACAATACCTTGACCTTTGAATCCCATTTCATGAACTTTATCGGCACCCGTAATCTGAAGAGTAACGTTCTTTTCAGGTAGGTTAGTTATTTCAGGAGATCTTGTATCTAGTTTTTGCTTCATTTCCTTTAATTCTTTTGATCTCCTTAGTTCTTCGGGTTCTACCAATTCAACTTTTTCATCCTTGAATATATTCATTCCCTCTGGAAGAGACTTATATATGTTAGGTAGAGAATTTTTTTTGATTTCAGCTAGGATAAATCCGTTTCCGAGATCCTCTATTACCTTTCCTGCATTTAGTTTGACTAAGATTTTTTCTATTTTATCTTTTTCTCCTGTGAATATTACCCTTTCCATTTCTTCGAAAGATTTTAGATAATTTGTGTTTGTATATCCTTTTATGCGATCTATGTTATTCATTAGATTCACCTCCTTCCTAGAAGAATATCAAAAATTAGGTTATTAAAAACTTTAGTTTTGTAAAAAAAATGTTAATTTCTAATTTTTGATACTTTTTGATAGAAACTCAGAAGTAGGTTAAATGCGTCGAAGAAAGAAAGTGCCAACTTGTCCTTATATATTGGTAAATTATTTTTTGAATAGTTACTTCGTAGAGGATGTTTAAAGTATATTGCTAGATGCTCTTGTATTCCATAGCTTCCTATTTTGATAGAGAAATCCATGTGTTTTATTAAGTCGAGTACGAGAGGAGCAGCTAGGATAGAATCTCTTCCTAGCCAGTTTATCTTAAAACTCATCGGTAAACCTAAAAACCCCTCAAAATCTATGTTATCCCAAGCTTCTTTGTTATCGTACCTAGGTTTGTAGAAGCTAATGTCAACAACGTGTTCAAAATCAGAGTATCCCAGTATTGGTTCAAGTACGTTTAGTTTGTCTTGCATTTTTAGATGTCTATGTTCTGGTCTGGACAGGATTTTTCCGTCATTGTTACCAAGGATGTTAGTACTGTACCATCCAATTAGTTTAAGGTTTCTTATCTTGAGCATTGGAGCGATTAAGGTTTTTAGGAGTGTTTGTCCGGTATTTCCATCCATTCCGGCCAGTGGTACTTTATTCTTCACAGCCAGCTCTTCTACAAACTTCAACTGTAAAGTTAAGTTAGGGGTAAAATCAATAAACGGACATCCTTCTAAAATAGAAGCAATAGCATAAGCTACAGAAGATGGTAAATAGTTACCATCTACTTTTTCTAGATCCTCAAGAGATATTTGATCTATTTCCTCAAGTGGTCTTATGTTCTTCAAAGGGAGAGCGAGATATACGACGATAACCTTATCGACTTTATTTTTTATCCTAAACTGATTTATATCCCTTCTTATTAGGTTTACTGTTTCCATGAAATTAGGTAATTCCCACATTTTTACTGAATATTCACTTTGTATGGCTTCATCAGAATCCCAAATATTTACGTATCCTTTTAATGGATACATTTTTTCAATATTTTGCTGGTATTCCTTATATATTTCATAGGGTACTATTTTATGGTAATTGGCCACATTGAAAGCATTCTCATAAAAAACATCCCAACCACCAAAAATCATCTCTTCTTCTTTTATAAAATCCATATCTTTGAAGTATTCGGTTGATATTATGCTTCCGATTGTTTTTTTACTGTTTTTTGATATTGCTCCTATGATAACGGTGTTAGATACTGCTCCATTAAAGCCTACTAGCATAACACCTACCATATGTCATGTCTCCTTTCTCAGGCGAATATCAGGCTTATTCCTATGGTAAAGAGCGAAAAATAACCTAGGTTTACTTGACTTTTCATAACTGGAATGTGTTTTTCTAGATTCACATAGTTTAGACTTGACCAAAAAATTTTGAGTGATAGTGGAATGGTAAGAAGAGAAATTAGAGAAAAAATATTTAGAAAACCGTTTACAAAAAGATAGGCAATAGTTGAATAGAAGATAATCATCATAAAGAGATATATGTAACTTGTATTTTTTCTTCCAAATCTTACTATCCAGTTTTTGACTTGTGCTTTTTTGTCATTTTCGTAGTCAGGAAATTCATTTATTACCAATACTGTTGATTTCCATAGTCCTGGAATAAAAAGTAGTAGGAAAGTATTTAGATTGAAGATGTATTTATTTGGTTCGAACATACAGATATAAGTTCCCAGAGATATCATAGAGAATCCGAATATCATGGCTATTTCTCCTAAACCGACTGTCTTAAATATTGGTGTGTAGAGTAATATCATTATGGAGCCTATAAGTCCGATCAAAAGGAGTATTTTATGTTGAAAACTTAGATATATTCCTATCGAGCATCCTAGAAGGAAGAGTATTATTGCAAATGTTCCCATTTCGAAGGGGGAGATAATGCCTCTAACCAGGTATCCTCCTCCACCACTGTACTCTGAAACGCTTTCAATTGAATCATTTCCCCTAAGGTAATCAAATACTTCATTAAAAGCATTTACGGAGAGATGTAAAAATAGGGCTCCAATTAGAGTGAGTATGGCATTAGTTAAGTTGAAATACCCTTTATCAATAGCTAGACTAACTCCAATAAACCAGCATGGAACAGACATAATTATTATGTGTGGTCTCAAAGCTAAAAAATAATCTTTTATCCTACTGATACTAAAGTTTAAATTCATTTCTCATAGATATTATTCTTAGAGACTAAAAGAGTACCTTTAGTAGTAAAGCAGAAGAAAAATTTATTGGTTTACTTTGGAGTAGTACTCTTCGAAGAGAGTAGCTTTAGAGACGCTATATCTTGTTTCTTTATTTTTTATTTTTTCTAGTAGCTTAAGAGAAAATTCGAAAGTAGTTGCTGGTCCCTGAGAAGTAATTAGATTCTTATCTTCAACCACGGGATGATTTACAAAATTTGGTATTTCATCTTTTAATGTTGGATAACAGGTAGCCTTATAGTTTTCTAGTTTATGATGGTGGTTTATGACGGTTGGTCCTGCACATATAGCAGCCAGTATTTTTTGATTACTGATAAAATGTTCTATTATCTGCTTTGCTAGTGTTGATTTCTTAAGATTTTGAGCGTTATTCGATCCTCCGGGAATGTATAGAGCATGGTATTGATTGAGAAAATCTTCGAGATTTTGATCTTTAAGAACCTTTTGAATTACTAGATCGGGAAGTATTTTAACCATTCTGGAGCACTCTATGACCTCTTCTTGTAAAGAGGCAATATCTACGTCTACTCCACCTCTTCTCAATATGTCAACCGTAATGACTAACTCCATTTCTTCGACGCCGTTAGTTACAATGGTTAGGACTTTTGGTTTTACCATATTAATTCCTCCTTAGCTTTTTACTTGAGCTTTAAGTTTTTTAACGATTAATTCTGAAACTGTGTTTGGTTTAGCTTTACCTTTCAATTCTTTCATTGCTTGTCCCACTAGGAATCCTAATGCTTTCTCTTTTCCTTGTAAATAGTCTTCGACAGCTTGTGGATTATCGGAAATCACTTTCTCTACTATTTTCTCTGCTAAATCCGAATCTTCCTGAATAAGTAGATTATTGGCTTTCAAAAATTCGATAAGATTGATGTGGTTGTGTAGAATTTCAACCAGGTATTTTCTGGAATTAACTACATCTATAGCTTTTTTCTCAACTAATTTGATATATTCTAGGATATTTTTTATGCTTAGTTTTTGCCAATTTATTTGGTTATTGTTGAAGAGGTAAGCGAAATCGGTTTTGAGGAATTTGACTGTAGGACGGGGATCTGATTGATTGCTGATCAGAGTGTTGAATAAACTATTTATGTTTGGGTTTTCAAGAAGAAAGGTTATTTCTTCATGAGTTAATCCAAGAGCTACATATTTTTTATAGTATTCTGAGGGAGTGGTTTGTATTTTTACTGAATCTATGTATTGTTGATCTAGGATGATTGGTAGTAGATCTGGTTCTGGGAAATATCTGTAATCGTGTGCTTCTTCTTTTGTTCTCATTGAGTAGGTGGTTTGTGTTTTTTCATCCCATCCCCTGGTTTCCTGTATGATTTCTTTTCCTTGTCTAAGTAGATTTTTTTGTCTTTCTATTTCGTAGTTGAGTGCTCTAGCTAGGAATCTAAAGGAGTTTATGTTTTTTATTTCCACTTTTTTTCCCAGAACTTCTGAATTTTTGGGTTTCAGAGAGACGTTTACATCGCATCTTAGACTACCTTCTTCCATTTTAACATCACTTATACCGAGATAGAGAGCTGTAAGCCTTAGGAGTTGTAGAAATTCGACTGCTTCATCAACGGAGTGTATGACTGGTTCTGTAACGATTTCAACAAGAGGGACTCCTGCCCGGTTATAGTTAAGAAGGGTATATTTAGCTTCTCTGAGGTTTTCCCCTCCAATATGTACTGACTTACCTGTATCTTCTTCTAAGTGTATTCTTCGAATATGTACGTATTTGTTGAAGTTAGGTAGGAAGAGTTTTCCTGCTACAGCCAAAGGCAAGTCATACTGGGATATTTGATAGTTTTTAGGCATATCGGGGTAGAAGTAGTGTTTTCTGTCGAACTTACTGAATAGATTTATTTTACATTCGAGTGCTTTAGCTAGTTTGATGAAGTACTCTATTGCTTGTTGATTTATAACTGGTAGAGAGCCTGGTAGGCCCAGGCATACTGGGCAGACATTTTTGTTTGGCTCATATGTGAACTCGTTTTTACAGCTACAGAACAATTTTTTTTCAGTTGAAAGCTCTATATGAACTTCCATTCCTATAATGACATCGTATTCCATGTGTTTCACTCCCGCTTAATTCTATATTTTCATAAGAATTGAACCAATCCTTTATTCGGAGTATTTAAGCATTATTCTATATTTTTCAATCCCTCCTGAAAATTGTATAATTAGTCTTGTTTGATACTTATAGGGTTTGGTAGAGGATACGATAGTATTTGAATTGTCAAGATAAGCTTTCCCGACTTCTTGTACTTGAGAAGGATTATTTTGGTAAGGTACGTTGAAAATAACCAAATCTGAAGTTGTTTGGTTAGTATAGATTTTTACGATGAAAGAGTCTGCTAGATACATACCTTGCCAGAAAATGTAGAATCTATCAAAGTTTGAAAACCTGTTCAATGTGCTGATAAAACCAAGCAGTGTGAATACTGTGAAAATACTAATGAAAAAGATGCTGGTTAAATTTGCTATTCCTTTGCTCATACCAATTTATATTTTCATCTTCACAGGCATATTCCCCTATTTAATAAAAACGGAATAGTTGAAATCCATGTATATTTTTGAGTCTATTTCCAAGGCTGTTAGGATTTCTAGTACTTTGGATATGGGGAGTTGAAACATAGAAGCCAGATCATTTACGGTTATTCCAGGACGATCTTTTATTGTCTGCAGAATCTTAGCAGTTAGATTTTCATCATTAGACATAATACCTGTATTGTTTATAGATTTTTTGTTTGATAAGAATGGTAAGTAATCAATTATTTCACTTGGTTTAGTAATCATTATTCCGCCGGAGTTTATTAATTCTTTAGATCCTTCAAAATCTTCCGAATTAGAAAGATAAGGGACAATAAGGGTTTTCCCCATTTCGAGTGCATACCTACCTGTGATTGAACTACCACTATTCTTAGAAGCTTGACAAACAATTACTATTTCAGATACACAAGAAATTAACCTATTCCTGTAGGGGAAGAAATATTTATTTGGATGTTGATTTGGTAGATATTCAGAGAATATTAATCCTTTGTTAGATATGTCTTGTTGCAGAAATCTGTTAGAATATGGGTAGTAATATTGAATACCGTTTCCAAGAATAGCTATAGTGTTGATATTATTTAGGATAGAGTTTTTAAGGGCTATTGTATCTACTCCCATAGCCAATCCGCTGACAATTACGATATTATCCCTAAATTCAGCTAAAAATTTAATCATATCCTCTAGGAATCTATGTGTTAGGTCAAGTGGTTTTCTTGAACCAACAATTGAAATTCTGAAAAAATCTTTTCTTAGCAGGTTCCAATTTCCCTTGTAAAAGACAACACCAGCATTGTTTTCGTAAAGAAAATCTGGAAAATCTTCTTCAAAGAAAACTTTACTTGTATTTTCCAGTTCTTGGCTCCATGCTGTATTATATTTTTTAAGAATTTCTTCTTCATTTATTTTGAGCTTTTGAATCAAATAATATAGTGTGGTTTGCAAATCATCTTTACGATTTTCTAGAATGAGTTTTTTTACTTTGAAAAAATTATAACCAGCAAAAAGATATAGGATTATCAATTTTTTCTTAGTATTTGACACCTTCAGGATCCAATAAAGAACTTTATTATAAACGGTAGCCTTTTTGTTTTTTTCAACCTTTCAAAATAAGTAGAGATAATACCCATGAGTAAAAATGTAAAACCTACACTTAGAGCAAAGTCGAGATATATATCTTTCTTTGATAATGCAAAGCTTGTTAAAGATATATTTTTCCAAAGATAATCGATAAGCAGTAAATGAAGTATGTAGAAAAAGAGGGGAGATTTTCCAATTTTTTCCAGGTACCAACTTATAAAGCCCAAATTGTTAATCTTTTGCTGAATTGCATACCAAGAGGTAAAAATAAAAGTCAAGGCCCATAGAATAAATATCCAATCTGGGGGATAGAACAATTCACCATATCCATTCCTTACATATTTCCCCGAATTCATTAAAAAGTAACTAAGAATTACAAACAAAACGATCCATAGATTACCAAACCTAAGAATAATAGCTTTGAAGTTTTGTTCGTAAAAATAGAATCCCAACACGAATATACCAACCCAAGGAAATATGGGGAAATATCCATCCAGAAGAGATTGTCTAATAAAGACCTTAAAAAATTCTGAAATGGTAACACTTGAGCCTAATGAATACTCTATGACCTGATGATTATATCCCCAAAGCGTTTGAATAAGAATGGTGAAAGAAAAGATTATTATTAAAAAGCTAGGACCTATGGTTTTCCATATGTTGTATAGTAAAGTAAAGATAATCGTACAGAACCCAATAAGATATAGAACATCGAAAGAGACAAGGGGATAATATCTGTATACTATTATTTCAAGCAAACTTGCAACTATAACCAACAGAATTCCCCTAGATAAAAAATATTTCCATCCGTAATTCTTTTCTACTTTGTTTTTATACATTAGGAACCCCGTTATACATATAAACAGTGGGGCTGCAAATGTATAAATTAACCTCAGGAATATGTTTGGATTATCGACAAAATAGGGAGAATAGTTGGCTATAACCATAAAAAAAATAGCTATTCCCCTAGCTATGTCTATTTCAACCAATCTATGCATCGACGATTATTGGTTTTTACAGAATTTATCTTCTATGGGAAATGGGCAAAATGGCCTTGATACTATTTTAGAGCTATCTTTGTTTTCTTCCTTGTTTTCTTCCTTGTTTTCTTGTAGATTCTCATTTTTTTTGGTTTTTTCTTCTTTATTGCTTTTTTGTTCTATTGGGAATGGTACAAATGGTCTGCCTGTTGGGTTTCTAATTTCCATAGCTGAGTACCTCCTTTCTAACAAGATTCAAATTGAGATTAGTTTGATTATCTTTCTGTGTCAGCGAATGTATTTGCATAATCAATTTGAGAATTTCAGTTCCAAGGGAAATAGCTCCGAATATTCTACCTAATCCGATAGCTGCTAAAGCTAGAGATATACCTCCTATTATACTGAGCATTCCCATGATTCCGATATGCGTGTTATTTCTTTGATCGGATATTTGCATCATTTTTGCACCTTGGATTATATCTTTAGTTGCTCCAATTAGTCCAAAGATAGAGGTTAATCCGCCGTACGTACCGCCGAATATGGTATCCCAACCCATCCAGAATTTTCCGAGAGACCCCAAGCCACTTACGAAATCCCCAGTAGCAGTACCAACTGCATAACTATTTTTCAACGCTTGCTCGTTATCTTCCTTTTGATCTTTTTGTGATAGTTTATTTTTTAGTGCGAATATTTTTTCGATTCCCATAAATGTGAGGGAGAGTATAGAAAATCCTACTACTGCCATTGGACCAAGGAGAGGAGCGAGAAAACTCAATAACATTGAAAAACCACTTAAAAATCTAAACAATCCTACATGAAACTCCTCCGGTTTATTTTCCAAACCTGCATTCTTCATTATAGAAGCTCCTTCTAGAGTTTTTACGGTTCCACCAACGATAGAAGCTGTAACTCCTAAACCATTGGGATTTCTGGTAAGGATATTATTTATTAGAGCAGTAAATGAAAGTACATCGGATGAACCTTTAATAAAACTTTCCGTTAATTTCCCAGTGGACTCCATAATCTCTTCTATCCCTTGGCTTTTGTAGGGGCTATTTTTCTGGAATTCATCTATTTCCTCCTTTTTATTTTTATTATTTTTTGAGAATAGGGTTTTAGCCTTGTTGAAGATCTTAGAGAGTGCTCCTATAGAAGCTCCGACTGCTCCACCTATGACACCACCGATCAACCCATAAACATCCTTTGCAAAATCTTTGATAGCTCTAAATGTTTTTATACCTAGTGGTAATGAGACTAAGAATCCCAGGACCAAAGCTGCTGGAACTCCCAGAGATCCTAGGGACAAAGCAGTAACGAGCAGAGCAAGAGGTGCCATCATAATACCTGACATAGCAAGAGCGAGAGGAACACTACCCCAATTACCTGCTTTTTCGTTGGTTTCCTTTGCCCATTGAGCCCCCAAATTAAATCCATTTCTGATATATTCTTGAATATTTTCGCTATTTTTTAATTTTTCCAGAGCTATCTTTAATTCTTCTGTATTTATGGAATTGGGTGGCTGTATGATTTGATTTGTAGTTTTAGTCCCTGCTAGTGCACCGGCAATAGTTGAAAAATAGTGAGCAGAAGCTACTCCCACAGAAAACATAGATTGTAGTAATGGGATGAGTTGTTGGGGTACTCCTGAGGCGACACCACCAGCTAGAAGAAGTTGAACAAGAAAAGATATTGGAATGAGAGCAAAATTAAACGTAGAATAGGCTAGAAGAGCTCCCATAGTGGCTCCCAAAAGTGATACCCCAACCTTTTTCAAATCTATTCCCTTTTGATCTATCTCCTCTATTTTTTCTCTCATTTTTTCATAACTTTCCTTAATCTGATCCTGTAATCTTTGAAACAAATCTTTAATCCTTGGGTCTTGATTTTGAGTTTTGTCAAAGTAGTTATGTACGTTTTTGTCGTTTGTAATTATTTCTGATAGATTTGAATTGGTGTATATCAGAGGTATATTCATCTCTATCAACCTCTTTCATTTACTATTTCTAATTCTAATCTAAAATTAAGGTTTTTATTGATGGATAAAATTTGTAAAAATTTTGTTAAAAAGTTTAAAGGTAAGCTAATTAACACTGTTGAATTAGTATAATATGGAATGCAAGATATGTACCCCCTATTTCTCAGAAAATTTTCATGCAAAAGAGATATCTATAGATACTGGTGAAGGAGTTTTAAAAATATACCCTCTACACACTGATTCTATTTTTTCCATAGCTCCCAACTCTATACTGAGAATATTGTCAGACAAGGGAGAATTGAAATATAAGTGCAATCATGGAATTATCAAGATTCATTCCAATAAAGCTCTAATTGTGGTAGATACAGATGAAAAGAATAGTATGTGAAGGTCCCAATTCTTTAAGGGGAGAGTTTATTCCCCAAGGATCAAAAAATGGAGCTCTTCCTATCCTAGCCTCGTGCATAATATTCGATACTTTAGTAAAGATAAATAATGTACCAGATATACAAGACATTCACACAATGAAGTCTATTTTGGAAGGTGTAGGATGTAAGTGCGAGTATGTAAATAATAGCCTAATAGTTGATAGCAGGCCTATAAAAAGTTATCAGATAAGTTGGGAATTGGCTTCAAAGATGAGAGCTTCCTTTGATTTACTGGGGAGCTTAGTCTACCGGTTTGGTAAAGCCATCGTACCCTTTCCCGGAGGATGTCTAATAGGAAACAGAAAGGTAGACATGCATCTATGGATTAGTAAACAACTAGGCTTCAATGTCAAAATAGATTCAGGTAACGTCATAGTAGAAGATTTTAATCCTAAAAATGTTAATACAGAGATATCGTTTTGGTTACCGAGTGTTGGAGCAACCAAAAATGCAACTTTTTTAGGTCTATTCGTCGCTAAAGAGACAAGAAAAAAAATCATATTTCATAACGTAGCAATTGAACCAGAGATAACTTACCTCTGGGATTTTCTGTCATATAATGGCTTAAAGCTATCATATAATCTAGATAAAAGGATATTGGAAATTTTTCCATCTGAGCCTAAATTTAGTTCGCTCATAATGGTAGATAACATCTATGATAGGATAGAGGCAGGGACTTTTGCTATAGCAGCATGTGCAACAAGAGGAAACATAATCATAAAAGATAATGATCAAGAAAAATACTCATTAAAAGTTACACTTTCCAGATTATGGGAACTACTAAGTTCAATAGGAGTAGAAATAGGATTTGGTTCGGATTATATAGAGTTGAAAGCAAAAAATCGTTTGAAATCTTTTGAAGTTAGTACCGATGTATACCCTAGCTTTCCGACCGATCTTCAACCCCAAGCAGTTTCATTGGCAACCTCTATCGAAGGTATATCGGTAATAGTAGAAAGTATTTTCGATGATAGATTCGTTTATGTTGGAGAGTTATTAAGATTAGGGGCAGACATTAACGTAGTGAATAACAAATTTGCAATAGTTAACGGGGGCAAAAAGTTAAACGGTGCTCCTGTAAAAGCAACAGATATAAGAGGAGGAGCGGCTATATTAATAGCAACCCTGACAGCTGAAGGAAAATCAATACTAACAAATACTTATCAAATATATAGGGGTTACGAAAAGATAGTAGAAAAACTTTCAAAACTAGGAGCAAACATATTTGAAGAAACAGAAAAGATTCTAGAGGTAAGTAATGTATAACACCAAACCAAATGGTCTACTTTCATCGTTCAATCAAAGAATAGGAATAGACCTAGGTACAAACAGTGTATTGGTATATGTAAAAGGTAAGGGAATAGTATTGAAAGAACCATCAGTAGTAGCAATCGATAAGAAAAAAGGGAATATGGTGCTTGCAGTTGGAGAAGAGGCTAAAGAAATGATAGGAAGAACACCATCACACATAGTAGCAGAAAAGCCAATACGCGAGGGTGTAATAGCAAATTATGAAGCAGCAGAAGCAATGATTAAGTTCTACGTAAATAGAGTAAAAAAGTATTCAATTTGGAGCTATATATTTAAACCCATAGTAGCGGTATGTATACCAGCTGAATACAACAGTGTGGAAGAGAGAGTGATAAAAGAAGCAGTTATGGCAGCTGGAGCAAAGGAAGTATATATAATAGAGGAACCTATGGCAGCAGCAATAGGAGCTGATCTAAAGGTAAATAGTGCAAGAGGAAACATGATAGTAGATATCGGTGGAGGAACTACTGATGTGGCAGTAATATCACTAGGAGGAATAGTGGTAAAAAGAACGATAAAGGTAGCTGGAGATAAAATGGACGAAGCCATTTCAAAATACATAAGGAAGAACTTCAATTTATTAATAGGAGAGCAAACTGCAGAAAAAATAAAAATTTCAATCGGTACCATTGTACCTTTGGAAGAAGAGAGAAAAATCGAGGTAAAAGGTAGAGATCTATTTACTGGTTTACCGAAGAGCGTAACGATAACGAGTAGAGAGACAATGGAAGCATTGTGGGAACCAGTAAGTGAGATAGTAGATGCCGTCAAATCAGTTCTTGAAATGACCCCTCCAGAGTTGGCCTCGGATATAATAGAAGAAGGGATAACTCTTACAGGCGGAGGAGCTCTACTAAGAGGAATAGACGTCGTAATTTCTAAAGCAACAGGTATAAAAGTTAATATACCTCCTGATCCTATAGCATGTGTTGCGATCGGTACCGGTAGATTTGCAGAAAGTCTTTAATGAATATTTCACTGATCATCATTGATTTTGTATTAATTCTCTTTTCCCTGATGTTATCTACTTTTTTGAGGTTCGAATTAAGTATACCTTTATCATTTGTTTCACAGAAGATACTATTCTTCATTAATTACAGTATTCTCATGGTTGGTACCCTTTGGATTTTTGGAGATTATGAAGAAAAATGGGAGTATTCTTCATTAAGAGAGTTTATGAAAACAATTCTGACTTTCTTTAGTGTTAATGTATTTTTAGGTCTGTTTTTTTACTTCAGTGAAGGTTTCTTTATACCAAGAACGATATTCTTAACTTCGATACCGATATCGATGTTGCTTTTGGTATTGGTTAGAATATTCTACCGAGGTCTAAAAGAATATAGTGTAAAAGAAGAGAAGATGGTGAATTCGGTTATTGTATGTAGAGAGAAGAATGTAGAAAAAATATTCGATAGTTTGAAGAATCAAAATATAGTAGCTATATTTTTTCAGGAAAAGCTCCCAAAGGGTAGATTATTCAAGGGGATACCAATATATTATGATATTTCGTATTTGAAACGAATGCCAGTAAATGAAATTTTCATAGATAAAGATATAAGTCAAGAATTTTATCTTAGGGTGATTGAAAACAAACCTGCTGGATCTTTGGTAAGAAAGGTTGAGTTCTTACCATCCCTTTTCATCCAGAATTTCAGAGTTGAAGATGTGATAAATAGAGAGAAAAGGATAATAGATGTGGAAATAGATCCCGACAAGATATATTTAGTGATAGGAGCTGGAGGAAGTATAGGCAAACATATAACCAAGGAATTGATTTTTCTCGGAGCAAAAAACATTAAACTTTTAGATTATAGTGAAGAAAATCTTCATAATTTGATGTTAGAGTTGATTCCTTTCGATAAAGTGCATAAAGAATTCTTGCTTTTTGATATAAAGGATAAATTTCTTTCGAGGTATATTGGGGAGGTGGACATAGTTTTTCACTGTGCTGCAAACAAACACGTCCCCATAGTAGAAGAAAACAAGTACACCTCTTACAAAACAAATATAACTGGCCTAATGAACATCATTGAGTGTATAAGGGATAACCAGAAAGAGTTTGTATTTATTTCTACAGATAAGGCAGTAAACCCCACCAGTTTTATGGGCTTAACAAAAAGGATGGGTGAATTAATAACTCTTAGCTATAAGGATGATTTTTCCAAAGCAATAGTGGTCAGGTTTGGTAACGTCTTTGGAACATCGGGTAGTTTGATACCAACTGTAATAAAGCAGATAAACATGTATGGTAAAGTTTTTCTAACCCATGAGGAAGTGAGGAGATTTTTTATGATGCCGGAAGAGGCCGCAAAACTGATTATAAGCTCTCTAAAAATACCGAGCGGGAAAATAGCAGTTTTGGATATGGGTGAGCAAATAAAAATCCGCGAAGTAATAGAAAAAATTATTCAAATAGTATCACCCCACAGAAAAATTGAAATAGAAATTACCGGATTGAAAAAAGGAGAAAAACTTCAGGAAGAACTATTCTACGAATTTGAAAGAACCATACAGAAATGGGGATATATCTTCATAGTTGATCCCAAAATAGAGATCAGAAAAGAAGAAATATTATCTTTCATTAAAGATCTAGAGTCAGGGATTAACAATGCATCTGATATAGATAAATATCTTGAAGAAAATATTAGAAGTTTTGTCTTTTCTACAAGAGTAAGAGGTAGCGTGTAAGAATATGAGTTTTTTAAGCGATAATTGTACAATAGTTGCGATATCCAGTGGTTTAAAAAATGCGGCGATAGGAGTTATAAGGGTATCTGGTCCAGAAGCTCTGAATTTCCTGAGTAAAATCTTTGTCCCTTACCGAAAACAAGTGGATATCCTGAATTCAAAAGGGTATAGAGCTTATTATGGTACTCTTCAGAAAGATGGAGAATTCATAGATGAAGTAATTGTCACAATATACCGAAAACCTCATAGCTATACGGGAGAAGATATGGTAGAGATAAGCTGTCACGGTAACGTGATACTTATGCAGAAAATAATTGACGTTTTTCTGGATATGGGTTGTAGACTAGCCAAGCCTGGTGAGTTTACGTTAAGAGCAATTCTGAACCAAAAAATAGATATTTCGAAAGCAATTGCAATAAGAGATATAATAGAATCTACTACAGAACAGATGTTAAGATTATCTCTAAACAACCTCAGAGGGTCATTCTCTTCGAAGATAAATTGGATAAGAGAAAGACTACTATATTGGATACCTTGGTTAGAGGCTCTGATAGATTTCCCCGAAGAAGATATACCAGATATAAATCTAGAAGATTTAAAGTTAGAAATAATTGGCATAATCGAACAAATAGAAAAAATTATTTCGAATTATCACATAAGCAAGATGTATAGAGAGGGAATAGATACAGTAATAATCGGAAAACCAAATGTGGGAAAATCAACACTTTTTAACTATCTGTATGGACAGGAAAGAGTTATAATAAGCGATATTCCCGGAACTACAAGAGATATAATAACGGAGTATATAAATTTCAACGGAGTTATACTTAAGTTATACGATACTGCAGGTTTTAGAAAAACGTCAGATATAATAGAAAGAATAGGCATACAAAAGGCCAAAGAAATCATCGATAGAGCCCAATTGATTTTCTGGGTCATAGAATACGATAACTTAGATGAAAACGATATGGAAATAGTTTCAAACCTGTCCAAAGATAAAAGAATAATAATCATCATCAATAAAATAGACAAAGAGAAAGACAAAGAAAAGATTAAAAAGTTTGAGGAGAAAGTAAAAAATCTCATGAGTAATATATTGGTGAATTTTGCAATTGTTTCATGTTCAATAAAAGAGAATATCAATATGGATATTTTAAGAGAGTTGGTTCCAAAAATAATAGGGCTTGATGGTCAAGACGAAATAATATTAGTAGATAACTTTCAGTATGAAATTCTAAAAAAGATAGTTTTCTTTTTGAAAAGGGCAATTGAGGATTTCAATTTGTCAGTAGAGATTATAGCAATAAATCTCCGAGAAGCACTAAATTGCATAACCGAGCTAACTGGAGAAAATCTATCGGACACAGTAATAGAAAATCTTTTATCTAGATTTTGCGTTGGAAAGTAAAAGGTTAAAACTAGGAAAAGTATAATTATATTACTACGATAAATTGAATGAATTTAAAAAAGTACAAAATTGTAATATTTCCAAATGTAAAGGGAGGGAAATCTAATGTTGAAGATAAACAACCTGGTAGTCAAAGTAAAGTCAATGGACAAACAGATACTAAATGGGCTAGACTTAGAAGTGAAAAGCGGAGAGATACATTGTATAATGGGTAGAAACGGTAGTGGTAAGTCAACTCTGGGGCATGTAATAATGGGAAATCCCGAATATGAGATTATCGACGGACAGATATACTTTGAAAATGAGCTTATAAACGATCTACCTACTAACGAAAGAGCTATTAAGGGAATATATTTGGCATTCCAAAACCCAATAGAGATACCAGGTGTAACACTTACCAGTTTTTTCAGATATACAACCAAGAAGTTTTATCCCCAAGATATGCCCTATTCCAAAATAAGAAAAGAGATAGTAGAATTGTTGCATAAATTTGGTATTCCGGAAGACACGATGAAAAGATATCTGAACGAAGGTTTTTCAGGAGGAGAAAGGAAAAGAATAGAAGCTATGCAGGTTTTAGTTTACAAACCTAAATTGGCAATACTGGATGAAATAGACTCAGGTTTGGACATAGATGGACTAAAAAGTATAGTGAGATACATAAATGAGTACGTTGAACAAAACCCAAACACTTCGATAATATTTATAACTCACTATTCAAGGTTATTACAGTATTTGTCTCCAAATAGGGTACACGTAATGATAAATGGTAAGATAGTAGCTTCTGGGGATATATCGTTAGCAAGAGAAATAGATGAGAAGGGTTACTTGTGGCTTGAAAATAACGTGGGTGCTTAAAGAGGTTAGGAGGTGCCTTCCATGGAAGATAGATCAGTTATGGAATTGAGAGAAATGGCAGAAACATACAAGTATGACTTCAAAGATCCTTATCTATATAAGGAGATTTTTGATAAAGGGCTGGACGAAGATAAAGTTATAAAAATAAGTAAAATAAAAGGTGAGCCTGAATGGATGACAGAATTTAGAGTCAGAGCCTATAGGATTTTTATCAGTAAGCCAATGCCTAAATGGGGAAACACTGAACTACTAAATAAAATAAACTTCGATGATATCCACTACTATGTTAGGCCTCAAGAAGATCATAAGAGATCATGGGACGAAGTTCCAGAGTATATAAAAAAGACCTTTGAAAGGTTAGGTATACCTGAAGCTGAAAGGAAATTCCTAGCTGGGGTAACAGCCCAGTATGAATCGGAAGTGGTATACCATTCAATCAGGCAGGATCTAGCAAAACAAGGGGTTATCTTCACGGATATGGATACAGGACTAAGGGAATATCCAGAGATTGTAAGGAAATATTTTGGTACAGTAGTTCCACCAGAAGATAATAAATTTGCCGCTCTAAATAGTGCAGTATGGTCAGGTGGATCGTTTGTATATGTACCACCAAATGTAAAAGTATCTATTCCTTTACAGGCTTACTTTAGGATAAATGCTAGAAACATGGGGCAGTTTGAGAGAACTCTGATAATAGCAGATGAGGGCTCTGAAGTTACGTATATAGAAGGTTGTACTGCTCCAATTTACTCATCTCAGTCTCTTCATGCAGCAGTAGTAGAGATAATAGCCTTACCTAATTCCAAGGTCCAATACATAACTATTCAAAATTGGTCAAAAGATGTATATAATCTAGTAACTAAAAGGTCAGTAGCCTATACAAATGCAAAAGTAGGATGGATAGATGCTAATATAGGAAGCTTACTTACTATGAAATATCCATCTATATACTTGCTAGGAGAGGGAGCAAGAGGAGAGATAATATCGGTGGCTTTTGCAAAAACAGGTCAACATCAAGATGCAGGTTCCAAAATAGTAATGGCAGCTCCAAATACATCTGCAACAGTTACATCCAAATCAATATCAGTTGGAAGTGGTAGAGCAAGCTACAGAGGTTTAGTAAAGGTCTATAAAGAGGCAAAAAATGCAAAAGTAAACGTCCAATGCGATGCATTACTCTTAGATCCAGAAAGTAGAACAGACACCTATCCCGTTATAGAAGTTCATCAACCAAATGCAGTAGTGACGCATGAAGCTACAGTGAGTAAAATAAGTGAACAACAGCTATATTATCTTATGTCAAGAGGGTTGTCACCCGAAGAAGCTAAAACACTAATAATCCATGGTTTTATCGAAAACTTTATTAAAGAACTACCGATGGAATATGCCTTGGAAATGAATAGATTAATAGCCCTTGAAATGGAAGGTAGCGTAGGATAAAAATACAAGAGGTGATGTTTGTGAAACTAAAAGAGGTATATGAACAATTGCCAGAACCTGCCAAAACAGAACATACATGGAGATATAGTGAATATTCATTTTTTGTAAAAGATCAAAAACCAAATACTTCTCTAGAAGTTATACTTAAAGGAGGAGAAATTTTAAAACAAGATATTTTTGAATCAATTACACTCAGATATCCCGAAAAAATAACAGTATATAATCTGTTAAACCATCAGGAAAAATTTTCAATTCATATTACAAGAGATGGAGATTATTACCTAGAACAAAACTTTCAGGGTGAATATAACATAGTTAGAAGCCAAATAAAGATAGATTCCAACTTAGAGGTGGATATGATTATAAAGTCTTCCGATAAATTCGAAAATTCTGTGAATAATAATGTTATGGAAATAGAAATAAGTCAGAACAGCAAAGTTAGAATATTTTTTGACAACTATTTTACAAAATCTTATACACATAATTTCATATACCTGAATTTAGCAGATAATTCAAATGTGGCTCTTGTGTTTAGCTCATTCAATTCTAAGTATGAAAAAACTCATATAAGATCTGTAATAGATGGAATAGATTCGAATTATACGGTTTATATACTTGCAAAACTCAATAACAATAATCATATAGATTACAGAACTGAGAACATTCACCTAAAGTCGGGTTCTAAGAGTTTAAGTGTATACAGATCAATAGTTGATAATATGGCAAGAAGTATATATACTGGTATGTTAAGGATAGAAAAAGATGCGAAGTATTGTAATGCTTATCAGAATAGTAGGAATATACTTTTATCCGACAAGGCAAAAGTTGAAACTATACCGGAGTTAGAAATATTGAACCAGGAAGTTGCCTGTACCCATGGAGCAGTTGTTTCTTCTCTAGATGAAGAGGCTATATATTACTTTATGTCCAGGGGGGTAAATAGGCAAGAAGCAATTAAATTAATAACAGACGGCTTCTTATTAGATAAACTCGAAGAAACTTTTGGAACAAAATTATACTCTACTATATACAAAAAAGTTACAGGCGAAGAATACAGTTAAGGGAGTGAAATAAATGGTGAGTTCTGGCTGGATAGAAGTAGGAAGTTTGGATGATTTTAAGGAATCTAATAAGAAAGTAGTAAGAATAAAAGATAATCTAGAAATACTACTGATAAAGGTAGGTAATAGTGTTTTTGCAATAGAAAATAAGTGTACTCATGATGATAAGCCTCTGTCGGATGGGAAAATAATAGATGAAAAGATAATAGAATGTATTTATCATGGAGCAAGATTTGACATTGAAACAGGTAGAGCAATGAGAATGCCAGCAGTAACGCCTGTTAACATATACAAATCAAAAATAGAAGATAATAAGATCTATATACAAATCGAATAGGCTATCATGTTTACTCTACTGTCAAGGTTTGTTAGCATATTTTGTTTTATTTTATTTTTATTACTTTTACTGTACAAGACCTGTTGGAGTCAAGTATACGTAGAAAAAGATTTTTTGCTATATAGTAAAGAAAATAGGATAGGAATATATTACAGCTTTCCGTTATCCAATAAAGTTGAATTCACATTGGGCTACGAAAAAACACTAAGAGAGAAGAGTATAATAACTATGTTATCTTTTTCCAATGATGGTATTCACAAAGTTTTTCTTTTGCATGAAAAGAATTCGATTGGTTTCGCGGTAGAAAGAATTCTAAACGAAAATAATTCGATATATTTAGAAATCAATAATATGAGAGATGAGGATTTAAATCTTTTTTACTATAGCTATCTATTTGAGAATGTATCATTAAAAATAGGTCTGGAAAAGATAAATAAGAAAAATATAGATCCATTGATAGGGATTTATATTGAATTTTAGTGTTTGTGATGTCAGAGAATGTTTTGATATTGTTAATAGTGTATGCGATTTTATCTGATTTAGCTACGGGTTTGGGAGTTTTTCCTCTTTTATTATTTAGAAGTATTTCTCCGAGGCTTTTTGGGGTTTTAGTTTCTGTGGCTGGAGGAATGATGGTAGGGGCCTCTTTTGTCGTGATCCTTGAAGAAGGAGTTAAAACCAGTTTTGTTCTAACTTTACTAGGACTATTAGTAGGTGCCTGGATAGTATACTATAGTTCTATAAGAATAGGTGAAGGGGAGGTAAAATTTGAGAATCTATCCAAAAAAGATGCAAAAATTGCACTTCTTACATTCTTGGTATTATTTATTCATAGTTTTCCAGAAGGTATAGCCATAGGGATGGCTTTTAATGGATCAGAACCAATTAAGTTGGGAACAATTATGACATTAGCGATTGCAATACACAACATTCCCGAAGGATTGATGATAGCACTAACGATGTATCCTAGAGGTGTTAGTATACTTAAGTGTTTTATGTATGCGGTCTTATCCAGTTTACCTCAACCTATAGCAGCTATTCCCTCTTTTTTTATCGGTAATCTCATATGGTGGACTATACCATTTGGTTTCGGATTTGCTGCAGGAGCAATGATTTATCTTACAATATCAGAAATACTACCTGAGTCTTTTGAAAAAGCAGATAAAACTATAGTTTCTTTTAGCTTTATTGCGGGAATAGTTCTTATAACTTTTCTAACTAAGATATTTAACAACTGAAAAGGAAAAATGTTTTTGTAAAAAATGCTTGAAGATATAAAAAAAATAATACGATACAATTTTTTGGACATCTACGGAATAATCAACTCTGAATTCGTTGTATACTCGTCTATTATATCCTTTATTCTCTTGACATTTCCCATATTGAGTATTTTTTCGCTGATTTTTTTGATATTCTTTATATCACTTTCTATAAAGCACTATATAAGGGAGCTATCTGTAGATAGTTCATTTATAAATTTTTTTGTAAGTCCTGCTGACAACTATTCTCTAGCACCTAAGGTAGAAAAAATCTTCAAGAATATAGATAAAAATGAAATGAAGGTTTGTTTGATTAATTCTGTTCTTTGCTTTTTAGTGTTAAATATTTGGGTATTAGTCATAATTTTTTTGATTTATATTTTTTCTATATTGATTAAGTCATCTTTTTACATGAAACCCCTTATCATTGGTACGATTGTCCTTTTTATCTTTCTTTTATCACTACTACAAATTTTTTTATATGTTTTATTTCCCTTAATCTTGTTGAAAATCATAGAAAGTTCAAACTATGTAGAATTTTTAAATAATGTTTTTAGAATATGGGATGATTTAAGAGATGAGAATACTTTAATTTTTTTTAGAAGTTTAATTTTTGACACTTTTTGGAGGTTTCTTGTATTAGTTATAATTTCTTCTCCAGTTCTATTTTTTCTTCTTATTTTTTACAAAATTTTAATCAGTAATTTTATTTTTTCTGTTCTAATAGGTTGGGTACTAATATCATTAGAGGTGGGAATATTTCTCACATTGTTTGTAATAGATATGGTAAAAAACTACTATATATACTTCCATTTTGTTTAATAAAGTACAAGTTACAACTGGAGGTAATGCCTATGATAGGTTTGGTGTTGTTAGCAGGTGGTACATCAAAAAGATTCATAGATTCTATTATAAACTTCTTAAACGAGCCAAGACAAAAAGAAATTAAGTCAGCAGAAATAGAAATAATAAAAAATATAAATTCCCAAATTCAAGAACAAATGAAAATTAACAAGGTTTTCTTAAAAATCCATAAATACATGGTATGGGAATATTCTGTGAAGATTTTTAGCAACTTTAAGGATATAATAAGCAATGTAGTATTTGTTTTAAATCCGTCAACGTTTGAAAACCATAAAAAAATTATAGAAGAAAAAATGGAAGAATACGGATTTAAAAATGTAGAATTTGTAGAAGGTGGTTCAAAAAGGCAAGACAGTGTATTTAATGGTATAAAAATACTCGAGGACAAGTATATTGATTACATCATTATCCATGATCTTGCAAGACCATACATCAAAAATAATGACGTAAAAGTACTATTAGATTCTATCGAAGACTATGACGGATTAACATTATATTCAGTTCCCAATGATTCAGTAGCAGCAAACTACGAAAATAAAGTTACATATATACCAAGAGAGAAAATATATCTTGTAAAGACGCCACAAATATTTAAGAAAAAAGCTATTATCAATTCTCATGAAGAACTGAGAAGGGAAAATTTAGACTTGGAATTCACTGATGATATCTCTTTACTAGATTTCTATATGTTTAAAATTGGCTTCATTAAAGGTAACCCCCTAAATATTAAGATTACCACCATAGAGGATTATATAGTTCTTCATAAGATTATCGAAAAGGAAAAAACCGAATAGAATCAATATTATTAAATTACTGTAAAAACAGAGTTATTAACAGATAGTTTAATAACTTTACGGGATTCTATACATTAGTTTAACTATTCTTCTGTTGTCTAGTTTTGTAGGAATTTTAGTCTATCGCTTATGGGACGTATTCATTGATTCTCCGGTTCACTTTTATCTTTAGTGCTCTAATTTCCTTATTAATATTTTCTTATCTTCACTCAAGTGATGTTATTTTGTAATTAAAATCATCTTTCAGATTTGGGTCGCATGCAATATACTACTCCCTTTAATTATTGTTCTTATTGATACATCATGTATCATGTATTCTAATGAAAAATATTAAAACCCCCATATCTAATCTCAATGGCTAGGTACTTTACCTTTTCTTTAAAGATTTATGCTCAGTGGTAAATCTAAACACTGTTTTTGCTATACTTTCCAAGAAGTTAATTGTTACTCCCTTCTCAAGAAGAACAAAATGAAAAAATCATATATGATTTTATGTAAGTATTTTCTTTTGCTTCAATTCATATTTCGAGTCATGATTTACGATTAATCATTTTGTGATATAAAATAAAAAGTTGTGATATAAAATAAAAAGGGAGGGTAGGTGTACCCTCCCTCTTCGTATGGCTACTTTTATTTGCTGCTTACTTTTGTCCGAATTTTACTCTGGCACCGAACCAGAATTGTGTTCCTTTCCAATCTCCGTTATCCATAACAAGTGATCCTTGACTTTGTGAATATGTCTTTGTGTCGAAGTTTAAGAACCTGTAGTTTGCAAACATATTAACGTCTTCGTTTACTTTCCAGTCTACTCCTATTCTTAAAGCATTAGCTTCCCATGTCATATTTTCTGAGTTTACATTCTGTGCTACAAGATACTTTCCATCACTTTGGACTGAGGTATATGCTATATGCCATGTTAACTTTTCGCTAGACATATATCTGAACATTGCATCGAATGATGTTACTGTGTAATCAATATGATCTGAGCTATTGTTTGCGTTTGCTGGTATGTCTCTTTTTACATCCGTATTGTAGTATTGTCCTGTGAAGTCAAATTTTCCTCCTTGGAATTTGTAGTTAAATCCTGCATTAAACGTTCTTATTTGTCCCTTCTTTACTACATCGTCTCTATCTAGTCCTAGGTCATTTGTTGTTGTTCCGAATATAGGTTCATAGTATCCCCATCCGATGGTTGATCCTCCGGATCCATCAACATCTCGTGCTGCTTCTTTTTGATCCAAGCTTTCAAATCTTGCCCATCCTAGGAAGGCATCTGAGAATTTGTATTGAACATTAATTCTTATTCCTTCTCTGTTGTTAGGATACATTTTAGCGTTGTGTGCGGTATAGGTTAGGAGGTTTGAGTCATAAATGCTCATGTATACTGGATATGGTAACTGAGCCCAGAACCTGTTATCATAGTATCCAATGGTAAACAGGTTTCCTCTATATAATCCACTAAATGAGCTGTGTGTAGCAAAGTACCTTCCTTGTATGCCGATAAACGGTGAGTAGTCTGGGTCTACGGATAGATATTCTACACAGAAGTGGCCGCTTCTGGGTTTAAGTCCTTCTTTTTCAAATTCAGCTTCAGTTGCATTACCGAAAGTTCCGTGTAGTTTTGCGCTAAACATTGAACCGTTAGTATCTAGTCCTAACTCTTTAACGGGTAGATATCTACTTGTAGCGAATCTGCCCTCGAAAGAGAACCTTTCGTTTATATTATATCTAAAATCTGCTCCTATTGTTGATTGGTACTGAGGTCCAATAACTGTGAGATCACCTGCATCACCATATTTTCCATCAAACATTGGATCTTCTAATATTGGATCATCCTGATTAGTCCATTCCCATCCAAGCGTAGAAAGTCCAAATGGAGCAACTGTTATACCGGATACATCGTCTACAGAAAATACATCTATCCATTCCTCTTGTGAGTCTTCTATTACATTATAACTTAATCTGAAATGTCCTTTTTGGAATCCAAACTTTGCGGTAACTCCAAATACCCTTTGTGTCATACCGTATATGTAACCATTCGCATTTCTTTCATCTATGGTATCAATTTTGGAGGTTGCTCCGCCGTATACTTCGTATTCTAGGGTTGCTCCAAAAATTGGGTTGGATAGTTTGTGATGAACATGGAATCCGTCCACTGCAAAGAAGTTATCTCCTTGCCAGAGGTAAGGAACTTCTGGTCCTGCAAATACTGAGCCATCTACTAACTTAGGATTAAACCCACCTAGTGTGAACGATAGATTTCCATCTTCGTTATGTAAGCTCAGGCTTTCCAGATATAAACCATTTTCTGGTATTATTCTGATAACATAAATGCCATTATAATCAGTAAATATTGAATGATATCTCAGGTGTGATTTTTTTGTATATGGTCTTATCCAGCTACCTTCTTCACCATCAGCATGATATAAAGATGAAAAATTACTACCAGGAATCTTGTTCAATTCTGTTGGGTTTGTAACACCTTTTTGAGCAAGTAGATTTTCTCCGCTAACTACTGCCTTTATTTTCCAATTGTTGCTTATTTTTCCGTGAATATTGAGATAGCTTACATCATTCATTCCCACGGTTGTGGATATTGGTAATGCGTTCCATCCTTTTTTCCATAGGTAGTTATCCCATGGTTTTACTTCATGGTAGTTCCATCCAACTTTTGCCGTTGTATATGCCATTGTTGGCTCAAAGAAGAATATTTTACTCAATCCTGGATGGCCAATGAATGTAGCATTTTGTGTTTGGATATTTCCTATTTGATCAGCTTCTAGGCCTTGATTTACGTAGACTGCTTCATAATGACCTGTAAATGTTATCCTTTCAAGTTTTGTTAATCTATTGTCTAGTTCGGCTACTTTCTTTTCTAGTGCGTCTACTCTTATTCCCAGTTCTTCTATTTTTTGGCTGTTAAGGTCTACCATTCTCTTTACTGCTGCTAATTCTTCTTTTGTTGCGAATTGGTTGAAATCTGGTAACGATGCTTCCATTTGTTCCAATTTTGCTACTATTCTTGAGGCTACCATTGCCAGTTCGTACCTGGATGCGGCTCTCTTACCTCTATAGAGTCCATCTGGGTATCCTTCCAAGATACCCTTTGCTTTTAGTTGTTGTACTGCTGAGCTGGCCCAGTGGGTTCCAGGCACATCTGGAAACGGTGCTGCCTTAGATACACCCACTGACAGCATTGTTAGCAGTGCGGCTAACAACACTATCCTCCACATAGTTTTACCTCCTTTTGTTTGTTTTTTCTAGAGGGTAAAACGTGGAGGATTTAGGACTTTTCCTTTGTTTCTTCCTAAATTTACTCCACTTTTTACCCTCTAAATAGACCTATTTTACAATATCTCCTTTTTTCCTCTCTAAAAAAGCTAAAAAAAATAACATCGTTTCTATTGATTTCTGTCAATTAAAATATCAATTTTTCTGAGAATGACAATACCGATAAAACAACGCATCAGATCGTTTTTTAACTTTTTTTTAATATTTCTTAACTTTTATTTAAAAATTCTTGTTAAAAATTGATTGATACCTAAGGAAGGGGGTAGAAATTATGCTCAAATCTCTTCTCATAACGCTTATCTTTACCCTGATAATCATAATCTCCTCATCCCTAAGTCAAGAGTACAACTTAGTGGGGGTAGTTTACAAGCAAGTAGATAATTATTTCTATGGAAAAGTATACGTCCAATTAAAAAAGGGAGATATACTGGATGTATATAGATCAAACCAAAAAGTAGCAAGAGTGAAAATTGAACAAATAGACGAAAATAAAAATGTCTTACTATCAGTAGTTGAAGGTCAAATAACTCCCGGAGATACTCTATATTCTGTCTTTACCCCTAATATAACTGAAATAGTGGTCAATTCTCAATCCCAACCAGAGCCCTCAACAATCAATCTACCATACGATAAAATCAACGATGGGTTAAAGTATTATACGAAAGTTCTTTCGGAAAATACAAGAATTATAAAATTCGGTCCCAACTCAAATAGACCGACAAGAGTAGTCATAGATCCTGCACAGCTATTTATGCTATATAGCCAGTATGAAAATTACAGGCTGCTTTCTGAAATTTCTGATATCTCAAATGTAGCTTCGGCAGCTTCTACCTTTTACTTATTTAATCTGCTTGGAAACTTATGGAATACTTACCAAAACATAAAAGGACCTCAAATAAATACAAACGTTCCAGACTCGTTTATCCAAGTGATATATCTTAACGAAAAGTTAGCAGCAGCAAGAACAATACTACACGCCTACAAAGAAGCAATATATGACAAAAATTACCTAGAAAATTACTACAGAAATCTGATTTCTTCAACAAATATAACCGACTTTCATATATTTGAAGTAACAGTTTTTAACGCTTATAATCAACCTCTGGCACTGTCTCCATTTTCATATAAGGTATACTTACTAGCAGATAATGGAAGAAGATACAAGGCTATAAAGTACGATGCTTCATTGGATACTGCGGTACCACCAGGAGGAACAATCAGTGGTTTCATATACTTCCCCAAATACGATATACAGTATAACCAAAACATATCATCGTCCAGAGTAAGATTATCCATAGAAGAAATCGGACCACTTAAGCAGGAAATAGTGGAATTCAAATAGAAAATACTTAAAAGCATGAAAGCAATAGATCAAGAAATACTGGACAAATATAAAAACCTTATCACAGAAATTAAAAAAGAAGTAGAGTTACTAAAAGAAAATAATCAAGAACTCAAAGAAAAAATAATACAAATAAAGAAAAAACTCGAACTAGTAAAATTAGAATTTCTATCAAAGAAAGGAATTATATCCAAACTACTAAATGAACTACCAAAACTAGATCCACAAGTCAGAAAACAACTAGGAACAGAAATAAACATACTCAAACAAAATATTGAAAAAGAAATAAAAGAAATCACACAAACAGTTGAAAAAAAAGAAAGGGAACTAAAATACAGTTGTAATGTTGATCTTTCAATCAATTTTTCTCCAGATAATGCAGGGCGATTCCATATCTTAACAATAGTCCAGCAAGATCTAATGAGTGTCTTTGCAGAATTGGGGTTCGAAATATTTGATGGAATAGAAATAGAAGATGAGTATCACAACTTTGAAGCTTTAAACATTCCTAAAGATCATCCAGCAAGAGATATGTGGGATACCTTCTACTTCAATGGAGGTATCCTAAGAACTCATACATCTAATATGCAAATAAGGATAATGAAACAAAAACCTCCCCCAATTAAAGCAATATCAATCGGTAAATGTTACAGAAGAGACAATATGGATGCAACCCACTCCTTTCAATTTCACCAATTAGAAGGATTCTGCATAGATAAACAAGTAACTTTTATAGATCTCATAAAGACCTTATATATCTTTGTAAACAAGTATTTTGGAGAAGATATAAAGGTTAATTTTGTTCCCAGTTATTTCCCCTTCACAGAACCTAGTGCAGAAATGTCTATAAGCTGCTTTTATTGCTCTCAAAAAAACGAAAACTGTAAAATATGCAAAGGTAGCGGTTGGATAGAAATACTTGGGTGTGGCATGATAAATCCAATAGTATTGAAAAACGTAGGAATTGACCCAGACCAATTCAGCGGATTCGCTTTTGGAATGGGGATAGAAAGAATCGCTATGCTAAAATACCAAATCCCTGATATAAGAATGTTTTACCAAAATTACATAGAATTCAACAAACTATGGGGGGAAGTATGACAGACAAAAATTTTAACCCTAAATTAGAAATAGCAAAAGCAAAAATATTATTCTATTCAGATACTCCAGAAGATAAAGATAAAGCAATCCAAATATTCACAAATATCTTTAACAATCCTGAAATAGAATTAAAGTACAGACTTGAATCACTCAGCTTCCTAATAGGAACAAAAATAGATGAAAATGAGGCCTATAACCAATTAGTTAATATTACCCTAAATGAAGAACTAGATGAACTAAAAACACTAACAATAACAAGAAAAATTAAAGAACTAAAAAAAGAAGATGAATACAAAACATGGATATTAACTAACGTCTTAGGTAACCCTTCGATACAATCAAATAAAAGATATCTTATAATAAAATCATTCATAGAAACCATAGGAATAGAAGAAAATATCCTGTATTCATTAAAACAACTTGATTTCTTCAATGTAGTCCTACTTCTCAAAAATAATCAAAATTACAAACAAAAAATAATCCAAATATTGTTAGAAAAATTGAATACTTCAGAACCTCTTGAAAAACTCATATATTTAAACCTCTTATATACAACAGGATATAAGATAGAAGAAATACTACAAAACCTCATTCAGCAGAACCTAAACTACTATTTCTTGAGTATTATTTTTAGTAGATATTACAAAGATAAAAGAATTTATGATAGAATAAACGATCTATTATTCTCAAGCTCAAACTTATCAAGCATATTCCACATATTCGTCCAGCATTTCCTATACTCTCTTGAAAATAACACGGCAACCTTAGCTACTCTAAATCTAGACCTTAAAAATATTTTTGACAAAGTCATATATTCGATATTAACCAGAGATAAAAAACTCATAGATGAAATACTAGAAGAAATATCACAAAAATATCAAGGTATATATTTGACAATAATAACAAGGTACTTAAAATCGATTTCAATAATAGATTCAGAAGAAAGAACCGACCTATCAGATATAGAAAATGAGTATTTGTCTCTAGAAGATGCAATAGCAGAAATAAACTTATCAAGAACACAACAAAACTACCAACAAAAAACAATAACTGAACAATCTCAAGATTACCAAACAACAAAAAATATAGAAATTAATGTTAAAGCTACAGAAACCAAAGTTACAGATAAAGAAGAATCACATGTAGAACAACAAAACCAGAAAAATATAAATCGTGAAGAAAGCTACATCTATGAAACCTTAGAGGAAATACAACAAAATATAGAAGAAATCATACAAATAGAAATTCTAGAAAACATCAAAAAAACCGCAGAAAAAGATCAAAATAACATTGATCAAATAGAAGAAAATATAGAAAAATTCCTATCAGACACTCAAAGTAACGATAAAAAATCCATCAAAAAAGCTCTAAAAAAACTATTTGAACAGAATAAAGAAAAATTTTATGAAATAATTGAAAAATACGTATTTAACAATAAATACTTACAACACTCACCCGAAAAAGTCTTTGAAATCGTGAAAATATATCATGAAATTGACGAAACAAATGCAAATATAACAATAAAAAATCTCATCTCAGTTTTCATAAACAATACTATGTTTGAAAATCTTACCAAAATAATCAAATTCTTCAATATTTTACAGCTAAAAAGCCTCTTTCAGGAATATATTGCTAAAAATGAATTTATCGAATGGGATGATAAAAAAGAAGAAATATTAGCTTCCTATATTCACTATATCAGAGACAACTGGTCTGCCGAAAATGCAGGTAAGTTATGTATATTGATACTTGAAAACGAAACCTTTTCTAAGCAACTTAAAGAAAAGATAGAAAAAATCATAGAAAATCTGTTCGACTAATAACTATTTATTTTTCATTGAACCAAGTTTGTTTGAGTAGATTTGCCACTTCATTTGGATTACTCTTAGCTAAATTCTCTATCTCACTAACAATAGTCTTCATCTCTCTGCTTTCTTTATTTACCTCTGTTTTATTACCCATCTTATCCGTTGTTAAATCAACTACATTCGTAGAATCCATAGATATTGAGTTAGTCGGGTTAGAATCAAACGATATAGATACTCTTTCGTGGTTAGCTTTGTTTTGCTTAAGCATAAATATGATCAGTATGGCTGTTGCAGCTACACCAATAGTAGCCGTCAAAGATAACACCACTAATCCGACTGGAAAGTCTTGTTTAACTGGAGCAGTTGGTATAACCATAGGTGTTGGATTACTGTTACTTACAGCAGTTGCTATATAGGCATGAGGAATATTAGTTACGACAATTGAATCTCCTCTCTCTTCTCTAAGACCAACTGCATTTTTTACATATGCTTGTATTTGAGAAATAGTAGTCGAGCTTGCATTCGAGACATTCACAGCAACAGATATTCTTTCTATACTTTCTCCGGGATTCTGTTGAATTTTGGTTATAACCATATCTACCTTTCTATTTTCAATCGTCTGTCTCTGTCTTTCCTCAGCCGATTCTTTATTCTTATCAATTGCACCGCCTTCATACTGTTTGGACTTTTCAGTTGTCTGACGGGAAATAATTTTGGAGTTAGGGTCTGCCATGTTCCCATATGTTTCAGCATACTTCTCAACTTTATCCCACCTTAACTGAACATCTATGGTAAAAGTATAATTATTGGGTCCTAAAATTTGATCCAATGCGTTCCTTACCTTGTTTGCGTATTGTTCTTCTATTTTGGTTTTTATTAGGAAGGCGCTTTCTGCAGGTTCCTCCTCGTATGGCCTAACTACTCTCCCATTTATTATAAGGGATATATTCTGTGGTTCAAGTCCTCTTACAGCACCAGCAACGGCACTTATAACACCTTTAGCTTCTTCATTGGTCAAAGATTGACCAGCAAAAGTGTTTATACTTACCGTAGCCTTCGTTACTTCCTGTTCAGTACTAAAAGGATTATTTTCGGGATATGTAATAAACGTGTTAACCTCATTTACTTTCCCCTGATAGTTCCTTTTTATCATATTCGATATTGCATATTCAAGTAGACTTTTTTGATAGCTCATCCAAGCTTCTTTCGTGGTTCCAGGAGGAATACTTTCTAATTTGGGTTTAACATCAGGCTTAACAAAACCTTCGGATATTACATCAACATAGACTGTGTTGTGATACCTTGGATGAATATACACCTGGCCTATTGCATCATCTATCCTATATTCCCTTATTCCTCTCTGCTCAAGGTACTGCTTAACTTTGGACAACTGGTTTGCATCCAACTTCGCACCCGGAATTAAAGGTACATATTCATTACTCTTGGTATAGAAGAATATTCCAAGCCCTATACCAATAATAACAACAAGCACAATAACGATTATTATCTTTTGTTTTGTATCTAATCCCTTTATAGTATCAAAGACGTTTGTAAAGGATTGTCCTGAAGATGGTTGTGCAACCCTGGTGGCAGTCGTAGGTCTTGTAGGTCTTGTGGCACCAGGTCTAACCGTCATAAATTAAACCCCCTACCAAAATTTCCCTCTTATTATTTTTATCTTAAAATCCTCTTTTTCCCTAAAATTTGACATTTTTTTAACATAGTTTTAACATTTATTAATTAGCCTCTACTTTTTGAAATACAGGATATTCCGTAGATACCAAATCCGATATTCTAAAAGAAAAATAGTTATTGTAATTCTCTAGCTTGTCTTTGATAAACATCCTCGATATCTCCTCTAAAGAATTCAGAAGATTATCTTTTATACTTTCATAACCATTAATCAAAACTACTTTTATACCCTTCTGAATAATATAGTCTCTTATAATAGAAGCATTTGGAGATAATGTTACCATAATAAGATACTTGGTCTTGTAGTTATAAAGATATATATCAAGAAGGAATACATTATGTATTTTAAAATCTTCTTTTAGTACAAAAACAACAACCGGTTCAGATAGGTGATGAGAAATTATTGCCTTTCCTATTTCAACTGAATCAACACTTATCTCATTTATTCCATTGTCGGTTAAGATTTTATATATCATTCCTACAACCCACATATTATCCCTTACTACTTCATTAGAAATAGAAGAAAGAGAAATGATCTCTTCCATAGATTCTTCTCTTAGGCTTTTACCACAGTAGAAGCACTTTACAGCATCGGGATTGGTACTTAAAATATCTAAATTAGAAAGTTGTATTATCTGTCTTCCATTTTCCTTACAAATAAACACATATTCTCTTTGCAAGAATCCCAATCTTATAAGATCCTCAACAGTACCTATATCAATGTTAATGTTAATAAGTTTAGATATATCTTTCTTGTATATTTTTGTCCCTAAACTACTTATACTTTTGAGAATATTGTATCTGTAGTTAGTTAAATTACCAAAAATATCTAAATCGTAACTTGTCAGGATTGATCTGTCAACCGGAGAAAATAAACTTATGTCAGCTTTTTCTTCTATGACCTCAAAATTTACATTCTTTGTTTGTAGGTATTTTTCTATTACTTTTCTGAACATTTCTACTATCTTTTCATATCCTTCGGAGTAAGTCACAAAACCCATTTTTATAAAATTACTTCTCTCAAAGTCGAGAATACACAATACCTTTTCCTTTACAAATATCTCAAAATTTTCGTTAAACACAAATCTTTTTTCCTCCGGCTGATTAAAAAAGAGCCTATATATATCATTCTTTATAGAATTGATAACAGGATTGGCAAATTTTGAAATTATACTTAATAGCTCGTTTTTATTAATAAAGTCGGTATTAAGTGCAACTCTGTACTCTAAATACTTTATCATCTTTTCCCTCTTCCTTATTGCTCAGTTTTTTATATACCGCTACTGAGCAAGCGGAACTGTATTTATTCCCAGTTCCAACAATTGATTTCTATCTACTTCGGAAGGAGAATTCGTAAGTAAACAGCTTCCACTTTGAGTCTTCGGAAAAGCAATAACATCTCTAATACTATTTGTCATTAGTAAAATAGAAATAATCCTATCTAATCCCAGTGCTATACCTCCGTGAGGAGGGACACCATACCTGAATGAATTTAATAGGAAACCAAATTTTGAGTTTGCCTCTTCATCCGTCAAACCAATAATATGAAATATCATCTTCTGTAACTCAGGATCAGTTATTCTTATACTACCACTACCTACTTCAACCCCGTTTAAAACTAGATCATATGCCAAAGACTTTATGTTTAGCAATTTAGGCACAATATCAGAAAAATTAACCGACAAGCGAAATTCATTATACAACTCATAAAGATAATCTTTATCCTCTGGGTGAACATTCGTAAAAGGATGATGCTCCGAAGAAATTTTCCCGTCCTCTTCTAATTTGAACAAAGGAAAATCCTTGACCCATAGAAAGTAAAAACTACACGCAGGAAGCAAAACCTTTCTATCAATAAGAATACGCTTTATCTCATCTAACTTATCCCTAGGTTGATCAAAAGTTAAAAGTACAGTATAAACCTCCCTATTCTCTACTAATTCGTTCATTTTCTCAACTTGGATATATTTCAGCAACGTACCTTTATAGTTTTCACCTTCGCGGATTAAATATAAAAATTTATACCCTTTGTTATACAAATTATCTATTTCTTTCCTATTCAGAATAAAAGGTATGAACAAGTAGTATACCTCACCTCTTAAATTTTCATTATTTATAGGAACTTTTTGTGTATCAAATCTCTTGATTGGATAAGGAAATCTAAGGTCAGGTTTATCTGATAGGTATTCTTCCATAGCGATTTTATAACTAATTCTTGGGAATGGTGTTTGTAATTCTATTCCCATGGTCGACAACAAAACTTCTTTTAGCAAATTTTCTATTAAATTGAATATATCTTCCTGATCTATGAATGACATTTCCAGGTCTAATTGAGTAAATTCTGGTTGCCTATCAGCTCTTAAATCTTCATCTCTAAGACATTTAGCTATCTGAAAATATCTATCTATTCCTGAAACCATTAGTATCTGTTTATATAGTTGAGGTGATTGTGGAAGAGCATAAAACTTACCTGGCTGTAATCTGGATGGAACTAAGAAATCTCTTGCTCCCTCAGGTGTCGGCTTAGACAGAATAGGCGTCTCTACTTCTATAAAACCGTTTTCATCCAGAAAATCCCTTATTTTCTTAATAAACTTATGTCTAAAATACAGATTCCTAAACATTCTGGGACGCCTTAAGTCAAGGAATCTATACCTCAGCCTCAGCGACTCATCGGTAGAAATTTCTTTGTAATCCTCTTCATTTATCGCAAAAGGTAAGGGATCACTCTTAGATAGTATATCTATCCTTTCAACATCAACCTCATACTCACCAGTAGGTAGTCTCGTATTTATCTTATCCCTAGGTCTTTGTCTAACAACTCCAACAACTCTTATAACATCCTCATTCGATAAACCTGCTAAATCATCAAAGTTAGAAACTTTTTTCTGATCCACAACTAATTGAATTATACCACTTCTATCTCTTAGGTCTACAAATAGTATTCCTCCCATGTCTCTTACTCTATTTACCCATCCAAAAAGCTCAACTTTCTGATTAACATATTTTGCCCCTATAGTTCCACACCAAATCCTATTTTCGTACCCCATACCTATTCCCTTCTTTCTTCTTTCTCTTGTTTTATAGCTCCAAATCCAACTTACTTATTTTTTCATACAGATCCCTGTAAGTTTCCTCTAAAGAAAAATTTATCACCCGAGTATCAGATATAGTTGACATAAAATTGTGATCTGCCTCAAACCTAGGTACTACATGAAAATGAATATGATTATCGATACCTGCACCGGCAACCTTACCTATGTTTATACCTACATTGAAACCAACAGGGTTATAAACCTCTTTCAAAAGCTTTACACAAAATTGAATCATCCTAAATATATCCAGTTTTTCTTCTTCATTCAAAACCAGTATATCACTAGTATGTCTATATGGAACCACCATTAAGTGTCCATTGATGTAAGGATACTTATTCATTATTATAAATGATGTACTGGATTTGTAAAGAATAAGGTTACTAATACTGGGGTTAATATCAATTATTTTTTTTCCATCGTGGTAACAGAATATACATTCCTGTTTTGCTAAACTCATTCTTATGTACTTACCTCTCCAAGGGGCCCAGAGTATTTCCATCACTTAGCATTCGGTAAAACTTTTGCTTCCTCCAAACCTATCTGGAAAAGATCATCTATTAAACCAACATTAATTGAAATATTGTTAAGATATATAACCCATGCCAAGTATTTAGATTTTTGGCTAAATTTATATATGAGTATCTTTTTTGCCCATATTCTACCGTCAGCCACATAAGAAAACCCCTTATATATGACCTCTATCCCTTCTTTATCCTTCTCAAAAGGATAGAAAATAGCTCTTACAGGAAAGTAGTTTTGGATATCCATGTAAATTCTATATCTCTCATACATTTTAGTTTTATCAATTACACTAATAACAGCGACTCTTCTTCCCTTAAGTTCACCTGAACCAATATCTTCATATGCCACCACAACGGGATATAAAATCCTATCCATTTCCTCATACCGCAGAAGATATAGAAAGGGGAAATTTATAAGAAGAGGATACCTGGGATCAGGCTCTACTTTTAGAGGTCTTACAAAATCCTCTTTAAAAATGGCAACATTCTTCCCATCTTTTATAGTTATCAATTTCTCCCCTTGTAAAGAAGGGTGAAACAGAAATTCAGTTTCTATCCTTATGTAATAAGGAGCCTTGTAAAATATTTTACCCTGACCTATTAAAGGTATATCTTCTTCTTTAGCTGCTTTTACATTCTTTCCTTCTTGAGCTCTAAACTCGTACTCTAACACCATATCCCTTATATTTGGATATCTGTCAGCTTGATTATATAGTCCCTTTATAAAAATTTTTGCAGTACTTGCGAGTATATATTCAGAAGCACAAACCCAAATAAATAAAGCTATCAAAAATCTCATATATAATTCCCCACCTACAACTTATTAATAATAAAAGAAGATATACTAAACATCGTTTGATCAATATTGTACCAGTTATACATATTCATTATTTCCATTGATGCTGGAGAATTCCTGGGAGTCCTCACTCTGTTAGTTCTTACTAAAAAAGCATTATCCTTCTGACGATAAATCTCAGCAAAATAAACCCTATCTGGAATACCAACAGGAATGTACATATTACTAACAAGATACTTTGAATTAAGTACCATGTGAAGTAAAACATCGTTATCAGTATTATCAAAGACTTTGATAACAATTCCTGAATCCTCACTATCTGGATCTCTTATTTCCCAATATATGAAAATTCTATACGGATCCAAGGGTAAAGCAAAAGCGTAATTAAAACCGTATGCAGAGGGTAATTCATTAGTTTTCGTCAAATCAGATATAGGTTCAACCTCAAAACTACTCTTGAAATACTCCCTAGGAAGTAAATTCTCTCCAAAATAAACATAATCTTGAAAGAAGTCAGATCCCATTTTCTCTATATCAAATCTTATATAATCCTCGTTAATATTCTCATCTTTAATATTCTTGAACCATCTGTATATTGTACTTTTTGATATGTTGTATACTTCTGATATTTTCTTTATTGGCCATTTATCTACTTTGTGTCTATACCAGAGTATTTTGACTATCTCTGGAGTAGTTTTCTTGGTTTTTTCATTCATTTTTATCCCCCCAGGGTTATGTTTTTGATTTTTAGTTTTACAGGACCAACCTGAACACCCTCCCCAAAAATTATTAATAACATTTCCCCACTACTTTTCAACAAAAATCCAAAGTTCTTACCCCTCTCAAAATATAAGTTACTAAAAGATATATTCTCAACATTTTTTAGTAAAACCAATTCATTGTTATCAACAGTTTTGTCCTTTGAATAATAAGAATATTCATTGTTCTTTAAATAGATTATTTTTTGAATATCCTGATTTGCAAAAATTTTTTCAACCTCTTGGATCTTTACATCTAATTCTTTATTGTATACAAAATTAATGGTGTGTTTTTCTAATTCACTAGTATCTGATGTTATGCTAGTTTTTTCGTCTTTTTCAGCTAAATCATCACTATAACCACTTAAATCCAGTTCTACATTTGACAAATCTATACCAGATAAATCTATCTCAGACAAATCTATATCGGATAAATCTATACTGGAAAGATCTATATCTCCAAGATCTATATCAATAGGAGCTGTTTGGATATCTTTTTGATGTTCTTCTAAAATAGCAGCAAGTTCATCTATTTGACTAACCTTAATTAATTGCTGATCATCCGGTATAGCTAGTTCAATAGAAGAAGTTATATCTTTCAGGATAGTTTCTTGAGAGACTTTTTCCACTTCATATTCGTATTGATTATAAGCTTTTTCCTGTTCAAAATGAGTTTGTTCCTGTTCGAATTCCAACTCCCCCAATACATCTCCTATATCTTTCTCATGGACCAATATTCCTGATTGCTCAAAAGTAGTAGAATTAAATTCCTGAGGAATCAAATTCTCTTCAAACCCAATTATACTTTCCTGTGACTCTGAAGTCTCCTTCAAATCAGGTCCCTCTTCTATTACCTCATTGAATACTTTTGTGTCAGAATCAGTAGTTTGTTCAAAAGATTCAAGAAAAACATTCTGAATTTCTATTTTTTCTATTCTCAATTCTCCTGTATCAAAGATAACTTCAGAATCAAGATTATCAGTATCCTGTTCAATTTCTACTTTTTCAAACTCAGATAGTAAATCACTAATGTCTAGGATACTTATACCCTTTTGTTCTTGGCCTACCGGTTGTACTATATCTTCTGAAACACTAGCAACCTCTGGTAAATTCTCTGAAAAAATTTGTTGATCGATAATTTTTTGCTGATCATCTGTAATAGCAAAATCCTGCTGGATTATTTCTCCTTTAAAAGCATCTGTTTGATTAAATTGGTGTTCTGCTATTTCTTGATTGATAACAATCTGTTCAGTATTACTTTCTTCAATAACTGTTTCTCTCTGAATATTATGATCAATAAATTCCTTTTGAACTATTTCAGTTTGAAAATCTATATTCTGCGTAGTTTTTTGTTCAACAGAATATTCCTCTATTGTTTCCTGATTAGTAAATCCCTCTTCTATAATTAGTTCCATCTCTCTTTTCTGTTCAATAGTTTCATATATTTCATTTTGATAAGCATCTTGTTGAACAGTTTCACTTTGAATGGTTCCTTGGATAGTCTCGATATTATACCCTTCTATTGCTTCTTGATCGACAAACTCCTTTTCCAAAGCCAACCCCGTCTGCTGCTCAACACTTTCATATCCAACTATTTCTTCCTTATGAACATCCTGTTGAACAGTCTCGCTCTGAACAGTCCCTTCTTGATTTATATTTTGTTGATAAAAATCTTGCTCTTTTACAATTACATTTTGTTGCTCAAGAGTATTTTGTATTTGATGGATTTCTTGTTGTATACTAAATTCACCTATCTTGGAAGTTTCTTTTTCTTCGTACTTTTCTTCAAGTTCTTTCTCTTTTTCTGTGATAGTTGTGATTAATTCAACTTTCTCTATAACTTTATATATCAGTTCTCTTAGTATTCTCATTTCCTCGATAATAGAATCGATCAAAGAATATTTGTTATACAAGCCTAATCCATTTGATTCAAAGAAAATAATTCTAACTGTTTCATCAATCATAGAGAAAATCTTTTCATATATTCTCTTTATTTTAGCGAATCTCTTGGGAGATACATCATCATCGAGGAATTTCTTCTGACTCAATTCATTTAAAACTAGTTTATAATCATCAAGGAAACTATCGACTTTGATTGCAAAATCTGTAGATTGAGCCTCAATAGATAGGAGATCCAAGATTTCTTTTTTTATACCATTTTTCTGAGCAGATAACTCAAAAAGAGTATCATCCGTAGATTTCAGCAGATCAAGTAGTAGATTATGATTATTTTTTATTTCTTCAGCTAATCCTTCTATCAACAAGTTTATTTTACTCTCATCAGAATTAGCAGTTAAACTTTTGTAATCGTTATATACTTCAGCTAGCTTAGATATAACGAAATATTTTTCGGAATCTGTAAATTTATCTTTTACTTTCTCCAAAAAATCTACTTTATTTTTGCTTAACAGAAGATTAGTTATTACATTCTGGATACTATCTTCAGATAACATCATCAATCTTTCTCCTAGAGAAAATTTTTCTCCTAAAGAATCAATTCAAAGACGGCTAGCAAAATTCCTACATTTTTACAAAAAATTCTTCTATCCTATCTATCGTATAACTAATTTCATTTATAGTATGAGCAAAGGAAATGAATATAGCTTCGAAAGGAGATGGAGGGAAATATATTCCTTTCTCTATCAGAAACCTATACATTTTTGCAAATAAACTTCTATCAGACTCATAAGCGATTCTGGAATTAACTACTTCCTGATCATTAAAGAAAATTGATATCATTGGGCCATATCGATTGAGCTTTATCCTGTGCTGATTAAACCTATTTTTTATAGCTACAATACCCTCTTCAAATATTTGCCCCAGTTCTTCTAGATATCTGTAATCCATTTTCATAAGCTTTTTTAGTGTAGCTACTCCTGCCGCTAAAACAAGGAGATTTCCGTTAAAGGTACCGGCGTGATATACTTCACCGACGGGGGTTAACAGATCCATTATCTCTTTTTTGCCACCTATAACTCCAATAGGAAGCCCCCCACCAACTATTTTACCTAAAATAACAAGATCCGGATCATATAAGTTCGATATTCCTCCAAATTCAGATCTAAATCCCGTAATAACCTCATCAAATATTAAAACTGATCCATAAGTTCTTGTTATTTCCCGTAGTAGTCTAAGAAATCCATTCTGAGGAGGTATGACTCCAATGTTACCTGCTACAGGCTCTACTATGACTCCAGCTATCTGAGTTCCATACTTTTCAAATACTTCTTCCACAGCCCTAGCATCATTGTATTCAACTACAATTGTTTCGTTTACAAACTCTTGAGGAATTCCCTTGCTTGATGGTATATTCAGAGTAGCAAGTCCAGAACCAGCCCTTACAAGCAAATAATCAACATGTCCATGATAGTTACCAGCAAATTTCAGTATCTTTTTTCTGTTTGTAAATCCCCTTGCAAGTCTTATTGCAATCGTTACGGCCTCAGTACCACTATTTGAAACTCTTATCTTGTCTATACATTTAAATGCTTTTTTTATTAGCGTAGCGAATTCTATTTCCAACTCATGACAAGATCCAAAATGTATACCGAGTTCTAATTGATTTATTATTTCTTTTTTTACATCTTCGTCTCCGTGTCCTAGTATAAATGTTCCCCATGCCAAAACATAGTCTATAAACTTCCTTCCTTCAACAGAGATGATCCATGGTCCAGTTGAACGATGGAAATATATGGGATCCATTCCAACATTCCTGAAACTTCTTACAGGGCTGTTAACTCCACCAACTAAACAATCCTGAGCTTGCCTAAATAAATCAACAGACCTAATCTCTCTTATCATAATTCCCCCTTTTTATTTATTTTTCTACCTAAATTTTCGAAAACCTCTAAGCAAGATAAAAAAAGGAAATTTTGTCTTAAACCACAAATCTCATAAATATGATCATACAAACAGTTCCAAATCTTTCAGAGGGAAGAAACATAAAGCTAATTAACAAAATAGTAAGCAAAATAAGAAAAATACCATCTTTGGAGGTTAAAAACATACACTATGACTACGATCACAACAGATCAGTATTTACAATATTAGGTAAACCAAAAAGTGTATTTGAAAGTATTTTCGTTATAACAGAAAGTGTTATAGATATTCTGGATATCAACGTACACAATGGGGTTCACCCAAGAGCAGGAATACTAGATGTTATACCCTTTGTGCCAATAAAAAATGTAAGTTACAGAAAACTTATAGAGTGGACAGAAAATTTCGCACAAGAATTTTTCAAGACTTTTAAAATCCCAATCTACCTCTATTCACTTTCTTCAAAAAGACCACAAACAAAAACACTATCAATAATTAGAAATAAAGGATTTGAATTCATAAAAACTCTCTCCTTAGAAGATAAGGAGTATTTACCTGATATATTTGAAGAATCTATCTTTCATCCCCGAATGGGAGTATCCTTCATAGGGGTTAGATATCCACTTATTGCCTTCAATTTTAACATTCAAACCCCTGAAGATAAGATAGCAGAAATATTGACTAAAACTAAAATGATTGCAAAAGAAATCAGAGAGAGTAGCGGAGGAATAAAAAATGTTCAAGCTCTTGCCTTCTTCCTACCCTCAAAAAAAATAGTCCAACTCTCTACAAACATCCTCAAAGCACACAAAACAGATTTCATTAAAATTTACAATACAATTATTAACAAAATCAGAGAAAAAAGACTTAAGCTAGCCAACACCGAACTCATAGGATGTATACCCTCATATATAATAGAAAAACTAGTCAAGAACTATTTTAAGATCTCTTCTTTTTCACTATCTCAGACAATATATTTTTCGTAATTTTTTATCCTCTCGGTTATCGCGTATATATTTTATCATATTGCTTGTAAAATACAGGTATCATTATTGACGGAGCCGCTGCATTTTCTAACATATCTATTATGTCAGTATCAAAAATAAACGATGTATTATTTACACCTTTTATACCAAGCATAGCATCTTGATCTCTACCAACTATTATTGCTCCCTTCAAAAGTAGATTATTCCTTCTACCTGTAACAGCTTTAAAGTTCTTACCAACCCATATTAATCCCTCTAACTTTACATCTGATGGTTTTGAAAGGTATAAAGATGCAAATTCATATTTATTGACTACCAGATTTGAAAACCCCACCAAATCCGAAGTTGGATCAATTTTCAACCTATTTCTTTCTAAAAGATCTCTTGCTTTTTCGCCAGCTTGAATACCACCTTTCACCATTAGAAAAGGAAAATAATTTTCATTAACTTTTTGTTCGCTAAATAATTCCTTATAATTACCAGCTCTGGAACTTAGACCATTCTCAGCTAACATTTTATAATAATCACTATACAATCCCTTTAGTCTATTCCCTATAATTGAAGTTCCTCTTTCCCTAATTTTTCCTTCATTCCTCTTATCTACTCCTTCCCAACAATTTAGAAGGTTTCCGTCATTCTTCATAGCAGCTTCAAGAATAATAGCTAACTTCTCCAGTGTTATATCATTATCCGAATCAATCGAATCGATATCATCAAATACTCCTTTAACATTGTCAGGGCTTATGTTTGCATTAATTCTCCTGTCAAAAACTTTTATCCACGACCCCTGATTGGCTGGTTTTTCAAAAACAAATACATGTAGTCCAGCTGTGGAACTAGAACTTCCATATCCCACGATTAAAAAAGCAATATTATCGTTCCAATATGATATACACTCTGCGCCGGAAAAATCATATGTTTCACTTCCGAGAGCACTCAGAAAAGGAAGTCTGTCTGTAGGTATGCGTGTAGTATTATTAGGATTATCAGAAATATTTATCCCACTGGAACTAATCGAAATTGATTTATTCATTAGAAGATCACTACTAGTAGTGTAACTTACTATTCTATCGAAAATATTATTGGGATTATTATTGCTATACAGAGGACTAGAACTAAAGATACGAGGATCTACAAGCATTGAACTTTGACTTTGATTTCCACTTTGAGAACTACTAATCTTAATAATATAATTACTCAACGCCGGATCCTTTGACTTAAGCTTTCCTCCATGCACAAACAACTGATCAATATTTTCTGGATTATCTAAAATGAGTTGGAAAAAAGTAGTAGGTTTAAAAGTAGTAGAGTTACCACCTCGCGGATCACTTTCCAATAGCAAGTTATTGTCACTATTATTGTAAACCAATCGCCAGTTATTGTCACTATTATTGTAAACCAATCGCCAGTTATTGTCACTATTATTGTAAGTGGGATCTGAAGCATATTTTATCAACTCTGACAAAATTAGTTTATCAAAAAAGTCAATATTATCTTGACTAGAAAGGGGGTTAACAATGAAATTATTATCGGCTATGATTGCTACGTTAGAATTTGGGCTTCTCAATTGATCAAACCTTGCTATGACATCCCCCCGGTAAACAGGGTGTGCTGGATCTGATGAACTATACGGAGACCAGTAAGAATTTAGATTTAGATCATAGTAGTTCATAGCACGATGTCCTGAAAAACTTCCATCACCGGTAGCAACCAAACTCCCTACACCCTTTATCATTCCATCTACAACTATCGCAGAATTCTCAGCAAAAAATGTAGTGCCGTTTAATTCCATTCTTATATCCCTGTTACCAAAATAGCTATCACCAAAACTTGTTATATGAATGAAACTACCATCAACCTTAATATTTGTAGAAATTTTTAAATTATAATCTTTTATTTCGAAAACAACATTTTCACCACTTGAATCCATAAGACGATCTTCTATGATAACTGGTCCGTTTGGGGTTAATTCATTTAATCTTTCTGCTTTTGTTTCTACATTTCCAATATCATTTTTAACCTGATCATATGTATAATATGAAGGGAAATATACTAGTTTATTTCCATCTTTAAACACATACCATCCTGGGGGGAGTGAAACATATGATTGTTGTCTTATTTTATTTACGATAAAATCTCGTAGTTTTTTAGTATCACCAATATTCTGGGTGGTTTGTAAATCAGCCTGTATAGTGTTTTTTACTTGATTGTATAAATCTGGGCTAGATAGTATTTGTTCAAAACTATAATCTTGTCCTTGGAAGTTTAAGCCAGCATTATTTGTATCTTTAGAAATCAACTTTCCCTTGATAGTAGAAGAAGTAGGAGAATTAAACTTGGTGGATTCTAAAGATAAGTATTCATATTTTTTAGAGATAAACTTGTTTGATTCAAAGTAATCTGAAATTATGTTTAGTTTCGTTGCTCGTATGTTAGTAGTTCCAGTATTTAGTAAATTAGCTTGTATCATTGATGATCTCAAAAAATGCTGTTCAATATAGTTTACTTTATATCTTAGTGTACCTGGAACCAGAGAATAACTAGTTACGAAAAGAGACAAATAATACTTTTTTATTTGCCTACTACTCTGCGGAGATATTTTGTTTATTTCTACATCGGAATTTCCATTATTTAAAGAAGAGTACACTGGGAAAGCATTATTATTTGGAACACTGCTTATGTAAAAAGTTACATTTCCCCGTCCATTTATTCTATAAAAAGCAAGATTAGCATTATCTTTACGGGTTATATTCTCAGGATGAAGATGATTACCAAAAAATAGAACTACTCCCTCTTCAGATATATCCTTATTCTTGGGAACAAAAATTACAGCATACATTTTTTTTTCAGCACGCTCATCTATAGATATTCTTGGAAGATTAGTAATGTAGTTATGCTGTATAATCTCATTATTGCTTAAATCAACGAAAATGTAAAAATATGGCAAATTTCTCATAAAGTTTTGATCTGTCAATACCTTCCTTATTTGGGGCAAAAGGTTATGTTGATCATCAAGAGGAAACCAGACTTGATTATCCCTTATTTCAAAAGCATTTGGGTTATGCTGGATTAGAAACATCATTATCTGGATTGCATTCTCAGCATTGGTAATCGATTTCTGATTAGCAAAGTATTCCCTATTTACTTGATAATTCGTTCTTGTTAGACCAAATAAAGCTATAGACATCATTATTAATACAACTACGAAGAACAGTGTACTAATAAGAAGAATCCCTTTTCTGCTAGACATGAAAATCATCACCTCCAATTTATATTTATAAAAATCGATGAAAAAATCCTCAGAGATTAGAAAAAACTCTAGAATAACTTTCTCGTCAAGAGATTCTTTTTTATAATACCAAGAATACTCTTTATATCTCTGTCATTGCTCAATACTTCTTCATATTGAAAAATCTCTTCTTCACAGTGCAGGTATTCGATACCTATTTCCTGAAGCTTTTGAGATAAAATTGCTATTCTCTTATGACCAATGTCCTTAATTTTTCCAAGTATCGAGTAGTTAGGATTACTTCCATATATCAGACTCAGTTCATATCTTTTTATTAATTCTGGTTCAATATCTTTTTTTGGTAAACAACGATATAAACTCCATATTAAATGGTTGACATCCGTCTTTATAGTAGAATACTCTCCTATAGGCTTAGGATATTTCTGCATAATTATACCTGAACACCAACATAGGTACTCCCAACATCCTATCCATAACCTTTCTATATACTTCTTTTTATCGAGAACAAAAAATCCCAGATAATCTGATATCAGTATTTCTATAAGCTCTTGAATATCTTCCAATTTTTTTTTGCCTATTTTCAAACTCTCCTGAATAACCCCCTTCCAATCATAAAATTCGTACATATCAGTGTATGAAGTAAAATTTTTTGTATGAAGTAGACATCTGATCGCTAAAAGATAAGCGAAATCCAAATAATGTATAACTATTTTCTTTATAAATTTCATCATCTCAAAAAATCCCTGTAAAAAATGAGGAGGAATATTTGTATGAATAGATATAAAAGATTTGACTGTTAACTTATTATTATTGATAAAGCCCCATTCTTGCAATAATCCTATGTAGGTTGATACTATCTTTTTTAGTTCATCTTGCTCAAAATAGGTTTTAATTATAGAACTGAAAACTAATCTTTCATCACCGAACAAATTTATAGATGAGAGGATTAGGATAGATAAAATGTTATGGAATGTTGATTCTTCAAAATACTCTGTATAGTCCTTAAGCATATTTTCCAGGTTCAATAATTTTTTTTTCATGGTATTTGGAGGATTCCAGAAGACTCTGAAACTATGGCCTTCTTTCCTCAGTCCAAACCTACCAACTCTACCCTCTTCCTGCAATATATCCAAAACTGATGGTAAAATTTTCCAACCTTCAGTAGTATAGTAAGTTTTAATATTAATAAAAGTAGTATCTGCTGGGAGATTAACCCCCATAGCCAAAGTTTGTGTAGCAATCAGTATTCTTAAATCTGAGGAATCATCTCTAAACTCTTGCTCGATTTTTTGTCTTTCATCAAAAGGAATATCAGCATTATGAAAAGCAATACCTATGTCAAGCTTTGGTAAATTTTCCAAATCAAAATTGATAGTTTCATTCTTTATTTTTAGTCCCAACAAAGAAGCAAATTTGAGAAACTGCCAACCCAGGCTTTTAGACCAAACGAATATTATTATTTTTTCCCCACTCTTCGCTCTATTTACACAGGCTTCTAAGACATAAAGAATCGATTTTTCACTTATTTTCTTTACACTTAAGCCCAAATCAGTATAAAAATCCTTAAGATATTCCTTACTTAAAAATAATGAGTAGGTGTTAAGTTTTACAGGTCTGTATTTACTTATCAATACCAATTCTGGATTCAGATAATTTTCCAGATCTTCTAATATAGGAAGTGTACCAGACAATAGAATCAAAGGAATCTGGTAGTTTTTTACAAGAGCCAATATCTCTATCAAATACTTACCCATACTAGAAACTAACGTGTGAACTTCGTCTATTACTATGAAACTCTTATCTACCCACTCATTCTGACTTCTCATAGCAATAACCAAACTGTCATACGTAGTACATATTATATCCGTAGAAGGATCTATTTTTTTCGATATATAGTCTCCAGTTTTTATGTCAACCCTTAGGTTTCTAGGACCATAAAAAAGCTTAAATTCCCTATACTTCTCTTCTATCAAAGCTTTAGTAGGAGAAGAATATATAAAACCTTTAAAATATTTATCAAAATGTTTGTAAACCGCAAGATAGATAATGCCTGACTTACCAGAAGAGGTAGGTGTTGATACTATAACATTTCTGAAATCTTTGTTGTAGTACGTATAAAACACAGATTGTATAGGGTTCATCTTAGGATAAGGGAAAAAGTCCTTTAATTCACCATCGACAGAAAAACAATTAAGCTCAAAATTCAAACTATTGATTGAATATCGTACCTTCTCAAAAGAGGATTCCTCAGAAATAACAATTCTCACTTCATTAATCTATTTCAATTCTAACAAATCCTTACCCTTGCAAAAATACTACTTACTCAAGGAAATATCAATTCAATTACAGAACAAAACAATAGGGAATATAGACTCATGATTCCAAGAAATAACCTAGTAGGCTATATAGTGGAAACTATTTACAAAGATAAACCTACTTGTGCTTTTGTAAAACAAGTAAAAGGAAAAAAACTCATAGTTATACTACCTACAGGAAAAGAAGAAATACTGGACATGGATGAAATCATCCACGTAGGTATCCAAAAATCGTCGGCCGATATACAAGATCTCGTAGAAAAAAATAAACTCCGCGACCAAATCAAACAAATATTTAATCTTCATGAATTGTGGGATATCCTAGAAGAAAAAGAATACGATACAATACTTGTCCTCGAACTATATCTCGGTAGAAAACCTACAGATGATGAAGTAGCAGGATTCTATAGAAAAATAATAGAAACCAATAATTTCTTCAAAATAATCAACAACGATAAGATAATAAAGTTATCGGAGAAAGAAGTCAATGAAATACTAGAAAGGCAAAGAAAAGAAAAAGAAAAGATACAAAAAGAACAAGAAAAAATAAAAAATCAACAGGAACTCATTAAAACAATTACCAAATTGATAAATCTTCAAGATATAGAAGAGCAAGAAAAAATATGGATAGAAAAATTGAAGAACTACGTGGTTTCTAGTGAAAAAGATGAATTAGTGGAAGAAACGCTGAAGATCAAAAAAATAGATAACCATCCGAAGATCTTCGATTTATTGGTAAAAAACAATTTTGTTGATCCAGATTATTTCTACGAACTTTATAGGTTAAAGTTTCCAGAATTTACCGAGAAAGACCTTCAAGAGTCAGCCGAAATCTTCAAAAAAGAGATAAATCTCGAACAATCCGTCGATCTAACACACTTAAACACCTTTACAATAGATTCCGAAGAGACCAAAGATTTTGATGACGCAATCAGTGTAGAAGTAAAAGATAGAAAAACAATCCTTTATGTACACATTTCCAACGTATCTCTGTTTATTAAGCCCGGAAGTAATCTATTTGAAAAAGCCCTATGCAGAATGCAAACTTTGTACTTACCTGACAACGTTATACCAATGCTACCAACTGAACTATCCGAAGAAAAATTTAGCCTAAAAAAAGGTGAGTTAAGAAACACCTTAACCTTTAAATTCGAAATTTCCATTAACGATCTAAGCATAATCAATTTCGAACCAATAATATCCCTAATAAAAGTAAAAAATAGGTTCACGTATTCAGAAATAGACAAAGAAATAGAATCAGGAGAAAAATTCTGGAATACACTTTATAAAATTATGTCAGAACACAAAAATTACAGATTACAGAGAGGAGCATTAATAATATTTTTACCAGAAATAATCGTCAGAGTTATAAATGGCGAACTCAAAATAAAAAAGATAGAGATGACTAAGGCAAGAGATTTTGTATCTGAAGCAATGATACTAACAAATTATTATTCTGCCCAATTTATGGAGAAGAACAATATACCGGCTTTATACCGTACACAAAGAGATCCCCAAAAAATAATACCGATCAATAACATAGTTGATATGCTAAATCAATTGAAGTATATCCATAAAGTTGAATTTTCAACGATTCCCAAGCCACACAGTGGATTAGGATTAAAATGCTACCTCACACTAACCTCTCCCATCAGAAGATTCATAGATCTTCTAAATCAATATCAACTACTATCCTTCCTAACAGGAATCCCCACATTAACAGAAAACGACATTCTAAAAATGCTACCAGAAATAGAATCCAATATCCAAAGAGCACAATACCTCCAAACAAGAAGAAATAGATACTTCCTTCTTAAATTCCTATCAAACTATAAAGAAAGGACAAAAGGTATAATCCTAGAAAAAGATAAAAACGGAGCTAAAGTATACCTACCAGAGTTCAATATCATAGGAAAGTTGAAGGGAAATTACTCAGAAACGAAAACAAACCAAGAAATCAAAGTAACCATAAAAAAATGTAATCCATATACAGAAGAAATAGATTTAGAACTATATCAGGAGGGAGAACTATGGTAAAAAGTATAGGAATTCTCAACGAAGAGGAAGCATTCAATAAACTCAGAGAAATGGGATATAAGGATTTATACATCTGGGAAGATAGTCCTGGAACTTCGTACAACTGGCATACCCACCCCAACAACGAAATAAGATACATCCTAAAAGGAACTATCCTCATAAAAGTCAAAGAAAATAATCAAATAAAAGAGTATTTACTCAAACCAGGAGAACTACTTGAAGTAAAACAAAATACTCTACATAACGCATATACAGAAGAAGGTGTAAGATATATCTGTGGATCAAAATAAACTAGAACAAGAAATAGAAAAATTAATAGAACTAATCAATTACCATAATTGGAGATATTACGTTCTTCAAGATCCAGAAATATCAGACCAAGAATACGATACACTTCTGGAAAAACTAAAAGAACTAGAAAAAAAGACAGGTATTATAAAACCTTACTCCCCAACACAAAGAATAACATATGCTATGTCATCTGAGTTTACAAAAGAAAAGCATCTTTCTCCAGTATTAAGCCTCGAAGCAGTTTATGAAACAGAAGGGTTAAAATCTTTCCTGAAAAGTCTACTCAGAACCACAAAACAAGAAAGTCTAGATCTCGTATGTGAACTCAAATTCGACGGAGTAAGTTTATCCTTAATATACAAAAGAGAAGGGGATAAATTCATTTTTCATAAAGCTCTAACAAGAGGAGATGGAATCTACGGAGAAGATGTAACACCAAATGCAAAAACCATAAAAACTATACCAATGATCCTATACCTGGAAGACAAAAATGTTGAATACATCCAAATAAAAGGAGAAGTAGTTTTATATAAAAAGGATCTGGAATTAATAAATGAACAGAGGAGAAAAGAGGGGCTTCCAGAGTTCAGAAATACCCGTAACGCAGCTAGCGGTAGTCTCAGACAACTAGATCCGTCAATCACAGCCAAAAGAAATCTAAAATTCTTCGCATATGACATCAAATTCTTTGATAACCAGAAACACGAATTGTTAATATATACCAAGTTATCTGAAATATTGAAATTACTAGAAGAACAAAAATTCATTGCTAGCCCTCACCATAAAACCTGTAAGATAAATTCCTATGAAAATATCCAGGAACTAGAAGAATACTATCAATGGGCAAAAAATACAAAAGAAAAAATGGAGTTTGACATAGATGGTGTAGTCTTTAAACTCGATAAAATTGAACTTCACAAAATTCTGGGAAATACGCTAAAAACATACAAATGGGCAATAGCATATAAATTCCATACCAACATATCGATAACTAAAATTCTTGATGTTTCCCTTGAAGTAGGAAGAACAGGAATAATAACACCAGTGGCAATACTAGAACCCATAACCATAGAAGGTGCAACAATAAAAAATGCTTCCTTACATAATTTCGAGTACATAAAGACCAAGGATATAAGAATAGGAGATTATGTAGAAATAATAAGAGCTGGTAAAGTTATTCCAGAAGTATTAAGAGTAGTTAAAGAACTTAGAACAGAAGATACACAAGAAATACAAATTCCCCGAAACTGTCCCTCATGCAATTCCGAATTGAAAGAAGATCCCCCATTCCTCATCTGTACAAATTCAAAATGCACATCAAAAATTATAGCCCAAATAGTACATTGGTTCAGTAAAGAAGCAATGGATGTAGATATATCAGAAGGAATAATTTCAAAACTAGTTAGAGCCAGAATAGTCTCGGATATCGCCGATATGTATTACTTGAAACCCTCTGATTTAGCAGTGGTAGGTAATCTAGGCAAAAAGTCTGCCTCTAAGCTATATAACTCAATTCAAAATACTCGCGAAAGACCTTTTGAAAACATTCTTTACGGGCTAGGAATTCCAGAGGTAGGATTGAGAAACTCAAAAGCACTAGCACAAAAATTCAAAAATATACAAGAACTAATGAATTCAACCATCGGAGATCTCACATCAATCGAAGGAATAGGAAAAGAAATAGCTACCCAGATCATTCAGTACTTCAAAAATCCTGAAAATATTAAACTAATTCAGAAACTAAAACAAGTGATGAAAAACATGTAATTATATTCTTTCCTGTATTTCAAGAACCATGTTCTTGAGGAACTCAAAACCAATAAGCATAGACTGTTCGTTGATATCGAATTTTGGAGAATGGTGGGGGTTACCTTTTCCTGATCCAATAGCAACATATAATCCTGGTACTTTCTGCAGCACAAAAGCCATATCCTCCGCTCCATAAGACCTGAAATCAGTTATATTCTCTCTACCTACTAACTTTGTAGCAACCTCAACACCAATATTATATAACCATTCATTGTTTACCAATACAGGATAACCAAATTCGTATTTGAAGACGTATTTTGCACCTACTGACCTACAGATATCTTTTAGGTTTTGTTCTAAATAGATGGCTATTTTTTTCCTGGTGTCTTCGTTGAAATTTCTCACTGTCCCTTTTAGGATACAATTTTCAGGGATTATGTTGGTAGAAGTACCGGCTTCTATATATGTAAAAGAAAGTATGTATTCTTTAAATATTCTTGGGAAAATATTGTAGACTTGATTGATGAATAGAGAAGCAGTAAGGATTGGGTCTATTGCTAGATCTGGGGTAGCTGCATGAGCACCTTTTCCGATTATTTCGATTTCGAACCAATCTGCTGAAGCCATTACCGGTCCCTTCCCAATTCCAATCTTGCCATATTCCAATTCATTCCAAACATGAATTGCCAGAGCAAAATCAACATTTTCGAGAACTCCTTCTTCAATCATCAATTTTGCCCCTCCTAAACCCTCTTCAGCAGGCTGAAACATATACTTTAAGTTGACTTTCAGATTTTCTCTATGAAGATAAAAATATTTAACAAGAGAAATAAGGATAGCCATATGAGAATCATGTCCACAAGCATGCATCAAGCCATCATGGATCGATCTATATTCTACCTGATTATCCTCCTGAATTGGTAGTCCATCCATATCTGCCCTTATAATAATCGTCTTTCTAGCTCCATTGTTAAGAAAACCAACAACACCAGTCTTGGCCATAACTTGATATCTATCCACAAATGAACTAATGTTATCAATAATATACTGCTGAGTTTTATATTCCTGAAATCCCAGCTCAGGGATTCTATGTAGGTTCCTTCTATGAAAGATCAATTCCTCTATCAATTTCTATCTCCTCCTTTCTGATTCTCAATCAGATCCCTAATAGTAAGAGTTAACGGAACAGCTATAAAAATAGACCAAAAGTTGAAAATGGTATAAAATCCTAATATAGAGATTATTGAAAGAAATGGATTAACTACCATAAATCTCTCAACTGTCTTTGGCATAATCAAATTATCAGATAATTGCTGAATCAAAAAAACTACCACTATCATAATTATACCTAATACCAAAGATTTACTGAATGAAATGATAATAATGGGTAAGCTACCCAAAATTGGACCGATTATAGGAATAAAAGAAAATAAACCATAAATGATTCCGTAAGAAATACCATCTAAACCGATCAAAAAACTAAAAATTAAACTTGATAAAACAACTATGCTAATAATATTGATTATAATCGCTTTAATATAAAGTTTCTGATAGTGATCAAATCTTTTAAAGAAAAATACTACACTTTCCTGAAAGTTATTTTCCAACCATTGAATGAATTCTCTTTTTGCTCCTATGAAATACAAACCGAGCAAAGGTAGAAGGATCAATACTAACCAATCACCTAAACTTGAAATAAATGCGGTTATCAATTTAGTTAGAGCACTAAGTACAACATTCATCAAATTACCTAAATTTGAAAAAATATCTTCCATGCTTATATGAATGTTATAACTCTTTAGGAAATTCTCAAGTATACTCTTAAAGTTATTCAAAATGTAAGGTAATCTTTCCATTCCAACTTTTACGACATTTCCAACTTGTCCCAAAATAGGGATAAATATGAACAAAACAAAAGATAGAAAGCTAACGAAATAGAATAAGTACACGAAAAAAATATTTATCTTTAGCTTTCTAAATATCGAGACAAAGATTTTAATGAACTCAAATTTTTTATATTTTTCAGCATCTATTTGCGTCTCCACTTTCTTTACTATTTTTTCCTTTAGTGAGATAAATACATCGAGGAAAACTTCGGTAAAGTAGGCAAAAACTAGCGTCGCTAACAGTAGATTCCAGTAATTCTTAAGTAACAAAACGTATATCAAGAAAAAAACTATAAAGGTGATTATCTTACTATTCTTCACTTCGAGTTTTTTGAGGATTTTCGAATATTATATATCCATACTCGTTTATTTTGAAGAAGTGATTTTTAGAGCTATGTCCACAAAGTCTGCATCCATCTATCCTAAATATCCTAACTATATCCCCAACTTCAACCCCATAAATTTTTTTTTCGGTAAACGAAGAAACAATGATCTTAGATAGCACTATGTTACAATCTGCTATATGTGATATAGCTAGTCCACCAGCTGACCGGGTACTAAAAGGACTATCTTCTCTCTTCTGAGAAACCAGGAAACATGTCAGCCTTAATGACTTGGATATTTGAAATATTCTTCTTACTACATACCTAGCCATAACTTCTCTATTCTCATATAGCCCTGTCACAGAATCAAAAATACAGATATTAAAACCCTTGGCTAAATTATAGAAATCTCTGAAAAATTTTTCTATATTATCTAAAATTCGAAACTCATTAGATAGATCAAGTATTTTTACATTTTCAATAATTCTTTCATAGTCTATCTTTTTTAAGAGAGCTAATCTCCGAAGAGAATTAGAGACATATGAAGAAGGATTTTCTACTGATATATATAGAGTTTTTAGTTTCTTTGGAGAATTAGCTACGGTAGCAAGCTGACATAATAGAGATTTTCCAGTATCAGCTTCCCCTGTGATATTAATCACTGAATTACTAGGGTATCCCCCCAACACTTTTAGCTTATTCTCCCTGTAATCAATAACATAGAATAATTTGTTTATGTAATCTACTCCGCTATCAATGGGTGTTATTTGTAAGTAATCTTTTGAAGGACTAACTATATTTAGCTCCATATTTTATTTATACTTTTCTAATCATTCTTATCCTCGTATAGTTGATTAAACTCTTGGACTGAGGAAAGAAGAATATTGACTACTTCGCTATCTAGCAATTCCTTTTCTACCATCTTGAAAATTTCATTCACTACCTCTTTATGAGATAGAGTGGGTTTATATTTCCTTTTACTTCTTAGAGCATCATATATATCAGCCGTCATGATTATCCTGGCACCCAAAGGAATTTCTCTATATGTAACAGGTTTATTAAATACTGTGGGATAAAAATGATGATATTTTATAAACTTTGTTTGCTCTTCAGAAACGATACTTTCTACTATTTGAGCAGCTACAATCGGATGCAACATTATTATTTGAAATTCCGTCTGAGTTAACTTTCCCGGTTTGTTTATAATATAAGAAGGAGTATCTATCTTACCTATATCATGTAATTTAGCCGCTGTATATATAGAATCTACTTCTTCTTTTGACAATCCCATTTTAGTAGCTATAATTCTAGATATAAAAGATACCCTCTCAGAATGTTTATAGGTATCCATATCATATTCTTGGAGTAATTTTAAAAGAGTATCAATCAGATTTTGATACGAATCCAGGAGATTATTTGCATAATATAATAATCTTAGAAAACTTATTTGCATGATAACGAGAAAAACAAAATTTATCAACTTCCACTCCAAAAGAAATATATAAGTAAGGTAACTAAGTATAAATTGTGAAAATAAAAAACCTTCGGTAAAACCTAATCTAAAAATATTTTTCAAAACATTAATAATATTGACATATCTTCCAGGTTGAAAAATATTAACCAAAACAAGAGAAAGAAACTTATTAGATATCAGGTAGAACAAAAATCCTATGAGATAAAAATGAAATTGATAATAACTGCTAACGGTAAATTTAAGAATAACACATAGAATAAATAAAGGAATAAAAAAACTTAGGGGATTAAAAAATACTCTGAAAACACTAATTTGCCTGTTACCAAATAAGTATTTTCTGAGTAATGGATTAGAAACAAATCCCAAATATAACATAAATATACTCAGCGGATCGTTATACTGAAAAAAAGCAAACAAAAAGAATATATTGTCTGTTGGAATTATATAATAGTCCTCTCTGTAAATTTTCCTATTATAAATAGAAATCGAAAAATACTGAAATTTTCTAAAAATAATATTCATCAAGAACCCCAACACAAAAATAAATAAGTACATATTATTCATCTCTCGTTGAGAGGATATTTATTCAAGTATAAATTTCGGGGTCTAACTATCTTAATACTCAGATCAAACCATAAAAATCTTTGAAGAACAACAACAAAATCTATGTCCGAATTATAAAATAAGTAATACATTTTACTTCTATCAAAATATAAAAGAAAAAATCTAAGCAAATCGTAACTTCTAAATACAAAATGATTTTTGTTATATTTTACAAGGTGTATATTATGCTTTCTGCTTATTATTCTATCTAGTGTTTCAATTTTAGCATTTATCTTCTTACTGATTTCCTTTATGCTACTATTGAAATATAGAGCCATATCGTAGTTATATGGTAGTAAAATCAAAACGAAACGGTCCAAGAATTCTTTACCCGAATATCCGTAAATGAAGTATTTCCCTTTTCTTACATCCCCAAGATTAAAAATATCGTTTATAGGATACTTGTAATAGTCATAACTACTCATGGAATACTCAATCCCTTTTAAAATCACCAGTTTCTGATCGTAAAAAAAATTCACTTTCTGGAAGGGAAAAGAGTTAAAAATGGATAAAAATAGCGAGGTGTACAATATATATGAATCATACTGATAACTTATGTTAGGAAGTCTATCGAGATAAATATCAATTTTGGTTCCCGTCTTTTCTATTTTCTGAGCATTGACATCCATAAGACTTTTCACAATCAATAATAAGTCCTGTTCATAACCTTTCGAAATGTAAGATATAGGTATAAATATTCCTGTATCCTTGTCAACTTTAAAAATCGTTACAAAATTTTTATTACCTCCACAAGAACTAAAAAAAAATATTGTAATAATGAGAAATAGTATAAATCCCAAAATTTTCATTTTCAGAATCTACCTATATCTCCCAGTATATCTTCCTTTGACATTTTGAGTAATTCTTCAACACTTTTATCGTAATATTCTCTTGTTCCTTTACCTCCAGCGTATAAAACGATGACAATATCGTCGACTATCTTCATGAAATAGTCCACTATCATGGGGTCAAAATGCGTTCCCTTGGATTGATCAATAATTTCAATACTTTTGAAAGCAGGAATAGCTTTTTTGTATTGTCTTTCACTCATCAGAGCATCGAAAACATCAGCTACAGCTATTATCCTAGCTAGTAGAGGGATCTTTTCTCCTTTTAATCCGTCGGGATAACCTGTTCCATCCCACTTCTCATGATGATACCTTACACAATCTGATACAGTACCAATATTATCAAACCTTTCATTCGAAGTGATAACTTTGATCTTAGGAAATTTCATCTTCTTTATTATTTCATAACCGATAATAGTATGTTGTTTCATTATTTGAAATTCTTCGTCAGTCAGCCTACCGGGTTTATTAAGAACATTATCCGGTATTCCAATCTTTCCTATGTCATGAACTAAAGTACCTACTAGAAGAGTTTGTAGTATTTCTTCTTCTAGTCCCATAGCTTTTGCAATTTCTACGGCTATGATCGTTACTCTTTGAGTATGATCTTTTGTATAGTTGTCTTTGGCTTGTATAGCATCGAGCATTGCTTGGAGTAGTTGTGATTGAGATTCTTCCAATTCTTTATTACTCCTAGAAGCTTCATAAACAACCCTAGTCTGAAACAATAGGGTTGTATAAAATAAAATATCTTGTTCAGAAATTTGTTTGAAATATTTAGTAAAATCCTGAATGGCTTCATATAGAAATTCTTCTGTTTTTTTTACATCTCCAAGAAAGGAGTAGGCAGACGCTATATTAAAAGAAACTATTTTAGATTTAAGGGGATCCTTTATATTTTCTTTCACTTTAATCAGGATTTCTATAGCTTTATCTATCTTGTCCTGAAAAGCATAGGTCAAAGCCAAAAAATATTTTGCTTCGTTCTTGGTCGGATTAACATTTACAGCATCCTGAAAATACTTTTCAGAAATTCCAAATTTCATTTTGCTTAACTCTATTATACCAAGTGAATACAGAGTTTCAAAATCTCTGGGATCATATTCTAAAACCCTTTTGAACCATTTATAAGCTTGATCAAATTCGCCTTTCCTGAAGGCAATCTTTGCACCGATAAGATAAAAATTAATTTTTTCTTCGTAGGATAGAGCCTCTTTAACCAACAAAAAAGCTTGCTCGAGATTTCCTAGCCTCTCATTTACTATAATCAACTTTTCATAAACCTCTTCATCAAATAGAATAGACTCTTCCTTAAGTTCGTACAGTATCTTAAGAGTTTGTTTATATTCCCCAAGCAGCATATATATATCAGCCATTTCTTTCTTTATTTCAGGAAAAAAATAGTTGTACATTTTTAAGCTTTCGTATAGTCTAAGGGCTTTTTCGTATTCATTTTTACCCTTATATGATTGAGCCAAGTAGTAGTAAACAAGAGGATTATTAGGCTCTATCATCTGAGCTTTATTATGCAGTACCTCAATTGCATCATCATATTTCCCAATCATGATTAAATATTTAGCAAGGAGAATACTTGGGGTTGCCCTCTTATTGTTTAACTCGGTCGCTTTTTTTAAATATACCAGTGCCTGATTGAAAATGTTCTGCTTTAAGTATACATACCCTAAAAGTAAATAAGCATCATCAAACATAGGGTTATAATCGATTATTTTCTTTAAACTAATTATTGCTTCAGTATAATCCTGACAGTCTATTTTCATCAGTGAGTATAAGTATTGAACTTTAAAATTATCTCCAAAATTTTTAAATAGATATTGGAATATTTTTTCGAATTCTTCACTTTTCAATAAAAACAGAGCAAAAGCTTTTATCAGTAAATCTAAGAGAGAATTTAAATTCAACTTTAAATATTCATCAATATTACTCAAAAGATCGTTTATGATATATGAATACTTTCTTATATCTTCAAAAGTAGGAACGTAAGGTGTAGGAACTTCCTCAAAGAACTTTATAAAAAAGTATTTCTCTACTAATTCAAAAAAATTATCTTTTCTTCCCCATTTGCATAGAAATATTATTTTAAAAAGTAGTCCTTTTAGGAAGTTTTTATGATTTTGGGTTAATTCTTCAAACTTTTTGTAAGCATCTACAAATCTTTGGGCTCTATCGTAGAGTAAGGATAACTCGAGTAACATATGGGGGTCTTTTTTGTATAGGAGATTTTTTTCAAGTACCTCTATCTTTTTCTCGATTAATTCGTCCCTCATTTACAAGAAAGGATGAATTCCTTTATCAATTCAGAAGCCAATATACAGGTCTTATAAGATGGGAAATCTATGAGGGGGTTGACCTCAACCACATCAAATCCTACTACCTTCTCGGAAGATAGTATTTCTAGTATTTTTAAATAATGCTCGAATCTTGCACCATCAGAAATAGGATTCGAAACAGCAGGAGACAATGAAGGATCAAAAAAATCAACATCCACAGATAAGTAAATATACCCTCTAACATAATCCTTAAGAGAATCTATATTATTCAGATCTATGTTAATAACGTTGGAGAAAAAATAGCCTCTCTCAGATTCATCTAGTGTTCTTACTCCTATCGAAATACTTAGACTTTCTTCTGAAATCCTTCTCAAAACACTCGCATGAGAATATTTTTGATTATGGTATATGTTGTGACAATCTGCATGAGCATCCAAATGAATATATATGACTTCTTTGTATACACTCTTTATAGCCCAAAAACAAGGTATCGTAATACTATGATCACCACCAATGAAGATATACCTCTTATCCTTGTTCATCACAATATTCCTTATAGACTTGTATATCTCCAATATCGTATTGTCATTATCGTAATATAAATTAACCACTATGCTACCTAAATCGAAATAGGTTATATCTTCGAGCGATTTATTGAAATAATTGCTATATGATTCAATACACTCGGAGTATTCTCTTATAAACTTTGGTGCATAAAACGAACCTATTCTCGTGTTAACATAACCTTCGTAAGGGATAGAGACTATAAGATACTTTGATTGATCAATAGAGGTATACCTTCTAACAAATGGAAATAATCTCATATATGCACAATTTTTGTATTGGCTATATCCTTTTTTACTTCCTCCGATAGTTCATCACTACTGAGAATATATTCTTGAATATCAACCTTACTCATGTATTCTCCTAAGTCGGTATATATCTTTTGAATATTCATAATCTTAAAAAGGAGAAATTTAGATAGAGCAAACAGATTATAAGAATTGATATAGTAATGGTTTAAGTATATTGATCTCATAATCAATCTGCTTGCAGCCTTGTAATTGTCAGGATATAAACACATATATTTAATCACATAATCTCTATAAAGAGATAGCAATAGTTTGCCTGTATTGGGTATATTATCCATCCGTGAGTATAATTCAGATACTATTGAAATTAAAAGATTATAGTCTTTTTTTCTTCTCCTGCTAACTTTAGGTTGATTTTTATTAATTAACCTCTTTATATTTTTAAGCAGTATAGAAGATACACTTTCTTTTATTTTAGTTATGTCTATATAATTTCTGTATGTTGATACCATTTCGGTGAAGTGATCTATAACTTCTTTTATGCTTTTATAATCCCACTTATCCTTATTGACATAGATGTGAGATAAAATTAACCAGAGAGAAGATTCTAAGAAAAGATAAATCATATTTCTTTCAAGGAGGAATTCGGTTTTTGTATCTGCGATCTTTCCTAATAGATATTGGATGAAATTATAGGCTAAAATATATTTTCTTCGATAAAAGGCTAGTTTTGCTATCAATAAACTCAACTCGAAATAATATAGTAAATGTATGAAATTGTTTGATTCAAAAACATTCTGAAAATATTTCATTGCTTTTATGGCAAAATTTTGAGCTTTATTATACTGTTTAAGACTCAAAAAAGATTTAGCTATACAGTAGTAGATTCGAGATCTGTAGTAATCATCGTCAATGTCTGGAATAACCATATTTAAGATCCATCTTATAAGTCTCTTTACTTGATTTTTACTATACCTATTTGTCTGCATAATAAAGTTCAGATAAATATCCATCTTGGTAAATAACCTATACCTTCTTATTAGATAAAACAGAAAATTGAGGTATACTTCAACAAACTTATCAGTTCTTGGGCTAAATAGTAAAAATTTCTCAATGGTAAAAATAATCGAATTAACAATATTTTCGATCTTATCTCTATTCATATATTATATTTGCAAGTTTGCTATATTCTATTTTGTACATTTTAGATATATCGTAACTTTTTTTGATTTCTTGAATATTGATTTCTTGATCGTTTGCCAGAGCTCTATTTATTTTCATAATGTTTAGTATATGCTCTTTAAATCTCGTATGTCCGTATTGAGAGACTTGCCCTGTAAAGACTATGAATGGCCAATCACTACACTGAGCTTGCAAAAGTTCAGTTATACCTATTTCAACTATATTTCTATACTTCTCATTATTCTCTATTTGCTCTCTCTTTCTATAGATCATATCAAAAAATGATCTTGTATTTACGTGTATGTGTCTATACATATAGTCTACGGAGCCGTTTAGCCAATATTCGAAGTATCCTTTCCACCCCCAAGTGCTACTATTAGGCTCTATTACCTCAAACTTAAAGTTATTGTTTTCCAATATTTTTAAGTAATCTGAGACGGTTAGAACACCAACAAGGTATCTCGGCTCTTCTTGTAGTAGTTGCAAGATATTCTTTAGAAATGTTGGGCCTTCGAACCACCAATGTCCAAAAAGCTCAGTATCATACATCGCTACTATACTGAGCGGTAATCCAGTCTTTAGGTTATCATGCCAATATTCTGATTGCCTTTCCCTGTTGAATATAAAATTAGCCGCGTGTTCAAAGGATTTTTTCATAGCAAAATCAGGATCATATATTTCCTTCGAAGAAAGTGGTACATCCACTCCGGTTATTCTATAATATTTATAACCTGTATCAACCCTTACACCACTTTCATGGATATATTCTTTGATGTATTCATAGTCTAAATCATATCCGATATCTTTGTAGAACTCTCTATACCAGAAATCTCCGGGATAACCTTCCTTAGCAGACCATACCTGTTTGGATGATTCAAAATCTCTACCAAATACTATCAAACCATCTCTTGTAATGTATGGCATAAATGTTCCATATTTACAGACATCTCTACTAAATATTATCCCATGACCTTCCAGGAAAGTATACTTTATATTGTATTTTTTCAGTATCTTGTCAAGTTGAGGTAGGTATGCACATTCAGGCAGCCAAATACCTTCGGGTTGAAAACCAAAATAATCTACAAAATTACTTACTGCCTTATAAAATTGAACTTCCAATAATTTTAAACTTGCTTGGTCCACGAAATAAAACGGAGATATACAGTGTGTAAGATTACTCGTTATTATTTGTATTGCTCCTTTTTGTGCTAAATCCCTGTATGCTTTTAAAATATCTCCGTTCAAATCTTCAAATTTTTTTAGAATGGTAGAGAACCTATTATACAGAAATTCTGCATTCTTATAGAACAAAGTATTTTTAGTTCTCTGTATTTCCTTTTCTCCCAATTCAACAGTTTTTTTCAAATGTCTATGAATTCTTTCTTTAAAAAAGTCATTGGTTAGCATGGTTAGAAGAGAACCAGAAAAAGAAATAGTTATCCCAACATATCGATATTTTGTATATATTTCTTCAAAGACTAAAAGTAGAGGAATATATGATTCTCTTACAGCTTCGTATAACCATCTTTCTTCCAGAGACTCACGGTACTCAGGATAATATAGCAAGGGTAGATGTGAATGTAATACAAATAAGATTATCCCTTTTTTATCGATATTTCGCATAACTCTCTCTCCTTTATAGCCATGTATTTGTATTCCGCCCCTAAGGCCAGGCGGACTATAACATCCCCTTTAACCTTAACCAAAATAACTTAACCAAAACCCTTAATCCGTAATAAACTAATCTATAGAAATTCCTAATACCTAATGAAATGTGCTCTATAGGGCTGATTTTGATTTCATTCCTCAAACAGCTTACCCTATATCTAATGTTATCATTCATACTTTATATATACCGGCAGGTAATTCTTACTATATTGAAATACGGCAAAATTCCATATACTTTCACCATAGATTGGATTTAAAATGAAGCTACTCAAAGTATTAGCTTCCACAATATAAAATCTTGCTTGAATATCGTACTTTTTAGGTTTTACACCTATATCTAAATAAATAAAATTCTTGAATTCGTCCTTATCTTTAAGATTTATGGTAGTTATATCAAATCCCCAAGCTTTTGCTTGGATTTCAGTAGATAGATAGTAATTAATATCGAAAACGTCAAGAAATTTAAGCAGCTTATCTACTCCTTCATAATGTAAAGGAATTATATATATTCTGGATAAAAAGTATTCTTTTTCCAATTTTTTAGCAGAATAATTATATTCTGCTAACTTCTGTTTATTTTTAGATAGCCATTCTAAATAGTTCTTTAGAACTTTTTCCAAAGTATGAATGTTGTTTTCACTATAAGGAAGCTCAAACAATACCGAGAAAATACCTAACGAAGCTCCAAAATTTCTTAAGACAGAAACTGCGTAATAAGGTTCCTCTTTACCTAATGGAACATACCTAGAAACCCTTATGCCGTTAGACTTAAAAACTTGCAAACTACCTATCTCCAAATCTTCCTGTAACTTCTTCAAAGAGTAAAAAGTGGAGTTATATATACTAGTCCTGGATAAACCATAAAGTTCATCGACTTTGTAAAGATTGTTTATTATTTTACAGTAGTTTCCAAAACCATACATAAAATCTACATTTTCCCTTCTTGCTTGATGAATATCGATAATAAATATAGGTTTATACTTCTTGATAACTGAAACTATGAAAAAAGAACTATTTGAGAACAAATTTATAAAAGTTCTGTTAGGATCTAATCCTTCAAAATTATTTCTCCTATTGTTCAATATTCTATACCTACTTGGTTGTAGAACTATACAGTAATTAAAATCTTGAGGAAAATAATTACCAGTGTGATAAAACAAAAGTTTATTCATAAGCTGATAACCGACTGGTTCATTACCATGGATAGAACAAACTATTAAACAATTTGAATCGGCATGGTTATTTAAATAATATGCTTCTATATCATCTATACTTGGGATTTTGTATAATTTACCGGCAGATGTAATGGATAGAATTGTAATTAAGAAGAGGAATGCCAGCCTTGATCCCCTGATCATTGTCTAATTTTTTGTTCTATAAGGTAGTTTTGTTTGAATTTTGCTGCACTTTCCTCAAGTTCCTTTATACTCTCCTCTGAAAGCTTTTGCTTCTGTTGAATTTCCTGTATTATATGCTTTTTGTTTGCCCTGCAGTACTCTAACCATTTAGCTTCAAAATCTCTTATTTTTTCAAGAGGTATGTCATCAAGAAAGCCTTTAGTACCAACAAATATTGACAATATTTGTTCTTCTATAGGCATGACCTGATGTAGATCTTGTTTCAATAATTCCATAAGAACCTGTCCTCTTATTATTTGTTTTCTTGTAGCTTCATCAAGTTCAGAAGCAAATTTTGTGAATGATTCTAGTTCTCTAAACATTGCCAGATCCAGTTTTAACTGTGCTGCTACTTGTTTGGTGGCTTTTGTTTGAGCTGCACCACCAACCCTTGAAACAGATAAACCTACATCGATTGCTGGTCGAAATCCCTTGTTGAATAAATTACTATCAAGATAAATCTGTCCGTCGGTAATCGATATCACGTTTGTTGGAATATAAGCAGACACGTCACCAAGCTGGGTTTCTATTACTGGTAGAGCTGTAAGACTTCCTCCTCCTAAACTATCGTTCAACTTAGCCGCTCTTTCTAGCAACCTTGAATGCAAGTAAAAGACGTCTCCAGGATATGCCTCCCTTCCAGGTGGCCTCCTTAAAAGCAATGATATCTCTCTATAAGCATGAGCATGTTTCGTCAAATCATCGTATACAACCAATACATGCTTACCCTTATACATAAAGTATTCTCCCATAGCACAACCAGCATAGGGAGCCAAATAGAGAAGAGAAGGAACATCAGTGGAAACAGTCGAGACAACTATAGTATAATCCATAGCACCATACTTTTCCAATGTCTGAATAACCGAGGACACATAAGAAGCCTTCTGACCAATAGAAACATAAATACAAATTACATCTCTACCTTTTTGATTTATTATCGTGTCGATAAGTATTGATGATTTACCTGTTTGTCTATCACCAATTATTAATTCTCTCTGTCCCTTACCAATAGGTATTAACATGTCAATTGCTTTTATTCCTGTATATAAGGGTTCTTCAACTGGTTTTCTATCGACCACTCCTGGGGCAAGAGCTTCTAATGGTCTATAACCAGAAGGTATTATTTCTCCCTTGCCATCGAGAGGTAAGGATAATGGATTAACTACTCTACCTATCAATGACTCTCCTACCGGTATTTCCAGAACCCTATTGGTTTTCTTTACTATATCTCCTTCATATATGTCACTGTAGTTACCTAAAAGGAGTATACCTACGCTTTCCTCTTGAAGGTCAAAAGCTAGACCATACCTATCGTTTCCAAAATCTATTATCTCTCCATATTTAACTCCTCTAAGCCCATAAGCTAAAACTACATTGTCTCCGACCTGAAGTACTGTACCTATGTCCTGTTGTTCAACAGTCAATCCCTGAAAAGATTCTATCTGCTTCTTTATAACCTCTGAAAGCTCATCTATCCTTATCTCTGCCATAAGATATCCTCCCTTCTAATCTTCTTGGTAGAAATCAATGAAATCAAGCATTCTTTTAGCAAAGATCTTGTTTTCTTTAGTGGATAATGGACTATTTTTTATACTCTCCAACTTTTGTTCTATTTTTTCCAGTATATCGTAGGCTTCATTTCTAACTCCAGGCAAATATAAAAGGTTTAGAGCCCATATATCGGAATCCCTGTTTAGTTTACTAGCACCTTTAATATATACTAAGATCATTATAAAATCTTCTATCGTTTGTTGCCTTATCTGACTTATATTTTGGTTAAACTTTATATCCCCAAACATGGAAAAATACAGTTTTCTTAGATTTTTTCTTACAATATCTTCATCAAAGTAATATTCATATTTGGTTGCCAAAGGAGTTATTAGTACCAACATTCCCAGAATTCTATAGATTCTTTCATAATAGTAAGCTGTATCCAAAAGGGTCTTGGTGTAAGTTCCAGTATTTCCCCACTTATAAGATCCAAAAATTATGGAATTATGCAAGGAATCCTTATCTACAATTGGTTTATGACTTAGTAAATCATTTATAATTATGCTTGAGACATATTCTCTGAATTTTGAGTCTATGTTTTTTACTAATGGTTTATCGGTATCTCCGAAGAAAGCTCTTGCTATATGCTTACCTCCGAGGTAGTAAGCTAGATTTTCCAACTTAGATTCTATATAGGCATTTAATGCACGACTGGTGGACCAATACACCAGTTTAGGATTATTTCCAGCTTTTGAAAGTTTATAAGGAGCATTCTGTATGATATACTTGTATACATTAGCCAGGTTGTTATACCATAAGTATCCTTCAGAGGATAGATCAAATCTTCTTATATTTGGATCCATAGCGAAGATATCCTCATCGGTTCCGTAATAGATCGAACACTTTGAGGCGATTTGCTTCAATGATTTATCGTCTTTGGTATATCCATACTCTATAGCCAAATAATCATATTGGCCTATTGTAGTCATAAATATGTCCTTTGTAAAATACGGTTTTCCGTTCTTATAGTGAATATTTACAGGTATGTAATCCATACAGGAGTGACATATACCGTGTTTAGATGTATAATCTTCGTCTTGCAGTTGTTCTATTGATATAAAAGAAGAAGCCTTAAAGTTATGTCTTAAACCAAGTATATGTCCCATTTCATGGATCACTATGTCTTTTATATAGTCTCTTGCAAATTTTTCCTTGTTTATTTCGTAGTATTTGGGATCAGATAGCATAATCGATAGAGCTCCGAGAACAGCGTGCTCCATCTTCTCCATAGCATAAGTGCAAACCCTATCATGTGGAAAATCATTATCCAAACTGTACAAAAATTGTCTGTACACTTCTGAAAGATTCAAATTATCTTTGTTAACGTTTAACTGGTAACAAAATCTATATAGCGGGTTAATCTGATATTTTATGGCAGTAGGTATTACTACATCATATTGATAGTCAAACCTAGATTTTATGATTCTTAGCATAGGAGCATAAAAAACGATATCTGCATCTACTATCTCACCGGTGGTAGGTAAGGCTATCGAAGGACCTATAGCAAAGACATTCACATTAGAATCCTGGTATCTAACAGTTGGATACCTTATGTCTTCTGGTTCCCAGTCGGCGTCGTCAGGTTGCACCCTCACCTCAATCGGATCATTATAACCAATCCTATTGAAAGCTTTATTCCATTCCAATATTGCCTCTTTTACTGTATCTCTATATTCTTCGGGCCAGGTATTCTCGATCCAGATTATAAGCTTATCTCTTTTTTGTAGATCCCATCGATATATGTATTTTTTCAATGTTCTATAACCATCTTTTCCTTCTGTTGAAGCAACATCAGCGTAGCTGGTGATAAAATATCCAACTCTTTCATCAGCTTCCCTTGGTATATAATTATCGTTCTTGTATTCGAAAATATTCAATGCAACAATAAATTGATTGTTGTGCATCAGATTTAAGTAATTGTAATAACTACTAAATGAAATCAGATAAGAGATATAGAGTATCATATTCTTTTGGTAAGTTTTTACATCTTCCAGTTCGTTATAGGTAATTTTTTCGGGATAGAATTTTGAATAAGTAGGAGTAAGAAAGAAGAGTTTCAGATCAGAAACAAATGAATTCAAATCGATGTAGACCTTATTGTTGATATATGTTCCTTGGATCTTTAGTATCAAGTTATCAGAGAATGATTTCTCTCTTAGCTTTTGTGAAGCATTATCTAAAGAAGGTAAGTACCTTAGGTTTTTTACAAAAAAACCAACGCTAATTTGTTCTCCTTCCTTTATATTTTGTTTCTGTTTTATTTCTCTGGAGGAGAAGTATACACATTCTGTGTACTCTCTTTCAAACGGAGGCAAAGTCAGCCCCCCTAAGAATGGATATATGGATACACCTTTGGAAACTTGCAATGATACGAAATACTCCTTATCAAACTTTTCTATGGGTATTTCAAGATAATAGGTATTCTTGTATTTATAAACATTAAAAATTCCTTCATTTTTAGTAGATTTTTCGAGAATTTCTTTACTTATTCTTGATTGAGAGATTTCTTGTGTTAATTTTCTTTGTTGTGAAATTTCCTTGGAAAGTACAAATGATATTAATAGTATAGCACTTATGAGAACTATTCTAAACATATTTATCCTCTCCTCTTGAGATTCAGCTAGTCTCTGCATATTTGGATTTAAGAATAAGGTTTATCACATGTAGTAATTCTTCTATTTCAAAGGGTTTTGGTATGTAGAATTCTGCTCCTTTGCGCCAGCTTTCGATGATTGCTGAATCCTCTGTCTTTGCAGTTAACATTATAACAGGTATTTCAGCCGTTTCACTATCTTCTTTTAGTTTCTTTAAGACTTCAAAACCATCCATACCAGGCATCATGATGTCGAGTATTATTATGTGTGGTTTTTCTTTTTTTGCCTTTTCAAGCCCACTTTCTCCATTAAATGCTCCAATTGTAACAAAACCCGAGTGAGCTAAAATGTTCGATAATAAGTCAACTATATTCTCCTCATCATCTATTATTAGGATTTTCTTCCCTACTTTTTCCATCTTATCAACCCCCCTAAAAAGAACTATCTACATTAATAGATATTCTACAAGATTTTTGTCCTTCTTCTTTCCAGTTTTGAGATTAAGAGGAAAAAATCTAGATCTCCATAAAAATAATATAGTAGAGATGTATATATCCTCGCATGGATTAACATCCTTATCATCACCTAACCTGAAGTATTTCGGTCTATTTTACAACAATAAATTCTATTTGTATAGAGAAAGGACTTTTATCACAGAAGTAGAAATAACGGGAATAGACACAAAGGTAATATCTCTTTCTGATAAAGCAGAACTACTAGTACTTCAAAATAACGAACTCAAAATTCTCTATTTTTCAGAAAAAGACAACATAGAAACAAAAACACTCAATCAATACTTCAAGGAAGGAGGAAAAATACAAGATTTTTCTCTATTACCTAAAGAAAACAAAATTTTCTTTACAAGAATAACTCAAGATAAATCAATATTTAGTAAGTTAACAAAGAAAGGGATAATTATACAAGAATTAGGTGTCCTGAATATAAGCACAAAAAGAGAAGAAATAATTCTAACCAAAAAGGTAGACAAACAAGAAGACTTGTTTATTTTTAAACTATCCCCCTTAGCAAATTACATATTAGTTGCAGATCCCCAGAAAATGTCAATACAAAAAATAAATCTAATAAATTACGTAGAAGAATTATCTTTTTCGATTGAAAACGTGGAAATACTAGATTTCTTCATTAACAACGAAGGAGATTGTGCCTTTATACTACAAGAACAAGAAAAAAAAGGAATTTATTTCATAAGCAAAACAGGCACAAAATACATAATAAAAACAGATCACAAAATAGAAGATTATACAATAGTAAACTTTAATCCACTCTACTTTATACTAAAACATAAATCATATCCAGAAGTACTAATACTAGACAAGTACGGAAACAAGTTCCTTAACTTTTTGACTAGCCAAATCGATAACCTAGGTTATATACACTGGGTAATTATATTCCCTAACTATGAAGATATAATAACCCTTTATTTAAAACAGATGAAATTACCACTGGATATGTTCTTCTATTCTTATTCCAACTTCAAAGCCGAAACAATTAGATGGCAAGCAGCACAACAAAAACAAAAAGTAAAAGAAACAAAAATTTACGAAAATATCGAACAAAAAATCCTAGAATTAGAAAGAGAAAATATAATAAATCAAAAAGTTTCAGAGGATAAAATCCAGAAAACCATAGAAGAAAAAATTCCAGAACAAAAAACCTCAGAATATCAAACAACTATTGAAGATACCACCCAAAAGAAAATCAATATAAAAACACAAAATATAGATGAAAACATAATAAACCAAAGGATTTTGGAAGAAGTAAAAACTGAAGCGAAAGAAATAAAATATGATACATCTATTTTCCTGAAATTCTTAGAGGAAGCTGAAAAAGAAGCCGAAACTCCTACAAAATTATCCCCTATAAAACAAACAAAACCAGAAAAAACAGAAGAAAATAAAGAATCTCAAAAACCAAAAGAAATCCCTTCGCATAAAATTCAAATCCCTAAGGAAGAAAATATATCACCCAAAAAGCTAGAATTACCCGAAAAAATAAGCATACCAAATCTCACACAAAAGGAAATATCAAACGTTCAAAAAACTGAATCAATACAAACTAAAAAAATTGAATTGACAGAAACAGAAAAACAAATCAACATAGAACACCTACTTTCAAAGATAGAGAAAAAAATAGAGAAAAAACTACAAGAAGAACCTCTCAGCGAAAAGGTTCTCTCTCAACAAATACAAACCGAAGAAATAACCATAGAAATAAAAAAACAAATTACACCAGAAGATATAAAAAAACTACAAGAAGAAAAAGAAAATATACTCAAAAAAATAAATGAATTGAAATTCCTAAAAAGTATAGGAGAAATTACAGAAGAAGAATATGAAAACAGAATAAGCGAATTAAAAAAATCTCTAGAAAAAATAAAAGAAAAGCTTCAAAAAATGGAGGCAACGTAAATTCTACTGTACTCTAAAAAACTGATCGAAGAATTTCTTCTTTCTTCCGAATCTCAGCGTAGTGTTAAACTTTATATAAGCAAGGAAGCTCAAAATTTTTCCCAGCTCAGAAACATAATAAAATTGGCCAAACAAAAAAATATACCCATCGTAGTAACTAACATATCAAAACTAGTAAAAACCGAAAAAAATAAAAATATACACATAGCTCTACAAATATCAGATTTTAGATACTCAGATATAGAAGATATAGAAAAAAATAAGAGTGATCTAAACATAATCCTATTGGCTTATAAAGTAAAAGATCCAAGAAATTTGGGAGCTATAGTAAGAACAGCTAGTGCTTTTGACATAAAAGGAATAATAATAACCTCAAAAGATAGCTGCCCAGTAAATGATACAGTTATACATACAAGTAGAAACGCAAAAGTATTGATTACCAGAACAAACAATGCCCTAAAAACAATACAAGAATTGAAACAAAAAGATTATTATCCCCTCTGCCTAGACTCTAAAGGCAAAATAGAACTATCAGAAATAACAAAAATCAATGACAAGATACTGCTAATATTAGGAGGAGAGAGAGGAATAGATGATAAAATCAAACAAATCTGCCATAATATACGTATACCCATAAAAAACGTAGAAAGTTTGAACACTTCAGTAGCACTCGGAATAACCCTATATCACCTAAAAACAATAAAGCATAAATCATAACTCTAGAAAATCATATTTTACATTTTTTTTACAATAATCATCATAATCCCAAAACCTTTTGATTATATCTGCAGTAAATAATAAAAAGGAGGAATGAAAAATGATAAGAAAGATAACAATAATAATAACATTCGTAATAGTTATTTTATCTATTTCGTACTCAAGTGTAACAGTACCATCTGTAAGTATAGCTCCAGTCTCGATAGGATCAAAAAGTATATCCCCTGTATCCGTATCAACAACGTCTATACAGGGTGTATCAATACGCCCAGTAACAATATCACCAGTAAGTATACAAGTTACCCCAAATTTTTATAATCCTTTAAAAGTAATAAATCCAACAAATATTCCATCCATACAAGTTCATCCAGTAAATATAACCAATCATCTCAGTCAGTACGATCCATATAAAATACTGAAACAATCCTATCAAAACATCAAAGTGAGCTATTTTAATAATAATACAAATACCTTTTCAGATCAATGAGAATACAATGCATATATTATTTCCCTAATTTTTTGCTCAAGTTTTTCTACTTTTTCTTCTAACTCCTTTCTGTTATTTTCCTTGACACCATAGATAAAAAATTGCTCTATTAATTCTATTCCACAGAATTCAAAGATTATATGTTTGTTTATTTTCTTTATAGCTTCTTCTAGTGAATGATCTTTGTATGTTTTTTCTTCACCACCCAGGGTAGAAACTATGATAGATTTTTTGCCACTTAATAGAGGAATAGAGTTACCTTCACCATCTACAGTATATGCAAAACCGTAAGAAAGAACTCTATCGATATATCCTTTTAGAATAGCAGGCATAGAACCCCACCAAACAGGATATATAAAAATCAATAAGTTACTGTCTCGAATATAATTCTGCTCGATCATGATATCATGCAAATTTTCCTCAAACTTTAACACGGGATCAAAACCTATCTCATATAAATCTCTGATCACAAAATCCAGATTATACTCTTGAAGAACATGAAGTATTCTGCTCAGAATAAAGGAATTAAAACTATTTTTTCTTGGATGAGAGAAAATAATTAGTATTTTCTCATTTTTCTTCATGATTTTTATCATCAATATCAGACGAAATATAATTCATCAGTTTTTGAATTTCATCCTCTATTTTTTCGTGATCTTGGTTATCTATAGCAACCTTTATGGTTTCTAGGATTGAATTTATGTATTGATTGCCGGTGTCATCTAGATCTTCATCAAATTCTTCCTCTATTTCTTCATCTTCTTGCATAATTTTTTCTATTTCTTCTTCTAAATCGATTTCAGTTTCATCTTCATCTTCTTCAGGCAATTCAGTGAGGGTTTCAATTATCTCTATTATCTGTTCGGTTTCATTTTCTAGTTGTCTTATCTCTTCAAGGTCTTTTTCATCTAATTTTTCCTTTTCTAGATATGCTAGGAGATCTTGTAGAATATCATTCACCTTTTGCAGGTTTGGAATGATTTCAAAGATAATAGGTACCTCTTCACTAGAGTCGATATTCTCTTTCCATTCGTTTATATCATCATAAATTATCTTCAAGATATTTTTTAGTTCAGTAATACCTTTTCTTAATACTAGTAAGTCTTTGTTTTCAACTCCTTTGAGAATTGTCTCGTTTATCTTTTCTATTTCTTTCTCTATGTTTTCCATAATTTAGAATGTAGCATTTAACATGATTCCACCTAGGTAGTTTAATTGAGCACTGGCAATAAATCTATTCATAGTTCCTAGAATAGTTCCAGTTATCCCCCCTACGATAGTACCTGCTGCAAGTCCAGCAATAGCTCCTAATGGTCCCCCCATAAACATACCCATCATTAATCCCATACTAGCTCCAGTGATCATCCCAACAGTAGAGGGTGAGATGTGAGAAAGATTTTCACCAACTGCTTGAGAAACGAGTTGCTTCACTTGAGGAGACAAATCAATTCTCTGAGCTACTTGTATGTATATATGCTTCAACATTTGTCTATACATATGTACTTGTGGGTTATTTCGGTTATTAAGAATATTTTGTGCTAATTGTGTTAAAAGTTGCTCGGCTTGTTGCTTGACATTAGTAGGTCTGAATATACCACTTACTGATCCTGCAAGAGGTCCCAATCCTTGACCCAATACAGATGGGTTAATACCCATTAAACCTCTCTGCATACCTAACGTACTACCGGCCATGATTGAAGTCAATCCCGTCATCATTAATGGAATTCCAATCATAGGATTGACCAAGCTTAACATAATTCCACCCAAGAACATCCCACTTCCAAGATTTATCATCGTGCCAGGTAAATTCATAGGTGGAGTAACTACTGGTAAACCTATACTACTGGGCAAACCCATACCAATAGGTAAACCTGGACGCATTATACCTAATCCTGGCATATCAACTCTCGGGACACCTAGAGGCAACAATGGTAATCCCTGATTTGGAAAGTTAGGAAATCCTAAATTAGGTAACATCGGATTTTCTCCCAACATCCTTAAACGCATAATTATCATATTCATTAGCATTTGATTCAACTTCAAGTTATTAATTACGAGCTTTTTTCTTTCTCTTATTTGTAGAAGATTATTCCTTGTTTGTTCCAACATCTGGGATGTTTTGTTTTTAAGCTTTTGTAGAAAATTGATTCTTTTATTCATTAGTTTTTGCATTTTTGACATATGGTTAGCTTTGTTTTGCATGAGTTTTGCCTTTTGCTGGAGAACTTTGGAAGCTTTTTTGAGCATATTGGCGATCTTTCTTAGAGCTTTAGCAGCAGCTCTAAGAGCAGCAGCTATTGCAGGTCCAACAAGTGGGATAGACTGTGCCGCATTTGCAGCTGCTTCCAATCCAGCTGCAGCCTTCTCTAAAGCTACAGCCATTTTATTAACCACTTTACTCACTTTATCTAGTATCTTGCTGAATCCTTTGAACATCATTTCTTTACCTTTGAAGAAAACTTTTCTCATTTTTGCAAAAGATTGGGCTTGGGTGAATCTTAACATATCCATCTGTAGCTTCATGATTTTCTGACTCTCAAAAGCTTCAGCTTTGTTAAGAATTGTTAGATTATTCATAAGATTTTGATGTGTTGATATACATAAGTTCAGCATACTAACTAGCTGATTAACATCGTGTACTTGCATAATAAAACCAAGTTGTGCATGACTAAGCACTCCAAGAGCTGAAGCTCCCAACATACCCCCTATCATACTGAAAGCACCTAAATTTATAAAGGGATTTTGGTTGACCATTTCAGGAGGAACGGATATGTTGAACCGAGTTAATAGAAATCTAAAGTCTCCTTGCAGTTGCGGAAACTTGGAAAGTAGTTTCGCTCCTCTGTTATATAAAGCATCCCTAGCTTCCATAGAACCAGTAAAATGACCTATATTTTTGTTGATTACACCTTGTGTTTTAGATTTAGTATTCAGATATTTTGATCTCAGTTTCTTTAGATTCTTTAACCCCTTAGTATATTCTTTGATTTTTCTCTTTATTTCTCTTATCAAACTCCAAGGTTTAAATTTTCTCCTCATTAAGCTAGCAAGCTTTCTTTTCAAAGATGATATCTGGTTGGTTAATTGTGAAATACCCATATCAAATTTGGAAAGTGTTTTCGAAAAAATATTAGACATGTCTCTGGGAGTTTGTTCTATACGAAAGTTTGTATCAAATCCAAGGTCTTCTAAGGGTTTATCTCGCTTTATAGCTTCCTCTACCTGTTTTATATCCTGTTGAGTTACATCGCCTGCTATCGATATACCTAACCCAAAATTGGACCAACTACTAGAACCAATAATCATCATTTATACCCCCTCCTTCAAGATATTTCTTTTTTATTACTATTAATATCCCTTCAGTTATGTAAATTAAACTTTTTTCGAGATATTTTTACAATATTTTAACATTTTTTTATTGCTTTCCGAAGGGTAAAAAACAGACAGTATGTGAAGTATATATTAGGGAGGTTACAAGAAAATGCTACCGTATAGCCCATACATACTGAAAGGTAACATACTCTTCGTTTCTGGTCAATTAGGGATAGATGAAAATAACCAGTTGGTTAGTGATGACCCACTAGAGCAGTTCAAAAAAGCTCTAGATAATCTAGAAAAAATACTAAATGCAGCAGGATTCTCCAAGGAAGATGTAGTGAAAACAACTATATTTTTGACAGATGAAGATAGCTTCCCAAAAATAAATGAAGAATTTTCAAAATTTTTTGGTGAAAATAAACCCACCAGAACCACAATAATCGTCAAAGCCCTACCCAAAGGAGCAAAAGCAGAAATAGAAGCAATAGCAATGAAATAGACAGTATGAAAAAACAAAAAGCCCTAACACTTATAGAATTAACAGTCAGCATCGGAATTATCTCACTACTCTTAACAATAATCATTCAAACTCTTCTAGTTCTATCTAAGTACAACAAAAAAGTAGGATACGTACAAGAAGCAGACATAAAAATTAAACAAACAGCAATCAAAATTGAAAGAATACTATATGATAAAGGGATACTGAATCTACGAATATTAGATTCAAATGTCTTACAGATATACAGCGTACAAGGTTCGTCAACAAAAACATTAGTAGAGCTATATTATAGACAAGAAAAAATTAATAAAAAAAATTACCGCAAAGTGGTTATATATTTCGATAAAACAAACACCATTAACTTCGCTTACTTGCCAGATAATGTTTTCTGGAAAATAGAAGATTTTTGCGTCTTGAGATCAACAAATAATGTAACAACCACATACCTGTATAACTTCGAAAATAATGCTACTAATCTCATAAAAATACAGACTACACCTATAAACAGACAAAGAAGATACGATCAAATCATCTTTCAAAATTTATCGATAAGTTTCTATACTTATACATCTGATCAATATGGTAGAGAATTTTCTAGATATATCAAAGATAGAAACGCAAAAGTCAACAATCCACTTATTGTTTACCTAATAAACATTATCAATCTTAATCCATAACATACCGAGGATAAGGATTAAAACTATAGAATTGATATTATGTTCAGATCAAATCAAACCAGAAGGAGGATAATTTACTTATGAATTTCACAGTAAAAACAGATAATCTGGAAAAAGCCTTAGATATGGCAAATATCATAGTACCCCGGAAAAGTCCCTTACTTGCACTAGAAGGAATAAAGATTGAAGCTCAAAGTTCAAAAGTCATAATTTCAACAACAGATCTAGAAAGCGAATATATATGTTCGATAGATTGTGAAGTATTCCAGGAAGGAGAAACAGTAGTACCTTTAAAACCTCTTCAACAATTGATCTCAAAAATAGACTACCCTGAGTTATCTTTCCAGCTGAAAGATAGTCGCCTGACCATAAATTCCCTAGGTTTTTCAGCAGAACTAGCGACCATAGACATATCCGAATATCCCGAATTGACACTATCATCCACAAAATTACAAAAGATCATGGAAATAGATTCAGAAACTTTAGATGAAGCAATAGATAGTGTAATATACTCATCCAGCTATCCAGATGAAAGTAATCCCATCTTTGCAGGCGTACTATTTGAAATAACCAAAAAAGATATGAAATTAGTAGCTACAGATGGTAGTCAACTAGCATTGAGAAAAATCAACCAACCATCGAATAACGAATCAAAATTGATCCTCCCCGTAAAAAGTCTAAAGACTATACAAAAAAATATCAAAGGGCTAATAGAAATCCTATTAGACAATCCTGAAAATCCTAAAATAGCCTGTTTCAAAAGCCAAACTGATTTCGGTCAGGTAAAAGTCTCATCTAAACTCATCGATGGTAACTTCCCAGAGTATAAAGAAGTAATACCAACAAATTTCGAAATAGATATACTCCTATCAAGAAAAGTACTACTAGACGCAATAAAAAGAATTCTTGTTCTTAGTAAAAGTAAAGAACTAAGTGGAATAGTAATATTTGAAATTACCAAAAATAAGATGATAGTAAAATCAATAGAAAGCGAATTAGGTAAAGCTAAAGAAGAAATTCCCTTAAAGAAAAAAACCGGTAAAGATCTAATCATTCATTTCAACGGTAAATTCATAGAAACCATGCTAACTAACATATCAGAACAAGAAATACAAATAAGCTTCATAGATGACAGTAGTCCTATGAAAGTAACCTTCCCTGAAACAGACGATTTTCTGTATCTATTAATGCCGGTCAGAATAGCAGCAACTGTTTAAAAAATCGGGGAAAGTACTCAAAAACTTGCTGAAGGATATTATCCTTGGTTTCAATATAATGAACTATTTTTCTTTCTTTTCTACCTTATATTTGTTTTTGCCCCTGATTATTCAAGAATATAACTTACCTGAAAAATCAATAGGAATAATAGGTTCTCTTTTTTCACTTGGATCGGTTATATCAGGTTTCTCCCTATCAAACTTCATAGAAAAATCAAAAAATAAAAACTCAATAACCCAAATAATAATCCTCCTAAACATTATACTTCTAATTTTACTTACATCTGTAAAAAGCTATATTTTGCTTAGCTTTATAGTATTTATGATCGGTTATCTTGGCTCCTCATTTGTAGGAATCAATATGTCTAGATCACAAAATAAAGGAATAACCATAGGTATATCATCACTAGGTTTCATAATAGGTTACCTGCTAGGAGGCATGATAGGAAACTATAAAACAATGATATTTATCATTTCTTTTCTTTTTCTAATTTCACTAATATTCAGCTTTGTATATCCTATATTTAGTAAAGAGCAAGGATATGAAGAAGAAAAAAAGCTCAATTCCTTGGAAATACTCAAAAAAAATTGGTTCATATATCTAGCTTTATTCTTGAGGCACACAGGAGCAGCAGGAATATGGTTATACTTCTCTTATATACTCCTTAGCTACTACAACTACAATATTCACATTATAGGAATCCTTCATGCCATCAACATAATTGCCCAAACAATATCTAACCCGATAATATATATGTTCGTTGACAAAAAAAATAGAAGTCTAATGCTTCTGATATCTACAGGATATATTCTCTCAGCCATTTATTTCCTCTTTTTCCCTATGTTTAAAAATTTTTGGATTTTAGCATTATTACAGCTTATACTTGGACTATCATTTACAGCTCTATACCTAGGAAATATAGAATATTTGTCTAAGAATAATAACGAAAAAATAACATCAATAACATTAGTATCATCGACGTTCTCTTTTTCAAATCTATCGGGAGCTTTGTTATCGTCAGTAATGATTGAAAAAGGATATATCTGGTTATTCATTAACGGGTTTATACTATCAACGTTGAGCTTCTTTTTAATACTACTTATTCTCAGAAATCAAGAAAATTAGCAGGTAGTCTTTTATATAATTCTCTGAGATCTTCTGAAAGATAATTCAGATTAGTAACCTTTTCTTCAATTTCAGGATCGATTTGAACGGTAAATATCCCACAATCATCTTCAGATAATTTCAAAAGATACTCTGCTTTTGGAGAACATATAACAGATTGCCCAATGAACTTCAAAATTTCATTTTCAGATTTTTCAGTACCAATTCTATTAGCTGTAATAGTGTATAGTTTATTTTCTAGTGCTCTTATAGGCATAGCTTTAGGACAGTATGGTAAGACCAAATTAGAAGGGTGAGCAATAATAGAAGCACCCATAATCTTCAACCTTCTCGCTATTTCTGGGAAAAACCAATCAAAACAAATCATTACTCCTATTTGTATATTCCTACCACAAAAATTAACCCTAAAAACATGTAACTCTTCTCCTCTCTCAAAAATCAACTTCTCTTTATAGAAAAGATTGATTTTCCTGTATTTTCCGATATAACCATCTGGTGAGATAATAACTGCAGAATTAAACAACTTATTTTTTTCTCTTTCGGCTAATCCAGCAACAATAATCAAATTATTATCCCTTGCTATGTTACAAAGTAATTCACAAAACTTACCTCCAGGAATTTCTTCGGCCAAATTATACAACTCATCCTTACTTTCAAATAAATATCCTGTTGTACATAACTCAGGTAAAACAACTATAGAATTATTCTCGCTTTTTAGGTATTTCTCTATAACTTTATAATTTTCTTGAACATTTTTGTGAATAGGATTAAACTGTAAAACAGATAACCTCATATGATTTCACCCAGGAATATATCAGTTATTTGATGAGATATGAATATAGAAGTCCAAGCAGCCAAAACCATGTATGGACCAAAAGCAATGTAACTACTTTTCAGTTGATCAAGCTCAGTATGATATGTGTATACTCTAACTATAGAAGTTAAGTAATCGCTGGAAACATTAAAATCTTTGAAATATGACAACAGCTTTATCTTTTTAGTATTTTTTATTCTTTTATATATCATTAGAATTATTCCGAATAGTGAACCATAGATAAAGGACAGTAGGAAGGCTACGAGTGATGGAGCTGAACCTAGAAAAGCCCCTATGGTAGCAGAAAATTTTACATCCCCAAGTCCCATACCCTCCTTCTTAAATATCCAAAACGAAAAAAAGTATATACCACCAAAAATTAATACCCCCACCAAAACACCTAAAATACTATCAAGAATACTAACCGTTATATTAACATTATTATCAAACCCAATAAAAGTGTGAATCAATCCTAAAAATAACCCTATAATAAATCCCCCTATAGAAAGCTCGTCAGGAATTATATGGTACTTAAAATCAATAATCAAAACCGGCAGTGATAAAACGAAGAAAATGCAAAGTACTAGAAAATCCCAGGTTATACCATACAAAACATAGAAGAGTAAAAAACATAAAGCGGTCAGTATTTCTATAACAAAGTAACTGATATCTATCCTTTCTTTACAGTAAGCACATTTTCCACCTAAAAACAAATAACTAAAAATGGGTATATTATGATACCATCTTATATTCTTCTTACACTTTGGGCAAAAGCTAGGTTTGAACACGATATCCATTTCCAAAGGTAGCCTATAAATCAACACATTAATAAAGCTTCCAAAGATTGCACCGAAGATAAAAACTATAGGGCCAATTACCCAAGGATTTGTCTCCCTAAAAAATATTACTATTACCCTAACATATTCATTTATAATTTCATTCATGCTTCTTTATCTAGAACTCTCCTAAAATCAAGATTATAAATATCTAGTTCGACTGCTTTCCTCAGGAACATTAAATAATTCTTACTACCTTGTCTATCGTGCTTCTTCAGTATGTTATACATAATGAAAAAAAGATATGGTTTGTCAGGATATAGAGAAATGTTGTATAAACACTGTTTAACCGCTAATTCATCGTCTCTTTTGACAACCAGATCATATATCACAGACGATACAACATAGTAATAATTATTTGTGTTATATTTTAGATTTTGTTTTATCCAGTATAGATCGTTACGGTTAGCTCTATAATTTACCCACATTATCTGAAAATATAACTGATTGAGCACTTCTCTATTTTCCTTTATCGATTTGAACTGAATGGGGTTAGCTATAATTTCATTAAAGTTTTTCATTGCTTCGGAATAGTCGGATTCTTGATATTTATACCATCCTATTAGCACTTTTGCTCTATATTTATCTTTTATTGGCCATAGTACTTTATAACTTTCGTAAATATTTCCCATCTTCCAAAAAAGCCAAGACTTAGAAATATAAGAGTCAATAAATCTGGGATTATGAAATATGCTATTGTCATATTCTTTTATAGCCTCTTGAACAGCTCCGAGGTTTTCAAGAACTTTAGCTCTTATAAAATGATAATAGTAAAAACCATTAAGTTTCTTGTTCAGAAAATCTAATATTTCCATAGCTTTAGAATATCTTTGATTTTTTAATTTTGAGTCAGTTGAACTTTCTGCATATTTTACGATAAGAATTGATTTGGCAAAGAGAGCATCTATATTGTGGGGATCCTCATCCAGAACCTCATACACCAATCTCTCTGCTTGATAAACGTTTCCCCTCGATAGCTCTAAATAAATCTTTTCAGTTAATTTATGTCCATGACCTAAAACTACAGAAAGTAAAGAGAAAAATCCCAGAAAGTAAAGTAGTCCCCTCATAACTAAAAGCCTAAATTATCAAATAAGCTAAACGAAACAAAGTAAATAATGTTTATCACAAACCAGGGGAGAAATCCTATCAGAATTATTATAACAGATAGCAAAGAATTAGAAAAGGTCTGTAAGAAACCAAGTTCTATTTTCGTTTTCTTAGAACTATTGCCTTTGACATATAAATATTGAGCTATTCTATAGTAGAAATACAGGGAGATCAAACTAGTGATAATACCTGTCCATACAAGTATTGGAGCAGAAGGATAGGAGTAGGCAAAAAGAAGGAATTTAGCTACAAAACCGGCAGTAGGAGGAAGTCCAGCCAGGGAAACTAACGAAACAACCAGAAACCATACCAATACCGGACTATTATTTAACGCACCCGTCAAAACTTCCAAATCAGAACTATCATATTTCTCCTCCAGGTAGATTATAACAGAGATGAACAATATCGTAGACAAAACATACTGTAAAATATAAAAGTAATTGATAGCAATAGCTTGGGAATTAAAAGCCATACTCGAACCCCAACTATAAAAAGGTATGAGTATATATCCTACGTTAGCAATCGTAGAGAAAGCGAGTATTTTTTTGAGATTAGTACTGGTCAAAGCCCAAAAAGTCCCTACAATCATCGAAACTATAGAAAATACACCTAACACCTCAAGAATATAATTATCATGAATATGTGACAATATTTTCAAAAAGATTATCAAAACAGATAATTTAGGTAGAGTAGATATAACCAATAAGTATGGTGATCTACTTGCATAGTAGGCATCTTGGATCCAAAAAGAAAAAGGAAAGGCAGCTAATTTTATAAGAAAACCAACTAATAAGAATATGAAAGCTGCTTTTACACCCCAAAGGTTCAAACCTAGCAAACTCAGATTAGCACTAAAAACAAGAGATCCACTGTACAGATAAAAAATAAGAATAGAAATTATCAAGCTAATAGTTGAAAGGGAACCAATAAGAAAATACTTTATACTTCCCTCAAGAGCCTGTTTATTCTTGTTATCCATTGCTATCATAAAGTAAGAAGGAACTGCAACCAATTCAAACCCTATCAGAAAAGTAAGGAAATCGTTCGAAGATACCATAGCAAACGAACCTAGGATAACAATTAAAAATAGTGGCAATATATCTGGTCTAAAATACAAGTGACTGAACCTTTCATCTCCACCCCTAAAATAAACACCAAACATTATGGCTATAAAAATAGAAACGATTGATATAAACAACTTCGAGATTAATTCAAAGAAACCGTTCGAGTAGATAAACATATCGTTTATATACAGGCTTAAATTACTACCATCCAGGAGAAAAAGTTGATAAAAAACAGTACCTACCAAAACCATACATGAGAAAATAAATAGATTATATAAAGATAAAAAATCATCTCGAGATTTGCATATCCCCAAAAAACCCAGGAAAAAGAGTATATTTATAGATAACCATAATTCCGGTATTAGTTTAGCTATCCATTCCATCAATTTTCACATCCCCAAAATTTTTCTTATCTCAGATAGATTAGAGATATCGGTTATAACAAACGGGAATATACCCAAGATAAGGATAAAAGCAGACAAAACTAACATATGTAGTTTTTCGTCCCAATGAGCATCATCAATATTCGAATAAATGGGATTTACCTTTCGGTATAAAGTTTTATCGATAAGATTTAGGACATACACAGCAGTTATAAACACCCCAATTAGAGATATAATTACTAGAATCACTCCCGTATATCCGGTCAATTTTTTAATAAGAGCACTCAAAGAAAGCAGCTCTGCTACAAAGCCGCTTAAACCAGGTAGCCCCAAATTAGCCATACCAGCGAAAACCAGCATAGTACCAATAAACGGAATTATTCGCAACAATCCACCATAATTATCTATAAGTCTGGTATTTGTTCTGTACTGTAGTGAGCCAGCTATTGAGAATAGTAAAGCTGATATCAATCCGTGAGAAACCATCTGAAAAACAGCAGCAGCAATTCCTAGATCATTATTGGCTCCCAAACCAATAAATATAGCTCCCATATGACTTATACTCGAATACGCTATTAAGTATTTTATATCTATCTGTCTAAAAGCATTTATAGCACCGTACACCAAGTTTAACACACCGAAAACTATTAAGACTATGCCATATTTTTCTGCTACCTCGGGGAAAAATACTATTGGAACTCTAAGTATTCCGTAGGTACCCATTTTTAACAGTACTCCTGCAAGGATCATGCTTATAGAAGAAGGAGCTGCAGAGTGACCATCGGGTAACCAAGTGTGAAAAGGCACTAAGGCTGCCTCTATACCAAAAGCAATGAAGAATAAAAAGAATATCAAGACTGCTACCCATTCTTCCTCTATCAGAACTTGTCCTTTAGAGACTATCTTTTCATAATCCTGAAAATTCCAACCGGTAAATATATCATATCCAAAGACGAGCGAGTGGAGAATAAAGAAGCCCAGCATGACCAGAGCTCCACCAACTTGGAGATACAAAAATAGTTTCCAGGCTGCAAAATCAGGAGATACTCTCCTGAATGGAGTAACACCCCAACTACCCCACCTAGCTATTAGAAAATACATGGGCACGCTAGCCAATTCATAAAACAAAACGAACAGGATTATATTTTGAGTCAAAAACAAACCAGCAGTACCCAATAAAACAGTAAACATCAATATATAAAAATCTCTCTCTCTTTCTTTTATATGAGTTGCCAGGGGAACAGAGAAAGATATCAGTCCATTCAATAAAATAAGTGATGCATTGAAATTGTCAATTCTAAAAACATAATTCATACCCAGATCTATTGAGAAAATTGAGTTATTTCCATAGGATAGGAAAGAAAAGAAGAGATATGAAGAGAAAACACCAATAACAGAACCTGCTAAAATACTTGTACCCCTTACAAGCCTATGAGGAACGAAGAATAATATTGCTATAAACAATAAGTACAATCCTAAAAGTACTATCGTCATGCCTTACTTATATATCAAAAGTTTTGTTTGTAATTTTGTTTATAAAATTCTAAAAAGGAATAAATTATCCTTTCCAATAAAAACTATGAAAAAATTTTCGGTTTGATTTTACGAAAAATTTACATATAATCATGAAAAATCAGGATTTCATAAACTAGTATCTTCTTTATGGGAGGATGATCAAAATGAGTAGTCTACAACTACTATACGAAATCAGTATAAAAGATATAGATGTATTAAAAGAGAAAGAACTTTTCTTACAAATATCCACTTTTGGAAATATCGAAACCAAGTCCCTACTTCTCTATAAAATAAAGGAAAAAATAAATAGTCAAAATTACCCAATAGTAATTGATATATTAAACCTTATATCAGAAACCACCGAATTTTCGGAAAAAACAATGTACATATATAAGTACTTTCTAAAGATTCTAGAAAAATTAATAGATTTTATCGTACCAAGTTCTTTGGAATATTATAAAACAATAATACTGACAATAAAAACAATAAAGTTAATTAAAAACAAAATTTATACTAACTCAATTATAAACAAAATACTAAACAAAATGGAAGAAGTTGACAGAATTACTTTTTTAAGGTATATGTTTTCTAACCTAAACCCAAACTCTATATCTTCTGAAAGCGTTAACATAATATCGAGGAGTATACTAACAGAACTAGAAAAATGTGAAACAATATCTGAAAGTTATTTCAGGTTTCTAGAAAATCTACGTTATCCACCGTACATAGCAAACTTGACTCTAGAAAACATAGTTAAAATAATCGAAATACTGAGCAATTTTAAGAAGAAAATAAGGTCTATGAAAATAAGAAAAATCTTAGTAGACATACTATACGCTTATATTAACAAAAAGGAAATAGAATTCCTAGCAGAAAATTTTGAAAAGTTTAGATATAACCTATTTACAAAATACCTAGTTACCGTGCGAATAATAAGAGAAGTTACCCAAAACCCAGAATTAATCAATAACTCTAGGATAAAAAAACTTCTATCACATTTATCATTCGATAAAAATTCCTTAATAAGAAGCCATATTTTTTCAAGTGAAAATCTACCATTATACCTGAAAGTAAATTCCTTCAAAATTAGGAAATACAATGTCGAAGCTCTAAAAAAATATCTAGAAAATATTCAGTAAAAGGAATCATATCTAAAAATTAAAATCCTATATATTACGGATGGATATTTTTAGGTGTTCTAAATGTCAAAACGTACTTCCACAAAATACGACGGCTTGTCCATATTGTGGAACAAAAAATTTAATTGAAAACCAAACTGATAAAGTATCTTCACAGGGAAATCCAGAAGAAATAAACAAAAATTTCGCATTACCCAAAAAGGATCATTGGCTTGATCAATCAATCGAATTATTAAGCAATAATATAAGAGATGTTATAGTAGTTAGCATCATAAATAATCCATTTTTTTTGATACTATCCCTATTCCTAGTTTCAGCTTGGTACCATTCACTTCTATACAGATTCACATTGGCACTAAGAGAAAAAAATACAAAAATAGACTTCAACTACGCTTCTGCCTTTAAAGAGGGTATTGTAATATTTGTTATTAACTCAATAGTTATGCTACCTTTCACAGTTATTTTACTTCTCATTATAGGATCTTTTTTATTGATGCTATTATATCCGATATATACTTCAAATCCAGTAAACGAATTGGCTTTTCTAATTGTTTACCTTTTCTCGATTATATATATCTTTTTTTATGTAAGTATTTCCATGAGCTTGAAATTTTTCGTATTATTGGCACTTTCAGAATACAATCCTACAGATAGATGGAACATAAAAGATATACTGAAAAAGACGGTAGTTCTTGCTACAAAAAATTGGGTAAAGTTAACAGTATTAACCCTTATCATTTTAATTATGAGTCTTGCTTTGCAGAATTTAATGAGTATACTGTGCTACTGTACGTTAGGATTTATATACTTGTTTAGCTCCTTACCTTTCATCATAATGGATATTTTCATTCTAGGTTATCTCATGAACGATTATACTACTAATAAAACAAGTTTGTGAATGTATAAAAAAAGGAGACATAAATACTTCTGAATCGATCTCAAAGAAAGATATTACGCAAAACCAAGACTTTTCCCAGTTATTGTAGTATTCACTTATTTGATTATAGATCAAACATACGTCGGGTGAGAAATTAGCCATAGCATCACCTACCTACAGCATTGAAACTCTTCACACAGCTTATCACACCCTCTACCACCTGCCTTATGGACTTGTCTTCCTTGTATCCTCTATCTCCATACACTTCAGCAAGCCCTACCAAATTCCTAAGCCAAGCACTCTTCGCCTTATCACACAACACCATCACAAGCACACCGTAGTAAAGCTCTTCAAACTGCACTCTCTTGCCATAATGAGTGCTGTATAAGTTTCTCTGTGTTCTTGCTCTGTTTGTGTTTGCCACTGGCAATATCTTGCTATCTACTATGAGCTTTAGCTTTTTGCCACTCAAAAACTTAAGAATAAGCACTATTTAAACTCTCCAAAACATGAACTGTCTGAGGTTGGAGTAAATTCTTTTCTGTCTTGCTTTTCTGAAGGTGGTCTGAGATTGTTGGCTTTCTTCCTGCTTTGGGTTTTGGCTGTGTAAGATTATAGAAGGCTTCTACTTGTGATATCACTTCGTGATACAATGTTAGAAGTTTCATGCTAACCCTATGGAAAGCTTTTTACAGCAGGCTTCTTCACTTTAACAGGGGCTTAATAGAATTCTCAACAGTGCAGTAGAAAATCTAAGAAATTTGTTAAATCATGGAGGTCTTTAATAAAATCTTTTCTAAATATTTCCGAACAAGAGAGGAAATAGCAAAGTTCTCTACATCCCTATTACCTTAAGATAATACCTACATTACAGGTCAGAATTTCCTAATTGATGGAGATTAACAGTATAGCAAATAATCTATAATTTTTTCGATAATTGGGAATCCGGAGTGATATTCAAAACCAACAAACATAGGGGCTGGATTAATGTCTAGGAAATAATATCCTTGTTGATTGAAAATGAAGTCTATCCCTGAGAAATATAGCCCTATACCATTTGCCAACTTAACAGATTTTTTCTTTATATCATCGGGAACTTCTATTATTTTTACTTTTACCTCCTTAGGATCTAGATCCCTATAATCTATTGCTTTAGATGTGTCGTATTCTAATGCCAAAGAACATAAGTATTCATTGCCCAAAGTAAACACTCTAAAATTTTGCCCGTGTATAAGTTCCTGAAAAATATAAACATCACCGCAAATCTTGAAGTTTTCTATATTAGAATCATCAAGTATTTTTACTGTCTTACCTCCTGCTATAGGTTTGAATATAATTTTTTTATTAGAATTTTTGTAGTTTTTATAGATTTTATATATTTCCCTAAAAGATGGAGTTACGAAAGTTTGCGGTATGTCCATACCGTATGATTTTGCAAGCACATAAACATATGGTTTAAAATAATGACACCAGAAAGTAGAAGGAGGATTGACAACTTTTGTATTCCAAGAGCGTAGTATTTCTAAGAAGGAGAACATCAAGGAATAGTAATTTCTGTATTCATTAAATTTTTGTGTATTTGAGAAAGCAAAGGGGTTAAGTGGAACTAAGTTCACAGCCCTGACAAAATAACTATATCTTTTAGCATCAGATGATAAAAATTTAATGCTATTCATATCAGTAAATATATCATAATCAATTGATAGACGTTTAGTATCTATGAAAATGGTATTTATTCCCATTGACTTGGCTTTATTAAAGAAGGTAGTAGCGTTATCATCGTTGCTGTCAGCAAACACTACTATTCCTTTGACAAATTTATTCATTTCTATAGACTTGAAAAACAAAGAATTTCAAATAATTTGTTTCTTCCATCGATAGGTTTATTGGGTGATCGAAAGCTTGGTTACCTCTGTAGATTAGTTTAGCCATACATTTTTGTTTGTGGAAAACATCTCGCAAAACTTCTAAAAGATCGTTTTCTTTTATTTTCTGAGAACAAGAAGATGTAATAAAGTAACCACCGTCAGTAACTAGTTTTAAGGCATTATTGTTTATATCGAAATAAGCTTTTAGAGCATTTTTAACTTTCTCTTTTGTTTTTGTGAAAGAAGGTGGATCTACTATGACGATAGAGAATCTTTTTCCCAGGTAGTTTAATTCTCTTAGCTTAGAAAAAGCGTCGTCTTTGTAGAAAATATACCTATCTTGAAAATTATTTAACTTCATTATCTTCGGGACTATTTCACTTGCGAAAGAGGATTCATCTATCATTTCAACAAATTTAGCACCATACTTGAGAGCATAGAGAGAAAAAGTACCTATATAGCTGAATACGTCTAAAACTATACATCCCTTTGAGATATTTTTTAAGAATCTTCTATTTTCGGTTTGATCGAAGTAAAATCCTGTTTTCTGGCCGTTTAGAGGATCTATAAGGAAATCTATTCCGTCGATATTAACGATAAATGGTATTTCTATTGTTCCATACTCTATTTTTCTTCTTAGTTCTAATCCTTCTAATTTTCTGAGATTACTGTCACTTCTATCGATAATACAATCGATTTTCATTTTTCTAAGAGCTTGAAATATATTTTCTTTTTGTTTTTCTATTCCGAGTGTTAACAACATACAGACGGCAACTTTCTTACCTTGATCAGTAGTAAAAAGGTCAATTATCAAACCAGGCAGCAAATCCCCTTCCGAATAAACCCACCTGAAATTCCCCTGGTAAAATCTAGATTTTTGGTTATATAGATCTGATAATTTTTCGAACCAAAATTCTAGATCTATCGGTTTATTCAGAAAGCTTATAACCCTGTAGGATATTTTTGATTTAGAGTTATAGTAAGCTTTGCATACGAATTGATTGTTGTAATGTAAATCTACAATATCTCCATCGTTTATATCATGTTTTTTAATTTCGTTAGCAAAAATCCATAAGTATCCAGTTTTTACCTTTTCGTATATATTTCTATCTATGCTTATAATCATTCTATGTTTATTGGTACATCTACTTTGTAGTAAATTTCGTATTTTTGATTTCTTAGTATAAATCTATTTTTTAGATAAATTCTGACTGCTACATTCTCGAGGTTAGCGAATTCAAATTTAGATATTTCACTTTCTATAAAAAACATTTGTTGGTCAGCAGTATTAAGAGGATTTCCTGCTATATCTTTTTCTTGTTTTGTAAGGATATACAGAATTCCTTTTCCAGAAGGAGTAGAATTAACCATAAGAGTTATTATTATAGGCGTGATATTATCTGAGTTAGGATTGATTCTAACAGTATAGAATTCTACTGTATTATTGGTAAGATTTATGATAGGATTTTTGCCGAAAACTGGAGGAGTATTCTTAGCTAGTTCCTTAGATATTCTATTCAATAGGATTTTTGATTTTAAGGAGATATCGTATTTTTTGTATAAAACAGAACTAACCTTATTTATTGTAGTGGTAGAAACCAGGATAATCAATATAATTAGAGACGCTAAAGCGAAAGCCACTAGTATTTCTAATAAAAATGATCCCCTTTTCATCTATATATTCCTCACTATATGTATTATGGGCAAGAAGATAGAAAGACATAGGGATGCGGTTATAATTCCTGCTAAGGTTGCCATAACTGGTTCTAGTATTTTGTTGAATGTGTCCAAAGCTGTATTTGCTTCTATTTCTGCTAGTTCTGCCATTTTCCTTAATGTAAAAGGTAACTCTCCTGATTCTAGAGCAGAGTTTATCTGGCTTATATACATTTTATTAAAAGCGTTTCCAAAGTTTACCACTTCGTATAATTCACCTTTTGAAGATCGCTCATACATAAAAGAAAAGAAGGAAGAAAAAGGTTCAATAGTTTCTTCCTGTAAGATTCTAAAAGTAAGAGAGTGTGGTAATCCACTTTCCAGAGCAACTGCCCACAGATTCAAAACCAAAGAGACATAAGCATTGTAAAAAATTCTACCCAAGATAGGAACCATAAATATATACCTGTACCAACGCTTCAAATTAGTCCTATACAAGTTATAAACTATAAAAGAAATTAAGATTATATTTAGACCCAGGAAGGATAGTAATTTTATGTCGAAGACAGATGTTAAATATCCTAAGACTTTGAAACTCATAGGAATTTCTATACCCATGTCTACATACAAATTAATAAAGGCAGGAATTATGAAATTCTTGAATATTACCAATATGAATGATAAGACGAATAGGAATAGAAATGGGAAAATTAGAGATCTTATTAAGTTACCCATTAAATTTTTTTTCTTTAAAAGTAGCTCCTCTAATTTTTTCAGAGCATAGGCTAAATTCTCAGTGTTCTCACCTATCTTTATGATTGAAATTTCTAATTGACTCAAAAGATTAGATTTTTGAATTGAATAAAATAGAGGATAACCATTATTTATTAGTCTTTTCATTTCCCGTATAGAATGGGAATATTTAGATAGAGTTTTTTCAAGAATACTTAGTGAATGTATAATAGGTACTCCACTTTCAATCAAATATCTGAACATTAAAATAAAGTTCAGTTTTTCTTCAACTTTCATACTGTTTAAAATTAAAATAAATTTAAAGTTATCATCTGAGGATCTCTATTCCCATGATTCTACATGTTGCGAATTGTGCTTTAAAGATATTTTTGTTTTCTCTTAAGTCAGAAACTATTTTTTCGTTAGTTGGTGGATATCTTTCATAAGAAACAGTAGAGCCAAAATAGTAAATCTTTCCGTTGTATGTTGCTCTTAAGTTTATTGAACTACTTGTATTATAAAACGCAGAATAATCACCACATAGAAGTATGTAATCGGGATTAAAATTGGAAGGGTCTATTATTATATTTCTGGCCACGACACTTAGATGGCTTTCCGAATCTGACGGAAATTGAAATGATCCTCTATTTTCTATAAAATTAACAAGTTCATCTATGGTATCAAACTCTTTATAAGCTATATGTCCATTTACTATAACGTTATTTTTAACTACTAACAAGATATCAGTACCAACGATTCCTCCTTCAAAACTATTTGGTGAATTGCTACCGATAGATATATCTTCTGTGGAGTATATAAGTGTCTGTGAGTGAGCAGTTTTGTAAATTATACTTCTGACTGGTTTTTGATTATCATTACTATCATACTTAACTAGTACTTTGTATACACCGGGAAAATTGACTAGGAGGTCTATATTTTTTGGTTCTGACTGATTTTGAGTTCTGGAAAGTTCATCTCTTATATCTTGATCATTGGTAATTGTGGACGAGGGTATAACAGTTATCTTGTGGGGGTACCTTATAAGGTAGTATCTATAGATATCTGTGTGGGAGTAATAATCAATTACTATATCTACTACTTGGTTATTATTTTCTTGTCTAAGTTTTAGTTCTACTTTATTTATATCTCTTCCTTGAGGTTTAGATATGTATAACGAACCGTATTTAGTTAGATCTACAGGCTCGTCGGGATATGTCCTGGTATTTATACTTTTGTCTCCTAAATAATTAGCTAAACGTGTATAGTATTTGATTAGGAAGTTGTTTATATCCCTGGGAATAAACCCAGCCACTTCAGCGTATTTTTTCAATTCTTCTAAATTATGGAAATGTATTTCATTTTCTTTTACTTCCATACTTCGACCATTTACGCTGGTCTCGGGAGCTATATATGCGTAATTAAACATCTTACTACCCTCGTCAAAACCATAATCATTATCATTATAAATCTGAATATAATCATAGGTAGTTGCAAAAGTATGCAACCTGTATTTTGAAATAGTAGGGTTATTGCATGTGGCAAAGTATATGTTAATATCGGAGATATATTTTCTGTCTTTTACTATAACTCTTGCTACTGGATTGTTATTGTGAGATATTTGTATCAATAGTTTCGTTGGTGAAATTCTGACTGAGGAGAAGTTGTATTTTTTTTTGCCAAGAATATACTCGCCTGAATACTGACCTCTTCTATAGAGTTCTGTTGCAACAATAGCAACACCTTTTATGATATTCTGATAGTTAGTTTCCTGAATTAATTTTCTAGTGATTTTTATATCTCCTGCTGTGTAGTTGAAAAGAATGATAGAAAATACAGATATGAACAGAGTGAAAGCACTTAGCCATAGATAAAGTATATAAGCTTTTTTCATTTTTGCTATTCTCCTCCTTAATTACTTTATACAAAACAACTACTTTTTCCTAAATAATCCTGGGTGTTTTTACATTTTTTTTACAAAGGAAGTATAGGTATAAGCGTCAAAGATTATGAACTATGAGCCGGATAAATTACGATAGAGAAATATCGACTGAATGTCATAAGTTAGCAAAAAAAATAGTAGATGATGTATTCAAGTTTATCAAAAAGCATTCAACTTCAAGTGTAGAAAGAGCTATCTTAAGGATAATGGGGATAAACGGAGCCAACGAGGAAGGGATACCGTATTGTAACCTCATTGTCGAAAAAGCTCAAAAAGCCAACCTAATAAATGACGGCATATCCTATCTAATAGGATATCTATACTATCAGGCTAACAAAGATATATCTAAGACAATTCAACTAATTGAAAGTATAAGACCTCAAGACATAGAAGAAGTGAAACACAAACTCTTCGACTATAAGAAATATTCCTATGAACTAGCAGAGCAAGGTATTGAACATATATTGAAGCAGCGAAGGAAGAGAGAAGAACTGATAGATAGATATGGTTTACCTGAAAAACCATGGATATACGTCATAGTTGCTACAGGTAACATATTCGAGGACAAAATACAGGCTATATCTGCTGTTAGACAGGGAGCTGACTGTATAGCTGTTATAAGATCATCGGCACAGAGTTTATTAGACTACGTGCCAGAGGGTTTAACAACAGAGGGATATGGTGGTACGTTTGCAACCCAAGCAAATTTTAAGTTAATGAGGGAAGCTCTAGACAAAGAAATGGAAAACCAAAAAAGATATCTGATGCTAGTGAATTACTCTTCCGGACTATGTATGCCGGAAATAGCTGCATTGGCAGCAATAGAAAGGTTAGATATGCTTCTAAACGATAGTATGTATGGAATACTATTTAGAGATATAAATCCCCAAAGGACTTTTATAGACCAGTATTTTTCAAGACTAATAATTACGCTATCAGATATAATAATAAATACTGGAGAAGATAACTATTTAACCACAGCAGATGCTTTTGAAAAAGGCTACACAATCATATCTTCACATTATATCAATTATGAGTTTGCGAAAAAGTGCAATATGCCGGATAGACTAATAGGACTAGGACATGCATATGAAATAAGACCAGATATAACTAACTCATTCTTATATGAGCTAGCTCAAGCTCTGTTGATAAGGAATTTATTTCCGAATTGTCCTTTGAAGTATATGCCTCCGACAAGATGGGTAACAGGTAACATCTTTCATACCCATCTGATAGACAATATGTTCAACTTGGTATCAATTCTAACTGATCAACACATACACCTGATAGGAGTTCTTACAGAAGCAATCCACACTCCCCTTCTACAAGACAGATACCTAAGCTTAAAAGCAGTAAAATATACCTTCAATGCAGCAAAAGACTTATCAAAAGAGATAGAGATTAAGCCAAACGGTATTATAGAACAAAGAGCAAGATACTTACAGAGAAGAGCGTATGAACTTTTACAGGAAGTGGAGAAAAAGGGACTATTTCAAGCTATAGAAGAGGGTCTATTTGCAGACACGAAAAGACCCAAAGACAAAGGGAAGGGTTTAGAAGGGGTCTTCCCAAAGTCAGAAAAGTATTTCAATCCAGTAGAAGAGCTGATATTAGAAAAAACGTGAAAAAACAGGGGAATCCTTACCAACTGTTAAATTAATATAACATGGATAGGAGGTAAAGATATGGCTCAGAAGAAAAAAGCAAGTATTAAAAAACCAGGACCTGCAAAATGTAGACTATGTAAAAAAATATTAGAAGGAATAAGTTGGGTAAAAATAGGCGGGAAGAAATGGTGCAGAGAATGTGCCATCAGGGCAGGTAAAAAAATACCCAGAGAATATCTAGAAATATAAACCAGGGAGGATAATTATGAAAATAAAAAATCTCTGTTTAGTGGGACACACATCAACTGGAAAAACATCAATCATAGAAACCCTAGCATATTTACATAAACTTTCAAACTCATATGGAACTCCTTCTTTACTGGATACAGATGAAGAAGAAAAGAAGAGAAAAACAACCACATCCCTTAAAGTTTTTCCAATAAAAACAAAGGAATATAAGCTAAACCTGATAGACACACCTGGTTTTTCAGACTTTATAGCGGAAATACTAGGGGGTATACATGCAGCAGAAAACTTGGCAATTGTTGTGAATGCTCAAAACCCCACAGAAGTGGGAACAGAAAGATCTTGGTTCCTTATAAACGAAAAAACAAACTCTCCACTGTTCTTCATAATCAACCACTTTGACAAAGAAAACTTGAACTTCGAAAATATCTTGAATTCCCTAAATGAAAATTACAGTAATCGGATAATACCGCTAACACTTCCTATATATGAAAACAACACATTCAAGGGAATAGTAGACGTAGTTCATAAAAAAGCATATATTTTTGATAAAGGTGAACTCAAAGAGACCAATAATCCAGACGAAAAACTAACAAACCTTTATCTAGAAAGGGTAACAGAAACGATAGCCGAAACAAGTGAAGAATTATTAAACAAATACTTAGAAAGCGGAGAATTATCTCCTGAAGAAATATCAGCAAACTTAAAAAAAGCATATAGGATGAAATTGATACATCCAGTATTCACGGTTAGTGCAAAAATTCCCGAGTCAATAAAGTTTTTAATGAAATATATCGATCTACTTTTAATTAATTCTGATGAAATAGAATACTATAACCAGAAAGATTTTTCGGGTGTAGTATTCAAAACCGTTTCTGACCCTTACAAAGGTAGGGTTTCATATGTAAGAGTTTACAGCGGTAAATTATCGAAAGACTCCACAGTCTTAAATGTATCAAAAAACAACAAAGAGAAAATAACTGTTTTAGTAGAATTAAGCGGAGATCAACACAATCCGATAAACGAGTGCTTAGCAGGAGATATATGTGCAACCTATAAATTAGAACACTCACTTTCTGGAGATGTACTATCCTCATCAGAGAATACCCCTGTTAAGCCGATATCATATCCCGAACCTCTATACGAGAAAGGGATAGAGCCCAAAACGAAAGCCGATGAAGAAAAACTCTCCTCTGCTATAAATAGAATACTAGAAGAAGATCCAACTTTCAAAGCTTATAGAGATCATGATGTAAAACAGTTCGTCATCTCGACGATCGGAGACGTACATTTGGATTATATCGTGTCGAAATTGAAAAACAAGTACAAGGTAAACATAGAAATTACTCCTCGTAAAATACCTTACCTAGAAACAATAAAAGGTAGAGCACAGGCCGTCGGTAAGTACGTTAAGCAATCCGGAGGTAGAGGTCAATTCGGAATAGCTCACATAGAGCTCGAACCATTACCCAGAGGACAGGGGTTTGAATTCGTAGATAGAATAGTCGGAGGAGTTATACCCAAGAACTTCATCCCCTCGGTTGAAAAGGGTATAAGAAATGCTATGGAAGAGGGAGTGTTGTCAGGTAACAGAGTAGTTGATATAAGAGCAATTCTGTTCGATGGTAAATATCACGAAGTTGACTCTAGTGACTTAGCTTTCCAGATTGCAGGAGCAATGGCTTTTAGAGAAGCAATGTCTAAAGCTAATCCAATACTTCTTGAACCCATAATGAGTCTTGAAGTCTTAGTACCAGACAGTATGTTAGGGGATGTAATCGGGCTTCTTAATACCAAGAGGGCAAGAATCATGGGAATGGAATCATCCTCACGTAAAGGATGGCAAATAATAAAAGCAGAAGCACCATGGATGGAAATAAAAGATTTATCCGTAGAACTTAAATCTGCTACTCAAGGAAGAGCTTCATTTTCTATGAAGCTATCGCACTACGAAGAGGCTCCTCCTAATATAGCACAGCAAGTCATAGCAGAGGCTAAGAGAAATCAAGAAGAAAAAGTTTAATAATGAAGAAGATAGGTCATGTTGCAGGTCATAAGCAAAATACTCCCTATGAATTCTACTTTCTTGTAGACAGAGAATCCTTGATTCAACTCGATGACATAGTAATAGTAAAAAGTCCTTGTTCTCAAGGAGAAATCATCCACTACGGAATAGTAAGAGAAATAGTAAAATATACCGAAGCAAGCCAATATGCAATAGAAACCGAGTTAATAATAGACAAAAAAATACCATATGTTAATATCACAGTAGCTAAGGTTTTTGTAACAAGAATAGAGCCAGAAATTTACATTCCTCCAGAACCCTCAGCAGAAGTCTATCTAGCAGATAAAATCTCATCTGAAATAGCATTGTATTTTGATAAAATGGGAAATAAGATACCGATTGGTTTTCTTAGAAACGGTACTAATTCTTTTTTGAATTTAGATTTCATAGACGGGACTTCGGGTGCACACATAAATATAAGTGGAATGTCTGGAGTAGCAACGAAAACATCGTTTGCCACCTTTCTACTATTTTCATTACTTCAAAAATCTCCGAACTCCAGTCAGTATAGAGCAATTATATTTAACGTCAAGTCATTCGACTTACTTTATTTGAACTATAAAAATAACTATAAAAATTTGAGGCATGAAAGTTGGCAAGAATTAGAGGAAAAGTACCTCAAATTAGGTCTGGACCCCAAACCCTTCAACAATGTTAGGATACTCGTTCCTCCAAAGAAAAACAAATTTCCTAAAGAAATCGATATACCAGATAGCTTGGTTAAAGCAAACCTATACTACTTTTCACTAACAGAAATATTTAAAAAAGAACTATTCAAATTTTTCTTTGTAGATGAAACTAAAGATTTTCAGAGTATGGAAAGAATAATCTCAATCGTAGAAAGACATATTCAAAAATTAATAGAAAAAACTGACCAAGAACTTGAAAAACAAGGGATAATAGAAACCCAAAAAGGTTACATAGAAAATCTAGATCAATTGTTTGAATATATCAAAGATTATTTGGAACAAAATGCAAGTAAGCACAATGAATCCAAGACTACAATAAATGCTTTCCTAAGAAGATTCAAAAAGGTCAAAGAAGATTGTAATTTCCTAACAGGAAGAATTCAAGAAAACAAAACAGACATAGTCGGTGAAATAGAAAGAAATCAATTAACAGTCATAGACGTACATAATCTGAACGAAAAAGCCAAGTTATTTGTAGTATCTTCGATCTTGTATTTAATATACTTAAAGAAAGAGGAAGAAAATGACAGGAATATATATTTCTTCGTGATAGACGAATTGAACAAATATGCACCTGCTTCTAGTGATACTCCGATAAAGGAAGTCATTGTAGACATAGCGGAAAGAGGAAGAAGTCTAGGAATAATACTAATAGGGGCTCAGCAAACAGCAAGTCAAATAGATCACAGAGTAACTTCAAACTGTGCGATAAGGGTAATAGGTAGGTCAGATGCTTTCGAAATCTCTAAAAGCTTCTATACATTTCTTTCTGAGGATTTAAAGAAAAGAGCAATTATACTAAAGCCTGGAAATATGATAATTTCTCAGCCTGACTGTCCAATACCTTTTGTAATATCTTTCCCTTATCCCACATGGGCAACAAGAAAAGATGAAGTATTAAACACCACAGATATCAAAAAGCTCATAATATAAAGGGGAAGGAGAAAAAGAAAATGTTAATTCTGATTGGTTTAGGTGTTGTAAGTGGGGTATTTATAGGTAAGAAAATCCTTGAAAATTCTATCAAGAAAAATAAAATACAAAAAGAAACAAATTCTATATCTCAAAAACCAGAGATAGATTACCAAAATAAAATAACACTTGGTTTAAAGACAATTGCTCAAACTTTGGATAGTATTCCCTATGCAGTTTATAAAAGATTACACTCTATAACAGGTATCCTATTTGTAGGCGGTTTTGTAGTGGTGCACTTTATAAATAATTCGATAGCTTATAATCCTAAGAAGCTCAATGAGTTATCTAAATCTATTCATAAAAATCCATTATTTCCTCTGGTAGAAATAGTTGGGATATATACTCCGTTGATATCACATATAGTTATAGGACTGATACTTTTGAGGAAAGGTAGGATTGATTTACGAATAAGATCAGAAACAAATTACAGATATATATTACAGAGAATTTCGGCTTATGTTATTCTGAAAACCCTTCTATTCCATTTAATTACGATAAGGTTTAATGAATACATACCAGAGCGAATTAGAAGGATGTTAAACATTCCATCAAAAAGGGATTTAGCTTACCAGAAAGTGAGCATATGGTTCAGATCTCCTCTATGGCCTATAGGATATGTAGCATACACTCTCTTTACCGTTTCTATTGCATACCATTTATCGAATGGTATATGGACGTCAGCTATAACTTGGGGATTGGCAAAAACATATGAAAAACAGGTTAAACTGAGGAAATTCTCAAATCTTTCGTTTATCATTCTTTCCCTCTGGGCACAGATAATAATGTATTTATATAGTAAACCCTACACAGATCAAGAGGAATAAATTTTATCATCAATTATAGTCATTTGATAAAGATAACCACCAGACATGCTTTTTCAAAGGATATTTTCTAGAGTAGGATAATATTTATACTATGCTAAAGGATGTTAGGTGGGATTTAGAAACCATATATCCTTCCCCAGATTCCCCCGAAATACATAGGGAAATAGATTTATTAAAGAAACTTATACACTCTCTCAACCAAAGTATAGAGTCTATAGAACTACAAAAAGAGCAAATAAATGAGGATAAGATAAAACAAATCATTTTGGATTATGAAAAAATAATAGAGATCAATAGAAAACTACAAGCATACATAATATGCATTTTGTCCACTGACAGCAAGAATGAACAAGCACACAAAATAAAAGGTATCCTTTATCAATTAAATTCTTCTATACATTTGTTGAACGTAAAAATTGAAAAACTCATATTCAAAAGCAAAGTAGATATTCAAGAATACAGTTATTTCATACAACAATCCGTAGAAAACTACAAGCACAGAATGTCAGAAGAAAAAGAAGAGTTATATAGTCAACTGTATGTTTCTTCCTCTTCAGAATGGAAGACTTTATACAATGAATTAATTTCAAATATAAAAGTTGAATTCGAGGATCGACTTATTTCAATAAGTCAACTTAGAAACTACTACAATAATCCTGAAAGAGAAAAAAGAAGAAAAGCCTATGAAAAAGAGATAGAGACATTTAGGGAAAATGAATACATATTTGCCCGAATCTTAAATTCGATAAAATGGGATTCAATAGTTATAAGCAGAGAAAGAGGATTTAGCAGCGTCCTTGAACAATCACTTTTTTATAATCAGATAGATAAGGAGATACTAGATATTGTTTTAAACACTGCACAAGAGAATCTAAGTAAGTTCAGAAGATACTTCAACAAAAAAGCTAAGATATTGGGGTTGGATAAGTTGGATTGGTTTGATTTATCTGCTCCCATTTTTTGGGATAAAGTAGAAAGTTTTGAATTTTCAAAGGCACGAGAATTCATTCTGCAGAATTTCTCAGATTTTTCGCAAGAACTATACAAGATGGGTTTAATTGCTTTCAATAATAATTGGATAGATGCAGAACCTCGACTGGGTAAAACAGACGGTGGCTTCTGCATATATATTCATAACAACGAATCAAGAATCCTCGTAAATTACGATAACTCGATTAAATCTGTTCTAACACTGGCTCACGAACTTGGGCATGCTTATCATAACTGGGTGATGTCCGAAAATACCCCAATATACAGATACTCACCATTGGTACTAGCAGAAACAGCAAGCATATTGGCAGAAACAATAACCAGAAAAAATGCCATCAGAAACTCCGAAAACAAATACCTCCAAGCTTACATACTTGATGGATACCTATATACAACAAGTGTTGTAGTTGTTGATATTATTTCACGTTTCTTATTTGAAGATAAAGTGATAAACATAAGGAAAGAAAGGATATTAACTCCCAGAGAATTATGTAGCATAATGTTAGACTCTCAGCAAGAGGTTTACTTAGATAGCATAAATTCTTATCATCCGTATATGTGGGCCAACAAACCACATTATTACTCATCAAACTACTACAACTATCCTTATTTAATTGGTCTACTTATAGGCTTGGGACTATATAACTTATACGAAGGAGGAAAAATAGGAAGTAAAGATTACAGAGAGGTTTTGAAAAATAGTGCCAAAGATAAACCTGAGAAAGTTTTGAAAAGAATAGGTATAGATATCAGGGATCATGGTTTTTGGCAAGAAGCTTTTAATTTAATAGAAAAAGATATCCAAGAATTTGAGAAAATATAAAATAAGGGGGTATAATAGATGCTAAAAGCAGAAGAGGTAGCAGATTTAGTGAGGGATCCGATAAGTTTAAGCGGGTGGGCAATTATACTTGGTGCTTCTTCTGGCTTTGGTGCAGCAACCTCAATAACTTTAGCCAAAGCAGGTATGAACATAATAGGAGTACATTTGGACAGAAAATCTACTTTACCTAATGCTCTGGAAGTTCAAAAAGTAATACAAAACTTAGGTAAAGAGGCAATTTTCTACAATACTAATGCAGCAGATATGAATAAAGTTGATGAAATAATAACTGAAATAAATAGCAGGATAGGTAAAAGGTCAATAAGAGTATTGCTCCATTCTCTGGCTTTTGGTACACTAAAACCTTATATAGGAGAAGATTGTGTTTCAAAAGAACAAATGGAAATGACATTAGATGTTATGGCTAATTCTCTAGTTTATTGGGTTCAGAAACTATTTAAAAACGATATGTTTTCGGAGAATGCTAGGATATTTGCAATGACGAGTATAGGATCTAGTAGGAATTGGAAGAGTTATGGTCCAGTATCTGCAGCCAAAGCAGTTCTCGAAGCACATATAAGACAACTAGCATTGGAGCTTGCACCATATGGAATAACGGCTAATGCAATATGTGCAGGGGTGACCAAAACACCAGCTCTGATGAAAATACCTGGTCATGAAGACATGATAGAAAAAGCAGAGAAGTATAATCCTAGTAGAAGGTTAACCGAGCCTATCGATGTAGCAAACGCTATAATGCTTCTCTCTCATCCAGCTTCCTACTGGATAACAGGAAATACTATTTATGTTGATGGAGGAGAATTTCTAACGTAAAAAAAGGGCAATAAAAGTTAATCCCACAGAGTACTTGGATAGGTCTATCGATAGACAGAGCCAGATATCGGTTCAGGAGAGAGAAATAATAATGGATAATGGATAGTTGATACATATGCCACTTTGTCGAATAGAAAAAGTCGACTACCTAGTCTGTTAAACCAATACAACAAGCACGAATAAAAGGAAGGAAATATGCTATAGGTCTAGGAGGATTTTATACATTAGATTATCTATTTAGAGAAAGAAAAGATATACTTAAGAGATTCAAACTAGACAAAGAATCCAGCAATATAAGAATTCAGCAATATAACGATATCTATATAAGGTGGTTTTGGTAACGTTGGTTGCTACTTATCTAAGTTATTATTTGAAAATGGGATAAGGATAAATTGCTGATATAACAGGAAGAATGGTATAGACATCCATAAATTAAGTGAATATGTTTCGGAGAAAGGTGGAGTTTTTGGTTTTCCAGATGCAAAATCCGACAGAAACCTGCACAATTGTTTGGAAATAGAAATAAATGTTTTATACCATTTGCGTTAGAAAATATAATAAATCAGGGAAATGCAGATAAAATAAAGGCTCGCATCATAGCTGAAAGCTACAAACAGACCAACCAAATTTGAAGCACACAGTAAACCATAAAAATTTATCCTATATCCTAGTCCTAGAAAAAATATCGATTTTATATAACAGGATTATTAATCATGCTATAGAAGTTAAGGTCATCTAATAAAATAGTTAATTGATTGTTATTGAATTGGTAGTCAATATTTCCGTATTTTTTGGATATACTAGCTGCTGCTAGAGAATTAAGAACCGTATCCAGAGTACTTATTATCTCAAGTATGGTTTCAAAATTCATTTTGTTTAGGATTAGAGATAGTTTTTCGGTATTGGTAAGGTTTTCAAATTTTTTATCCATTTTTTATCCATAGATTCAGGTGAAGATATAACTGTATATTTTTTGGAAGATATAACTGTATATTTTTTGGGAGATTTGGGTCTAAGAAAAAAGCAGAGATTGTCACTCTTTGGGATATAGCTCTGAGTATTTCTAAAGCTGACAGGATTGTTTAAGAGCTGGCTGAAAGGATTATTTAAGGAACTGAGAGGAATAGATGAAATTATTTTCGGAGTTTTTTACGAGTTCCTGTAATAACATAGATATATTTTGAAGAAGTGGAAAAAGTCTCCATAATTAAAATCTTTTTCTCTCATAGCTTTTCTGAGAAATTGGGTATATCCTTGTCAAGGATTTCAGTAGTGTACAGAGGAGAGTTAAAAATGAAAGTTGTAGATAGAAATTCGAATATTTTTTTGTTCAAGTATATTTGATTTTCTAGAAAAAAGACACATCCTGAGTTAAAGGTATTCTTTGTTTTCTTTCATCAGCTGTTTTAGTTCTTCTATAAATTTTGATTCTGCCTTTGAGTTGATCAATAAGAAGAAAATAATTCCAGCTTTTAAAAGATAATTAAAGTTTTTAACAAAATAATTTGCTATTAGGAGTATACAGGAGAAAGTAGTAGTATTGATTATAATTCAGGAATCCTATTTTGTTTATAACGTCGAGGTTATTAGAAAGTATCAAACTCCGGAGTTTGTAAAAGAGGTAAAATTTGTTATATTGTTTTTGATGAATTATGGTTCTTCAAATGAGAGTAGAAATAATATATTCTACGTATTTATCATAGTCTTTTGTGTTGAATATTTCGATATATTTATCGAATGGTAGAATAGTTTCTTTATATTCACAGATGTAATTACATACTTTGAATAACGTTTGAAGAGTGCAGATGTATTCTTCATTGTTTATTTTGGATATATTTAGAAGGAGATTAATTAGTAAAAGATCAAAAGTTTGGTGATTATTTTTATGTTTGAAGATATTTATAACGAACTTCGGATCTTCTCTTTTACTCCAATCGTTTATTATTTTGTGTGATTTTCTTAGGATATTTTCACCGAATATAATATTCCCTCCCCAAGTATTTATTTCTCTTGAATTTTTTAAAATGTAGGAAGAGATGAGCAGAAGCAGGTAGTAATTTTTTTCTCTTATTTGGAATTCGTATTCTTGAGACAGAATGTGTGAATAGATATAGTAGGATAAATCAAAGATTTTTATTATTTCTATCAGTTCTTCGGGTTTTGGTATGTTTATATTGTATATTTCAAAGAATTTCATTTCTATAAGATCTTGTATTGCTTGAAAGGATTTCAGAATATTAAATATCTTCAATAACTCTTGTCTCATCCTAACAGGATTAGTATTAGAAATCAGATAGAAATTATGCTTCATAAAATCCTTTGTTTGCGGGTCAAATTTCAGATTAAATTCATTTTTAAATCTTATTCCCCTTAGCATTCTTATTGGATCAACTATTAGGTTTTTCAAATTTACTACTTTTAATTTTCTATGGCTTATATCATTCAGGCAGTTATCAAAATCAATTATTTTTTGTTGTTGTATATCAAAATATAGAGAGTTAATTGTGAAGTCTCTTCGCTGGAAATCTTTGTGTATGTCATTAGTACAAGTAAGATCGATGTAGATTTTTTCATTTATTACTACCCTATAAACTAGGTTTTCATCATCAAGCTCTACTATTTTGTAGTTACATTCCTCACAAAAATGTCTTAGTAATTGCTTATAAAATTGTATATTTTTCAGATATAAGACGATATCGACATCTATCTTGTCATTCTTTTTATTGAAAATTGTATCTCTTATCAATCCTCCAACGACGAAGGGAGTAATTTCGTTTTGTTCAAAAAAATTTTTATTAAATATCTCATAAATGTTTATTTTTTGTAGGAATTTAGTAATTTTTTTAGTTACTTTATCCAGCTTTCGTGTATCTTTATTCATTTCTTGATTATGGATTTTATATCGATTATAGACTGATTAATATTTTGAATAAGGTTTTCTACTTTCAATCCTTTGTAGTTTGGGCTGAAAGTTTTTAGTTCAGTATAGGATTTTTCAAGTATCTCTAGAGCTTTATCAAGTTCTTGATTATTAATCAGATATGCAGAATATATTATATTTTCTATATTTTTCACGAATTTTTTTTCGTCCAGATCAATTAATTTATCTTGCAACTTTTTAGCCTCATCTATAGCTTGTTCATACTTCTCTTGAGAAAATATTTCTATTATTTTTTTCAACTCAGATATAAAAAATTGATTATCCATTTTCTAAATATATTTTTACTCCTTGTGAATTTTACTCCCTTTAGAAAATGAAAGAAGTTTATCTTTCAGGAAAAGGGAAAATTTGGATATTGTCAAATTAATTTCATTAGACAAAGACCAACACTAGGAGGTAAAAAATGTCTTTAGTAACATCGTCAGGGCTGAGGGAAAAACCGAGAAAAGTTCTTCCGAATTACTCCCCTAAAATAAATCAACAAAAAAAGCAGAAACTCGATCTAGCAAGAGAAATAATCAGTAATTCCAAACTAGTAGTATTCACATTGTATCAGAAACCCAATATTAGCTTAAAAGCTTGGGAACTTGTGAAGTACAACATGGCAATAGAAGAAGCAGGAGGAGATATAAAAGTCATAAAAAACTCTCTACTAAAAATAGCACTTGAAGAAAAGAACTATAACGAATTAGTTCCCAAAATAAGAGGAGCAATTATAGTTAATTACACCCAAAAAGATCCAATAGCACTAGCCAAAAAGTTAGATGAAATAATAACAACTATCAAAAAAGAAAAGAACGTAAAAGAAGATATTCCAGAGATATTATTTGGGATACTAGAAGGCAAAGTAATAACTAGTCAAGAAGTAAAGCAATTATCAAAGATTCCTCCAAAAGAGGTTTTATTAAGCCAACTAGCAGGAACATTAAAAGCTCCAATTTCAAAGCTAGCCAGTACTTTGAACACAATTATACTAAAACTACTTTGGGCTTTACAAGCAGTAAAAGAAAAGAAATCATAACCGCGTTCAAGAGCGCGGTATACAAATACTCTGGGCAAGCTATGAAATAGCTTGTAGAAAGAGGTCGTGGGTATGATAACAAAGGAGCAAATAGTAGAGGCAATAGCACAAATGAGTGTGTTAGAATTAGTAGACTTAATAAAAGCAATAGAGGAGAGGTTTGGTGTACAGGCTAGTGCACCAGTAGCATTCGCTGCAGCACCGATCCCAGGAACAGCAGCTGCACCAGCTGAAGAAAAAGAAGAAAAAACAACATTCGATGTAATAGTAGTCGGATATCCAGATAACGCAAAACTAAATGTACTGAAAGTAGTAAGAGAAATAACAAATATGCAACTAAAAGAAGCAAAGGATTTTGTAGAAAGTCTTCCTAAAGCAATAAAAGAAGGTGTATCTAAAGAAGAAGCAGAACAAATCAAGAAAAAGCTAGAAGAAGTTGGAGCAAAAGTTGAAATAAAGTAGAACACTAATTTTAATAAAAATTTTACAAAAATTTAATGATTTTTTAAGATGATAGAAAGAGGGGAGTTTTATCGTCTATTTTAAAATAAATATAGGGATAAATAGAAAGGGAGAGAAAATTCATGTCAAGTTTTGAACAACGAGATCCAAGAGGAGAAAAATTATATAAAAAACCAGAATACATCAAACCCCCACCCTCAGATAAACAGAAACTTGTACAAACAGCAAAGAAATTAGATAGCATAACAGAAATAGTAGACCTAGAAAGAGAAAGCTTAATAAAAACAATAGAGAGATTAAAAAATAAAGCAAATATAGTAGAACTAATATTAAACCACGGTAGCTTAACAGGCAAAATGATATTGAAAAACGGAATTATAATCGATGTTTCGTTAGACGAATATACAGAAATAGAAGCCATAATATATCTAATTCAAATAACAGAAGAAGATCTACTAAGCTATTTACCAATGTTTCTAAGAAAAAAGTTAGAAGAAGAAAATCTACTGGATACACTAGAATCTATAATCAAATATAGACCCCAAGATATGAAATTTGAAATAGATATGGAAGAAGATAGGCAAAAAAAAATAAACGAAGATAACCCTACGAACCAAGACTCAATAGCCTTTTTGGATGACATAGGCAAAGAAATCGAAGCTCTTCTCCTAGAAATAGACGATAAAGAAAACTCAAAAAAAGAAAAAACAAATTTTCAGGAGATTACAGAAAGTCCAAAACAAACTACAACACAGATTCTTGAAATAGAATCAAAATTGCAACACGAAGAACAATCTCCAGAATCCGAAAATGAAAATAGTGAAGAATATCTACAATTAGAAGAACATACTGAACAAATACCAAAAACACAAGAAAATAATGAAGAAAATTTATATACCGAACAAAAAGAAGAATCCCTAGAAATCATAGAAATCCAAGAAAAATCACCAGAATATCAAGAAAAATTACCAGAATATGAACAGGAAAAATTAAAAGTAGAAGAGGAATTCCAATCAACACTAGAAAACCAAATAACTATAGAAGAAAATGAAATAGCTATAGAAAAGGAAATCCAGTATACAAACCAAATTCAAACAGAAAACAAGGAGGAAAAAACAATAATGGTTAACAATCTAGTTAACAAGCTCTCCCAAATACCTCCTATAGAAGAATTTCACATAATAAACATAGAAACAGAGGAATTAGAATATTGTTCAAATGAATCTTTAGACGATTTTTCAGTATCAACAATAATAGCAGCCTATAAGGATATATCTATGTTTTCAAGTTTCTCTTCAGAAAAAACAAATAACATAGTATTAGAAACCGAAAAATACTACTATATTATTACAAGCATAGATGATACAAAGATAGTCCTAAGTAAATGCTCCAAAAAGTCTAACCCCTCACTGATATCATCCCTCATAAACAAAGCTATAAAAAAATAAATGATTGATATAATTTTTACCCTCAGTCTCATTTTTTTATTTAGGATAGGATATGAAAGAGGTCTGATAGCAGAGATAACCGATTTAATAGCACTATTAATATCGATAGTTATAGCTTTTGCTCTTACCGAACCACTGGGAAGTTTGATAAACAGCATGGTCAAAATTAAAGATCAATCCCTGATAAATTTCATAACCGGAATAACTATATTTTTCCTAACATTTATCTCCATACTAGCAATCGGATATAGCTTAGAAATATATTCAAAAAGAAATGAAATTCTAGAAAAATCAGCTAAATTACTTGGAGGAATAACAGGACTTATAAAAGGAATAGTCTTCTGGTGGAAAATATTCCTAATGATTACAATATTCCCAACACAAGGTTATTTCAAAGATTTCATAAAATCTTCATATTCCTACACCTTTGTATCCAGCCTTAATCCACTAATGCTAAGCTTAATGAAATATGTATTCCCTGCAAATATTAACAAAAAAATAGAAAAAGAACTAAAATAGGAGCAAATAAAGATGGAAACAAAAGAAGTCATCTATACCAACACTGAAGAAATTAGAAAAAGAGGGAAAAAATTTGAAAATAAAACAGTTAGTATCCGAGGATGGGTATGGAATAAAAGAAGTAGTGGTAAAATAAGGTTCCTTATAGTTAGAGATGGTAAAGGCTTCATACAATGCGTCATAGATAATCCCTTGTTATATGATATCTTTGATGAATGCACTCAAGAGAGCACCTGTGAAGTCCAAGGAATACTCAAAGAAGATAAAAGATCACCCATAGGATTTGAAATCCTAACCTCAAACATAAAACTGATACACAAAACAATCAATTACCCTATAACCCCTAAAGAACACGGTATAGACTTTCTACTAGATCATAGACATCTATGGATAAGAAGTAGAAAACAATTCGCTATACTAAGAATAAGACATAGTGTTAAAAACTTCATAAGGGAGTATTTAAACAAAGAAGGATTCATTGAATTTGATAGCCCTATTTTCACTCCGTCTGCTTGTGAAGGAACTACAACCTTATTCGAAGTAGATTACTTCGGAGATAAAATGTACTTATCTCAAAGTGGGCAACTTTATCAAGAAGCAGGAGCTCTTGCTTTTGAAAAAGTATACTGTTTCGGACCTACTTTTAGAGCAGAAAAAAGTAAAACAAGAAGACACCTAATAGAATTTTGGATGGTGGAACCTGAAGTAGCTTTCGCAACATTAGACGATATAATCCAAATAGCTGAAAATATGATATTTTACGTTATTCAAAAAGTACTAGAATCAAATTCGTACGAACTATCAATACTAGAAAGAAATCTAGATGATTTAAGAAAAATAGTACCACCATTCTATAGGATAACATATACAGAAGCGGTAGAACTCCTCAAAAGTAAAGGATTTGATTTTAACTTTGGCGATGATTTCGGAGCAACAGAAGAAACTGCAATATCAGAAAGTTTCGATAAACCAGTAGTTATTACTCATTACCCCAAAAGTATAAAACCATTCTATATGAAGATAGATCCTGAAAATCCTAATTTTGTTCTCAATATGGATATATTAGCACCAGAAGGATACGGAGAAATAGTAGGAGGAAGTCAAAGAGAAGACAACTATGAAATCCTACTTCAAAGAATGAAAGAAGAAAACATTCCTCTAGAAGAATATAATTGGTATCTTGATCTGAGAAAATACGGAAGTGCTGTTCATAGCGGATTCGGACTAGGAATAGAAAGATTCGTAGCTTGGATATGTAAATTAGATCACGTCAGAGAAGCAATACCATTCCCCAGAATGTTATACAGATATAAACCGTAAGAATTTTAACTAATCAAACTCTTACTAAGCTGATATCTTCCTAATCATGAATAAACAAGAAATAGATCTACTTCTTAAAAAATATCATATAACTCGAGAAAAAATCTACAGAGATAAAATAGTAGAGATAATGTTACCATATGTGAAGTACTTAGCTTATAAGTATTCACATCCCCAAGAAGTAGAAGATGCCATACAAAATGGAGTTATTGGTCTAATAAAAGCTATAGAGAAGTTCGACTCCAAAAAATCAGACAATTTCATCAACTTTGCCTCAATATATATTACCGGAGAAATAAAAAGATACTATAGAGATCATCATAATTTGATAAAACCCCCAAGAGAAATCTATGAAAATCAGAGTATAATAAGTCAAAAAATAAAAGAATTATCACAACAACTAAAAAGACAACCAACAATACAAGAAATAGAAGAATATACAAACATAAGTAAAGAAAAACTAATAGAATACTTGGAATTCACGAGACAAAAATTATTTTCATTGGAAAGTAGTGTACTACAAAATCAAAAACCAGTAAGTGAAATAATATCAGATGGAAAAAACGTTGCAGAAGAAAGAGATATAAAAATTTTAATCCAAGAGGCTATTTCCAAACTAGATCCCTTAGAAAAAATAGTAATATCTCTGAAATTTTTCGAAGGATTAACACAAGAAGAAATAGCAAAAAAATTAAACACCATACAAGTAAACATTTCTAGAATTCAGTCAAAAGCATTAAAAAAAATAAAAGAAGCTCTACTTTCAAACTAACAAAAATAAAAATATTTTTACTAATAAAAAATCCTCCTTACTTTCTCGAATTCAAGATCTTTTCTCATCCTCGATTTGTAAAGAACTATCTTCTTCAAATTATAGTCTATTTTTATATTATCGAAGGTATCAATCACTTCTTCTCCATCCATAAAAACAAGTATCTTAACATTCTTTAATTCATGAGTAAAGTCTAATTCAAGCAATCTTTGATATATATCAATTCTGCTAGAGTAAAATAAACTAACCTTATCTAATATGTTTTTAGCAATATCTACAACATCAAACTTATACGTTTTATTATTTACAATCCTTGATAGTTCATTTAAACTTAGAGCTTTGTGTTCAAACTGATAATTAGATACTTGATTATTAACGTTTATTCCTATACCGATAACATAGTTATTTCCGCATATTTCTACGAGTATACCTCCTAACTTGTAATAATTCCCATTAAGCTTAACTACCAAATCATTTGGATATATAATCCCCAGATGTTTACCAAGAGTATGATCTACATATTCCTGGAGAGATATTGCTACTATGACTGAAAAAATAATAGATGCGGGTAAATTTAAAGGTATAGTGGGAAAGTTGAATGATAGATACAATCCTCCTGGGTCAGATATCCATTCTCTAGAATAGCTTCCCTTACCTTTGAATTGCCTCTTTGCAATTATTGCTAAGAATTCATTATCTTTTAGAGTCTTTTTTAATTCTTCTTGTGTGCTATCGCATTCATCCAAAATAGTTAATTTATACATTTTACTGCTTCCACCATATTTGATAATTTTTGATATGCTATTTCCCAGGTTCTAGTTCTTAATCCACAATCAGGAGCTACATATATTCTATCACCAACTATATCCATTGCATAGAGGATCCTATCCTTTATAAGCTCTTTACTTTCTACTCTATCAGTATGAACATCTAAAACACCTAATCCAACAGTAAAATTGTTGTTTTTAAACATTTTTAGTATTTCATACCCTTTTCTATTTTTTCTACCTAATTCCCAACTATCACGATTAGCATATTCAAAGTGTAGTTCTTTTACTATTCCGTCCAATTTTTCAATATATGGAAATAGGATGGAATAATTAGAAAAACATATGTGTATAGAAAAAGTTGATTTATCTTGGAGTCCTACCAAAGTATCATAGATGGTATCTACGAATAACTCAACTTCATCTTTTTTGGTTGTGGCTGCAGGTTCATCTATTTGTATAAAATCAGCACCGTTATCTATTATGTCTTGTATCACCTGTCTAATAATTTGTCCCATTTCTTTCAGAAACTTCCTTCTATGTTTCTTAGTCTCACCTTCAAATAGATCCACACTGTAATAGTATTCATCGAAAGACCAGTCGACAAGAGTGTAAGGTCCTGTAACTGGAATCTTTAGTTTTTTTCTAATAAAAGACTTTATCGTTTGAGTTTCTTTTCTATGGTAATAGTCCTTTAAAATAGGTTTTGAAACTAAAGAAGCTTTTCTGTAGTATTTATTATCAAAACTTCTAACATGTCCCTTAAATTCAAATCCCTGAATATTCCTGATCGGGTATTCATACATTTCGCTTCTGTGTTGTTCCCCATCATATACTAAATCAATACCTACATTTTCTAGAAATCTAACAGCATATAATGAAGAGTAGAAAACAATTTTTTGTTTTTCTTCATCTGATAAATTCGGATTACCTAGATTCTTTTTTACTATCTCTATCAATTCTTCTGTTTCATCAGAAATATTTAATCTTTTTGCCCATTTAATAGCTTGGTTCAAATCTTCCTCAGTTAGAGGTAAATTCCTAAACGGTTTAACTCTCCAGGATGGTTTTGATAGAGATCCTATTTCATGCGTTACTATCACCTGTCTTACCTCCTGATTGACTATTGATATACTGTTCTAAAATAATAGCGGCAGAATATTTGTCTATGTCTTTGGAATTTCCAAACTTGATTTTTGCTAATTCCGTGGTATATTCTTCTTCGATAAAATGAACTTCTATTTTTCTCCCTAATAAACTGCAAGCTTGCTCTTTTAATTCTTTTGAGAATTTTTTTATGTATGGATATAGTTCGTTTGGTTTTTGTAATAGGGGCAAAATAGGTATCCCCACTACAACAATATCCACAGAATATCGATCTATTATCTTTAATACTTCTGGTATTGCTTCTTTGTTATTTGGTATATTTTTCAGAGGTGTAATTATTTTTAGTTCTGTGTTTCCTAGGGCTAGTCCTATTTTTTTTTACCCCAGTCTATTCCAAGTATTTTCATTATTTTTTCCTGGTTCCTATTCTATTTGGTTTTGGACCTTTTCTTGTTCTGGCATTAGTTCTGGTGCGTTGTCCTCTGACAGGTAACCCTTTCTGATGTCTTATCCCTCGATAACACCTTATTTCTATCAATTCTCTAATGTTCTGACTTATCTGCCTTCTTAAATCTCCTTCAACAACGTAGTTATCATCTATATACTTTTGTATTTTGTTTATTTCTTCTTGTGTTAGATCTTTTGCTTTTTTGTATGGATCTATGTTGGTGTTTTTGAGTATTTCCATAGCTCTTGTAGGTCCTATGCCGTATATATACCTTAGAGAGATCCACAGCTGTTTATTTTCTGGTATATTTACTCCTGCTATTCGTGGCATTTCCTAACCACCCTCTTTATCCCTGTACTTGCTTATGCTTTTTTGATTTTGTACAGATAATTCTTACTTTTCCTCTTCTTTTAACTACTTTGCAATAGGCACATATTTTTTTTACGGAGGCTCTTACCTTCATATTTCAACTACCTACCTTTTGCTCCTTTCTTACTTTCTTTCAATACAAGATTTTCATCAGCATATCTAATTCCTTTTCCTTTATAGCTATCTGGTTTTCTTATTTTTCTTATGTTTGCTGCAACCTGACCGACAAGCTCCTTATCCACACCGCTTACAGTTATTCTCTGGGGATCTTCCACCTTGACTGAAACTCCTTTTGGAGGAGTGAATACAACTGGATGAGAATATCCTACCGATAATTCGACTGATTCTCCTTTTTGATTTGCCTTCCATCCTAATCCGACTATCTGCAGAGTTTTTGTATACCCTTGGTTAACCCCTAGGACCATTGAATTAAGAATACTCCAGTAAGTACCGGCCAATTTCTTTATAAACCTACCAGTTCTTTTGGAGTGTTTTTCAAACTTGGGAACAACAAAAATTTTATTCTCATTGGTATTTATATCTACGAACTCAGTTAGAAATTTTTTGGTAACTGAACCTTTGGGACCAATTACCGTAATCTCTTCGCCTTTAATTTCTATCTTTGTGTTTGCAGGTAAAATTATTGGTTTCTTGATAAGCTTGGACATACTCTTTTCCTCCTTTAGTAAACGAAACCTATTATCTCTCCTCCCAACTTATTTTTCATAGCTTCTCTGTGGGACATGATTCCTTTCGAAGTAGAAACTATTGTTAAGCCTAATCCTGATAGAATTAAAGGTATTTCTTTGTAGGGAGTATAAATTCTTCTACCAGGCTTGCTAACTCTTTTTAGATCATTTATAACTGATTTACCTTTGTAGTATTTTAGCTTTACTACAAAATTATAGGAATAGTCGTTCAAGGGTTCTATTGAATAATCTTCTATATATCCCTCTTTTTTTAGTAATTCTAGTATACTTTTCTTGATCTTTGATCCTGGGATTTTGACGGTTTCATGCTTCCTATTTATAGCGTTTTTAATTCTTGCAAACATATCTGCAATTGGATCTGTGAGCATATTTTTTACCTCCTTACCAGCTTGCCTTTCTAACACCTGGTATAAGACCCTCATAGGCCATCTTTCTGAAACACATCCTACACATCCCAAACATTCTTATATATCCTCTTGGTCTTCCACAGATCTTACATCTATTCCTAAACCTAACTGGGTATTTAGGGGGTCTTTTCCATTTTTCTATCTGAGCTTTTCTTGGCATAATGACCTCCTCTGTACTTATTTTTTAAATGGAAAACCTAGTAATCTCAATAATTCATAAGCTTCTTTATCTGTTTTTGCTGTGGTGGTTATATTTATATCCATACCTCTTACTTTATCGATATCATCGTATGACAATTCTGGGAATATAATTTGTTCTTTTATTCCCAGGTTGTAATTACCTCTGCCGTCAAAGGAGTTACTACTTATACCTTTAAAATCTCTTATTCTGGGAAGAACTATAGAGATCAATTTATCTAGAAAAGCCCACATTAATGCCTTTCTGAGAGTAACCTTTAGCCCTATATTCATACCCTTTCTTAACTTGAAGTTTGAAATAGACTTTTTAGCTTTTATTATTACTGGAGCTTGACCAGTTATTAGCATCAATTGTTTTTGTACTTTTTTGATCACATCTTGATTTTGAGTTGCATCACCTACCCCCATATTCACTACCACTTTTTCTATCCTCGGAACTTGCATGATACTTTTATAGTTAAAAATTTTCATCAATTCGGGGACGACTTCCTGTTTATATTTCTGGTATAATCTCAGTTCCTGAGTTTTTAACATAATTTTTTTCCTCCGTTACTTTCTATTTTTATTTCTTTATTTTCTATCAACTTTTATTTCTTGTCCTGTTCTTTTGGACACTCTAATTTTCACTTTCTTTCCGTCTTTCTCGATAAACTTATATCCAACTCTTGTTGGTTTATTATCAGTGCTATCTATTATCATAAGGTTTGAAACATGAATAGGTCTTTCTACCTGAACTATAGTAGGCTTTTTCTGTTCGGGATTAAGGGATTTTACATGTTTTTTAACCCTATTTATACCTTGGACAATTGCTCTGTCTTTAATGATTTTTATCACTTTTCCTACTTCACCTTTGTATTTTCCCGATATTACCAATACTTTGTCACCTTTTTTGAGTTTCATTTTATACCACCTCTGTAGCAAGCGATAGTATTTTTGCAAATCCTTTTTCTCTTAATTCACGAGGTATCGGACCAAATATTCTGGTTCCCTTTGGATTTCCTTGGTCATCTATTATAACTACAGCGTTATCATCGAATCTTACATAACTTCCGTCGGGTCTTCTATATTTCTTGGTAGATCTGACTATTACAGCCTTTAGAACATCTCCCTTTTCAATATTAGAGTTAGGAATGGCTTCTTTGACTGCTACTTTTACTACATCACCTATGTAACAGTAAGTCTTTTGAGAAGCACCATAGTTACCTATTAGCTGAACTTTTTTAGCACCTGAGTTGTCCGCAACTATAAGTTTAGCCATTCGTGGAAGCATAATCTACCACTCCTTTATAATTTTTGAGCTCTTTCTATAATTTTAATCACAACCCACCTCTTCAACTTACTTAACGGTCTAGATTCCATTATCATTACTTTATCTCCTTCTTTAGCCTCATTATCCTCATTATGAGCATAGTACTTCTTGAAAGTCTTTACAACCTTTTTATACTTTGGATGTATTTTGTTTCTTTCTACTTTTACTACTACAGTTTTTTCCATTTTATCGCTTACAACTATACCGACCAGTTTTTTTCTATTTTTTCTCATTTATATCACTCCTTTGTATAGACATAAGATATTTGATCCTAGCTATTTTTTTTCTGAAGTTCGAGAATAGGTGAGGTTTAAATTCTCCAGTTAGAGTAGATTTCATTCTCATTTCAAAAAGTTCTTTTCGTGTGTTTTTTAATTCTTTGACCAGATCGCTATAACTCATACTTCGAAGTATTTCTAATTCTTTTCTCGATTTCATAACTTATCCCCCCTGTTTTACAACAAATCTAGTTTTTATAGGAAGTTTATAAGAAGCTTGCTTTAGTACTTCCATAGCTTGATCTTCTTTTAAGCCTGTTACTTCGAACATAATAGTTCCTGGTCTTACAACTGCTACATATTTGTCTACATCTCCTTTTCCTCCTCCCATCCTAGTTTCAGCTGGTTTCTTAGTAATACTTTTGTGGGGGAAAATTCTTATCCATACTTTTCCACCCTTTTTCAGATTTTTAGATATTACTATCCTGGCTGCTTCTATTTGGTTAGAGGTAATCCAGCCAGGTTCCAAAGCCTGCAGTCCATAATCCCCGAAAATAACTCTATTTCCACTAGTAGCTTTTCTTTTCATTCTCCCACGTTGGGTTTTTCTATATTTAGTTTTTTTCGGTGCTAGCATGTTATTCTCACCTTCCCTATAAATTCAAAACTATTTTCATACTAGATCCTTCGGCATGTTAGCTAGTTTTAACTTTTCTAGAATTTCGAATTGTTTCTTAGTCTCTTCATCTTTAAACGTCAATCCCTTGTATATCCAAACTTTTACTCCTATAACTCCCCATTTGGTCATAGCCTCATCCAGAGCATAGTCTATATCTGCAGTAAGGGTATGCAGAGGTACTTTACCAAGTATTACTCTTTCTGTTCTAGCCAATTCAGCACCATCTAGCCTTCCAGAAACCTCAATTCTAACTCCCTGAGCTCCGACCCTCATAACTCTTATAGCAGCAGCTCTCATAGCTCTACGAAAGCTAACCCTTTGTTCAAGCTGCCTTGCTATACTATGAGCTACCAATTTAGCACTTAAATCGGGATGCTCAACCTCTTTCACTTCAATAGTCACATCCTGTTTTCCAAACTCTCTTTGAATTTTTGATCTGAGATTTTCTATCTCTGCTCCTTTCTTGCCAATAACTACGGCAGGCTTAGCAGTGTAGATAGTTATATTTATGCTTGATCCCTTTCTTTTTATAATTATTTTTTCGATCGATGCGGGGTTAGGATCCTTAAATTTAGCACTACCCTCTTTTGCCTTTATTCCCATCCTCTGAAGAATACTCCTTCTTACTTCCTTGAAAATAAACTTTCGCAAATTATGGTCCTCTATCACTGCTTCCTGGTATTCTCTTTTTTTTGGGAAAAACCAAACACTATCCCAGTATTTATTTATACCAAGTCGTAAGGATTTAGGATGAACTTTCTGACCCATGATTTACCTCCTTACCGCTTCCTTTTCTTTTTTGAGCTTTTTGATGGGTTCTTTGTAAGCTACCCTGACAGTTAGGTGAGATGTCGGTCTGAGTATTTTTGTAGCCATTCCCCTAAATTTAGCATCCCATCTCTTTATATATGGACCTTTGGTAACGTATAACTCATAAATAAAGAAGTTATTAATGTTTAAATCCTTGTATCTATCAGAAAGGTATTCTATGTTGGCTTTGACTGACATGAGTAGTTTTTCAACCATTCTTGCAGCTTTTCTGGGAATAAAAGCTACGATATTTATAGCTTCGTCTAGATTTTTGCCCCTTATCAAGTCAAGTATAGGTTTCAATTTCTTGTAAGATGTTCTTAGGTATCTTGCAAAAGCATTGAATTTGAGAAAATCAACTTTAAATTCATACCATTTCTCATTCCAGTACTTTTCATGAGCTACTCTTTTTGCTTCCTCTAGACTTTTTGCGAATATTATTTGTGTTAGATAGTCTTTGTCTTCCTTTGATTTTTTGTACTCTATTTTAAAAGCATACTGGTACATAGTAGTCCTCCTTACCTATTTTTTGGGAGCTTTTGCTGCTTTCTTATCGGGATGTCCTCTAAATGTTCTGGTAGGAGCAAATTCACCAAGTTTATGATTAACCATTTGTTCAGTTACATAAACTGGAACATGTCCTTTACCGTTATGCACCAAAAAAGTAAGTCCTACCATTTCAGGAACTATTGTACTTCTCCTAGACCAAGTCTTTATGACTTTCTCTCCCTTCTCCTTTGCCTTTAGGACTTTTTTGTATAATTTTGGGTCTACGTATGGTCCTTTTTTACTACTTCTACCCATACCCAACCTCCATTATGTTATCTATTTTTTACTTCTTCTGGATATAATAAACCTGTTTGATGGTTTCTTTTTCTTTCTTGTTTTGTATCCGACGGTTGGTTTACCCCATGGAGTTACACTTGGTCTACCTGGGTGAGTTCTTCCTTCACCCCCTCCATGAGGATGGTCCACGACGTTCATACAACTACCTCTTACATGAGGTCTCCAACCTTTATGAATATTCCTTCCGGCTTTGCCTATGACGATATTCGAATGATCGGGGTTTGAGACTCTACCTATTGTAGCTCTGCATTTTAGGTTTATTTTTCTTATCTCTCCTGATGGTAGTCTTACTATACCATAATCTCCCTCTTTTCCTATTAGTTGGGCTACACTTCCGGCAGCTCTGGCAAGTTGCCCTCCCCTACCAGGATACAGTTCAATGTTATGGATAAACGTTCCAACAGGAATACTACCTAAAGGTAAACAGTTACCAATTTTTATTTCTACGTCTTCTCCTGACATTATTGTATCTCCTACCTTTATTCCTTCTGGAGCCAATATATATCTCTTTTCTCCATCTGCATATTCGACCAGAGAAATCCAAGCACTCCTATTTGGATCATATTCAATAGTTTTAACTACTGCTGGGATGTTATCTTTATCCCTTTTAAAGTCTATTATCCTTATTCTTTTTTTATGTCCTCCGCATCTGAATCTGACAGTTATTTTTCCTTGATTATTTCTTCCTGCCTTGGGTTTTTTTATAACAGTTAAAGGCTTGTAGGGTTCATCAGTAGTCAGTACTTGTTTAAAATCGTGATACGTTGTAAACCTTCTGCCTGGCGAAGTAGGATTAGTTTTCTTTATCATATACTATTCACTCCCTCGTTTTCTCTTTTTCTATTGAAGAGTCTATACTTGGTATATTGTATCCTTCTTTCAGAGTGACAACAGCTTTTTTATAAGAAGGCTTGTGATATTTATACCTATATCTATAGTATTTAGTTTTGGAGGGAATATTAATGATGTTGACTTTGTGAACTTTTACATCAAACAACTTTTCCACGGCTTCTTTGATATCAGTTTTATTAGCTGATTTCAAAACTTTGAATACGTATTTCTTCAATTTGGTCTGATTCATTATTCTTATAGCTTTTTCACTAAGGACTGGATTTAGTATAATTTCTGATGGTGGGAGTTTAACTTTTCTAAGCTTTGACTGCTGCTTGTTCACGTTCTTCTACCTCCTTGTTAATATAGTCAACAAAGAGCTCTTTCAAAACTAGTAACGACTTTTTATCCATAATTACTTTATCAGCACTCAACAGATCCTCTACATTAATATTATTTGCTTTGAGTATTTTTCTAACCTTTTCGATATTTCTAGCACTTTTTATCAGATTTTCTACATTTTGGTCTTTTTCTGCATACATGATCACTACTTTTTTGATTTTTCCAAAGTCTTTTTCTATAAGATCAAGCATAGATTTTACAACTTTTGTTTTACATTCTTGGATTTTATAATCATCCAGAACGATGAAATCATCTATTTTAGTGTATATAAGTGAGTATAGGGCTAGTTTTCTTTCTTTTTTGTTCATTTTGATACTCCAGTCTCGGGGTTTAGGTCCAAAAACGACTCCTCCTTTTCTCCAGAGAGGGGATCTTATGCTTCCATGTCGTGCTCTACCGGTGTGTTTTTGTGGCCAGGGTTTTCTACCACCACCACGAACCTCTCCTCTCCTCTTTGTAGAAACAGTACCCAGACGTCTATTCGACCACTGCAAAACCAAATGCTTATGAAGGTGATGTACAGAAGGTTCCCTTAAGAATGAGATCATTATTTTATCTACCGGAGTTATCTCCTGATCTATTTTATATATTTTTACCTCCTTTTGCATATTAAACCACCTCTTTAATTTTTAACTATCTTTACCAGCGAATTTTTCGCTCCTGGTACTCCACCTTTGATCAGTATTATATTCTTATCTGGTAAAATATCTATGACTTTAAGGTTTCTTATAGTTACTTTTTCATTTCCATATCTACCCGGTCTTCTTTTACCTGGTCTGGTAGGTCCTATTCTTGAAGTGGCATTACTACCGGGTTTCCTATGATGTTTACTACCATGTGACATAGGTCCTCTAGAAGCATTCCATCTCTTTATCATTCCTGTAAACCCTCTACCTTTTGTATAACCAGTAACATTCACGATATCGTTTTTGTTAAACACATTTACATCTAATACATCACCTATTTTGTATTTAGAAGCCGTTTCTTGGTTTACTCTTATTTCTGCAACTATTTTAAACTTCTCCCCTACTTTTTTAAAAACCCCACTACTAGGCTTGTTTAAGTTATCGGTTTTTATAAACCCCACTTTTAAAGCGTAGTAACCATCTTTTTCAGGAGTTTTGATATCTATAACCTTACATGGTCCAGCCATTATGGCAGTCACTGGAATAAGCTCGTTATCCTGATATATTTCTGTCATACCAATCTTTATTCCTAAAATCCCTATTTTCACTTCCTTCATACTTTTCCCTCCTTTACGTTTATTCCAATCAGTATAGCGGACAAAATAATGAAAATGGAAACAATTTTAAATAGATTCAGAATTCCCAAAAAGTATCCAATATAGGAAAGACAAAAAGCACCAAAGTAGTAAAGCGAGATATTAAACATTGAATATATACCCATCACTTTACCCAAAATAACACTATCCGTTAAAAGGTGTAGCTTATTATTAATAAATCCAAAAATTAAAGCTTGCAAGACACCAATGAAGAAAATAATTGCCAAGCAAAAGTTTGGAAATATAGACAAGAGAAAAATAAGTAATCCATAAGTCAAGATTAAAAATTCTTCTCTGAAATTGAGTATAACTTGGTAACTGGTTGAAGCTACCAAAAAAGCTCCAATTACAGCTCCGAGTCCCAAAACAGACATTAAGATTGAAAAGAAGTTTATATTAGCTCCCAAGATTTCCTTTGTAAAAACCTGCAAGAAAGATACTAATGACACTCCCCAAAAGTTAACCGTAAATGTACCATAGAAACATTTTTTTATCTTACCGTTTGAATTTATATACTCTATTGTCCTTCTCAGATTATTTAAAAGATTATTTTGGTTTTCCGTTTCAGTACTCAGACCACGGTTTCTTGGATATTTTAAATGATTATCCTTTATTGTGATTAAGTATACTATGATGGGTATGAAAGAGATAGCATTGAATACAAATCCCCAGACAAAACCAAAATTCCTCGATAAATATCCAGCAATCAGAGGAGCAATTATTCTCGAAAGATTAAAGGAAACTCCCTGCAAACTGAAAAAACTAGGAATATCTCCCTTATTTTCTGCAAGCATATTTATGAACTTACTCCTTGTAGGAAAATAAAGGCTGCTTGTTATTCCTGAAAACACAGCTAAAACTAAAAAGTTCAATACATTCAGGTTATTAGTAAAAACAAGGTAAGAAATAATACAAGCATTCAAAAAGTCAATCATCATTATCAATACCAAAATAGTTCTTGAGTTGAACCTATCGGACAGATATCCAGCTAAAAAAGATAAAAAAGCTGAGGGGATGAATTTTGCAAGATTATATACCCCAACATACTGCAAAGCTATTTTTTCATTTTTTATCATCTCTACTATCATCCATTGTCTTAGAGTAAAATCGACCCAAGTGCCAAGCAGAGAAAAAGTATTGAATATCCAATAGGATAGATATAGATTGCTCTTAAAAGATCTAAATGGATTTTGAATCATAGGGTTTTTATAAATACTTCTACTCCTGCTGGTATTTCCATTTTCTTTATCTCTTCTATGGTTTTCGGAGTATAATTCACTAAATCTATCAATCTCTTATGGATTCTAATTTCGAAATGTTCTCCTGATCTTTTATCTACGTGTGGAGATCTGGTTATACAAAATACTCTTCTCTTCACGGGTAAGTAAACTGGTCCAGAAATGGTGGCCCCCGTTCCTAATGCAATATCAACTATTTTGTTCACTGACTGATCTAATAGCTTATGATCCCAGCTTAACATTTTTATTCTTATTCTTGGTAGCTTAGACACAATCTATCCCCCCATCCTTCATAAAAATTAAATAATTTTGCTCCATACTGAATATATTCAACAAAAATTATAGCTAATCCTACAATTATCTTCGTCTATTTTTCTATACTTTCAATCCATTTCCTTCTATAATGATTTTGAATATATTCCATACTATAAGAAGTATTGAAAACATCGTTGATAAAATTCTTGAAAATGTTAGTTCTAACAACAGGATCTGAAATAACATCGTAAAAGTATAAATCAAACACGCTACTTTTGGGGAATATTTCTATCATCTTTTTCTTTACCATTTCCATAAGCTTATCTTGATCCTCAAACGAGTAGTTCCCCTCCACACTCGGCATAACAGGAACTATTTTGAAAAGCTCATTCTGATTTTTAAAACTAGTTAAGAATCTTATAAATTTTATAGAATTGTTTATTCTGTCTATACTACGATTATTAACTACACTTAAGCTCATCAAAGTTACAGGATAGTTCTTGAAGAAAAACAAAACAACAGATGTATCTGCATATAATGCAGGATTTTCTCTCTTTATTCTATACAAAAACTGTGGACCTATCAAAATAGACGCCACTTTACCATCCTTGTACATCGAGTAAGCAACATCAACAGAAGAAACTAAAAAACCTGATGGAAGATATTCTCTATAATTTCTCAAATCACTAAAGAATTCGATAACTTTGTCGTTGAATGGATCCTTTGGATCTTTAATCAGTCCCAATCCTAGCATATCCTGTTCAAACTTAAGAAATGGATAGAATCCATAAACTCCTTTCTCCTGTTTTATCTTTTTAAGTATTTCTAAAAAATCCCTGTAATCATCAATCTTCTCCTTAGAAAAATCAAATATTTTCTTATTGAATACTAGCATTTTTGTTGAAGAATACCAAGGTATAGCTACTAGTTTGCCGTGTATTTTACAGCCAGCGATTAAATTTCTGAAGAATAATTTTTCTATCTCACTGTCATAGACAGAGATATCAACTATCATTTTCTGCTTGTATAATCCCGAGACTAGTTGAGGATTGACATTGACGACATCGGGAGCCAGATCAGTACCAAAATTAGCTAATATCTTCTGGTATATAGAATCCAACGGATAATCCTGCCATTCGATGTCTACATTATAAATCTGCTCAAAATCCTTTATAATCCCCTCAATATATTCAGTAAAATAGGGTTTCATAGAAGAAGTCCAAAAAATTATTTTATCTTTATTCTCCGTGTGCTTTTCGCAAGAACTCAAAAAAAACATAACAAAAAGAAATATAAGATAAATAAATCCCGTAAATATTAACCTTTTCATAACGATTACCTCCTCATGCTATAATATTTAACAAACGAATCAATGTATATTTTCAGTCTATCGTAATGACTCCTTAGAACTTCTGAACCAAAACCTTTAAAAATCCTATCTTCAAAGAAAATAAAAGGAATAGGGATTTCTTTTATATTCAGAGTAAAATTCAATATTTCTACCCATAAGTAGATCGGTAGATCATACGAAAAATTAATATTGGTCAATCCTTTAAACTTCATAAGGTTATCAAAAATATTCTCTAAAAGTCTTTTTCTATAAGATCTAAATCCACAGAAAAAATCCGAAACAGATATACCATACAAACTCTTTAAAAAACTAACTAACTTACGATTTATCATGTATCTATAAAAATTTCTTTCACTTAAAAGAGCACTGTTGTAAGAGTACCTCGTGCCAGTTACAAAATCATACTTCTTCGATAAAGAAAAAAATAGGGGTAAATACGAAGGTAAGTGCTGAAAATCACAATCTATGGTCAAAATCACTTCATAGCTTCTCTCCAAAGCAAATGAAAATCCTTTAAGTAAATTCTCACCATATCCTAAATTACCTTCATTAAAAACAAAAAAAATCTTATTTCTCAAAGAAAAGGGAAGATTTTCACTAATATACCTGCATATTTTTCTCGTCAAGTCTTCAGAATTATCCTCCATAAAGAGAAAATTTACTCTACTATTTACGTATCTCAGTATACGGGAAACAAAAGGTAATATGTTATTCTGTTCATTGTAAACAGGACATATTACTAATATCATAGTTTGGCGTATATCTTTAGCCAATACTCAAAGTACAGCAAGCTCCATATTAGTAACCTTCTATTCTTTTTACCACTAAAATGCTCTTCAAGAAGCAGATTAACGTATTTCCTATCCATGAAATTATATATTCTTGCTTTTGTATCTAGAAGAACTTTTTTAACGAAATTGATGCTTTCTCCTCTGAACCAACTGCTATCGGGTGCAGAAAATCCCCGCTTTTTGAGTTCCGAAACTTTACCCCCTATTACCCTTTTTGCCAAAACTCTCAAAATATACTTTCCATGAGTATTTTCTTGCTGTAGGTTTTCATCAGTATGTTCTGTATTTTTAAGCTTATAATTGAGTATTTTCAGGGAAGGCGGTATCCGCAAGGCTAAATCAATAATCTCGTTGTCCAAATATGGAACCCTTTCTTCAATACTATGAGCCATAGAAAGTTTATCTCCAACAACCAATAAACCGTGAAGGAAAGTCTTTACCTCAAAGTATAGAGCTAACAAAAACGTCTCTTCATAACTAATTTTTCTCCTTCCTATATTTTCAATCTGCTTCTTCAAAACAGATATAAAAACGTCCTTTATAATCGTACTATCTACGTCTTTGATAATCGGTTGAAATACTTTTGACAGATCGTTAAAACTTAGTAATCTTTGCCAATATCTAAAATAACTACTGATGAATTCATTCAGAGTATTTGAGTTATAGAAATTCATATACCTCCACGTGTATCCTCCAAAGAGTTCATCACCTCCTACTCCTCCTAAAACTACCTTTACGAATTTTTCTGAAGCATAAAAGTTTGGATAACTTTGTCCCACATTGGGCTCTTCCAAATGATAAACCAACTTTTCAAGACATCTTTCCATATCGCCAGCCTTCAAGACCATTTCATAATGCTCGGTAGAAAAAAGATAAGATATGTACTCCGATACGTTTCTCTCATCAATTCCTATTTCTAATCCGCTGACGCTATTCATATCAAACTCGATGGTAAAAGTTTTAAGTGGGCTTGATCTGTAAAATTTAGATGCAAAAGCAACTATCAATCCTGTATCAATTCCCCCACTTAGATAACTTCCAACCTCAACATCAGATAATAGTTGCCTCTTTATAACTGATTGAAACACACCAGTAAGCTCTAATACTGTCTCCTCCTTTTTCGAAAAATCAACAAAAGAAAAGAAATCAAAATCCCAATATTCGTAAATACCCAATTCTCTACTTAATAAATCAAGCTCGAGGTATTTACCTGGTTCCAAAATGAAAATATCCTTATACAAAGTTCTGTTAGTGTAAAAATTCTGAAAAGTAAAGTATTCTAACATGTCTTTATTTTATCGTATAGTGCAAAAGCAAACATACCATTAAACTTTTTTATACATTCTATACCCCACTGTACAAAAGCGTACATAATTACTTCAGTATCTGTTTTACTTTTAAATCTATGTCCGTAATTTTTAAGTTCGTTTTTTAGTTCCAAGTAGTTGTATATTTCTCCGTAAAGTTGATGTCCGGCCGAAGATAGATCCAGTATAGCTAATCGTCTAAAGCCTAAAAACAAGTCATAATCATGTTCATGAAGCTCTTTTTGAACTTCATCCGACTGTCTTGAACTTAGGGTAGAGTTAATTTTCATAAATTCTTCATCGGTTAAGTTTAAATAGAAAGAGATATTTGGGTTATGTCTAGCTCCAGTATGAAAGAAAAGATATCCACTATCATCAGGTCCACGATGAGCAAGAATATCAACCATATCATTTACTATATCAACATTGACCAATTTGTTCCAAATACTAATTACACCACAAATACCACACATGGATTCATAATTCATTAACGCTACCTGTTTTTTATTCTTTCAAATTCTTTTAATGATCTTTATTAAGATTTTTTCTCCATTTCATATACTCTTTTAGTCCCTCTCGCAGAGAATACTTGATTTGAATCCCAATTCTTTTTGTGCTTTCAAGGGGCAACCTATACGATTTTTCACGAACTGCCTTTCATCGCCAGCCTCATACGGCCTATATATGACATCTACCTCTGATCCCGTTAAATCCAGAATAGTATCAACTAGCTGTTTTATGGTTGTTTGAACTCCTGTAGCAACATTGTAAAACCCAAAATTTACATCTGATTTCAAGGCACATATGTTAGCATGTGCAGCATCCTTAACGTAGACAAAATCACACGCTTGTGATCCATCACCGTTAATAACTATAGGTTCATCACGATCTATCCTTTTCAGAATAGTAGGAATTACACCGGTATAAACTCCTTTCTCATCTTGCCTTGGACCATATATATTCATGTATCTCAGTCCAATAGCATTCAAGCCGTATCTATAATGAAAAGAAGTAATCATAGCTTCTCCAGCAATTTTAGTAGCACCGTAAAAATTCTTATTATTAAAGGTATGGTTCTCAGTCATGGGTATCTCAACAGCGTCTCCGTACACCGAAGCAGAAGAACTGAAAATTAATTTTTCTACTTTATGTTTAACACACATTTCCAGGACGTTAAACGTCCCGTAAATATTGACCTCAAAAGCAGTTCTTGGAAAATCCATACAATGTAGCAACCACATAGCAGCAAGATGAAAAACATAATCTACCCCTTCAAAAGCCTTATCAAGAATATCCAAATCTCTTATATCCCCTCCATAGGGGAAAATATAACACCTCGGATCCCGCAAGTATTCCTTGATGTTATCTATTCTTTCCCTCGAAAAATTGTCATAAATTACTACTTCTCGTGCTCCTTGTGCTAGAAGTTCCTCTACTACAAAACTTCCTATAAAACCAGCTCCACCAATGACAAGTACTTTGCTGTTCTCTATCAACGCCATAGGTATTATTCAAAGATCAAGGCTTTTCTCACTATTCCTATAGAACCAAATATTTCTTTAAACATAAAAATATTTTCTCTTCCCATCATGTTTGTCCAGTAATAACCTATTCGAAAATAAAAGATCTTGTCTGGTACAAGTAGGCAAAATTTTAAATCTTTCATACAATATTTTTATCTCCTTTTCCATTCTTAACATTAGCTGATACCCACCATACTTGATAGCCTAAAAAGTCTTGGACCGCAAAAATTATACTAAACCTTATTCACAAATTAACGATATTTATACTATCCCCTGATCTTACGAACATATAATTATTATATTCAAAATGCTTCTCCTTCTAATAAATAACTGCTATACAGACAAGAAGTTTTTTATTCACCTTAGATAGGTATATATCCAAACTTCAATCCTTTGCTTGAAGAAGAACACAAACGCAGAAGAAATATAGTAGTTTTCAAACCCTTTAAAATAAACGATATTATAAAAGTTTCTCATGTCTGGCAAGATGATTTCTAAATAAAGAAAAATATCAAGTCATACAATACATAAAAGTATTTCTAATAGAAGAAGTAGAATAGAAGAGAAAAAATGAGTGTAAGTAGATATGAAAAATTTAACTTAAGCATCTGTGAAAAAGCAAAGCTAATCGTATATCTCTTCTTTACTTCCTTAGCACTAATACCCCTGACAATTGACTATATAGTAAATAATTTTCTTAGAAACTTCCACTTTATCTTTTCTATATCCATACGACTCGAATCAAATAAAGCAAACATTTTTCCCAAATTTAGAAACTAGAAAAATTTTTATTGAAACAAAATGGAATAAAAATTATAACACATGTTTATAGATCAGGTGCCTATGTGTACAGCAAGATAAGAGATAAAAATGTTCAAAATGTTTTAATCATGTCCCATGCTTATTTAGGACTAATGAGTTTAGACAGTTTGCCAAATGTATGCACAACAGAACCAGCAGTAATTGACACTAATCTTTGGACTCCAAAGGAAAATTACTCAGATGCTAAGGGATTAAAAATAGAACTAATTCCTTTAGAAAAAGTTCAGAACGAAAAGGTAAGAAAGATAATGCGGAAAGAAGCAGATACATTGGCAGAACAGTTTATTGTTTCAGGATATTCATTAAGAGGAGATAGCAACAGAATTACCAGTCTTAGCCAATCTTGATAATCCAGATTTCAGAAAACTCTTTACAAATTACTCTTTTTTTACTCTTTTTTAGGAGAATATCCGAAGGATAAGAAATAGATTTAATGCAACCATATCATCTCCTACTAAACCAAAATAATTAAATGGTAGCTATTAGAAAAAGTGCTCTTTCAGTCTCTAAATATCTAATTTCTTTGCTCTTTCAGAGCTTTATTCTTTTCCTTCACCCCAGAAATACTGGTAAACCTTCACCATTTCTATAAAAAAGTTTCTGAATTTCCTCATGATACTCTTGCACTAGTAAAAAGCTGTCTAAAGTCTTTACCAATATTTCGGCGTTAGAGAATTGTTTGACTACCTGAACAGGTACAAAGCAATCCTGTATATCTATATCAAAAGGTATTCTTTTTGGGCATCAGAAAGTAATCCCTTGGGTAAATATCTTGGTCCCCCAACCTGTTCATAGTAACATAAGAATATAGAAGCCTTATGATAGGTCCATCATTGATAACTTTAGTTAACAGTGATAGATAAAAAATTTTTCTCCTAATAAAATAGCCCAATTTTGAAGAGATCCACCCCCTAACCCTTAGTTATCCCCCTAGAACTCCCATGAATTCTAAAAGCACCAATACTATAGTGACTTATTACAAGGTATAAGCCTTATCCCTCAAGTTATAATGTTCAACTTCTATGAAATTAATAGATTTTTGATTACAATAGCATCTCATTAACATCATCTATCTGTATTTTACCTAATTTCTATCAAAATCCATGTGGAAAATTTACATAGGGTATCAAATAAATGATTAATCTCATTGGCATATTTTCTATTAGTTTTGAAATATTCATGAATAGAGTTTATTTTTCTGCTTAGAATTTTCGATAAAATTTGACTGTAACTGATATATCCTAATGCGAAGAAAAAAATTATACACTGGGGGAAAGATATACTCTCTCATTTGATACAAATGAAGAATTATATAACTTTTCGCATACTCTAAAAATTTTCTGTAACCATAACATGAAAAAAATGCTTCAGTCATATTATTTTATTTATGGATGATCATATCATTTACATCTATATCTTGCCTTATGACTAAATTACCATTATTGTCTAACTCAAAGTACAATGG
>JANXCV010000030.1 GCA_025059235.1 Candidatus Calescibacterium sp. | reverse complement strand
ATTTGGAGATGCCAGTAATGAAAACAAATTTGAGATATTTATCAAGGGATTTGATAGTTTGATAGAAACCTTTGAGAGTTTCTCTGATTTGATAAGCAAGATCAGGTTTTTCAATGTGATCAAGAATAGGTTTATCATATTCATCAACAAGAAGAACTATTTGTTTTCCTGAGGTATGGTATATGTTTTCAAAGAGTTCAAGATTGCGTTCACCAATATGTTGAGATTTGAGAGAAACTTTATATAGAGAAGCCCAGTAATCTTGTCGTGATCTTAAAAAATCTTTTAGTTCAGAGGAGTTTTCAAAATGAGTGTCAAAGGAGAATCTGATGGTGGGGTAGTGAGCTTTCCAATCCCAGTTGTTTTCCAAGTATAGCTCTTTGAAGAGCTCTCTTTTCCCTTCAAAAGCACATCTGATAGTATCCAGAAAGAGAGACTTACCAAATCTACGAGGTCTTGAAAGGAAGTAATAGCTACCTTGGTCAAAAAGCTTTTTGATAAAATGAGTTTTATCAA
>JANXCV010000002.1 GCA_025059235.1 Candidatus Calescibacterium sp. | reverse complement strand
CCTGCTTTTGGTTTTGGCTGTGTAAGATTGTAGAAGGCTTCTAAGCACTTCGTCATACAATGTTAGAAGTTTCATACCAACCCTATGGAAGGCTTTTTATAGCAGACTTCTTCACTCTCTGAATTTCTCACCCGACGTATACCTAAATAAATTAGATTAAATAAATTAAATAAATTTGACTGACTTACTTTAGAGCATTAATATTGTAATTCCAAACCATTGAAAAAATAAGTGAAGAGGATTCTTATTTTTTGATGTAGGATTATAAATATATGAAGTTTAGTACTTATTATCTAGGGTGTAGAGTTAATCAAGCAGAAATAGAATATTTCGAAGAAAAACTATCGAAAATGGGTTTAGAAAATTCAAAAGACGGTAAAGCAGACATCATAATTTTTAATACCTGTGCAGTAACACATAAAGCCGAAAAAGAATCATTTAGACTAATAAGAAAAGTTTTTTTATCCAATCCAGACTCTAAACTCTTTATCACCGGTTGTATAGTTCCACTCAATAAGTCACTCATAGAACAAGTAAAACAAAAAATACTACCACCAGAATACCTAGAAAAAAGTGAAAATATCTACATAATACCATCAACTCAAAAAGAAAAAGTCATAGAAATCATTGAAAATCATCTGAAAAATACAGATTACTTCATACAAAATAATGGGTCTAAAATAAATAGATTTAAATATTACATTAAGGTTCAAGACGGTTGTAACCACTTTTGCTCCTTCTGTATAATCCCGTTCACCCGAGGTAGAAGCAGAAGTAAAAAAATAGAAGAAGTACAGAGTCAAATTCAATCGATTGCAGAAATAATAAGAAGTAATCCCCAAACAGGAGCTGAAATAACACTGACAGGTATATGCTTAGGAGAATATGGCTTAGATATAAATACCTCTCTAGCTAAACTATTAAAATCTATACTACCTCTTATACCAGACAACGCAAGAATAAGATTAAGCTCAATGGATATAATCACACTAGATGAAGAACTGATGGAAGTAATAGCTACCAGTGATAAAATATGCAAATTTCTTCACCTTTCTCTACAAAGTGGAAGTAACAGAATACTGAAACTAATGAGAAGAAACTATACCATAGAACAATATATAGAAATAACAAACTATCTATATAAAAACATACCAGACCTTGGAATAACTACTGACATAATAGTAGGTTTTCCGACGGAAACAGACCAAGATTTCGAGGAAACCTTAGAAGCAATTAAAAAAGTAAATTTTCACAGAATACATATATTCCCATTTTCATTCAGACCATATACGTACGCATACCAAACGATGAGACATATAAAAATAGATCATCAAAAAGTCAAAGAATATGAAAAAATCCTAACCAAACTGAGTTTAGAACAAAGCAAAAAGTTCATAAAAGATAGAATAGGAAAATATTACAATGTCCTAGTAGAAGAAAACGGATATGGATACACTCATAACTTTATAAGGGTAAAAACAAACTATAGTGGAAATCCCAAATACATGAACCTAAAGATTACGGGCATAGAAGAAGAAAAGGGTAATTTTGCAGTTGCTTCAGTAAACCCATGAATATTCTTATAACAGGTGGATCAGGATACATAGGCAGCTGTACCGCCCTAAAAATAATCCAAAAATATAAAGCTAAATGCATAATAATAGATAAAAAAGAAAGTTCAAATTTGGAAAAGCTAACCCTAAGTTATCCCCAGAACATAGTATTTCATAAAATCGACCTATGTAACTATAGTGCTTTATCTGTTCTATTTGAAGAGATAACAAGGGAATACAAAATTGATGTGGTAATCCATTTTGCAGCATATGCTATAGTAGCAGAATCCGAAAAATACCCTCATACCTACTTGCAAAACAATATCAACTCAACAGTCAACCTTTTGGATTTGATGGTAAAGCATAATATAAATAATTTGATTTTTTCTTCAAGTGCTAGCGTATACGGAGAAGCAAAGTATGTGCCCATAGACGAGGATCACCCTTTAGAACCACAATCCTTTTACGCCCTGTCAAAAAAAGTTTGTGAAGAAATCATACAAAGATACTCAAAGAAAGGATTAAACTTCATAAATTTAAGATATTTTAATCCTGCTGGAGCAATCGGATATCTAGGAGAAGAACATAACCCCGAAACCCATCTAATCCCTCTACTTATAAAATCCCTAATAGAAGGTGGTATATTTAGGATATTTGGTAATGATTTCCCCACAAAAGACGGAACATGTATAAGAGACTTTATTCATATCGAAGATCTAGTAGACTCACATATTTTATCTATGGAAAAGCTACTGAATGAAGAGATAGAAAACGAAGTTTTCAATGTCGGGATAAACCAAGGCCACTCAGTATTAGAAGTAGTCAATAAAGCAATCGAAATTTTTAAAAACAAAATTAACCCCAGATTTAAATATATATTCGAAAGCAGAAGAGAAGGAGATGTGCCTATACTGGTAGCAAAAGCAGAAAAAATAAAAAGAAAGCTAGGATTCAAACCTAAATATAATCTGGAAGACATACTACAATCAGCATGGAACTACCAAATACACAAAATTTCCTTATAACCATAGGAACAGATATTGTTAAAAATGAAAGAATAGAAAGAAATATTGATAACCTTTCATTCATAAAAAGAATTCTAAGCCCAAAGGAGATAGAAATTTTTAATAAAATTAAGAGTAAACAAAGAAAAATTGAATTTCTAGCAGGTAGGTTTTCTGCCAAAGAATCAATAGTAAAAGCTATAAACTATAAACTGAATTTCAATGAAATATCCATAGATTCGAATGCAAATGTAGAAATCACAGGAAACCTAGAAAATATACTAACAACTCTTGGGGTAAAAAGAATCCATTTCAAGGCAAGCATAAGTCATGAAAGAGAATATACCGTATCAACATGCATTGCATTATTGGAAAAATAGAAAAATCCAATAATTAAAAATATGTTACAAGATATAACTCAGCTAATAATAGAAAAAATAGAAAAAAGAGAAGTAAAAATCGGCGTAATAGGATTAGGATATGTGGGATTGCCAATCATGATAAACTTTTCCCAAAAAAAATTTAAAGTAATAGGATTCGATGTAGATCAAAAGAAAGTAGAACTTATAAACCAATCCCAAAGCTACATAAAACATATTTCATCTGAAAAATTACAAAAGATTAAGAACTATTATGAAGCAACAACAAACTTTTCTAGGCTAAAGGAAGTAGATTTTATAATAATAGCTGTCCCCACTCCTTTAGATAAACATAGAAACCCGGATATGACCTACGTATTTGGCACTACAAAGATAATAAGAGATAACATAAGAAAATATCAGACAATAATTTTAGAGTCTACAACGTATCCTGGAACAACAGAGGAAGATATGAAAAAAATTTTAGAGGAAAGTGGATTGAAAGTCGGAGTAGATTTCTTTCTAGGCTTCTCACCCGAAAGGGAAGATCCCGGCAATAAAAAATATTCCTTTTCAAACATACCTAAAATAGTAAGTGGTTGCACTTCAAACTGTTTGAAATTAATAAAAAAACTTTATGAACAGGTTGTAGAAAAAGTGATTCCTGTTTCTAGCCCCAAAGTAGCAGAAGCAACAAAACTTCTAGAAAATATCTATAGATCAGTGAACATAGCGTTAGTAAACGAGTTAAAAATAGTCTTTGATAAGATGGGGATTGATATTTGGGAGGTTATAGAAGCAGCCAAAACCAAACCTTTTGGATTCCACCCTTTCTATCCTGGACCAGGTATGGGAGGACACTGCATACCCATAGATCCCTTCTATTTAACCTGGAAAGCAAAAGAATATGATATATCAACAAAATTCATAGAATTAGCAGGAGAAATAAACACACAAATGCCATACTTTGTAATCCAAAAATTAATTGAAGCACTGAATAAAAACAACAAATCCATTTTTGAAAGCAAGATTTTGGTTCTAGGAGTTGCCTACAAAAAAGATGTCGATGATGCACGAGAATCACCAGCACTGAAAATAATAGATATATTACTAAAAAAATATAACTGTAAAGTTGACTATAACGATCCTTACATTCCGGAATTGAAAAAGTTCAGGAAATATAAGTTTAATCAAAAGTCAGTAGAGCTAACAGAGCAAAACTTAAAATTGTACGACGCAGTTTTGATAATTACTGATCACTCTGCATATGATCCCAAGTTTATCATACAAAATTCCAAACTGGTTATAGACACTAGAAACCTGATAAAAGGATATTATCCCAACTTAGTAAAAGCCTAGGTTTTGAATTCATCCTTAAAATACTTCATAGCAGTTAATAACGGTATTGGAGCAGCTTGACCTAAACCACATAAACTAGCATTCATAACGGTTTCTGCTATTTGCTCCAACTTCTCATCGATTCTATTTCCCTTTAAGATATTATCGAGTATTTCTTTGAGTTTTGTAGTTCCTACTCTACAAGGAATACATTGCCCACAACTTTCATCGGCAAAAAATTCCATCAAATCTCTTACTAGTTCCACGACCGACATATTATTAGGTATAGCAAATATTGCTCCAGAACCTAACATTGCACCAGTTTTTTGAATATCTTCGTAAGTATACCTAATTTGATAAAATTCGTTATTTAATATTCCTCCTGATGGTCCTCCGATCAAAAATCCTTTATTTTCACCTCTAAACCCTCTTCCATAATATTGGATTATCTCTTCAAGGGTTATGTTGTATGGAACTTCAGTAACACAGGGGTTATTGACGTTTCCAGTCAAGGAAATCATCTTAGTTCCAACAGAGTTTTGAGTACCAAATTTCTTAAACTCTTCTGGTCCGTATAAAACAGCACATACAAGAGCTGCCAACGTTTCAACGTTGTTTATTAACGTAGGTTTTCCGAATAATCCTTTCTGGAAAGGAAATGGGGGTCTATTCCTCGGCATAGCTTTTTTACCTTCTATAACCTCTAGCATTGCCGTTTCTTCACCGGCTACGTATGCACTTGGTGACCTTCTTAACTCTATATCAAATTCCCAATCAGGAGTTATTTTACCTAGAAATCCTTTATCTCTCGCTTGTAAAATAGCGTTTTCAAGACGTTCAATAGCTTCAGAAGCCTTATAGTTTACGAATATAAAACCATATGAAGCATTAACTACGTAACCAGCTATAATCATTCCCTCAATAATGATGAATGGGTTAGATTCTGCTAGAATTGTGTTACAGAACGAAGAAATTTCCCCCTCTTCAAGATTAGCAACTACATATTTTGGAAAGTCCTTTTGTTCAGATACTCCTTTTAGTTTAATATGAAGTGGGAAAGCTGCTCCTCCTCTACCCCTTATACCAGCTTCCTTAGCAATTTCAATTATCTCTTCTTTTTTCATATTAAGTGCTTTTCTGAGAGCCTCAAAACCCCCAGCTGATATATAAGTATCTATATCGTAAGGATCTACAATATCATTATTTCGTGTTATTATCCTATTTTGCTTATCAAAGTGAAAATAAGGGTAATTTGTTGTATCATTACCATTTTTTAGATCTTCTAAAAACTTGGGGTTAAGGTTATATACTTTGTCGTTTACTATACCTACGGGGGCATAACCACAGAAACCTAAACATCCACAATTTTTAACTTCAAATATCTCAGGATCTATATCTAGACGATGATATAGACAATTTCCTGCTATACATCTTTTTATTCTAATTTTTTGTTTAGTTGTGATATTTTTTTCTACATCTTTTACGGAATCACTGTGACTATAAATATTTTCGGATAGATGAGAAGGATCAAATTTAAGAATATATCTATCTTTTAGTTTGACTACGGGTGATTGAGCACATTTCTTAAAGCAGTAAGATTTTCGAACATCAAACCCCGATTCTTTAAGTCTCTGAAATATTTCTTTTGAACCCCTTTCTACGCAGGATATTCCAAAACAGACATATATTGTTCTTGAAGTCTTTGCTGTAGAAAACTCCTTATAGAAAGAAGCAATTGAACTAACCTCGTTGATAGGTATATCCAGTAATTTAGAAATATAAGCTATATCCTCATGAGATATTTCTCCTTTGTTTTCAAGCTTATCAAATAATAGCTCTATCAGTTTAGAGTTATTCGGGTATATTATACTTTCCATCATTTTTAGCTTATCGTAATTTTTTTACTATTTCTCCGCTTTTGGGTATTTTGCCTTCATTTTGAAATGTTAGGGTTTCAAATCAAACCCCTAACATATTCTAGGTAATATATCACCTTTAAGACTTTCAAGTATTCTTCTGGTTCCTAATCTTGTAATTAAGTACGTTTTATTCTTTTGGAATCCCTTTATTTTTCCTATTATTCTTGCATCTTTAGATATATCAAATTGTTGGAGATATTGTATAATTTTGGGTGCCTGTGTAGGACTGGCAACAATAACAGCCTTACCTTCATTAGCTGCATAAAGTGGATCTATACCTAGTACTTCTGAAGCATTTTTCACCCATTCCTTTATAGGCAGTTCTTCTTCATACACTTCAACTTCTACATGATACTTCTGACTAATTTCATTTAGAACAGTTGCAACTCCACCCCTAGTAGCATCTCTGACAAATTTAACTTCATTAAAATTATCCAGCATTCCCAGGATAATATCTGTCATGTTAGCTAAATCGGAGCATACTTCTTCGTCCGTTTCTACCCCTAGTCTCTCAAGCATTATATACAATCCATGTTCTCCTATAGAACCGCTTACGATAACTAGATCTCCCTCCTGGATTTTTCTATTTCTCCAATCCCTGTGCTTTTCTATTATTCCTATTCCTGCTGTGTTGATAAATACCTTATCCCCTTTGTTTTTTTCCACCACTTTCGTATCACCTGTAATTATTTTTACACTTGCACTGTTAGCAGCAATTGATATAGAATTTAAAATTTTTTTCAAATCCTGGATAGGAAATCCTTCTTCAAATATAAAACTCAGAGAGAGAAAAAGGGGTTTTGCTCCTACGACACATAGATCATTCAAAGTACCAAAAACAGATAGTTTTCCAATATCTCCATTCTTGAAAAATATGGGATTGATTACATAGGAATCGGTAGTCATTGCAAGAGTTCCAGAAAGTTCAAAAACACCTGAATCCAAAAGCTCATCCAAGATGGGATTAGAAAAGTATCTTAAAAATTCAAATTCTATAAGTTTTCTCATTGATTCCCCACCGCTACCGTGAGAAAGCAGTATCAAATCGTTCATATAACACACCTCCTCAGATTTTTATGACCGGAAATTTTAACTCTAATTCTATTTGTAATTTTTAACTTTTTGTAAATTTTTATTCAATCTATCTTAGATTTTGTATCCTATCGAAGAAGGAAGATTTATAGTCTACTATGAATTTTAATTTTACCTTGAGAATTATACTAGAATTTCTTGAACTTTTGCTCATCGGGATATGGTACTATATTTACAATTTCGTTTTATCTTTGTCAGACATCAAAATTTTTTTTCATAAACCCTTAGATTACTTGAAATTACTGCTATTAAAGTTTCTAGTTTTCTACGAATATTTTTTCCTTCCTCCCAGATGGGTGGTAAAACTAGAAATAAAAAAATTCAAAATTTCAAATTCCGAAAATTATACCTACGGAGAAACCCCCTACGTAACTACCTATAACATTCTAAAAGATTTGAAAGAAATAACGTCTATAGAAAACAGTATTTTTATTGATCTGGGATGTGGAACAGGAAAAACAATATTTACAGCAAGCATACTTTTTAACCTTAAATCAATAGGAGTAGATAACATACTAACTTTTATCAATAAATCGAATAACATAAAAAAAATACTTAGCCTATTTTTCCTGTTAGATTTAAGATTTTTGAAGATGGATGTAGAAGAATTTTTGGAAAGCAAAATGGAAGAGTTAAAAGAAAAACCGCTTATTTTCTATATTACCTCTACAGCTTTTGAAGAAAACTTTTTCCGCAGAATAATAGAAAAAATCATAGATAAGACTTCGGAAGCTTACATAATTACAGTCTCTAAACCAATTCCCAGAGAGCTAAAGCAAAAATTCTTGAACACCCCAAAAAGTCTTGTAAAACTCTTCTCAAAAAAATATTATTTTAGTTGGGGAAAATCAATGGCTTATCTATATGCACTTTCATCACAAAAATAAAAGTATCTTTAAAAATCAACATAAAAGAAAGAAGTATAATCCTTATAACTTTTGAGCAAGATTAATTGATTGTTCCAAGAAACTAAAAATGAGTCATAGTAGCTGTAATTTCTATATGGATATATGTTATCGTATCTTGATGTTTGAGTTTCGATTACTCTGTTATGAAATACTGCTGTTCGAGGATCAACCCCAATAATTTCTCTTATATGTGAATAAAAGCTCCTTAATAATGCTACTCTCTTTTTCGAAGTATAATCATAGTAATAATAATTTACGTTGAAAATTTTCTTTCTTAACACCAGAGCATATATTTTGTTATTATGAACACAGAAGTCAAAATTAATCATCTTAGCTTCGGTTTCTCTTGCATCATAAAAAAGTGTACCAATATTAACTTTTTTATTTTCTATCCATATGTATTCTTCGTATTCAGAAATCATATCAGATGGTAGGAATCTATAGTAGGGGAAGGATAAGAACTTATCCGAGGAATAATCATAAACATAGAGCTTATCAATAGTAGAAAAAATCACGTATGGATAATTATAGTATAACCCATACGGGGTCTTAGGGAAGTCATACTTCCTCTTTATTGTAAAATCAGGCTTAGTTATAATATATAACCCTTTTATGGAGCAAACAGCTAAATGGGAATCATCTAAAATCACAATTCCGCTTATATTAGCTCCTAAATTGTATTTACCTATCGACTGTCCTTGGTGATTTAATACGTGAAGCTTATCAAAAACATCCACGATAAACAAAAAATCTTTATCATAACTAATATGTTTGACTTTATATGGTACTTCGATTTTACTTCCATTAGTTAAGTTCCAAACATATGAACCATCAAACAGAAGATCTCTATTAACAAACAACACATCCTTTTTATTCTTTAATTCTTCAGACAAACTTATAGAAGAACTTTCAGTTTCCAAATTAGGGTACAACTTAACATAATTTACATATCCTTTAGATTCGTATGAAGCTATCTCTATGAAGCTAGCATAATTGGTTATTAAGCTATTTTTTGGAAAGTTCAAAAATTTTTCTATTTGGAAATTTTGATTAACTATAGCTAAGCGTGAGTCGGAAGTTAGAAAAAGTAGAAAATCACCAAAAGTTACAGGTTTCCCTTTTATAGGAATCGACATATTAAAGGAAGAAAAATGATGGATTCCCAAAGCTGGAATCATAAGCAACAAAATACAAATAATTAAAACCCACAAAATTTTCATATATCCTTCCCCTTTTTTATATACAAAAATTATCCTTCAATTACCTACCTCAAACTTCATAATTTACACTTTTTTTACAAAATTGAAAAGTAAATTTGTTTTTTGATTTCATAAACTAATTACGAAAGGGGGTTATGAAAATGACAATAGGTAAAGTAAATAAGTTTGCTGTTAACTCCCAAAAAATACCTGATTATCCTAAAAAAGGGGAGAACATTGACGGGAAAAAGGATTCAAAAGATAAAGTAAGTCCTGATTACAGTGATTATGTAGACGAGTTTGAAGGTGGTGGAGGGGGAAACTACTACGAATATAGTGGACCTGACGGAACATATGATTACGATCCATATCATTAACAAGGAGATAGACGTGTGTGGGACTCATTTTTTTTCCCACACACCCTCTCTTCTTATTACAACCAAGGGGGTTTTTAGAACAATATATATATCCAACAAAAGTGAGTAATGTTTTATATATATCAAATCATAAATGATTCTTTTTTCCCAGGGAATAGTATTTCTACCGTTAATTTGAGCAAGACCAGTTATTCCTGGTTTAATAAGAGTTCTTTTCTTTTGAATATGTGTTAACTGTTGATATTGTTCGGGTAGATTTGGTCTGGGACCAACAAAACTCATATCTCCTAAAAGAATATTGAATAACTGAGGCAATTCATCCAGAGAAGTTTCTCTAAGAAAAATTCCAAACCTCGTTATTCTGGGATCCCCCTTATAAGTGTGTATATCCTTATTCTCCTGAATAATTTTAAAAGTTCTAAATTTATACATTTTGAAAATCCTTCCGTTTAGTCCTACCCTTTGCTGAACAAAAAATATTGGCCATCCATCATCAAGATATACCAGTAAAGCTATAATTAAAAACAAAGGTAATAACAAAATTAGAAGGATAAAAGCTAATATTCTGTCCAAAACGTACTTTATAAAAAGTTGAACTCTCTGAAAAAAAGTTATACTTAAGTTTTCAAAAAGCGTTATATCTGGTACGTTATCTTGTTTCATCTACTGGCAAAGTGAAATAAAAAGTTGTTCCTACCGAGAGTTGACTTTCGAACCAAATTCTACCACCAAGAGTTTCAACTAGGTATTTTACAATAACAAGCCCCAAACCACTACCTTGAGCGACAGACATAGATACAGAAGTTCTAAAAAACTTTTCGAATATATGTGGCTTATCCTTATCGGGAATTCCTATACCCGTATCAGATATACTTACTAAAACTTCTGAATCCTGTTTCTTAATACCTACCCTTATTTCTCCTCCAAATGGAGTATACTTTATTGCATTATCTATGAGATTAACAAGGATTTGCTCTACCTTTTCTTCATCAGCAAACACAATATAGCTCTCTTCATCGCTATATTCTCTTATTATCGTTAAGTCTGATGATTTAATTCTAAGATAAAACAATTCTAGGACGTTTTCGATTACGTCTTTTATATCAAATTTTTTTCTTTTAAAGTGTACTTTTGCTGCTTCGATCCTAGATATATCCAGGATTGCATTAACTAAGTTATTTAATCTATTCGACTCGTTGTATATTATCTGGACGAATTTCATTATTTCTTCTTTTGATAGATCTTCCTGAAGTATTGTTTCGGCAAACCCTCTTATCGATGTCAGCGGTGTTCTTAACTCATGTGAAACCATAGAAATAATCTTTTCGCTTATTTCATCAAACTTCTGTCTTAAATATGCTTCCGAAAAAGCATCAAAAATAATACTTCTTATGTTTTTATTCTTATCGTATTTAACCAGAGCATAACCATAAGATATATTATCAATAATGTTTCTTATTTTTTCAAACTCGGTGTTATATTTTATGATATTACTTTTCAATTCAGAAATTATTCTTATTGCAGCTATCTTTAAGCTGTATATATCCAATACCTTTTTATATCTTGGTTTAGAAATAAGTAATATTATCAACTGATCGTCTCTGTAGTCGTTAGTCAAAACCAAATCATCTTGTCTAAAAATCTTTCCCTTAAAACTGACCAGAAAACTGGATATAGTGGAAAAAATATTTTTGTAGAATTCTAATCCATGTTTCTCTTTTATCATTCCAGAGGAGGATAAATCCAAAGTTATTAACCCTATAACTTCTTGTTTTTCTAGCCTAGCTTGAATATAATCTTGACAATCAAATATTGATTTTAAATCGAGTTGTTCTGCCATAAATTAGGTTTTGACTCTTATTCTGTCTTTTAAAAGTTCCTCAAGTTTTATATTTTCTTCTTCAAGGTAGTATTCTACAAAAACGCTCGGTTTGTTGATTTTCATCAATTTTGTTATATCAAAAGGAGTAGCAATGATAACACAATCTGCTTCCATCCTATTTATGGTTTCTTCCAATTCTTTTATTTGTTGTGGGAAATATCCCATTGCTGGTAGAACTTCCCTAACTTGAGTATATTTTTCGTAAGTTTCTTTTATTGATCCAACAGCATATGGATACGGACTGACTATTTGGCAATTATATTTTTTTGCTACTAGGTAGCCTGCTCCAAAAGACATCTCTCCATGGGTAAGAGTTGGACCATCTTCAACAACTACAACTCTCTTATTCATTATCATCTGTGGGTTATCAACCTTGAAAGGAGATTTAGCTCTTACTATTATGACATCGGGATTGATATTTTTTATATTTTCTTCAACTTTTCTTATGTTTTCCTCGGAAGAAGAATCTACTTTGTTAATAATTGCTATGTTACACATTCGAGCATTGACTTCACCGGGGAAATAGGTAATTTCATGATTTGGTCTGTGGGGATCGAAAACAGTTATCCAGACATCAGGGTAGAAGAAAGGAAAGTCATTATTACCTCCATCCCAGACTATTACGTCTGCTTCCTTTTCAGCTTCCCTAAGAATTTTTTCATAATCAACACCTGCATACACTACATGTCCTTCTTTTATGTGTGGCAAGTATTCCTCTCCTTCTTCAATCGTACAATTATTTTTTATAATGTCTTCAAGGGTTTCAAACCTTTGTACTACTTGTTTAGAAAGATCTCCATAAGGCATAGGGTGTCTTACTACTACGACCTTTAATCCCATGCTTTTTAATATCTTAGCTACTTTTCTCGAAGTTTGACTTTTTCCGCATCCAGTTCTTACTGCAGTTACGGCAACGACAGGTTTTGAAGAATACAAGAACGTATCTTTTGGAGACAATAGCCTGAAGCTTGCACCTGCTTTTAAAACTCTACTTGCCAAGTTCATAACATATATATGACTAACATCGGAATAGGAAAAAACTACTTCATTGATATCATACTCCTTAATTATTTTTTCTAATTCATCTTCGGGATAGATAGGAATACCGTTGGGATAATCTTCGCCTGCCAGGATAGGTGGATAAATTCTATTTTCAATCGAAGGTATTTGGGTAGCTGTGAAAGCAATAACCCGATAATCTTTTTTATTCCTATAGAATACGTTAAAATTATGGAAATCTCTGCCACCAGCTCCCAGAATTACAACCTTTATCACAAAACATCACCTCTCCTCACCTGTAAGTCTTAAAAAAGATTCTACATAAAAGCTTTAGACAATGATATTTTTCTATAAATTATTCTTCCTGACCTTTATTTATATTCTCTTTTTCTCAAAAAAGTAAAATAATCCTAGAGCAAAAATAGCCAGGATAAGAATAATAACGAAGGGAGATACATTCAAAGCTTGGTATATCGTTAATTTTCCCATGTTACCAAAGTTTATTAGGGGTTTTAGATAGGAGTAGAAATTGGCGAAAATAAGAGATCCAAAAATCATTCCCATGACAGCAAAGATAGCATGAATTCTTCCTTCTGCTAGTGCTGCAAGAGATGTACCAGGACAATATCCAGTAAGAGACCAACCTAAACCAAAAAGAATACCTCCTATAATAATTCCTCCTAGTGCTAGCGGTTTTAAGTTCAATTCTATTAATCCCATCTGATAGAGTACAGTTATACCTATAGATCCTACCAAAACTGCAGAAAACATAAACTTTATAATTGTCATATCCTTAAATAAAACTGCGGAAACTTGCTTTTCATATCTTATTACCTTAGCAAGAGTCAGAATAGAACCAAAAATTATTCCGAAAACCAATCCAAGGAGAACTTCCATATGAATCACCTCCTATAGATTAAATTTGCGAAGATTATTGCGGAAGTGAAGAAAACTATTACTGCTAGTAAGGAGCTTAGTGATAACTGCATCATTCCACTAAGTCCATGTCCGCTTGGGCATCCGTCCGCTAACCTAGCTCCCAAAGCCACAAATATACCACCTATAAAAGCTAATGTTGCCCTTAATAGAAAGTTATCGCCAAATCTTTCTTTGAAAATTGGTGGTACTAGTTCTATTTTGAAACTACCTGTTATGAGAGAAGTTATAAGAGAACCCAGGAATATCCCGATAACAAACATGAATTGCCAATCAATTCGTAGGGTTATTCTATTGAAATACTCATTAGATGACGAGGAGAAAAACAAATTCTGAATCATACCAGACATTTTAGCAAACGTAGTGGAGGTTCCAAAAAATTTTGTCTCTCCAATTAGGATAGAACTTAAATAAGCTAGAGCTATAGCCAGTAAACCAATAAGGGCTCCTCCTACGTAAGGGTTTAGTGACTTCTCTTTCATAATCATTCAACCCCTTCCATCTATAGGTATTTTTCTATCAGTTTAGTTATGGAAATTAATTTCTCTCTAAATACTAGATATTTTTCATCTTCACATTGACCTGCGGGACAGTTATTGTCTATAACTTTCGAAAGAGCGTAAGTAAATGTTTTATGTATTGCTTGTCTTACTGCTGCAAGTTGGTGAATTACGATTTCGCAATTTTCTTCTTTTTCTATCATGTTTACTATGGCTCTTACCTGTCCTTCTATTTTTGAGAGCCTCGATACCAATTCTTTCTTATCTGCTTTGTCCAATATTTTTAGTTCACTATTTGGCATAAGAAATCACCTCCTACAGATTTACAAATGGACCTAAGATAAGGATTATGATGTATGAAATAATTCCTACGAAAAGCGCTCCTACAAAACCGATGACGAAGGGTTTTATTCCTATCCCTTTGAATACAGAGAAGTTAGTATTGAGTCCCACAGCAGCCATAGCAGTTCCCAGTAAGTATTTTGATCCCCAAACATCTCCAATACTATTGACAAAGCTTTTCCAAGAGTTAACATCAAAAATACCTAGAGCTAACGATCCAGAAGCTAGGCTAATATCACCTATCGACCTTAGAATTGCCATTCCAATAAATCCTAAGATAAACGTAGGTATAAGAGAAATAATGTTGATTTTTCCTTTTTCTTGATTTCCCTGGTTAGCGATATAGAAGAAAGCGAGTAATGGGACGACGAGGATAAGAAATAGATTCCTTGTTAATTTTGTTACCGTTGCAGTCTTGAAGACTTCATCGTCTGAAAAAACTTCCTTATAAGTTAGAGCTGCACCTACGACCTGAGATGTCTCATGAATAGCGGTACCTAAAAATAACCCTATTTGTTCTGATGTGGAAAACAAGAATTTAGCTATGTATGGATATAGAAACATTGCCAATAATCCAAATATGGTGACGTTTGCGACTGCGTAGGCTATCTCTTTATTTTCCGCTTTTATTGCCGGAGAAACTGAAACTATTGCGGTAACACCACATATACTTGTTCCTGCAGCTATCAAAGTTCCCAACTTTTCAGGCAATTTTAAAACTTTATTGACATAGTATATAAATATCAATCCTGAAAAAACGACAATTGCTACTATTGGGATTCCCCAAAATCCAAGTTTCAAAACCTCGTTTATACTCAACTTTATCCCTACGAATACTATTCCTAATCTTAAAATTTTGGTTAATGAGAATTCTATACCATTTTTGAAAATATCGGAAAGCTTAAAGGTATTGGCTACTATTATACCAAGAATTATTGCTACCAAAACTGAGGATATCGGGCTGCTCTTACCAGAAGGATCAATTCCCTGAATTTTTAGTATCATCTTCCCCAAAGCATCAGCTATGGGAATTGAAAGCAACATTAGAAAAACAGATATAGTTAATCCAGGAAGTATTGAAGGGATTTTTTCTATGTTTTCTACTCCAAAGATGGCTTTAACTACTTTATTAAATTTCTGATTTTCTGCCATAATCTGTTCCCCCTTTGGGTTATATAAATATTGTCATAGCAGAATTTAGGGAATGAGATAAGAAATAAGCTACTCCTCCTGATTCAACACCTTCTAACAATTCCTCATCTTCTATTCCGAGTACATCTTTGGACATTTCACAGGCAATGAACTTTACCCCTAAATCTTTAGCTATTTTTATTAAGTCTTCCAGGGTATTGACGTTTTTTTCCTTCATCATCATTTTAAGCATCTTAGCTCCTATTCCAAAGAAATTCATTTTCGATACTGGTAGAGCGGAATAACTCTTGGGATTCAATAGAGAAAACATTACTTGATGCCATTTTTTATTTTTCAACTTTCTTTTTGTCCTTATGGCATTAATACCCCAAAAAGTAAAGAAAACACTAACTTCTTTACCAAAAGAAGCAGCTCCAGTAGCTATTATCATTGAAGCGATAACTCTATCTAAATCCCCGGAGAATACTACTATTGCAACTTTATTTTTTTGAGCAATGATTTCGGAGAGCTGATCTTTTAAGTTATCTAGTTGCTTTTTCAGATCTTCTACTTGAATTGATAGGCTGTTTACCAAGTTTACAGAATCAAACTTTAATGCTTCATTATTCATAAACTCTACCTCCTTACCTTTTCTTTACATAATGGACGTATATTTCTTTTCCGTTTTCGTCTTTTTCTACTGACTGTTGAAGTAATTCTACTGATTTATCGATATCTGCCCATCCTTTAAAGTCTTTCATAGATCCCTTATCAGTTGCAATGACTTTTATAATAGTTCCACTTTGAACTTTGGTTAATTCTTGTTTTGTTTTTACTAAGGGCATTGGACAGGACAGACCTCTAACATCTAAGAGTACATCGTAATTCATATTTTTCACCTCCTCTGATTGGTTTTACTTCCAGAGAGGCAGAATTGCCTCTCCGGAAGTGATTAATTCATGAGATTAACTGACGTAAGCTTGAGAAAGAGCACATATGTTTTTACCAGTTTCTAATTCTTGTGCTCTTTCTTCATCTACTTCGATTAGTTCGATATTTACTCTTTTGATATCGATGTATTCTTTAGGAAATGTAGGTAGGCTAGATAGAATATATTTTACGAATTCTTCTTTTCCGTTGTTTATGAGTATACTAAGTGCTTCGTTAGATTTTTTTAGTACTCCTAGTTTTTCTACGAATAATCCTTCGTTGTTAGCTTCAGATATTTTGCTAAAGTGAGCAGGTAGGACGAGGATGTCATCACCCAGGTTAACCAGTCTGTATAGAGAGTCTGCGTGCATAGGAGCCCATGTTTCTCCTCTTCCTCCCAAGTCAGGTCTTGCGACAGACTGTATAAATATGGTATCTCCAGTAAAGAGATATTTATCGTTTACGAGGTAGACTAGGTTTCCTAGGGTATGTCCTGGAACGTGTAGAACCTTTATTTTTGCACTACCCAGAGTAAGGACGTCTCCTTCTTTGGCAAAGGAGAACTGGACTTTTCCGATCATTACATCTATAGGATGAATTGCGTCGTATGGATGGAAGTAATATGGCACATTTAGCATTCTTGACAATTTAGGTCCACCGCTTATGTGATCTGCGTGTATGTGAGTGTCTAGGATGAACTTTATTTTTGCTCCTTTCTGATTGATAAAGTCTGTATATTTTTCCACGTGTCTTAATGGATCTATTATAGTTGCTTCACCGTTTGATATGATTACCCAGCTGAGATCTCCTCGTGAGATTCTACTGATTTGGTAGATGGATAGTTCTGGTGATTCGACAACGGTTTTGTAGTCGTAGTAGTTAAACCAGTTTTGCATTCCTCCCTGAATGTTATAGGCATTATATCCTAGTTTTAAGAGATTTTTTGTGAATATTTCGGATGTGCTTCCTTGATCACAGACGATATAGAGTTCTTCGTTTTTAGAGAACATGGTTGGGAAATTTTTTTCGATGTAATTTGTCATGTCCTTGTCTAGATCTCCGGATTCTAGCATTTGTGCGTAGTATATATTGAATATACTGAAGTTATTTTTTCCTTCTATTTTATGTGCATTATATTTTTCTGGGCTTCGTAGGTCTATTATTGTTATCTTTTCGTCCTTTCTCATCTTTTCGTATAGTTGTTCTGGGGTTATCGTTCTTTGATTATTCATTTTGTTCACCTCCTTAGTGTTATCCCCTTGTGTTCTACCCCTACCCTTATACCCTTTACCCTTCCCAGTATATTATTTGTATACATCGGGTCAATAATTCCTCTCAATTATTCATTATAAAATTATTGATTTTTGTCAATATTTTCGAAGGATAATTATACGAATAATCAGATATTGGTGTTACACGTATTATTAAGTGAAGTATTTTACCCGAGCTATAGTTACTTTCTCAAACTCAAAGAATAATTTTAACTAGAAGTCTCCGTAAAAACAGCTTCTGCTGTAGAAAATTTTTACTATCTTTTCGGTATGAAGTCAACATGTATTTTCTTATTTATCTTTGCACCATAAGCCATGACTATAGCTTTTATGGAGGTTAAAAGAATTTTGTTTTTGGTTATAAAATTGTAGTCATTCTTATTTGTATGGACTTTTAAGTATACGTTTTTCTGGTCTTCTCTGTAGTTAATAGAGTAATTGTTGAATATTTTCGATAGTAGGTAGTTGAGTATTTCTTTGGAGTTCTGTCCGGTATTTATCTGAGTGTTTTGGTTGCTGTTTATATTTTCATTTCTCATTTCAAATCACCTGCCGAATATACCGGATATGCTTGAGATATTTCCATTACTCTTTTAGTTACATAATCTTTTTTGGAAGTATCTTTTAAGAGGATGGAAATAAGTTTGGCTATTTCAGATGCTACATCTTCTTTCATTCCGCGGGTAGTGATTGCAGCAGTTCCGATTCTTATGCCACTAGTCACCCTGGGGGGTTGAGGATCAAAAGGAACCACATTTTTATTAACATAAATTCCAACTTGACTAAGCACTTCTTCTGCTTCTTTGCCAGTAAGTCCTGTGTTTCTGAGATCAACAAGGACCATATGACAATCTGTTCCCCCGGAAACTATTCTGAATCCTTCTGATTGAAGGGTTTCGGCAAAAACTCTTGCATTTTTTATAACCTGTTTTTGATAATCTACAAAGCCTTGTTCTCCTGCTAGTTTAAAAGCTACAGCTTTGGCTGCTATTACATGCATCAAAGGACCTCCCTGAACACCGGGAAAAACAGATTTATCTATATCTTTTGAGTATTCTTTTTTACAAAGTATTATACCTCCTCTTGGCCCCCTCAAAGTTTTGTGAGTAGTAGATGTCACAAAGTGTGCATGCGGTACAGGTGAGGGATATTGGCCTGCAGCTATTAAACCAGAATAATGAGCCATGTCGAATAAGAAGTATGCTCCTACTTCTTCTGCAATATTCTTGAAAGCTTTGCTATCGATTATGCGAGTATAACTGGAAGCACCTGCTACTATCATTTTAGGTCTATGTTTTAGAGCTAATTCTCTTACCTCATCGTAGTCTATCAGTTCATCTTTTCTTGAAACTCCGTAGTGAACGACATTATAGATTTGCCCGGAAAAATTGACGGGACTGCCATGAGTAAGATGACCCCCACAGTTTAAATTCATGGTAAGGATTGTATCTCCAGGTTTAAGGAAAGCAAAGTATACTGCCATGTTTGCCTGAGCTCCTGAATGAGGCTGAACATTAGCGTGTTCAGCTTTATATAGTTTTTTCAACCTTTCGATAGCTATATTTTCTATTTCATCTATGTATTGACAGCCGGAGTAGTATCTTCTGCTGGGGTAACCTTCTGCATACTTGTTTGAAAGTGGTGTTCCCATTGCTTCTAGGACAGCTCTGAAAGCATAGTTCTCAGAAGCGATTAAATTTATCCCTTCCGATTGTCTGGCTATCTCCCTGTTTATTAGGCTAAAAATTTCTGGGTCTATTGTTTCCAGAGATTGATTTATAATTTCATGAATTTGAGTATTAAACAATCTCTACACCTCCCAGCCCAAATAATTCATTCTGTAAATCAAATATATAGCTAGCTTTTTCAAAAGCTATGTCGATTACATTATTTAAGGTATGTTTATCTATTGTATTTTTTTCAGCGGTGAGCTGCAATTCAACTATATTTTTTTGATTGTTTACAACAATATTAATATCAACATCGGCAGAGCTATCTTCTATATAATTTGGATCTAGTAGAATTTCTGAATTTTCGATAACAAAGCTCATTGCAGCTATAGGATATTTTAGAGGATTCTCTTGGATGATGTTACTTTTCATTAATCTTTGGAAAGCATGTACAAGAGCTATAAACCCGGCATTGATACAAGCAACTCTAGTACCTCCATCAGCTTGTATGACGTCACAATCTACGATTATGTGGCTTTTGGGAAATTTGTAAAGATCGAAAGCATTTCGTAGAGATCTACCTATAAGTCTTTTTATTTCTTGGGCACGAGAATTAATAATGTTGGGGTTTCTAATTTCAGTAGCTCCAGGTAACAACCTATACTCTGCAGTTATCCATCCATGACCAAAAGATTTACAAAAATCTGGTAAGCTTTCGGATACACTCACACTAACTAAAACAATAGTATCTCCCAAAATCCCAAGAACCGAAGAAATAGGATATTTCAAATAACCTAATTTGAATTCCATATTTCTAAATTCAAGGTTTTTTCTACCATCTATTCTCATTTTCATCTTCTCCTTCCTGGATATCTTCTTCAAAATATAGATCTTGGTTTGAATCCTCTTGGGTTAAGTCTTCTATTAACAAGTTTTCTTCGTTTTCTTCCATATTAAATTCTGATTCATCGATGTAATCAATAACTTCCTCTCCTTGATAGTCTTGAAAATCATAAATACTATAGGTATCATCTTCTTCTTTTTTGGAGTATATTTCTTCACTTTCGACGCTCTGAAAATCTATGAATGAGAAATCATCGAATGACACGTCGTAATCTGTCAATTCAGATATATACCCTAGGAATGGTGTTTCTGCTTCTTCGCGAACTATACCAACGTTTTTCTTTAGAAATATACAGTATTCGGATTTTCCGTATTTATTTTCTTCGATGTACACTATTTTGTATACATTTTCTTCTACTATTTTTTTGTTTTGGAATAGTATTTTGGTAGGGATTAATCCCGTTTTTCCCTCCCAGCTCCACCAATCAAGTCTTTCAAAATTATACGGTAAAAATGGTACTATAGGATCAAAAACAACTAGGTTATTCTCAATCTTTTTAGCATAGATATATATTCCATCTCTTTGAACTACATAAGACTCTTTCTTTATTTCCTCGTCATCTATATAGTAAGAGCAAATATAGATTACTTTATCGCTAAAGGGGATTTTCTCGTTTATTACTACTTTGGTGTAGATGTAATCATTACTAAATTTTTCCTGTGTCTTATAGATCCAGAAATTTTTGATATTCAGGGGGAAGTATATCCAAAAACTCATTATTCATTATTCATTTCAAAGACCTTAAGTTTAACTTGTTCATTTTTTAGAATGGTATATTTTATTTTATCGTCTTCTACGTATGCATGGATGTGAGCTTTTTCAAATATATTATTCTTTATCATTTCTTCTGCTAGAGTTTCTTCTAGAAGAGAAGTTATACTTCTTCTGAGAGGTCTTGCTCCAAAGCTAGGATTGTATCCATGTTTTACTATCATCTCTTTAACTTTATCATCGATTTCAAGTTTTATGTTTCTGGATTCTAACTCTTTTATAAGTGGTCTAAGGAGTATGTCGACTATTCCTTTTAGTTCGTTAATTCCAAGTGGTCTAAAAACAAGAATTTCATCTATTCTGTTTAGTAGTTCTGGTCTGAACAATTTTTTGACTTCTTCCATAACTTTTGACTTCATTCTGTTATAGACTTTTTCTGGATCCTCTTCTTTCTTTTCGGTTCTTAGCCCAAGTTCTCTAGTTGATACAGTCTCATGCGTTCCGACGTTAGACGTCATTATAATAATTGTGTTTTTAAAATCTACAGTTCTACCTTGACTATCTGTTAGTCTACCATCTTCGAATATCTGCAGAAGTATATTAAAGACGTCTGGATGAGCTTTTTCTATTTCATCGAATAGAACTACTGAGAATGGTCTTCTTCTGACTCTTTCGGTCAATTGTCCTCCTTCTTCATATCCTACGTATCCTGGTGGAGCACCTATTAGCCTTGTGACAGAGAATTTCTCCATGTACTCTGACATATCTATTCTGATAAGAGCGTCTTCTGTTCCGAAGAGGAACTCTGCTAGAGCTTTTGCTGTTTCTGTTTTTCCTACTCCTGTAGGTCCAAGGAACATGAAGACTCCGACGGGGCGTTTGGGATCCTTTAATCCTGCGCGTGCTCTTCTTACAGCTTTTGAAATTTTTGATATAACTTCATCTTGCCCCACTATTCTATCTTTTAGATAGTTTTCCATGTTAATTAGCTTTTCTGTTTCACTTTGGGTAAGTCTGGTAACTGGGATTCCTGTCCATGCGGATACTATTTCAGCTACATCTTCTTCTTTGACGATATTTTCTTGGTTATCTGGGTTAGCTATTCTCATTCTCCACTGTAGTTCTAATTCTTCTTTTTTCAGTTTCAATTGTTCTTCTTCCCTCTTTAGTCTTTTTGCTTGTTCAAAATCCTCAGAATGTGAGTAATATTCCTTTTCTCTTTGAATTTCTTTGAGTCGATTTTCTATTTCTACTAGTTCTGGGGGGTATTGATAGAGTTTTAGTCTTAATTTAGCTGCAGCTTCATCTATCAAATCTATTGCTTTGTCTGGCAGATATCTGTCTGATATATATCTGTGGGAAAGTTTTACGGCTGCAACAATTGCTTCGTCAGAAATTTTGACTTTGTGATGGGCTTCGTACCTATCTCTTAGTCCTTTAAGTATAGTTATAGCTTCTTCTATTGAAGGTTCCTCGACGAGAACGGATTGGAATCTTCTTTCCAGAGCGGGATCTTTTTCTATGTATTTTCTATATTCTTGGATAGTAGTAGCACCTATGGTTTGTATTTCACTTCTTGCAAGGGCAGGCTTAAGTATGTTAGAAGCGTCTATTGCTCCTTCAGCTGCACCAGCACCTATTATAGTGTGTAATTCATCTATGAACAGTATGATACTTCCGGAGGCTTCTCTTATTTCTTCCATTACTCGTTTCATTCTTTCTTCGAATTCTCCTCGGTATTTTGTACCTGCGACTAACCCAGCCAGGTCGATTGCGATAACTCTCTTTCCTCTCAGTAAGTCTGGGACCTCGTTTTTTACTATTCTTTGGGCTAAACCTTCGACTATAGCGGTTTTACCTACCCCTGGTTCCCCTATGAGAACGGGATTATTTTTAGTTCTTCTTGAGAGAATTTGTATTACTCTTTGAATTTCCTTTGTTCTACCGATTACTGGATCCAGTTTTCCTTCTCTTGCTAATTTAGTTAAGTCTCTGCCGTACATGTCTAGGGTGGGAGTTTTTACTTCGTGTTCTCTATGTTTTCTTACAAAGTCAAATCCCATTATTCTTGTTAGTTCTTCTTTTAGGGAGTTTATGTTGACGTTTATTTTTTGGAGTATTCTGTAACCTACGCCGCCGGTTTCTGTCAGTATTCCTAGTAGGATATGTTCGGGACCTATATAATTATGGTTCATACTTCTTGCTTCATCGAAAGCGTTCTCGATAGCTTTTTTAGCTCGAGGGGAGAATTCGAGGTCTACTTTTGAATATAGGCTTTGGGGTTTTCCTAGAAAGTTCTCTATTTCCTTTCTCAGTTTTTGGTAAGTAACGTCGTATTTATTTAGTATTTTTGCTGCAATACTTTCTCCTTCTACCACTATACCTAGTAGAAGATGTTCTGTGCCAACGTGAGAGGATCCTAAGTTTTTTGCTTCTTCTTGAGCATAGATTATTACTTTTTTAGCTCTCTCTGTAAATGTTTCCCACATGTAATACCACCTACCTTGGTAAGAATCGGTTATTTTCTAAAATCTGAGGGAATGTTTTTTATATCTATTTCTTCTTCGTTGTATTCTTCGATTGTAGTAAATCCTTCGAAGACAGTTGCTTCTTTTTCTTCGGTTTTTCTCTTTACGGCAGATTCACTTTTTATATCTATTTTCCATTTAGTTATGGTTGCTGTTAGTTTTGCGTTGTAACCTTCTCTACCGATGGCTATTGAGAGTTGTTCATCTGGAACAATTAGCTTTGCTACTTTATTAGTATAGTCCAGATCCATGGATAATATTTTTACGTTTCCTAGAGCTCTGGTGATGAGGATCTTTGGATCTTCAGAATATAGTATGACATCTATTCTTTCTCCGTTGAGTTCATTGACAATAGTTTGTATTCTGAAGTTTTTTGGTCCCAGGATGGTAGATACAGGATCAAGATATGGTAATTTACTTCTGACAATAACTTTAGTTCTATAGCCTGCTTGTCTTGCTATATCTACTATTTCTATGTTTCCTTCTTTTATTTCGTTGTATTCTTTTTCGAGCATCTTTTTGACAAAGAGTGGGCTTTTTCTGTTTAGTATTGCTACGATATTATTTTTAGCTGAATCTTCCTTTAGGTTGATAATTAGGAAGAACATTTTCTTATTCATGTAGTATGGTTCATTTTTCACCTGATAGATTATAGGAAGAACACCCAGAGCTTTTTCAAATTCTACCCAGACGTTACCTTTTTCATCTCTTTTTCTTATGGTTCCGAGGCTGATGGATTTTAGGTTTTTGGTTATTTCTTCGTAGGCTGCTTGGTATTCTAGTTCTTTTATTTTTTGGGTTAATAATTGCTTTGTGACTATAGCTTCGGAGCGGGAAAAATCTTTGTCATTTGCTTCGACAAATATTTTGTCTCCTTCTTTGAGATTTCTATCATATTTTTTCTGTGCTTCTTTTAGTGTTATTTGCAGGGGGTTACCATCTGATATGGATTTGACGACTTCTTTTTCTATGAAGATTTTCAGGTCATCCTTTACTATCTCTATTTTGACATTTGGGGTGAGTTTATATTTTTTTTTGAAGGATTTAGAGATGGCTTCAGATAGGATATCGATGAGTTTTTCAAGAGGGATACCTTTTTCGTAGGACAGTTGCCTTATTGCGCTTAATAGAGCCCTTGTTTGCATTATCTATTCCCCCTTATTTTATTCCTTTTGATTGAACTTCTAAAAAATATTTATCTGATATGATATCTATTTGATCTAGGTATGCTTCTATTCTTCTGCTGTAGATTTCACAGTCTTTAATAGAGGTTCCACTTTGTCTGGATATAGTAAACCTTAGTATCCATCCTCTTTTATCTCGGAAAAGTTTTATTTCGTGTAATGTTAGTTCTAGATCTCTGGCTATTTCTTCAGCTTTATCTTTTATTTTTTCGATTATTTCACTACTTTGCATTCCCATTAATTATTTATTTCTATGTTCGGATTGTGTAAACCTTTTAACGAAAACGGTTAGTTTTGGTTTATAGAATTTTTGAAAAGGTTTTTCTTTTTGAGTTTGCGAATCTATGAGCTTCGTCTCTGAGTTTTCTTATAAAATTCCAGATATTTGATGGTAGTTGAAGATTTATAATATTTTCGTTTTCATAGAAGTATATTTTATCGTTTGGTTTGGCGATGGAGATGAATTTAACATTTGAGGATATCTTAGAGTCTTTATAGGCTTTTATAGCTGAGAGTAGCTGATTAGTTCCTCCGTCTATAATCATAAGCTGAGGATGTATCTCCAGATCCTTATCTTTAGAGAGATTGCAGAATCTTCGAAAGACCAGTTCATATATGTTAGATAGATCATCAGAGGATCCGTGGAGTTTAAAAATTCTATATTTTGACTTTATAAAGTTTGATTTTTCAAACACGACTAATGAGCCGTAAACATTTTCTCCGGAGAGGTGACTTATGTCTACAGATTCTATTCTGAAGATAGTTTCAACGTTAATAAATTCAGAAAGTCCCTTTAACACTATATATACATCCTCTTTTCTCAGATGATTAAGCTTGTTAGTACACATATTCATAAGGTACTTATATTCATCATTTTCTTGACATTCGATTTGTATTTGTTTTATTTTTTGAGAGATTTCGTCTTGATAGATTTTGGTATAATTTTCGATAAAATCTTTGACTTGTTGGTAGTATTCTGGTTGAATGAATATTTTTTGAGCAAAGATGTTGGGGAGTGTGTTGAATATGATTTGAGCAGGTGTAAGATCTTGAAAGTTTTGTATTTCTAGGATTTTTAAATTTGTAGGGGGTAAAAATATACCTAGAACACCAAAGTCATTATCGGTCGCAAGATAGATATAGCACTCCCTGGTATTGGTAATGATTTTGTTCAAGTAGTTTTGGAGGGTATACATTTTATCTCGGTATATTATTGCTTTTTCAAATTCTTGTTTTTCAGAAAAGTACTTTATTTTTTGGTTATATTCGTTTATTAGTTCTTTAATGGATGATTCACTTAGTTTTACAAAATCGAGTGCTTTTTTGAAATTTTCGTTGTATTCTTTTTTTGAGATTTTATGTTCGCATGGTCCACTGCAAAGTCCTATGTAGTAATACATACATAACTTAGGTCTTTTTCGATTGAAATCATAATTACACAGTCTGATACCGAATAAGAGGGACAAGATTCTGATTAACTCTTTGAAGTTTATTCCATGAATGAATGGTCCAAACATTTCTAAAGTGTTGACGTTCCACTCAGAATCAATCGAGAAAAATGGATATCCATCTTTGTCGATGACACTTATATATTTTAGAGGATTTCTATACTTATACTGGATATTGTAAAGTGGTTTGTATTGGAATATTAGCTTTGATTCAAGTATTTGAGCTTCTAGGTCTGATTCTGTAATGATATACTCTAAAGAATCTGCATTTGTTACGATTTCGATGGTTTTAGAATCTTTGGGATTTACATAACTTCTTAATCTGTTTTTGAGTTGTTTCGCTTTGCCGATATAGATGATTACGTTTTGTTTTTTGAATATGTATACTCCGGGTTCAACCGGAACTTTTTCCAGCTCTATCTTTACCACATTTTTATTTTTCTATGGCCGTTAGGTATAAACCTAGAAGGATAGAATTAAACACCAATAGAATCTATATAATTGTGAATGAAGAAAGTTTTTCTTCCACTTTGTCAAAACTGGAAAAACTTTATTTTCTCATATCGGATGAACAGAGTAATTACGATTTTATAAATATCTTATTGAACTTACAGAAAAAGTATGAAAAGGATATCAAAACCTTCGAATTAATAGAAAAGAAAATTCAAGAAAAACAGAGGATAATCCAAAGGATAAGAATGATGAGGAAAGAGATAGAGGAAGAACTCAGAAAGCGTGATAAAACTCCCATAATCAAACTATTTTTAACATCTTTTTTACAAAAAGTATGAATAAAACAAAAAAAGTAGGGAATAAGAAAAATGAAGTATATATGTAAGGAGGTTAGTTATGAGAACAATTCTACTGATCATCATGATAGTATTGATGACATTAACAACTATAAATGCACAAGCTATAAGTGGAAAGTTTGTAAGGTTTGGAGCAAACAGTGTAGTTATTAAAACTGAAAATGATATTTTAAACCTTCCAATATCTCCAGATTTGATAGTGATAGATGATAAAGGACAAAAAGTCTCTCCATCCTCCTTATTTGAAAACGCAGATATAACAATAAAATATGAAGATGGACTAGTAAAAGCCATAGTAATAGATAAGCAAACAATAAACTATATTCCTTACTCAAGTGACAAAAGACCAGAATACAATTTAATATATAGAAATCATCAAAACTACAATTATAATGACCCTCAAGCACCGGTAAAAATAAGCTACGTAGGGTATTTACCTTTGGATTATCAATCGATAGTATATCCATCGGTCGATGTATATAATGCTAAAATAAACTTTTATAATTATGTTCCTGTAAATACTGGATATACTTTTGGTGGCTCTCCTTCAATGGCAAATGAAATAAAGTTCTATGATAACATGTTGGCAAATAACCTTTACTCTCCAAGATACTATTATGAAGTCATGTCATCCGTAAAAGAAACAGAAATACCAAATTACTATTACATTTCCAAATTGCAAGAAAAAAGCAATTATTTCTATAAAAAAGATCCCAATATACAAAATTCCTTCTACTATGCTAATAATAATACTAACACTGTAAGTAATTTAAATAACAACAGTATAAACAACAATAACCTAACAAACACTATATTAGGTACTTTGCTAGAAGTAAAAGGAAACAAGTTAGTAATCTCCTCAGACAGAATATATGAAGTGGAAATTAACGGAAGTTCGAATATTTTTGTCAAAAAAGGGGTTAAATATATTCCTCTTAACACAGCAGAAGAATTAAAAAATATGCTAAACAAAAAGGTAGAGATGAACATAAGTTTCAGTAATAATAGATTGGTTGCAAGCACAATCGTTATAGAAACTCAATAATGTCAGTAGAAATAGAAAAAATCATAGACCATATAATCTCTGAGATAGACTCCAACGGGATAGAATATCTCGATTTTGAACAAAAAGACCAAGAAAAAACTACTTTCAAAATAAAGGTAATAAAAAAAACCAAATCTGTAACAAATAAGAATTTGTCGCAAAAAGAAACTAAACAAAGAGAAGCAGATAAAAAGATAGAGAGTAAGGAAAGTTTTTTGGAAAAGGAGTCAGAGGATCTAGGAGGCTTCAAGTTAAGCTTTATAGATGAAAATAAGTTCTACGTATTTTCAACATTGGTAGGAAAGTTGAACCTAGATAGAAGAATTAATATAGGACAAATAATAAAAGCAAAGCAAAAAATAGGTGAAATAGAGATTCTAAACATTAAAAATCCAATAGTGCTAGATTTCTCGATCAAAATTCTAGATATATTATGTAATTTAGAAGACTATGTCGACTACGGTAAGAAAATAATACTAGCAGAGAGAATAGATAATGGAATTAGTTAGTGTATTATTGGTTATCCTAGCATTTTTCTTTATCATAATTTTCCATGAGCTTGGTCACTATGTGGGTTGCAAGTTAGTAAATGTAAGAGTAGAGGAATTTTCTGTTGGACTGGGAAAGGAATTATGGTCAAAAAAAATAGGAGATACGAAGTTTAGTTTCAGATTATTACCAATCGGTGGTTATGTTCTACCTGAGGGAGAGGAATATAAGAAAGGGCAAGAGTTATCAGAAACCAACTTTTATGCCAAACCACTTTGGGCAAGATTAATAGTAATAGCACTCGGCCCCATATTCAATTACATACTGGCTATAATAATTTTCTTCTTCCTTTATACGTTATATGACTATAAACTTACGACTGAAGTACTTATGGTAGTTCCCAACACTCCTGCTCAGAAAGTAGGTCTACAACCAGGAGACATCATAACAAGAATAGATTCAACAAAGTTCGATTACTATGATGGACAAAAATTAATAAACTATATTCACAGGAGTAAAGATAAGGAATTAGAAATAGAGATAAAAAGAGGAGATGAAGTAAAAACTTTTAAAGTAAAAACCATGTACAATAAAGAAAATAACTTTTCCTACATAGGTTTTAATCCTAGAAAAACAGTAGTGTTAGATTTTAACCCACTAAGAGGTATAACAGAGGCATTATATACCACTTATAATTTAACTGTGAAATATGTTAACGTAATACTAAGTCTTCTGACAGGCGGAATACCTTTTAAAACGGTGATTGAACAGTCTGCAGGTCCAATAGGGATAACAAAAATAATGTATGATTTTGCTAATAATGGGATCTATAATTATTTAGTCTTAGTAGCTTTTATAAATATAGTAATAGGTCTTTTCAATTTATTTCCATTTCCTGCGCTAGATGGAGGAAGAATTTTATTCATATTTATAAATTACTTACTGTTGTTGTTTTCAATGATAACAAAGGTAAGATTATACATTGATCCGGACAAAGAAGAAATATTCCATAAAATTGGGCTAGTTCTGCTATTAATACTCATTGCATTTATTTCTTATAATGATATAATGAGGATAATAAGAGGTGAAAGCTTTATAAGATAGAAATAATAGAGAAAGAGGGGTAAAGCCGGAGTGGCGGAATTGGCAGACGCAGGAGACTCAAAATCTCCCGGGGTTCACGCCCCGTGTGGGTTCGAGTCCCACCTCCGGCAATAAAAAAAGATGAAGCTAAAAAAAGTACAAGTATATCAACTAGCAACAGATATAGTTACAGATGATGCCGTAGTAATTCTAAAAGAAGAGAACGGATCAGCAATACTACCAATTATTATCGGCCATTTTGAAGCATCGAGTATAGCAATAGCTCTGGAAAAACTAAAAATAGAAAGACCAATGACCCATGACCTAATCAAAAATATACTAGAAAAATTGGATATAAAAATACAAAAAGTAGTGATAACAGAATTGAGAGGCTCAACATATTACGCAACTATATATATTCAAAAAGAGAACAAGATAATAGAGATAGATGCTAGACCAAGTGATAGCATAGCAATAGCAGTAAGAATAGGATGCCCAATATTCGTCAATGAAAATCTACTACAAAATTTACCTATTCTGGAATATACAGAAAAATCCGAAATAAAGAGTGTATCAGCAGTCCCAGAAGACGAAGAAAAAGAAAAATTTAGACAATTCCTAGAAAAAATAAAACCAACAGACTTCTTGAAATATTTTGAAGAACAAAAAAGAGAAGATCAACAGGAGAAGGATAACTAACATGTATAAAGCAGATATAGGAGTATTTGGAGGAACTGGATTCTACTCTTTCCTTAAGTCGAAGGAAATAGTAGTCGAAACCCCATATGGTAGCACATCAGACAAAATAGCATTAGCAGAAGTAGATGGTAAAATAGTTGCTTTCATACCTAGACACGGGAAAGATCATAGATATCCCCCATCAAAAGTTCCATATAGAGCAAATATTTGGGCCTTTAAAAAACTAGGAGTGAAATACATCATAAGTCCCTGCGCAGCCGGATCACTACAACCGCAAATAAAGCCCGGAGACATCGTAATATTAGACCAGATATTCGATAGAACCTACAAGAGAGAAAACACTTTTTATGAAGGTCCTATAACTACCCACGTATCTTTCGCAAACCCATATAATGAGTACCTAAGAAACCTATTTATAAAAAAAGCCAAGGAAATGAGTTTGCCTCATCATGAAAGAGGTACAGTAGTGGTAATAGAGGGTCCAAGGTTTTCAACTAAAGCCGAAAGCAGATTTTATTCGCAGATGGGTTTTCATGTCATAAACATGACTCAAATGCCAGAAGCAATATTAGCAAGAGAACTAGAAATCCCGTTTGTAGGTATTGCACTAATAACAGACTATGACGTTGGCTTAGAGGGACATCCCGAAATAGAACCAGTATCACACAAAATAGCAGTAGAAAATTTTCTTAAGAACCAGGAAAAATTAAAAGATCTTATTCTAAGTGTGATAAAAGAGATAGACTTAAGTAGAGAGGAAGAAGAAAGCAAAGCATTAGAAAACGCAAGGTTCGCAGTAGAGTCATTAAAACTAATCTAAATTTTAGAATCAACTCGATGAATAGGAGATATATCAATATTAATAACAAGATACTAGAGATAGTAGTTGGAGACATTACTGACCAACCTGACATAGAGGCAATCGTCAACTCTGCAAATAAGGATCTAAAACCCGGTGGAGGAGTTTCGGGAGCAATTCATCGTAAAGCAGGCCCAGAATTATATGAATATGCCAAAAGTTTAGCACCCATAAAAGTCTCACAAGCTGTAATTACACCAGCATTCAGACTACCTAACAAGTATGTCATACATACCCTAGGACCAGTTTATGGCCTAGACAAACCAGAAGACAAGTTATTACAACAAACCTACATGAATTGTATAAGGTTAGCTGATGAGTATAAGGTAAAGAGCTTAGCTTTTCCTTCAATTTCTACAGGGATATTTGGTTATCCTATAGAGCTAGCTGCTCCATTAGCCGTAGAATCAATAATACAAGGTCTAAAAGAGACTAATCTATCTATGGTTAGAATAGTTTTATATACTTTTGAAGATTATAGTGTTTATGAAGGGGTTGTAGCTCAAAAGGATAGAGCGTTGCCCTCCTAAGGCAGAGGTTGCCGGTTCGATTCCGGCCAACCCCAATCTCTCAAAAGTGGAAAAAGAATTTCTAGACCTCTTCATAGAAGAACTGGGACAAATAGCATACGATCTATGCTTCAACATAAGCAATTCCTATATCGATAAAAATGAAAAAAAGATGTATATAATTACTACTGATACATCAATAAAAGAATGGATTGAAAAGAAATATTCTCCTTTTGTAAAGGAAATTTTAGAAAGATACTATAATGACAATAGCTGGGCAGTAGAAGTAAAACTTAAGGAAAGTGAACAAGAGGTAACAGAGATTTCAACAGATGTACTTAATCCCCTCTTTAGCTTTGATAATTTTGTGGTAGGAAATAGCAACCAGTTTGCCTACGCTGCTTCATTGGCAGTAGCTCAAAAACCTGGGAAAGCATATAACCCCCTGTTCATATATGGTGCAACAGGTTTAGGAAAAACTCACCTACTACATGCCATAGGCAATCTCGTATACAAAAGAAAATTATCAAAAAAGATAATTTATATTACCTCAGAAAAATTCATTAACGATCTCGTCAATGCGATTAAAGAAAAAAAAATAGAAGAATTTAGGAACAAGTATAGGAAAGCTGAGGTTTTACTCATAGATGACGTGCAGTTTATAAGTGGCAAGGAAAGAACCCAAGAAGAGTTATTCCACACATTCAATGAGCTCTATCTTGACAGTAAGCAGATAGTTTTGACAAGTGATAGACCTCCAAAAGATTTAGAAGGTATAGAAGAGAGGTTAAAGTCCAGGTTTCAGTCAGGATTAATAGCAGACGTCCAACAACCAGATTTTGAAACACGAAAAGCAATAGTAAAGAAAAAAATAGAAAAATATAACTTAGAATTTGACGAACAAGTAATAGACTTCTTAGCCCAAAAATTTAGAAGTAATATAAGAGAAATAGAAGGAGCTATTATAAAAATTGTAGCTTATACAAATCTTAACAAAATCAATATTAACAAAGTAAAAATGGAAGATATATTGGAAATAATAAAAGATGTAACAGTGGAGGATAACAAAATAACACCAGATAACATATTAGAAATAGTCTCTGAATACTTTAGCATATCAAAAGAAGAAATACTGTCAAATTCTAGAGAAAAGAGAGTAGTATATCCTAGACATGTAATAACCTATCTATTGAGAGACGTATTGGGAATGTCTTTTAAGGGAATAGGTAATTATCTTAAAAAAGATCACACTACTATCATGCATTCATATGAGAGAATCAATGTCATGTTAGCAAGCCCAAAAGTCTACAGAGATATAGCTAACATAAAAGAAAAACTTTACGAAAGATATCATTAACTCATATTTATAATTTTTTCACAAATTAATTTTTAACTTCAGATTAATCTTTACTTTTTTTTAACAAATCAATCTTTCCGACCCTATCTATGTAAGTTATAGATATTCCACAGGAAAGGAGTTGAAAAAAATGAGGAGAGAAAAAGAAAAAAGGATTAGCATTTATGAAATAGAGTTTTCAAAAGAAGAAAGGGAGGTTGTTGAAGGAATTTATGGAAGAAGAGAAACGAAATATGGAGAGATAGATAGGTTGGAGTTGTTATCGTATGGTAGTTTGTTTATTTATTTGATGAGGGAGGCTTTGGGATGTGGGGGAGGCGGGACTTGAACCCGCACGGGAAGTATTTCCCATTGGATCCTAAGTCCAACGCGTCTGCCAATTCCGCCACTCCCCCTACTATTCCTTATACTATATCAATACCATCTATCCCTTCTAAAAACTCGTATACCCACCTCTTAAAATTTAAAAGATGAACTCTAGAAAATCCCTTTACATTAATAACTAAATCAGCATCCACGTAGGGATTAGAAAAACTAATAACTATAACTCTTAAACCCATAGACTTCAACGTTGAAATAAATGATTCATGTTGAACATCCAACGTCAAATGGCATATTAGAATTGGATTGTTTAATCTTAATTTCTCATCTCCTATACTTTTTTGAATATTTTCTACTTCCTTTAGTTCATTAACTTCTACAAACTCTACTTCTACTTTTTTCTTGAACATTTCTTCAAACAAATTCTTAATCTGGGAGTTTATCCCAATTTGTCTTAAATATGGATTGCTAAAGATAAAAATGCTTTGGTGGTTATTTGAATAGATTTTTTTCCTGAATAAATCCAATTCTCCTTTGTAACTAATAGGAATATGGTATTCTTTAAACATCCATTCTCGCATAGAGGATATTTCCTCTAACAATAAATCTGAGGTTTTAAAATTTCTAGTGTATTTGTCTATAAACTTATTAATTTTTTGGTATTTTGAATATATTAATTTTTGGAACACTGGATTTTTCTGGAATTCTTTTGATAAGAATTCGACAGATTTAGTTTTCAATTCATCATTTCCCAAAACTAAAAGTATATCAACACCAGCTTGCAAAGATTTTATTAGTATTTCCTCCCATTCATAACTTTTCAGAGCATTCATGTTGAGTGCGTCGGAGAAAACTAGACCTTCATAAGGCTGATATAAATCTAGTACTTTCTTTGACAATGTAGCTGGCAAATCATCGATATTTCTATAAACTACATGAGCAGACATTATAGAAGGAAGAATAGACTTATTTGAAAAAAATGGGTATAAATGTTCTTGAGTTAGATCAGCTATAGGTAATTCCAGATGACTATCTTTACTTGTATCACCATGGCCAGGAAAATGTTTACCTGTACATAGAATATTAGCTTCGTTGTATCCTTGAATGTATTTCTTAGATAACAAAGAAACTACTTTATGATCATTAGAAAAGCTTCTGATATTTATTATTGGATTCTTTGTATTTGTATTCACATCCATAACTGGTGAGAAGTTTAGGTTAAAACCCAGGTACTTTAGTATATAGCCATTGAGTTTGGACAGGATATAAGCTGATTGTTCGTTGGGTACGACTGCTTGAGAGCATATAGCAGGAAAATCGGGATAGTCAAACCTGAATACTACCCCACCCTCTTGATCAACACTTACAAAAATATTAACTCCAAATTTTTCTCTAAAAGTTCTACAGTAGTACTCGTTCATTTCCTTTAGTTTTATCCAGCCATTATTCGAGTGATCAATATCTTTATAGAATAGTATATATCCTGCGAAGGGATACTTTTCCAATATTCCGGGATCCTGGATATCAACCAGTATTAGTCTAGACACTATGTTTTTGATATCTTTTTCCAGCATATGTTATTTTTGTCTTTTTAATAAAGAATACAATACTAAAAGAATATTTGATGGTTTTTCAGCTATTCTTCTGACAAAATAATCGTACCATTCTGAACCTATTGGTATGTAGATTCTGAGGTTATATCCTTGGTCGATAATTTTTCTCTGTAGATCTTGTCTTATACCGTACAACATTTGGAATTCAAAACTATCAATAGATATTCCTTTGTATTGGACATAATTTTTAATTTTCTCTATTATTTTGTGATCATGCGTAGCAAAAGCAGGATAAACCTTTTGTATGTTGTCTAACATTTTAACAGAGATATTATAGTAGTTTTCATCTATAAGCTTTTTGTTTGGAAAAACTTTATCAAACGGTTCCTTGTATGCTCCTTTACAAATTCTCACGATTGGTCTACTATCCCAATCAAAAGACAATATTCTATCCTCTATATCTTTTGATGTTCTATACAGATAAGCCTGAAATGTTATATCTAGATTGTTATATTTGTATTCTTTTCGGTAAAGATCGAATAAACTCAGTGAATTATCGATATATATAGACTGTTCCATGTCTATATGTATTCTGATGTTAAATTTTGAAGCAAATTCTATAATTTCTCCTAGATTGTCTTTACAATATTCATAATCCATATCCAAACCTAAAGCGGTTAACTTGATAGAAACGGTTACATTTTGGAAAACAGATATTTTACGGATGATATCTAAGACATTTTTCTTATACCTCTCTATGTCTTCCTGACTATGATAATGTTCTCCAAGAAAAGATATTGTAATTTTATAGTTATCATTTAGGATATCATTAATTTTATTGTTAATAAATGATTCTATATCTTCTGCACCTACATACTTAAAAGCCAGAGATTTTACAGATGGTATGTTACTTATACTCTTTGCTATGGGATTTGCTAAGAGAGAAATAACTATTACTTTCAGCATTACTCCTTATCTGTAAGAAACATTACAGCGAGATAGATGAATAAAATACTAAAAGTTATGAAATAAACTATATTTTTAACGTCTATTACTCCTTTGGAAAAGTTTTCGAAATTATTTGCTAGCGAGATATTTTTCACTATTGTTTTGTATGTAACATTTGCAAAATCACCGGTAAACCCTATGAGCCAGAATATTAAAATTACTACTAGTGAAATAGCCCATGCGGGAATGATATCATCAACGAAAGTAGAAATACAAACGGAAACGGATACGACGGCAAATCCCAAAAGAACAAGTCCTAGGAATCCTGAAAAGATAACCCCAAAATCAATCGGTCCCTTATTTATCAAGGAGTATATAACAACGAATATGACTATGTACAACATAGCAAAAATTAAAAAGACAAAATATACGAGGAAAGATGAAAGAACTTTTCCAAATACTAATTCTATTTCCTTAAATGGGTAAGTAAATAATAGCTCTATTGTTTTTAGTTTTTTTTCTTGTGCAAAGGATTTGGCGGCTATGATAGGGATTATTAGTATACTGAAAAAAGCTACAAAACCGAAATAGGGAGTTACTATCATATCGTTTACGTTGAAATTCTTAGCAAAAGAGGGGAAACTCAATGCTATAAAAGCAACCTGAAAAAACGAATAAACTGCACTTATAAAAAATATACTTATAAACAACAATGCTATAAACATTGAAATAAAAGGGAAAACTGTGGATAAGTATTCCAGTATATCTTTTGAGACTATTAGATTGACTTTTCTGAAGTCCATAGCAAATTCCCCTTTCCTTTTTTAATTCTCTTCCTTTATTGCTTCCAAGAATAGGTTTTCCATTGTTAGTGAGTACTTATTAACATATAAGAATTCTAAATTCGCTTCAATAAATTTTTTATTTATCGCTTTTACTTTTTCTTCTTCGTCTTTGCTTATGTTAATATTTACACAATTATCTTGAAACTTTGGTTCTATATTCATTTCTTTTAGTATGTTTTTTATCTTTTCTGTTGAACTATAATCCAGTTTATCAAAAACATATTCTATGGTGGAATACTTTTGTATTTTTTCTTTTAATTCACTTATTTTGCCGTGTGCTTTTATCTTTCCTTTGTGTATTATTACGACGTTGTCGCATATAGCTTCGACTTCTTGCATTATATGAGTACTTAGTATTATAGTTCTGTTCAGAGAGAGATCTTTTATAAGTTTTCTGATTTCTATTATTTGTGCTGGATCAAGGCCTTGAGTAGGTTCGTCCAGTATTATCACTTTAGGAGAGCCAATTATAGCCTGTGCTATACCAACTCTCTGTCTATATCCTTTAGATAGCTCTTTTAGGAACCTATTTCTGTATTCTTCAATTCCTACTAATTCCATGGTTTTCTCTATTTCTTTATCGGCATTTTCAACCTCCTTAGCTAGAGCTACAAATCTTAAGAAATCCAGAACAGTTAAATTATCATATATAGGGAAATTCTCGGGTAAGTATCCTATTAGCTTTCTTATTTTATAAGGCTTTTCGACTACATCTATAGAATCGACGTATACTTTTCCTGAAGTAGGTTTGAAGTAAGTTGTGATTATTTTCATTGTTGTACTTTTTCCGGCTCCATTTAATCCTAAAAAACCTGTTATTTTTCCCTCTTCAAAGCTTACTGATATATTTTCTATTGCTACCCTATGTCCGTATTTTTTTGTTACGTTTTCAAGAGTTACTATTTCCTTCATTTCTCGCTCCCACCTATCTAGACTGTAATTTTGGTATCGAGTATAATATCCTCTAATGTACCTTTAAGATAGAAAGCGGGTTCTGGTATATTATCAACCTGACCGGTTATTATACTCTTTACTCCCTCGATTGTATCCTTTATTTTTACATATACACCTTTTCTACCCGTAAAATATTCAGCTACGTGGAAAGGTTGGGAGAAAAATTTCTGTAATTTTCTTGCTCGGGATACAAGTAGTTTTTCTTCTTCCGAAAGTTCTTCTAGTCCAAGTATAGCTATTATATCCTGAAGTTCTTTATACTTCTGTAATATTTCTATTGCCATTCTGGCAACTTCATAATGTTCTTTGTCTATTAGTCCTCTTTCTAGGAGTCTGGAAGAACAGGCCAGAGGATCGACTGCAGGATAAAGTCCTTGCTCGGCTATCTGTCTAGATAGTATAACTGTTGCATCAAGATGAGAGAAAACAGTAGCTACTCCAGGATCAGTAATATCATCAGCAGGAACATATATAGCTTGTACGGCAGTAATAGAACCATTCTTTGTTGTAACTATTCTTTCTTGAAGCATTCCCATTTCTGTGGCTAAGGTAGGCTGGTAACCTACTGCAGAAGGCATCCTACCCAAGAGAGCAGACACTTCACTGCCTGCGAGAGCATATCTAAAAATATTATCCATAAATATTAAAACATCTCTTTTTTCGACATCTCTGAAGTACTCAGCCATAGTGATAGCGGTGAATCCTACTCTAAATCTTACTCCTGGAGGTTCATCCATTTGTCCAAAGACCATAACGGTACTATTTATAACTCCGCTTCTTTGCATTTCAAGGTATAAATCGTTACCTTCTCTTGTTCTTTCGCCGATGCCAGCGAATACTGCCACTCCTTTATGTTCAGTAGCTATGTTGTGTATGAACTCTTGTATTAGGACGGTTTTCCCTACGCCTGCTCCCCCGAACATTCCTATTTTTCCGCCTCTGGAGAATGGGGCAATTAGGTCTATAACTTTTATACCTGTTTCTTGAAACCTTCTTACGGGGTCTATATCCTCTAGAGAGGGTGCAGGTCTTAGGATTGGCCAGTATTCTTCAGCTTCTACGGGACCTTTTCCATCTATCGGAAAACCCAGAACATTAAATATCCTTCCTAGTATATTTCTTGATACAGGTACAGAGATTGGGCCTTTTGTATCGACGACTTTCATACCTCTTTCTAATCCGTCAGTTGGTCCCAAAGCTAGACACCTAACTATATGATCACCCACGTTACTTTGAACTTCTAGGAAAAGTTCATCAAATCTTTCCTCAGGTCTTTCAGAAACCCTTGCCCCCCTGAATTTCTCTTTTCTCTTTACAATCAAAGCGTTATATATTTTAGGTTCTTTTCTTGGTTTAAATCTTACATCAACGACACCACCTCTTATTTGGACTATTTCTCCGATGTTTGCATCAGGTTTAGAAATAAGCTCGTCATATGTATATCTGCTCATACCTACATCCCCCTTCTCTTTAACCCGTATTCAGAAAGTTTTGAAAATATCCTTTCAATCATCATGTTTATATCTTGATTGGTAATCTCCATCCTTGGTTTTAATTCCAATCTGAAAGTATAACTTGTGTTGTTGTTATCTAGTTTGTAGATGTCTATTAGATAGCATTTATTTAATGTTAACTTGTTATCAAATTCAGACTCTAGTATCTTTATAAATTTATTGTAGTTCAGTTCTGAAGATGTGTAAAAAGATATATCTTTATATATTGGGGGAAGTTCACAGATATTTTCGAACTTACTGTCTATTTTCTCATCTATGATCATATCTAGATCAATTTGTCCAACTAGGGTATATGGAGGGTAGTATATATAATCAAGAAGATAGCTATTTAGGATACCTAGGAAGCCAATACATTTATTGTTGGAGAAAATCAAGTAACCGGGTTTAAGGAAAATGAATTTTTCTGTTTTGATCAGCTCAGGGTGGTTCAGAATATTTTTAATTTTCTCTGTCTCATAAATAATCAAATTTTCGTGATCAAAAATATAAGATTTTGTATCGTTGTATACTACAAAAGCTAACTGATTAAGTTCTTTACCATTGTAGGCTTTACCGATTTCAAATATTTTTAGATGCTTATAACCAGCAGCGTAGTTATTCGAAGCTATTTGCAAGACAGAGGCCAATACTGAGTTTCTATAGGCAGAGTTTTCTATCGACATGTAGTTATCTATCTTTATAAAATCTTTACCAAAAATCTCTAGGTATTTGGGATTAAGCAAATTATATCCTATAACTTCGAAATATCCGTTAAAAACAAATTTTTTCCTTATCTGGTCGATTTTATAGATAGATTTTTGCATGAAGAAGTATGTATTGTTTGAATATGGATAAATTTTTTCGGGATTTTGGGTTATAAATCTAATTAGATTATCGAATCCCTTAAATCTACAAATTTCTTCAGCAATATCCCACCAGGCGTTTATATCATTTCTGTAAGTTTTTATTTCTATTGTATTTTGGTTTTTCCATTCATATTGTTCGGCAAATATTTTTGTTACATTTTCTATTTCATTATTATCGAGGTCAATACCTATGAATTTTTGTAGTTTTTCTTTATTGACGATAACTGATTTTGGGGGATCCAATTCTCCGGCTACAGAATATCCCATAATCTTACATTCTATGTTGAAAAACTTAATGTATTCCAAGAGTTTAGTATGACACCAATCGACGTATATTGTCGGTATATTTCTTTCAAATCTCCTAGAAGAATTGGTATACAAGTTAAGCTTCTTAGATGTTTTTCTTACAGTGGAAGGATTAAAATTAGCTATTTCGATGATCACTTTTGAGGATGTTTCTTTTACAGAATAATTTCTAGAACCGATTATACCTGCTAATGCAAGAATTTTATTTGATTTATCAGATATAACTATATCTGTTTCATTTATAGAATAGTCTTTGTTATCAAGTGCTTCTAGGATTTCTCCTTGTCTTCCTTGTCTAACGACTATAAATTCGTCTATACTATCTCCGTCAAAAGCGTGTAATGGTTGAGAGATGTCATACATTAAGAAGTTTGTCAAATCGACTATATTATTTACTGGTTTTGTTCCCATCCAACTCAATAATAACTGAAACTCGATAGGAGAATAATCTACTTTCAAGCTATCCAGAAAGACGGCTTTATAGTATTTGCAATACGGAGAATCTATATGTATTCTGTAGTTTATTCTGTCTTGAAATTCAACGTTTTGATTTTTGATTGTTTTATCTACATTTATTCCCAGGATAAAACCTATTTCTTTGCATAGGTGATATACTCCAAGAGTTTCTACTCTATTTGGGACAGGTTGAATTTCTATAACCCAATCCTTGGTCTTTATAACTTCATTCAAATCTTTACCTATATTGGCAGAAAATTTTCTGTCGAAATTGAATTTACTTACTCCTTGTCCATGTGATTTTAGATTTTCCCATCCCAATTCAGAAAGGGATAGCATCATACCATAACTATCTATTCCTCTTATTTTTCTTGTTTGTATTTTTATGCCGTTAGGTAGCTCACAACCATGCAAAGCTACTAGTACAACATCTCCGACTTCGACGTATGGATCTGCTGTAAGAACTTGAAGAAAATCATTGCCTAAGCTGACCTTACAGATATGAATTTTATCTGCATTTGGGTGCTTATCTTTTTGAACTACTTTGGCTATCTTGATTTTATTTAGGCTATTACCGACTTCATAAACGTTTTCAATTTGAATACCTATCTTTTGTAAACTCTTGATTAAAAGCTCTTTATCGTCGATATATAAGTACCTGTGGAAAAAACTTAATGGAATTAACATTCTAGTTTACTATTTTGACAACGTTATGGACATTGTTTTCCATTACATAGTCTTCTACTTTTATAATTGTATCGATGTATATCTCTTGTAATCTATTGGTTCCTAGGGAGTTATCGAATTCGAAATAGGAGTTTATAGTTACAACGAAATTTCCTTGTAGAGTTTGCTTTTGTCCTGTTATGCTTTCCATATCTATTGGAATACTGGCACTGCTTTCGTTACTCCTTCCCTCAATGTAGAAAATGTTGTCTTTTACTTCTTTGACAACGTATGAAATACTTATGTCCATATGTTTATTGTAACCAGGTAGGTTAAATTTTATCGTACTATTCCAGTATTCTCCAATTTGAATATCATAATCAGGAAATACGAGGGTACTTACTTCTTGGCTACCAGCTGAGTCTATGATATTACCTAATTCGTCAACAACCATGTACACGGTTTGATTTCCAACTGGAATTATAACTGTCTTAATTTCTTCGTCTATTTTTTCGTCTGGTTGTCTATTGGATACTCTTACTCTTATGTGAAATCCTTCTTCGTCTTTTGCTATAGTTTTCAGTTTTATATCGGAAAAATATACCAACCTTGATGTATCTATGACCTCGATAGATTTTGAGATTTGCCTAACTGTATTACTTTTGGCTTGATATGATATAACTTTTCCGACGGGATAATTAAACCTTAGAAGCATGTAAATACCTCCTTGGTTAGAAATCGAATTTTTCTGCTAAATCGATTAACATTTTGTTGTCAAGTTTTATAGATGGGGACATAGTGGTAGAGAGGTAGGCAGTTTCGATAAACATTCCTTTTGCTGTTGATGGTCGAGCCTTCAATAGGGTCTTCACAGCAGCTAACATATTCTCATATATTTTCTGTTTTCCAAATGAGATCTTGCCTAGTGGTATGTGATAGTTTCCTAGTTTATCGTTTCTTATTTGAATTTTTCCTTTCTTTAGTTCTTCTACTATTTGTTTGACGTTATTTCCTACTGTTCCAGCTTTAGGGCTAGGCATTTTGGGACCTAATACTTTACCTAGTTGCTTCCCTATTATGGGCATCATGTCTAGTGTAGATACAGCAACGTCAAATTTTATTTCACCTTTTTTTACCTTTTCTACTAAATCGTTACCTCCTGCGTAATCTGCACCTGCTTTTAGAGCCTCCTCAGCTAAATCACCTTGTGCAAAAACTAATACAACGGGGGACTTACCTATGCCATGTGGCAATACTACTGTAGTTCTGACTGTTTGATCTGATTTTGTAGGATCTATAGACAATTTTCCATGTAACTCAAACATTTCATCGAATCTATATTGCCAATTATTTAAAATCAGCTCTATAGCTTCCATAGGACTATATTTTTTTGTGGGATCTATTCTTTCAGCCAGAGCAGAGTATCTTTTGCTTGACATATGAATTACCTCCTATTCAACAACTTCTATTCCCATATTTTTTGCTTGTGCAGCTATTATTTTAACCGCAGTTTCAAGGTTTCTAGTATTAAGATCAGGTAGCTTCATTTTTGCTATTTCTATCAGTTTATCTTTAGTAATTTTGCCAACTTTTGTTCTGTTTGGTTGAGAGCTACCACTTTCTACACCGATAGCTTTGAGTAATAAACTGGAGGTTGGAGGAGTTTTTAGGACGAACTTGTATGTTCTGTCGCTATATACATAGACTATAGCTGGGACTATGTATCCTTGCATCTTAGCTGTTTGAGCATTGTAATTCTTACAGAATTCAGCGATGTTTAGACCGTATTGTCCGAGAGCTGGTCCAACTGGGGGAGCAGGTGTAGCTTTTCCAGCTTCCAGATATAGTGTTAATGTAGCTACTAGAGCTTTTTGTCCTTTGGCAGCTCCTACAGCTAGTTTTTCTTTTCCTTTAACGGGCATGGTATATCAACTCCTTATCCTATCTTCTCGCATTCGGTAAGATCTATTTCAATCGGTGTTTCTCTACCAAATATGACTATTGAAACTATAGCTTTACCTTTTTCAGGATAGATTTTTTCTATGACTCCTTGACTATCCACGAAGGGGCCATATGTTATCCTTACAGTGTCACCCACGTTGAATTCCACTCTCTTTGTGGGAACATTACCTTCTATAAATGGTCTTATTTTCTTTATTTCTTCATATGTTAGGGGTGTTGGTTTGTTTTGAGGTCCAACAAAGCCAGTTACTCCTTGTATACCTTTAATAAAACTCCAGGTTTCATTGTCCAATATCATTTCAATGAAAACATATCCCGGGAATATTCTTCTTTTAACTTCCTTTTGCTTTCCTGCTTTAACTTTTATCTCTCTTTCAAAAGGAACGATTAGTCTAAAGATTTTTTTGTCTAGACCGAGGTTTCTGGCTTTTACCTCTATGGTATTTTTTACTTCATCTTCCATGCCAGACAGAGTATGGACTATATACCATTCTGCATCAGGATGGCTTTTAAGTTTATCCTCTGAATCAGTTATTTCTATTTCTTCCCTCTTCTCTTCCATGACTTGCCCACCCTGTTATATGTTTATCCTCAGTACATATTTAAAAATTGACCTTAAGATAAAGTCTATTATTTCCATGTATACTGCAGTGAAAAAGACTATTATAGAAATCGATTTGGTTGCATTTATTACTCCTTGTTTATCAGGATAGGATATCTTTTGCAGCTCTTCTTTTACTTCTTTTAGGAAATTTAATATTCTCCTCATAATTTATTGTCCCATAATAAGATTATTCTCTGTATTATTTGTTCTATTTTACTTCTACGTGTTCAACGTGAGCCTTACAGTATTTACAGAATTTTTTTAGCTTTAATTTTTGCGGTGTTTTTACCCTGTTTTTGGTAGTAACATAGTTTTTAGCTTTACATTTTGTACAGCTTAGGTATATAAGTACTCTATTTCCTTTGGCTGCCATGTTTTATCACCTTATGATATTAATTCTGTGACTACTCCTGCACCTATTGTTTTTCCACCTTCTCTGATAGCAAACCTTTGGCCTTTTTCTAGTACGACTGGTTGTATTAACTCTACTTCGAATTCCACGTTATCTCCAGGCATTACCATTTTGACGTTTTCGGGAAGTTTAATTGTTCCTGTTACGTCAGCTGTTCTGATATAGAATTGTGGTCTGTATCCACTTGTAAACGGTTTTTGTCTTCCACCTTCCTCTTTTGACAGTACATAGACATTTGCTTTGAAGTTTGTATATGATTTTACTGAACCTGGAACGGCGACGACTTGACCTCTTTCAACTTCATCTTTACCGACACCGCGCAGTAGAAGTCCAACGTTATCACCTGGTATTGCTTCGTCTAAAACTTTTCTGAACATTTCTATACTGGTTACGACTGTTTTTATTGGGTCTCTCTTGAGTCCAACTATTTCGACTTCTGTGTTTGGTAATAATCTTCCTCTTTCTACCCTACCTGTCACTACTGTTCCTCTTCCTGTGATGCTGAAAACGTCTTCAATTGGCATTAAAAATGGTTTATCTATTTCTCTTGGTGGTTCCTCAAAATATTCGTCCATTGCTTTTATGAGATCTAGTATTTTTTGAGTCCATTCATTTTCACTATCTGATTCTAGGGCTTTCAGAGCGCTACCTCTAATGATGGGAGCGTTATCTCCATCAAAACCATACTTTGAGAGCAATTCTCTTATTTCCATTTCAACGACGTCTACTAGCTCGCTATCTACTGAGGGATCGTCTATTTTGTTTATAAAAGCTATGATTTTGGGAACGCCGACTTGTCGGGCTAATAGTACGTGTTCTCTGGTTTGTGGCATGGCACCGTCGGTTGCTGCCACTACTAGGATTGCTCCGTCCATTTGGGCAGCACCTGTTATCATGTTCTTTATGTAGTCTACGTGACCAGGGCAGTCAACGTGAGCATAGTGCCTCTTTTCACTTTCGTATTCTACATGAGCTATATTAATGGTAATACCTCTTGCTCTTTCTTCAGGAGCTTTATCGATCTGGTCATATGCCATGAATTGGGCGAGTTTTCTCATGGATAAGACTTTTGTAATTGCAGCGGTCAAGGTAGTTTTTCCGTGGTCTATGTGTCCTATGGTACCGACATTCAGGTGGGGTTTTGTTCTTACAAATTTTGTTTTTGCCACTTTTTATCCCTCCTCTCTATAAATTACACTTACATTATTCTTCAAAAAATATTCATATCCTTCAAATTCTTTCATATCTATCTTTTAGTCTGACTATATCATTTTCAGATAGGATTTCTCCGACTTGAACTTCGATTATTTCCATATTGTCGGGGGAAAGATTGATAACTTTGTGAACTTTACCTTTTGGTATATGGAAAAATCCTTTTGGATATATATCGATCGATGTATTATCGATGATTAACTTACCAAAACCACTTAGAATAATCCAGTATTCATCTCTGTGATTATGGTATTGCAATGATAACTCTTGATAAGGGTAGATAACAATATTTTTGATTCTATACTTACCTTCTGTTTTCTCTATTTCTCTATAATATCCCCACGGGCGAAAATCGAAGGAGCAATAATCCTTCTGTTCCTGAGGAATATCTGTCAAAACTTTAGATATTTTCTTTGTTTTGCCTTTTTTAGATATAAGTTGAAAATCTGCGGTATCAACTACAATCAAGTCCTTTACATCTATGAAACAGTATCTTTTGTTTGACAAGCCCTCAGATTCGTCAAATATTATATTAACATTTGAATCTATCTGCATAATCCTATCGGAGAAATAGTTAGATATTTTAACTATTTCTTCGAAGCTACCTAGATCCGACCATTCAAAGTAACTCTCCAAAATAGCCAAATTTTTAGTTTTCTGACTATACAAGTAATCAATCGAAATATTGGGGAAAAGATCGATGTTTTTTATAAGAGAATCGAGGCTGTCAAAAACGATCAAATCTTTGTTATGTTGATAAAAATCATTAATAAAAGATCTGAATTTAAAGGCATAGATCCCTGAGTTCCATAGATAATTACCTTTTCTTAGGTAGTATTTAGCTCTATTTCTACTTGGTTTTTCTACAAACCTAGCAACGGTGAATAGATTATCCTCTATAATTTGGTTCTTCCTTACATATCCATATTCTGTAGAAGGAAAAGTTGGTTTGATACCGACAATAAATGTCTTATCATATTTGTTCAAAAAGAATAACAGTTTTCTAACAGAATTATCGAACTCTTCTTGATTGAAAACGAAATGATCTGAAGGGAAAAAGATAAAATTGCAATTCTCTGCCTTAAGTTGACTTAGAACTTTAAAACAAGAATATAGAATGGCATAAGCAGTATTTTTCGATTTTTCCTCAAGTATTAATCTGTCATTGATCGATTCAATATCCCTTTTAACTAAGTAGGTATATCTTCTATTAGTACATATCCAGATTTGATTAAACAAATTTAAACCTGAAATACGTTCATAGGTAAGCTGTAATAAACTTTTCCCATTGAATATTCTCAAGAATTGTTTAGGATAATTAGTTCGTGAAAGTGGGAACAATCTTGTTCCCAAACCACCAGCTAAAATAACAGCAATGTTATACATCTATAACTACTCTGCAGTAACACTTATCGAGATCAACTTCAAAATTATGATAGGTAGGCGATTTTATATACGATACTATTTTCCCTACCTTTACAACTTCTGAATAAAAAACGATACGATTTTCAAACTTTTTTATTTCTTTCACAAGTCTAATAATTTTTTTATTGACTTCACCAAAGTATATGTATCTATTTATGAAATTAAAAACTAATTCTTCTGGTTTTTCGAAATTTATCTCGAATTCCAAGGTTTCTTTTTCATTGCTTTGTTCTTCTAATTTGAAGTCTTCATTTTTCATCAGGAAAATTTCCCACAGTGCAGCGAGAATGTCGTTAAAGAAATCCAGTAAACTTTCACTTTTTATGACGATCATTATATCTGCAGTATGATCTTCAAAAATATAGGTCACTATTCACTCCTTGAAAGTTTACTATTATGGTATCCATACAGGAAGTAAACTAGTAGTCCAATTCCTGTCCATATACCCAGTCTATACCAAGTATCCAAGGGCAGGAATACCATTTGTAATATACATGCGATTGCACCTAATGGAGCTAAAATGTAAACTAAAGGCATTTTGAATGGTCTATTTAGATCGGGTCTTTTTATTCTGAGTACAACTACGGCAATACACACTATACTAAAGGCCAAGAGTGTTCCTATGGAAACCAATTCCCCTAGTACACCTATTGGGAAAATAGCAGCTATAAATGCTGCTATACTTACGACAACTATAGTAGAAATATAGGGTGTTTTAAATTTGGTATGAACCCTAGAGAATAGCTCTGGTAATAAACCATCCCTTGACATTGCAAAAAAGATTCTTGTTTGTGCTAATAGTGTCATGAGAATAACAGAAGTTAGACCGGCAATGGCTCCAATTTTTACAACTAACATCAACCAGGCAAAATTGGGTCCCATAGCATTAACGGCAACAGCTATAGGAGCAGGAACATGCAGTTGACTGTAATGAACCACTCCAGTTAATACCAAAGCTACAGATATATATAAAAGAGTTGAAATAAATAAAGATCCAAGAATACCTATGGGTATATCCCTTTGGGGGTTTTTTGCTTCCTGTGCAGCCGTTGAAACTGCATCAAAACCTATGTAAGCAAAAAATACTACCCCAGCAGCTCTTAGTATTCCTGTCCATCCATACTCACCAAATTCATCGCCCGGTGGGGGTATAAAAGGATTCCAATTTGCTAAATCAATCTTTCCAAAACCAATAATAACAAAAAGTAGCAAAACTGATGTTTTGAGTATTACTATAACGTTATTTACTAGAGCAGATTCGCTTATTCCTAAAAATAGAATTATACCGACGATAAGAATTATTATCACTGCTGGTAAATTTACATAGCTACCGGTAAAATGTAATCCTAAGTATTTTTCGATAAAAGATAACTCCTTTCCTGATTCCACTAATTTCTTTTTCTCTTCAGAGGTCAATACATCCAGAGGGGCACTTGAAAAAATAGGAGGAATATGGATATTGAATTGTTTAAGTAAATCCACTACATATCCTGACCATCCAACGGCTACAGTAGCACCGGCCATTAGGTATTCCAGTACTAGATTCCAAGCTATAAACCATGCCCAGAATTCACCCAGAGTGGCATAAGAGTATGTATAAGCACTACCTGCAACAGGAACCATAGCAGCAAATTCAGCATAAGCTAACCCAGCCAAGGCACAAGCAATACCAGAGATTATAAAAGATATAGCTACTGCAGGACCAGCGTAAGAAGCTGCAGCATGTCCGGTTATGACGAATATTCCGGCACCTATTATGGCTCCCAGACCTAGGGAAATCAGGGCCATTGGTCCCAAAACTCTTTTCAATTGAGGACCATGTTCCAAATCTTGCAAAAACTCTTCTACCTTCTTGGTTCTAAATAAATTCATCTCTTTACCACCTCATACTCAAAAATAAATTCAGGAACAAATCTTAATCTAAGTAATTTAAACATACTTGATCTTATTCTAGATGAATTCTTGTTTAAAAAATCTTCTATATGTTTATTATCGGAAGAGTTATTACTGATGTAGACAAATATGAATTTTGCTTTTTTCAAGTCTGGGCTAAACAGAACCCTATTTATTTGTAGATCCCTTAAGCCCATTTCATTTTGAATGTACATGCTTACTTCTCGATGTAAAAGCTTTCTTATCTTTTCAATCCTCTGAGGATTCATTCTTCATTTTTCTGTTTTTATTTTTTCTATTATTTGTGCCAGGTATTTTGCATTTCTAGCAGCATATTTAACTGCTAAACGGTTAGCCTCAAAGAGTATAATTAATATTCTGTTGTTATCTTGATAATCATCTACTACGATTGAAAAATCATTGGTATTAAAGATCATGGTTATCAGGTCAGATTTGGATTTTGTGCTTTCATACGCTTTTAAAGACTTAGCTATAGCTTTTGAAATCTCATTGACTTCAGATATATCCAGATTTTTCTTGAGAGAATATTCAATCGGGATCTCTTTTTCTCTATCAGCTATGATTATTCCAACTATATCATCTGAGTTTTCTAGAAATTTGTTCATCAATTCAGAATACATAGTTTTACCTCCTTTTGGTATGCTTCCTCGAAAAGAATTTCTTCAAAAAGATGCTATTTCCTTTTTTTATTCACTTTTTTGTACTGGAGTTCGATGAATAGAATAATTCCACTTATAGAAAGCCCAATTAAAATAATTCCTACGATAATTGCCCAATATTTCAATACTCCCCACTCATAAGTATGGATAGTAAAAAATAAATCTTTTACATCTTTAGGAATTTCTTCCCTAAAAACTAAAACAATTCCACTTATAGCAGTGGTAATAAAGAATACAGAGAATATAAATCCTAACCATGCATGCAGCGTTCTTATAACTTTCATCATACATGTATCCTCCTCTTTTAACTCAAATAAATCCAATAAATCATTATCAGAAAGTTGTAAAAAGAATGTAAAATATAGGTATAAATAATATCTTTTCTTGTTAAATATATGTAGGCTAAGATAATCCCAATTGTAAATATGAAGACAGTGCTTAGGATATCCTGTAAATGAATTAAACTAAAAACCAGAGAAGAGAAAAATATTACTGAAGATGGCTTAAAAATATTTAATAAACTATCGATCAAATATTTTCTAAATATCAACTCTTCAGCAAGAGGAACAAGAATAACTAAACCTACAAATAGCATAATCATTTCCCAGAAATAAGAGTATTTCACGTAAACTACGAGTATCCCTATAGAATCATAATCTAAAACGACAAAAAAGTAAATAATAGAAAAGATAAACAACAACATACTAACTAAAGATAATTTCATAAAATCAACAAGAGATTTTTGATGATACATTAAATTATTGAAAAAAAGGAATAAATTTATCTTACCAGTATTATGCAAAAACAATAAAAAGATTGTAGGAGGTAAAACAACCGAACAAAGTATTACAACTATCTTAGTTATAATTACCCTTAAGTACAAATCAGATAAGCTCATTAATAACTTAGAAACAAAATAAACACCAATACCTTGCAGAAATATATGTAAAAAATAATACAAAAAAAATACGAAATAGAAATTAACATATTGGTAGGAAAGACTCTTTAGTTCCCTCACACGGTAAGAAAATAAAACTACCAAAAAAAATAACAAAATGATAAAAAATAAAAATACAAATTTATCTAAATGATTATTAAAATCAATTTTCTGATAGAAATTGATCAATTCATGACTATTGTATAATATATATATCTCTTGGGATTTAGTATGATCTTTCAGATCATCTTGATTTTGAGATTTAGTATGAAAAAAATAAAAAAGACTGATAAAAGAAATGAAAGAGAGAAAAATAGTGGAATTTACTAATCTATGTTTGTAGGTATTCTGTTGCTTGATAGAAGACATATTCAGCGAACTCTGCTGGATTAGTTATTTCAAAGTCTATGCTATCAAAATTATCATCGGCAAATATATCAAGCTTTACTATTTTCTTATTATCTGATAATGGGGACCATCTACGTGTGTCAAATTCAAAGTATCTATTAGCAAAAATAGCCACTATATTAGTGTTAAAAGCAGAAGCAATATGTACTATACCACTATCAAAACATACTACACATCTACAGTTTTTTACTAATCCTAGCAACTCTGTAATACTAGGGTTAATAGCAATATCTGTAATTTCTTTCCTGTTACTTATAAAACCGACCTTTATGTTTTTGTTAAAATTTTTTGCTTTGTTAAAAATAGTATTTATGAATATTTTGAGCCACCTAATTCCCTGGGGATTATAAAACCATAGTTTTTTATCAAAAACTAGTAAGTCGTATTTTTCAAAAGGTATATCCGGTAGGAAAATTTCTGGTCTATAGTTAGATAAGTCCTCAAAATCAAAGTAAAAGTCTAATCTTAACACTTCCAAGTTTTGAAATATTTCGTGTCGAACATTTTTATAGTCACTAATACTTGATTTATCAATATCATCCAAATAGTATGAATATTTATTAGAGAATATAAACCTGTTTAATCTGCTCTGGTAAAAATATGTATACTTCTTTTGAGCCTTTAAAGATGAGCCTAATAAGTAACTGGAAGTAGTAGGACTAAAGACGAAAATTTTTTCAAAGCTGTATCTTTTCCTTTTCTTCCAGAATATTATTTTCAGATATTCAAAAATATTTTTTAATGGAGAAAATTTCTCTATGTCTTGATAGTTCAGATTAATTTGTAGAATTTCTATTACATCGAGATAGGGATATATTATTTCGGAGTTATACAGAAATAATTGAGAGTTGTACTGATTAAAGAATCCGACAATTTTGCAGTCAGGATATTTTTGTTTTATGAGTTTAATAGCTGGAAGAGTCAGAATTGTATCTCCTATTCTGTCAAGCCTTACTATTCCTATTTGTTTCATAAATGATCTTTTTTACTTCGCTGAGTTTCTTGGTATTCAAAACGTTCTTTTTTTTACACCAAGCTTTTCTTGCCCATTTGACACCAAATCTCATATATTCCATTTGGTTTAAGCTATGAGCATCAGTGTTTATGACTATGTTTAATTCCTTATTCTTGAATATCCTGTAGTTTATTATATAGCTGTAATCTATATCTAATCTATCAAGATGTGAATTAATCTCAATATATTTCCGATTGGTATTAGCATAGTCAAAAATTTGGAAGATGTCTTCTTGAGGGATGGATATAGGATCTCTTATTCCGAGAATTCTAGCTGTGGGATGACAAAGTATTAACCCCTTATGTAAACAATTTAATATTCTGAACGATTGATTAGGAAGTTTAAAATCAGAGTGAATAGAGAGATTAATATAGTCTATTTTATCTAGTAAAATTCTAGCTTTTTGATCAGTTTCAGAAAATAGTTCGCCGTTCGGCCCAACATTCTCTTCAACACCCCAAAAAACATGAAATCCATTAGAAGGATTTTCTATTGCATACCTATCAACCTTATCCAATAAGTAATCAATATGATCAGATATACCAACATATTCATAACCTTTTTTCTTAGCATATTCTATTATCTCTTTCACGGAATTTCTTCCATCTGAGAAATCAGTGTGTATGTGTAAATCCCCTTTTATGTCAGAGAGATCTACCAAATCATCAAAAGATTCATTTTTAGCTATTTCGAAAATCCCAGGATAATCAATTAATTCATAAGGAACAAAATTGATACCTAGGTAAGAATAAAAATCGTCAATATTTGAAAAGTAGTTATCAAATTCTGAAACAATTTTTTCTAAATTTTCTGTTTCCAGATATTTTTTCAGCTGAAAATCGCATTTTTTGATGTTAATATATCTTTCTGAGAACAAAAAGTATATATGAAATATAGCAGGATTGTTAGAAAAAACAAGAATAACTGGAGTTTTACAAAAGGAGATCCATAATTTCAAAACATGGTAATCTTTTATTTTTTTTGTATGATACTTTAATATGTATGAATATAAATCGTCAAAGTTTTTTTTTAACCAAACAAGAGGATCACTGATATTGAACGGAAAAATAAAACAGAGTTCGGAGATTATTTTATCAAACCTGGCTAAAGAACCACTTTCATAAAATTCTATACCCTTATCTAACCACTTTTCGGTAATTAGTTTGTAAGTAGAGTGAACATCATAAAAAAAGCTAAAAGTAAAATAGTTATTTATTAAGTAATCTATATCCATTCTCATTTTTTCATATAAAGTCCAATAGTTAACAACTATTCCTTCATTATGTAGCAATTTATGAATATCTCGATAAAAATCTTCATTATCTTTCAGATAATATAAGTCTTTTATGGAGAATAATCGATATCTATTTAGGAAATTATCTATTTTGTCTTGATCTATATCGATACGATAATTAAAAATCTTATTTAGGAGAAAAAGAATCAATTTTTGCTTAAATTTAAGTATTCCACCAAAATCCCTTATTTCTTTTAATTTGGAGATAATGTTTTGATCGAGGAATTTTGAGTTTGAATTGAATATGTTACGGGAATTTTGATAACTTTCCATTATCAGGTCTTTTATGAAAGACAGTCTTCTTTTGTAATATTTTACTTTATTAGGATTAGATTGTTCAAAAAGTTGAGTTATATAAGTATAACTTTCAAAGGAATCTATTGCGTCTAATTCAAACATTTTCTCATTGACAGACTATCTTTTGATAAACATCAATTTTTTTATTAGTATTTGATTTATTAAGTATATTTACTATTATAGCTAACGCTATCCAATTAACGATTAAGGATGTTCCTCCGTAACTTATAAACGGTAAAGTTATACCTGTAGCAGGTAATAAGGACAAAGTAACAGACATATTTATAATTGCATTTATAAAGATCATAAAACCTAGACCAAATAGAACTAACTTATAAAAAATATCATTAACTTTATAGCTATTATAAACAATTAGAGAAAAGAAAAGGATAAAAATTATAAGAACAATAATATTTCCGATCAGTCCTAATTCTTCTCCTATAATGGCATATATGAAGTCTGTATGTTTTTCTGGTAGATAGAAATTTTTTTGTACGCTATTACCAAACCCTACTCCCCATATATGCCCTCTGCCATGAGCTATTAGACTTTGAATTATATTGTAGCCATATCCCAGGGGATCTTTCCAGGGATCAATAAAAGCTAATATTCTTTTTACTCTGTAAGACTCTGTAAATAATAGGATAAAGAAACCAATTATGGAAAAGGTAACCAATGGTACAAAATGTAAGATAGGAGTACCACCAACAAACATTAAAACTAGGAAAAGAATTGCTACTATAGTAGCATTTCCCAAGTCTGGCTCCAAATTTATCAAAATTGCAAAAACCAACATTAATAGTAAAGGAGGCAAAAAACCTAATTTAAAATCATTAACGAAATTGATTTTATTTGAAATAAAGTAGGCAGTATAAAGAATTATTGTTAATTTTGCAAATTCAGAAGGTTGTATATTAAAAGGGCCTATTCCTAACCAAGCTCTAGAACCATTAACCTCTATCCCCAACGGCGTCAAAACTAAAACCAAAAGCAAAATATTAACTAGAACAATTGGAATCAAAAAACGCTTTATATTATCAATATCTATCTTGTAAACGATGAAAAACAAAAATATACCGACCAAGAGGGCAAGGAATTGTTTTAAGGCCAGTGTAATATCAAAAGAAGCTGAATATACCATGGCAATTCCAAATAAAGATAATAATAAAAAAGTAAAAAATATATACTTACTTATAGTATTCAATTTCAGTCAAACAACTCACTTATAGATTTTCTTAGATAAATTCTCCTTATAACCTCAGAAATAAGACTAGCTATCGAGACAACAACTATTTTTTCATTCTTGTTTCTTAAAGGTATTGTGTCAGTTACGAATACTTTTTCTATTGGTGAATCATCAATTAGTTGTATAGCGTTAGAAGAGAATACGGGATGTACAGCCAAGGCATATATCTTATTAGCTCCCATACTCTTGAGCTTATTTGCTGCACTTACTAACGTTTTTGCAGTAGATACCATGTCGTCGACAATGACGATATTTTTATTTTCAATCTCACCGACAACTTCCATCGATTCAACTTCCTCTATGTCTGGTCTTCTCTTAAACATAACAGCTATCGGCAATTCCATTTTCTCAGAGTACATCCTCGCTCTTATAACACTGCCAGCATCAGGAGCAAGTATAACAAAATTATTCTTATCAACTCTACCTATGTAATCTTTGAATGCATTTACAAGAAAATTGTAGGCATATAGATTATCAACGGGTATATCAAAAAATCCTTGTATTGCTGGAGCGTGTAAATCTACAGTAACTACTCTACTTGCACCAGCTACAGTAAGTAGATTTGCAATAAGTTTAGCGGTTATAGGTTCTCTTCCTGATACCTTCTTTTCTTGTTTTGCATAACCAAAATATGGTATCACAGCTGTTATACTACTTGCAGAAGCTCTTCTTACGGCATCTATTAATATAAGTAACTCCATGAGATTATCGTTTACAGGAGGGCAAGTAGACTGGATTATGAATACTTCTTTTCCTCTGACATTTTCGAGGATCTTTACTCGAATTTCCCCATCTGAAAATTTCGATATTATGCTATCAGCGAGAGGTATGTCAAGTTCGTTTGATATTTTCTTTGATAATTCTAGGTTTGAATTTCCTCCAATAAGAACTAACCTGCTAAATAACTTTGAGTTTTGGGATTTGTCTTCGTCTTCTAGGGTAATCACTGTAATCCCCTCCTAGAAGTCTAATTTCTCAGATACCGATCTGCCTTGCAAGAAGTAAAGTAAATAGTCAGGACCGCCAGCTTTAGCATCAGTTCCAGACATATTAAATCCACCAAAAGGATGCACTCCAACAATTGCACCTGTACATTTGCGATTTATATATAGGTTTCCACAGTGGAATTCATTTACAGCTTTTTGAATATTATACCTATCTTCACTAAAAACTGCTCCTGTAAGTCCGTATTGTGTAGAATTAGCGATTTCTATTGCGTAATCGAAATCTTCGAACTCCATAACAGCAAGTACGGGACCGAATATTTCTTCTTGGGCTATAGTATCTTCTGGTTTGACGTTTTCGAAAATAGTGGGCTCAATGTAATATCCTTTATCTTCGAAAAGTTTATTACCACCATAAACCAGTTTATTCTGTTTCTTACCTATTTCTATGTATTCCATTATTTTTTCTTGTGCTGATTTATTTATTACAGGCCCCATGAATTTGTTTTCTTTCGGTAAACCGATTTCTATCCTTTTTACTTTTTCTAGGAAAATAGACATAAACTTATCGTAAATATTTTTATGTAGTAATAATCTTGAGCAAGCCGAACACTTTTGCCCTTGGTATCCAAAAGCAGATATTAAAACACTTTCTGCTGCGTATTCTAAGAATTCCTCGTTTTTGATGTTATCTACAATTATGGCATTTTTTCCTCCCATTTCTGCAATAACTCTTTTGAGATGTTTTTGTCCAGGGGAAACATTAGCAGCCTCTTTGTATATATTTATTCCTACATCTTTTGAGCCGGTAAATGCTATCATTCTTACTTTAGGATGTTTAACCAGAAAGTCTCCCACTACACTACCTCTACCGGATAGGAAGTTTAAAACTCCATCTGGTAGTCCAGCTTCTTTCATGATAGAATAGAAGAAGTATGACATAAAACAGGCATCGTAAGAAGGTTTGAGTATAACTGTATTTCCAGCGATCATAGCAGCGATCGACATACCGGCGGCAATAGCTAGAGGGAAATTCCATGGAGGGATGACTACTACAACACCTAGAGGCAAATAATGATAATAATTTCTCTCTCCTGGAAATCTCAATAGTCTTTGGGGATTTTCGTGAATATTTATCATTTGTTGTGCGTAGTATTCTAGATAATCGATAGTTTCAGCTACATCTGCATCGGCTTCTGCGTAATTCTTTCCAACTTCCAGTATCATCCAAGCTATTGCTTCATATTTCCTTTGTCTAAGGATATTAGCAGCTCTGAAGAATATGTGAGCTCTTTGATAGACATCTAGTTTAGACCATGTTTTGAAGGCTTTTTCAGCAGCCTCAACTGCCATTTCTGCTTGTTCAATCGTTGCATCTTGAAAAATCCCAACGACTTGAGAATACTCAGCTGGATTTATGGACTTTATCTTCTTGTCAGAATAAAATTCCTTTCCACCTATAAATAGAGGATATTCCTTGGAAAGATTAGATTCTACATAACTGATAGCATCCCTTACTTTTTGAACATTTTCAGGATTTGAAAAATCTAGAAAAGGCTCCGTTTGATAATCATTTTTGGTATAATGCAATTTCTCCTTTTTCATTACAGTTTTCATCTTTTAACCCTCCCTATTTAATGCTCATCTATAAAATTCATTAGACATTCGATATTATCCTTTTTGGATCGAGTAAAAATGCTTTTGGTTTCCACTGATCGAAGAGCGTCCAAATTGATTAATATCTATTTTTCCATTTTTTGCACTTTCTCCTTGAGATATACACCTATTGTAAATCTTTGTTTACTAGGTATTTATTTCCATTCTTGTTGAATAGAAAAGGGGGAAGGGTGTGATTTTCTCAAGTAGGGTAAAAAATACCACCAAAAATCCAAAAATACGAGGAAGTTTTTTCTTACTCTCTTGTTTATTAGTCTGAAAGTTCAAAAATTCTGACAAAATTCAATAATTTTATGCGAGAAAAATATTGATAAAAGTCAGTAAACATGAATTTTAAGAAAAATTTAACAAACAATAAGTTCAAACTCATTTTCTTCAGATATCTTGTTAATGGTTGGGATCAAGAGGCTTCCAATCGGAGTAAACTTGTCCGAACAAATAAGATTATCAATACATACTTCATTTATAATCTTTTCAATCAAAGCAAATACTACTTTCTGTCTCATCTTGGGAAATTTGAAAAATCTTTCTAGACACTATAACATATGCGTTTGAAGGTTGGTACTAGTATACTAATTCACAAAACATTTTAATGATTACTATATTTGACAATATTGAAAATGTGGTTTATACCCAAGAGGAACTTCTATCAACGCATAATCCTTTTTGATAAAAATCCTGTAACAAGGAGAGTTCTGCGTACCAAAGTATTGGGAATAAAGCAAAATATCCTTCTTGCTAATCCTATATATGAAGCTTTTTACTGAACGATATTTTATGCTTTTTTAGTTTCTATCGGACTAAAAGTCGTAGCAAAAGATATGTGTTCTTAATGTTAAATATTAATTTCGCTTACATAGGTCTTGATAAGTTTCTAAGTATTTACCAGCTATTTTCAAATAACAATAATTTTGTGAAGATAAATAAGAATTGTACTTAATTTGTTTGAGTAATTCTCTGTTAGAGTACAAATTATAGATTACTTCAACAAATTTGTCAGTGTATCCTGGATTGTAATCAATAAGAAAGCCATTATATTTATCAATAATCAAATCGTCGGTTCCAGCAGCTCTGAAAGATACTATAGGAACACCGGAAGCTAAACTTTCCAGATAAGCCAAAGGTTTCACCTCTGTTAAAGAAAGAGTAACAAAAACATCCATAATCCTATAGTAATTTGGTATTTCTTTGTAATCAACTTTTCCTAAAAAGATTACATAATCATTCAATCTTAATGAATTAGCGTATTTAACTAGATTGTTATATTCTGTTCCTCCTCCGACAATAACCAACCTTATATTTTCAATAGACTTCTCTCTAAAGAAGTCTAGAATATGTTTAAAAAGTTCAAGAAGTTTATCTATATTTTTTTCTTTTTCCAACCTTCCGACAAATCCTATTATAAATTTACCTTCAAGATTATTTCTCATTTTCAGATGATTAACCTTATCTTCATTATAGTGTTTAATATGATCTAAATCTACGGGGTTGGATATATAGATAAACTTGTCCTTGTATTTTTCAAATTTATTCTCAACAGCTTTTTTTATACTTAATGAAGGGAATACGACAGCATCTACAAATTCAAATATTTCTTTTAAATGAAAATCTAAAAATTTGTTATAAATAAACTTAGGGATTACCCTGAAGTAGTGATGATACATATGATATTGAGTATGATATACAAATAAGACTTTTGATTTGGGATTATATTTTTTTAATATTTTCGATAGTCTGTAGATCATGAATGGATGATTTATCTGGATTATATCAGCTTTTATGTCCTTTAGCTTTTCTTCATGTTCTGATATAAATGGATTAGGTATACAATAGTCTATCCCAGGGAAATAGATTGACTTTAATTTGACTACGTTGTAGTTTATGTTATATTGACTTATAATTTGTTGGTTGAATTTAGGGTGTTCAGAAGAAATAACACTTACGTTTTTTTCAAGTTCTTTCAATCCTCGAGATAGCAGATGTATACTGTGAACAACTCCGTTTGTAACAGGAAAAAAAACGTTAGTTAAGATAGCTATGTTCATTCACTATATGCTCAAAAATTCCAATTTTTTTGAATCTATTGAATCTGTGTTGTTTTAGATCATTTATCTGAATTGCCTTTTCAAGATATTCAATGAGTTTAGTTCTGATATCTTTGTATGCCTTGGTTAAATTTCTGTGCATACCCAATAATGGTTCGTAGATTATATCATCGATTATTCCAAGTTCTAATAAGTCATAAGAAGTTAGTTTAAGGTTTTTAGCTGCGAGAGGTGCCTTTGAAGAATCCCTGTATAGAATAGAAGCTGCACCTTCAGGGGATATAACAGAATAGTAAGCATTTTCCATCATGATAACATAGTTAGCTACAGCTATAGCAAGAGCTCCACCAGAACCTCCCTCTGAAAGAACCAAACAAATTACAGGTATATCCAGATCAAACATTTTTGAAATCGATCTTGATATAGCAATATATTGTCCGTTTTGTTCAGCTTTATCACCAGGGTATGCACCTGGGGTATCAACTATGGTTATTAATGGAGTTCTAAAATTATTCGCTACTTCCATTATCCTTATGGCTTTATAAAACCCTTCCGGGTTAGGCATTCCATAATTTCTTTTTATTTTTTCATTAGTACTTCTTCCTTTATTATGTCCAATTACAAATACTGGATAGTCTTCTAGCTTCGCTAGTCCAGCGGTAATAGAAGAATCATCGCCTACATATCTATCCCCCTTTAGCTCAATAAATTCAGAAAATACATTTTCGAGGATGTCCTGTAGAACAGGTCTTTTAGGATGTCTTGCTATTTGAACTCTATTAAAGGGATGTATTTTTTGTTTTAATTCTTCTATTATTTTCTGTGTTTTTATTTCGAGTAGTTCTAATTCTTGGGGATTTGAAAGTTTGCCATTTTTTTTAAGATCTCTTAAAAGGTTGATTCTTTGTTCGAGTATATCGAGTAGTTTTTCTATTTCGAATATGTTAAGGATGTCTTCCATTGGTGATGAGTGGGCGAGACAGGAGTTGAACCTGTGACCTCTTGCATGTCACGCAAGCGCTCTAACCACCTGAGCTACCCGCCCACTAAAAATATTATTCTATTCTCTTCATAACTAACCTTCAAAATATATCTATTAACTACCATCCCAGTCAACGGATAATTAGCATTCAGACCAAGTAAAACAATATATAGAATAGTTTGAGATCTTATGTCAGGAGTAACTTTATCAAAATTATGAATGTTTTACATCTAATCCACTCAGTTAGATACGAAATTTTGCTTTGAATGAATTGAGACCGAATTAATAATATCCTACACCTGCGTCCGATCCATTGTAATTATCCGATCCTTCTGAACCGCCAGAGTCAAAAGTATCTAATACGTCAGGAGAATAGAAAAAGCAGATAAAATAATTCTCTATCCTCTTCAATTCGTTTTCCAATCTTTGCATGGTGAATTCCTCGTTTACACTAAACGAGAATTCGGAAACATCTCTATTTATGTAATGGTAGTATATTCTATAGGTATGATTTTCCCTGTGTACATCTACATATTTTAGTTGTGAATTATCTAGTTTAATTTTTTCATCTTCCTGATGAGCTTTTGATTTATCACTTTTCGAGATAGCTGCTATACAAGAAAATTCTTTCTTGTATGAATTTCCCTTTGGAATATAGACTGAAAAAGATACTATATGCATCTTTTTGTCTTCATTTTCAATTGTAGAATAACTGTTATATTTTATATGGATATTTTTATTCTGATTTTTTTTATCTGGTGGTTTTCTTGAAAAATCCTTCACTACATACCGTATGTCTTGAGGTATATATTCTACAGAAGATATCTTTAGTTTTCCTATATCTTTAACTTGTAAATCAAAAAGCTGTAGATCACTAGGCGATATTATACTTTTTATAAAAGATTTATATTCTTCTTCTGTTTTGTCTTTAAAAAAGAATGATAAAAAAGTCGATAAGGTAAAACTTACAGTCGGTATAAGAAAACACATACAAAAAGCTATATAGACAGGATTGGAATATTCTTTAGATTGCAAAAAATAAATTACAGCTGCAAGTATTGTAGAAAAAAGTAATACGAAAAAAGTGTACCAATACCATTTAGTTATTCTTTCTTTCTTCTTTTTTAGTTCTTTTCTTTTACTTTCGATTAGAGCTATTTTGCTGTGTATTATTGATAAGTTGTTTTCGCTCATTCATTTTCACCCAACTAGTTAATATTTTTTTCATTTTATTTCTTCAAAATCACTAAATTTTCCTACGTGATTTATGAAGGGTAAGATAATTAAGAAAAGAATTTTTATTTTTGTGATGTATTTCTTTAAGGAGTAACTTCCTATGGATGATCAAAAAACAGATAATAACAATATCCAGGAACAAGAAAATCAAACAATTCATGGCAAAAACCAAGGGGAAAACCCCAAAAACATAAGTAATCCGATAATAAATAACGTTATAAGATTAGTGCTATATCTTTCATGTGTAGGTCTTTTATTTTTTCTAGCGAATTTGTTTGATTCAAATAAGTTTATCCGTGGAATAATAGGATTGATGTTTATATTCATTACTCTCTTTTTCTTAAGTGAAAATATCAGAGCGATAAACTACAAAACGCTAGTAGTTGGTTTCCTATTTCAATTAGTTTTGGCAGTACTTTTACTTTTGACTCAAGATATAGTGGGTATATTCAAAGCAGCAAACGATGTATTCTTAGCCCTTATGGACTACGCTAAAAAGGGTATAGAGTTTTTATTTGCAAGTTTTGTAACTAGTAAATTAGAACCTTCCCTTGTAAACTTTACATTCATAATATTACCAACAATAGTTTTCTTTGGTGCTCTGATTTATTTGCTATACTACATAGGAATAATGGAACTAGTAATTAGAGCATATGCTTGGGTGATGATGAGAGTTCTAGGGACATCCGGTGCTGAGTCTGTAGTAGCATCTGCAAAACTGTTCGTAGGTCAAACAGAAGCTCCGTTGATAATAAAGCCTTTCTTAGCTCTACTTACCAGATCAGAAATCTTTACGGTCATGTCAGCAGGAATGGCTACTATGGCTGGAGGGGTAATGGCTGCTTATGTTGCAATGATCAGCCCCTACATACCAACGATAGCAGGGCACTTGCTTACGGCAATTATTCTATCAGTAACGGCTTCTGTATATATGTCCAAAACCTTGATTCCAGAAACCGGTGAACCCGTAACAAGAGGTGATATAAAAATAAAGCTAGAAAAACAGGGTACAAATATTTTTGAAGCTATAACTTTGGGAGCCAGAGACGGTATGTTTCTTGCATTCAACGTAGGAGCAATGCTACTGGCATTTATAAGTCTAATAACCCTATTGAATGATCTGGTATTCAACTTAACAAAGTGGTTATTCAGTAATATAGGGTTTCTTTCAAGTTTTAAGCCATTCACTTTTCAGGACGTTCTATCGTTGATAGCTTATCCTATAGCTTACCTCTTAGGAATTCCCAAACAAGAGGCTTTTCTAGCAGCAAGCTTTATAAGCCAAAAGATAGTAATAAATGAGTTTGTTGCTTACAGTAATTTTGCCAAAGCGATATCTGAAAACCCTGAAGCAATGTCGATGCAGACAAAAATAATTTTGAGTTATGCTCTGGCAGGCTTTGCAAATTTTAGCTCAATAGGTATACAAATAGGAGGAATAGGAGCCTTAGAACCCAAAATAAGACCAACAATAGCGCAACTTGGATTAAAGGCTCTCATAATTGGTAACCTAGCCAACTTCTCCTCAGCAGTTATAGCAGGTATAATAATATCGCATACCACGTTCTAAATCAAACAACAAAATTCCTAACACCATACTTTTTGAAGATCTCGAGAAGGTAATGAAAATATGTCTTTATCGATTTTTCCTCTGAAAAGGGACCATTATAGATTATATTCTCTGAAGGATAGAAAGATTTTACGTACATATGAATTACATCCATAAACTCTTTTTTTTCTATGATTTTATCGTTATTTTTGTCAGCCTTTAGGAAGTAGGAAAAAAATTTCTCTATAAAAGCTCTATCTTCTTCTGATAAGTTCTTTACAAATTCATCCTGAAGAATCTTTGATGTATCCAGACATAACTCTTTACCATTTTCCTGGTAACATACCTTATAACTTGGTTTACTACTTTTTGTATCAATACCATGTATCATCTATTTTCACCTCCCAAATAGTGATATCAGTAATAATAATGGACTTGCAAGATATTTATGCTATGGATAAATTATTAAATATATGTAAAAACCCTGCGTGAAGTTTATACTCTTATAACTTCTTTCTTAAGTTGTTCTATCTTGGATTTATTTTTTTCGTATAAATCCAGGGCTTTGTTTACTTTTTCTTTATGAGAGCTTTTATATTCTCTTTCTTGGGGTTGAATGATACAGGTATCTACTGGATCGTAAGATATTTCGGGATCAAGGGTTTTAGGGTTAAACTTTGCTTTAGTGGTTTTCAGGAAATTTTCATCATCTCTATGGGGAAAATCTGTTCTATAATGGGCTCCCCTGCTTTCCTTTCTTTCCATAGCTCCCTTTATTATTGCAAGGGAAAGTATAAGCATGTCTTTTAGCTGCTTAATAAAAGAAATACTAACTACGGGGTAATCATTGTCAAAAACATATGCATTAATATAGTTGTATTTTTCTATACATTCTTTCACGAAATTATAGGCATATCTTAAGCCTTCTTCGTTTCTAATAACAGTTACTTTTTCTGACATAACATTCCTAAACTCTTCTGCAAGTAAATACGGATTTATATCCCCCTTCATGTTCTTTATTCTATTTATCTCTTCATTTACAATAGAAAGATGTTCTTTTATACAACTTTCAGAAACTATGGGAATAGTATTTTTGACATAGTTTTCTATTATAGGAGGCATTATGTATCCTGCGTAAAGGCAGGAGAGGAGAGAATTTGCACCTAATCTATTTGCACCGTGATATTCGTAATCTTGCTCACCAATAGCGAATAATCCAGGAATATTTGTCATTTGGTTGTAATCTACCCAAAGTCCACCCATAGAATAATGAACTGCTGGAAAAATTTTCATTGGGTTAGTATATGGATCCACTCCGGAAAATTTTTCGTATATTTCCAATACTCCTCCAAGCTTAGCTTTGACATATTCTTTTCCTTTTTGTTTGACCAAATCCGTTATATCGAGGTATACCATTGGTTCTCCTTCAGCTGTATGGTAGCCTAATTCGTAGACTGCTTTGTATATTGCTCTACTAGCTATGTCGCGAGGAACTAGATTTCCATATCCTGGATACCATTCTTCTAAGAAGTATCTCTTTTTACCTTCTGCATCATAAGCCCAAACTCTTCCACCCTCTCCTCTTACACTTTCAGATATGAGCCTATTTTTATCTTTACCTTTCATAGCTGTTGGATGAACTTGTATGAATTCAGGATTAGCCCAGTATGCACCTTGCTGATAAGCAATACTTCCAGCAGAACCAGTGTTAATTATGCTGTTTGTGTTATGCTTGAAAATATATCCTAATCCACCTGTTGCTAAGATAACGGCATCGGCAGTATGTGCAGATATTTGTCCAGTATATAGATCCATTGCTACTATACCTTTACATATACCATCGTTATCGATTATGATTCTTAGCAACTGAAACGGTTCAAATTTTTGTACTATTCCATCTTTTTCTAGCTTTCTTACTTGCTCGTCTAGGGCGTATAATAGTTGTTGACCTGTAGTAGCACCAGCGAAAGCAGTCCTATGGAAAAGCGTTCCACCGAACCTGCGGAAATCTATATTTCCTTCAGGGGTTCTATTGAATGGTACTCCCATTCTATCGAATAGGTAAACGATCTTAGGGGCTAACTCTGCCATTCCTAGTACAGGTGGTTGATTTGCAAGGAAATCTCCCCCATATATAGTTTCGTAAAAGTGTAGGAATGGACTATCTCCTTCTCCTTTAGCATTTATAGCTGCATTTATTCCTCCTTGTGCACAAACGCTATGGGAACGTTTCACGGGCACTATTGAAAATAGTTTTATCTTATGTCCCCTTTCCCCAAGTCTCATAGTAGCCATTAAGCCTGCAAGTCCACCACCAACTATTATTATGTTAGCCATACCTATCTCTTCCTTTCCCAATTATAATATTACACCATCAAGACTGATCATACCTACTACTCATCATCTCTTTTGAATATTTTGAGTATACAATGAAACCTGTAATATATGCCAATTACTCAATATTATGAGTCTGGGAATTTCTCTCAGCATAGATCGCTTCTATACGTGGAATAATTATAACAGAATTTTTTATGAAAAATACAATTCATGCACAGTCTGAAATTCCTTCATAATCTTTCGAACAATATTCGAAAATATCTTTCTTAAATACTTTATCAATACCAATTTAGAATATTTGATATTAATTGAGAAAAGAGAATCTTTAAATAAAAATGTAGTCAGTTTTCTTTATTTTTAATCATGGATATAGTGGTCATAATTTCCTCGAGATCTATCCAAAATCTATGGCCACATATTACACAAGAGTATTCTCTAATATGTTCATAAAAAAAAATCATTTCAAGATCACTGGTTTCGACTACCAGTCCCCCACATCTTGGACACACCAAGTCACTTTCTATGCTCTCAAACTCTTTTTCAAAGTTCATCAAATATATCTATCCTTTCATATAACTTTCTTACCATCCATAGAGGAATACTCTTCAGAGATTTCATCAACCCATTTTTCTATTAGTCTTATATCTTCCTCCTTTAGATTTTTAAATCTACCCTGAATTTTGAAGTAGTCGGTAAGAGATTTTCTTTTTTCTTTCTTGAGATAGGGTTTACTTGGAGGACTTATTTTAAATACTCCGTTTTCTATTTCAAAAAGGGGATAGATTCCTGTTTGAACAGCGAGCTTGGCTGATTCAACACTTTTTTCAGTTGGTAAAAGCCAGCCTGGAGTGCATGGAGAAAAAATCTGAATATATCTAAATCCTTTCATGTCTTTAGCTTTAAGTATTTTATCATATAGATCAGTAATGAAAGCTATACTAGCTGTTGCTACGTACTGTATTCCATGAGCTGCCATAATAAAAGGAACATTTTTCTTATTTTCCTTTTTACCTGTGGGAGTTGTTCCTGTATATGTTCCAAAGGGTGTAGCTCCTGATCTATGTCCTCCAGTATTCATGTATGCTTCATTATCGTAACAGATATATAGTATATCCTCGTTTCTTTCAGCTGCACCACTGAGGGTAGCGAAACCTATATCGAATGTTCCTCCATCGCCTGCCCAAACCATTACTACAGAATCTTTTCCTTTTAGTCTCAGAGCTCTTACCATTCCTGAAGCAGCAGCTGCCGCAGCAGCAAAAGGAGTATTCAACAGAGGAACCATAGCTGATGAGTTAGGGAAAGGGGATTGAACAACACTACTACAGGAAGCAGGAACAACCATGTAGACCTCTTTTCCCAGAGCTTTCAGAACGTTTCTCAAACCGATTGTCAATCCGCAACCGGGACAACTTCCATTACCTGCCAAAAAGTACTCTTCGTACGGCAACTGCTTTATTGAAGTCATATTTTACACCTCCTCAAAATATTGTTCTACCAAAGAAAGATCTAATCCGATCCATTTGGCCCTTTCAGGAGTAACCTTACCTTCAACCATTTGAGACAACTCTACAAAGATATTTTCAAAATCGCTTACTTTTATATCTTTCCCTCCCAGGCCACCTATGTATGATTGCACTATCGGACGTTTTTCCAGATCATACAGAGCAAATTTCACTTCTGTAGCGATCATTCCGGCTACACCTGGAGAAATATTCCTGTCTACAACACCAATTGCTTTTAGATTATTTGCAAGCTTAGTTAATCTTTTAAACGGGAAGGGTCTTATGCTTCTCAATCTTATTACTCCTGCTCTTATTCCATATTTTTCTCTGACATTTTTTGCTGCCTGCTTAGCATCTCCCGAGGAAGCTCCCATAACTATAATAGCTACATCTGCATCATCCAAGAGGTATTCCTGAATAACTCCTCCATAGCTTCTACCCGTAATTTTTTCCCATTCTCTATCAATTTCATCAACTAAATCTTCTGCTTCTTGGATGGTTCTGAAGATATCGTACCTGAATTCTAGGTAAACATTGGAATGAACAGCATTACCATGAGTAAATGGATTAGCTGTATCCAAAGCATAGGGTTTAGGAGTATTTTTAGGAATAAAGGAATCTATTAAAGATTGTTCTGGAATAGATATAGGCATAGTGGTATGACTGAGTAGGAATCCATCTAAACCAACAACGACAGGAATAAGAGTACTATCAGCAAGTTTATATGCTTGAATTATGGTATCAAAAACCTCCTGATTGTCTTCAGGAAAGAGGACCATCCATCCCCATTCTCGGGGAAGTAATACATCAGTATGTTCATTACCTATTATCCAGGGTGCTCCCATGGCTCTGCTTGCTATTGCCAAAACCACAGGAAGTCTACTTCCTCCTACCCAATATACCATTTCAGCCATATAGAGTAGTCCTTGGGAGGAGGTAGCTGTGAAAGCTCTTGCACCGACAGCAGCAGCACCCATAGCAACAGCCATAGCACTGTGTTCAGATTCAACCCTTACTATTTCTATCGGTAAGTTTTCGGTTTCAACATACTTTGCCAAATATTCCATGATACTTGTTTGAGGAGTTATTGGATAGGCACCGACTACATCGACTCTAGAGCATTTAACAGCCAAAGCAACAGCTTCGTTAGCAGTTACAACCTTAACGTTAGAAATCCCTTCTTTTTTCTCTATGATACTCACCATATCACCTTCCTTAATCATCTACCATTTCTATTGCTTTAACTGGGCATTCATTAGCACAAACTCCACAGCCTTTACAGTATTCATAATCAATATCTACGGAGTTATCTGAAAATCTGATGATAGTTGTTTCGGGACAGAAAGCCCAACAAATAACGCATTTTATACATTTATCATGATGTACCACTGGTTTGGAAGTTCTCCAGAGTCCCGTTTTTCCGACAGCTCCCTTTGAAGGTTTAGATTTAGGTATTAAAACTTTCATGTTTACCTCCTAGTAAAGCTTTTTAACACAACTTCGTATGTTTCTTGAAAAGCTTTTTTGCATGCTTCGGAATTTTTCCTTCCTACTTCTCCTTTCCAATTCTCTTCAATTATCTGAATCAATGTGTCTATTTTAATGATATTGGTAGCTTTAGATAGAGCACCTAGAATAGCAGTATTTACTACAGGCCATCCTGATATAACTAGGTTTAGGTCAAGACATATTCTGGTTGCATCAACGATAAAGAGTCTTCCGTCAATATTTAGTTCTTCTGGAATTGTATTAGTGTTAATTATTAAATAACCACCTGGTTTCAGACCTTCCACTACATTTGCCATATGTAGTATTTTTTTATCCAGAACTACCACGATATCTGGTTCGTATATTTGTTGATGAACATTTATCGGGTTATTGTCTATTCTTGCGTAAGCGTTAAGGATAGCACCTCTTCTTTCTGCGCCGAAAGAGGGGAAAGCGAGTCCGAATTTGCCCTCTTTAAAGCAAGCTTGAACGATGAGGTTGGCTGCTGTAACCGCTCCTTGTCCTCCCCTACCAAAGAACTTGATCTCTATCATAACCTATTTTATCCTTACTTTTTGTTTAATTTTTCCTCTTACTTTTTATTTATACAATCTTATCATTGTTTCCTTTGCTTGAAAAAGCGATTTTTTCAGAATTTTTACAGAATTGGATTATGAAACTTGATATTAGCGAAGCACCGCCAGGAGGTCCCATTTCAATCTTACCGGCATTGCTCAGAACACCATAATACTCTGGATTATTTGCTAATTCTAAAGTTTTAGAAATAAAGTCGTAGGGATTTTCAACGAGTATTAGGGAGTCCTTAAGTAATTTTTTTTGTCTTTGTCTGTACCAATTTTTCTCGTTAAGAGAGATTACAGGAATTCCAAACCCTGCAGCTTGTTCATTAGCTGAACCTGCGAATCCCCAAGCCAAAAAACTTCTCTCTAATAAAAATCTATAATATCTAGAACTAACGAGGAATATACTTTGATCAAAACTACTTATAATTGATCTTATTTCTTCCAGAGGATAAAAATCAGGAACTACAATACAAAAGGTATAGCCACAACTGACTATTTCTCTCATGGCTGGTAAAAGTAGATTGATGTTTTTAAGAGCCTCGTTAACTCTACCGGGTAGGAATATTATGTTTCTTGATTTTTCTATATTTTTCAAAATATCGGGAGAATCAGCTAGAGGAATGTCAAGAACAGGGTTTCCGAAAAAATAGACATTACTCAACTTATATTTCTTTTGTATCCATTCTTGTGTAGAGTTATCCCTTACAAAACTTGCAATAACCTTTTTCATTATGTGTATTTCAAAGAAGTTAAAAATTTCTGTTTTAATGGATTTTGCAGTAGCAACAAAGAAAGCCTTACTTATTCTGGATGTGAGATATAAAATAGAAAGAGGATAGATATCCCCAACGGCGACAAAATAAAAATCCTTATCTAAGTTCTTAATGAAATTCACCTGTTGGATTACGTGTTGGATTAACCCAGATTTTATGTCTATGATGAAATTTTTTAGATTCAACAATCCACTTATTCCTCTACTTGGTAGAACTCTTATAGGACCACAGATCTTTATTCCTTCTTCCTTAAAAATACTTCCCTCTGTCACTAAAGGGAAAGCATAAATTTTTTTTCTTAGATCTGGAGGAAAAGCTTTTATGATATAGGAAGCTATTGTATCCTCTCCATAACCATTCGAAAGAAAAAGTATTTTCATCAGTTTTCTAAAGTTCTGTATACTTGTATAATCTTTTCAAAAGAGATCCTCTTAGCATCAGAATAATTACTACCTTCTATTTCATCGAGAATACTTTCTAACATGGATGTGAATTCTACATTAAGTAGATCGGAATATTTACTGAAAAGGAACTCTATTACTTTTTTTCCCAAATTGGTTACATATATTACTCCTTTTCTGATTTCTATATATTTTCTTTTCTTAAGGATTTCTATTGTTGGGGCGTAAGTTGAAGGTCTTCCAATACCAACTTCTTCCATTTTTTTCACTATACTAGCCAAAGTATACCTTGGAGGAGGCTTAGTACAGTCTTCGACTATCTCATAGTCAATTATTTCCAAATATCTATCTGTAGACTCTATAAACTCACTTTTAAACACTTTGTACTTTTCAATATATTCTGGTATAATTTTTAGGAAACCTTTATCTAATATTTTTGCAGCTTCGTATTTAATATATAAATCTGAATCAAGATAAGAAGTGATCTGTTGATGTATGTATTTACAAGCCGGAGAAAGGGAGGCTAAAAATCTTTTATATATTAATTCGTAAACTTTATACTCTTTCTCATTCAGATACTTCCTTATGGTAGGTAGAGGTTTGGTAGTAGTAATTCTAATAGCTTCGTGAGCATCAAAGATAGATTTATTTCTTCTAGCATGAACTACAATTTTTCCAATAATTTTTTTTGCTAGTTCCATTCCATATTCACTTATTCTTGTACTATCTGTTCTGTGATAAGTTATTAGTCCTATTTCCTCTCCGTCAATAACCACTCCTTCGTAAAGTTTTTGGGCTATTTTCATTGTTTCTGTATTGTTTATTCCGATTTTTGCTGCTTCTTGCTGTAACGTTGAAGTTTTCAGAGGATCAGGAGGTATAATCGATCTTTCAATATTGGATATATCAAACCTGAATTTTTTATTCATTACTTTCTTTAAGAAATTGGATTTGAAAACATTTAAATCTTTTTCGTCAAAAATCCTAAGTATTTGGTCTGCTCTGTATATGGGTGATTCGAGGACATTGTCATCTATTTTGAACTTTAGCTTTATGTAAAAGTATTTTTGAGGTTTGAATTCTTGGATTTCGATTTCTCTATCAGTGAGTATTTTTAATGTAGCTGTTTGAACTCTACCTGCACTTAATCCCCTTATTCTAAACTTTTTCCATAGAATTGGGCTTATTTTATAACCTATTATTCTATCTATTATTCTGCGAGTTATTTGGCTTTCAACCATGGAATAGTTTATATTTCCCAGATTTTGCAATCCCCTCAAAACTCCTTGATAGGTTATTTCATTAACAAATGCTCTCTTGAAAACAATGTTACTGCTGATCTTTGCTAATTCAGTATAGACATGAAAGGAAATAGCTTCTCCTTCTCTGTCAGGGTCAGTAGCCAATATTACGTAGTTATAATCGTTGATAAATCTGGCTATTTGTTGTACTATCTTCTTTTTATTCGGTAAAAATACGAAAGTAGGTATTACTCTGTCTTTTTCTATTTTTAATCCGAAACTATTTTTAGGTAGATCCTTAATGTGTCCCATAGTAGGAATTATCTTGAAATTCGTTACATTAATTTTTTTAAGTATAGTGGAGATAGTTTTCATTTTTGAGGGAGACTCAAGAATAATGAGGATTTTTTTATCTAGGATATTTATCACAGGGATTTAGCCCACGACCGGGATCGAACCGGTGACCTCATCCTTACCAAGGATGCGCTCTACCACTGAGCTACGTGGGCAAAAAAATTAGAAGCTTGCAGTGATAAGTTGATAAAGTGGTAAGAACACTGCTAAAACTATAAATCCGACTATACCTCCCATACCAACTATCATTATAGGTTCTAGTAAAGAGGTCAAAGAAGATAAGGTATATTCGACTTCAGTATCGTAGAAATCTGCTATTTTGTTTAACATCGTGTCCAGATTACCTGTTTCTTCTCCTACTGCTATCATCTGAGTAACCATAGGTGGGAATATTCCTGTTTCGGAAAGGGGACCAGATAAATTTTCTCCTTCTCTCAGTTTACTTCTTACGCCATCGATGGCGTTGGATATTACAGCATTTCCAGCAACTTGAGAAACTATTTCCAATGAAGCTAGTAGAGAAACGCCTGAAGAAAGTAGTGTGCCAAGAGTTCTACTAAACCTGCTTATAGCTACTTTCTTATTCAGTATACCAAATATAGGGATATTGAGTAAAATCAGGTCTATTGTTCTTTTTCCTGCTGAAGTTTGATAATAAAAGTTTAAGCCGATAATTCCAACGATGAGCAATACAAGTAAAGTAACGACTACTTCTATTCTTCTTAAACCTTCAACAACTGTAATGAGGATTTGTGTGATAAAAGGTAGCTGAACTTCCATTTCTTTGAACAAATTGACAAATGTGGGTAGAATGTAGGTAACAAGGAAGATAACTATACCAATAGCGAGAAAGAGGATTATTGCTGGGTAGGTCATAGCGGACTGGACTTTTTTCTTAAGCTGAAAATCTTTTTCCATAAAATTTGCGAGTCTTTCGAGTACTTCGTCTAGCATACCCCCTATTTCTCCAGCCTTGACCATACTGATGTATAGGTCACTAAATACATTTCTATGTTTTGCTAGTGCTGCTGATAGAGCTTTACCTCCCTCAACTTCCTTTTTGATATCCATTATGGCTTGTTTTAAGATTTTGTCTTCAGTTTGCTCAGCTAATATATCTAAGGCTCTTACGAGGGATAGGCCTGCATTTATCATCGTTGCAAATTGTCGGGAGAATACAGTTAGAGCTTGCTGGCTAACCTTAGGTCTGAAAGCTACTTTTATTTTGGCTAGAGTAGTTGCTTCAGTTTTGGGTTGAAGAGAGATAATTTGAAATCTTTGCTTTATTAGTTGAGTTCTTGCATCTATTTCATTTTTTGCTACTATTTCTCCTTGTTTTTCTTTCCCATCTGCAGTTTTTACTCTGTATATGTATGTAGGCATCTATGTTCACCCGCCTCTTATCTTTTGTCCAAAGATAAACTAGATAGTATGTCTTTTCGTTTGTTAACGAACCATTTGAAAGCTTCTTGATCTTTTATAGATTCGTAGGTGGAAATTATATGGTTGATTTTGTTCAATTCGGAGATAAGGATATTGATTTTTTTCTCTGATAAGTTTGGTTGGTATAAATTTTTGTCTATTTCCTGAAGTATTTGATTCAGTTCGGGATCATTTTTTTGTCTGATCTTTTCCATGAGTTGCGGATCAACTCTATAGATCTTTCTTTTTATAAATTCTGCTTGTTTTTTCATTTCTAGGATTTTTGATTCATCCAATTGAGAAAACACTAGATAAAAATAGAATTCATAAAAAGCTTGATAGAATTTTTCTTCATCACCAAAAAGTTCAGTGATAATTTTTTTTTGGTTTTGATCGTAGTTGAGTGATTTAAGTAGATCTTTAAAATTTTGGCTGTTAGTAAGAAGATTAATCAAATCCTGTTTTTCTATTTTTCTTCTTAGCTCATATGCTATTAGTTTGTTTTGTTTAAAGGTATATAGAAACTCCCAGACTTTAAGATAACTTTCTATATTAGTGTAGCTTGAGTGAAGAATATTTTGGCTGCTTATGAAGTATGTTTGAGGGTTTTCTTTTTTGGTTGGATTTACGAATATTTTGGTTGTTATAAAGAGTATGATGATTAGTACTGTTAGGGTAAGAAAGATTTTTTTTAGGCTGTTTTGGTTTAGATTTTTCATATAATTACCTTTTGTGCCATTGATGTGCTTTTCTGGCTTTGTGTCTGTTGTAGTGTTTTCTTTCTACTTCTCTTGGGTCTCTGGTTAGGAGGTCGTATTTTCTGAGTATTTTTTTATATTCTTCGGATATTTGAGCCAAACACCTTGCTATTCCTAAGCTTATTGCTTCTGCTTGACCAGTCGTTCCTCCTCCTTTAACATAACACTCGACTTTATACTTGTTATTCAATCCTAGAACTTCTAGGGGTTTTCTGACCTTTATTCTGTAGATTTCTCTCATTCTAAAGTAATCATCTAGGGGTTTATCGTTGATTATTATTTCTCCTTTGCCTGGTTTGAGATAGACTCTTGCTGTACTTTCTTTTCTTCTTCCTGTGGCGTAATACATTCTACACCTCCAGTATTTCAGGTTTTTGGGCGTTATGTTTATGTTGTTCAAATGGATAAATTTTTAATCTCTTTAGCATTCTTTTTCTGAGTTTGTTCTTTGGTAACATCTTGGATACTGCTATTCTCAATACTTCTTCTGGTTTTGTTTGTAGCATTGTTTTTGCTGATATTTCTTTTAGGTTTCCTAGATGACCGGAGTGTCTATAATATTTTTTCTGAATCAATTTTTTGCCTGTAAACCTGATTTTTGAGGCGTTTATGACTACTACATAATCTCCGCCTATGTATGATGGGCTATAGGTTACTTTGTGTTTTCCCATTAGTATATATGCTATTCTGGAAGCCAATCTTCCTACAATCTTGTTCGTAGCGTCTATTAAGTACCATTTTTCTTTTTGCTTTGGAAATTCTATAGTTCTTTTATCCATCCTTTACCACTACTCCTTTATTTTATCGAGTAAATCATTAACCGTTTTAGTCCAGCTAAATCTACTGATTGTGTCTTTATCTAAAATTCTATTATTTTTTATTAAATCCTTCTCTTTGTAAAATTTCAACAAACAGTTTTTAATATCCTCTGGTTCCAGAGGATTGAAAGTGTATCTGTTATTAGGATAGATTTCGTTGAAGACCTTTATATTTGAGAATAATATTTGTTTTCCGCAGGCTAAAGCTTCGAGGACAGGAAGGCCAAACCCTTCGTACAGAGAAGGTAAAATAACTGCTATAGATCCATTGTATAAACTTACCACTTCCTCTTGGTCTAGTTCTTTAAGAAATAATATCCTTTTATCCCTATTACTTAATACTTTCCTTACGTACTCATCATTGCTATCCAAGTTGACTGCAGAGATAACTAAATAAATTTTTTCATCAATTGAAGAGTAAAATTTTCTGAAAGCCGTTAACAGGTTGATAACATTTTTTCTATACCATATTTTTCCAATAGGGGCAAAAAAATAGTTCTCAATAAAATCTATACCCCTTTTTTTAAATATAAAAAATAATTTTTCAACATTATCCTGAGGAGAAATAGGTCTGAATATTTCTGTATCTACGCCTAAATATATCCAGTCTAGATTCTTTAGATTAAGAACATGGCTAATATCTTGAAAAGAAGAATAAGAGATAGTAAATATCCTTTTCAAGTTTTTCCATAACAATTTTTTAAAGAAGAATTCTCGTTTCAGATCATCTAACGTCTTACCCATGTAAATCTTTTCAATGGGTAAATCATATAGAAAAGCATATTGATCTATGTTCAGAGGGAAAAACATAGGCTTGGGATAAAAAAATTTTATTCTTCTTTTTTTTCTTCTCGAAAGTTTCTCTACTATATTCCTTAAGGTAACAAAAAAATTAAAATAATTCTTTGGATTTATCTGAAAAATTTCCATATGCTTTGTATGATTTTCAGTACATTGATAATTTTCATTAACAACCAGTACGTATTCTATATCCTGAGATATGACTAAATTTTTAATGATATTTTGGAAAACTACGTTAGGTCCCAAAATCTTATTGTTTCCGAGCTCTATAGCAAAAAGTACAAGCGTTATCATTGAATTATAACTGAAATATTAATAAGGGGAAGAAGAACAGCTATAGCTATAAAAAACACAAAAATCGAAATACCTACCACTAGCAAGGGTTCAATCAATATCAATATTCTATCAATAGATAAGTTTATGTCAAAAGACAGGTAACTAATCAGTTTATCAATTACCTCGGTTTTAGCCGTTTCTTCATAACTTGCGATAAAATTAATCACTATTTTATTGAAAATTGGTTTGCCTACAAGTATTTTGGATAACTCTTCACCTTCCAAAACTCTTTTATAAACGTCAGAGAAGTATTTCTTACTTATATTTTGTGGGATTACGGTTATTGAAATCTTAATTGCTTCTGAAGCGGTTAGCCCGCTCTTTATACATAAAACAAAAGCATACAGAAAATTATTAACAACATATTTCTTATAAATATTTGAAATAATTGGCAAATTTGATATAACTACTTGAAAAATCTCTCTTAACTTTTCCTTACCCAAGAAAACATAAAGACCACCAAGAATCAAAAGAAATAAAACAAAAAAAATTATAACATTATTAAAACTAAAAATATTCATCACAAACACCATGATTACTTTTGTTATAAAAGGCAAACTCATATTTAATTCATCATAGATCCCTATAACCACTGGAAGGATAAAATTTAGGATAATATATGATATGATCAGAGCAAATACAAAAATAAAAAGAGGATAATTTAGTGCGGAGATTAATCTACTTATCACTTTACTCTTATTTTCATAGTATTCGAAGAGATACTTACATATATCATCTAATCTTCCGGTTCTTTCTCCTACGGCTATCAGCCTCAACGTGATAGGTTCAAAAGTATCTTTGAAGATTTGCATAGTCTGATAAAGAGAATAGCCATTTCTGATATTTGTAGCCATGGTTGAAACTATATCCTTCCAATAAAAAGGGAGGGTATCTTTCATTATAATTAATGACTGATAAAGAGGTAAACCAGAACGAAGGGAAGTATTAAGCATGAGAAAAAATCTCGCTTTTTCATTATCATTCTTTGCAAACTTTAGACCCAACATTTATATCATCTCAGAAGAACAGAAAAATTAGTAAACGTTTGTCCATTGTCGTTACTGAATAAAATTATTCCCTTCATATTAGTAAAGGTTTGGATTATATGCTGATCTCTGGTATATGAGGGGAAAATAAGAGATTTAGTTAGCTTAGGGATTTGTTGAGGATTTTGAAGATCTTGTTGAGTATATGGTTTTATTGGGCAATTGGAAAGATCCACTCCCACAACGATAACATTCTGATTAACAGTAGCAACATCGAAAAATATTATATCTCTTAGATTCAATCCTAGATTGCTTAAGTTCACTGGAGTAGGAGGATTAGCAAGCTGCCCAATGTTCTGATTAGCATTTGGTTGAGCTATTCCTGTGTAAATGACACCTTTTTGAGAAATTTCATCGTAACCAACAGTGATAAATCTATTATTGTTGGTATCCTTAAATATAGAAACGCCGTATAAATTAACAGTATTGTTATTTTCGTCCTGGTTAAATATGTGGTAGATTATCGTGTCATTATTGATTTCAAATAATCCATCACCATCGTCATTCCAAAAGATTAGTAATCTTCTACCACTAACCATAGCTGATTGTATTCTCGATGGATCTGATAAGGAACTGACATAATCGGAAGAATAGAGGGGGTATCGATTAGGACCAACGTAGGCTTCAAGCATAGCTATAGCGTTTTGCATCCACTGGTTTAAATTGCCAGGGCCACGTATGTAACCTCTTAATTCACCCCTAGTTTCGCTTATATCTGCCCCTACTAGGATAGTAGAAATAGGGTTTACCGATACATGAATTACGTCAAATCCTATGAATTCACGAGGAGTAGTTGTACTATTAATATTCTCGTCATTGATAGCATTTTGCCAGGTGTTAAAATTTGTTGAAGAAGAAGAATAGAAGGCTACGTTTCTACCGACTATGGAACCTGCGTAGGATGTCCCAGAAACTTTGAAAGCAACTGCTCTAAAGTCCTCTTTAGGATTGTCAAAATCGATGAGATTGTACGGTGTTTGATTGTTATTCTTCAAGAATTTTAAACCATTTTGTTCAAAATTAGTATTAAGTTGTAATTGCATATATATGGCAGCAAAATTTCTTCCTTCTATAGTTTTGTAGTTTTGAGCTTGATGTTGAATTACTGTAACACTTGGAGGATTTTCTATTATCTTACCTACCCAGCATAGTTCTCTGGGTGAAGATATCCAACCAGTACCTAAAATAATGACTTTTCTGCTATTTGTTTGATTTTGAAAACCGTCTGGTAAATTAGCCACTGAAAAAAAAGAAAACCCTGCCTGAATATTTAGGTTTATAAAATTAAATGGTTCAAAATTGTTGTTATAGTATCCCAGAGAAAATTCTGAGGGTTGTGGTTGAGGTCCTGTGAGTTTAAATGAGGATGCTGCAAAAAGTGGAGGCTGTGCTGTAGTGTTTCCTCCGCCAGGACCTGATACCCAAACAGCATGCTTACCTACTGTTCCACACGACCCCAAAAGTAGATATATCAATCCTATAATCATTATTATAATCACTAGGAATGATATTCGCGATATAGCCTTTCTCATATTCTCCCTCACTTTCATTGTATTTTTTAATATCTTATTCTCTGTTAATTATTCTTTTCCTATTTTTATTTCGCTTATAAATTTGTTTTGATTCATACTTCTGTAGGTATTTCAGCTTTGATTAAGTATATGTTTTTTATCTGGTAATTAGGAGCTACTTCGGCGAAAGAAATGACAAAAATTTGGTTGAAATTTCTTTCTATTATCTTCCTGAAATGTCTTCTTACAGTTGGAGAGGTTAGGATAATTGGTTGGTATCCATTATTAGAAGCAAACCTCATAAACTCAGCAACTGACATCAGTATACTTTGGCTAACATTTGGATCCAAGACAGGAAAAGTACCAAATTCATTCTTTTGTAAGCTATTCAGTATCATTTGTTCAATCATTGGATCAACGGCAGCGGTATATATTACGCTATCTCTTGCTAACATATAGGATATAGTGTTGGCTAGACCAATTCTAACGAATTCAGTGATTTCGGCTATATCCCTTGTATACCTGACCGCGTCGTTTAGAGTTTCTATTATAGTTACTAAGTCTCTTACAGGTATTCTTTCGCGTAATAGATTTTGAAGCACTCTTTGAAGTTCTGCTATACTTACTTGCTCAGGAATAACATCCTTTACTACTGCAGGATGAGTTTTCTTGAGATTTTCAACCAAGACGGTTGTTTCTTGTCTTCCCAGGATATCTGCAGCGTGGTTTTTTACGATTTCTGTTAAGTGAGTAGCTATAACAGATACAGCATCAAAAAGCATACACCCCAATCTTTCTGCCTGAGGTTTATCTTGTGGTTCAATCCAAACTCCTGGCATTCCATATGCGGGTTCTATTGTTATATTTCCGTTGAGCTGTTTTATTACATTTTCTGGTCCAATGGCAAGGAATTTGTTCACGTATACTTCACCCTGCCCCACCTTTACTCCCTTTATCTTTACAACATAATTATTTGGTCTTAAATCCATGTTATCTGTAACATGAACCCCTGGCATAACAATTCCTACTTCCTTTGCAATAGTTATTCTGACAGAGGGTATTCTTTCAAGTAGCTTTCTTCCTTGGCTCTCATCGACTAAACCCAATAGATTTTTTCCGAGTTCTAGGGACAGAGTTTCGACGGTGGTATATACCATAGCAGTTTCAGGTTTTCTTTGTTCTTCTTTTCTTTGTTCTTTCTTGACTTCTTCTTTGACTATTTCTTGCTGAATTTCATTTTGTTTGGCTTTCAAAGACAAAAATAGGAATAAGCCTGTGAATCCCAATAGTGGTAGGATAGGGAGTCCCATACCCATTAGTGAAAGTATGACTAATCCGGCTGTAGCCCCTGCAGCAATTTGGAGTGCTCTGGGTTGAGCAGTAAGTTGGCTTATAACATCTTCTCCCAAATTGGATTCTGAGGCTGCTCTTGAAACTATTATACCCATTGCAGTTGAAACCAGAAAAGAAGGTAAAATCGAGACCAGACCATTACCGATGGTAAGTAGGGTATAAGTCGCTAAAATATCTTCGATCTTACCTTCAAAATAATCCCTAAAGTAAGTGAATCCCATGAGTATTCCACCTATTATACTAATTGCCAGTATTATGATGTTGGCGATCGTATCTCCTTTTACGAATTTACCTACACCATCCATAGCTCCATAGAAATCTGCTTCTCTTTCTACTTCTCTTCTTCTTCTTTTTGCTTCTTCAGGTGTTATCAAGCCAGCATGTAGTTCTCCATCTATTGCCATTTGTTTCATAGGCATAGCATCTAGTGTGAACCTTGCAGCAACCTGAGCTATTCTTTCTGCTCCCTGGGTTATGACGATAAATTGTACAACGACAATCATTAGGAAGAGAACAAAACCGATAACCAGCTTATTTCCAGCGACAAACTTTGCGAAAGTGGGAATGACATGTCCAGCTCCTATAGGTTCACCACTTAGTGGATCTTTTATATGTCCCTTTGCAAGTATTAACCTGGTCGAAGCAATATTTAAACCCAGCCTAAATATGGTTTCCACAAGGACAATGGTAGGAAAAACAGCGAAATCAAGCGGACTTTTAACATAAACAGACATAAGTATGATTAGAATGGAAACAACTATGTCAGTTATCAAGAGGGTATCTAGTAACCAAGCAGGTAACTCTACTATAATCAACAATACTGCGAGTAGAATAGAGACGGGTACAAATACGTCAAGTGGAATTTTCTGACCACCTATGTTCACAGCTTGACCTGCTCCAAGCATACTGAATCACTACCTTAACAATTTTTTCTTTTTTTTCATTCTGTAGACAAAGGCTAGAACTTCAGCAGTTGCTTGATATAGTTCAGTAGGAATATAATCTCCGACTTTACATTTAGAGTATAGCATTTGAGCTAGTTCTACATTTTCAACTATTGGTATTTCGTGTCTTTCGGCGACTTGTTTTATGAGTTCTGCGAAATATCTTTCTCCTTTAGCTACAACTTGAGGTGCTTGCATTTGTCCATGTTCGTATCTGAGAGCGATAGCGTAATGAATTGGGTTAGTAATGACTGCGGTTGCATCTTTTACGGCTCCTATTCCTCCTCCTCTCGTAAGTTGTTGCCCCATTTGCCTAATTTTCGCTTTGACATGAGGGTCACCCTCTAATTCCTTGTGTTCATCCTTTAATTCCTTGAAGGACATTCTCATGTCTTTTAAGAAGAACTTTCTTTGAACAAAGTAATCAAAAGCAGCGAATGCTAAAAATACCCCTATTACTGTCCAAACCATCCTTTCTATTATCTTTTTGAACTCGTTGAGAAATGGTAGAAAATCCCAAGTTCTTGAAAAATCTATAAATAACTTTATATTTGATTTTATGATCAAGTAAACCAGATAAGCAATTACCCCTATTTTTAGGATATTCTTAATTAGTTCTACGATTGATTTTTTAGAGAATATACGTTTAAATCCTTCTACGGGGTTAATTTTGCTAAATTTGGGAGATAGCGGTTCAAAAGTAAAAAGGAATCCTATTTGAGCCAAGTTACCAATTAATGCTGCAATAAAAGCAATAGTGATAATTGGTAACAGAACTACGGCAAAAAGTATCAAGGCTTTTATTAACACTCCTGAGATAAAAGCGATTAGGTTATCTGCGTTTACTGCGTTTCTAAAGAATTCTCCTAGGTATATATCTCTGGTAAATTCTGCTACTTTAAGAGCCATGATTTTTGAGTAAGCAAAGAACGTTGCGAAAGTTGCTAACATAGTGACAAACATTACTACGTCTTGACTTTTAAGAACTTGTCCTTTTTTTCTAGCTTCTTGTAATTTATGTTCTGTTGGTTCTTCCGTTTTATCGGAATCTTCAGCCATCTTGTTTACCTCCCTCTTAATTATTTTTTACAGAAATTTCATGAATTCCTTATTAAATATAAACGCTGTTTTAGTTGGTCGTAGTGTCTGATAAAAATATTTTACTTTTTTTTAACAAACTTGTAAAATTTAGGTTTTATGCTCTCTTATCCAGTTCAAAATGATTGAAGAAGATTTTTCCTTCATTTTGACCTCAGGCATGATGTCAATAGTTATATCACTCTTCATTAGAGGTGATAAAAATTCGATAAAATTTGTGAAATCTTGTTTTTCCAAATATTCTGAATGTTGATATTTTTTCTTTCCCTGGCTAGATATATGAAACTTAGGGATTCTGTCTTTCCAGGTTTGTATCAATTCATCTAGATCAAATTCTGAAAAATTTAACATGTGATGATAATAATCAAAAACAACGGGGATTCTGGTGTATTTGGATATTTGAAGTACATCCCTTACTGAGTATGTTTTATCATCGTTTTCTATGGCTAACCTTCTTTTTATGTTGGGATACTTTTCGATAGTATTTATGAATCTTTCGATTGATTTTTCTTTGTTTCCATATTTTCCGCCAACATGGATTATTATTATAGAATTTAGATCAGTTTCCAAAGTATCTAAGACAAATACGTGGTACTCTAGTTCTGCAATAGATTGCTTTACAACTTTTGGATCTGGAGAGTTAAGAATGACATATTGTCCTGGATGCATTGTCAATCTAATACCATAATTTTTGATAGTATGTTTTTCTTTTTTTAAAATATCTTCTATTTCATACTTCCAACTATCTTTAAATTTTTCATGGGAAAAGAGGGGAATAAGATTACTACCTATTCTGAATATCTCAAATCCGTGGTTTTTTGAATATTCAAGCAAAGATTTCAGATCTGCTAAATTTTTGATAAAGGTTTTAAGAACGTTATCGTAGGATAAGTTTTGTAGTTTTATTTTTCTATTTGTAGTTAGGCGGTTGTCTGAAGTAGAACAAAAGAATCCTATTCTCAGTATCATCTATCGGTAAATAGTAATTAAATATTATCAGGTTTGAATCCTTCTATTCATTGAGATTTAGAAAGGTAATTTGAAGAAACTATATAAAAAATATTAACAAATATTAGCTAGTATCAATGCTGGAGGTGTTATCAAGTGGATAACTACAGGAATATTCATATGGATAATCTCAGAAAGTTTGGTTTTAATCCATATGGTTATCCTTTGAAAAGGAGACCCAATGTTACAATAGATCAATTAAAGAAATCTTACAAAGATCAGGAAAATTTACCTAACGAGAATTTCATAGTGGGAGGAAGAATATTAAATACGAGACATCACGGGAAAAGTATATTTGCAGATCTTCTTGGACAGGAAGAAAAAATACAGATTTATCTGAAAAAAGATGAATTAAGTGATAAATTTGACGTTTTCAGAGATAACATAGACAATGGAGATTGGATTATAGTAGAAGGTTTTCTTTTCAGAACGAGAACAGGCGAGCTAACAATACACGTAAAGGATTATGATTTCCTCGCCAAGTGCTTACTGGAATTACCCGAAAAATGGCATGGTTTGAAGAATCCAGAAATAAGATACAGACAAAGATATCTCGATCTTTTTATTAACCCCCAAGTAAAAAAGAACTTTATAACAAGGAATAAGATAATTAAGTTTATTAGAAGTTATCTAGATAATTTGGGTTTTATAGAAGTAGAAACTCCAATGTTAAACATCATACCCACTGGAGCATTGGCAAAACCGTTTAAAACCTTTCATAATGCTTTAGGTATAGAAATGTTTCTCAGAATAGCACCGGAATTATATTTAAAAAGACTAATCGTTGGTAACTTCGAAAAAGTATACGAGATAGGAAAAGTATTCAGAAATGAAGGAATATCAACTAAGCATAATCCTGAATTCACTATTTTGGAGCTATACCAGGCATTTGCAGATCTATCTGATATGATCAACTTAACTGAGAATTTAATACATTCTTTGGTTAAACATATACATGATAATCACATAATAGAATACCAGGGTAAGAATATTGATTTTTCTATCCCATTTAGAAAAGTATCTTTCCCAGAGGAATTATATAAGAAGGGTATAGACATAGAAAAACTAAGGAATGACAGGGATTATTTGAATAAAATTGCAGATGAGTTAAATATATCAAATAGGGTCTTAAGTCACGTAATAGATAAATGTTTTGATGAGTTAGTAAAACCAGAGCTTATAAACCCCACTTTTGTACTTGATTATCCGGTAGAGATATCACCTCTTGCAATATCTAAATCAGATAACACAATGTATGTAGAAAGATTCGAGCTTTTTGTTGCGAATTTTGAAATAGCAAACGCTTTCAGTGAATTGAATGATCCCTTTGAACAGGAAAGAAGATTCATACAACAGAAAGAACTAAGAGAAAAGGGAGAAGAAGAAGCTCATGAATTTGATGAAGATTATATAAATGCTCTAAAGTACGGCTTACCACCTACAGGAGGTTTAGGTTTTGGAATAGACAGGATAGTTATGATACTAACAAATCAAATATCAATAAGGGAAGTAATTCTCTTTCCAGCTATGTTACCTAAAGAAGATTGATGTTCAAAGATATCAGGAAGTTCGTATACAGAGTGTTGACGGGTCTATTACTTACTTTTATATTTTTTTATTCGGTATTTGAGAACAAGTTTGTTTTCTATGTTATGGTCATATTTTTTCAAATAGCAGCAATTTTTGAATTAAAGAAGATGTTTTCTGAAAAAGTGGATATTCTTGCATGGATATTCTTCACTTTATGGATAGATACAATTGTCTTAGTAGATCTGTACAATTATCAGTTAATTTCTAATCTTTCCATTTTTAATCGATCCATGTTTTCAATATTTTTTCTCGGTAACATATTTTTAATGATTCTAATTATTCTAAAGAACATAATGAGCTCTAGGAATGTAGATAATCAGAGGATTTTTTTTAGCATTATTACAGAGTTTTTCTTATTCTTTTATTATGTGTCATCATTGTGTTTATCGTTAATTTTATTTGAAATAAAAAACGGCTTATTAATGCTGCTGATCGTTGTTACAAACTATTGTCACGATATTTTTGCTTATTTCAGTGGGAAGCTTTTTGGGAAAAGAGGTTTTTTTACGAATATAAGTCCATCCAAGACGATCGAAGGATACATAGGTGGTTCTGTAATGAGTTTCGGTGTAGGAATACTGGTTGCAGATATATTGGGAATATTTGACTTAGGATTATATAGGATTCTGGCGATGATATTTTTGATATCCTCACTTTGTCCATTTGGAGATCTATTTGAGTCAATTACGAAGAGAGTAGCTGGAGTTAAAGAATCTGGAAGTATTCTACCGGGACATGGAGGGATCCTAGACAGACTAGACAGCCTAATATTTTCATTATTTATTTCCTCAGTGATTCTCTTTGTCGTTTAGTTTCCTGCCATTCTAAGATATGTAAAAGGATTTTATTATTTTTCATTTAATTATATACCTAAAGAACGATTATTTTAGAAACAAGAAAGGGGTTCAGTACTATGAAAAAGATAAACAACCTGACTTGGTTAATAGGTGGGCCTCAGGGAATGGGAGTTGATTCATCTGCACACACCTTTGCAAAAACTTGTGCTTCGATAGGTCTATACATATTCGGCAAAAGAGAATATCATTCGAATATTAAAGGAGCACATAGTTACTATCCAATAAGTGTGTCTGATAAACCAATAAGATCACACAGTGATAATATAGATATCTTGGCAACTTTTGATAAATTAACGTTAGAACTGCACAAAAACAATGTAGTAAAAGGAGGAATAATAATACTCGACAAAGAATTGTCTGTAGAATTGGACTCGACAAAATATGTTATAGTTCCTATACCTTTTAACGAAATAATAAAAGAAGCAGCCTTAAAATTTCAGAAAGAAAAAGAATATTCAAAATTACAAATAATGAGAAACGTCATAACAGTAGCTGCATCATTAGCAGTGTTGAATTTAGATTTTGAATACTTGAAGAGAAACTTACAAGCAGTATTCACAGGAAGAAGATCAAAAGTGTTGGAAATAAATGTTTTTGCCGCAAAACTGACGTTTGACTATGTACATTCAAATGATTATGTAAGTAAATCTAATTATGAGTTAAGACCTATAGAAAATAATGAAAACTTAGTCTTAACTTCTGGAACTACTGCTACAGCAATTGGCAAGATAGTGGCAGGATGTAGATTCCAAACCTATTATCCCATAACACCTGCAAGCGATGAAAGTGAATATTTAGAAACTCATCCAGAATATGGTGTACTAGTAGTTCAAACAGAAGATGAGATAGCTGCAATCTGTATGGCAATAGGTGCTTCACTAGCTGGAGTAAGGTCAGCTACATCTACATCAGGTCCTGGTCTGAGCCTAATGACAGAAGCTCAAGGTTGGGCTGGTATGAATGAAGTCCCTGTAGTAATCTTCAATTATCAGCGTGGTGGTCCCTCCACTGGTTTACCAACAAGACATGAACAAGGAGATCTAGAATTCTCTCTATATGGAGGACATTCAGAATTCCCAAGAATAGTCATAAGCCCAGGTGATATAGAAGAAAGTTTCTATTTATCTATTGAAGCTTTCAACTTAGCAGAAAAATATCAAGTACCCGTAATATTCCTGTCAGATAAATCGATAGCAAACAGTATTCAAACAGTAAAAATTTTCGATATTTCTAAAGTCAAAATAGAAAGAGGTAAAATGTTATCAAATGAGGAATTACAAGATTTGCTGAAAACAGAAGGTAAATATAAGAGATTCAAGATAACAGAAGATGGAATATCACCGAGGATAGTATTGGGTCAAGGTGCCTTTTGGAATACTGGTGACGAACATGATGAAGTTGGACATATATGCGAAGAATCGAATAATAGAACCATAATGTTTGAAAAGAGAATGAAGAAGATACATACCATTTTAAAAGAAGTCCCCGATTCGTTGAAGTATAGGTTATACGGTCCTGGAGATGCAGAATATACAATTGTAAGTTGGGGATCGGCCAAAGGTCCTATATTAGACTCTCTAGAAGAATTAAATAAGTACTACAAGATAAATTTCTTACAAATTATTCTACTAAAACCATTTCCTGCTAACGAAATAAAACAAATTTTAAGTAACTCGAAAATGATAATAGGAATAGAAGCTAATTATTCTGGTCAACTATGTAACTTAATAAGAAAAGAGACAGGCATAAATATACATAAGAGAATTCTTAAGTGGAATGGTAGACCTTTTTCAAGAGAGGAGATATTTAAAGGAGTGATAGATGCAATAAACTTAGATCAAGAAAGGATAATTTGTAAAGCAGGGATATAGAATAAAAAAGTTCTAAATTTGATGTACTTTTTAGAAAGGTAGGTGTATTGAGGTGGCTTACAAAATAAGCGATCTGAAAACAGATTACCAAAGTGATTGGTGCCCTGGATGTGGTAATTTCGGTATACTCAATGCTATAATGTCAGCCTTGGTGGATTTACAAATCGATTTAAATAAAGCGGTAATTGTTTCAGGAATAGGCTGTTCAGGTAAAACCCCGCATTTTATAAATGTTTCAGGAATACATACTTTGCATGGTAGAGATATACCTTTTGCAACAGGAATAAAATTAGCAAATCCTGAGTTGACAGTCATAGTCATAGGTGGAGATGGAAACACCTACGGTATAGGAGCTGGGCATTTCTTAAACGCTGGAAGAAGAAATGTAGACATAACCTGTCTAGTATTTAATAATGGGGTATATGGTTTAACCAAAGGTCAAGCTTCTCCAACACTGAAACTTGGGATGAAAACCAAATCTTTGCCTTTGCCCAATATTAACGAGGCTATAAACCCCCTTGTTGTAGCAATTTCCTGCGGATATACCTTTGTTGCAAGATCATATGCTTATGATGTTAAACATTTGAAAGAAATCATAAAACAAGGAATTTTACATAAAGGATTAAGCTTAATAGATATTCTACAACCTTGCCCAAGTTATAACGATATACATACAAAAGAGTATTATGAGGAGGTTGTAAACGATTCCAAGAGGATATATAAACTAGAAGAAACAGGTTATAATGGGGAAGTAAAAGATCCGAATAATCTTGAAGAAGTTCAACAAAAGTTATCCCAAGCAATCTTAAAAGCACAAGAATGGGGTGATAGAATACCCGTAGGAATATTTTACAAAATTAGCTTACCAACCTTCCAGGACAGACTTAGAAGCAGGTACCAAAGAGAGATAAATCCCTCAAAAGATAGAATAGAAATTGATAAAAAACCTACAATCGATATATCAAATTTAATAGAAAAAATACGAGTAAAGTAGGAAAATAAGGGGGTAATTTTATGAAAATAAACACAGAAAATATCTCGAAAACCGAACACATTATACTCAGGACCCTATCAGAGTCATCCAAAACTTATTGGGATCTACTAAGGGAATCGTTCGATACAGCAGCAAACACAATAACTAGCATAAAAGATTTATTAAACAATAAGATGATAGAGTATAGCAATAATACATTTCATCTAACGGAAGAAGGTAAAAAAGTATTAAAAAGCATTTCAAAAATGGAATATAAACAAGTAAAGTGCAAATATTGTAACGGTAATGGTTTAGATCTAAGCATTTTTAGAGAAATCCTGAGGGATTTTGAACAGATAATAAAAGATAGACCTAAAGCAATACCTGAATTTGATCAAGGAGTGGTAAGCCTAGAAACTGTGGTTAGTAGAATAGCTTTTATGTATTACAAGGGTGATTTGGAGAATAAAAATATTGTCCTAATAGGAGACGATGACCTAACCTCGATAGCACTAGCAATCACAAAATTACCAAATAGAATACTAGTGCTAGAAGCAGATAAGAGGATAGTAGATTATATAAATCAGAAAAGTAATGATTTGAAATTATCAAACCTTGAGGCATTATGCTACAACGTTGAATGGAAAGTAGATAAAAACCTAAGAAATTCTTTTGATTTATTCTTAACAGATCCCGTTGAAACAGTTCAAGGCATAACACTATTTATTTCAAGAGGAGCCTCAATGCTAAAGGAGAACGGAGTCACTTACTTCGGTCTAACACACCTAGAAGCTTCGTACAAAAAATGGTACAAAATACATAAAAATCTTTACGAAATGAATTTTGTCATTACCGATATATTGGACAAATTTCAACTGTATGAATTAAATCCGGATGATATAGTTTCTAAAGGGTACAGAGTATCTACTGAGATAGGTTTAGATTTGCCTAAGCCAGATAAACCTTGGTATAATTCTGCTTTTCACAGATTAGAGTTAATAGATAAGCCTAATCCATTGTTTGATCCGGATAGAGAATATAAACTGGAAAGGGGTCTATATTACGATGATGAAGCATATGTTACACTCTACTAGCATAGATGCAAAAAAAGTATTGAATTTTGTACTAATAAAAAGAGGTAGTTATAGTGGCTTCCTAAATATGAAAATAGATAAGCTTCTATTTGAGAATTATGAGAAATTAGTTAACAATCCTGAAGAATCTATAATTGCAAGATTTTATACATTCTCAAACCACACAGTTACCTTGGGTTATTTTCAAAGAATCATTCCAGAAGAAATAAAGAGGGAATTTAATAAGTGGTTTTTCGTAAGGAGAATAACAGGAGGTAAAGCAGTATTCCATTACCCCAAGAAAGATTTAACCTTTTGCTTAGTCTCTTCCTTAAATATTCTTGACAAGTTAAATATCCAAAAAGGAAATGATAAAATCAGTTTAATACATCACTTTGTTAATAATCTACTGTGGGAGTCAATACTTCCCTTACTGAAAATGCATACAAATAATCAAAAACAAGAAGACCGAGAAATTAACTATCAAGAAAGAAAATACAAAAGTTTCAACTGTTTTGAAAAAGTTCATAGTTTCGAAAAAATATATAACAACCATAAAGTAATAGGAACAGCGATAAAAATATCTAATAATAAATTCCTGGTTCAATCAAATATAAAAATGAACTATCTATTTTCGAACATAGATGAAAAATTAATATCCAGTGTGGAAAACAATTTTCTATCCCAAATTATGAAACTAGATAGCAGTTTTAGATATCATCAACTAAACATTCTTGATCTTATAAAATCCCTTAAATTCAAATAGAATCCAATTTTTTCATGAAATCTTATGAAAATTGACGGGGTAATAATATTCTATAATTCCATAAACGTGGATTCTTTCATTATAAAGGAATTCTACGGAAAAATAAAGAGTAAATGTCAATGTTTGAGACCGATTGATATAACAAATAGAAGGGAGATATCTATTTTTAAAAGTAATATTAACAAAATCGATATAGGATCCAATATTTTACTTATAAATTTTGGTGGAGATGGTAGTTTATTTTCATCTCTATCTCTTACGGCAGAATCATTAAAAACACCTAACATATATACTATTTCCTTTAATTTTGGTAACAAGGGTTTTTACTGTTTTTATCCCAAAAGCCTAATTGAGCAGTTCCTGAATAACGAAATTGACTTGTTAGAAAAAGTCACAATGGACTACGAAGAAAAAAACTTTGTAGATGGATTCTTTTGGACAGTTAATGATCAATACTACTTTGTAGGAGATGTAGTTATAAAACCTTACATACATTACAAGACAATAAAATTATCCTACTCAATCAACTCGGTGAATTTAGAAGAGATAGGTGATGGTATAATAGTTTTTACTCCTTTTGGTTCAACAGGTTATTTTTTATCGATAAATGGGATCTATATAGATACGAACTTTAAGGATTTAATAGGAGTGTGTTTTATAGCTCCTCATTCCCTAAAATATAGACCTCAACTTATTAAGGGGCAGGACATATTAATAAGCAATAAGGATAAAAAAAACGCTATTCTTTTGACAGACGGACAAGACAAACTAATACTTGAACCTCAACAATCCATAACTATAAAAAAAACTGAGAATAAGTTCACACTCATAGGAAACAAAAATATTCTGCAAAAATGGGTAGAAGAATTCTATGAAAGATAGCAAAATAGAAAAAAAAGTTAACCACATCACAGAAATTAAACTAATTCCTCTGAATACAACAACTAATCTAGATAGTATTATAGATAATAATGATGTTTTGATCTTAAACTATTCTTCTCCAAACATAAGAATGATATTCAAATTTATAGAATACTTCTTTTTGAACCACAAGAATGATATTGATACAAGTAGATTCAGTATAGTTTGCATAATTCCACATAAAATAAAGTATCATGAGGAATACTTAGTTCATAACCTACCATTTCCTATTTATCAAACAACAGATTCATTTTCTATGCCAATATCAAAAGACATAGTGTTAACAAACAGGAATAATAATCTTGAAATATTTAACACTTTCTCTTCTGTCGCTTATGAATTGGCGTATTTATTTATAAAAAAAGATAATAATATAAAATTTTCTGTGCAGAATGAAATATCATTAGCATCTAGTAATGTTTTACTGGATAAGTATAAGTATATCAATATTCCTTTGAATTCTTCGCAGTTAGTGAAAGATATAAGAGTAAAACCATTCAGAAAAGGATATATTATAAGTGGATTAAGAAATATAAGCGGATATTCTACAATTAGTATATACTTTTTCATAAACTATAACCTGGAAGAATTAAAGAGCATAAAAATTAATGAACTTATAAAATCATTAGATCTACTTCCCTTGGATCACAACAATATTTTAATATTCTTACTAACAATTGATAATAAACTTATCCTTCAAAAGTATGTATTTGATAGAAACATGATACAAATTCTTGATGAATTCGATTTAGCAACCGTACATGAAAAATTAAAAGATTTAGATTTGAAAAAGATAAGAATAAATAATCAAAATATTATTTTATGGGATCACAATACGATATATATACTCAGATATAACATTACCAAAGAGTTAGTAGAAAATGAAAGATTGGAAATATATTTTTACAATGTAAGTGGTCAAAAATCTAGACATACTCCTATACCTACCGATGGAATATGGAAACAAACCATATGGGGTAACATAAATAACATTCATTTAGAGGATAATTTTATCTACGTAGCGGACACAGAATACTCGCTCATAAGAACACTAGATATAGAAACAGGAAAAAGCTTCTCTTTATCGTTTAAACCAACTGATAAAGAATATGAAAAATTAAAAGGAAAAATATCGGATTGTTTTTACACTGTAGAAAGAACTTTTTTCATTGATCTTAATTTCAAAAAAATAAGATATGTTGACAATACAAAAAACATAGCCAAGACAGTATTTTATGATGAAAATATCAATCTTTTTTCTCAACTATTTTTTCTAGATTCTTTAAATGCAACTGTTTATAGCACCTTTGACAACTTAATTTTCATTGATTTGTATAGAATGGATATAAGGAAGGAAAAATTGTGAGTAAAAAATCTCACCTGATGATATATGATATATACAATCCTCTATTATTGGAACCTTTAAAATCAGAACATATAAAAGAAAAGATAGGTTACTAGGCCATTAGGTTATATGACATAGATTTTATGATAGTTATAGGTCCTAAATATGAAGCACTGGGATATATAGCTCTTCTATATCTTGAAGAGAATTTATCAAAATACTACCTCTATTTCAGCCAAGATATAGAATTAATGAAAAATCTCTTCAAAGCTTTTTCATTCCCAGGGAGTTTAGGTAGCCACTATACACCAGAACTACCGAGAACTATCCAAGAAAAGATGAAGAAGCAGAAGCTTGTCTACTTGCCACATTATAGCACTCCGACAAATTCATAAGTCCCATTATAGACAGTGCAGTAATTCCAGCTCTATCATTAAATATAGCTATAAAATAAATAATCCAACAATTCTATCACGTATCGATAATACTTAAGAAGTATTTGGGAGCAAGCAAGAAACAAAAATAAACTCTTTTTTGTAAAACTAAAACTTCCTATGGTAATCATAAAAGGGTATAGGTCCTTGGGAAAATCAAAAATCATTTCATAATAGGATCACTAGAATAATTGCTCAGAAGCTATAAACCATAAGAAATAAAATGGAATAGATATTCAAACTACAAAGAAGTTGAGAACTACAAATACTTATAATCTAGGAATCTATTTGGAAGATGTAATAAAATACAATATTAGTAGTTTCAGATTATTTAGTCCTTAGAACAATAGAGTTTCTGTCAGAGCATAAGGTTTGAAGACTTGGTTAGAAGGCTATATCCTCACTGGAAGACATGTAATCTTAAACCTTATGAAAGCTTTGCATCCATAATTTCTTCCATGGTTAACCAGTAGAGAACCCATAAGTTCACTAAATATTCTACTTACTTCAGTTGTTTGAAGACAAGATCATAAGGGTTTACACATCAAAACCCTGGGTTTATAAACTCGATAGTAGATAAGTGGCCACAAATAGTCAGAGTATACTTCTCTTGCGATTCTAATACCTTGCTATCTTGTGTACATTTTTGCCTACAAACAACTAAGGGAATTAACGTTATCATATGTGATAAGCAAATTCATCCTCAGTATCTATCTATAGAAAAAGCATACAATCATTTTATTAAGGTAATAAGTATTTTTGATGTTTTTAGCGATCCCGAAGAGCCAGATGTAGTTTTATCCAATTGTGGTGATATACCTACTAAGGAAAGTGTTTTTGTTCAAAGGATTCTAAAAGAACTTATACCAGAAATGAACATAAGATTTGTTAACATTGTTAACTTATTCAGGCTATCGCTAGAAAATGAATATACCGATAGATTGACTTACAAGAAAAAATCACAAAAATCTTCACATCAGAGGTTATAGAAAAAACAGGAAAATAGGTATAGATGCCTTGGTTCCCTTCCTAAAAGCTAGAGGTGGAATAGCAACTTCCCTACGGTTAGCAATAATAAATCAAATCTACTAAATATGTTGATTTCCTGAAAAATAAGTAGATAGAAGCTTTAAAGTTTACTTATGAAAACGGGGCAAACAAGCCAGTGTATGAGGATTTATTTAATTTTATACTACAGTAGCTCATCTCTTAAAGCATGTTTATACAATCAAAATTTTTCTGTGTTAAACAAATATATGGAATCGAATTTCCCACTTTCTAATATTGAGCAAATTTTAGAAGAATTAGCAGGTGAAACAAACATTTAACCTGACGTGTTTGTTTATCGTGTAGTTCATGAGATAGATTACAAAAGTCTATTTCTAATTGATCAAAAAAGATTAGAAATCCTTAGATTTCTTGTAGAAATAAATCCCTTAGATAACAATATATCTTTAAAAGGTGTTGAATTCTTTATGAAGAAATTCAAAAATAAAATTCACTACGCAGTTTTTGATACGGATTTTCATTCTACTATTCCAGAGTATGCAAAGAATATAAGGTGTATAGATACCGATTTTTATTACAGAGAAATTAAAAAGTATGGTTTTCATAGGATTTCTTGCTCTTACGTTTTAAGAAAATTATCCGAATTTTTAAAAAGATTAATGATGAAAAATCTTCCAGGTGATATAGATCCCGGTGTCGTGTTATATCTACTTAAAAAGAGCTACATCGACTTAAAGCAAGCTTTTTATCAGTAACAAAAGTAAAAAATTTCATAGAGCTAGATATTTATCGCAAGAAAGATATGTAATACTTGCAATGAAATCATTCATATATAGGATAGTGAAATAAATCATTTTCTATCACATACTGATCGAAAATATCGATTCAGATTGTATTTTACCAGCACAATAGGAGTAAATATAGATGATCATAAGAATAAAAATGACGATTTCATTATTTCAAACATTCACAGTAAAGTACCTGTATATATCATAAGAACCACCTGAAGAAATTGTTACAAATTATACAAAATAACAATAATTGATTTAGAGATCGAATAATTAATTCAGATGAATTTGGATTAATCCTCTAAGAATACCTAATGAAGAGTGTTTTACTTTGATTATACCTTCAAGCTTTTTTCTTTTTTCTTTATCCACCGAGATTGTATATTGTATTATAATATCATTGATTTTTCCACCGTAAATTTTTTGTATTATTACTTTTACTCTCTCTTCAAATTTTGTAATGTCTTTACAGATGACCTTTTTATTTTTTTTGCTATAGTCAACTTCTACAATATAATTTTTATCTTTTTCTTTGGTATACTTAAGAATTCCTATGTAAGTTTTGGTATATACACTTAGTAAGAGTTTTTCATCAGATTCTTTTATTACATTATTAATGAAGAATAACTGATCTCCTATTAGCTTATCTAGAATATTTCCTTTAACAAATACTATTCCAAGGGTGTTATCTATATTTCCTTTCTCGTCTAGTTTCATCAAGCAAAGTTCTTTTTTCGTCAAATGCTTTCCAGTCAATATCAAATTTTTACCATCAATATGAGTTATATTTGGTAGATCGATTTTGTCAATAATTATGAATCCATTTTTACCGAAATTCTTATCTATGCTTGCGTTACTATCTAGTTTGACTAAATATGTTTTTTGAAGGTTTCTGTTTTGCAAGACAATAAATACGTTACCTGATATTACTTCGGTATCGCAAAATTCGTTATACTTGAAAAGATTTGATTGATTATTAAAGATAGTTAATTTTTCCACTATTCCTGTTTTGGATGATATCACCGCCATACCATATATCTTTTTGTTTTGAATATGAATAATATATAAATGTTTTTCATCTAAAATGACTTTAAACCTTTTGTTCTTGCTTTGTTTGGTATTAAATATTTTGTCAATTATTACAAAACCTTTTTTATTGAAATTTTTGTCAATATTTCCTTTTTGATCTACTTTTATCAAGTAATAATAATTACTTTTGTGATTGTATATTGATCCATAGATATAGAGGTTGCCCTTTTTATCCTGCTTAATTGATTCAAAGTGACACTCTAAATTATAATAATCATATTCTATATCATAGTAATCAATTGAATCATCACTAATTTCTTCGATTATTTCTGTTAAAGGAATGATCAATATTCCTTTCTCTGCAAAATTTTTGTCTACTGTTAAATCTTCATTTATACGTACTAAATAGTATATACCATTTCTTGATATTAATGAAGCGTATCCACTTTCCAGTTTAAAAAAATTTAAATTATCAAATCCTCTGTCATTCAATTCAAAAATATTTCGTAGTATAAACTTATACTCTAATTCTATGTGTTTTTTGTATAGATTAATTTTTGATAAGAAGCTGTGTCTAAATATCTTTTTGCTTAAATGTGTTCCGGCTATCCAAATATTCATGTTTTCAACAAAAAATTCCTTGGGAATATAGATATCAGTTTGCTTATTTTTGTTGCTAAGTCCAATTAAACTTGTCAATGATATATTTTCCTTCCTTTTTGTATTCAATTCAAAAATTAGTAAATAAGATTCAACCTGTATCCCACTGTAAATATGATACAAAACATATATTTTCCCGCTGTTATATCTAACTTTACTGATTAGTACATTAATTTTTTGTTTATGTGTGTTAGTTTTTCTGGATATTTCAAAAGTTAATATTTGTGTTTTTTTTGGATGTTCTTTTGTAAATCTTTCTACATAAAGGTATCTCAAATTATAATCTACATAACCTATAAATACGCTACTATCTGTATAATCCACGTATATCTCTGCTGGATTAATTTTACTAAAGTCAAAACTCTTTATCAATTTTATATTTTTATGTATCAAATCCAAGTATATTAGATTTTTAAAATCAAATAAATAGACTCCGTCATCAATATAAAAATAGAAATTATCCTGCTTATCAGCTAAATAGTAATTTGATATATACTTCGAATCTATATCTACTTCTGTACAAATTCTATTTCCCTTCTGATCAGTTGTTACCTTAACGATTCTTATTACTTCTTTTTGTTTATCATCATCAAAAAACAAGTATATGTTATTATTTTTATCTATTACTATGGTTTTTATGTGGGATATATTTCGATATCCCCCGTTCATTAGGTTAAAATGAAATATTCCTTCTTTGTAGAAATCCTGTACAAATTCTAGGTTTATGGTTAGTTTTGCTATAATTATTTCCTCAACTTTATGTTCTTTATCTCTCAGAAAATCTATGAAGTAGATATGTCCATCTTTTATTCTTAGTTCATATTGACCAGATACTTTTTTATTTACTTTTTTTTCTATTCTTTTTATGGTTTCTTTCAACTTTGTGGAAAAGCTTAAGTCTAGATTTTTGTTCCTGTACTTAACTATAGATTGTTTACTTTTATTTAGGAGATACAGTTCATCCTTATGCTTATATATTTCGTATATTTGTTGATACCAGTTTATTGAGTATTCTTCCGGACTAAATGACTCTATAAACATTATTGAATCTGATTTATCTTTATTATAAATACTTTCTTTTTGAATCCTTTGAACTATGATTTGAGAATATACGAAGCCATGAAAAATAAAAATAAATCCAATAAGTACGATCAGCAAGGGAGTAAATGTTGGTTTTAATCTAGTAATAAACATTAATTTAATTGAGTTGATAGACGTTGGTTTTATTGAATTAGGTTGATAGATATCAGTTTAGTCTATAGATATAGATAAAGGAGGTAAGAGTTAGGGATTGTAAAGCTCTCGGTCGATTAGTACCGGTCACCTTCACCCATTACTGAGCTTCCAGCTCCGGCCTATATACCGGGTAGTCTACCCGGGACCTTACCCGCTTTCGCGGAGGGAGACCTTATCTTGGGGTGTGCTTCCTGCTTAGATGCTTTCAGCAGTTATCACGTCCACACTTGGCTACCCGACGCTGCTAACGGCTTAACAGCCGGTACACCAGCGGTGTGTTCGCTCCGGTCCTCTCGTACTAGGAGCGACTCCCCTCAAGTCTCCTGCGGCAGCAGCAGATAGGGACCGAGCTGTCTCACGACGCTCTGAACCCAGCTCACGTACCGCTTTAACGGGCGAGCAGCCCGACCCTTGGGACCTTCTCCAGCCCCAGGATGCGATGAGCCGACATCGAGGTGCCGAACGGCGCCGTCGATGTGAACTCTTGGGCGCCACAAGCCTGTTATCCCCGGAGTAACTTTTATCCGCTGAGCGACGGCCCTTCCATACGGAACCGCCGGATCACTAAGCCCTGCTTTCGCAACTGCTCGAGGTGTCCCTCTCACAGTAAACCCGCCTTATGCCTTTGCACTCAACACCCGATTTCCGACCGGGCTGAGGCGAGCTTTGGACGCCTCCATTACCTTTTAGGAGGCCACTGCCCCAGTGAAACTGCCCACCTGGCATTGTCCGACCTCTGTCGTTAGGATTTCCAGCTACCAAGGGTGGTATCCCAAGGGCGGCTCCGTGCCGACTGGCGTCGACACATCCCAGCCTCCCACCTATCCTGTACAAGGCAGCCAAAAATCCAGTACCAGGCTGCAGTAAAGCTTCACAGGGTCTTTCCGTCTTGCTGCTGCTACCCTGCATCTTCACAGGGTGTGCAATTTCACCGTGCCCCCCCCTGAGACAGAGTCCCAGTCGTTACGCCTTTCATGCAGGCCACAACTTACGTGGCAAGGAATTTCGCTACCTTAGGACCGTTCAATCTGTTACTTTCCTCACTTCGTGGGCATACTTTTTCCCACTCGTGAGTACTGACCATGGCTTGTTACCATGGCGGTTAAGCCTTTCGGCTTAACTCTATGTGTCGCCACATAGTTCGGACTATATCTTCACTACCATATATCTTATGGTAGTGTCTGGCGTATAGTCTCTGAGGATTTGTATCTATGCTCCCCAACTATCTAGTATTACTTTGTCTTCATACTTAATTCTACTGTTTATTTTTCTTCTCAGTTTCAGAAGTTGTATTAAGTCTTCTTTTGTTATATCTCCCTTGGATAGTATTTCGTATGCTTTTTTGAATTTAGAAAAGTCGTTCTTTTTCTTTGCCGATAGAAAGGAGAACTTTTCGAAGAATGGTATTACATTGTCTCTTATAGAATTGATGTTATTTACTTCGTAATACCATACTCCATCTTTTCTTTTTCTCATGGTTCCGCATTTAAGATATCTCTTTATTAGAGCTAATATAGTGGGATCTTTTTGAGAGACGTTAAAAGCTAAGGATATTTTCCATTTTGTTTTGTAGTCTGGATTTGGTCTGAATACAATCATAAAGCTTCCTTCTCCGTCAACGAAACCAGCTATGTAGTAACCTATATGTTGAGGTATGGTTTTCAGGTTGAGCATAGATACACCTTTCCTGCTGATTGCCCGCACCCTGATATTTTTACTGCCACCATTTTCACTCTTTCGAGCTAGCGGCTAGTAATCAGGGATACACCGGGCTTCCCAGCATATAGCCAGATTTTTTTACGTAACTACAAACGGTGTTTATAGTTACGGCCGCCGTTTACCCGGGCTTAGGATCAGACCTTCGCGGGAGTAACTCCCGCTAAGCCCTCACCGTAACCTTCGGGCACCGGGCAGGCGTCAGCCCCTATACTTCGCCTTACGGCTTAGCAGAAACCTGTGTTTTTGATAAACAGTCGCCAGGACCGCTTAGCTGCGACCCCTGTGCTTACGCACAGAGGCACCCCTTCTCCCGAAGTTACGGGGCCAATTTGCCGAGTTCCTTAGGGAGGGTTCTCACGCGCGCCTTAGCATACTCTGCCCGTCCACCAGTGTCGGTTTCCGGTACGGGCTATATCTACCATCCATTTCAGTCTTTTCTCGGACGTTAGCTCACCTAGTAGTCCCCGAAGGGACGTCCTGGTTCGGCTTGCGCCTACCCACAGAGCATACCACCTGCCCTTAAGGCTTAACTAACGTCGCAACTGAAACTTCGACGGTAGATATAGGGGACGGAATATTAACCGTCTGCCCATTCGGCTGCCCCTTTCGGGTTGACCTTAGGTCCCGCCTAACCCAACGTCGACGAGCGTTGCGTTGGAATCCTTGGACTTGCGGCGGACAGGATTCTCACCTGTCTTTACGCTACTCATGCCTGCATTCGCACTTCCGTGCCCTATCACCCGAGCTTACGCTCTAGGCTTGACTGACACGGAACGCTCCCCTACCGCTTGTATGGCTTTCCATACAAGCCCATGGCTTCGGCACCAGGCTTGAGCCCCGTTGAATCTTCGGCGCGTTTCTCCTCGACCAGTGAGCTATTACGCACTCTTTAAAGGATAGCTGCTTCTAAGCTAACCTCCTGGCTGTCTCCGGAGAAACACTTCCTTCCACACTTAGCCTGGATTTGGGGGCCTTAGCCGATGGTCTGGGCTCATTCCCTCTTGACCATGGACCTTATCGCCCACAGTCTCACTGCCCCATATCCTATCGGTATTCGGAGTTTGTCGAGGTTTGGTAGGCTGTTAACCCCCTAGCCTCAACAGTGCTCTACCCCCGATAGGAGTCTACCAGGGACGCTGCGCCTAGACGCATTTCGGGGAGAACCAGCTATCACGGAACGCGATTGGCTTTTCACCGCTATCCCCACCTCATCGGACGGTTTTGCAACACCGACCCGTTCGCGCCTCCCGGCGGTTTTTGCCGCCGTTCACACTGGGCAGGGATAGATCGTTCCGTTTCGGGTCTGCCGCCGATGACTAATTGGCCCTATTCAGACCATTCGCTTTCGCTACGGCTCCGGGTATAGCACCCCTTAACCTCGCCACCGACGACAACTCGCAGGCTCATTAGGCAAAAGGCACGCTCTCAGGTCACTACCATCCCGTAGCAAACCCTCGAACGGTTTGTAGGCCCGCAATTTCAGGTTCTATTTCACTCCCCTCCCGGGGTTCTTTTCAGCTTTCCCTCACGGTACTTGTTCACTATCGGTCGCAAGACGTATTTAGCCTTGGAGGATGGTCCCCCCTGATTCACGCAGGCTTCCACGTGGCCCGCGCTACTTGGGACTGTCAGCCATGCTTTCGGTATGTTCTTTCGCCTACGGGACTCTCACCCTCTATGGTAGGCCATTCCAGACCACTTCGGCTAGAACATCCTCAAGCACGAGAAGTCGGCAGCCTTCTCCGCTGACATCCCTCAACCCTGCTGTTGCAACGCCTGCCGGCTTGGCACAACAGCAGTTTAGGCTCTTCCCCGTTCGCTCGCCGCTACTAAGGGAATCTCATTTTGATTTCTTTTCCTCGGGCTACTGAGATGTTTCACTTCGCCCGGTTCCCGCCCATATCGGGCACGCACTATGGCGTGGGTTACCCCATTCGGACACGGCCGGATCACAGCGTCCTTACCCGCTCCCCGACCATTTCGGCGGTTTGGAGCCGTCCTTCATCGGCGTCTTGCGCCGAGCCATCCATTACGGGCCCTTACTACATTACAATCCCTAACTCTTACCCCTATTTTTTATATGGGATAGCTAACAAGACCTCTGGTTCCTTTAGAAAGGAGGTGATCCAGCCGCACCTTCCGGTACGGCTACCTTGTTACGACTTCGCCCTCCTCACCACCCATCTTCTCGACCCTTATCAGGTCTTCGAAGATGAGTGACTTGGGTGGCGTGACGGGCGGTGTGTACAAGACCAGGGAACGTATTCACCGCGGCGTGGCTGATCCGCGATTACTAGCGATTCCGGCTTCATGCAGGCGAGTTGCAGCCTGCAATCTGAACTGGGCGGAGTTTTCTGGGATTTGCTCCCCCTCGCGGGTTCGCTTCCCTCTGTACTCCGCATTGTAGCACGTGTGTAGCCCTGGGCATAAGGACCATGAGGACTTGACGTCATCCCCTCCTTCCTCCGACTCGTCGCCGGCAGTCCCCCTAGAGTGCTCGCCGTTAACGTAGCAACTAGGGGCAAGGGTTGCGCTCGTTACCGCACTTAAGCAGACACCTCACGGCACGAGCTGACGACAGCCATGCAGTACCTGTGCTGACCGATGTGAGTTGCCTCACATCCACCCCTACCTTTCGGCAGAGGCTTATGCCAGCATGTCAAGCCCAGGTAAGGTTCTTCGCGTTGCATCGAATTAAACCACATGCTCCACCGCTTGTGCTGGTCCCCGTCAATTCCTTTGAGTTTCAGGCTTGCGCCCGTACTACCCAGGCGGAGTGCTTAATGGGTTACCTGCGGCACGGAACGTTAAGCCCCACACCTAGCACTCATCGTTTACAGCCAGGACTACCCGGGTATCTAATCCGGTTTGCTCCCCTGGCTTTCGTCCCTCAGCGTCAGGAACAGGCCAAACAGGCAGCTTCCTCACTGGTGTTCCTCCCGATATCTACGCATTTCACCGCTACACCGGGAATTCCCCTGTTTTCTCCTGCCCTCTAGCCGAACAGTATCGGAAGGAGGACCGGTCTTGAGAACCGGGCTTTACCAACCGACTTATTCGGCCGCCTACGGACCCTTTACGCCCAGTGAATCCGGATAACGCTTAGGACCTACGTATTACCGCGGCTGCTGGCACGTAGTTAGCCGTCCTTTCCTCTGGGGGTACAGTCATCATCGTCCCCCCTGACAGCAGTTTACACCCCGAAGGGCTTCTTCCTGCACACGGGATCGCGTGGTCACCCTTTCGGGCATTGCCTACGATTCCCCACTGCTGCCCCCCGTAGGGATAGGGGCCGTGTCTCAGTCCCCTTGCGGCCGGTCACCCTCTCAGGCCGGCTACCCGTCGTAGCCTTGGTGAGCCATTACCTCACCAACTAGCTGATAGGACGCAGCCCCATCCGCAAGCGGATTGCTCCTTTTCTCACAACCCACACCGGGTCGTGAGCTTATGGGGTATTAGCTCCAGTTTCCCAGAGTTATCCCCCACTTGCGGGTAGGTTAGCCACGCGTTACTCGCCCGTTCGCCGCTCCGTACTCACCGGGTTGCCCCGATGAGCCGATCGCTCGACTTGCATGTGTTAGGCGTCCCGTCAGCGTTCATCCTGGGCCAGGATCAAACCCTCCATAAGTTATTCATTTTCTACCCAAGTATCACTACCTGTATTCGAATACTATGGGTAGTGTATTATACCAACCTTGGAGGTCTTGTTAGCTACCCCTATTTTTCTCTCCTCGGCAACCCCTTTCTTAAGGGGTTCCACTAATACATTTTTTTAAAAATAAACTACAAATCCTCTATTTTTTTTTATTAAAAGTATTGATTTTTATCAATATTAATAACAGTTTATATCACCCACCAATCCAAAAGAAACCAAAACAAAAATACATAACTATAATACTGTGAAATTGTTCGAACTAATAAAACACCTAAAGTCAGAATACATAGATTCCCAGAAAAAAAACCAAAAAAAAATACTGATAAAAAATCTAATAAAAATCATTGAAATAGCAATAGAAAAAAAATTTCCACTATGGGATAATCAACAAATACTAACCCAAAATGAACTAATAAAGTGTGATAAACTATCCAAAATGGTATTTAAGTATCATTTCCCTATCCAATACCTAGAAAGCATAGTAAAATTTGGAGAAATACAACTTTATATAAACCCCTACACTCTAATACCAAGGCCTGAAACAGAAATAATTACACAAGAAATCTTCTCCTCCCTTACACAAAATCACAACATAGGAGAAAAATTTAATAAGATATTCCTAATAGACTTTGGAATAGGCTCAGGAAACATAATACTATCACTTGTCAAAAAATTACAAAACTACTATAAATCTCTATCCATAATACCTATAGGAATAGACATATCCTTTAATGCCCTACTTGTCGCTCAAAAAAATTCCCATCTAAACAACATCGATATTAACCTAATAAACTTCTCGAAAATAGATATAATCAAAAAAAGCTTACCCTCACAGTCCATTCAAATCCTTATATCCAACCCCCCATACTTGACTAAAAAAGAACTAAAACAAGAACTGAAATTCGAACCCGAAAACGCACTCCTAACACCAAAAAAAACATATTTCTATAACCTCCTACTAAACTTCCTACTACAAAAACAAACCTCTAGCTTCATAGCATTCTTCGAAATAGATAAAAAAGCTCTAGAAAAAATTATAAGAAAACTAAAAAAAATTAAAAACAAAATAAACTACAACACAGTCTATATACAGCGCAAAATTTTCCTCTTAGAAATTTCTAACAAACACAAAAAATCTATAAACTTCTATAGTAGCTACACTTATCCCTAAAATCACACATATGACAATATGGATGATGTTTACATATAGTCTGTCCAAAAGCAACTAAATACCTATTCAAATTTAAATATATCTTCGTAGTTAACCTCTCTCTTACGCTTTCAGTATGCAAAATCCTCCACATTCTATCAGGTGTACCGGCTCGCACTACACCTACTCTATTTAGTATTCTAAAAACATGCGTATCAACACCAATGTAACCCTCACCAAAGAGATCATTCAATATAATTGAAGCAACCTTTAGACCTATACCGGGTAACTTAGTTAACTCCTCTAAACTTCTCGGTAAAATACCACCGTATTTTTCAACAATAGTTTTGTTAAAATCCAAAAACATTCTAGCCTTACTTCTATAGAAACCTAGTGGTCTAAACAATTCCTCAAGCTCCTGTAAATCACTCCCTAAAACATCTTTAGGTTCAGAAAATTTACTGGCTAACACAGGTAAAACCTTCATCATCGCCTTATCAGTAGTCCTTGAAGAAAGTATGGTACTCCAAACCATCAACCATTTGTTCCCACTTTTTAAATTATAAAGCTTAAAAACAGGAGAGTTAGCCAGAATACTATCCTCAATACTCTCTAAAAACGCATATAAATCCTTCAATTTTTTAAAATCTATCATAAAACACTAATCCCTTTCCATCACAATTTCAGATCAAAATTTAAATATATTGTTCTTTGCTTAACAGGATATAGTGATACAGGATAATTATTAGATAAACTCACAACATAATTAGCTTTTATATCAAACACATTATACATAGTCAAACCTATCTTACCCCCATTCCTAAACTCGTATATCAAGTTAATATTTGTAATATTAAATCCCTTCACAATATTACCATAATCATCAAAAACAGATGAAGTCCATTTATTTTCAACAGAAAACCATAAATTCTCCGCAATTCTCTTTCCATATTTTAATAGCAACAAATGTTTCGGTGAATTAGATAAAAACGAAAAATAATTAATAGAACGAGCATTGGCATAGCTATATGAAATCCTTATGAATTCTCTGTCTCTATGATACAAAGCATAATCCAACATGCTTCCCAAAACTCTTACATCAGCCGTATTTCTGTATTGACTAACCTCTATACCCAAATTGTTGGTCCCAACTACAACATTGTTTATTAAGTCCGAAATATCCATATGGTATAAGGAAAAAGAAAAATATCCAAACCTATTTCTATCCTTTATCTCTGTATAGTATATGGTCTCAAAAGTCCTATGCCTCTCAGGTTTTAAATTAGGATTAGATAATATTGATATACCACCATCGTCATAAAAAGCCTCACCAATACTAGGAGCCCTATAGTTTTGAGAATAAACAAATTTCAAAGCTTTATCACCGTCAACCCTTATCACAGCAAATTGAGGAACAAAAATAGATTTAAAATTATCATATAAATCAAAATAGCTATCATATCTTAGCGATATAGAAAATAACCAATATCTATCACCCCTATTACCGAACCTGTAGTCATAAGAAGAGTATACCGAAAAAATCGGTAAACCAGTTCTCTTCTTATTTAGATTCTCTGTAAGAAATTCTCGAGAAAAATAGTTAACATCAAAGTTCCTTAAACTATACGAAATATTTCTGTATTCTAAACCTACAACTAATTCCGAATTCCTACCTATACCATAATAATTAATATCTACAGAATACATCCTACTTCTAAAATCATCAATGTTAATAAATCCCTGATCTAATGTAGGATATTCAGCATGCTCCTTATAACTCTGGTAATACATATTCAAACTCAACCCAGAGAAAGAAGATAAATTTATAGAGTTCTTAAAGTATAAATACGTGGAATTTTCATATAAGAAATCATTCCTATCGTTTAACGTCATACCAAACGATCCTAGGGGAAAATGATACCTAGATGAACTGTTCGAAAAATAAAAAGAAGTGTTCTCTGAAATTTTGCCAAAAACATGGTAATGACTCGTATACATATTATCATCATCAATAGAAAATTCTTTACGTTGGGGTAAAAATATAGTCCTACCAGGATAAGAATAAAAATGTATCCCAAAATCCAAATAAGGATCTTCAGTTAGCATATATCTAGCAAAAGTATTAGAACCAGTCTTATTAGAATAAAAATAGTAAGTATGCCTTAATTCAAACTTTTCATTCCTTTCATCGGTAAAATACGGAATAAAATTAACAGTTGCAACCAAAGAATTAGAACCTGAATAAACATTAGAATAACCATTTACAATCTCAACATAATTTATCATCTGAGTAGGATGATATATAGGATTACCAAAAATAAGATTGTTAGTGGGAAAACCATTAATCAAAAACAAAGCTCTGGAATTATAGCTTCCCGGTATTTGAACCCCTCTACTACCCAAATACCAATACGTACCATCTTCAACAACATATAAACCAGGACTAAAGTTCAACAAAGTAGATATATTCTCATAGTAAAATAACCTTAACTCAATAGGAAATACTATTGATATAAATGCAGGAGAATCTAAAATACTCTTTGAGTATTTGCTTAAACCTTGAACTCTAAAACTGAAATCAAGTTCCTGCCTTAAAAAATCTGCTTCCTCGAAATCATCTTCTCCAAAAACTATAGAAATAATCAAACCAAAAAAAACAATCAATAATATTAAACCCTTCATACTTTCATAAACTCTTTCTCTATCTCATAAAGTTCTTGATAATCCCCTATATCAACCACACTACCATTTAATATAACACTTACCCTATTTTTCCCTTTATTTTTCGAATTATATAAATTATCATCGGCTATCTTTACAAGAGTGTCTTTATCATTGGAGTCTTCCGGATAGAAAGAAATTCCAAAACTACAAGTAACAGAAATTCTCTTCCCTTCACCAATATCTATCTCAACCTTAGATATAATATCTTTAAGACTAAGACAAAATTTTATAGCATCAAGTTTGTTTAAAACATTTAGAATAATTATAAATTCTTCTCCTCCATATCTAGCGGCTATATCTGTACTCCTTTTCCTAGACCTAATAACATCTGCAACCGAAGATAAAACCCTATCCCCAGCCTTATGACCATAAGTATCATTTATCTTCTTAAAATTATCTATATCAATCATTATAACAGCAAATGTTCTAGTCAAACCCAAAGCCATCTTCATTTTACTCTCTATAGCTACCGCATTATAAAACTTTTCGAAAGCACCTCTGTTATAAAGCCTAGTTAAAGCATCAAAAGAAGCTAGAGACTCTAAAAAAGCCATCTGCTGCTCCAAAGCCTGTGCCATCCTCAAAAAACTATCTATCAAATAATTAAACTCCTCAAACCAAAAAGATTTCCGCTCCAAAGAAAATATAGACCTGCTTATGTCTAAAGATAACTTTTTCAAATACTCAATCGGTTTATAAAACTGCAATATCATAAAATAACTAACAATACCTGAAACAAAACTAAGTAAAAACATTACTAAATATGAATAAAAACTTATCATCTTTAATTGATTATGTAGCTTCGTAAGATCAAAAACTACTACCATATATCCCATATAAATCTCATCTTGTATATCGCTAATTATCGTGCTCACTATAGGAACAAATATTACCAATATCTTTGATATTTTCGTCTTTTCACTAATTTGCCTAGGAAGATTATCAATGTAAAATTTAGTCTCCCGAAGATTAGAATCCATCACATTCATCTTCAAAATATAGTCTTTTAGCTCAGGGTATCTGCTAACATGCCCCAAATTCAAACCACCGCTACTATAAATCGATATGAATATCAAATCTTCATTGTAATACTCCTGTTCCAAAACTATCTTCATGGCCTCAAACTGCTCATACTGAATATACTTCTTTATCCTAGCAGAAATATTTTGAGAAATAGCAATATACGAATCAACAGTATACTTAATTATGTTCTTTTCCAAATTAACCTTTAACCACTGTAAAATCAAGGAAAAAACAGTTATATTAACCACTAAAAGAATGAAAATAACATTATTTATCTTCTTAAAAAAATTTAAAAACCCCCGTTCCTGTGTTCTCATTTAGTAACCACAATGAAGGGACTCGGAAAGAATATCTTATAAGTATTATCCGTATTCAAGTAAGAATTTTTCTTTATATATAAAGCCATCATCCTACCCAGCTGAAAATAATCTATAACGTAAGCTACATCAATACCATACTGCAATAATATCCTATGAGAAGAAATTATTATCTTGTTGTACGATTTTATAGACCTTATCAAAAATAAGAGATTCTCCTCATCTAATATCATAGCATCCGAAAAGAAATATACAGCATCAATATTCTGCAATGACTTACTTATATATTTAAAATTAAAATTATCAACCTGAAGAAGAACAGGCTCTAAAGAATTCTTTTTTAAAGAATTCGAAGCAGTCTCAACAGCATAACTGTACGTATTATATAATAACCCAACCCTCTTAACATATGGATACTTCGATTTGAAGTCTTTAAAAACCTCATCAAAAGGAGGATATATCGAAAAACCTATAAATTTACCCACCAATCCCAAAGTATCAGGCATTAAAACCAAAGCATATATATTTATCTTCTCTTTATGATAATTTTTCTTCAGATAAAAAGCAGCTTCGCTGGTCAAAGCTATCACAACATCAACTCTATTAAACATCTCTTCCTTCAATTCTTTCAAATCTACCACCATACATTTATTAGAAGGATACTCACTCAAAAAACCATTGATCGTTAACTTCACAGGTTGCAAATCCTTACCCTTGATAATTAAAACACTTAGTAAACTTTCTCTAGCTAAAACATAACGAACAATAACAAAAAATAACATACCAAAACTTAAAATGATAAATTTTTTAATATCCAATTTATACTTTATAAAATTTCTCATTCTTCTTTGAATACTCTCTGTTTATGAAATCAATGAATTTATCAAAAATTTCTGGATCAAATTGATTTTTCTCTTTGATCATTATTTCTATAGCCTCTTCAGGGGTATAAGCTTTCCTATATGCTCTTTCCTCGGTTAGAGCAAGAAAAACATCACATATCCTTATTATCCTTGCAAGAAAAGGAATAGATACACCCCTTATCCCCTCAGGATAACCACTACCATCCCATGATTCATGATGATACTTAATAATTTCAGCAATATTCTTATAAATATCCAATTTCCTCAGAATATTATAAGCACTGATTGTATGGTCTTTTATATACTTCATTTCATTTGCAGAAAGAGCAGTAGCTTTACCAAAAATATACTCCGGAATAGATATATAACCTATATTCATTATTCTTGCTGAATGAGAAAGCTTTTCTATATCCTCGTATTCCAACCCCAGAAAATACCCAAACTTTACACATAATTCTGCTACTCTTTCAGAGTGACCCTTTGCATATGTATTCTTCGCCTCTATAATAGAAGCTATCTTTTCGATCGTATCCATCGTCGCCCTGACTATCCATAGATAATTATAATTTGTCAAAGCAATAGGAAATAAACCAATAACTAGCAAAGAAAACAAATATATACTCCTATCTGTCAAATCTTTCAATATTAAAAACAAAGCAGTATTAAATACCAAACCTAAAATCAACCCCTTGAAATCCTCATAGAAAAAAGAATAATTTTCGTTGAAAAAAACTTTAAAATTAATAATAATGTTAAATAAGTAGTAAACTATTAAATACAAAAAGTATAGCAAGACAAAATAAATAAAAACTTGGATAAATAAAAAATCCCTACCAAAGAGACTCTGTAGAACATCAACAAAAGAAAAATAATACACTACATAAGAAACTAAGAAAATTGGAATAAATTCGAACAAGAAATTTGCCCAAAGATTATTCCACGTCTTGAAAATATGATACCTAATAATAGAGTAAAACAGTTTACTTAAAAACATAACAAACACACATATCCACCATTCAATCTTATTCGAGAAAGCCCAATATATGAAAAAGACATATATACAATCAGAAATCCTAATCAGAATATTGAAAGGCTTGGTAATATTAATGAAATTCGCAAATATAAGGGTAAAAAAAAATATTAATAACTTAATCATTCAAAAACGGTGTGGCGGTACGAGGATTCGAACCTCGGACCAAGGGATTATGATTCCCCTGCTCTGACCTCTGAGCTATACCGCCACACTATCTTCTTCTATAAAAATATCTCTACTTCCTCCTAAAACACTATTGCCAGTTAGGTAGACAAGTTGTATCTTCCTCTAGGTTAGCATCTGTAGTCGGAGTATTTTCAGGTCGTGGATTCAAGCTACCTGGACTAATGTCTATACTTGAAGGAACTAAAGATAATGGAGAATTAACTTCTTGAAACGTAATAGTTATTTCATTATTTATAACGGTATTACAATTGATTGGGTTTAACAAAGAATCCAGTGACATGATAAGAGCTTGGTTTCTACTTCGATTTGTCCCTGCGAAAATATAGCCCCCTGTAGTTGGTAGAGCACTTCTTACTCTCATATTCAGTACCACTTGTCTCTCAATACCTAGATTATTATTTAGTACAACAACTACACTACCCGTAAAATATTCATCAATAACTAATAGATATTTATTATTAAAGCTAGGAATTACAAAAGCAGAGTAAAAATAACTATACAAATTGTGACTGTACACTTTTTTGTCTGTTATTTGGCTAAGATCTGAAGTTAATCTTAAGATAGCCAAATTATCATTTTGATCAAATCCCAGAGCTATAACTCCTTGATTATGACTGGGAAAAATACTTCTTATTATTCGCAAACCACTAATACGTTTAAATGTAGATACAGAATTAAAGTCACTTATACTATCCGATTTTACGTTCATTCTACAAATTCCCGGATGACCGTTATATGAATTGACTGCAAAAAATAGATATTCATTACCCTGTTCATCATAATAAGTGAAGGAAGGATAACTTACTTCATTATAAGTTGCAAAATAATAATGATCATTTATCCTTGCTACCCACTTAATAGAAGTAGCGGGATTTAAATCAGTATCTATTTTAGCAATCTGTTTAGAGTACATAAAAATCAAACGATTATTCGGCAGTGGTAATAAATTACCATAAGATTCATCAGCATCGAAATATAGTATTTTTACGGTATTCCCATTCCTATCTAACTTTGTCAGATAAGCACTATATTGTTGATTATGTATAGCGTTTCCTACTGAGTAATAGTATTGTCCTAATTCAATAAAAGAAAATGAGGATATTCCAATGCTACCCAACTTCTTCCACTCAGTCTGCCCTTGGGAATTTACTTTAACAAACAAAGCATCTTCAACTTGATCACTTCGATTATAGCCACTTAAAATTATACCTCCATCTGAAGTAGGAAAAATAGTGTTAAAATATGCAGTGGTGTTGTCAGCATGAAAAACTTTTGGGAAAGATTCAAGTAGTGTTCCGGATCCCCCTCCCGGTCCTCCTACTCCACCAGATAAAGAGTTAAATTTCAACCCATCCGAATTAAAACATCCCAACAAAGTTATGAACATCATTACTATTAGAGCACTTATTAATAAGGTTTTTCTCATTTTGTTCACCCCCCCCCTTTCTTAATTTACCATCAATTACATAGAAAATAATTCTACCAAAATAACAAGAAACCTTCCTGTTTGTATATGATTATTAGCATAAAAACCTTTGGGAAAAATAGGCCCAAGGTATTCTTAAAAAAATATTATCCAAACCACATTACCACTGTTAAATTTATTAATTGTATACACAAAAAGCAGGATAGAAAATTCCTGAAAATTTCCCTTTTCGAATTGACCTACCAACATCAAAAATATTTCTATTTATAAAGCAAAAAATTGGTATTCACGTAGAATAATATAAATATGAAGGACTTTAGTTTCATAGACACTGCTGAAATAGTAGTCAAAGCTGGAGATGGAGGTAATGGATGTGTAAGTTTCAGAAAAGAAAAATTCGTCCCCAAAGGTGGACCAGATGGAGGAGACGGTGGAAACGGAGGAAACATAATAATCAAAGCTACAAAACATCTCAATACCCTAATAGACTACAGATATAACAAGTACTTCGAAGCAGAAAATGGAGAACATGGAAAAGGTAAAAACAAACACGGAAAAAACGGGAAAGACCTCATCCTACTCGTACCCATAGGAACAACCATAATCGATGAAAATAACAACCAAATAGAACTAGAGTACGATAATCAAGAAGTCATAATCGCAAAAGGAGGAAAAGGAGGAAGAGGAAACGCAAAATTTTCAAATTCTGTATATCAAACACCCAAATTCGCTGAAAAAGGACAAAAAGGAGAAATAAAAAAACTAAAGCTAGAACTTAAACTAATAGCTGACGTGGGAATAATTGGGCTACCAAATGCAGGCAAATCCACCCTCCTATCAGTCATATCTAATGCTAAACCTAAAATAGCTGACTATCCTTTCACAACTCTTGTACCCAACCTAGGAGTAGCAATTGTAAATAAAAAGTCAATAGTTTTTGTAGACTTGCCAGGAATAATAGAAGGAGCAAGTGAAGGTAAAGGACTTGGACTAGTATTCCTCAAACATTTCGAAAAATCCAAAATATTCCTCCACCTGATCGACATCTCTCAAGATTACAAAAAAAATTATAAAATCATTATTCAAGAATTACAAGAGTACTCCAAACTCAATAACGTCAATCTACTGGAAAAGAAACAAATAATATGCCTAAATAAAATAGATATTGCTGAAAAAAAAGAAATAGATAAAGCTATCAGATACTTTAAAAAAATTCAAACTAACCAACAAAATATAGCTAGTGTATTGGCAATCTCTGCCTACACCACTCAAAATGTAAACTCCCTCCTAAATGAAGTATACAACACCCTAAAACAAATAGAAGAAGAAAACAATAAACATGAATCAGTAAAACAAAGCTATCCAAAAATAGAAGATCATCAAACCACCGTTATAAACCTAGAACCAACTAAAATAAATATAACCACAATATATAACAAGTATCTCAATCAAAACATAAGAACTTTCGAATTAAAAGACCCAGATTTCGAAGAAAAACTAAGTAGATTTGATATAAATAATCCTTATGCCCTAAAATATCTAAAAAATATCTTATCAACTCATAGAGCAATAAAATCTCTTATCCTGAGAGGAATAAAAGAAGGAGAATATGTTAAAATTAATAATAATCTATTTGTATTTTCAGATAATTTTATCAAACCCATAGAAACTGAATAATTCAAAAGAAGGGGTGCGGAAAAAATGAAATTCGAAATGACTAAGTATGAAGGAGGATGGATAGAATTAATAGTAGGTTGTATGTTTAGCGGAAAAAGTGAAGAAATGATTAGAAGAGTAAAAAGGGCTATAATAGCCAACCAAAAAGTAATAGTATTTAAGCCAGCTATAGATAAAAGATATGACAAAGATATGGTCGTCAGTCACAACGGAATAAAGCTAAAAGCAGTAGTAGTCGAAAATCCAGAACAAATATACACCATGTCCAGAGATTACAACGTCATCGCAATAGATGAAGCACAATTCTTTGACAAAACACTAATAGAAGTAGTAGAAAAACTAGCAGAAGAAAATAAAAGAATAATAATAGCAGGATTAGATCAAGACTTTAGAGGAGAACCCTTTTCAATAATGCCCCACCTCATGGCAATCGCAGACACCGTCGATAAACTACACGCCATATGCGTCGTATGTGGAGCAGTGGCAACCAAAAGTCAAAGGCTAATAGAAGGTAAACCAGCACCATACGACTCCCCCACCATAGTAGTCGGAGCAATCGAAACCTACCAACCACGATGCAGAAAATGCTTCCAAAAACCTACCAAAACAAAAGTATATCCTTCCTAAAAAGGTAGTCCATAAAAACCTCAGAAATTATTAATATGAACTTAGAATGCTATTACCAGTTTTTCTTTACATTATTGCTCGCATATTTTCTCGGTAGCTTTCCAACAGGATATATAATAGCTAAACTCAAAGGAATAGATATAACCAAAATAGGGAGCGGTAATATTGGAATGGCTAATGTTTTTAGAACATTGGGCCCCTCCTACGGAATTATAGTACTACTCATTGATACCCTAAAGGGATTTTTACCAACATTCATAGCCATAAAAATGAATTTTCCCGCATTATTTGTACTGGTTGTAGGTATTACGGCAATTATGGGACATATCTTTACAATATTCCTGAGATTCAAAGGAGGCAAAGGAGTAGCAACATCTTTAGGAGTCATCTTAGCCATAAGCCCTATACTTGCACTCTCCTGCTTTATAGTCTGGTTCCTAACGGTCATAATTACAAGGTACTCATCCTTAGGCTCAATTCTAGCAGCATTATCAGCAACCATAATCACTTTTCTGTATCAATTCAACATCTTTAACCTTAATCTACTTAATATCCAGCTTGAAAACAAGTTGCATCTGACAATTTTTTGCACATCTATATTTATTTTTATTCTGTACTTGCATAGGGAAAATATCAGAAGGATCATCAAGGGAACAGAGAATAAAATATTCTAGTCACATAGATTAAATCTAATTTTTTGCGATTTTCAGATTACCCAAATTGAAAAACAGTAGACTAAAGTCACTTAAAACCATAGCTATAGCAGCTAACATTGGGTTAACAGTAATACCAAACCCTTTAAATACCCCCATAGCAATCGGAATAAACAAAACATTATAAGCAAAAACCCAAAATAAGTTAAATTTCAATTTCTTGAAAACCCCTTCCGAAATGATAATTAAATCCTTAAACTGATCTATACTTTTAAGGGTAATAGAAGAAGCATTTTGAGTAATATCACTACCATATTCAAAAGAAATTCCAACATCAACATTCTTCATCACCAGGCTATCGTTAATACCATCTCCAACAAAAACAGTTAGACCAGTATTTCTTATACTTTCCACAACCTTAACTTTGCTCACAGAATCAACCGAACAAAATACTTTATTCCTATCTATTTTTAATCTTTCCAGAATTTTCCCCGTAGACTTTTTATCCGCACCAGTAAGAATATACAATTCCTTATTTCTTCGGTACAAAATTTCTATTATTTCTTCTACACCATCGTTTATTTCCTCTATTGTATCTAAACAAGCATAAATTAGAACATCTTTCTGCTTAAGAAGAACTATATAGTTTTCGTATGTATTGTCACTATTGATTTGAATTTTGTTTTCATCAAGTAAAAACTTATTCCCAATTAACATCCAGTATCCATTTTCAAATAGGGTAATAATCCCCCTAGAGGTTATCTCATTATAAGATTCTAATTTTACTTTCTTCAGAATCTGGTAAAGATTCTTATTATAATTTTTTAGGATATATTCCTTTATAGCTTCAGCTAGTGGATGTTTTGACTTTGAAACCGAAGCAAGAGTCAAATCTAAAAAACAATCCGTCAAAGATCGATCATCCCCAAATATTCTAAAGTCCGTAATCTTTATATTTTTATTCGTTATGGTTCCAGTCTTATCAAAAATAAAGTTTTTAGATCTACAGATTTTTTCAAAAACATACGGATCTTTGACTATTATTTGTTTTCTGGAAGCTTCTAACATCCCCTTATTTATGGCAAGAGGATATGCCAAACCAATAGCACAAGGACAAGCAATTACTAACGTAGAAATAAAAGCATTAACAGCAAAATCCTTGTTACCCGAAAAATACCAATATATAAAACTCAGTACCGCAAATATGACAACTATTATGACAAAGTTTCCAGAGATCTTATCTATAAACTTCTGGTATGCAAGATTCTTATTGTATAAACTATATACTGACGTTTCTATTCCTTTCCAAAAACTATTCCTATAGCTACAGCTGGCCTGTATTTTTACTGATCCATCCACTAGAATACTACCAGCTTTTATCTCATTACCAACAGATATCTTAATAGGTTCACTTTCGCCGAACAGAAGATTAAAATCAAATATCCCTTCCCCCTCCAGTACTTTTCCGTCTACAGGTACACTCTGACCCTTATATATTTGAATTATATCACCTTCTTTTATTTGTTCAACATCAACATTAATTAAGTTATCGTCTTTATATACAGTGACCCACTGTGGCTTATACATTAACAGGTTTAAAATCGAATTGTAACTCTTCTTCTTATATTTTCCTTCAATATACCTTCCCAGAAGCACTACAGCTATTATAACAGAAGAAGTCTCAAAATAAAAGTGATTAAAACCTACAAAGTAACCATATAGACTATAGATATAAGCAGAAGTAGTGGATATGACAATAAGAACATCCATATTAAGACTACCATTTCTCACAGAGTAAAAAGCATTTCTATAAAATCTAAAGCCATTTACAAATTGAACTACTGTAGAAAAAACAAGAACGAGCAACCTAATGAAATCATTAGATTCTAGAAGCTTACAGAAAAACATTGAAATTATCAAAACAAAAGTAGCCAAGCTAATAGCAATAATAAGGTTAATTAGTTCGATTACAGATTTTTTGTGTTCAATATGTGGATCAATCTGTTCCTCAACTTTTGCACTGTATCCCAGATTTCTAATTTCATCTAGTATTTTTTGAACTTGTATGTCCTTTTTTAGCTTTATGAACATCCGCTGAGATTGAAAATCAATATCTAAAAAATCAATGTAATCACTCAGTTTCTTGGAAATAGAAGATCTTATAACCTTTACACAGTTGATACAGTGGATATTCTCTATTTTGAGAATTATCTCTTTTTTATACCTTGCTATATCTTCGATATACATCAGTACATCTCTAGTAGAAAATTTATCTCTCGTATATTCCATCTCCTTTAATGAACAAATTTAAAAGGCAAAACAGAAAAAAAGATAAAAATATAAAGTGAAAAGAAAATGAATAGATCTATCATCGTACTAGTAATATTTTTTTTATATGAGCTAATAGCCCTCAAACTAAATCTATACTCTATTTCTCTCCACCTTCTGTCGTTTCTGTCTTTAAAAAGCGATACATCAAGCCAAACTCATCAGTATTCAGAAATAATAAGATCAATAATCCAAAACAATCCTCTTTATAATTCACAAATACTAAATCACATACAATCAGTTGAAATTATCGGAGTATCAGACGTAATATCCTACTCCAACGAGTATTTCTATATATCTACACTTAAAGATCTTAAACCATTGGATATAGTATTAAATGAACACAATTTCCTAGGTATAGTAGAAAAGGTAACACCAAGAATATCCAGAGTGAGGTATCTAAACTCCAATTCCTTTCAAATACCAGCAAAAGTGATATATACCAACCACGAAATTTTCGGATTTATTAAAACATCTTCCAAAATATACTTCTATCCATTCAACAATACATCCAATATAGAAATATACAGCCACGTAGTAACCATGGGATATTTTCATATCCCACCAGGAATACCCATAGGCGAAATATACAATAATAACGAAGTTAAAATATTCAAAGATATCAAGAAAACAAATCAAGTAATAGTTATAAGAAGAAAAAGATGATAATAACCATAGATGGCCCAGCAGGAGTAGGAAAAACAACAATAGGTATAAAACTCACTCAAACCTTAAACTCAACTTCAAAAAAGACATTCTATTTCCTAGACACAGGACTACTGTATAGACTTGTAGCAATCAACTATGAAAAACTAGATAGATTCAATATCGCAGACTTAATTCAATTCGAAGACTTCAGAAAAGAAATAAATTATGAAGAAAAATACTCCTTCCTGTACACAGAAGAAGTAGCTGTAAAAACCTCAAAAATATCACAAATAAAAGAAGTAAGAGAGAAAATAAATGATGAAATAAGAAAAAAAGTCAAAACGACAAAAGCTAAACATGATTGCGGTTTCATATTTACGGGAAGAGACTGTGGAACTGTTATTTTCCCAGAAGCAGATTATAAGTTTTACCTCTATGCTTCCCCTTATGAAAGAGCAAAAAGAAGAATCAAACAATACGAAAAATTAGGAAAACCACAAGACCTTAATCAAATACTCCATTCTATCATTCAAAGAGATGAAGAAGATTCAAAAAGACAAATAGCTCCATTACCTACCATTCATAACCTACCAAAAGACTTCATCATTATAATCTCAGATAATTTAACCATAGAACAAACAGTCCAAAAATTCCTAGAATATATTAAAATCTAAGTTCTTTTAAACGAAAGAGAAGGAAAGTATATCTGAACGACAGAATTTTATAGATACCATGAAAATTGAAGCTTGGCTAATATTTTCTATCCTGAGCCTCGTACTATGGGGTATCTCCGGATTCTTTATGAAAGTAGCAACCTTTAAACTGGATCCACGCGTAGCCTTCATTTTTCAGTCAACAGGAGTAATAATAGTAGCTTTGCTAATACTATTCTCAATATCCACAATCCTAAAAAATTCACTTACCCATGATCTGAGATCATACATCATAGCCGGTTTAGTAGCAGGATTAACAGGAGGCTTAGGTACATTTTTTCTCCTAAAAGCCTATGAAAAAGGTAACTTAGCAACAGTCACAGTACTAACTGCCCTCTACCCAGTAATCTCAGTCCTACTAGGTATATTCATACTCAAAGAAAAACTCACAATTACACAAACAATTGCAATCATATTCTCGCTCATAGCAATAGTCCTTTTTTCTATATAAGATACCATTACTATACCCAAATTAGAAGGAGGACAAAAAAAATTGTCTAAATTTATAATATAGATACAGGCCCTGTCGTCTAGTGGACTAGGACACCGGCCCTTCAAGCCGGAGACACGGGTTCGAATCCCGTCAGGGTCACCACTCTTCATGGAATGGCAACAAGAATTCTCACCCCACAGCACCACAATAAAAATAATTCTAAAACCTAACGAACATATCTTCATCAACCCACACTCCTTCCTATCAAGCAAGGGCAACATAAAAATAGAAACACAGGATCTCACAAAAATATTTAAAAACCTTATAGATACCCTAAAAAATAAAAGCATAAAAAATCTATTCGACATATCAAATACCCAAAATCTATTCCTATCTAAAATAACATCCCTAGAAGAAGCTGAAATATACCTATCCTCCATAATCCCTGGTGATATAAAACATATACAAATAACCCCCGACGAAGAATACATAATCTTTTCAGATTACTATGTAGGACACTACGGAGAAATTAATCTATCCACAGAAATCCAGTATCTCAAAGATTCAATACTACTCAAAGCCTTGGGAATTACAAAATCAACAGTTAGATCTTTCCTGTCCAATCTCTCCCTCAGATCAATCCTTTCAATTAGAAATATGCTATCTAATCTCTTGAACCTAAGAAACCTACCTTTTTTAATACTTGACTACATCTTGTCAGAAAAAAACAAAGCTCAGAATCTAAAACATTTGGTATGTATGAAAATTACTGGAAATGGAGGAGTATTTATAGCAGGTTGTGGAGGAATTAAAGAAATAGAAGTAGAATCAGAAACTAAAGTAAACTATTTCCACCTCATAGGATTTAGAAAAAATATAAACTATAAGCTCGAAGAATTCACAAACTTTACGATGTCAGAACATAGTATCATAATAAAAATCCAGGGACCAACAAAAATATTACTTCAAACTAGAAACTGGAATGCCATAATCCCAATAATAAACGAAGGTATAGTAACCTTAAATTACCAACCAGAAGACAAAAAGAAAAAAAGTAAAGATGAAATAAAACAAAACACAAAAGCCACTAACTAGGTGATAACAAAATGAGAAGGGTAACTCTCATAGAAGGAGATGGAATAGGAAAAGAAATTTGTGAATCAGTGATAAAAATATTTGAAGCCGCAAAAGTACCAATCGAATGGGACAAAAAACCCGCAGGACTAGAATGCTACCAAAAACACGGTACACCCCTACCAGAAGAAACACTGAATTCAATAAAACTCAACAAAGTAGCACTCAAAGGCCCAACAACTACACCCATAGGAACAGGACATAAAAGTGTCAACGTAACCATCAGAAAATCCCTAGAATTATTCGCAAATGTAAGACCAGCTAAAACCTTACCCGGCATAGAAACAAAATTCGGTAACATAGATATAGTCGTAATAAGAGAAAACATAGAAGATACCTACGGAGCAATAGAACACATGGAAACCCCAGACGTGGCCCAAACACTAAGAATAATAACAAGACAAGGCTCATTCATGATACACTCCTTCGCCTTCCAATACGCCAAAACCAATAACAGAAAAAAACTAACCTGTGTACATAAAGCAAATATACAAAAAATGTCAGATGGTTTATTTCTAAATACCTTCAGAGAACTATCAACACAATATCCAGACATAGAAACAGAAGATATAATAGTAGATAATCTATGTATGAAGCTAGTTACTAACCCAGAAAAATTTGATGTTCTGGTTTTACCAAATATCTTTGGAGACATAGTAAGTGACTTGTGTGCAGGATTGGTTGGAGGACTTGGACTTGCACCGAGCGCAAACATAGGTAAAAACCTAGCAGTTTTTGAAGCAGTACATGGGTCAGCACCAGACATAGCAGGCAAAAACATAGCTAATCCCACAGCATTTATACTATCTTCCACAATGATGCTAAAGCATATAGGTATGAAAGACTATGCCGAAAGAATAGAACGAGCTCTTGAAAATACCTTAAAAGCAGGAATAAAAACCAAAGACCTAGGAGGTAACTACTCAACAACAGAATTCACGCAAGCAATAATAAAAGAAATCAATAAAAATCAAACATATATCGAACTACCCGCCAAAAAGAAAGAAAATGAAATTAAGTTTTTCGACCCCCCTGCCCCAACACCATCAGAAGACTGGCAAATCATAGGCATAGATCTATTCATAGAATGGAACAACATAGAAACCCTACCAGAGGTACCAAAAAAAGTAGAAAAACTCGAACTAAAAATGATCTCTAATAGAGGCACAAAAATATATCCACCCCCAGTACCTGAAATACTAATGGTAAACTGGTACAGATGTAGATACTTATCAAACCAAGCACTATCTCATCAAGATATACTAGAATTCCTTAAGAAAATAACAGAATTACAAATCAAATGGATGCACATCGAAATACTTAGAAAACATAATGATAAAGAATTATTCTCAAAAGCACAAGGAGAATAAGTAGGAAAGTTTAAGAATTTGGAAGGAACTCCACTACTCATTATCCATTATCCCAAACCTAAAAGATAACAGTTAATTCAGTCTAAGTAGCAAACCGAAAATTTTAAGAACTGAAAAAGAAATACCAATTTATGCCAAAAAAAGAGCAAAAAGATAAATACTAAACAGCAAAAGAAAGTCATTATTTTTAAGTAAAGGAAAGTTCACAAGAATAACTTACTAATACCTACAAGAAGAAAGACAACTTCTGCAATTTTCCAGCAATTTCTTTCCAAGAACTAGAGTATTCCCCGATGTTGTAATAGTCATCATGGTTACTCTATTTCATAACTTCATCTATTTAAAACTAAAATTTAGTCTATATATTTCAAGTCGATTCTCACTTATGAAATATAAGAGATAGCCCATGGAACCAGAGAAAAAATAAAAATATTTCCTCAAAATAAATAAAAAATTGCTTACTTTCTCAAAATTTCGTTAAGTGCGGTTTTTATATCTGTTGAGTGTTTTCTTTTACCAATGATGAGAGCAGCAGATATACCATATTGTCTTCCGTTTATCTCTTTCAAATATGTTCCGGGAACAACAATAGAATTCTCAGGAATCTCACCCTGGTATATCTCCCCCGTATTAATATCTATAATCTTAGTACTGGATGTAATAGAAACGTTAGCAGCTAATACAGCTCCTCTTCTGACTATTATTCCCTCTACTATTACACATCTCGACCCAATAAAACAGTTATCCTCAATAATCACAGGCATAGCAGAAGGTGGTTCAAGAACTCCACCTATTCCCACACCACCAGCTAAATGAACATTCCTACCTATCTGAGCACAAGAACCAACAGTAACCCATGTATCAACCATCGTCCCTGAACCTATATATGCACCAACATTTATAAAAGAAGGCATAATAATACAATTACTCTCTATAAAACTTCCATACCTTATTATAGCACCAGGTACAACTCTATACGTTCTATCAATCTTTTTTAAGGGTAATTTATCATAGTAATCAAATCCACCAAACCTTATTTTCTTACTCTTAGTTATAGCAAAGTAAAGAAGTATAGCTTTTTTAACAAATTCATTAACAAACCATTTTCCATCCCTATTTTCAGCTACTCTTAGATTACCACTGTCAAGCAGCTTCACCGCTCTTCTTACCACCCCACCGAATTTATGTTCTATTTCCTTTATATCATTTTGTCTGTTAAACATTTCCCATGCTAACTCTATTTTTTCTTCCATAAAATTCACCTCCTAACAAAAATCTCTATATAGAAATTCTTCAATACGATCAAATTAAGAACCTTGATAATTTAGCTTCAAAAACAAAGGATTTTATAAGGAAAAATCTAATTGTAAATAATATGAACACAGCTATGAGTAGAAATAAAAACTATAAAGGGAGGCAAAATCATGGATATAAGATTAGAAAAAAATTTATGCGGATGGGGGCTAGTATCATCAGTATTGCTATCTTTTATACCTTGCTTAGGAGTATTTTTTAGTCTAGCAGGACTGATAGCATACATAGTCGGAATATTTATGCTTTCCAAAAAACTAAACCCAGATATACTGAAAAACTTCGTCCTTTCAGTAGTAACATTTATAATTCCCATGATTATTTTATACATATCACTAATAGTAATCTCTTTTGCAAAGATTGAATCAACAGATTTTGTCTACTTTATGCCTTTCGTAGTAGGTCTTATATTTTATATAGGAGCACTAATTTCAGCTCATTTTTCAAGAAAATATTTAGAAATTATATACCAATCCACAGGACATAAAACTTTTGATTATGCTGCAAAAGGAGTATTCTGGGGAACAATAGCACTCATATTGCCATCATTAATAGGATGGATCATAGCAATGGTAGGATTCCTGACATTACCCGACTACATAGAAAACCAGAATACATCAACCTAAAGAGTCAAAGAAATTTCCTCATAACCAATGCATCATCAGTACCATAATAATTTTTTCTAATATTTACTAACTCATATCCCATACTGGCATATAAGCTAATAGCTAATTCATTCTTGCTAGAAACTTCAAGAAAAGATATCTTTATCCCCTTAAACTTTAAAGATCCCAAATGATATAGCATCATAAATTTTCCTAGCCCCTTGCCCCTAAATGATTTATCAACAACTATCTTATAAAGCTCACTTTCGTCAAAATTTATGACAGATAAGCAAAAACCAACTATTTTTTCTTTCTTTAAAACCGTAAAAATAACATCCCTCCTAGATAAGTAGTATATGAAATCCTCCTTATCCCAAAGAACAAATCTATCTTCATAACCCAAATCCATAAAATACTTGTCAAGCAATAATATCTGTTCAATATCAGGAATACAGATAGTATATAACGAAACATTGTAAATAAATAAACTCATAAAAAATTAGTTTTTGTAAAGCAAAACCATTGTTTTCAAAATTTTATATTCAACGTCGTATCTTTTATACTTTTCAAAGTATTGCTGTTTAGCAATAGGATCAAGTATTTCAAACCTCATTATCAATTCTCTCTGAAACAAAAGAGGAACGTAGGTATCATGTTCATAGTATTCGTAGGAATTAATATAACCTTCAACCATCCTCATACCATTGAAGAAATCAGTATTGGAATATATATTTGATATATTTGCCTTCAAATTCAGAAATTTAGCCCTATATCTTTCTCTGCCTATCGGTAAATACAAATTTGAACTAGCACTTTCATAAAAAACATTATAATCTACATAGAAACCAAACTTTATCATATCAATATATCCTCTTTTTTTCAATTTTCCGAACCAATCATAAAAATTATAAAACAAAGACTTTGAAAAATCTTTGAAAGTATTCTCATCAATTCTATCCTGGTATTTCTTATAAACAGGATCACTAGAATAAAAATATTCAACATCAGGAAGATATACAAAGTTTAAATTTTCGTCTATACCAAAATTTACTCTGAATCCCCTCGTAATCATTCTGACTATTTCCATCAATTCAGGCTTAACTCTGATTTGATCAGAAACTAGCCCCTTCAACTCAAAACTACAATCATAGTAATTATTGTGTTTATTATCGCAAGTTAGGTTGTAATAGAAAGTAACAGTACTATCCGGATTATTATTAATGTAAGATTTTATATTGTCTTGATACATAAAAGAAACTTTACCGGTTACTTTAAATCCAATTAGTAGAGCATGTAATATCATCAAAATCAATAAAAACAAACCTATTCTAAATATTCTCATAGGATGTGCTTAAGAGCCTTCAGAAGGATCTCCCTTTCCTTTGGATAAGATAGCGTTTTTAAAGCATCTTCGACTGGAACCCATTTCATATCCTGTATTTCTTCATTGGGAACAAATTTTTCGTACTTTGTTATTTTCACTAGATAAAAATGAACTTCTTTCTCACAAAAGAATCCTTCACGAGAATAGTAGTTATATTTAATTACGCCAACTTTTCTCAGAACCTTTGAAATAATTCCAGTTTCCTCTCTTATCTCCCTTACAACTGTATCCTCCATATTTTCATTATCTTCAACTCTCCCCCTAGGCAGAATCCAAATATTTTTACCCTTCCTCTTAACTATACAAACCCAAATATTATTCCCACCTTTCCATAATATTATTCCTCCAGCAGAAATAACCCGCTTTTGTCTCACTTCATTATATTAGTTTGTTATATGGTTTGACTATACCTTTAGAGGAATTTGGGATCAGAATGAATAATAATAAGATTAGGCGGGGGTGAAATAGGGTTCGACGGCAGGAAAAGGAGTCGGGTTCTTGCAGGCCGTTCGCTTACGTTTCGTTAAACGTAAGGGTAAAAAAACGCCGAAGAACTCGCTCTAGCTGCGTAAGAAAGACGCAGGCTCGTCTATACTGACATCCTCTAAGTATAGACGGGTTCGAACCAGAGGATGTAGGTTAGTGCTTACTCCCAAAGCACTAACCGAAACAGGAGGGATAGGTATTGGCATAGGTTTGTCGGTTTATACCCGCCAATACCGAAACTAAAAACCGACTAAGCCTGTAGTAAGGCTTGATTCCACCTGCCGGACGTGGGTTCAATTCCCACCACCTCCACCATAAAACCACAAAACTCAATCAAATACCCTCAAATCTCAACAATAAATTCAATAACACCAGCAAGATTGATACTATCTCCACTATTCAACTGATAATCAACATTAGGAGTAAGCTTAACAGAATTCAAAAAAGTATTATTCGTAGAATTCAGATCCTTAATATACCACTTACCATCTCTATATATCACCTGACAATGAATTCGTGATATCACTTTCGGATTAGATAGATTCATAAATATATCAGAACCCTTATTCGATCTACCAATAATATCACCACTAGACAATTCCAAAACCCTACCTGAATTCTTATCACGAATAATTAATATCTCTTCCCTTTTATCCGAACTATGTTGATCAACAACAGTAGAGCTGTCCGTAGGCTTAACACCACTTATATCAACCATGCAAGAAATACACAAAATCTCTGTAACCTTGTTCTTATGGCCACAAGAAGGACAAATTTTTACTAACATGCTACTACTTTAGAAGATCCTTGAGAATGTATACAAAAGGCTCTATCTTATAAATCTCCCTACCGTAAGAAAGATAATCAGTATTATACAAATAAAATCTCTCTCTCTTGCCTTTACCCACAAACTCAAAAGAATATAACTCATACTTCGTACTTATAGGATTAATTAAGAAACGCTGCTTGTACTTGATATCCTTTAGGTAATCAAGTAATAAATTTATCTGTGAAGTTTTTTCCTCATCTTTTGAAGAATACCATTTATTCTCTTTCTTCCTAAATCCAAACTTAGCTCTGCTATCTGATATCCATATCCTATCAAAATCCTCAAAACTTTCAATATAATAACTAAATATCCTTTTCTCTATCAATTCTTTATTAAGAAAATCATTGATTTCAGTTTTGGAATAGACAAGTAAAGGTTTCCTATATGAACATCTAATAATATACTCCTCTTGCTTATAAGGAAATATCTCAACAGAATACTCCTTGCCCTGTGAATGTATTCTTATATCAGAAATCTTTGATAATTTATCCAGAAAGTTCGAATTGTATGAATCTATAGAATACTTAAAATCATAGTTATTAAGAACACCAAAGAGGGAGTTAATGTATTCTTTTGAAACAAAACTTCCGTCTCCTAGTTTCCAATAAAGCACTTTCTCTACGTTTTCACCCTTTTTCTTCTTGTCGCCTTTTACAACCTCCTCTTTATATATAATATTTCCATTAACTACAATTTTATCAACCTTTTCCTGTTCAATATTCAAAACTTTTTTCATTCTAAATTCTTCTATAGTTTTATCCAAATAATTGAAGTCCCAATAATTTACAACATATATCTTCTCCCTATATCTCGGTAAATCTATCCACAAATAGGTTTCACTAGTAAAATCATTCTTTATCCCTCTCTGTATATGATATATCTCTCCAGAATAAAATAAATAAATATCAATTGGATCCTTGAAAAATTGAGAATAGTAGTTTTTATCAAAATCAATCGTATCACTAACCGCAGGTTGGTAGATATTAGAAATAATATCTCTTACCATATACTCATACGCAATATCATCAATAGGATAAACAAACCAAAATTCATTTACCTTCTTCAACTCAATCCTAGAGTGAGGATTATATATAATCAATCTAGTTATTTTATTTGTATCCAATTTCTTCTCAAATATTGTTTTCTCCTGTTCTTCCTTCTTAGATTTGTTGTAATCTTGGTAATAATTCCAGGCTAATAATATGGTAAGCACTCCTAAAATAATAGTTATAAATATCGTAAACCTGTTCTCTGACATACTAACCCCTTGAGACTCTTCTCCTAACTACTAAAAACAACGTTAAGAATAAAAACAAAAATGGAATCAATAGATAGGTAATATATAGTATTAATTGATGAATAGGAGGAACCAAAATAGGAAGATCAGGAATATCTTTGGGCTTGAAAACAAAACCACTCTCATTCCCTGCAAAATAATCAACTATCGCTAACAAAAAGTTGACATTCTCACCAGCATTAACCAAAGCATTTATAAACATCCCATAGTCCCCAATTACCAATAGATTAGCTTTCTTGTCCTTATATACCTTCTCAGACATCATAGCAACTACGTAATCCTTTATCGCATCTTTGGTAATAACAACCTGCCCAGTCTTCCTCATCTGCTTAGTAATCATCACACCCTTTGCCGTCAAAACTTCAGATAAAGAAACATCTTTTACTTTATCAATCCTATTTATAACCAATGGATTTAACATATAAAAGTTAACATTAGAAAGAGAAGCCAAATAAGGCACATTAACGACATTTGCAACAACTAATGCAGAATTACCAGAATACAAACTGATTATAAAATCCTCCTGCACATCTATCCCAAAACCTCTCATCAAATTATCCAGGTTCTTGAACCTAGATTTATCATAATTCTTCAAAGCAATTAAAACTTTTCCACCATCGTATAAATACCTCTCTATTTTCTTTACCTCATCGAGCGAAAAATCAATTCGCGGACCTACAATACACAAAGCCAAAGCATCATAAATATTTTCGGTAGCCAGGTTAACGCTTTCAACTGTCAAACCTTCGTCTCTCAAAGATTTAACCAGTATACTTAAACCTTCTTGGTTATAATCATCGATACTAAGTTCTTTATGTCCAGTACTGAAAAGTATTTTTCCCTTCTTCTGCCTCAACAAATTAGAAACAATATTTGCAAACTTCTCATTATCAATACTATTTTCAAATTTCTTCCTCCCTTTATACATAATAAGAATCTGATTAGAAGAAGAAAACCCATATAACTGAGCAGTTACAATATCCCTACGCGGATCTATATAACTCACCTTTACCTTATTCGAATACCTAGATAAATTCCTCAAAGTTTCTGATATATTGTTAAAATCAGGACTACCCCTATCATAAAAAACCTTTACATATACATTATCCTCCAAATTGTTCAATAATTCTATTATTTTCTTATCCACTGTATATCTCTTTTGTTTTGTAAGATCAAAGACCAAAGGGTTCTTCTCTAAAAGATATAACGAAATAACCAGTATTAGTATAATCGAGATGATCTCAATTGATCGCTGAAAATACCTATTGCTAAACATAATTCAAACACCCCTAGCCTACCTTATCCTCAATTAACTCATCTGCACTGACCTTCTTGTAAAGCGGATAATTTGTACCCACAGGTATAGGTTTTCCAATAATTATATTTTCCTTCAAGCCTATCAGGTAATCCTTTTTACCACTTATAGCAGCATATGATATCACCCTTGAGGTTTCTTGGAAAGAAGCAGCTGATAACCAAGACTCGGATTCCAAAGCAGCTTTACTTATAGGTAAAATCTCGGGAATAGCCCTCACCGGCTTACCTCCCTTACCAATTATCACATTGTTCACATACTCCACTACACTCTTATCAACAAGCTCTCCATACATTAAAGTACTATCACCGGGATCCTCCACTCTTACAAACCTAAACATCTGCCTTATTATTATTTCCATATGCTTATCATGTATAAATACACCCTGGCTAAGGTAAACCTTCTGAGTCTCATCTAAAATATAAAGCTGACTAACTTCCATAGCACGCTTTATGGTATCGCTCTCCATCAAATCTAAGTTCTTTACAGCACCCAAAATATCCTGAACATCTTTGACTATCTTCTTTATCCTATTACCTATATCCTTTACGAATTCGACCCCAATATCACTACTATTAACTATATCCTTTATAGCCTCTGCTACCGAAATCTTTATTACCTCAAACTTTTCTTTAACCCTTCTAGAAATACCTATCTGCCTAAGTTTTTCGTCAACCTTTACCAATACGTTGTCGATTTCTCTCAGTTCTGAAAGAGCATCCTGCAAAACTCTTTGTAAAGGTATTCCCTCGCTTCTGCCAATCATTTCTATAAATCTTGTAATCCTAACACCAGCATCCTCCAGATCCTTCTGAACCTCTTGAGCATTATTCATAACATCTTCTATTACTCTCTCTACATATTCTTTCGGTGGGAAAGCACCCGCTACCAAAAGAGTACCAGCACTAATCTTCTGACCCTCAGAAACAACTATCCTCTTGTTTAGAGGTATCTCTTTTTCCTCTATCTTTCCACTATCCAAATCCCTTAGGACTATGACATTACAAGAGTGCTTATTGTAAATCTTTTCAACTTTATAGTCCTTTGTAACAAACAGATCACTGTAAGATCTTATTCTTTTTCTTACTTCCAATAATTCTTGGGTTCTGGGAATACCCTGGATAATGTCTGATTCTAAGGCTACTCCACCTGTGTGGAAAGTTCTCAGGGTAAGCTGAGTTCCAGGCTCACCTATACTCTGTGCAGCAATTATACCCACAGCTTCTCCTAAATCTACCAAAACATTACCCAATCCCAAATCTTCTCCGTAACACTTCCTACAAACACCCTTAAATACTTTACATTTCAAAACACTTCTTACCGCAGCCTCTACATAGTATTTTGCAATCTCTCTAGCTTTATACTTATCTATCAATTCACCTTTCCTTACAATCACTTGGTTATTCTCGGGATTTATAAAGTCTTGAGCAGCTATTCTACCTCTTACCCTATTATATAACGGCAACAATTCCTCTTCCATAAATACCTTCACTCTCTCTAAACCAGCAGACTTCAGTCTCATAAAAATATTCCAGTCTATTATATCATACTTATTTACAACATTTGGAATATCTTCTGCAGCAACCCTACCAAAAGACTTCTTTACCTCAATCTCCTCAGGATAAGAAGTGTAGTTAATGACCTTTATGGGCCTTATTACTATATACTCATCAGTTTGACAATCATCTTCTCTTACAACGATATCCTGAGCAACATCAACCAACCTTCTTGTCAGATAACCAGCATTAGCAGTTCTCAGAGCGGTATCAACTAATCCCTTTCTTCCACCGTGACTTGCTATGAAATAATCAAACACACCCAGTCCTTCTGCAAATGAATTCTTAATCGGTAAAGGTATAACCTCACCTTTAGCGTTTACCATTAGACCACGAATAGCAACCAACTGCTTTGCTTGATCAACATTACCTCTAGCACCAGAATTAGCTAACATCCAAATAGAATTTAACGGCTGATATTTCGACATATATTCCTTGAATTCCTCAGTAACCCTATCGGTAGCCTCATACCATGTATCAATTATTTTCTTCCTATACTCATCTTCATTTAACAAACCTAAGTCATACATCTCTTCCCATTTTACCTGTTCAGCTTCTGCTTCCCTTATTATTTCGTACTTCCTCGGAGGTATAATTAGCTCATCTACCGATATCGTGGTACCAGACCTAGTAGCAAACGAAAATCCTACCTCTTTCAACTCGTCCAATACGGGTTGAGTCTTGTACATTCCATACTTGTATATACACTCCTCAACAATCCACTTCAATTCCTTTTTACCCACAACAAAATTTATATAAGGAAAATCAGGAAGATGCTTCCTTATAGCATCGTTGAAAATTATCCTACCAATTGTAGTAAGTATCTTGTTATCCCTATACTCAACCACTTCAGATACACTATTTGCAACCTTTTCAAAGTCAACCTTGTAATAAACCCAAGTATGCAGAGAAAGATGAAGATCAAAGTATCTTCTATATGCTTCCTCAGGAGAAGAGATGTATATATTTACCTTATCTGGTTGTGGTTTTTTATCTTCAAAAGTTAACCAGAAAGCACCAAGAACCATATCCTGTGACGGAACGTTTGCAGGATCACCATTTGCCGGAATAAGCATATTATTTATAGATAACAACAAGTTCCTATATTCTAACATAGCCTCAACAGAAAGCGGAATATGAACAGCCATTTGATCCCCATCAAAGTCAGCATTATATGGCGAACAAACCAAAGGATGAATTTGTATTGCCTTGGTCTTCACTATCTTAGGATAAAAAGCTTGAATACTCAATCTATGTAGTGTAGGAGCCCTGTTCAAAATAACTGGGAAGTTCTCAATGACCCTCTGAACAGTTGGCCAAATCTCTGGTTTCCTTAACTCCAGCATCCTCTTTGCCTTCTTAATATTGTCTGCCTTACCTTCCTCTATAAGCTTGTTTATTATAAACGGCTTGAATAGCTCTAATACCATTTCCTCCGGCAATCCACACTCATAAAACTTTAACTTAGGATTGACAACAATAACACTTCTTCCTGAGTAATCAACCCTCTTACCAAGTAGGTTATATCTAAATCTACCTTGCTTGCCCTGAATATTGTCAGACAAAGATTTCAAGACTCTCCTATTTGAAACAACAATGGGCCTCTTAGTCTTAGCATTGTCTATCAAAGCATCAACTGCCTTTTGTAACATCCTCTTCTCGTTATTTATTATTATCTCAGGAGCCTGTATTTCTATCAACCTCTTTAGCCTATTGTTTCTATTTATAATCCTTCTGTATAGATCATTTAGATCAGATGAAGCAAATTTACCACCCTCAAGTTGAACAATCGGTCTAAGTTCAGGGGGTAAAACGGGTAAAACTTCCAAAACCATCCATTCCGGCCTAACTCCACCCTTTATAAAAGAATTTATTACCCCTAGTCTCCTCAGAAGCTTCTTGTCACTTCTTCTCGCTCCAGATAGCATACTCTTAATCTGATTCTTTTCATACTCCAGATCTATCCTTGATAAAAGCTCCCTTATCGGCTCAGCACCCGTCTCTAACTTGAAAAATACAGTGAAATGATCTGACAAAATCCTCACAACCCTCTGTATAAACTTCGAATCAATCATTGTAAAAATATTGTTTACAAAATATTCATATAACTCCAGAATCTTGGATTCCATTTCTCTTAAAGCTTTTGAAACCTCATTAAGTCTATCTTTGGGTTTATCAGATAACTTCGATCTATACAGAGAGTAATACTCTTTCTTGAGATCTTCATACTGACTTATAGCAGATAAATAATCTTTTTTCCACTTTTCTATATCGTTTGTATTCTCACTCAGATCAGAATAAAGCTTGTTTACTTTCTTAAGATTTTCCAAAATCTCAACTATACCCATTACATCAGATATAGCAATCTTGTACTCTATTAACTCAGAAACTAGATTCTTTATCTCCCTTACAAGATGTGGATTCTCCTGCAACAAGCTCTGATCATCTTCCAATGCATATAAGTCGTTTGTAATCTCAATACAATCATTATGCATTTTTTTCAAATCTTTAATCGAAAATTTATAACTGTCAATAAGTGATATGTAATCGTTTTTAGAAGCATCAATAAGAGAATCCAGATAGCTTATAAAAGGATAAACAACAAGCTTCAAAACATTGTCTAGATCCTTTTTTATCCTCTTCTGTAAATTCTTATCTCTCAGTCCCACCAGTTTTGAACCTATATCAAGATTTATTATCCTCTCTATAAGTTCAGCCCTATTTTTACTCTTTGTAACAATTTGACTTACCTTGTTAAGAGAAATAGACACTATCTTTCTTATTTCCTCAACAGGATTTATTATCATATTTAAGAAAACTACCTTTTCCTTTTCATACTTCTCAGTTTCGTATAGTAGTTCTTTTTCCTCGTTTTTAAAGATTTCTTTAAAAGCAACTTTATGAAGTAATCTCTGAATCTCTAAGTATCCCTTATATCCTCTATCAGACCTACCCTTGTCTATATGCTCTATGTTTTCAAATATCCTTATAAAATCGTTGAGTAGCTCATTGGATTTTTTTTCTTTCTTAGCTTCAGAATACAACCTTTTGGTTAAAGAAGCATAGTCCTCGTCCAATTTTCTTTCCAATTTCTCAATTTTTTTACTATCCATCAGGAAAATTGGGGAGTTATCAATAAGAAACGTACCAACCTTATTGATAAAACTAAAAGCCTTATCTACAGCTTCGTTACCTCTCAAAGATTCATAAATCTCCTCTAACCTGGAAACAAGCTCCCTCCTCTTATTGATATATCCCAGTTTCACAAGAAACATTAACTTGCTTATATTATCCTTATCCAAGTCAGTACAAACAAACGATTCAAAATATACTACTTCCTTTATCTGTTTATCTTCCAAATCCAGAAGGATAGATATTATTCCGGGGTTTCCTTGGAGAAACCAGAAATGAACTACCGGAGCAGCAAGCTCTATATGTCCCATCCTCTCTCTTCTGACATCAGACTTGGTAACTTCAACTCCACACTTGTCGCATATTATACCCTTTGTTTTTATTCTCTTTCTCTTATACTTCCCACAAGCACATTCGTAGTCTTTCTCCGGACCAAATATCCTTTCACAGAACAAACCATCTCTCTCCGGTTTAAAAGTCTTGTAATTTTTTGTTTCAGGTTTCTTCACTTCCCCATATGATAATTCTCTTATCCTCTGAGGAGAAGCTAACGATATTTTTATATACTTAACGTTGTTAAACGTCAAAGTCATACAATAAACACCTTCCCTTCACTATATCACAATTGTTTCTTCTTCTCCCTCAAAGGCTTCAAAGCTCTTCGGTATAACCGTGGTATTCTTATCAGTTACAATCTCTATATCCAATCCCAATGCTTGTAACTCTTTTACCAAAACTTTGAAGCTTTCAGGTATACCAACAAACCTAACAGGTTTTCCTTTAATTATACTCTCATAAGCTCTATTTCTACCTATCACATCATCGGACTTTATAGTAAGCATTTCGTGTAGGGAGTATGAAGCACCATGAGCTTCTAGAGCCCAAACCTCCATCTCTCCAAATCTTTGGCCACCATTCTGAGCCCTTCCACCCAACGGCTGCTTAGTTATAAGTGAATATGGACCTAATGATCTAGCATGTATCTTATCCTCAACCATATGTATCAGTTTCATCATGTAAACATATCCTACCGTTACAGGTCTGTCAAAAGGATCACCCGTCTTACCATCATATAGTATAAACTTACCCTTACTTAAATCATCTATTATCATATCATATAATTTCTGAACCTCTTCAACAGTCAAATCCCTGACAGTGAACATCTTAGCAAGCTTACTGTCACTGTATGTATAGAATTCTTTCTTGTTACCCATCCTCCTTATGATTTCCTCTCTTGTTAATCCCAACATATTGATTAGATGTTTAACAGTATAACCACTATGTCTCATAAGAATTATCAACATTTCGTAATCATCATATCCTCTAAACTTATCTCCTTTCAGTTCCATATACTGCTTCTTAAGAGCCTCTTTTAATAGTTGTTTGATCGTATTGATGTCTAACGAAGAGAAGGAAGGAACCTTTATCCTGATATTTAGTATCTTGCAGACCAATCCCAGATGAGCCTCAAATATTTGACCTATGTTCATTCTCGAAGGTACACCCAGCGGATTGAGAATGACCTGAATCGGTGTACCATCAGCCATAAACGGCATATCCTCAATCGGAGCTATCAGAGAAATAACACCCTTATTACCGTGCCTCAGGGCAACCTTGTCCCCAACCTTTATGTTCCTTCTCTGAGCTATATGAATAAGTATACGTCTAATAAAGTTTTGATTATCAGTATCAACGTCTTCAGGTTTAAAGTTAAAAACTCTTATTACCTTTCCATATAGACCAGGTGAAGCTCTCAGAGAAGTATCTTTTGCATTCCTTGCATTCTTCCCAAATATCGCTTGTAATAATTTCTCTTCAGGTGTTAACTCGGTTTCACTTTGAGGTGTAACCTTACCAACCAGTATATCTCCCGGTTTTACCTCAGCTCCAACTCTTATTATTCCTTCCTCATCTAAATCTTTTACAGCTTGTTCGGAAATGTTGCCAATATCCCTGGTTATCATTTCAGGTCCTTGTTTGGTATTAACAGCTATTGTCTCCTTCTCCTCAATATGTATACTCGTAAACCAGTTATTCCTTATCACCTCTTCACTGAACACTATCGCATCCTCAAAGTTAAATCCCTCCCACGGCATGTAAGCTACCAGAACATTTCTTCCCAAAGCAAGTTCATCATAGTCAATAGCAAATCCAGCTGCTATAATATCTCCCTCTTTCACCTTATCCCCTAAATTAACATACACTTTCTGGTTAATAGTAGTTGCACTATTTGTTACTACATATTTCTTCAAAGTATATGTATCATAATCTCCATCACTAGTTTTAACAATTACCTTCTCAGAGTCAACATAAACAACTTCTCCTGCTCTCTTTGCAAGTATTGAATAACCACTATTGGTAGCAACTATCTTTTCAATACCGGTGAATATTAAGGGTTTTTCAGGTGTAATAAGTGGTACAGCCTGACGCTGCATGTTTGCTCCCATCAATGCTCTGTTTATGTCATCGTTCTCTATAAATGGTATAAGCGAAGCAGAAACTGAAAGAATCTGGATAGGACTTATCTCGATATAATCCACCTCGTTCTTTGAAACTACAGTAAAGCTACCCTTATACCTTACACTTACTTTTTCATCGTTTATTACACCTGAACGTATGTCAAAATTTGTATCTGCTGGAGCTATACGGTAATTTTCTTCTTCTAAAGCATCTAAATAATATACTCTACTGAAATCGATTACCCCGTCTTTAACTCTGTAGTAAGGAGCAACCAGGAATCCAAAAGGATAGTTAATAGAAGCGTATGTTGTTAGTGAGGTTATTAGACCTATATTTTGCCCCTCGGGAGTCTCAACAGGACAGATCCTTGAATAATGACTGGGATGTATATCTCTTATCTCGAAATTAGCTTGCTCCCTCTGAATACCACCCACACCCAAAGCAGATAATCTCCTCTTATGAGTTAATTCAGAAAGCGGATTTGTCTGATCAAGAAACTGAGAAAGAGAATTCTGGGCAAAGAATACTTTTATTATTCCTCCTATGGGTTTGGGATTCACCACCTCAAAAACTTTTAACTTAGACTCATCCGAAGCAAATTGGGTTAACTTATCTTTTACAAGTTTTGAAAACTTATACAACCCTGCTCTTATGACGTTGTACAAATGCTCTCCGATAGGTCTTACTCTCCTGTTTGCCAAACTATTTGTATCATCCGGAAATCTCCTGTTTTCCAAAAATTCCAAGTGTAACTTCATCAAGCTTATCCATTCTTTGTATACGAAAGATCTTAGTAATGTCTTCGATTTGGTTTTCGGAGAAATTAGGTATTCTCCGTCAAAATCTAACTCGCTTAACTTATGAACACTACCACACGTTTCAAACTTAACAAGAACTTTATCACTGAGATCGTTATCACAAAACTCACATTTGAAATGTATTTTACCTGGTTTACCCTCGAAATTCAATAACAAGTCCATATAATTCGGATTGTTACATTTTGAACACTTTACAGCATCTAGGAGAATAGTGCTGTAAAATAGCCTTTCTCCACATTCCTTACAGTTTACCTGCCCATTCTTGTTAATAAGTCCACATTTCCAACAAACAATGTCATATTCCATCCTCTGATAAATCTTATATCTTCCTGCTATAGAAATGTCATATCTTTCTCTACTGAAAAATGGAAAAATTTGATCCTTTATAACTTCCAAGGGAATAGTAGAAGTATTTTCCCCAGTCATTCTTCTGTGAATCAATCTCATTGCTTTTTCTACTTCTTCAGAACCAAATATCTTGTTTCTCTTTATATCTCTTTCTATAGTGTTTGAAACCAGTGCCACTATATATGGTAGATATTTATGTTTCGTCTGAAAAGCATCCAAAAATTCATCGTATGTAAAATCTTTTCTATTCTCAGGAAGGTTATCGTAAATATACTTTAAAAGACATTCATAAATAAACTCATCTACTTTCCCCTGCTCTATTATGTATTCCTCTGCTTTTTTAATTAACTCTTGATTTACTTCTACTCCATAATCTCTACATACATATTTACATACAAGTTCTTCCAGGATATTCTCGTTGTTAAACCCAAGAGCTTTCAGAAGCGTAACAAAGGTGAACTTTATCTTTTTATCTAGCTTTACCCTAAGGTAGTTAGCAGTCTTTATTTTTTCTATCTCTCTCTCAGGATAAGTCTTCTCCTGTAGTTCCGTTTCTAGTTCTATTATACTTCCTTTGGAAGGTATAACAGTAGTTTTGTAAACAACTACTTTTTCTATTTCTTCTCTAAAGAAATATATTCCGGATGATCTTATGAGTTGATTTATGAAAACTCTTTCCGTGCCGTTTACTACAAAGGTAGCTCTATCGGTTATCAAAGGTAAATCAAAAAACTTTAATTCATCTTCATCTACTACTTTTACAGGTTTGAATATTGTTCTGCCATCTTTTTCCTCTCTCTTTATTTCAACTATTCTTAATTTTACGAATACAGGAGCAGAATAGGTTTTAAGGGTATATTTTGCTAATTGAATGTCGTCTATACTTGGTGTACCTATTCTACAGTTTATATACTCGACAATATATTTATCGGTTTCGATAGGAAAAAAATCTCTGAATGCACTATCAATTCCTTCTCTAAGTAACCACTCAAATGATCTACGAGGAATATCAAGTAAATCTGGCAGAGAAGGTAGGTTATAATCTTTCCATCTACCCAAAACTAAAGTATTATTATTCATTAGCTAACCTCCTTTCTAAATCCCAACAGAAAGAGTATATTATTTGGAGACGATAAAGAAGAAGAGCATGTGAATTTCCTCACATGTATACCATTTCTATACACCCAAAAAAAATCCTCCTTTACTCCAATTCTAATATATCTACATCAAAATAACTCTTTTCCCTTCTTCCAAAAACTGCAATAGGTATGTTCTGGTATGAGAATCAATGTCCGATTTTAAAAATTCCTCCATAGGACCACAATAAACTATTTCCCCTCCCTTAAAAGAAGCATCCTTACCCACATCTATTACCCAATCAGAATTCTTTATTATATCCAAATTGTGCTCCACGACAACCAAGCTAGCACCTCTCTTCAGCATCTTATAGAATATATTAAGTAACCTTTCAACATCTTTAGGATGAAGACCCGTAGTTGGCTCATCTAATAGATAAATATTATCCCTTATGTTTCTTTTTGCTAACTCCTGAGCAAGCTTTATTCTCTGAGTCTCTCCTCCTGAATATGTGGTAGAAATCTGACCTAACTTCATATAACCCAACCCTATCTCAGAAATAAATCTTAGCTTATTCACAACATTTGGAAATCCCTCAAAAACCTTAATACATTCATCGACCGTAAGATCCAGAATATCGGCAATAGAATAACCGTCAAATTTTACAGTTAAAACTTCATGAGAATACCTCTTACCATCACATGCCTCACACTTAACAAAAACATCAGGTAAGAAATTCATATCTATTCTTATAAAACCTTCCCCCTTACATCTATCACATCTCCCTTCAGGCAAATTAAAACTAAACTTAGAAGGAGAAAACCCCCTTCTCCTTGACTCAGGCAAATTAGCAAATATTTTTCTAATATCATCAAACACCTTAGTGTAAGTAGCCAGACAAGATCTCGGAGTTTTACCTATAGGCTTCTGATCAACAAAGTATACTTCCCCCTTAAACTCACCTTCCATAAAACCATACAAATCATTACTAACCCCACGAAGATTAGAATATATTGCCTTCAATAGAGAAGTTTTACCGCTTCCAGAAACCCCCGTTATCACAACCAGTCTATTCAAAGGTAAATCCACTGAAACATTCTTCAAATTGTTTAGTTTTATATTCTTGAATCTAATAAACCTATCAATCCCGGACTGAATATAATCCTTCTCTATGAATTTAACTTCCTTTCTTCCATAGGCATAATCTAAAGTCTCTGATTCTCTTATATTATGTACATAGTCAGCATTTAGAAGATATCCGCCGTTAGAACCACCCTCATATCCAAGTTCTATAACATAATCAGCGTTCTTTATAACAGAAGAATCATGCTCAACAACTATAACCGTATTACCCAAACTTTTCAAATTCTTTATGGCAGTAACTATTTTATCGATGTTATAGGGATGCAATCCTATAGTCGGCTCGTCCAGTATGTAAATCACCCCAGAAATATAAGAAGAAAGTAAAGATGCAATCTTTACTCTCTGAGCCTCCCCAGTAGACAAACTACCAACAGTCCTGTATAAATCCAAATACCACAAACCTATATCCAATAAAAACTTTAATCTACTTTTTACTTCGTCTATCAACCCTTTAGCAACCACAAGCTGATTTCCACTCAACTCAAGATTATCAAACAAATTGTATATTTCCTCTATGGTTTTTGAGCATAACTCCCCTATGTTTAAAAACTGATCACCAAACTTGACCCTAACTGATAAGGCTTCTCTGTTTAGTCTATAACCATTACAACTTGGACAAGCTTTTTCCACTACAACATCCTCAAAATCAAAATCGTAGTTAAAGTATAGATCAGAAAGAAATGATTTCAGCCCCTCAAATATTCCATCACCCTCGATCAACAATTTTATTAACTCTTTATCGTAATACCCAAGAGGCTTATCAAAACTAATCCCATAGGAATTGCAAAATTCTCTTATCTTTACCCACCAGTGTGTCAATTTTGGCCAATTGTAGCTGAAATTTGGCTTACCCAAAAACCTTATAGCACCATCATTGATACTCAAAGATAAATCCATAACGTTACTGATCTCAAAATCTACAACAGAACCAATCCCATTGCACTTTGGACACGCCCCCAAAGAAGTATTGAAAGAGAATAATCTCCAGCTTATTTCCGGAAAAGAAAAACCACACTCAACACAAGCAAAAGAACCAGAATAATAATACTCAACACCATCACAGACAATTTTGACTAGTTTCTGATTATACTTACCTATACTTAGTGAAGTTTCCAATGACAAACTTATAGAACTACTTAACCTCTGCCTAGTTGAATCATTAACAGTTAAAACATCAATTATTATGTCTATGTCATGTTTTTCATTCTTGTTAAGCGATATTTCCTCATCTAGATCAACTTTAACTCCGTTTATCAACAATTTAGTAAATCCCATTTTTCTTACTCTATCTATAAGCAAAGCATGATCTCCTTTCTTTTGTCTAACAAGAGGACAAAGCACAAGGATTTTTTTACCATAAAAACTATCAAAAACCCTCTCCACTAACTGATGAGGTTCATACTTCGATATAGGAATATTGCAGTTAGGACAATACGGAACACCCAGTGAAGCAAATATCAATCTCAAATAATCATATATCTCCGTAGTAGTTCCTACAGTAGATCTAGGATTTATATTCTTAACTCTCTGGTCTACACAGATAGTGGGACTTAAACCCTCTATCTTTTCAACCTTCGGCTTCTCTAGTTTATTTAAGAATTGCCTAGCATAGTTCGATAAAGCTTCTATATATCTCCTCTGACCTTCAGCATATATTATGTCATATGCTAAAGTACTCTTACCACTACCTGAAACACCACAAACAACAACAACCGTATTCTTAGGTATCGTCAAACTTATATTCTTCAAATTATTATGTGTAGCATTAAAAATTCGAATATCCATCAATAATCACCCTCTCTCAAAAAATCAAAGAGCTTTTTGAAAGCAATATATCTATGGCTTACAGAACACTTAACAGAAATATCCATTTGTCCAAAAGTCATAGCCATGGAAGGGTAAATGAAAATAGGGTCAAAACCAAAACCGTTTTCCCCCAATGGCTGATCTGATATATACCCATCAACAATACCCTCAAAAGAATAGTACCTTGAAAAATCAAAAAGGATAACAACCCTACAGACATACCTACATTTTCTGTATTGGGTAGGTAAACGACTAACCATATTAGCAAATGCCCAATTCTTTTCCTCCTGGGAAAGATTTGGGAAGATTCTACTGGTCTTAACACCTGGAAAACCCAAAAGAGAATCAATTTCCAGCCCACTATCTTCTGTTATAATCGGCCTGAAAATCTGATGATACGCATACTGAGCCTTCTTTAGAGCATTTTCATAATAAGTATTGAATATCTCTATGTCCTCAGGTAAATCTATGGTCAGCTTAGCCAATTCCAGATTAAAAGTCGGATATTCTTCTTTGTACAACTCAAGGATCTTTTGAACTTCTCGAAATTTATTGTCATTTTTCGTCACAAAATAAAACATTTTTGCACCTCCATTAAGTTATCGGTATCCATCAAACTAATATCCAACGAGTCAAAAACTCTACCATAATCCCTAAAAAATGATTTTATCAAAAAACCCGTTATAAAAGAGTTTACTTTTAAAAATTTGTCCCTGTAACCCCAATAATTCTCTAAAAATTTAACGAACTGATTAAAAGTGATCACCTTAAAACAATCCAAAATCCTACTGTTTGTAAAGTTTACGATATTATCTAATAAAACCTCCATAAAATGATTTGCACATACATAAGGAAAAAGAAAAGAAGAAGGGAATTCAGGATATATTCCCATACTCAATAGCCGTTTCATAATGCTGACCCACTGACAATCCTTACTCAGAACGACTCCTAACCTAAATACCAAATGTTTTTGATTGGTTATAGTACTCTCCCAGGTCAGAAAGTAGTCCCTTAAAAACTTAGAATAGACCCACACAGCAGAAGGCAAGATGAAAACGAAATTATTAGCTAATCCACCCAAATCATCAACTATACTTTTCGTAAAATCTATGCGACTAGACCAAATCATACGATTTTTCTTCTCGTACGAATGTAGAGAAAAAAGTGCTCTAAAAACATTGAATCCTGCAAAGTTTATAATAAATCCTGCACCAACCTTATAAGCAATATCCCTTAAATAACTATATTCAAAAATCCTAAGTCTATGATTAACAATCGAAGTATCTGTCGTAAAAATATAAATGCTAAAGTTAAATCCCTTCTTTCTACAAAAATCCAAGAATTTTCTAGAAAGAAAAGAGTTAGCAGATAAGAGAAGGATATTAATCAGGTAGTATTTCTCCCTCCAACCCCCACAAATGAGCAGAAGTAATTCTAAACTTAAAGAACTGTCCAGAAATATCTCTGTCAGGCTTTTTGAAAACCACAATTTTGTTAGTCTCAGTCCTTCCTTCCCACATCTCTGGATTTTTATCGGTTGGTCCCTCAACCAAAACCTCAACCGTTTTTCCAATGTATTCCCTGTTCTTCTCCTCAGTTATACTATTTTGTAACTGTATTAATCTGTATAACCTTTTTAATCTTTCTCGATAAGGTATCCTATCTTCATAAGTAGCGGCTTTAGTTCCTTCCCTCTCACTATAAGCAAACATAAAAGCTTGATCAAATCTAATTTCTTCGACAACTTTTAAAGTATCTTCGAATTGGCTTTCAGTTTCCCCAGGAAAGCCAACTATTATATCTGTAGATAAGCCAATATAGCTGTTCCTCTCTCTGAACTTATACACGATTTCCTTAAACTGTTCTACAGTGTATCTCCTAGCCATTCTCCTCAATATCTCATTATTTCCACTTTGCAAAGGTAAATGAATATGCTTAGCAATAACGGGAGTGGAAGATATAACCTCTATTTGTTTGTCAGTAAAATTGGATGGATAGGGAGATGTAAACCTAACCCACCTGATACTCCTTACAATCTCAGAAGTTTCCTTGAGCAAGTCAGCAAAATCATACTCATACCTCTTATCTATACCATAAGCATTGACTGTTTGTCCAATGTACGTTATCTCCTTATAACCTCTGTTATCAAGTTCCCTGACTTCTTTAAGAATATCTTCCTTATTTCTTGATTGCATTCTCCCTCTAGTAAATGGAACTATACAAAAGGTGCAGTAGTAATCACAGCCAAACATTATAGGTATATATGCCGAGAATTTGGACAACCTTTTCGGAGGAATATCCGGTTCAACTCTACCAGTAAAATCAATATCTACTATTTTCCCTCTAGAATTCTTTATCTCTTGTAATATCTGAGGCAAGGCAGATATTCTGTGCGTTCCCAAAACTATATCCACATGATCTATAGAAGAAATCTTCAGATAATCCTTTTGAACTAAACAACCCGAAACAATAACTATCATATCCTTCTTTTCATTCTTGATTTTTTTCAGTGCTCCTAGTCTTCCATAAACCTTATTTTCAGCGTTTTTTCTCACAGCACAGGTATTGAAGACAACTATATCAGCATCCTGTTCATTTTCAACTGGTTGGGCTCCCAGCTTCTCAAGAATAGCGGCTATTAATTCACTGTCATACTCGTTTGCTTGACATCCATACGTCTTAATAAAGTATTTATAATCTTTCAAGTAAGCCATAGACTTTACCCCGTCCTACTTATCATTTCTATTTCTTTCATTTTAACTTTGAATCCATGTTTTTTAGCAAGATGATTGATTTCTAAAATTTTGTTTTCATCTATATTTCTTCCAATACTGTAGTTTTCATATCTCTCTTCAGCGGTAAGAACTATAGTTTCGGCCATACAGGCCAATACATTATTTTCCGGAAAACCCACGATATCATTCCACGACAAATCATTGAACAACCGCCTAAAAGTTGGTTCAGAAGGTAACTCTATTACACCACCTTCTATAACTAAGACATCCTTTCTGTTTTTTAGAACCTCTTCAGAAGTATTGTGTGGCATAGATATATCACAAACAATAGCCCCTTTCTTCAAATACTGTGGAAATATTATTTCGTATGGGTTGGAAGTAGCCGTAATCACTACATCAGCGTTCATACAAGCATTAAATATATCAGTTGAAATAAATAGGTTATCTGCTCTTACCTCGTTTTTCAACACGTTTAACCTAGTCTTATTTCTTGCAACAGCAAAAACCTTTTTATAATCCTTTACTATTAGTTTAGTTATTGCTTTTCCAATAGCTCCAGTAGCACCAATGACAGCTACATTCAAACTCCTTTTATCCAATTTTCTTCGATTAAAAACATCATCGAGGATTTCTAGGCAAGATGCAACGGTGTAAGAAGCACCAGAGGTAAAACACAAAGTACCTCCAAAGTTTTTAACCAAATTCATACCAGCTTTGCCAACTATTGAAGTGAAAGCTCCCAATCCCACAATCTTTGCACCAAATTTTATAGCTAAATTACTCCCTTTTATCAACTTATTCATTGCTAATTTTTCATCCTCAATAAACTGTTTCGATAATAATGGTATTACGATAAACATTCCGTAAATCTTTTCTTTTAATGTAGTCTCAATTTCCATTTCTACAGCAACAAAAGGATCTATGAACTTAATTACACTTTCTAAGAATTCTAGACTCTTATTCTGTAAACTAGGAATGACTCTGTATAGATCTTTGACGTTAAGTGGGTGTATAAAAAAAGCAAATGGTCCTTTCATACAACCAAACTTTCGGCTCTCTCTTTTATAGCTTTCAACATCAACTGAGCGTTCTTTCTTACTTTTTGCTTTATAGTAGGCATAATCAAACTGGAAAGCATGGGAATATTGACATCAAAATCAAGATACAAAACTAATTTAGATTTTTTCTCATTAACAGATATAACTTGCCAATAGCCTTCAAATTTATCAATATCTCCCTTTATCAACTTATATTCCAGGTACATCTTTTCAGGATAGAAAATTTCTTCTTCTTCCCATTTAAAGACTATGCCGTCTACATCTGCTTCCCACTGAGTTTTTTGAAAATTACCGTTTTTTTCAATTATCTTGACAGACTTGACATCTGGCATGAATTCGGGAAATTTTTCGGTATCGCTTGCCACAGAGTAAACCAAACTTGCAGGAGCACTTACATCTATCTCCTCTTTTATAACCATCCCAACACCTCTTTTCTATATACTTCTCACAAAGAATATTTTATATTTTTCCTCTTTAACTCCTTTATAAAATTCTCAAAGAAAAGAGTAGCATCAGAAAACACCTTAATACGTAGGACCAATCCCCGGTCATCTTTATAAACCTCAAACTCCTCCAATTTCATCTGTAAATTTTCAATCAAACTTTTTACCATCATAACCTCTTCCTGATTATTCAAAAACAGGTATAACTCAAAATCTATAAATTTATTAACTACCTTATATTCCAAAAACCTCAAAAAATTTATTATTACAAAAACTACGATAGTAGCTAAAATAGCATGAATAAACATTTTAGTTCCAATCAGAACACCGATTGCGGCAGAAACCCATAAAGTAGCAGCAGTAGTTAAACCTAGAACCTTTAATTCACTTCTCAAGATTACACCAGCTCCCAAAAAGCCTATCCCACTGACAATCTGAGCAGCAACCCTAGAATCACCCAAAGGCTCAAATAGATTAATCGATGAAAAGGTAAAAATAGAGCTGCCTATTATAACCAGCGTTACAGTCTTCAAACCAGCAGGCTTATGATGAATTTCTCTCTCAAAACCTAGAACAAAACCGCATACCGTAGAAACAACGATTACCCAAAAAAAATCTGTAACATTTTGCATTTGAAACCTAATGCTCTACAAAAATTCTGATTATCTCTTCGAAATTATGAGGCTTCCAACTTGCAGAACCGATAAGAGCACCATCAAGAGTCGTTTGATTTCTTATTACTTTTGCAAATTCTTTATCCACACTTCCCCCATAAAGAAGAATAATATTCTTAACACCGAACTTGTCTTCAAATATCTTTCTAATAAACCTTTCAGCCTCAGTAAGGTCATGGGGACTTATCGGAATGCCAGTACCTATAGCCCAAACAGGCTCATAAGCAACCGTCAAAAGTTCAAACCTACTAAATCCATTCAAAGCAGAAATTATCTGATCATAAAGTACTCGTTCAGTTTTTCCTTCCTTTCTTTCTTCTAACGTTTCTCCGATACACAAAATTATCTCCGTCGAATTTTCCTGCAGAATAAGGACTTTTTTGTTTATGATTTGATTAGATTCATTGAAAAGGTGTCGTCTTTCAGAGTGTCCTACTATAGAACCTCTAAAACCAACCGATTTAAGCATAGATATAGTAACTTCACCCGTATAAGCACCACCTAAAACATGAGATATGTTCTGCGAAAAAACATCAATATTATTATATCTGGTTGCAAAATAATGAATATATGGATAGGGTATTGCTGCAATAATGCGCAAATCAGGATAATTCAATCGAGATACTATTTCAAACCAATTTATGGCTTCTTCCAACGTAAAATTAGCTTTCCAGTTCGATGCTAAAATATACTTCTTCCTATCCAACATCTATGAATAACCAACCAAAAGGTTTTTTATTTTTTCTTTTTGAAGTAATTCACTCTTAATGGGTATATGCCCATTTAGGACTTTCTCTTCAAAAGTAGGCTTATCTACCTTGTAGAAAACCCCAGTATAGTAAGGGTAGGATGTAGAGTTATATATAGCTCTGGGTAAATCTTGAAGGTACTGTTCTTCTAGATCTCTTATTTTATTTCTAAAGTTTTTGACATCTTCCGCTCTATAGTAGGTTATGCAGGGAGACAATATGTTGACAAAAGAGAACCCTCTGTGTCTTATAGCTTCCTTTATTATGTTAAAAGTTTTGTTAACATCAAGAGCAAAAGTTTGAGCAACAAACGTAGCTCCTGAAGTCAATGCTAAACTCACCGGGTTAACTGGTTCATCAACATTACCGCGTGGTGTAGTAGAGGTTACCAAATTATGAGGAGAGGTTGGAGAAACCTGTCCTTTGGTCAAACCGTATACAAAATTATCAAACATCAAAACAGTCAGATCTATGTTCTTTCTTGCAGTATGGATAAAATGTGTTCCACCAATAGATAACAAATCTCCGTCTCCACTTACGACGACTACATTTAAAGTTGGGTTAGCTAGTTTGAAACCTAAAGCAACGGGCAGTGGTCTACCATGTAAAGTATGAATGGTGTATAAGTTAATATAACTCGTTATCCTTCCGCTGCAGCCTATTCCTCCTATGAGCACCAGATTTGTCTCGTCGAATCCCATCTCGTGAAAAGCTTTGTATATTGCTTGTAGATCAGCAAAGTATGTGCATCCCGGACACCACTGAGGTTTTTTTTCAGTCTGTAATTGCTTCATCTATCTCAACTCCTTGATATATATTTATACAATATGAACATAAGTCCTACCATTATAAAAACAAAATTAGCAACGTTGAACCTCAGTAGAATACTCTTCTCATCATACCCAATCGTTTCAAAATGATGATGTATAGGAGTAATACTAAATATTCTCCTACCCTTTGTTAACCTAAAGTATATAACCTGTAAGATAACAGATAAAGTAACAAGAAAATAGATATACCCGAAAAAAAGTAGATATGGCTCAGTTTTTGAAATAATGGAAAAATAGACAAAGATAGAACCAATAGCCATAGATCCCGAGTCACCCATAAAAATAGACGCTCTCGGAAAATTGAAAAAAAGAAAAACCAATATAAAGCAAATAATTCCAAGTATAAGATAAATCATCCCGACGTTGTAAATCAAAATGAAAACTAATAAATAACCTAACAGGGTAGTAATCGATAGACTAGCAAGTAATCCATCTAGTCCGTCCGTCAAATTAGTAGCATTACTTACACCAGAAATTAAAAAGTACAGAAATATAAAATAAATCCAACCTAAATCAACGAGATTGGTATGAAAAATCAGAGTAGAAAAGCTAATACCAAAATGTTGCTCAAAAAATTGATTATTTATTTTCATCACGAAGAAGATCGTTATAGTAAGAAGTAGATGCAAGAACAGTTTTTCTCTAGCTCTCAACCCTAAATTTCTTTTGTTTAATATCTTAATAATATCATCATAAAGACCTATGAGAAAATTCCCTAAAAACAATATGACGAATAAAATATACAAAGGAATTTGGTAAAAGGCATGTACAATCAATGAATAGATAAGTATAAAGAGAGAAAAGATAACTCCTCCAGCAGTAGGAGTACCTTCCTTAAAAACGTGGTGCTTAGGAGCATCCTCTCTAATGTACTGCACAAATCTACCCTTCACAAGCTTGATATAAAATCGATAACAAAAAAAGCAAAATATACCAAGAATCAATAAAATCAAAATCATGCTCTTACTACCTCTATAATTACTCTTTTGTTCACCATATTTTCAGAAAGTTTTTCAATACAAATCTCAATAAGCTGAGATATTTCCAAATCTTTATAGGGATAAACCGAACATATCATATAGCTTTCTCCCGTATAACCCAGTAAATTTAGTTTATTATCAATCATGTTTTTGATTCTTTTACATGCAATATCTACCTTATCCTTATCGACCTTTGTAAGAACAACAACTATTACTCCGTTTTCAACATAAGACAATAAGTCACTCTCTCTAATAGTAGATTTTATCGTTATATTTACTTCTCTTACGAATTTTATCTGTTCATCGCTTAGTTCCTGCACACTCTTACCAAATATATGATGAAAAGACAAGAAAACTATAGCAAAATTTTGATTGTATCTTTTTGACAAGAAGCTCAGGTTATTAATAAATTCCCAAATAAACTCTTGACTATAGCAAAATAATCTGTCATCCCATATAGCTCTATTGATAGATTTGCTATATAAGATAGAAGTGTATAGTAATATGCCAATAATATTGGACAAATCAACAAGAAATTCCTCACCTACTTCCCTGTACTTACTCTTATCGAGATATGATATATACATTATTCCCATTCTGCTTTTAGCTACATTTATGGGAACAGATACTGCTAATTGTTCCTTGGGATAAAATGGCCTGATCGGATTACTTTCATCTTTAGTAGCAAAACATATCTTACCTTCAAGGTAAGTATATCTATACAGTTCTTCCATTTCAATCTTTTTGTAGTTGTAATAAAATTCTGCGTTTTCACCAGCTACGATAAAAGTATCCAAATTACCCTCTACTTCATTTTTTATAAAAACTACAAAAGTGTCATATTCAATGAACTTGGAAACGATCTCTATTATATCTTCAGAAATCCTGTATAAACTTTGAAAATCAGTTATGTTATCTGCGGTGAAAAATAGTAAATCTCTCAATCTATTCAAGTTTTCTTTTAGCTCATCAATATCCAATAGCATATTATTAATAGTCTGATGTAACTCCTGAATAGTTTTGTCTTTCAGTATCAGTTCGTTATTTAATGCTTTTAACTGAGTGTAAGTTTCATCTTTTCTCATTTGAAAATCTTTGATAATTTTTTCTAATTCTACATTAAAAGCAATTCTTTCTTGCTCGATTTCATTCTTTAGAGCCTCTATCTGCCTCTCATACTGAAAAACTTTATTCTCAAATTCTGAAATATTAGACAATAGAAGTTCATTCTGATCTCTATAACTTTCAATCTGAACATTGAAGTTAGTTACTAAACGATTAACCATAGAAAATATAGATACTACCAGGATAGAAATCAAGAAATTTGCTATGAGAAAAGAAACTAAACTGGGGAAGATGGGATCAGAAAATAAAGAAAGAATACCGGACAACCCTAAAAACGAAAAGATTATACTAAAAGCAATTAAAATGTATCTATAGTAACTTTGTAGGAACTGAATAGAAGTAACCATGGGAACCATAAATACCAAAAGTATTCCGAAAGGATTCTTGGAGATAAACAAATAAGCAGCAGAAAGAAGAGAATTGATTAATTCGATCAATAGTATCAAACCCGCAGTTTTTGAGGTGAAAATAAAAACAAAATTCAAAACAACTAGAATAGAAATAATTACCCAGCTATAGAAGTTTAATTCGGCAGACACGTTTCCAAAAACAAAAGCCTGTGAAAAAGAAACAGCAACAAAAGAGAAAAATCTAACCAGATAGTTAATAGAGCTATCCATACACCACTTCAACTGATGCTTGAATAATTTTCTTCATTATATCTAGAGATTTTTTAGTATTTTCCAGGACCTCTTTATGAGTTACACTACTTTCCACAAAATCTCTGTAAATATTAGTTATGATAGAAAATCCTATAACCTTGATGTTACAGTGTTTAGCGACTATTACTTCAGGGACAGTAGACATACCGACTGCATCAGCACCTATGATTCTTAGCATTTTCACTTCGGCAGGGGTTTCATAATTCGGTCCTGGCACCATACAGTAAACTCCTTCCTTAATGTTCCTTATATCCGTCAACTTAGATTTAACTCTCATAATCCATTGATAGTCGTAGGCTTTTTGCATATTTGGAAATCTTGTACCAAAATCATCCAAATTAGGTCCTCGTAAAGGATTCTCAGGTATAAACAGAGCAATATGATCGGTAATTATCATTATATCACCGACGTTAAAATTGGGATTTATTCCACCTGCTGCATTGGTTACAATTAGATTTCTAACCCCCAGCAAGGACAATACTCTTATTGGAAAAACAATCCTGTACATAGGATAACCTTCATAGTAATGAAATCTACCTTGCATGAATAGGACGTTTAGTCGATTATACTTACAAAGGATCATTCTTCCCTTATGTCCTTCTACTGTTGTCTTTGCAAAATTGGGAATATCAGAATAGTTAGCAACAATCAACTGTTCGAAATCCTCGGCTATTTCGTTTAAACCAGAACCCAAAATAATAGCTATATCTATATTTTTAAAACCTTTTTCCAAGAGATAATCGTGAGATTCCTTAATCTCCTTTAAATATTGATCTTTGTCGAACATCAAAACTTACCCCCTCATAAAAACTCGTCAACAAAAGTACTACCAACTAAATTATACGAATTATACTGTTTTACATTCTTAAGAAAAATAATCCTAGAAACATCATATTCTTTGATCATAGTTATTTTGGAAAATATTTCATTCTTTAGATATTCTTCGAAGAATTCGGAAGAGAGAGCTATTTTGCCGGATATAAATATGAAATCTGGATCAATCGTGTAGATGATATTATTCAAAAGAATAGAAAGATATTTACAGAACCGCTTAAATAATCTATTGACTTTTGAAAAATCTTCATTCTGAATTATGGGTAATAGTTTTTGGTAGTTTTTTCGGTATTTGTTGTTATAGTAATTTACCAATGATTTAGCAGAGGCAAAAGTTTCGATGCAAGAGAAAGCCCCACAGCCACATCTATAAGACTTTTCACCTATTTTGGTATGCCCAAGCTCCATAGCAGAATAATTTGCACCGACAAGCAACTTACGATTTATAATAGCCCCTCCACCTATCCCAGTACCAATAGTTATATAAACTATGTTATCCTTGGTAATCTCAAGGATTTTATATACACCTACAGCACCGGCATTACAATCGTTTGAAATCAATATTTTTCTTATTTCGATACCCTGTTTTCTTGCTTCATCAGTAATAATACCAAAATCCAGATTTTTCCAGTACAACAGATTAGGGCAATTGATACAGTAGTTTTTATACGGGTTGACTGTTCCAGGTAAGGCAATCCCCAGCCTCTCTATTTCCCATAAATTATTATTTTTTAAAGTGCTAAATAAAAACTCGATAAAATCACTAAAAGTATATTCCGGATGTATATCTATGCTGTTTAGTAACTGGATATTTAAATCTAGGTCTATTCTAGCTATATCAATATGACTGCCACCTACATCTATACCAATGTTTACACCACCACTAATTTTATCTTTCCTCCTTTTATAGTAATCAGTTTTAAATTATTTATTTTGGCCAGTTTTTTTCTCAAATGATATATTATAGAAGGAATATCATTCAACTGAATGTCTATATTTCTTATTACCTCCTCAACATCTACGGTTTTGTTGAGATTCTCGATTAATATCTCAAAAACTTTGGACTCTCTGTAGTTTAGGGTATCGATTTGATGATAGAAATTATTTCTATAAAGTAGAATAGATCCACTTAGCCTATCAAAATAATAGTCAGAAAAGATATGAACATACTCTTTAGAAGATTTAGAGATTCTCTTTACCCAATTTTTGACCTTTGCAGTTAATTCATTGAAATTAAACGGTTTTACTATATAATCATCTGCTCCCAGTTCTAGAGCCACTATTCTTTCAATATCGCTATCTATAGCGGTAAGGAATATGACTACTCCTTCTGGATAGAATTCTTTATACTCCTTATGCAGATCAGTTCCTCTACCGTCAGGAAGATTTATATCGAGAATCAAGAGATCCGGCTTGTGCTTATGTATAACATTTCTCGCTTCCTGAATAGTATTACTTATAAAAACATCAATCTCCTTTATCCTATTCTTTAATATTTCACCTATATTCTTAGCTAATTCAACTTCATCTTCAACTACCAAAAGTTTTATCATAAATTCTCTTCTCTCTCATCTTAGAAATCACATAGTCTTGAAATTCATATACATTCGAAAAATACTGGATCTTACTTAGTGAATTAGTATTAAGAAAATTAAAAACTATTTCATCTATCTTTTCATGGGAAAACATGGATACTATCGAAAAAATGAATTTTCTCATATTAATGAAAGAGGAAAAAGTGGATTCAGATTTTAAAAAGTCTTTATAGTTGAAAGTCGTAAGATCTAATCTAAAAAATAATAACTGTTCTTTGAGAATAACAAAGTCTAATAATATTTCTTCTCTGAGTTTGTAATTTTTTTCTTTTTTCTCGTCGACTATTCCAAAGGATACTATCTTTTTGAACATTTTTGAAATTTTCATACTTTCATCTCCTACTTGTTCAATGTTCCTTATATAACCTAGCGATATATAAGCTACGTCATTCAGATCAAATACATACTCTTTTGGTAGCAATTGATTTATTTGATCTTTGGCCTCAAAGAAAGAAACTGTAAAAAATATCATATTATCACGAATAGAAATATTTTTTACCCTAAAGGGAATATAATTCATAACGGTATTGAAAAGTAAAAAGTAGTTCCTTTATTCAATTCACTTTTAACCCAGATTCTACCTCCGTGTAGTTCAACGATTTTCTTTGTTATGTATAATCCCAGACCTTTACCACCTATTTTCTTTTTTTGAGTTTGTTGAGTTCGATAATATTTATCAAATACTTTCTCTATTTCTTCGGGAGGTATTCCTATTCCCTGGTCAGAAATACTGACAATAACCTCATTAGTTTCAACCTCTATTACTATTGAGATTTTACTACCTGAAGGAGAATATTTAACAGCGTTAGATAGTAGATTGTGTAAAACTTGTTCAATCTTATCCTTGTCAGCATACACTAAGATATTACTGACTTTAGAATTGACCTGAAACTCGTAATTTACATAGCTAATATTGAAAATATCTACGACTTTATTAATAACTTTGATAATATCAAATTTTACGGGATTTATTTTCAGGATGTTTCCCTCCAACCTTCTAAGATCCATTAGATTATTTAGCATACGATTAATTCTATCTATCTCAGAGTTTATTACTCTCAGATATGAATCTCTTTGCTCAGATGTTATTTTATCTGGATATCTCAGGAGCGCGGATAGATATCCTTTCATAGTAGTTAGAGGAGTTTTTATATCGTGGGATACAGTAGCTACAAAATCATCTTTTTCCTTCTCTAAATTTTTCTGCTCAGTTATGTCTTTCAAAACTATCAAGTAGCTGTAACTATCATTTTTGTTTAACATAGTTTTAATAGAATCGACAGGGAATTGAAGAAAAGAAAGAGTATATTTTATTATCTTAGACTTATCTTCATATTCAAGATTTGCTTCTCCTGAGATAGTATCGATACCTTCATCGATATACTTTTTGACTAAATCTTCGCAGTTGATAATTCTGCGCACAAGTTCACCAGATTTATCAGCCAAAAGATCATTGATCGTAAACTTTTGCTCACCCGTTATATCTTCAGGTTTATAAGCAACATCTAAGATGTTTACTGCACTTTTGTTAATCAAAAGAACCTTTTTTTCTAGGTTCATAACAATAATTCCGTCGTCCATAACTTCGAAAACCTCAAACAAAACTTTTTTATCCCTAAGATTCAGGTAATATAGGAACATATTATTATAAATCATCGATAGTATCTTTTGTATTAAACTAAAAACTTGGATATCAAACTGAGTATAACCGATGTTATCAGAAACCGCTATAGCAAAGTAACTACAATATTCATAGAATCTAGAATACCTGATGTCGTAGAAAGGAATAAAGAATATCAGTTGGTTGTCTTCTGAAAAAAAATAGTTTATGAATTCATATTTAGGGTTTCGATTTTTATCCTTTTCAAAAATCATTATCCTATTAAGAGAGTAAATTAATTCTTTTGAGATGTTTATCTGATAAGGGTAATTAGAATCATCTCCACCAGAAGGACTAAAATACTCAAGCCTAAATTCAATTATATTACTCAAATTAGACTCCTTCTTTTCCTTGAAAATAAATAACTTCTTGAAACCTAACTTAGAGATAATTACATACAGATATTCAAACAATTTATTTAAAGTGTTTTGACTTTCTTCAAAATACAAAACATTCAAAAATTCTTGAACAAGGGTATATATATACCTCACTTTTTCGAGAGTATCAATGTTTTTTATAGCTAAAAATCTTCTTGATAATTCTTTAGAAACAAAAGATAGGAAACTTTTTTCATCGTTACTAAGTTCAACATTACTGGTAAAGAATAATAAGACCGAACCTATTCTCTCCTCTCCCAGTAATAATGGAATATTGACTATAGATTTCATATTGGTAAAATGAAGTCTAGAGATAAGTTGAAATTCCTCATCCCCTCTATAGATAGTTCTTAGCTCAGATAACGAGTTTACTATTTTTTGATTTTTATTCATCTTTTCAATTTCTCTAAAGTTATACCTTATGTTATCCTGGATATATTCAGGAACATTCCAAAAGATAAATTTATCAAATTTCTTGATGATTTTATTGTAAAAAGTGATAACTATCGAGTTGATCTTATAGCTAATAATTGAGTCTACGATATTGGCAAAATTAGAGATCTTTTTCTCAAAATCTTCAATGCTAGAAATAGAATTTATATATTTTACCATCTCCTCTTTGAGTCTAGAATAACTTATTCTATTTTCCAAATCTAGCATTTTTTCTTGATAGGTGATTATCTCTTGCTCCAATTTTTTTAGCCTACTATAAAAAACCTTTATTTCTTCCTTTTTCATTCTTAAATCATTTCTGTAGGAATCGAAAAGAAAGATAATAGTAGAAATAATTTCAAAGAAATCTTTTATTATTCCTATTTCTTTTGAGATATCTTTTTTAAGGGCAGCTGTGTTTACGAAAATTACATCAAAAACTATCGATTCGTTCTTCGATCTCACTATAAAGGAAAAAGTACCGTTAAAATTAGATAGATTATATATATCCTTCGAATAATTGTATATCAATTCAGAAAAATTTTGATACTTTGGATTAATTTTAATGAATTCAAATTTTGATTTTGATTTTACTGAATAAGCATAGATAGCTGCGGTATTCCATATCTCAAAGATAATATCAACAAATTTGGCAATTACATTGTCTATTGTAAATTTCTCGGTTCCAAGGAATTCTTTCATTATATGGAATACCTTCTGATAAATATAAATAGAGTCTATTGTTTTAAGCGAATAGTAAAACGTAGCAAGTTTTGATAAAATATTGATTATGTCATCATTCCAACTTTCGTATACCTCACCAGAAAAATCAGAAACCGAAAATATAGCAAAAGGTAATCTGTTACTGATATTTACTCTTTTACACAAAAAACCTTTCTGTTTGGCAAATCTACATGAAGAGCATGATACTGCATTACTTTTCTTTACTGCTGGACAAACCTCTATCAAAACATCCCAATTATTTATCTGACAAGGTAAACTATTATAACACTTGCCATCCTCAAATAAAAAAGCTACCTGTAAATCTAAACCTAGATTGTTTAACATATTTAGTAAGCTATTTATTGGTAACTCTTCTTTACTAACATTAACTTTATCGACTATCCATCTAGAGATCTCCTTGAGTAATTCGTTTCCATCAAAAGCATATGTACTACTATTTATCAGAATAGATAAACTATCGGCAATATTACTTAATTCATTCAGATCCTTTATATCAAACTTTTTCTGTCTTATAAGGGTTATAGTTCCTATTGGTGTACCTCTATATCTTACTGGAACAACCACCAAAGAATATGAACTGTTAGCCAGATTAGTAGCTATAGTCCGAGGATCTTTGGTGGTATCCAGTATAACAACTGGTATATTCTCTTCAAAAGCAACCCTTTCCAACCTATCTACGAGCATTTTATGGAAATTAGAACAATCACCCTCAATACCCAGATGTTTGATACAAAATGAAGAATATTCGTCAAATTCCATGTAATATACTTCTTTAGCTTGATACTTTGATTCAATTTGCTGAAGAATAGTCCTGAGATTATCTAACTTAGATTGATACTTAGATTGATTATGTATATGTTGAAATATATTCATACATCCAGTTCGTTTATAGAAACGGATGAGGAACTTTGCAGAATAATTTTTTTTCTTTCTTCAACATCGATACCCATAAGAATATTTATTATTTTTTCAGCTTTTTCTGCATCATCAAGAGAAACTTTTTTCAGAATCCTGGTCTTTGGATTCATAATAGTTTCCCATAGCTGGTCGGGATTCATTTCCCCTAATCCCTTGAAACGCTGTATCCTGTATTTTTTCAAATTCTTTATCTCCTTCTCTAGTTCTTTTTGACTGTACACATAAATCGATTTATTATTAGTAATTATCCTATAAAGTGGACTATATGCTAAATATAGATTACCATGATATATAAGCAATCTCATAAATCTGTAGAAGAAAGTTAGTAGTAAGGTTCGTATGTGATAACCATCGACATCAGCATCAGTAGCTATTATAACTTTTGAATACCTTAGCTTTGAAATGTCCATTTTTTTATCTTCGTAATCTATTCCACATCCCAGAGCAGCTATTATGGCTCTTATTTCGTTGTTCTGAAGGATTTTTTCTATATTCGATTTTTCAACGTTTATTATTTTTCCTTTCAGAGGTAAAACAGCTTGAGTATTTCTGTCCCTTGCATTTTTAGCTGATCCACCAGCACTGTCACCCTCAACAATATAAATCTCCCTCTTACTTACATCTCTGGAAATACAGTCTGCTAATTTACCAGCAACAGTATATAGAATATCACTTCTGGATCTGGCTATAACTATCTGTTTTGCTCTTTTAGCAGCAATTCTAGCTTTGTAAGATACCAGAGCCTTCTGTAGAATAATGTCTATAATTTCAGGTTCAGAGTCAAATATCCTCTTTATATCGTTCATTACGGTATTTTCTATTGCGCTTTTAACTTCATGACTAACAAGCTTTGATTTCGTCTGACCCTCAAATTGAGGATTCGGAACCTTCACTGAAACTACATATACCATTGATTGCCTAATATCATCCCCACTCAAACTCACATCCTTTTCCTTTATCTTTTCTATAGCAAAAGTATTGACTAGACGAGTGAAAGAATTTCTGAAGGTAGTCAGATGAGTTCCACCATCAACCGTGTTTATGTTATTGGCAAATGATTTTGAAATCTCGATATCAGAATCAGTATGAACAAAAGCAATTTCTACAACTATATCACCATAAATATTCTTGACATACTGAACTTCGTAAGATCTATTAAAGGAATTTCGATAAATTATATTCTCAACAAAATCCCTTATTCCGTTTGGATAATTAAGGATTTTATTTATTCCTGAGTTTTCGTCTATGAATTCGATTGTTACAAAGGGATTTAAGTAAGCCAATTCCTCTAATCTTTCCAGTATAATATCGGGATCAAAGTTAATATTTCTAAATATCTGAAAATCGGGTTTAAAAGTTATTATCGTGCCTGTTTTACTGGTTTTTCCTTTTTTTTGAACGGGTGTTATAGGAACACCTCTTTCATAAATTTGTACCCATATGTATCCATCTCTATGAACCTCAGCAATGAGATATTCGGATAAAGCATTAACAACGGATACTCCGACACCATGCAGACCACCAGATATTTTGTATACCTTATCTGAGAACTTTGCACCCGCATGCAGTACCGTTAAGACTACTTCTAGTGCTGATTTTCCTTCAGATGGAACAATATCTACAGGAATACCTCTTCCATTGTCCTCAACTATACACTCCCCATTTTTTGTGATTGTTACCCTTATATGATTACAATATCCTGCTACTGCTTCGTCTATACTATTATCTACGACTTCATTTATGAGGTGATGTAGTCCTTTTTTGTCGGTAGAACCGATGTACATTGCGGGGCGTTGCCTTACCGCTTCCAACCCCTTTAAAACCTTTATATCTTTACCAGTATAACTTTCAGTGCTTTTAGACTTTACCTTCATATCTTATACTTATCTTTTTCTGAGGATAATTTTTTGAATTTAAGTATTGTACCGATGATAACTCCCACGATCATCCCTAAAAATCCTCCAAATAGGAGAAGGATAAAGCTACTACCTGGAAAAAAATCAAAAAAGTTGCCGGCTAAAAAACCTATAATCCCGAAGACTATTGCAAAAATCAAAACAGTTCGAAAAAAAATCTTGTCTTGACCCATAAAAGTCTCTTAAAATATAAATTCTATAACTAGAAATCTTATCCTTTGAGAGATTGCTCCATTTTTTTTATCTGCTGATATACCATCTTAACGGTAGGCATCTTGTATTGTTCAAATTTCTTATACCATCCCAAATAATAATCAACTTCGGTTATATTCTTGTTTAATATCAAGTCTTTGTAAAAAGACGGTACTCTATTATCCCTTATAAATTTCAAAATAGTGGGGCTAGAATATATCCCTTTAAAGATCACAAAAGGACAATATCTATAGAAAAAAGAAATATAATCCAGCCTGTAAGACCTAAAATTAAAAAACTTTATATTTTGCCTAATCATAAAATCGATAATTTCCCTGATGAGATCTCGTTCTATCTTGATAGCTTCTGGATTTGAGGGGAAAATTTCCCAGGGTAATCCCCCAAAACAGGCAGGAACAACATTTAACACAAGGTTTAAAATTAGTTTTGAAAACCTTACAGACAAATGATCATAAGAATAACTCAGAACACAGTACCTTTCATCCCAACATAGTCTAAAATCTGATGATTCTGTCCCAGTAGAATTGTTACTTACAATAGTCAACACGGCCTGAGATTTAGTAGGATTATATATAAGTAGCTTGTTATCCTTGAATTCCATACCAGTCGTAAGAGTTAAATAATAGATTTTCCCTTTGAATATGGGAATAACTTCATCTTCAATAAATAACCCATTCTGAGTCAGAACTAAATTGTTCACCTCAAATCCTCTCAGTATGTTTTCTAAATAAAGTTTTGTATCATAAGACTTAGAACATAGAAACAGGTAGTCTATCTTCTTTACATTATTTTGCAAAAGATTAATATTTTCGATCGGAAAAGTTATAATATTTTTGTTTCTATGCAGGAATGAAACTTCATAGGGAGATATGGATCCTCTTCTTGTATATACGATAGGGTTGTAGTTTCTAAGGAGAAAATATAGGAAAGAACCTACCGCTCCGAATCCTGCAATAACTATAACTATTTTATTCGACATTTAAATGGTTGATATACTTCTCTAAATCTTTCAATTGTTTTCTATTACCTATACATATGATTGTATCGTTTGGCAAGAATTTGAAGGAATATGGATCGGGATTAGGGAAGAATTCTTTACCTCTTATAACTGCTACAACAGAAGCACCCGTCTTTTTTCTTACTTCAAGATCGCTGAGCGTCCTGCCCACAAAAGGACTCCTATCAGATATCTTTATCCATTCAAATATTAACTGATCTTGGATATATTCCAATTTATCCTTACTTACAGTTTGGTAAAAAGCTTCGGTCAAAATTAGTCCCAGTCTCTTAGCTTCCTCAGAAGTTAGGGTAAATTCAAAAACTACCTCATCATCTTTTACAAAATAAACCTGTTTTATACCCGTTTCATATACTATAACCTGAATCTCCTTATCATAGGTTTTTATAACGTATTTTCTACCTATACCTGGTAAATCTATTTCTTCAAAGGGGATCATATGGTAAGAAGTTTCAGTAAATCATCTATTTTCATTGATCCTAAGTCACCCTGCCCCTTTCTTCTAACTGAAATAGTACCGCTTTCAACCTCTTTTTGACCAACAATAATCATGATAGGTATCTTTTTTATCTCAGCCTGTCTTATTTTGTATCCCAATTTTTCTGCCTCTTTGTCGATTTCAACCCTTATGCCTCTTGATTTCAATTCTTGGAAAACCTGTTGAGCGTAATCATTGAATTTTTGTGAAACCGGTAAAATTATGGCTTGTATGGGAGACAACCAAAGTGGAAATTCTCCTGCATAATGTTCTATTAGAATGCCAAAGAATCTTTCAAAAGATCCGAGTATAGCTCTGTGAATCATAACCGGGGTATGCTTAGAATTATCTGGACCTATGTAATATATTCCGAACCTCTGAGGTAAATTAAAGTCTAGCTGAATTGTAGAGCATTGCCATGTTCTGGACAGAGCGTCAGTAATTTCTACGTCTATCTTTGGACCATAAAAAGCTCCCTCTCCTTCATTGACCATATATTCTATTCCAACTTTATCAAGGGCATTTTTCAAGGCTTTCTCTGCCAAATCCCAAAGCTCTATACTTCCAACAAATTCCTCAGGCCTAGTGCTTAGATACACCTTGTAATTTTCAAACCCAAATCTAGTTAAAATTTCCTTAGTCAGGTAAATTAAATCAATTATTTCATCTTCTACTTGGTCGGGAGTACAGAATATGTGCGCATCATCCTGAGTAAACCCCCTGACCCTCAGGAGCCCGTGTAAAACCCCTGATTTTTCGTATCTGTATACAGTACCATATTCAGCTATTCTCAGCGGCAAATCCTTGTGACTTCTAGTTTTACTCTGAAATACCTTGATATGAAAAGGGCAGTTCATAGGTTTGACTATAAATTCTTGCCCTTCTTCCGTAGTCATAATTGGGAACATGTATTTGTTATAGACTGCAAGATGACCACTAGTTCTCCATAAATCTGAATTTGCTATATGTGGGGTCCTTACAAACAAATAACCTCTTTCTTCGAGTTTTTTTCTAAGAAACTCTTCGATAATATATCTTACCTTTTCACCTTTGGGTAGCCATATGACAAGTCCTCCACCTATAGAAGAAGAATCAATCTCGAATAGTTCTAGTTGAGGTCCTAAGATCCTATGATCTCTCTTTTTTGCTTCCTCTCTTTGATATAAAAACCTCTTTAATTCTTCCTCGGTAAAGAAAGCAGTTCCATAGATTCTCTGAAGCATTTTATTTTTTTCGCTGCCTTTCCAATATGCACCACTAACAGAAAGTAGTTTGAAATACTTTATTTTACCTGTAGAGGTTACATGTGGGCCTCTACATAAATCTATAAATTCACCCTGTTTGTATATAGATACCACTTCTTCCTGAATATCTTGCTCAAGCATCAGGACTTTATATGGTTCATCGAGTTTTTTGAACAGTTCAATAGCTTGTTCCTTTCTTAACTCCTGTCTTTCTATGGTTAGATTTTCTTCAACTATTTTAGTCATTTCCTTTTCTATGTTTTCCAGATCTTTTTCTGAAATTGGTTCCTCAAAATCTATATCGTAGTAAAATCCTATGTCAACAGGCGGTCCTACTGTAATCTTGGCTTTATTACCATATATTCTCTTTATGGCTTGGGCCATTAAATGGGCAGTACTATGTCTAAGTACCTCCAAAGACCTTTGATCCTGAGTATCTAGCAAATAAGCTTCTAGGTCATTAGAAGGAGTATAACTTAAATCAACTAACTTACCGTCAATATCTGCAACAATAAAATTATCTATATCTAATCCGTTTTCCAAAATTGCTTGTCTTATGCTTTTGCCTGCTTGGACCTTTATTTTCATTTTTATTTTGGATAATCAAAAACTTTCTTCTTTTGTTATCTATTCTTGCTGGAAATAAAATATTCCTTTTGTTTGTATTCTTGTAAAATAAAATCCCCCTTCCTGTAGTGGAAGGGGGATAGTTATGATTATTCAATATTTAGATAAGCTTGGAAGCTGGGAAACCAAACGATCCACCGAAGAATCCAAACCCAAAGTTGAACTGTCCCTGTCCGTTAAAATTATTACCTTGGTTTTGTTGTTGCATTAATAGCATCAATAAGATGATAATCAGAAGTATTATCAGTTGTTGATTCATACCGTTGGGTTGGCAGCAGGCAGGGCCACCCATTCCAGGAATACCAGGTGGCATCATTCCACCCATACCAGGAACCCCACCAGGGAAAGAAAAAGGAGACACTGGATTTTGTCCTATTTGACCTAAAGGATTTGCAAGTAAGCTACCTAATAATCCACCCAACAATCCTCCTAGTAGTCCACCAACTAGCCCCCCGATAAAACCATGTAACAGGGGATTATTAATATGCATCATATCTTGTACTCCTGGGGTTAGACCCATACCAACAGTGCCTACTCCAAGTCCAAAGCCTACACTAAAACCGGATCCTACACCAAAACTAGCTCCTACACCAAAACTTCCTCCGAATCCTATGTTATTTATCATTTCTTTTCACCTCCCTTTTCAATCATTTCTATTCTATTTTTTACCTCTAATGTACTTCAGTCAACGTGCTTTTTGTTAAAATTGTTAATTTTTTTTGAAAGTTTATAAAAACAAATATCAAAAGTACAAGTAAATGGAAGAAGTGCAAATTCTCTAATTCTCATTAATCATACAAGAATACAATTTAAGAGAGTATTTTCCTTATAGTGTCCTTTATAGTGTAGGAGGATGGATACTTGATAATTAATGACTTATCTACGTGCTTTTCGAGTTCTCTGTAGGTAACAGGTCCAATGGGAACAAAAGCCTTCTCAGGAAAAATTCTTACAACTTCGAAAAATAGCTTGGTTAAGAAAGCACTGGTTAAAATAATATAGTCATATCTCTGTACTGGTAAATAAATATTTTCCTTCTTTATAAGTGTGTATATGTGTAATTCATAGGCGTTTGGTAATCCCATCGGTTTTGCCAAAGCAGATCTTAAAATCAAACACCTATTTTTTAGCTCGATTATCATGGATCTTAAAAAATCTGACTCGTACTTTTCAGGAATGATTACCTCTGTATCTAGGAAATCTTTTAGTTTTTGGGCAGTCATAGGTCCAATAGCAACCAAAATCTTTTCTCTGAAAATCTCTAACCTGTCTGGAAATTTCCTTAATAGATATGTGAAAAACACTTCTACTCCATTTTGACTGGTCCAACAGATATACTCGAACTCAGGAATTATCTGAATAGCTTTTTCAATGTTTATATAGATAGGCTCTATTTTTGCTAGTTCAAGTATATCTACATGAATTCTGAATTCTCTTGATAATTTTTCTTGTAGAATTGGATTATTGCAGGACTCTGGTCTAGTTATCAAAATCCTCACATCAATTCATTTCTATTCTCAAATCTTTTATTCTCCTTAATCTAAGGGTGTTAAAAACGTCCATCAAAAAACTACTTAATTTACTCTTAACTAACCCTATGAGTTTTTGATCTATCTTTAAACTTTCAAGAAAAAGTTCAAATTTATGTTTTATCTCGTCGTATTCTAAATTCCTAATGTTAAAAAATATTTCTCTTTTCCAGAGGTTGATATCCTCTTCGAAAGAAACTTCCAGAGAAGCAATTTGTATAGCTAAAGTTGTTAGTAATACAGATAGATCTGGATTTTCAACCATCCTAGATATTCTATACAAACATCTAGCACCGTAACCATAGCTTTTCTGATACCAGTTTTCAATCGAAGCCAAAAGATAAATAACACAGGAAATAGGATAGTCTTTAACTATTCTAAAGTATCTGCTTACATTTTCGTAAGTAGATATGATAAATGTTTTTTTCCATTCTTTGTAACTAGAACTTTTGCTGTTTAGATGCAATACAAACTTTACGAATAACCTCTGAATGAAATCTGAAATAAATTCATCATCACGATTTTTGATCCCAAAATCGATTATTTCAGAGATATCTATACTGATACCTTTCATATCCTTGTCGTACAAATCATTCAGAATCATTTCTATGATTTCTTCAATTTTCACTTTCTCCTTTAGTATTCTGATCAACTTTAAAAAATTATGGATAGATAGCGAAGAATACAGAGATAGTATATCTTCGTTTTTGAATTGTGGTAAAACGGAATTTATCATATCTATCCTACTTCTTACCAGATTGTATTTTTCCTCACCCAATCTGTTTCTTAGCTTATCTAAAAATTCTTGATCGTTAAAGGGGTTATTTAGAATCATTTCTATTGCCTCTTCTTTGGTAAGTGTAATTTTACGCATTATATCTTCTATTTTTGACAGAATAAAAAAGTATTTGTAAAAGATATCTTCACTCTGATTCTGGTGTAAAAGAATGTTGTAGAATAGATTATAGTATGAATAAAACGAGATCCATAGATAACCTTTCTCAAGATAACTGTCTATAAGAGAACATATCTCTTGGAAGGTATTTTCAAAGTCATTTCCTCTGTAAAGTCCAATTGATTTTATTTTACGGTATATTAGGGGTAAATTATCAATCACATTATCTCAAACTTTCCTATCCATTCAGAAGGGATATCTATCTCTTTGTAGTTGATAGATCTTATGTTACCTGGTGAGTGATTTTTTATTGTATCAAGAAGATTTAGCAGAATTTCCTCTTCTGCTATTAGAAGGGCTTCAACTTTTCCGTCTGGAAGGTTTTTTGCGTATCCACTTACACCCAATTTTTGAGCATTTTTTCTTATAAAATATCTCATTCCTACACCTTGAACTTTACCTTCCAACAGAACCAATAGGGCTTTCATCTGTCTATTTCACCCAATACTATGTCTAATGTTCCCAGTGTTACGATCATATCTTGTATTAGTTGTCCTCTTGAGATTTCTGGTAAAAGAGATAGATTCGAAAAAGCAGCACTTCTGTATTTTACTCTATATGGTTTATCGAATCCGTCAGAAACTACATATACACCATATTCTCCTCTTGGAGATTCAGTTTTTATATAGACTTGTCCTGGAGGGATATTTATCCTCCAGCCGATCCTTATATCTATATGTGGCTGAGACTTTACAAAAGGATCCTCAAGAATTTTCACTACCTGCTCCAGTATTTTGATACTTTCCTCTATCTCTTTCATCCTTACTAGATATCTTGCCATGTTGTCTGAAGCGGTTTCTACTGGAATATCGAAATCCAGTTCGTCATAGAGCAAATATGGTTCAGCTCTTCTAAGATCCCACCTTATCCCTGCGGCTCTTAGAACTGGTCCTGAAGCCCCGTAGCTAATAGCTAACTCCGGCGGTATATATCCCACATCTTCCATCCTACTAATAAATATTGGATTCTCTGTCAGTATTCCATGTAGATCAGGTATCTTTCTCTTAAGAAGAACAAGAAATTCTTTTACATCATTCAAAGTGGTATCAGCTATATCGTAAGCAACCCCCGAAGGTCTAATGTAATGCAGAGTTAGTCTAGCTCCGACAAGTTTTTCGAAGATATTTAAAACATTTTCTCTGAGTTCAAAAGCCCATAGGAATGGTGTTACAGCACCTGAATCAAGAGCTATAAGACCATACCACAAAAGATGGCTTGCTATCCTGTTTAGTTCTACCGCCAAGGTTCTTAGTGCCTGAGCCTTCCTAGAAGGAATTATACCTAACAACTCATCAACCGCTAAACATATGGGCAAGTTCATGTTCATAGCAGATATATAATCTTGCCTATCGGTTATATGTATCCCTTGAAGATAGGTTATACTCTCTGCTATTCTTTCCATACTTCTATGAAGGTATCCTATTACTGGTTTCAGATCAAGAATTACTTCACCGTCTAGCTTGACCAAAAGTTGTAGTATTCCGTGGGTTGATGGATGCTGAGGACCCATTGCAACCCACATCTCCCTTATCTCTATTCCATCCTCAGAAGCTATAGTATCTTCCTTATTTATCCAAAAAGATAAGCTTTTCTCTTGAATCATCCAATTTCTCACCTCTCGTAATCTCCCACTATTAATTACTTCAATCAAAAAATGTATTTATCCTTTGCCGAGAATAACTAGGTTAAAAACAAATAATGTAGTAATTTATTTAATATGATAGAAAAACCCAAAGGCACAAACGATTACATACATCCAGAGAGTACGTTAAGAAAAGAAATAACAAACAAAATAACTTCATTTCTCGAAAATCTGGGATATAAACCCATAGAAACACCTGTTTTCGAAAATATAGAACTTTTTAAAAGAAGTGCAGGAATTACAAGCGATATAGTATCGAAAGAAATGTACGAATTTCAAGACAAAAAGGGAAGACATTTAGCACTAAGACCCGAAATAACAGCTCCCGTAGTAAGAGCAATAATACAAAATAACCTACTACTAAATCACGTAATAAAACTATACTACGTAGGTAGTATATTCAGATATGAGAAACCTCAGAAGGATAGGTACAGACAAGCTACGCAATTCGGAATAGAGTATTTTGGCCAAGAGGATTACCTAGCAGATTTCGAAACAATATTAATATGCCACCATATATACAATTCCATATTTAATCTTCAGGTAGAAGTTCATCTAAATAGTATAGGTTGTCAAGAATGTAGACCATCTTATAGAGAAAGTATTTTTGAATACTTCTCTAAATTCGAAGATAAACTGTGTTCAGACTGTAAAAGAAGACTAAACGAAAATCCGTTAAGGATTCTGGACTGTAAAAATCCTGTATGCAAAGAAATATCAAATGAAGCACCCAAGAGTATAGATCATCTTTGTACATCCTGTAAAAAACATTTCAATAATCTTTTACAAACTCTAAACGATTTCAAAATACCCATAAAACTGAATACTCTCTTAGTAAGAGGACTAGATTACTACAATAGAACAGTATTTGAGATCAAGTGCAACAACGTTGATCTAGCAGGAGGAGGAAGATATGACTATCTGGTAAGAGAGATAAGTCAGGGTAAATATGATATTCCTGCTATCGGATTCGCCGGTGGACTAGAAAGATTAACAAATATACTACAAGAACAAAAAACCTTTAAAAGCCTGCTTAAAGAAAAAATAAGAATAAACTTAGTTTCACTGACGGAAAAAGCTGACAAAATAATTTCTGGCATATATTCAAAGCTACTAGAAAAAATCGTGCTCAAGAAAAAGATAAACACCCCAGATATAGAGATATATTTAACTAAATTTGAAAATTTATCTAAAGCACTAAAAGCATCAGATAAATTAAAAATCAATTATGTTGTATTCGTGGGAGAAGAAGAACTTAATCAGGATGAAGTAACAATTAAAAACATGGAGACAGGAAAACAACAAAGAACAAAAATAGAAAGTTTTATTCCAACTTTGATCGGATTGCTCAAAGATGAATAATATTACTAGATTTTCAATCCACTAAGAGAGTTATTTAAAGACTTTACTTGATCAACCAATTTATAAATTCTTTTTTCCAGTTCTTCTTCAGAAATTTTAGTGGGGTTATTTTCTTCATATTCGTAGAAAGTGAGCTGTATAATTTCGGTGTATACCTGATTTATATCTTTGGATAGATCACTTCTGCCTATGAAATTCAACTTTTCAATTGAATCTCTTAGATTATTTTCATTCATAATTTTGTTAACTTTGTGAACTATATATTGCCCGACTATAGCTAGATTGGATAAGCTATTGTTATATTTTCTCATTTTTAAGTCACGAATTATTTCCTCAATTTTGCTATTTATGTTTATTTTAGAGTAATCTATGGGGGTTATCTTTTCTGTGATCTTCTCTGTTGGTACTGAAAACTTTTCAATATTAATAATCGTCTGATCTTGGTTTTGCTGCTTTTCGATAGTTGTACCGGAAAAACTGAGTATTTTATATAGCCAGTAGATTCCGATGATAAGAATAGCTAGGATTATAGATGCTACAATGATTATCATAGCCCAATTAAGCCAGTTTGTCTCCTGGTTTTCTGAAACAGGAGGATTTACCGTAGGAGATGTATTTGGGAAAGTTGTATAAGGTGTTGGTGACTGAGGAAATGGTTGAGGATATGGCTGAGGGAACGGTTGAGGCTGAGGTTGGGGAAAAGGTTGAGGCTGTGGTTGAGGTTGGGGCTGTGGTTGAGGTTGAGGCTGAGGTTGAGGTTGAGGTTGGGGAAACGGCTGAGGCTGTGGTTGAGGCTGTGGCTGAGGTTGGGGTACAGATGTACCATATACCCTTATTACTATCGCCCTAGAATTGTCCATGGGAGCAAATTTACTCACTTTTTTACTACCATCATTAATCTCATACATCAGTCCTATATCCTTAAGAGTAAATTCCCCAACTTGACGGGCCTGCAAAACAAACGTATAAGTTAAATCCATAATATCATAATCATTAGTCTGAGTTATTTTTCTGTCAATAGAACGAGAAATCACTGTAAAACTGCTTAAAAATTCGTCTATTCTCATCAACTTGAAATTGTCTTCCACATACCAGCTAGTATTGGAAGGACTCTTGAAGTTAATATGGACAGTTAAATAAAAATTTTCACCAAGACTCACAGTATTTTTAGAAGCTTGAGGAATTATTTCAATTATATTTCCATAGTCATCTCTAAAAGAAGTTAAAAGAAAATAAACACTAACCATAAAGATAAAAATAAACTTAGCCTGGAAAACCTTTGTATACATAATCTTATCACCTCTTATGGTAAAATAGGCTTTTTTTCACTATTATTTCAAACATTGTCTCTACTATCTTTGACTCAGAAAGATTAGAAGTATTAAAGAAATAAAATACTCTGTTGGGAAAAATCAAGGGAAGATTTCTGTAAAGATACATTATGTGTTCTATTTCACAATTATCAAATAGCTTAGAATTATTTTTTTGTTTTATTCTGTTCTTTATATCCTGAGAATTGGCTTCAAGAATGAAAGTTATATCTGGCCAATAGCATAGCTTATCTTCAAAAATTATCTTTTCATGTAAATACATTAGTGTTTCAAAGTCTATTGCTTTTTGAAACAAACATTGATAAACAAAAGTGCTATCAACGTATCTATCTATGATAACTAGCTGACCTTCATTGGGATTCACCTGCTGAATCAATTTTTTCCTAGAAGTAAGAAATAACAGTAATAAATATCTAGAGCTTTCTATACTTGTCTGGTATATTTCATGGTTAAAGAACATGGGTTCATGATATTTTTGAATATTTAAATTTGGAAAACTATACGAGATCCTTTGATACAACAGATTGGATATAGTAGTTTTTCCACTACCATCGACACCTTCTATGGAAATTATACTGAAACTCATTCCTCTGAATATTTTTTGATAAGAAAAATATCTATACCTTTTATTTAAGTTGTAGAATACTGCTAATTTCTGCTACCAGCTCCTCTACTATGCTAACTGGATTTTTAAGATTTTGTTCTACTTCATCTATTTTTTTGAGTAATTCTTTTGTTCTTTGTTCATCAACGAATTCAGAGTAGTTTTTTGTTAATACTTCATCTACTAGTATTCCCTTTTTAGTGGGTATAAGCCTATCGAACTTTTCAATGATATATCCTCGTGAGAATAATTTCTGGATTGTAGATGCATAAGTAGAGGGTCTACCGATTTCCTTTTCCTTCATCATTTTAACGATATCTGACTGGGAGTACAACATAGTAGAGGGTTTTCTTACTGTCTTCACTTTAACTCTATATTTCCCCTCTTTTAGCCTTTCAGTTTTATAAGATAAATAGGGAAAAATTTCAAATCCTAAACCAGAAGTTTGTACGATTCTATCCTGTTCTGTTTCTGAGTATTTTTCACCCTGTTTGAGAATAAACTTGTATTTCACTACACGTACATAATTATCTCTTGTGAAACAAGCTAAGAATCTTCTATATATCATTTCATACATTCTTATATCGTAATTTGACAGTTTATCTTGATAGGCTATTTTTATGTCTTCAGGTTCTAGTGGTTTTGTTATTCTAATAGCTTCGTGAGCATGGGGTTCTCCAAAATTCCTATACGAAAAGTCAAAATTCTTCTTCTTAAATATTTCCCTTGCTATGCTTATTCCCTGATCAGAAACATAGTAACTTTCAGTCCTATGATAAGTTATTAGCCCATATTCAAACAATTTTTGAAGTATTTTCATTGTTTCTTGAGAACTTATTTTTAGGACACTGTTAGCAAAAATTAGGATATCCGATGTGTTAAAGGGCAGAACATTAATTTTTTGTTCGTATTCATCAAGTATTTGAATTTCCAAGATTGCTTCTCCTTTTATTTCACTGTCGATGAACTGTATTTTGAAATCATCAACGATAGCAAAAGTTCTCTTAGTGTTGTACTGTTTATATTTTTCGACTATCCAGTGTAGAGCTGGGCTTTGGACTCTGCCAGCAGAAATATTATGATCCTCCATCTTTTCTTTCAGAATTCTACTCAAGGAGAAACCTATCCACCGATCCTCTATCCTTCTTACCATCTGAGCATCAACTAGACTCTTCCTTATTTTTATCGGCTCAGATAAAGACTTCACAATAGCTTTTTTCGTTATCTCATTGAAAATAACTCTGTAATAATTTTCATGATTCAGTAAATTAAGTATATCGAAAGATATTTTTTCTCCTTCACTATCAGGATCGGTAGCCAAAATTATACCGTCTACAAAAAAGCTAAGAGTCTTAAGACTGTTAATACTTTCCTTAGTACTTACTAAATTTTTCGAAGAACAGTAGATACAAACATCTGATGTAGAAGCAAAAGATTTATTGCATTCTTTGCACTTTCTTATAAAGCAGTAAAGGGTCTTTACTTTTTTGACATTACCCTCGATCTCTAAGATAACATTGTATATGTTATTCTTTTCCTCTGCTTGGTCTATTGATAGTTCAACCACATGTCCCATAGAAGGAACTATCATAAGGATACCGATTGGGCTAAGGGTTTCAAATACTTGAAGATTACCCATTTTGGTAATACCCGGACTGCCAAACATGCGAGCTATTTGCTTCGCCTTTGTAGGACTTTCCACAATCATTAGATAACTCTTAAAATCCAAATCATTATTATTTCTATCGCTGTTATTTCTCATTCTTGTTATGTTAATTTCTTCTATAGATTTATCTATGTCAAGTTCATTTATTCTGATAATTTCAAAATTATGGAAATAGGCGTTTTTTGACAAAGGATCAAAAAATACCTCATCATCAAATATGAAACTTACCCCCTTGGTTATACCATGTGGAGTTATTCTTGAGCATCTTCCAGAAGCTTGAAGATAAGTCTTTATATCTATAGAATACAGATGATAATCTTTAATGATGAAGGTAGAAATGATTTGGGGTTGAGATATATTTTCGACGAAGTTCTTTATCTTTTCCAGAGAAACCATCTTTTTCCTAAAGAATATATTGGATAGCATTTTCTGGATGGGATATAGATTTCTATAGTTTTCTAGATTTTTGAGGTTTATTTTTCTTTTTGGTAATCCCCAAAAAACGACATATCTTATTTTATATGGTAAATCAAGACCTCTAACCAAGACGCTATATGGAGAAGCGATTCCTATCAGATAGTTGATCTCATTTTCCTTTATACTTTCCTTTATCAATATTTCTTCTTCATTTTCATCTAGAATTTCCTCGTCAACTTCTTCTATTTCTATTCGATCCTCGTCATCCACGTATATGTCTACTAAATCATCTATTTGTTTAATATTTTTTGAACTGATGAATTTACTATTTTGAATGAGTTTTTCAAGATATAGTGCTTCTTCCTGTGATTCGGTAAATATTAGACCTCCGGGTCCCATGATATTGAGAATTTCCTTTAATTTTTCAACGTTCTTTGGCCCAACAAAAACATCATCTATGTTTCTTACAAAGTTAATAGAACTACCCACGTCGAAATTGAGCAATTTTCTGAACAGAATACTATTCAATCCTCTTCTTAAAGTAGCAGAAGAAATAACCAATATACCGATATCTTTTTTTAAATCTGCTATCTTCTTTGATAACTCTGGCGTTATTTCAAGTGTTGATGTTTTTGCCAAATTTAGGGTTTCATCATCAAAACCTAACAACTTCAATATCCTGAAAGTATTCTTAGAACTCTTAGAAATACTATCCAAATCATCAACAAAAATATAATCATACTTAGAAGAACTTAAAATTTCAAATCTTCTAGATAAAAATTGATTTGTGATAACTACAAATTTTTGATCTTCGCTCAATAATCTACCTATTTTCTCCTCTTTAACAGATTTACTTTCATAGGAAAGAAAGAATAAATATTCATCTGGATCAATTTTCGAGCCGATGTATTTCTGTACTTTGGGTAGATACTTTTGAAATATTTCAAAAGTTTGTTTAACCAGTAGTTGGGTGGGGAAAATGAGTAAACTTCTCTTATTCCTTATGAAAGAGTTGTATAAACCTAGAAATATTCCCAAAATGGTTTTTCCCGTTCCAGTAGGAGCAACTATAGAAAATGAGATATTCGAAAAAAATCGCTTTGCATAGTTCTTTTGAATTGATTTAAGTTTGTAGCCAAAGCAAAAACTAAAGAAATCTTCGAATCGCGTTACTTCAGATCTAACTTGATTAAAGTCTATAAGTTCTTCAGGCTTTTCTAGGTATACTACTTCTATACCCATAGAATTCATATTATATACCTTTATTCATTACCCCTTCTAAAGATAGTCTTTAGATTTACCATAAAGCTCGTATTGAATGATACTTTTAGCTAACTTTCTATCAATCGGAATAAGCATTCTGAGTCAAGGTATAAACTTGTTGGGGAAGGAGCTTTGTCAGTAGTATAGGATTCAAAACAAGATAGGTATAGATTAATTTGGAATTTTTACTCTTTGTTTTGTACCTCTTTGTATGGTTTTAAGTTGTAGTGAGATATGATTAGAGCTACTGTTTCTCTGAATATTGGAGCTGCTACTTGACCACCATAATACATTCCTTTTGGTTCTTTTACAGAAACGATAATGATGTATTCAGGATCAAAGAAAGGGAAGAATCCCACGAATGAGGCTATGTATTTACCTTCAGAGTATCCCCCATCAGGAGAAGGCATTTGAGCGGTACCGGTTTTACCCGCACAATAATATCCGGGAACCTCTGCTTTCTTACCCGTACCCTTACATACAACACTCCTTAAATACTTTCTTATTTCCTTCACAGTGTAATCCGATAGAACTTTTTCTTTCATGGATATAGAGGATTTTTTTAGGAAAGTCAGAGGAACTTTATATCCCCCATTTGCTATTATTACCATCAATCTGAGGATATGAAGAGGGGTAACAGCAATTCCCTGACCAAACGAAATAGTAGCAAATCTTATATCTGGTTCATCTCGTAAATCACCTAATAAAGGTTTTACATCAGAAGGGTGTTCCACACCAGAATATTCATAAAAACCAAGTTTATGTAAATACTGTATGAATCTCTTTCTACCTATTTTTTGCATTAAGGTAACTGTTCCGACGTTGAAAGAATAAGTCAGGATATCTTCCATGTTTTCGTATCCAGAGGTATAAAGTCCATCATCGGCGTTGTTTATTGTCCAGCCATCTATTACAATACTTGGTCCGCTAAAGAACCTTTCTTTAGGGGATAAACCACATTCCAAAGCGGCAACTACTGTGAATATCTTGAAAATTGAACCAGGTTCATAAAGTTTATTTATTCCCCCGATAACGAAATCATTTGGTTCTTTATCAACACTGACACAGGATAGAATTTCTCCGTACTTATTTGCCACGACGATTGTCACTTCTGAAGCTCCATGTTCTGTCATCTTCTTTCTTGCAAGAACGTCGATAGATTGTTGTAGAATAACATCGATAGACAGTTTGACATCTTTGCCATCGATAGGAGGGCGATAACTTATCACCCTATTATAATTTGGATTTCCTAAAGCGTCGAACATCAATTCATAATACCCATTCGTTCCTTTTATAGTACTTTCATATTGCTCTAAATAGAGTTCTATACCTTCTATTCCCTTCTCATCAATATCGACGATACCAATTATATCCTTCATGCACTCAAAATTGTAATACCTCTTTCCTGTTGGTTCCCTTATGATTTCTATACCTTTAAATGAATTTATCTTACTAAATTTCCCAATGGTATTGGAAAATTTTCTTTTTATGAAATAGAAAGGAACATTATCCTCTCTCAGTTTCACAACCAAATCGACAAATTCTTTTTGAGTACCAATATCGATAGAATTTTCAGTTAGAAATGAATATATTTCGGGTATTCTATTCATTTCTATTTGATTGGGTCTTATTGCGATACTGTAGGAAGGTAAAGAATAGGCTAGAACTATACCATTTCTGTCAAGAATTCTCCCTCTATAAGAAGGAATTTCTATCCTTCCAATACTCTGTTCTTTGAACTTTTTTTCATAAAAATCATGCTTAATTATATGAATGTCGATTAACGCGTAAAGGATTAAAGTACAGAACAAAATTGAGGATAAATATACCAAAAATGCCCTTTTTTTGAATAGTTTATTGAAGTTTTTTGGGTTCATACCATCTGGTTTATATCAAGTAGTTGGTTTAGCTGTTCTTCAGTTAAGATGTTGTTGTTAAGTATATACTGCTTGATCGATATTTTTTGTTTGAGGGAATTTTTGACGATTTCATATGCTTTATCATATCCTAGAACTTTTGCCAGTGGAGTGACTAAAGAAGGATTATAATTGAGGATATACTCTATTTTTTCGATGTTTGGTTTTAATCCTGCTATTAATTTCTTAGCTACCAGATCAGTAATGTTTAGCAATATTTTTACTGATTCAGAAATGGCGAAACCAACTAGTGGGAAAGTAGTAGATAGCTCGAAGTTAGAATACTGGTTAACTATGTTTAGTGAATATTCTAGACCTATGCAGTATGAACAGGCCATTCCTACGGCTTCTGCGACCACAGGATTGACCTTACCAGGCATAATAGAAGATCCTGGCTGCAACTCAGGTAAAAATAACTCTCCTATTCCGCCTACAGGACCACTACCCATCCATCTTATGTCATTCGTTATTTTCATTAGAGCCAAACAGTATACCTTTATAGAGCACATCAACTCTATTAGGGTATCTATCGAAGATTGGGGTTCGAAGTGGTTTACAGATTCTATAAACTCAGGATATGAGCCGATTTCATCCTTAAGATATTGATTTATCTTTTCGCACATAAGCTTTCCGAAATTTTTGTGAGTATTAATACCTGTTCCTACAGCAGTTCCTCCTATAGGCAATTCTCTTAACCTTGGGAAAACTGATTTTATTCTGTCAATACTTAGCTCTAGTTGTCTTCTATATCCTGAGAATTCTTGAGAGAGTTTTATTGGGGTTGCATCCATTAAATGTGTTCTTCCGGTCTTTATAATACCTTCAAATTCCTGCTCTTTTTGTTTAAAAACATCTATCAGTTTTTGGATTTCATTTATTAGACGAATACTTAGTTTGTAGGAAGCAATTCGGATAGAGGTAGGTATTACGTCGTTTGAGGATTGTCCCTTATTTACGTCATCATTGGGATGTACGAATTTAGATCCTTTTTCCTTTGAGCCTAATTCACAAGCAAGATTGGATATAACTTCATTGACATTCATGTTAGTAGATGTTCCAGAACCTGTCTGGAAGATATCTAATGGGAAGTTATCTTTGAATTCATTCCAATTTGAAAGGATGATATCAGCGGCTTTAATGATCAGTTGTGCTTTGTAGGGATCAAGTAGGTTGAGATCTCTATTGACTTCAGCTGCAGCTTTTTTTATAAGGATTATAGATTTGATTATCTCTTCATCCCATTTTCTACCACTTATATTGAAATTTTGCAGTGCTCTTTGTGTTTGAGCACCCCAATATTTATCAATAGGTACTTCTACTTTACCCATGGGATCGTACTCAATTCTCACCATAAAACTCACCTTTCTTACTTTCTATTATTTTTATCAATTCGTAGGCCATATAAGAGGTTCTTACGTTTTTTCCAGCTTTAACAAAAATGAATCCTTTATTCAGTGCTACCTCTTCAAATTTCTTGAATTCCTGATCGGTATAGATCTTATGAACTGGTATGTTCTTTGCCGAGGGTCTATAGTACTGACCTATAGTCAATACATCACAATTAACCTTCCTTAGATCATCCATAGTTTGGTATATTTCTTCTTCAATTTCACCAAAACCCAAAATAATCGAACTCTTTGTAATTATGTTACCATTAATTTCCTTTGCTCTTAGCAAAACCTGTAGACTGGAATCGTATGAAAACCTTTTGTCTCTTATGAAAGGAGTTAACCTTCTTACTGTTTCAATATTATGAGCAAGAACATTGATTAAAGATTGATCACTTAGCAAATATTTTAGGTTAGTATAATTTCCTCCAAGATCACTAATCAGAACCTCTATGTAACAATCAGGGTTATACTCTTTCAATTTCGAGAACAGGGAGTACATGTATTTAACTCCGTGATCTGGTAAATCGTCTCTTGTGACCATTGTAAAAGTGTAGTACTTAAGTTTCAATTTGGCAAGAGAGAGAGCAAAATTATCTATAGATTCGTAATTTACCGGTGCAGGTTTACCTTTTTGGACGTAGCAGAATCTACAGGATCTAGTGCAAAAAGGGCCGAGTAGAAGGAATGTAGCACTTAGATTCTCCCAGCATAGACCCCTATTGGGGCAGCGAGCATCTTGACAAACTGTGGTAACGTTGTGATCTCTGCATATTTTTCTTATTCTTGCTGCGTTTGGACCATTAGCAAAAAAAAATTGACTCTTCATTTATCCTTTATCACAGAACCATTTATTTCACCTTTTAGATCCTTTATATCTCTCTTGGTAATGTTCTCTATCTCTTTAAGAATGGTAAGTATTGTGGTAGTTTTTATGGATAATTCTATCATTTGTCCTACGTGTATTTTTTCTGGCAATTTTCGTGTGGGTATGGTTATGAAATCTCCATCTTCGAAGGTTAATTTAACCCATGTAGGGTTGATTTCAGTGACTACTACGACATATTTTTTCTTTGGCATGAATGTTAAACACTAATAGTTTCTTTAATAAATGATTCTAGTTTTTGTTTATCGAAGTTAAGTATAATAAAACTTTTTCCTCCTGGCAGGGGTGTACCACTGTATCTCATTAGATTTGCTATTCCTTTAATTCTCATGTAATCCAGAATATTATTTACGACGACCAGTTTTACTCCAATATTCTGAGCTATTTTGAAGCTATCATATGTTTCTTTTTCTTTTATTTCAAATATTATTAACTGCAGTACTTTTTCAAATTCTTGTAAGTAATGCTTATAGAATATAAACATTAGGTACGGAGAGACTATTACCGATGAGTATATGGGATCTTCGAGGAATTTTATGTCTAGTAGTCCTTTTTGGTGTAGCTCTTTCAATATGCTTAGGTATTGTTCAAAGTTTATTAGCTTCTGATCAAAGTTGTTCCATAATTTTCTTATGTTTGTGGTAAGATATATGTTATCGTTTTGATATATGAATTGTCCTATGCTCTTGATAAGAGTGTTTTGTTCTTTTGAAAATTGTGGTATAGTTATTTCTTCATTTTTCAGGTCATATTTTATGTTATGCACATATTGGTGAAACATTCTTTTCATAATCCTTTTTTGTACATAAAGGTGTAAATCGATTGTAATATTTCTCCAAATGCTCTTGATATAGGACTTTTGGCTTTATCATCAAGTTTTACGAGACTATCTATGAATTCTTTTTCTTTTTGTTCGTATTCCAATTTTATTTGTTGTAATTTAGCTAATAGCATTTGTTCTTTTTCTGGATCGACTTTTGAAGCTTCTTCGAGATAGTTGATAATCTCTAGTAGTTCTCCTTTGTCTATCCAAACTCCTTCACATTTATCACATCCATCGATGTAGATGTTTGAGGTGTACATGTATCTATACTTAAACATTTTGTCGTTGCATTTTGGACAGTTCATTTCGACATCTTTGGTTTTATCAAATTCTATGGCATTAGATAGAGTTTCTGTTAGTTTTTGTATTTCTTCTTTTGATGTTTGAATTGCTTGTCCTAGTTCTTGTTTGTCGAACCATATTCCTCCGCATTCATCACATACATCTATTAAGATTTCGCTTATACTAATTTGTTTCAGTTCTACCTCATTTCCGAATGTTCTGCATCTGGGGCAATTCATACGATCTTTCCTCCACTAAAATTCATCTGGGTATGATAGACCAACTAGTATCATTGCCAGAGCCAATAGCCACCACCAACCCATTTTATGCACCTCCTAACCTAGCAATAGTTCTTAGTTAATTTTTGACATCATACTCTAGATTCCTTCTTTATGGGAGTTTATAATTAACAATCGATTATCCTAGTGTATTTGTGAATTTATTCAGGAAGTAAAGTTTCACAGCATCAGAAAAACTGAGATTATTATAGATGAACTTCTCTTTGTTATACTTATAGTTAAGGTACACGGCGTAAAAGTCTTTTATCCAGGGGAAAAGGAAAGTGAACAGTCCTGCAGCTGGTGCAACTGGAGCTAACAGAGGAAGTATATATGAGAGATTCGCGATGAGTTTGGAAACTCCCTGAGCTGCATCTAGAACAGCAAAACCTATCGAGTCTTTTTGAGGTATGTTATCATATATATATTTGGCAGTTTTTAAGCTATCGTATATTTGCTCAGCTGAAGAAACTATTCCGAGAGGTAGTGTTACGGTAGGAGGGACGAAGAATAAACCTACAGGCTTATCACTGAACATCCTGTTAATAGCATTAAACCAAGCCATTAAGCTAGCCCATCCAGATAACTTATCTTCATACACGTTTATGATATGGTTCCTAAGAGCGTATATGTTATCGATTGTCTCTTGTGGAATACCCAACTTCAACAGGAATTTTTCCATTAAACCTTTTTGGCTTATTTTGAGTAGAAATTCGTCCCAACTGGTCATTTTTGAAAATAGAAGATCGGTATAGCCGTAATCTTTTTTGAAGTCTTTTGATATAGGAAATTTCTCTGATTTGAAATTACCAAGATTATTGGGCATAAAAACAGAAACTCCGTGAGAGTCGGGATCTAATTCTTCCTTGTATAGATTGTTTTCCATATGGACCATTTTCTTTATTTTCTCTACAGCATTAGAAGCTGCCTTCCTTAGACTTTCGGGTAAATCTTTAGATTCGGCTAATAGCTTGGCAAAGCTTACCGCATCTCTCATTTCGACATATGGTTTCCTATCAGATGTATTTGCTAAATCTTCAGATTTATACATAAGAGGTAATACTTTATTCAATAGTGTATCATCGTCAAGGTTAATTAACTCTTTAGACATTTCATCCCAAGCCCTAATGGCTTCATCTATTGTATCGTTATTCAAATCTATAACACTAACCTGATTACTAGCACCGGAGAGATTATGGATTAAGAAGTATGTTTTTATTACACTTTCTATGTCATTAGGTCCTCCGTCTATTAAGTTTTTCATTTCATATAGAAACATTCCGAATGGGATGTTTAACTTAGGTGCAAAACCACTGGTTCCAATTAGATATTTAGCTTTATTTTTTAATTCTGTAATAGTTTCCATAGAGGCTACGGAGGAGCCATCCATTACAAGAATATCAGGTCTTACATTTGTTTTAATATATACATTATCTAAGCTTTTTGCGAAATCTTTGATATTTACTTGGGCTGAAGAATTTTTCAGTCCCTCGTTATCTCCAGAGACTATGACCATTAGCTTCCTGGAGGGGAATTTTTCTACTACCCATTTCAGGGACTCCTCAAAAACTTTAGGATCGTTTAAATTTACGTTCTCTAATTCTTCTAGTGGTTTTGTTTCTAATTCAATTTTTTTCCATGGTATTAGCGAAAAGAGAATCATTTTTATCAATTTTGAGGTATCCCATTTCTCTTTCTGCTCTATATAAAATCTTTTTACTTTCTTCCATGAGGGGATATAAGCTTGTACAACAATATTTAGGTTTTTATCAGACCCAACCATCTCAAGCATTTTCAAGTTAAGAAGAAGATTCTTCACTGACTGCTTATCTTGAGTGTTTAGGTATAGAAAAACTGTCCAATCTTTCTCCTCAGGTTTTTCTGATTTCTTGTTTTGGTTTGGAACGAAGTCAGTCTGGATTAAATTTTTTCCTAAGGAATAGCTAGTCGAAATGTTGTTCATTTTGTTTACCTCCCTAAGCTCGGATTTAACTTATGTAATCTTTTTATTATCTTCTGAACATCTTTTGGTTCGATTGTAAAAAAAATGTTAACTTCTGGGTATTCAGGTTTAATTGATCAAATCTGAAACAATCCTTAGAACAGCTAGAGTCCCTTTGTAGAATCTATCCAGATTATATAAATCTACTCTGTTATAAATCGGAAAAGTTACATTAACTAAATTTAAACCTGGATGATAATAGTCTTGGATCATAAATATGTAGTGGTTTTCGAAGTGAAGAAATGGATAAGATCCTTGAATATTAGCTATTTCGATTGGAACTTGAACAAAATATCCTTTGAATATTTGAAAATAAAACGCACGTTTTCCTATACCTATCTCCTTCCTAATATCCACTTGGGCTACTTTTATTTTCTTACCCTTGTAGTCAATAAGAAAACATTGTTCAGTTATAATTCTATTAGCTTTCGGAAAAATATTTCTGTATAGTTTATAAAACCAATTGATAGATGAAAAATAGTTATCTATTTTAAACACGGGATCATTGATATTTGAAACTATTTTTCTTTTTACATATTCAGTGAATATGAGGTTGAGTTCTTTTATCATAGCAAATTTAGAGATAAGAAAAACAAAAATTAACATCACACTAAAGGGGCAACAAAAGACAAGATAGTATTCCGCGAGTCCATACGATTCCATATCAATTTTACCTTCCTGATAAAGGTAGATAGGGATACAAGGTAGGATAAATGTTCCAGGCAAAGATATAGCAAAAAAAAGCTGAGGATTAAATTTATATATCAAAGAAATAAAAAGTGTCAAAAATCCATTAAAAATTACGATTCCTACAAAAGCAAGATAGAAAAAACTAAAAGATTTCAACAATAAATTTTTTCTAGACTTTTCAATTTCTTCCACTATGTTTTTCATAGTATTTCCACATTTACCTCTACTGCTTTACGGTATTTGAAACAATTATTAAAACTTCCATAAGGGCATTGTAAAATTCCTCCAAACTCTTAAAGTCTACCTTCTCAAAGATGCAAAATTTCATGCTGATAGGATATATACCTGGGGAGTATTTGTCAAATACAAATATATAGTGATCTTGGTATAGAATACTTCTGTATGGACTATGGTGCTCAGCTATTTCAGCAGGAACCTGAACAAAGTATCCTTCAAATATTGAATAGTATCTCGAATATTTACCAATTCCTATTTTTTGTCCAATTTTTACCTGACCCATTTTTATCTTCTTTCCTTTGTAATCAATAAGAAAGCAGTTGAGAGTTTCAATCCTATTAGCTGTCGGGAAAATATTTCTATATACCTTATAGAACCAGTTAGTAGATAAAAAATAATCATCTACTCTGAACATACCTTGGTATTCTTTCGTATTTGTAATTATTGTTTTCTTTACATACAGGGTAAACTTAAGACTGAATTGCTTTCTTATGATCCATAAAAGAATATAATAAATACCTATTGCGATTAAAGCCAACAAACTGCAGGAGCCAACGTTTTGTAGAATCTCTTCGGGAAACCCTATAAGAATTTTTTCGTATACATAAATTCCATAAGGCCAGAAACAAATTCCCAAAATTAACACGAAGGATACTGCAAACAGTAAATGAGATAGGTAGTATTTTGTCAAAAGCTTTTTCCTATAATTTTCTATTTCATCCACTATAGTAAGGGAAATCATAAGTTCTACAGTACTATCATCATTCTCTTCTCTGTCAGTGTATAGAGAGATTATACTCCATACTTTCAATTATTTTTATTTTTTCTCTTATTATTATTGCTTGTTCGAATTCCATGTTATCTGCTAATTCCTTCATTTGAATCTTAAGATTTTTCTTTAGTTCATTTATTTGCTTTTTACTGATAGAGTGAAGGTACTTTATAAATTCTTCGTCATCTAGGTAGGCTATATCCTTTACTGTTAACAGAGAGTTATCTTTTCCGATCAGTTGAAAAACAATTTTGAGGATATCTTTTGGTTTTGGAGGTATACTAGTAGGAGTTATATTATTTTCAAGATTGTATTGAATTTGATATTTTCTTCTTCTGTCTACTTCTTCTATAGCTGCTTTTATGGCTGGTGTAATTTTGTCTGTGAATATTATTACTTTGGAAGTTTTATTTCTTGCTGCTCTGCCTGCTAATTGTATGATGCTGTTTTTACTTCTAAGAAATCCTTGTTTATCACCATCAGTTATGATGACTACGGAAACCTCTGGTAAGTCTAATCCTTCTCTGAGAAGATTTACGCCTACAATAACATCATATACTCCTTTTCTGAAGTCGAAAAGTATCTTTACTCTATCAAGTGGTTTTACTTTTGAATGTAGGAAAGTAGAAGAGACGGAATTAAGTGTCAAATACTGACTTAGGTCTTCAGCTATTTTTTGAGTAAGTACGTTTACGATAACCCTATTATTCTTAGTTTTTTCTTCAAGGGATATATCTATTATTTGTTTTACTATGTCTTCATTGGGTTTGACTATGATTTCTGGGTCAACTATCCCACTGGGTCTTACTAAGAGTTCGACGATATGTGAATTGGAAAGCTCAAAATCACCTGGTGTAGCAGAAACAAAAACAATCCTATTCGTTTTTTCTAGGAATTCTTCAAATCTTAATGGGCGGTTATCAAGACAAGAAGGTAACCTAAATCCATATTCTACAAGAGTTTCTTTCCTATTTCTGTCAGATTTATACATTGCCTTTAGTTGGGGTACAGTTACATGACTTTCATCGATAAACACGATAAAATCTGAGCTAAAGTAATCTAGGAGAGTATATGGAGTACTTCCTGGCTGACGTCCAGATAAATACCTGGAATAGTTTTCAATACCCGGACAAGTACCAAATTTCGATAGCATTGCTATATCATATTCAACTCTGGTTTTCAATCTTTCTGCCTCAATAAGCTTACCTTCTTTCACTAGTTCTTCATATCTTTGCTCTAAATCTGTTCTTATCTGTTCTATTGCTTTAATAATATTTTCTTGACTGGAGACGAAAAGCTTTGCTGGGTATATTGTAAAGAAATCCAATTCAGATTTTCTCTTATAGCTAATCGGTTCAACTAAAAATAGTTTTGATACGTAATCTCCCTCCAAATCTATTCTTAGAATTTCATCTTCACCTGATGGAAAGATATATATCGTGTTTCCTCTTACCATAAAGTTACCCTGTTTGAAGTCAGTTTCGCTATTTTCGTAGTATATACTTACTAGCTTTTTTGTAAATTCTGTAATGTCAAGCTTTTGATTTTTATACACATTTATGAAAGATTCTTGATAGGCTTCTGGAGAGCCAAGGTTGTATATACATGATACACTTGATACTATGATAGAATAGGGGTTTGATATGGCTGCTTGAGTAGCTCTGTGTCTAAGTTTATCTATAACGGCGTTAATTATTGCTTCCTTTTCAATGTATATATCCTGCTGAGGGATATAAGCCTCAGGTCTATAGAAATCATAGTAACTTATGAAAAACTCCACCTGGTTATTTGGGAAAAAATTTTTAAATTCTCCGAACAACTGAGATGCCAGTATTTTATTATGTGATATTATCAAAGCGGGTTTTTGTAGTTTTTCTATAATTTTTGCCATAACAAACGTTTTTCCAGAGCCTGTCACTCCTAGCAGAGTAGTAAACTTATTTTTTTCCACACTCTGTACAACCTGATCCACAGCTTGTTTTTGAGCATTTGTTATCTCAAAACTGGCAGAAATTTTAAACATAATTCCCAGTAATAAATATTTATCTACCTCACGTAGAAAACCTACAATCTTTGACTAGTGATACATCAAACACGAAAAATCGGTGAATAGTTTGCTAAAAATCAACACTATGGACATATAAATTAAAATCACTCTATTTTATACTTCTCTCCTCTATTAAAAATGTCATAATGAAAATAATCATACCGATACTAATAAAAACATCGGCTATATTAAAAACAGGAAAATTATGGAAATAAATGAAGTCAATAACTTTTCCGTGAATAATTCTATCGATTATATTACCGATTCCTCCAGCTAGCAGAAAGAGCAAACAGAATTGATAGAATATACTGAATTTAGGATTTTTTTTAGTTCGATGGATTATGAATATAGTAAGTAGCGAAAGTATAAGAGAATTCACTATAATGTACTCATTATTTTTAAGTAACCTTATTCCAAATGCACTACCTTCGTTATAAACCAGGGTTATTTCAAAAAATAGCCACTTAAATCTCAAACCGCTAAGAACCATATATTTCAGAACTTGATCAATGAAAATTAACAAAAAGACTAGTAGTATAAAAAAAACAGTTTTCACTCTTATATACTTCAATAAACATTCACTTCATCCTTAAGGTATATCATTCCCGTTAGATTTCTTTGAGGATGGTTTACATTTTTTTTACAAAAAATATAAACATCTGAGAAAAAAAAGAAAAAGAAGTATTTAAATCTAAAGAGGAGGTGAGAAAGAATGAAAATAAGAAGTGATTTATATTCTAATAAAGGGAACATGGGGAAAAGTGTTGCAAAGGGAGCATTAGCTGGAGGAATAGTGGGAGCAATATTAGGGGGTATACAAGCAGATAAGAAAATCAAGTCCCTACCAGTACAAACAGTAGAAGTTAAGATTAAAGAACCTGTCTACGAAACAAAGGAAATAGGTAAAATTCCTAAAGATCAATATATCCCATCATGGGGATGGTGGAGTTTTGTAAACACTACTCCTACAGAAAGTGTATATAAAAAAGTCCCAGTAAAAGATGAAAACGGTAAAGTACTATACAAAGAATATACACAAACTTTTCAAGGACATGGTAAGCCAATAGTTAACTATGAGACCAAAGAGGTAAAAGAACCAATCTTTAAGGGATACAATCAAATAATAAGGGCGGATATTGATCAAAATTGTATGGACAAATCTGATATATGCTCTGAAGAGATAGAAGGATACTGGATTCACTTTAGTCCAAAAATAGAATACAAAGTGATAGACACTTATCAAAAGCCAAAAATAAAATTTGAAACAGGGATTAGTGTACTGGAGCACGTAATAGTGGGAGGATTGATTGGAGCAGCAGTAGGTGGTGTTGTAGGTGCTGTTCTATCTAAACTATTTTCCAAAGAACAAAAATAACTTATTACAAACAAGAAATAACAATACAAGCAGTGATATAAACCGTGTGATTTTTATATAATAAAAAGGATAAAGCAAAATTATATATTAATACTATTATAGAACCTATTACAAGAAAGGAGAAAAATCAATGCTACCATATAAAGCCAAGATAGTATATTTCCCAAAGTACTTAGACATTTCGGAAAGGAGATTAATACTTGAAAAGAACCAAAACGATGCGAACTTAGTGGATGAGGAATATATATGGACCGATTTATCGAGAATTGACTTAAATGGCTTGAGTGATAATCAGTACGCTTGTTTATTTTTAGGAGATGAAGCTTACGCTGGAAGTAAAAGTTTTATCAAACTTAATCAAAGTGTACAAGAGATATTTAACAAGGAGTTTCTTATTCCTGCTCATAACATAAAAGGTGCCTGGAATTTAGTAATAAAAGTACTTGAAAAATTTCAAGAATATGAATTGGAAATAATTCATTATGATCAAACAGAAAATCAACATCTTACAAGGTTACTGAGTTATTATGGTATAAATACCCTTGAAAGTAAAAAACAAGCTAAAAAGATATCTATTTTTTTGTTGAATTCATTGAAATCTTGCAGTTTAGATTTTGAAAGTGTCAAGAAATTACTTTCCAGAATAAAAGGGGATTCGATTTTAACGATAGCAGACTTTTCAAACGTTTTTTCTTTCACAAACTCCGACCTAGAAAAAGTTAAAACTTTGAGTGATCTGGTGGATGTAATAGTTATAGATTGTTCGTTTGATTTGATGTGTAATACAGGAGCTCTGATAATAACGAACGACTTTAGATACTATGAAAATTTAACTGAATGGGTAGTAGCTTTCGAAGGGCTTCATACATATGGTGGATTATCAGGAAGAGAAATGGAAGTTATAAATCAGGGATTAAACGAGGCCAAAAATAATTACATCTGGCAGTACAAGAAAAAGAGTTTAAAGTTTCTTTACGAGGAGATAAAGAAAATAGCAGATAGAAACAGTCAAATAGAAATCAGTCCATCATATTCCACACACTATTTTTATATAAAAACAGATATTGAAGATCTGAACAACTTATTGTTTTTGATTGGTCAAGCAAGAGGATACAAAAATGGTAAGTATATTTATTTATACTTACCGTCGAGAAAGTATCAGAAGCAAAATCTGGAACTCTTTATTCATTCTCTAGAATTATCACTACAAGAAAAAAATTCTAGATATATATTAAGATACTTAGACCCTAGGTTATATACATCTTACAATTTCAAATCGGTAGAAATAATTAATCTTCCAAGTTTGGAAGAAAGGAGAGAAATTTTAGAGAAAGCGGGATATAACACGTTTTTAATACCGTCAGATAAAGTTTACATAGATTTTTTAACAGACAGTGGTACAAGTAGTTTAAGTGATGAACAATGGAGTTCAGCGATCCTGCATGACCAGAAAAGAGCATATAGTATTTTAAAAGAAGCAATAGAAGACGTTTTTGGGTTTAGTTATTTCTTGCCAACCCATCAGGGTAGAGCTGCAGAGCATATATTATCACAGACGATGATAAAACCGGGACAATTTGTGATAAACAACATGTACTTCACAACAACAAGATTTCACCAAGAATATGCCAAAGGTATATTTGTGGATTTGATCATAGAAGAAGCTTACAAACCGGAGGTCTATCATCCCTTTAAAGGGAACATAGATACAGAGAAACTAGTAGATTTCATAGAAAAAAACGGTCCGCAAAATATTGCTTATGTTTGTATAGAGAATAATGTGAACATGGCTGGGGGTCAGCCCGTATCTCTGGAAAATATAAAACAGATCAGAAAAATATGTGACTATTATAATATTCCTATAGTTTTAGATGCAACAAGAATAGCCGAAAACGCTTTCTTCATAAAGGAAAGAGAACAAGGATATAGCAACAAGGAAATAAAGGAGATTATAAGAGAGATTATGAGTCTGGTTGATGCAGCAACAATTTCAGCAAAGAAAGATCCCCTGACCAATATAAGTGGGTTGATTCTCATAAGATCTCCTGAATTATACACAAAAATGAAAAGAATGTTAGAAATTTTTGAAGGAGAATATTTTAATGGGGGTTTACCACAAAGAGATATAGCAATGTTAGCCCAAGGAATAAGAGAAATGACAGACTATTATTATCTTAAAAATAGAATCGATCAGGTAAGGTATCTGGGTAATTTACTAAAAGAAGCCGGTATACCAATAGTTGAGCCAATAGGAGGACATGCAATATATCTCGATGCTAAGAGGTTTTTACCTCACATAAAACAAGATGAATTTCCTGCTCAAACTTTAGCAGCATATATTTACCTATACGGTGGAGTGAGAACAATGGAAAGAGGTATAGTCTCAGCTGGAAGAGATCCTAAAACAGGAAAGCATAAGTACCCAGAATTAGAATTGGTAAGGATAACAATTCCCAGAAGAGTATACACTAACGAACATATGGAATATACGAGAGATGTAGTAAAGGAAGTATACGATATAAGAGATAGTATAAATGGGCTAAGCATAGTTTACGAGCCTCCATTTTTGAGGTTCTTCACAATGAGATTTGAACCGATAAAAAAAACTGCTAATCTATGATAATAGTTTTAGCAAAAGAAGAGAAATGGAAATATAGCGGTGATTTCTTCTACTATCCTGTTTGTCTTCCCACCCTTAGATTAGTAGAATTTTTGTCTAACGAACTGAAAAAAAAAGCTATTTTCATCACTAATATCGAATCAAGAGAGATAGTAGAAAAATTGATCAAAACTTACTCTATTCAGATAGACGCAGATTTTTTTGAAGAATTGGATATATCGAAGATAAATGAAAAATCAGTATTTATTGATTTGAACTCTCCTTTACTCTATTATATGAGAGATGAATTATTGAAAAAAATAGTTCAAAAATCGAAAGAGGGAAATATAAACATTAACGTTTCGATTCAAGGTCATGCTCTAAAGCGATCAAGAATAGAGTACACTTTTAAGATAAAGACCAAGGAGGACTTTCAAAAGCTATTTGGTCATATAAAAAAGTATTCCCAAAAACTTTCGGATACTGTTTTACTTGGAGAGGAAATATTTATATGTCCTCTATCAACTTTAGGTAGAGATAATGTTATTTTTAACGGTACTTTTATAATAAATTCTAAGGTTGGGGATTCAAATAAAATTGGTCCAAATTGTTATATTCTTGACTCAGTTATAGGTAGTAATAACTCAATATCATTCAGTTTAGTTCGTAAGAATGTTTTATTAGATTTTAACACCATTGGTCCATTTAGTCATTTGAGAGAGAATAGTGTGATAAATAGTTCCAAAATAGGTGCGTTTGTTGAGTGTAAAAATATAAGGGTGGATGGAAATCTCAGAGCGTCACACCTAGCCTACCTAGGAGACCTGATAATAGAAGAGAACGTAAATGTAGGAGCAGGAGTAGTTTTTGCTAATTATGATGGTAAAAACAAATATACTAGTATAGTAAAAAGAGACTCGTTTATAGGTTCAAATTCCGTGATAATTTCTCCCAAAAAGATTGGCCCTAGATCGTATATAGGAGCAGGTAGTGTGGTAACTAAAGATGTTCCAGAAAATACAATAGTCATAGGTAATCCCGCAAGAATACACAAGAAATATGAAGATAACGATAAACAGTCTACTAAATAAATTAGAAGAAACCATACCAAAGTTGAAAAACAAGAAAATATTAGTTGTAGGAGATATAATACTAGACAGATGGTTAAAGGGAGTAGTAGAAAGAATATCACCAGAAGCACCAGTACCAGTACTAAGAGTAGAAAAGGAATGGAATGATCTTGGTGGAGCAGGAAACGTAGCTAAAATCTTATCCTATTACTCAGAAAATGTAAGTTTACTCGGTTGCATAGGTAAAGATCAATTTGGATTCAGAGTAAAAAAATTGATAAAAAGATATGGTATCAATGACTTAACCTTTTATTACGATAGTACTATAGTTAAGACAAGATTAGTAGCAAATAATAATCAGCAAATAGCGAGAGTAGACAGAGAAAATCAAAGCCTTAAAGTGCCTTTGGAAATACTTAAAAGTCAGCTATCAAAAATAAGAGATAGTTTTGAATGTATATTTTTGATTGATTATAATAAGGGGTTGTTTACACAAGAAAATATCGGAATAATCAATAGCACTTTTAAGGAGAGCCTATGGTATATCTCAATTAAACCCTCAAACTTTTCTTCGTTTTCAAGCTTTATGAAGAATACCAATATAACCTTGTTATCTCTTAACAAGCAAGAATTTGAACAAGTGTCTAACTATCTAGGGTTAAAAAAGGACATATTAAGTAATATGTTCAGTTTGTCAGAAATTTTTAAGATAGAGAATCTGATGGTAACTTTGGGAAAAAATGGATTATCGATAGTGAACGGAAATATTTGCATTGGCATTGATGGTATAGAGGTTGAAGTTTTTGATGTCACAGGAGCGGGAGATAACGTGATATCTATTTTTGGTTTGTTCAATTCTGTAGGTTTTGATGTACTAGAAAGCGGTATGTTGGCTAACATAGGTGGATCTATATGTGTATCTAGGCCTGGAACCATACCAGTTAAACCAGCTGATTTAATAAAATATCTTATGATGATTAATAAGACAACTAAAAAACTACCAAAGTATAGCATAGGTGGAAAACCATGAGAGACTTTAGAAACAAGATAATACACAATTGGCAAATTTTAAGAGAAATACTGGAAAAATATAGGATGGTAGGTAAAATTATTGGTTTTACGAATGGTTGTTTTGATATTTTACACAAAGGACATATTTACTACTTATACCAAGCGAAGGAATATTGTGATGTACTGGTAGTAGGGATAAATACTGATGAGAGTGTAAGAAGGATAAAGGGCTATCCCAAACCGATAAATAGTTTGGAAGAAAGAATGGTAGTTATTTCGGCGCTGGAAGCAGTTGACTTTGTTACACCTTTTGAACAGGATACCCCAATAGACCTAATAGAATATTTAAAACCAGACGTATATTTCAAGGGAGGAGATTACAAAGATAAGGCAATACCCGAAATGAAAGTCATAGAGAAATATAGGATAGATTACAAAGTTTTAGTTTTTGTACCTGACTCATCAACATCAAGAATAATAGAGAGGATAATAGAAAGAGGGGGTAAGTAGATGTTTGGTTTATTTAGTAAAAAGGAGCCAAGTTTTGCTGAAGAATCTCCCATAAAAATGACCATCATAGAGGCAGATAAGTGGATAGATATATACGGTTACATAGAAAAGACTGATAAGGGTTCAATACAAGTATATGTACCATTGCTTTCTCAGTATATGTCGAATAATCTAGTTCCTATAACGCCAGAAAAAAGTACCAATGTCAATCTTCTAGAAGCCCAAAAAGATGGTACAGTGAAACTTTTTAATTTTGACTCTCTGATAAAAGATATAATCCTAGCAGAAAAGAGAATAATTTTGGAAAAGCCAAGTAAGTTCAGAGAGAAATCTTTTGGGAAAATAAAAGATCTTCTATCCAATTTCGATTTGGAAGTAGAAATGGAGATAGAATATAATGCTTTGGGAGTTCCACATACACAGAAAGGCAAAACCCACAGGATATTTCATAATGGAATAAGTTTATTCACCTCCATACCTATACCACCCAAAACAATCATAGAAGTTTCAGTCAGAATCCCACATATTGAGTATATCGAAAAAAAGAAAGATAAATTTACAGTAAGCGTACTAGAGAGCAAACAAATAGAAAAGAAAAAGTTTGAAACTGTTTTGAACTTTGAAAAAATAGAGGAAAGTTTAAAAAAATATTTACTAGAGTATTCTTTAGTTAACCAAAAAGTATAAGGGGAAAGGATTTATGAAAAGAGTAGTAGTAACAGGGTTAGGAATACTATCACCTATAGGAAACTCAATCGATGAGTTTTGGAAAAATGCTGTAGAAGGTAAAAACGGAATATCACATAACGACAGGATAGATACAACAGAATTTCAGGCCAAACTAGCAGGATTAGTAAAAAATTTCAATCCATTAGACTATATAGATAAAAAACACATAAGAAAAATGGACAGATTCGTCCAGATGGGAATAGCAACTGTAGAACAAGCATTAAGAGACTCATTAATCAACCTGAGCGATCTTGACCGGTATAGGATAGGAGTATTTGCGGGGTCTGGAATAGGAGGAATAGAAACATTTGAAGAACAGTTGAGGGTAATGATAGAAAAAGGTAAAGATAAAGTTTCTGCATACTTTGTTCCCAAGATGATAGCAAATATCCTTTCAGGTTGGATAGGGATAATCTATGACATTAGGGGTCCAAACTTAACGTATGTCAGTGCATGTTCAAGTTCACTACATGCTTTAGGAGAAGCATATTTAGCGATAAAAGGTGGTATAGTAGATGTGGCTATAGTTTGTGGTTCGGAGGCTCCAATAGTTCCATCTGCAATAGCCGGTTTTGAAAATATGGGAGCACTATCAAAAAATAATGATCCAAGCACAGCTTCTAGACCTTTTGACCTAAACAGAGATGGCTTCGTAATAGCAGAAGGAGCAGGTACAATGATATTAGAGAGTCTAGAATATGCAACAAAGAGAAACTCCAAGATATATGCAGAAATAGTTGGCTACTCACATACCTGCGACGCTTATCACATCACTGCTCCAGATCCAGAAGCAAAAAGTATAATCCATGCTATACTAAAAGCGATCCAAAATATAGATCCGGAAGAAGTGGATTATATCAATGCTCATGGTACATCAACACCTTATAACGATAAAACAGAGACATTCGCAATAAAGAAAGCTCTGGGAAACAGAGCTTATAAAGTCAATATAAGCTCTATAAAATCGATGATAGGTCATACCCTAGGAGCAGCAGGTATAATAGAATCAATAGCTACAGTACTTAGCATAAAAAATCAAACTATTCCACCTACCATAAACTACTCTACCCCTGATCCTGAATGTGATTTAAACTATACCCCAAACAAAGCTGTAAAACGGGAAATAAATGTAGCAATAAAAAATTCTTTTGGATTCGGAGGACATAACGTAGTAGTAGCATTTAAAAAGTTTGACCTATAAGAATTTTGTTCTGTATAAAAATGATACAAAATGGGTATAATAATAAATGTGGAAAATGGAAGTGGGACAAAAGTAAGGAGGTGAAAAGAATGCCAACCCAAACCGTAAAGCTAAGAATGTTAGAAGATAGAGTACTGGTAAAACCAATACCACAAGACGAAAAGACAGAGAGTGGTATATATTTACCTGATACAGCTAAAGAAAGACCTCAGAAAGGTGAAGTAATAGAAGTTGGTCCAGGAAAACTATTAGAAAATGGCCAAAGAGTAGAACCAACAGTGAAGAAAGGAGATAAAGTTTTATTCGGTAAGTATGCAGGAACTGAGTTGAAAATCAAAGGAGAAGAGTATTTAATACTTAGAGAAAGCGAAATACTAGCAATAGTAGAAAGCGAATAGGGGGTGTTGAAAAATGGCAGGTAAAATGGTACTCTTCAACACTGAAGCAAGACAAAAGCTAGAAAGAGGAATCAGAATTGTCTATGATGCAGTGAGAGTAACCTTAGGTCCAAAGGGGAGAAACGTAGTTTTAGAAAAGAAATTTGGAAGCCCACTAATTACAAACGACGGGGTTACAGTTGCTAAGGAAGTTGAGCTTCCTGATCCAATAGAAAACATGGGAGCACAACTTCTGAAAGAAGTTGCAACAAAAACAAATGACGTAGCTGGAGATGGAACAACCACAGCAGTAGTATTGGGTTATAACATCATAAAAGAAGGATTAAAAGCAATAGCAGCAGGTGCAAATCCAATATATCTAAAGAGAGGAATAGACAAAGCAAAAGAAGTTGTAATAGAAGAGTTGAAAAAGCAAGCTAAGGAAGTTGATTTCGAGGGTAAAACAAAGTCAGATGTAGATGATCTAGAAAGAGTAGCAACAATAGCAGCAAATAACGATGAAGAAATAGGTAAAATGATAGCAAAAGCCATAAGAATGGTTGGAAAAACTGGAGTAATAACAATCGAGGAATCAAAATCTTCACAAACAACCCTAGAACATGTTGAAGGTATGCAATTTGATAGAGGATATATATCTCCATACTTTGTAACTGACGCAGAAAGGATGGAAGCAATTCTAGAAAATCCATACATTCTAATAACAGAAAAGAAAATAGCAGCTGTAAACGATATTTTAGGTGTACTTGAAGTAGTAGTAAAAGAAGGCAAGTCATTACTTATAATAGCAGAAGATGTAGAAGGAGAAGCATTGGCAACATTAGTTGTAAACAAACTGAGAGGAGTTTTAAACGTATGTGCAGTTAAGGCACCCGGTTTCGGTGACAGAAGAAAAGAAATGCTAAAAGACATAGCAATCCTAACCGGAGGTCAAGTAATAAACGACGAACTCGGAGTGAAACTAGAAAATGTAAAAAGCACCACCTATCTTGGCAAAGCAGAGAAAGTAAAGGTTACAAAGGAAAACACCACCATAATAGGTGGAAAAGGAAATGAAACAGAAATAAAAGCTAGAATCGAGCAAATAAGAAAGCAAATCAAAGAAACTGACAGCGAATTTGACAGAGAGAAATTACAAGAAAGATTAGCTAAGCTAACTGGTGGAGTAGCAGTAATAAAAGTTGGAGCACCAACCGAAACCGAACTTAAAGAAAAGAAACTGAGATTTGAGGACTCTTTGAATGCAACAAAGGCAGCAGTAGAAGAAGGAATAATTCCTGGCGGAGGAACAGCACTCATAAGAACAATAGAAGCTCTAGAAAAGTTAGAAAAAGAATATAGCGGAGATATGGCACTTGGAATCAAGGTAGTAAAACACGCACTAGATAAACCTCTAAGACAAATAGCAGAAAACGCTGGTTATGACGGTGGATCAATTGTCGAAGAGGTCAAGAAATCACAACCAACATACGGTTTCGACGCAGTAACAGGAAGAATAACAGACATGTTCAAGTCAGGAATAATAGATCCACTGAAAGTCACCAGAAGTGCATTAGAACATGCTTGCTCAGTAGCAGGAATGGTCTTGACAACAGAGACAGTTATAGCAGAAATTCCTGAGAAAGAAAAGGATAAGGGTGGATCACACAGCCATCCACCAATGGACTACTAAGGAATAGGTAATAAATAGTTGAAACTACTGGGGAGGGACCAGATCCCTCCCCTTTATATTTTACCTTAATCTTAAATCTCATTTATTTGAGTTTTTCTTTTTCTTAGGCTTTTGTTTTTTCTTTTAATTCCAATGCTTTTTTGACCGCCTCTAGGGGATTAATTAAGCCAGCTCCGACTGAGTAAGAGCTAGCTCCTTTCAGAGGAATTGCAGTAGTGGTTATTATTTCTTTTACTTGTTGAGGAGTTAAATTAGGATTAGCTTGTAGTAGGAGAGCAACTACACCTGCGACAATAGGAGTAGCCATAGAAGTTCCAGATAGCAGAGTATAGTAGTCTCCGTAGTGTATAACAGGAGATTTATCTATTGTAGAATTAGGGCTTCGCAGACTTACTACTTCCACTCCTGGAGCAGAGATATCCGGTTTTTTGATTTTATCTACTTTGGTTGGACCTCTGGAAGTAAAAAAAGCTGGGGTGTCATCGGTAGTGTCAATAGTATTTTTATCATCGTAAGCGCCGACAGTTATAGCGTGTTGGCTCAGAGCGGGTGTTCCTATGGTTTCGGATAGAGGTCCGCTATTACCTGCAGCGACCACTACTGTTATTCCTGCTCTAGTTGCATCTTCTACAGCTTTAGCTAAGATATCGTCTTTTTCTTTTATTACAGAATCTGCACCTAAGGACATGGATATGACTTTTATATTGTATTTGTCTTTATTTTGTATAGACCAATATATCGCCTTTACGATGTTAGAAAGGCTACCTGATCCTTGTTTATCAAGAACTTTAATACCGATGAGGTTAGCTTCGTAGGCTGGTCCCCTATATTTTCCATTAGCTTTCGTTCCATCACCTGCTACTAAACCTGCGCAATGTGTTCCATGTCCATTGTCGTCATAAGAATTCTCTACCCCATTTTTATTATTAACAAAATCGATAAATTCTATTATTCTATCTTTTATATCTGGATGAGGATATATGCCAGTGTCTATAACAGCTATTGTAATACCTTTACCTGTTATACCCATATTCCAGACCTCATCCAGTTTAAGAAGTTCTCTTATAACGTCTATTCTATGCAAATTATGAGGTAACTTATTTTTCTGGGAGGTTAATTCTATGGGTATATGATAGCTAACTTTATTCGATAAAAATTTGTCGACTGTATTTTTTTCTAATCCATAGTTTTTAGTTTTTTTGGTATTTACAAGGTTGTATATACTGTTTACAATTCTATTTATTAGCATTTTTACCCCCTCTTATTTGTGTTTTTACTTAATTTTTTTGGGGTTAGTAAAAACAAGTCTTGGTATTGTAAAAAATTTGTAAAAAATTCACATAGTATATTTAAAGAACTACATATAGGGATATATAAAATATAAAAGGTTTTGAGAATACAGATAGCAAGGGAACAGAATGATAAGTAAAATAAAGTTAGCAAGTTACAATTTATATAATCTTTTTGACAGATTTGATGATCCTGTAAAGAGCGACGGTCCTCCAAAGCCAGAAAAACATATGATAGGAATAGCTGAAATATTAAAAAATACCAATGCTGACATAGTAGCTTTACAAGAGGTAGAGAACGAGCAAATTCTATACGATCTATTAAAAATCACATCTTTAGATAAGAAATACAATGTGATAGTAGGGAAGTCTGATGACAGAGGTATAGCAACAGCACTGCTAATAGATAAGAAATTTAAGATAAAGAGTTATACAATAAACGAAAATAACACGAATTTCAAAAGACCTCCAGTGGAGGCCGTAGTGGAACTGATGCCGGGATTTGACGTAAAGATTTTTTCTGTTCATTTGAAATCGAAAAGGGGTGGAGTAGAAGCTGATATCCAGAGACAGAAAGAAGCAATGAACTTGGTTGACCTTGCCACAAAAGAAAAAATGCCTACAATATTAATGGGAGATTTCAACGATCTACCAGATTCATCTGTAATAAAAACAATCGAAAACTCCAACTTCAAGGATGTAAGGAAATTGGATAAACTATCAAAAGAAACCAAATTACCTACCCACTACGGAAAACACGTAAGCACATTAGACTATATTTTTCTATCAGAAGAACTTCAAAATACGGTAATTCAAAACACTTTTAACGTGGTAGGAAAAATAGAAAATCCAATAGCAAAAAAAGTATCCGATCATAGATTAATTGAAGTACAACTAAGTTTACAAAAAGCAATAAAACAAGTATTAGAATAATTTACGTATGGTAGTAGTTTTTCCAGCACCGATTACACAATTTTTGAATATATTGGAAACTATACTTTACTTTTCTAATTATATAGAAGATGATCTAGAGCAAGTATTAATAGATCACAAGGATATTTTCGTTAATTTTTTGGATTATTTATCAAATCAAATAGTTGATGATTGGAGGTTAGCCCAAATTACCCTACCCCTGGATCCAAATTTTGTAAATAGTGTCCAAAAAAACATAGATAAGCTACCTGACCTGCTGGAAAAAATAAAAGAAAAAATAGATGACATAAGTCTAAACAATATAGATAGTTCTACTGTTGAGGAAACAGTTAAATATATAGTCGAAATAATCAGGTTAAACAATGTTGTATCAGAAATATTGAAGAATCAAAAATTCTTATCATCTTATCCTGTAGTAGACAGATTTCTTAAAATTTTTTGGATGTACATAGAATCCATAAAAGATCTGGAAAATTTTCCTGTAGATCTGCTTACAAGATATATGTTTGGTACGTTAAAAACAGTAGAGGAATTAGAAAAACAGATAAACGAAGAGAGTAAAATATTAGAAGTGATCAAAGATGTAGAAAAGAGAGAAGAGATAAGTAAAATAATATCTCAGCAAGCTTCGTTTATAGAGGCAATGAAATATGCCTTAGGAGCAGCATATGAGTTAATAACAGGTGGAATTAATCTCATCGAGGATCCTGAGCTACCTAGTAAAATATTCATACAAATAAATCAGGCATCAAATACTTTTTTCATATTGGAAAAGAAAAAAGCAGAAAAAATAAGTGTACTAGATATAGTTGATAACTATCAAAATCTTGATCTAGAAAAACAAGACAAAGTTTTGAGTTTTGTAAAGAATAACATTTTAAGAATAATTCTAGATCCGGCTTTTATTAACAACATAATAAAAAGGAATCTCGAGATAGAAGATGTATTAAGAATTTTAAAGATTTCTGACATAAGCGATTTTGTTAGTTACAAGGAAATACTGATAAAGTTTCTTGATGAGGCAAATAGTATCGTAGATAAAGATCCAGAATCAGATTCAAAAATAGAGAAAGAATTGATAAATGCAATATCATTAGTTCTTATGTTTAATCTACCTGTAACAACTTTAATAAATATGCTACTTAATGTAAAAAGTACACTCAGAATATTTACTATCTTAAATGTTTACAAAACAGAGAAAATAGATAATAACTCAAAAACTATAGAAGATTTGATTATATATTTGCTTAAATATACTATTTATCCTGATATTTTGGAGGACATATACATAACTTTTTTGAATTTCCTGAAGGGGTTTAGGGAGATATATAGGGAAATGGAATTGATGATTAGTCAGAATGTAGTATGCCCTGCTTGCAGTACACAGAACGATTTTTTTAGTACAAAGTGTGCAAATTGTAATTTCCCCTTCCCTATATCAGTTGAGAAACTTTTGATTACTAACCTACAACACAGTCCAGCAATCATCCAAAATTACGTCTTAGGAATAATAGATAACTACATAATCAAAAAACAAACAAAAAATGTAATAACCCAATTAGAGAATACAATTAAAGAACTATCAAATTTAGCTATTTACTTTGATAAAAATAATAAGAGTTACGAGGTTGATGTTGTTTCAGAATTAATTCAAATAATTCAAGAAATCCGTGATGATATAGAGAATGGCAAGGAGGAAAGAGAGATTTTTGAGAAGATACTGAAATTTTTAGAATATGTTCAGCCGCTGAATTCGTGGTTCGAGAAGAGAGAAGTATAAGAAGGAAAAGTGAGTAGAGTATCTAAAGAATATAGGGAGGGCCTCTAGCTCAGGTGGTTAGAGCGTACCCCTGATAAGGGTAAGGTCTCTGGTTCGAGTCCAGAGAGGCCCACCATAAATTCGATGAAAAACATTGCATTACCCTTCATCTCCATATGTCAAGAATTCCAAATCATTCTCTCAAAAGATGAAATAACAAAAATCGAAAACATACAAAAATTAAATCAATTACTACAAAAACTTATTCAAGAATATTTAAAGATTAGAGAGTATATATATTTTACTTTGAAGAATGAATTCAATAATTCAATCATCTACTCTAAACAGATAGATGAAAAAATTTTGGATCTAGATAGCCTACTTCTTGACTTTCTAACATCCATACAAGTATTAGAATCGAATATAAGAGAAATCCAGAAAACTTCCATACCTCAAAAAGATAGATTACTTAACTTTCAGATCCAACTTCTAAATCAGCAGATAAATAAAATTTCAACATCTGCTGAACTTTTAAGATCTATAATACTAGACATAATAGAAATTCTTCATGAATTCAATTATGAAAAATTTGAAAATATTAATGATAATGAACAAGGTACATAATATCTCAACTATAATACTAATAATTATACTTCAATTATTATGGGTTAGTTTTCCAGAGAAAATACAAACTGCCGAGGGAAGTATACAGTATATAGGTAAACCAACAAGCTACAGCCCAGCATTCATTCTATTATCATCTTCACAAAGATTTTACATCGATCAGGAAATATACAACAGAATAACAATATCGCAAATACATAATAAACACCTCTATTTTATACTTCACAATAATAAAGTAATAGATTTTTCTGAAAAAATTCCCAAAAATTACACATATTCCTTCCCAGAAATAATGAGAATAGATAAATTTGAATTCGATAACTATTTGGCATATTACATAATATGGTATTTTGGTTTTTCTCCCTTTGTTGAAATAATAGCTTTAGAGAAAGGAGTAGAATTATTTTATACTTCACCTAATTCAATGACAGTAAAAGTGCCTAAAAAATATAAAAAAAATATAACTTTAATCGCTACGTATAAAAACGAACATATAACCCAAAAAATGAAATATACGATTTCTTTAAGGTAATAAGAGCTAAAGACAACTACTTGCTGGAGGTGAAAAATGTATAAAGAAGGAGACTTAATCGTAAACCTTACATTAAAAACAATAGATGGAGAAGAAATAGAGGTTGGAAAAGGTAAATGGATAGTTCTGTATTTTTACCCCAAAGATGATACACCGGGTTGTACAATCCAAGCAAAAAATTTCTCAAAACTAAAAGAAGAATTCGAAAAACTCAACGTAGAAATAATAGGGATAAATAAAGATTCCGAAGAATCACATAGAAGATTTATAGAAAAACATAAACTAAAAATAAAGCTTGTAAGTGATAAAAAAGACGATATAGCAAAACTCTTCGATGTAGAAGGGCAAATATTTCCCTCCAGAGATACAATAGTTATCGATCCTGTTGGGAAAATAGTAAAGATATGGCGTAAAGTATCAGCCTCAGAAAATCCATACCAAGTACTTGAATTTATCAAAAACATTAGTAATAAAGATTAAAAATATTGTTAGTAAAGAAAATTCTTTCATCAATACTAAATATACAATACATAATACTTTTTACAATTTTCCTAATTTCATCTAGGAATCAAAGAAAGTATATTTTAGTCTTAATCTTTGTAGTGTATTTCTTTTCTACACCTATAGGGAGCAATATAGCTATTCTACCGCTAGAAAAAGATTACTTACACCATTATTTCTTATACTATTCTATTGTTAACAATCCTGAAAATGTAATCAGTATGTATAGAGAAACAGATAAGATAGTTATTTTAGGTGGAGGAACGAAAGAAAATAAGGAACTAGGTGAAGAAAGTTTATCGAGAACCATAGTAGCAGCGTTGGTATACATTAACTTAAAAAGGTACTATAATAAAACCCCAGAGATAATAATTCTAGGAGGGAATTTGAAGAATCAAAATAACCCAACCTCTGTAAACATGAAATCATTAATAAGAAGTATAGATCATAATGCAAAAATAATCTTGGAAACAGAATCACAAGATACATATCAAAATATAAAAAAACTTAAAGAATTTTTAAAACTGACAGATAATGCAATAATCATAACTTCTGCTTTTCACATGAAAAGAACGGAAAAAATTCTTATTCATGCTTTTGGTAAAGAATTTGTACAAAACAGCCTAACCTTTATTCCGGTAAATTTTAGATATGAATATATAACTACTCTTACCCCGTATTTATTCTTACCAGATATGGAAAATATAGAAACAACAAATATAGCTTTCTATGAAATATTAGGGAGCTTATATTATACACTTTTTTATGAATACAAAAAACTTATAAGGAAATAACTATGATTTGTTTTTACAACCATTTTCAAATTTGATTGGTAAATTGGAAATAAAGTTATCTATGCATATTTTACCTACATCCAATTCATATCCGTTAAAGATAAAATAGTACATATCATGGAAATTTTTCTTGTATTCAAAATATTCTGTGAAAATTTCTTCTACATCTAGAGAGAAGTGATAGTTAAATTCTTCTCCGCATATGTCACAGAAGACCGGTATGCTAGATCTGATATTCAATTTTACCAGAAAGCTTCCGCCAATCTTTCTTATATCGTAATAACATTCTAGACTAAAACTATCATAAACATACAAACCGAGTATATCGAAAGAATCAAAAAGAATCGAAAATTTACCTGATAGAAATTCAACTTTGGATGATATAAGATCCCTCAAATCCACCAAGAAAATATCTGTCTGATTTTCCCGATACTTTATCATATTCACTTCTTAGCTATATGTAGAGCAACAATACCGAAAGTAAAAAGATAATAATGCACATTCTTAAAACCAATACTCAAGAGAAAATTTTTAAACTGATCTGGTTCAAAGAAATCAATTATGCTTTTAGCTAGATAAGTATAGGTATCAAAATCACCTGATAATATTTTTGCTATATTAGTTAGAATATACAATGTTAAGAAGTCAGATATTTTTCTTATTATTTTGTTGGGAGGTCTACTAGTTTCCAAGCCAAAAAAATATCCGCCATCTTTCATAACCCTATATATTTCGTTAAATCTGTGGGCAAAAATATTGTTATGATTTATATCGTTGGGATTTCTTAAGTTTCTAATTCCTAGGGAAATAGTGATAAAATCTACCGAGTTATTTTTGAGGGGCAGAAAACCTACATCTGCAAGAATAAGAGAAACATTGTGGTTACTGAAAACCTTCTTTTTCTTTGCTCTAGCTATCATTTCATAACTGAAATCTAGACCTATAAAAATACTCTTTTTGTCATATTGGATTTCAGTTAGTTTATTAAACATTAATTCGAAAAACTCTCCTGTACCTATACAAAAATCACAATATACAATCTTCTTATTATAATTATTTTCTTTGCTAAGTAATTTTGATATTGTGGTACTAGCTTTTTTTCTCCAGTATATATCCAATCCGAAAGTCATGAGGTGGTTATTTAGTTCATAAAAAGCATTTATTTTTCTGTATCCTTGTTTCAAGTTATATTTCAGGTAGTCCATAATTCTACATTTTTTATTTCTTCTCCTATTTTTTTGATCATATCATTTTTAATCAATTTATATGTGAACAGGATAGAATTTTTTATAGCCTTATAATTTGCTCTTCCATGCGTTTTAATGCATATTCCTTTTAAGCCCAACATGATAGCTCCTCCATATTCTGAGTAGTCAAAGAAATTTTTTAATCGTCTAAAGTTAGATCTCAGTATTAATCCCAATGCTTTATTAATTATTCCTTTGGAAAATTCTTTTTTCATAACTTCCATTACATATTCAGATAGTGCTTCGAATGATTTTAGCATTATATTTCCACTAAATCCATCTGCTAAAACTATATTTATCTTTGAGTTAACGACGTCATAAGGTTCAATAAAACCGTGATAAGTAAATAGATTTGGATTTTTTTCGACATAACTTTTGATCAAATTATTAGCTTCTTTGACTAGATTGTTACCTTTTATTTCTTCCTTACCTATATTAAGAACCCCTACAGAAGGTTTTCTGGATATTACGATTCTATAGTAGCTAGAGGACATAATAGCAAACTGTAAAATATACTCTGGTTTGCATTCAGAGTTTGCACCACTGTCTAGTAGAAAAACGGGGTGATTACCGAAAGGTAAAGCAGTCAGTAAAGCAGGTCTTCTAACATTTTCAATTCTTCCGACAAACAGAACAGATCCTTCCAGAAAGGCCCCCGTATTTCCAGCATAAACCACCCCATCTATTTTTCCATCTCTTAGCATTTCAAAAATGGTTCTTAATGTATCACTCTTATTTTTTAACAAACTAGAGGGCTTATCTTGCATACTAATATAATTATCACAAGGAACAAAATCTATTCTATGTTTCCATTCATTACTCTTTATGAAGTTTTTTATTTTGCTTCTCTTGGGAGAAAAATTGTATATTTTCTTTATCATTTCATTTATATCTATGTTTTTGTAGTATGTAGCAAGAATATTAAGGTCTTTGTTTTCAATAATAGAATGAAAAATTCCTTCGATTACCGATAAAGGCGCATTATCTCCACCCATCAGGTCAATACCTATGGTAACCATAATATCCTATGCTACTATATTTAAAAGCTTCTGGGTAAAAGTAATAGGATGAGAAATTTTAGACTTATCTATTGCATTTCTCTTTATTCTTTGTGACAAATCTCTGTCTGAAATGACATCAAGAATTTTTTTAGCAAAATATTCTTTTTCTTCTTTGTCAACTAATACTCCGTTGTGAAGATTAGAGATAATAGTATTAAAGGGTGGGACATTCAAGGTAAATACAATTGCTCCACAACTCATTGCCTCAAGTACTACTAATCCTAGTGTTTCAGTTTTTGATACAAAAATTACCCCCTGGCAATACCTGTATAAATCCACTATTTCTCTTTGAGGCCTATAACCCAGAAAAGATATCTTGTCATCAATTTTTATCGACTTTGAGTAGGAAATTAGGTTTTCTCTTTCTGGACCATCGCCAACTAGATAAAGGCAGAAACTATTATCGAACTTAGCCAACTCACAAAACACATCTAAAAGGAAATAAAGATTTTTTTCTTTACCTATTCTTCCGACGTAGAGGAAATATTTACCTTTGTAAGCTTGAGTGGAATTCAAATTTTCCAAAAATATAGTATCTATAGGTAAAGGATTGACTATTATTTTCTCAAGAGAACCTATTTTCCTTATAACCATATCCTTAACGTAATCATTTGCAACCATTATATAATCCATGTTTTTCAAAACTTTCCTTTCCAAAATCCTAAGTAAATTCAAAGAAATAAATTTGGGTAAAGGAATATAATGAAGATAGTATTCCCATAGAGTATGATAATAACATATCTTTATAACTTTTTTAGAAGTATTTTTTTTAAACAAATTAACAATGCTGTTACCTATAAAATAGCTATTCATAATATTATGAAATAAGCAGACAATTTTATGGTATTCTCTGGTCATATCGTTTATCAGTTTATAAAGTTGATAATTATAGTTAAATAGCATAAATCTATCTTCTTTATTGAATATAAATGTCTTTGACGGGACTCTTATCAGATCGATACCTTCATAACTTTCAACTTTAAGAGCGTTAGATTTTTCGTAGGATGGAGAAACTATTATATTGTATACGTTTCTCTGAGAAAGAGCTTTTGAGATAGTGTTTATAGATACGGTAACTCCGTTTATTCTGGGATAAAAACAGTCAGAGAAATGTATAACTACTATTTTCCCCATCTTCTTTCTCTCTTTTGATAGTCTATTATTGCTTCTATTAGATCTTCGATACCAAAATCTGGCCACATTTTAGGAGAAAAGTAAAGCTCAGTATAAGCCAACTGAAAAAGAATAAAATTGCTTATCCTATATTCTCCTCCTGTTCTTATTAGCAAATCAGGAGAGCTTATTAAAAGAAAAGAATTAATTAGATCGTAAGTTATCTCATTGTCAGAATATCCCTGTTGTATTATTTTTCTTATAGCTTGCATGACATCATATTGTCCAGAGTAATTTACCATTACGTTTACCAATATTTTATTGAATCCTTTACTATACTCTTCTATTTTATCAAAAGCTTCTCTTAATTTTTCAGGTATATTTTGTCTATCTCCTATTATCCTTACCCTCACACCTTCCTCAACTATTCTAACTAGCTCTCTATCTATATAGTATAACATCAAATCAAAGAGGAAAAATACTTCTTCTTTAGATCTTTTCCAGTTTTCTTTAGAAAAGGCAAAGAAAGATAATTCTTTAATTCCTATCTCTTTGGAAAAAAGTATTATTTCTTTAAAGTTAATAAATCCTTTTTTATGCCCTACGTATGGGGGGAAACCATTTTTCTTTGACCATCTTCTATTGCCATCCATGATAAAAGCAACATGATTTGGTAATCTAGAAAAATCTATTTCCTTTAACTTATCAATGTACAATTCTTGGTTCAGCATATCTCCATATAAACTATTATGTTTGTTCCCTCTGAACTAGTTTCCATTTCTATAGAATGAGATAGCTCTATACATATATTAAAACCGAATCCCAAAGAATCCTCTAAGCGAGAATAATTTGGAAGGGTAATGTATGGTATTTTATCGATGCTGATACCCGGCCCAGAATCTCTAAAAGCCATATATACACCCTCATTAAAAATATAAATCTCAAAACTTCCATTTATTGCATGTTTAATTATATTAGTCGATAACTCGGTAAATACTAACAGAATATGATAAACCTTTAATTCATCAATATTCTGAAAGTTATCCTTTATAATTTTTTCAACTTCGTGCCTGGTATTGTAGATATCTTCATCTTTTCTGATGTCAAAGTAGAAGGAAAGATTTGCTTTTTGTCGTAAATAACTTATTTTGCTTTTAAACTCCTCTTTTGTAAAAAGCATAAATTTACCCTTAGTAAGATTAAATAATAACTCTTTTACGTATTTTATATCCATTTTATAAGCTGTAATTTTGTCTGACATGATTAATATAGTCGTTCAATATAATTTTGATTATTCCGTCTGGATATCCACTATTGAAGAAAGCTACAACAAATATATCACTTTCTTTTATCTCCGATAAAAATACCTTCATATTGGAATATATGAACTCAATGGCCCTAAGATTATCTATTTTAAGAGAGGGATCAGAAATATTTGCATTTATACTGACTATGTCATTTTTGTAGGATTCAAAGTTTTCTATATAGCTAAGGGAGTATTCTAAGAGAGGCTGTAAGAGATCTGTGTGTTTGACGTAATTTTCTAGTATTTCACCACCGGCTAGTCTAGATATGACGAAATAAGCTATTGTTCCATCGAATTGAGCAATATTCATGTTTTATTTTGTGCGGAGAAGGTATTTGTATAGCGCCCCTTTTTTCTCCGCAAAGCGCTTATATAACTTCCAATATATATAAGCCATTGTATAATTGAATTATACGATTAAAAGAAAAATCTGGGGTAAATACTACTAGGATCACGTTATTAAATTTTATACAGATATAGAATCCTTTATCTTTTGATCCCCACCCCCAAACAATTGGATCGGCTACAGAGTAAACAGAGTAATAATTGTATACTGCATACAAAATCCCTTTGTCAAAACTTTCTTGTTCAGATAGTAAATCAAAATCTTCGTTAAGAAGAACAAAATTCTGTATAACTCCGCTCAACTTTAGATTATTCAAGTTGTCTATACTTCTTCTGATTATCTCCAGTTTTAGTGCCTTGAGATCAGAAGGATAGGAATAAACTATGAGATTATCGAAAACTTTTTCGAGTGCAAAGGTAGAAATAATAATGTTAGGAGCAGCATTATAAAACAAGCTATAGAAAAAAGAATTATTATTAACCAAAAAGCCATAAGATTCTCTGCTGCTGAAATAATAATCCTTGCTTAAGTTCATCTTTTCAATGATTGGTTTGTAATATTTTATCATAAATATTTCGTCTTTGGGAAATGAGTTTGCACCCTTGGGATTAATTATTGTGATGTAATATTTTAAATCAGGAATTTTTGAACCAAGCGTCTGTTTAAAGTACACAATATTCTTTTCAATAAAAGCTAATTTTTCCTTACCCATTCCAGCAAGTAAATGATAAAAAACATTTAGTATATCTTTCATAGTGATATCATTATCTAATTCCACTCTAAAATTTACCTTGACATCTTTTAATAGATCGTCAAGGTTTAAGGTTTCCTTTTCAATAGAATCTATCACAGAATTAGACTCCAGTAATACACTTTCTGTACTGTTAACATCGATATATCTTTCTTCTTTAGGAGATAGCATTTGATCAATATCACTTTTTAGATCTATTTGATCCGAGTTTATTTGAGGAGAGTCTAACATTTTATTCAATTCGCTGATAGCATCTTCTATGAAAGATTCTTCTTGATTTTTCTCTGGATAATTCGATGATTCATCTATCTTTTTCCCAATGATTTCCAAAAGTAATTCATCATCCGATCTTTGTTCCTCTCCAGATAAAATAATTGGTTCAACTTCTGATGAATGATCAAATTTTTGTAATTCATCAGTGTAAATATTTTCTATTTCAGATTTTAGATCCTTAATCTCCAATTCTAATTGTCTACTTTCAGACAAATTGTTTGCAACAGAATTTGCAACAGAAATTTTTTCCTCCAACAAAATCTCTTCTTTGGTATCAATACTAATATCTTCAACTTTATCCACATCACTGTATGACAGTAGATTGTCATAATTAATAGTTATCAGGATATTTCTAAATTGTGTCATATTATGTAAATCTTCAATTTTTTGCTTTAGATTGCTAAGAATATTCGCAAAATTAGTATTATCGAAGCTTTCGATGTTTAAATTTAGTACACTTATTTTTTCCTTGTACTTTTCAATGAAAGAAGAATTAATACTGCGATTTTCTATATTAATCACAAAGAAGAAGGAGTGTGATAAATTAAGGATTTCCATATCCTTGTAGTATGAAAGAGAACTCAGTAAATTTTCATAGTTAGTAAATACAAATAGATAGAGAGAATTCATATATCTTATTATGTAAACATCTTTATCGTATTCATATATTCTAAATCCATCTATCGAAGAGAAATAGTCAAAAATTACGTTCTTTAACCATATGTAATTTGTAAAATATATTTCAAAAAATGGAGAAATAGTGAGGTTAATTTCCATTTTCTCTTCAATTAACTTCTTAGCACATACAGGACATCTAAAACTTTCCAAAATAACTTTTAAATTATCCAATCTATTCATCTGAAATACAGAGTTTCCCGTGGAAGAACAGTTAAATACAACAAAAATCTTTAAGAAATTATTCTTTTCTAGTAATTCCACGTATTTCAAATCCTCTATAGAAATATCACGATAGTTTCCTTTTAGAACAGAAGAAGAAATAGAAATAACTTTTGAATCGATAAAGTATCTATCCAGCTCAATTCTATCTTTATGGATTTTATATTCCTTAAGTAATTTCAATAAACCGACCTTTATTCCTTTAGCTCCCAAAATATCTTCATACTGAAAATCAAGTGATTTTTCTAAATCCATGTAGGAATAACTAAGATCATATTTCTCAACAATTTCTTTAAGTAAAATATCTATATTTTGTTCATAGTTAGATTTTTCCTCTGTAGAATAATAATAAAAAACTAATACTGTATAACTAGAGAAATAGAAAAATTCTGCCAAAAATAGATCCTTCTTATCTTTAGAGATGTAAAAAATAGGATTAATGATAGACACCGGTAAAACATTCAGCATATTTTTAATATGTTCGATACTTTCGAAGCTATACCGTCCAAAACCTAGAGAACTAAGAATTAAATCTGTTATACTTACAATAAATTTTTCATCGAGGATTTTATGAAATATATAAAAATAGTTTTGCTTTGCTTTGTAAGCTTTGTTTACAATTGTTTCCATACGTTATCCTCCTATTAGAGAAATCAGTTCATGTTTAACTCTTGCATCTAAAAAAGAGTTTTTTTCTATTTCTTCCTTTATCATCTGTAATTTCAAAGTATCGGATAGCTTCTTTAAAGTTTCTATCAATTTTTTTATATTCTGAGGATTGGATGGATTATGCTCATATGCAATCTCATAGTATTCCCTTGCTTCTATTATTTTTCCGATCTTTTCATACACATTACCTATGTTGGTGTATATTTCATAAGCTAAAGGTTTTATGGATATCGCTTCTGTGAAATAATTCAAAGCAGAATTATAATCTTCCTTTTTCATAGATATCAATCCTAAATGACTTATGGCAACAAAATCCAAGCTATTAAGCTGATAGGCCTTCCAAAAATCTTTCTCAGCCAAATCAAATTTATTAGCTTTATAATATAGTAGTCCACGCTGAGAATATAATTCTGAACTGTATGGAATATTCTTAATTCCCATATTGTAAACGTTTAATACTTTTGCTATCTGATTCATAGATATATAGACGATAGACAAATACTTATACACTTTTTCGTTACTAGGGAAATTATTCAGTAGGTCTAGCAATATCTCCTCAGCTTCTTTGTATTTTTTCATTAAAATATATACATAAGCCAAGTATAAGGAAATTTCTTGAAATTCGTTTCTTTTCACGTCTTTTTCTATTCTGATATTATTGTACAAACTCTCTAGAGTTTCCACTACTTTAAAATTCATCATATATACATTGGTAAGAACCTTGTAGTACAAATATTTATAACTATCTGGTTTGAGATTAACCAAGTAAGAGAATTCTTCATCCGCCAATTTAAAAGATTTTGAAGCAAGGTAATTCTTCCCCAACATGAATCTTACAGTTTCGTTGTCCTCATGGTAAATTTCCATTAATTGTTCTATAGCTAAATCATACATCTCACGTAGATAGTATATACTTCCCAACAATAACCTGGCAGAATATGAGTATTTACGATAATTCAGGGACTCAAAAAGTAAACTAATAGCTTTGTCCAGATTACCAAATAAAATACTATATTTGGCAGATATATAACAATGATAGTACTTATCATTAATTGGCCTCATAGAATTTATTAACTCTTCCAAATAAGCATGTAATTCCTTCTTTTGCGAATAATTTAGTCTTCTAAAAATATTTATCTTATCCCATTCCTCCTCTAGCATATAATCTTCTATGTTTAGAGTTATCATATGAAAAAATAAATAAATAGGATTGTAAAAGTAATATTCAACAAAATCATCGGGTAGAAAATAGATATATTCAATATCTTCATATTCTAAGTTTGTATATATCTTAAGGGAATTCACCAAACCAATCAATTCCGGAAAATTGTTCTCGTCAATATTTTTATAATCAAACGTATAAATTTTCCACAGATCTCTCAGTCTTCTAGAAAGATTATCCCATATCAATTCTATTTCTTCTTTAGAAATGAATCCATATCTAATACCCAAAATGACATAGAAGTTGTATAAATGAGAAATATTTGATTTTATCTTTTTTGTCATTTCAGCTAAATTATGATTATATATATCAAAAAGTAGGCTAGTAACTAGAAAATAGAAATGAGATAATGAATACTTTTGATAGAGAACATTCGCTCTATCAAAATCACCCAGCTTTAGAAGACAAACGATGTAAATGAAAACATATTCAGAATCCTCGCTAAAAGCATCTAGATCTTCTTCAAATTTTTTAACATAAAACCTAAGTTTTTCATAATCTCTTTTCATCAATAAAGATAAGAGGAAAATATATCTGGCTTTAGAAGTAGCATAAATAATCAAATTTTCAAAATCTCCTATTCTATTCAACTGTCTGTTTTCATACAAACTTCTAAATATGAATTCAACTATTCTTTCCTTGGTCTTAACAGGTAAATCTGAAGAATTTACAAAATTAATCCCTTTCTGAATAACGAAATCGTATTTCTTATGCATAAAAAGCAATTCCATATAGTTCTCATATAGATCATCATACTTGGATGGATCTTTGAAAATCTCTTCTTCTATTTTATCAAATATATCCTTTGCTAGCTCATAGTTACTTGTTTTTAAGAGTGAATAGAAATAATAGTAACAAATTTTTAGATTATAAGGGTAAAGGGAATATAATTTTTGCAGGTATTTATTGGCAACATCATAAATTCCAACCTTTATGCAGCAATAAGAATAGTAAAAAAGAAGCTCCATATCATTTTCATCTATATTGATCCTGGAAATTAAACTTAATAGCTCCGAATACTTACTCAGATTCAGGTAAATGGATATTAACAAAAGATAATCTTCTTTATCTAAGAAATACTGGGAAATCATATTTTCGGAATATTCGTAGGCTTCTTCATATCTACCCAATGAACAATATATTCTTACTAGTCTTCTTGTAGCCTCTAAAACTATATCTTTGTTCTTTCCCTCAATTTGAGATAAGATATTTTTAAGGATAGAAATCGATTTTTCTATTTCCCCCTTTGTATAATACATATGAGCTAACTCTAGTAGCAAATTGGGCCTTTCAATACTTGCAAACTTTTCCAGAATAGAGATTCCCTCATCATATTTTTTAGCAACGGTATAAAGCTTAGAGATCAAAATATAAGCATCAAAAAGATTAGAATCCATCTCAGTAGCTTTAACCGCAAAAACAAGGGATTCCTTATAGTTTCTCAACTTATACAATATTTTGGCAGCTTCGAGTAAATATACAGGTTTTTGTTCTAATTGAATAGCTTTATGAATACTTTTGTAGGCCCTATTCAACTGGCCTAGTTTCACATAAGCCTTGGCCAGATTAAAATAGCTATAAGAATCATTCGGATCAAGATAAGTTGATTTTAAAAAGTGTTTTATCGCCTCTGTTACATTACCAGCTTCTAAGTACGCTATACCCAAATTATTATGTGAATAACTATCCAAAGGATTTAGTTCAACAGATTTCTTGTAGTATTTTATAGCTTCTTCATACGAACCAATAGAATATAATATTCTACCAAGTCTATAGTAAGAAAAATAATCGTTTGGATTATAAGATATTGCTTTCTTGTAATAATCTATAGCCTCTTGGTAGTTACCAGTTTCCTCATAGACACGAGCTATATACGAGTAAGCCTCATGATCATTAGGTTTTATATCAATAACTTTCTGCAGGTAGTTGAGAGCTTCTTCGTATTCTTTCTTTTTATAATGTATTATTCCGACATTCAATAAACTAGTCAAATCGTTAGGAACATAATTTAATATTTCTTTAAAGGCTTGTAAAGCACCATCAAGATCTCCTCTCTTGTGTAGAATAAGAGCATATTGCCTTTGAGTCTCAATATCTTGAGAAACATCGGTTGAAGATATACCCGCTTGAATATCTTGAATCCTCTTTATTTCCTGTAGTATTCTTTTTTCCAATCCTACAGGATCACCACTTTGTCTGGCCAAAGACAAAGTTATTTGAAGCTCAGAAAGAGCATCTGAATATCTCTTTACTTTGGAATAAGCGAGGGCAAGATTAAAATGGGCACGAATAAATTGTGGATCTATCGAAACAACCTTCTGCCATAAATTTATCGCCTCATTCAAATTACCAATATTTGAATATATGCTACCTAACTCAAATAATCCCATTTTGTGATTTGGATCAACCTTTAATAACAAATTATAGTACTTTAAAGCCTCATCCAGATTATGATTTATGAAGTAGTAGTTTGCAACTTTATATATCAAATTGGGATCAATCGAAGTTGGATTGGCTCTTATCCTTTCCTCTAGTTGCCTTATATCTTCCATACTTACCCTCTTCCTCTTTTATAATATCTAGTCGTTATAAAAGGATTATCGGAAACATCTAAGTAAATATCCTTTACCATATAACTATTTGATAATTTATTTACATACATCATTCCTATTGGTTTTTGTAAAATAGGAGAGAAGGTTCCACTGGTAATGTAACCAGCTTTCAATCCATCTATATAAACTTCATCTCCCTTTCGAGGAATTTTACGACTACCATTCACCTGGAAATACTTTAGATATTTAGTTCGTTTAAATTCCCTTTTTATATTCACAGCCCATTCTAAATTTGCATCCGCCGGAGTAGTATTATCATCGATTTCATTACCATATAACGGTAAACCTGCTTCTATTCTCAATACATCCCTTGCACCTAGACCACACATAACATTACCATAATTATCTTTAATCCATTTTAGTAAAGAATAGATATTATCTTTATTTGAATATACTTCAAACCCGTCCTCCCCTGTATAACCTGTTCTCGATATAATCAACCCATTTACTACTACATATTCATAAAAATAAACATCAGAAAGATCAATATTTAAGAATTTAGTAATAGCTTCAGAAGACAGTGGGCCTTGAATAGCTAACATCATCAACTCATCACTTAAATCCCTAAACTCTAAATCAAGACTTTTTAATATACTTATATTCTTTTCTTTATTGCAAGCATTACAAACAATTAGCATTTTATCTGTAAGATCATAGATAACAATATCATCCTCTATAGTTCCTTTATCGTTTAGAATAAGGCAATATTTTGCTTTACCTTTATTAGAATCAAAAATTCTTATACTATCTATCTTTACAGATAAAATTTTTTGAAGATTTGAAAAATTACCATTCTTATAAACAATAATTCTGCCCATATGAAACAGATCAAAGATCCCTATCCTGTTACGAACCATCAGCACTTCATCGATAATGCCCCGGTAGTACAGCGGACATAGATAACCCAAAAAATCCGTAAACTTAGCACCCATCCTCTGATATAATTCATGAAAAATACTCTGCTTCATAATTCTAATCAATAGGAGTAATTATTTGGTCTATTTTGTCATAATCTATTTCCCTTATTATTTCCATGGAATATTCACCATCGTTTTTGATGAATTCCCTCACAATGGCTATTCTTTTATGCAATATTCCTTCAGAATCCGGATAGAATAATAAATTCCTTGTTACAATAAACAAGGATCCTTCAGATATTATACTCACTTCCTTAAGCCCCAACCTATCATAATCCTCATCAGGTATACTTCCATAGGGATCAAAAGGATTCGAAGACTTTTTAAAAACCTCTATAGCTAGTAGATCGAAAAATACATGTAATTCAGGATCTGTAAATAATCTTATGAAATCCATGGCTTGTTCCTCGTTCTCTATGTAAACTTTGCCCTTGAAAACACCGACAGAGTTTACCTCTATCTTTTCTTCAAGTCTTACCAAATACAGCTTTAACAAAGCAGTTACAGGATAAAAAGAAACTTTATCAAATACTAACATCAACTTGTAATCGCTTCTGAATTTTCTTTGTACTATCTTATACCAACCCAAATAAAAGTTCATAAAAAGTTCTTGTATATCAGTTGTATTCCTTCTCTATTGAAAATATCTGAGTAGATGTCGTCCCAGAAATTACCAAAACTCTTGACAAAGTTATCCGTTATGAAAATATAACCTATAGAGTGTATTAGATATATCAATTCATCTGATTTTTTGAATAATTTAGAGACAAACGTCTGCTTAAAATCATATGAACCAGTTTTTTCATAATAAAAGTTAAAAACAAAGATTCTTTGCTTGTCAGATACAAAATCATCTATTCTATAGACACAAAGTACGTTTCCAATAGTATATTTCCTTTCCTTTAACAAATTGCTGTTAGTAACTTCCACAAAGGCATTGTAAATATGATCCTGTATGTTACTATCCAGTAGCCTAAATTTTATATTGATCATATATGGATAAAATTCATCGGTAGAATATAATATTCCTTTTAAAAGAAAAACGAGAAATGATGTGTTTTTAAGCTTTTTTAAATGATGTAAAAAAAATGTAAAAAAACAACTCCAGGTATTTCATTTTACACTCAACAGATACATAATTTAAATATAGGAAAGAATTAATACAAGGAAGGTGAAAAAATATGACAGGGATGCCAAATTTAGGACAAATTCTAATAAACGGATTACCAGCCATCTTAGGCTCAGCACAAAGTGCCGCTCAAAACCTGCAACAATCATATAGACAAGCTGTTGAAACATATATGCAGAAAAAGAAAGAACTACAAAGCATGTTTATGGAAGATATGAAGAAAAAAAGAGAAGCCGATAGAAAATTATTTGAACAAATTAAAGAAAGTAACAAAAATAGACAGGAAAAACAACAAACTATTGGCAACGCTTGGGCACAAGCTCTCGGAATGTCTGTAGATTGGAATGGAGAATCATAGTAAAAATAATTTTTAGAAACCGAAAAACTAACGTAAAAAATAAAAAAATATATCCTTCTACAACGCCAGATTTTCATAACTTCCGATCTTCTCTGTAAACAAAAAAGGAGTTGGGGTTTACCCAACTCCTTACCCCCTGTTTCTGAGTCTATACTATAAATTAGAATCTAGTAGTATCATTAACCTTTAGACCACGTTCTTCCATTTTGTTATACTGAGTACTTTGGTTGAGATTAGGTAGGTCTGTTAATACAACTGGAGTTATGGCAATTACCAATTCTATCCTTTGTCTAGCTTTTGCTCTCGATTTAAAAACCTCTCCAATAATCGGTATATCGGCAAGTAAAGGAACTTTCTTCACCGAATCACTGTTGATACTTCTCAATAGTCCACCTATTAGTACAGTTTCCCCTTGCTTTATTCTTACAACATTTTGTATTCTATTGGTATTTATTATAAAATACTGAGTTCCTGGAATCTGAGCACCAAGCTCTGAAACCTCTGGGTTCAAGTTTAAAGTTACATATCCATCTGGAGAAATTTCAGGGGTAACTCTGAGAATTATACCAACGTTTACATATTGTGCCTGAATTTGTCCAGTTCTATAGTCAGTGTAAAGAATAGGTATTTGCTGACCAACCTGAATCTCAGCCTGTTGTCTATTCTGAGTCATAATATATGGTGCAGAAAGTACCTTACCTTTTTTACTTTCAACAAGATAGTTTAACGTAGCAGAAAACTCCAGGGCACTTCTAGTAAACCAATTTGGTCCAAAGTAGGGAGTTCTTTGTCCTTCTCCTTTCGGTGGTTCTTGATCTTGTCCAGAAGGAACACCAACCGTTACTTCCCTCAAATCTACTCTATTAGATTGACTCCAATCAACACCAAGGTTTCTCGAAGCTGTTTCATCTATACTCAAAAAGTGCATCCTTAAAGCTACCTGAGGCATAGGTACATCTACTGCCTTGACGAAAGATTTAACGGTATCTATAATATCTGGTGTTGCAGTAACTATTATAGAATTCATTCTCTTATCAACGGTTATTGCTTCTTTTGGAATCAAATTACCCATCATCTGAATAACTTCTTCAGCACTTGCATAATTTAGTCTGATAACTTCTGTTATTGGCGGAGTTACTGGGGGAGGTGGAGGAGGAGGAACATCAAGCTGACCAACCAAATTCTTTATCTCAACTATTGTCTGTACGGGAGCTTTTATCAATAAACTATTAGTCTTCTCTACTACTTGAACATTGGCTTCAGGGAAATTAGATTTTATTATGGGCTCTATTTCCTTTGCTGAAGCATTTTCAAGATTTATTATTTGTCTCTTAATCGGACCAGTAACTTTAACATCCTGCTGAAACTTTTCTAACTTGTCCGGAGTAGCAACATACGCTATATTATTAACTATCTTATAGTCAAATCCATTTGCTAATAGTATCATCTTAAGAGCTTTTTCAGGATCTACGTTTACAAGTTTCATCGTCAATTTCTCCTGATATTTTATAACGTCAGGAGAAAATATCACATTCCACCCAAGATTCTCAGTTATAAGTCTTACAGTATCAACTAAGGTAGCATCTACAAGATCTAACGTTATTGTTTTGGAAGGAATATTGACTTTTGTTAGATGAGTCGTTTTATGTTTCTCATGAGAAACTTTCTTCTGCTTCTGAACATTTTTTACCTCTACTGCTTTTGTCTCTACTGCTTTTGTCTCTACCTTCTTTACTTGACGTTGTACAACAGGTTCTTGTTTGTTTTCAGGTGCAGAAAGAACAATGTAATTCCTTATTTTCTTTGTATCGCCAACAGTCTTTGGACCAACAGGCTCAGGCAATGTCTTTTCACTTACTTCAACCACTGTTAGGTTTCCAACAGTATAAATTTTATAATTAATAGCACTATAGTTCAAAATAATATCTAGATAAGCATCATTTCCTTCAGTAGATAAAGAGACACTTGAGACAGGACCGCCAGGCATTAGACTAGCTTCCGTCTGTGAAAGATTTATAGAAGTCTGCTTTAACAAAACTCTTATCTTATTATCCTTGAAAAATGTCTTGTAAGAACTAGCAACGTTCAACGTTATCTTTACGGTACCATTTATTTCCTTTATTTCTACCTTTGATACCGTTGAAGCTAGAGATATATTTACAAGGACAAAGGCAAGAATCATTATTCTTAACAACATCTTCATTTTTTCCACCCCCTACTTTTTCTTCTTTGTTATTACAAGTTTTTCATTTCCTTTAATCAAAATCAGATTGTCATCTGTGATAGCGTTAACAGTATATCCACCAACTATATCACCAATTTTAACAATATAAGATCTATTATTCACCAAGTGTCTTAGAATAGCTCTTCTCTCATTTTCAGATATAGACAATCCCTCAAAATTAAACATCATGGGAGATTCTTCTGCAATATTTACAGATTTTTCTTCTGGTCGTTGAACCTCAGTGGTTTCAGTGTTAAACTGTTTTTGATCTGATTGCTGTTGTACTTCTCTTTGATCCTGCTTCTCTACCTCACTCTTACTCTCGTTTACATTGTTTCTTGCTATTTTTATCCCCTTCAAGGATTTAACGATAAACGGATCCTTTAAGTCAGATGTCTCTCTTTTTTCGGGTATGAATGGCTTAGAAACCAACTTCTTTCTTACCTCCTCAATATTCACGTTCCGATCTTCGATCGGACCTTCTGTTATTTCTATCTCCTTCGTTAAATCAGTAGGGGTCTCAATCGTAGCTATTTGCTCAGTGGTACACCCACTTAAAATCAAAGCAAGCAAGCTCAACGATATAAGGGCACTCAAACCCGTCTTTTTCATAATCCTCCATCACCTACCTTATTACCTGTATCATTTCTAGTGTTATGTTAATACTGTTACTCGGAGATTTACCAACTTCTCTTGAGGCAGGAGAAAAGGAAATGTTTTTAACTCTTATTAAAGCTCCTATCTTATTCATATCCGATAATTCTTTAAGAAACCTAATTATAGTAGAATACTTTCCACTTAGGGTCATTGTTATTTCAGTGCTTCTTACGGCAATACCTTCGGTTTCTTCCGAAGCCCCAATGTTTCTGTTGGAGATAGCACCAAAGTTAATATTACTCAACTTAAAATCTTTATCTTTGGATGTGTTTCTTACCTCTGTAACAATCCCTTCCAGCTTCTTTAGAACAATAGACATGAATACTTCTGTATTTGTTCCAGCCTTCAGATTAGGGAAAACCTCAGATTTTAGTTTTTCATACTCTGAAGCCATTTTCTGATACTTATCATACTGATCCTTTATTTTTTTGCTCTCCTGGTATATTTCTTTTGCCTTCTTGAGTTGTTCTTGCCATTTAGCTTCTCTCTCAACAACCGGAGTATAGTTTACCTGAAAGCTAAAAAAAGCAAATATCCCAGCTGCAATGATCCCAACTATGATTTTGAACAAATCAAACAATGTCATAATTCCTCCCCCCCCTACTTTAAGTTCTTATAATAGTTTTCCATAACTTCTAGAGTATATTCAAAATTGATCTCGACGTTAAAATTAGAAACTACTTCTCCCTCTTGCTCTTGCAAAGATATACCGGTAACTTTTGGATTCTTAAATATAGCACTGTTATTAATATTATCGAGTAATTGAGCAGAATTTTGGAGAACTTTATCTCTTGTGCCTACAATATTTACACCAAATGAAGCTGTCTTTGCGTCGAAATTTATGGTCAAGTTAGTCATCCAAGCTTCTGCAGGCAAAATATGAGGCAATTCCACAAGAATAAACCTCTGTAATATTGACTCATTTATAATTAACCTTAAAGTGTTAAGTTCATTTGATATTATTTGGATTTTTTTGATATTATCTCTAATAGTTGGCAATTGAGTTTTAAAAAATTTAGCCTGCTCAATCAATTTTTCAGTCTCTTGCTTTACCATCTTTATTTCTTCTATCTTTTTCTGAGCCATAAAATAGGGTACAAGATAAGCTACACCTATCATAATCAGTATTAAAAGTATTATCGCAATCTCTTTACCCCAGTTTATCCGCTTCTCCTGCTCTACTATAACTATACCCATCCTAACACCTCCTATATTATTCTCTTTAAAACAAATTTTTGCTGCCCATGACCTAAAGCTAAACCTAATGCATTTACGTATATATTAAAATCTTTTCTAAATTCATTTTCTGTTTTCCTTTCAATCCTTATGAAATTAAGCATTTTGTCGATATCTATGTAACTGGTCTCTATTCCTATTTCCTTCTTAATATGTTCGTTTAGTCCCTTAATATAAGAAATTCCACCAATGGTATAGATCTCGGAAAAATCTATTCTACCTTTATAGGCTGTAATAGTTCTTTTCAGTTCTTTTATCACTGGCTCAAAAGCTTTTATGAGAATAGGAGAATATTTCTGATCATCGAAGGAAATACTCTTCCATGTTTCATCGTTAATATCAATAGATCCATGTTTTTCAACTATCTTCTTACGAATTTCTTCCCCACCTACTCTTAGATTCCTCAATTGTTTGAGTCTACCATTATTAAAAATCAAAACCTTAGTCATCATATAACCAAAATCTATAACTATATTGTTTGTATTCCTAAAGTTCTTGTAGTTACATCCTTCTAGTAATCTCCAAACACCTAGCTCATCAAACTCCATAGCAACTTTCTCAAGTCCAGCATTAGAAATAATCTCTCCTAATGTAACTACATCTTCTAAAAGAAATGAGATTAACAAGACCTCTCTTTTGTCTGGTGCATCCGGCACCTCTTCACTAAGAGGTATTAATTCAAACTTTGAATCCTCTATTTTATATGGAATGTAGTTTCTTGCTATATCGGCACCCTCTTTTTCAAGATTGACCTTTTTGGGAACCTCTATAGCCCTTACTATAACGTTCGGACTAGAGATACATGCTATCACTTTTACAACCTTCTTCTGAGCTTTGTAGCTAGCAAATAGATTTGTAAGCTCGTTCGTTAGTAACTCCCTGTCGCTTATGTTCTGAACAGAAATCTTCGTAACAAAATCCACTTTTGCAGATCTCAAGTTCTTCATATCTTGCCATACAGCATCCGCACACACAACCTTCATGTAATAATTACCTATATCCAATCCTACATAAACTTCTTTGCTACCGAACAAACTAAAAAACATACCTACTTCTTCCCAAAAATCAGTTCATTCTAACATTATACATAATTCTTATTTTTCAAAAACATTAAAACTCCTCCTAAAAATATAGAAACAAAGTTCGGTAACCATAAGAATAAAACTATACCACTTTTAATAGCTATAACTTGAGCCAAAGTAATAAAAACATAATATCCAATCGAAACACCTATCGCCAAAATAATACCTAAAAAATTGCTTACCCTAACCTTTGAAAGAGAAAAAGGAAACACCAAAAATGTTAAAAAAATACCACTGAAGGGAAAAATAAGTTTCAAGTTCAACTTTACGTATGTCTCAAAAGCTAAATCGTAAAACTTAGATTCTTTATAGTAACTAGCTAACTTGAACAGCTCCCAGATATTGGTTTCCTCCCTGTGTCTTTTCCTCTTCGATGATAATTTTTCAAAGGTAAATAAGTATTCTATACTATTTACCTTAAGCATGGATCTAGAAGAGTAATCATAAAGAACGACACTGTATAATAACCAGACATTATCCCGCCTTCTTTTCGCCCAATCCGCAAAAATCGACATAGAAATATTCTTTCCTTTCTTATACTTTATAACAACAAGGACATCCTTCATTAAACCTAAATCAACATGATATTCCTTAGCAAAAATAAACCTAGTTTGCTCAAGATCCTCACTAATATAGCTAAAATCCTTAACAGTCCCTCTGAACTCTTTTAGAGAAGAATAATACATATCCAGAGCTTGCGAAACCAACCTGTAACCCCACATCTCACTAAAAAAGAAATATACAACACTAATCAATAAAACAACCAAAAATATCCTTCTGAAGATATACATCGTGTCAATCCCAAAACTGTTCATAGCAGTAATCTCAAAGTTACTACTCAATTTGCTTATGGAACCTACTATACCAAAAACAATCGAAACGGGAATAACATAGTTCAAATACATCGGGCTTATGAAAATTAAATACTTTAATACTTCGATAACACTATAAGTCCCTTCAACTAGCCATTTCACAACCTGATAAAGCTGTGAAGTCAAAACGATAATAAAATTAAAAATAATAAATCCCAAAAAAAACGATTCAAGAAAATTTCTTAGTATGTATCTTGTCAATATACTCATCTTTCTATCCGATAAATCAAATATATTCCGATTGTCAACATAACAAAGTTAGCTCCAAAAGCCGCTAAAAACGGATTCAACAAATTGTTCTTACCCAAAGCAGCAAAAAACGAAAATAAACTATAATAAACAAATATTAAAAAAACACTTATCAACAATCCAATAAACTTACCTCTGTTAGCAAAAATAACTGCCAAAGGCAAAGATAAAATAACTACAACAATACAAGAAATAGGTAAACTAAACTTCAAATACAACTGAGTCTTTAAAAAATTATCCTTCCAACCTAATTTTTCTCTGCTCTCTAACTCTTTCTTCAATTCTTCATAGCTCATCTCCCAAGGGTTCTTTAGTTCCTTTATGATATCGTCAAAAGACAAGTTAAATGGTATAACCAACTTTTCAAATTTCACCTGAGTCTTAACAAAACCATCTCTCCCAAAATCAATCAAGTAACCATCCTCAAGAATTATATCTAAATTTTCTACATATCCTCTCGTAGAGGTTATTATGCGAGAAAAGTTACCTACCCTAATATCTGATATCACAATATTTTCCAGAACTCTGTCCCTTTTATTCACGTTCCTGACTATAACAATCTTTCCATCAGGCATCTTGAAGAAAACGTCAGACTGAATAAAAGAAATCCCCGCCCTAATTATCTTCTGTTTTACAACCTCCTCTGAAATCTTCATCGTTAACGGAACAACCTTCTCGTTCAAAAAAAAATTCAAAATAGTCATCAAAAAAGAAACAATAATAAAAGGTAAAGTTATATGATAAAATCTCAATCCCAAGATTCTCATTGAAGTTATCTCAAAATTCGACTCCAACTTGGTAATAGAATTGATAACAGCAAATAAAATAGCAACAGGTATCGATATAACAGCAAAAGCAGGAATCCTATATACAATAATCTTTATAACACTTACCACATCCACTCCCCTACTAACAACGTGATCAATCAAAATAAACATCATCTCACTAATCATAAAAACAATAAATCCAAATAGACCAATAAAAAAAGGCTTAACCATCTCAGTAACTAAATATCTATATAAGATCATACTTATTGCAAGAAACCCCAGACAAAATCCGTAATATACCCAGGTAACCTATATAACGAATAATCTACGACTAACCTTTCCGTGAATTTATGAGCATCATATCCTATTACACCCCAATTGATACATGGCATTTTTACGTTGTTCATAACTTCAGAATCCAAATAGTAATACCTGCCCCATCCCAACATGTTTCTTCCCAGATACTCTATCCCCTCCAATCCTCCTAAAAAACTCAAATCAGAAATATAAGGAAAATAATCATAAATCTCTATATCCTCTCCTAAACCTCTGATATACTCACTTAATCTAGACTTTATACCCAAATCAGAAACTACACTCGGATAATAAGGAGGCAATAGAAAAACAAGTACATATGGATAATTAATACCATAACTATCCAACCGATTCTTCAAAAAAATAATCAAATTCTCCCTGTAGTCCTTCACATCCAATAAATCACATCTACTACAATCATACAAGTCCATAGAAAAATCATCTAAAACATGTACTCTAATCAGATCATAATTTATATCACAAAAATTCATTAGTTTTTTTCTTTTCAAAAACATTTCTCTAATACTCGAATTTATTAAATCTACATATTTTTTAACTATTTGATCAATACTATCCCTATAAAAAAGATGATTAATGTAAGCAAACGAATAGAGGTTAGTCTTTACGTTATAGAAGTCTCTCATATCCCTGACTTTCATGATAATGGGATAAGTTTTAAATTGACTAGCAACATCTTCAACCAAATATTCATTATCCTCTATCTTACTGAGTATGTAAGACAATATGTAGTTAGAATTCAAACCTTCCAGAGATTGACCTACATGAGTCTCTATCCCCCTGACCAAAATACCTATCAAAACCTTACCAATACTGCCAACATAAGCAGCTTTGTTAACACTATAATCAGTGTCAATACAAAACAGATAGTCTAATGATTTCTCCTTTTTTACTTTGTCAAGAAAATACAAAGAATTGATCATTCCTTTTGAATCCCCTTCTTCATCGCAGACAAAAAGAAAAACAAGATATCCACTCCATTTGTCGACACACTGAGCAAACCTCTTAAGAACTTCAATATTTACAGCGATTCCAGCTTTCATATCCAGTATTCCCCTACCAAATTCAACATTATCTACAACCAAATCAGGATGAATCTTTTTCATCTGACTCTTTAAATTCACAGAATCAAAAGCAAAATCCTTAAGAACTCCATAATCTTCTATATCAACAGTATCAAAGTGACCCACAAAAACTATACATCTGTTGCTTTCCTCCTTATTCCCTTTCAAAACAGCAATAACATTTTTCCTACCTAAATTATCATCTCTTATATCCTGAAGATAGACCTGAAAATTTTCATTATCAACACCAAAACTATCTCTTAAAGATCTAAGATATTCATATATGAATTCTGCTATTTCTACCTCACCATGGGTAGAATTGATACTAGGAATACTGACAATTCTAAACAACAAATCCTTAATCTCCAACATACTTCTTCCACACCTCGAAATATCTGGGAGCTATTATGTGTATTCCAAAGTTATTTCTTATATAATCACTCATATGAGTATAATCATCAAAATGGAATAGATCAAAAGATAAATCCATCTTCAGAGGATCTATTAACTTTATAGATCTGCCAAGATAATCTCTAAATATCTCCTTATAAGGACTATTCTGGGTAATAATTAATGGCTTATTCATGTACATTGCTTCCAACCCTACTAAACTAAAACTTTCCACTATCGAAGGAATTACAACTAAATATGACCTTCTTAGAAGCTCCAGGCAAATCTTCCTATAAAAAAAATATCTTTCCTTTCCTCTATATTCCGTTTGTATTTCATTCGTATTTATGATTATTACACTGCTACAGGCCTTTCTCTTCAAATCAAGATAGTATTTTTTATCATATTCTTGGTCAACACCCAAAACAACCAAAGGAATTTGTTTATCTAGCTTTCTATGAGTATAGTGATTAATGAAATTTACAATATTTTTGACTCTATCAAACCTACCTACTACTAGAACATACTCAGAAGGAATTTTATAAGTTCTCTTAAATTCTTCAAAATCAAAATAATTAGTATCTAGAAGATATTCAATCTCCTCGTAGTCCAAAGGATTAGGAATAACATAAAAGTCAAGACTATCTGCATCCACTCCGAAAGTCTTTAAAAATTTATAAAATTCTCTATTTTCCAATTCTGAGTTAACTATGATATACCTTAAGTTTCCCCCCTTGATAAATCTATCTATCATCTTACTTATGTAGTCCCTATTTCTCAAGAAAAACTTTACAATATTATAGTAAAAAAGCATAGGTCTAAATAAGTCATTCTTGGAAAGTAATCTGACAAAAAAAGAAAAAGAGTTAAACAGATTATAGTACAAAAAATTGCAAAAATTTGGATTTATACCAACCTTAAAAACATCATGGGAACCAAAAATAAAAAATGAAAAGAAAGAAAAATGATTAATATCATTACCCTTAAGGTTGTTGCGAAAATCAATATCATAATTTTTCTTTACATATTTCACGATCCAATATGTCTGTAAAATATCACCGGCAATCCTCGTAGGATAAATCTCCTTATCTATAACCAATGAATTAAAACTTACAAAAATCCCAATCCTCATCGACCATTCACTATTCTGAAATAAGGTGATCTTATATTATATAACTCTCTATCAACAAAAATAGAACAACCGTACAAATATGATTTCCAAAATATATACTTCCAGAATTGTTCACGATCATACTCCAAATCCTCAAAATAGCTAGTATCTATTATTAAGCTCACCTTGAAAGGATATTCATTAAAAACTATCCTCTGATAAGAGTTTATATTCCTCCAAAAATTCTGATCAATCACAAAAAATATCTGTTTATCTTTCCCGTGATTTCTAAAGCTCTCCCAAAATTCCAAACCTTGACCAAATATAAAATAGTATCCTTTGATAAAATCTAGATTAAACGTACTGTAAAGCAGTTTATCAACCCAAACTTTCTTTTCTTCCTCAATAGCAAAATTCATACCTTTTGGAGAACCAAACATTATCACACTGGGGAAATAAATATCTTCCAAAATATACCTTATAGACTCCTCGTAATTTTCAAAAAAAAATTTATCCTCCCGATTTATATACCATGCAATATTTTTCTTCAACAAAGTCTGATATAACTCCAGATGATTTGTATACAGCATTTTTTTGCTTCCGAACGGGACAAAAATTATTTCACTTCTATTTATTTTATCTGATGAAAACCTCAAATGTCCTTCTATTCCCTGCCTATAGATCTCAATCATAGTGTAGTAATTCAAGTAGATCTCAATGTTTGGTATATATGAAACAGTTTTTATAAAATGGTCTACTATCTTATTATTTTCACTAATGATAACCTCATATATTTCTCTGATAGTTAAATACTGTAAATTTTCATCAGCAACATCATTCGTTTTTTCAGAACTCTCAGAAACTCTTATAACAGATTTTACATTACCCTCTATCAAGATTATATCTTTATCAATATTGTATGTAACTTTGTCGGCCTTTATATACTGCTCTTTTGTCCTTCCATCAACGTTACCTTTCAAAACCAGAATTCTCGTTTTATCGTTATATACCAACTGGTCTGCAGTCAGATATATATCTCTGGAAACAATTTTTAATCGGTTGGGTATGAATATATTCTGCTTTTCCCAGTTGTATACTAACTTATCGGTATATAGTTCAAAATAGTCCCAATTTTTTTTAGAATCTTTTTTATCATTTTTTATTCTTAAATATACATTCTTTGTGGGTATAGCTTTTTTTTCATTGAAGAAAATATCAACGAACATGGCTTTCATGAAAATTCTATGGTTAAACATTCTAGGATTACCTTCGGCCCTACCATATTTCCTATCTTCATAATACCTAAAAATATCACAAGCTATCTTTGTATCTGAATAAAATATCTGCACATTTCCAGATAACTCAAATAACTTATTTTTTGAATCATAAAATAATCTATCGCTAGTATGATAAATGTACTTTGATGCTCCTTCCTTCGAAAAAGAAAAATAAACAGAAAAAACTACAAAAAAATAAAGAATACGGAAAAACTTTAACATAATCTCATATTTTTAAAGTCGAAGCTTTTTCTAGACGATTCATTATAGAAATTCCCAAACCTACCTTGAGAACACCTACAACCACTATATTCCGTTTATCACTTTTATCAGCAATATATAACTTTTCGAACAAATTCGAAGCTATAACCCTCAAATCAAAATTGTCAGATAAATAATCCACAACACCAAAATCGTTCTGTCCCACTTTGAAATCCTTGGAGGGTAATATCAAAAACACATCCTCAAAAGATCTGAATATTTTCTCAAGTTCCTGATAAAGTTTTTCTGTAGTTAATTGATAGTCTATGTTTTCTTCCTTAAGAACTGGGTATACCAAAATAGTATTTTTTGTGGGACTATAGTGTTTGTCCATCTGACCAGGAGATAATATTATGTTAGTATTATCGCATATCTTAATACTCTTGTTTAAAATTTTCTCTATTTTCTCTATTTCTAGAGCTCCTGGTCTCAAAAGAAATACATCCCCACTTTCAATCATTATAACTGTTGATTCCAATCCAAATTGACACTTACCTCCATCAAGTATACAATCTATCTTCTTACCAAGAGTTTCAACTACTTGAGAAGCGGAGGTAGGTGAAATATACCCAAAAGGATTAGCACTAGGAGCAGCTATTGGAACCCCCGAATATTCTATTAGTTTCAGAGCAAAAACATTATTAGGCATCCTTATAGCAACAGTGGGCAAACCAGCAGTGACAATAGAGGGAATATTATCCTTCTTCTTTAAGACCACAGTTAATGGTCCTGGCCAAAAAGTATCTACCAACCTTTTTGCATCCTCGCTCACATCCTCCGCATATAAAAATATATCTTCTTTTTTAGAAATATGTACTATCAATGGATCAAATTGAGGTCTACCTTTTACTTCAAATATCTTCGCAACAGCTATCTTATCGAGAGCATTTGCCCCTAAACCGTATACAGTCTCCGTTGGAAAAGCAACCAGTCCTCCCGATCTTATTATCTGTGCAGCTAGTATTATGTTGTCTTCATGATAAGCAGATAGCCATTTTGTCATTCCTTTTCAAAAATTATATCCTTTACCTTTTTTCTATTGTAGTTTTCATCGTACATATAAACTTGATTTTCCTCTTCATCTTTTGCGTATTTATGTCTTCCCGAACAGTATGGAAACTTATCACTGAGTCCACACATGCAAATCCATATTTTTTTGTCATTTACTTCTATAGGTAGGGGTTCTTTTTTATGGAATTTGACATATCTTGGCATAATGGGGGTTTGCCGAGGCCCAGAGTCGAACTGGGGACACACGGATTTTCAGTCCGCTGCTCTACCACCTGAGCTACCTCGGCTCACAAAATCCTCCTACCTTATCTTTATTCTATTCAACTCTATATCACCCCTCTTTATATCCAAAACTTTATTTTCAGAATTTTTAACTATTTTTTACATTTTTAACAAAAAAATGCTCAAAATTATATAAAAAGTTTTCAAAAAATAATTAGTAACCCCGAAAGAGAGTTGATCCAATATGTTAGGTGTGCAAGGAATATATTTCCACGCATGCTTAAATATACATTCAAAAGCAACATACCAAATATACTTCGAAAATCTCCTTCCTTATGATAAAATTAATATGTCTAATTTAAATAATTTCAGTACTTTACCTGTTGACCTAATTACAGGAATAATGGTAGGACTATCAAACGGACTACTAGGATCACTCATGACCTCACCCCTGTCAATCGGATTCCCTCAAAATAATAATCAAAACATTAACAACCAACTTTTAATCAACCTGCTATTTTTGTTACTAATCCTTATGATCTCACAAAGAAATAATAATCCTTTTTCTGATTCATTTATCCCTTCCTTAAATTCTCCAATTGGAGGAATATCAAACACCATACCACCAATTAGCGGATTTTCAACTGGAATACCATTACCCTCTGAAATATCTCCATTCGGATTCCCTAACAATAAAGCTTCAAGCTATCTATATCCGCTAAGTAGTACCCAAAGAACACAAGATGTCAATGAAGGAAATCAAAAAGTTGTTAACTTAGCTTTGCAGCAAGTAGGCAAACCATATGTCTACGGGGCAGAAGGTCCAAACGCTTTCGACTGCTCCGGACTAGTATATTGGGTATTTAAAAAATGTGGCAAAATATTACCAAGAACAGCAGACGAACAATTCAAAGTAGGAACACCAGTCAGCAAAAATCAATTAAAACCGGGTGACCTAGTATTCTTCGCTAACACCTACACCACAGGAATATCACACGTAGGAATATATATCGGAAATGGAAAGTTTGTACATGCAGCAAATAGAAGAAAAGGAGTAATAATCAGCAGCCTTTCTGAAGAATATTACGCAAAACACTACGCAGGCGCAAAAAGAATAACATAAAAATTATCAAATACAGGTATATAAACATCACGTTAAGTATTAATAACCAGCCGGGTAATGGTTCATAATAAAATCTTATCTTCCCTTTACCCTTTTTGACAACAACTCCTTTTGAAAAACCATTTACCCTAAAAATAGGTATCCCCTGATTATTAACTTCAGCTTTCCAACCCCTGTAATACATATCATTCAGTACTATTATACTATCACCATTCGATGAATACTCCAGCTCAAAATAGCTCCTACTTCTTTTGACCATTTTTACCTCAGCGGGATATAAACCAATACCATTTAAGAATTTTTTATCCTCTTCCATGACCATTACGGTGTCCAGGGGATTAAATTTTAAAGTCCCAAAATAGTATTTCACTTCATCAATATTTTTGCAAAAAATCACTTTCTTTGGTGAAAAAACCAACGGCAAAGCCTGATGGTTAATATATACCTCATTATCCATAAACCTATCCGAATAAATATAAGCTCTTTTGATTGCTTTATCAACAAAATTGGGAACCATCAGAGCAAAAGAAAATATTTCCAAGTCTTTCAATTCATATGTTCTGCCAAAACTATTTACTGGATAAATATGCAGGGTTAAACCTATAGCATCATTTCCTTCAGGCAAGTCTAAAATAAATGGAACTACACAGTAAACCCACTCCTTACTATTCAAATAATAATCATTTAAAAAGTAGTAAGAGAGAGAATATCCATTTGAATTCTTTATCTCAATCCCCAAGCCATCAGTAATATTGAATACTAACCTTCTATACTTATAAACAAAATTCATCTTACTTACTTTTGCTTTGAAACAGACCAAAATCATTCTATTAAGGATTCTATTCCTAAAATTCACCGATACCTTAGAACCACTACTCAAAAATATCAAATTATTAACAAAATCAAACTCAACCTTTTGATAATCTTTGTAACTTCTAACATCCCTGAAATCAAAATATCCATATCCTAGAGAATTGTAATCAAAAGCTTTCAATGACTTTATAGAGATGTGCTTTCCATAATCCTGATTAAATTTTGGGTTAATAAAAATATATTTTACAGAAAAAGCACTCAAAACAGAGTTATTCACTAGAAGAAAATAATCGTTTGGGGTGATAAAGCTACCATTCATCCAAATTTTAAAAAATCTAACAAAATCAAAAGGTATAACGGGTTCATAATAATTAAGCATCGATAATCCCACCACACCCGGAAAAAGTAAAGGAAATCCCGACATATAACATATCCGATAGTTTTTGTCCAATTTATCCATGTATTCCAAATAACTCTCTATATTATGTCTTTTACCCCACCAACCAGAAACATACGAAGGAGATATATTATAAAAAACAAACCAACTATCCAAAAAGAATACGAAAAATATAAGCAAAATAATCTGGTTAACACCAATACCCATAAAAGTAAAAGCTCTCCTAAAAATATGATAGAAAACAATTATAGAAAAAGAAATAAGTCCTAATGTAATCGGGACGTATAAATCATATCTATCTATCGTAAGCTTAGATAAATTCCTACCAACCTCAGGATTTACAAAAAACCAAACAGAAATAACAGTAATGCTGACATAGGTATAGAAACAGACTTTAATAAATCTAAGAAGCTCCCTTGAATTGCTCAGTACTAAATGAATAGCTAGAGGAATAAATAAAGACTGAATAAGACTAAACTCCAGAAGATGTCTAGCCACCACCCTTACCTTGGAATAAAACGGTAAATCAAAAATCAGATAATGCAAAACTAAATTATATTTTCCTAGAGCCAAAATTAAAACAACAATCCCCAACACCCCAAGTCTGGCTAATTCTTTTCTCAAATACTGACTACTAAAAATCTTGACGTAAGCAAAAACAGTTAATGGCAAAGCTATAAACGATATATAAGCAATGAACTCAAACGATATAGTTCCAGTAGAAGGACCATAATAATGGGGATTAACAGCACTACCACCAAAAATAAAAGGAACTACTTGAATCAAAAAAGCATATAGAGGTAAAGACCCCTGATTGTATGTCTCAAAACTTATATAGCTCCTTATCGAAATGCTAGACAAATTCCAAACCTCAAAAGCAAAAACAAAAATAATCGGAATACTTAAAACCAAAGCTAAAAAAAGAATCCATATCAACCTCCAATTATAAAGTAAAATAAACACCAACAAAAATATTAACGTGTACAAAAAGATTTGAGGATAGCCAGCTAAAAACTGATATCCTAAACAAACAGATAATCCCCATATCCAAACAAAATTCCTCTTAAAACCACTGCCAAAATCCTTCCAATCATCTACTATCTTATTTACAAACAATAGAGCCAACGGTAAATAAGGAACAGAATTTTGAAGAGGAACATAATCCACATGAGAAATAGCAAAACCACTTAACCCATAAATAAATCCACTTAAAAAAGCATAAACTCTTCCCAAACCTACCTTCCTATAAACATAATCCGCATATAGAAAAGCAAAAAATTGAGCCAAAACAAAGTGAATATAAATATTCAAATTATAAGCAAAATAAGGATCAAGAAATCTATAAAGAATAAGGTTTATAGGATACAAAGCTCCAGTCTGAACTATACCCAAAAAAGGCAATCCTAAAGCCTGATAAGGATACCATAGAGGTATTTCCCCCTCTTTCAGAGCATGACTATAAAAAACTCTTAAAGGCAAAAACTGATTATAACTATCGGCAGAACCTATAATATGATCCCCAACCGGATAAAAAAAAATCCAAACTAACAAAACATAAAAGAGAAATACGTCTATGTTCAGTGATTTTACTCGTTCATATGCCTTCTTTATCACATGATCTGTTGTTTTATAATTTTTCCAGTACGCTATTTACCTTGGAAGCAATTCTGCCACTTTTTCCTTTCCTACAATCCAACTTAATAATCACATTTACCCTATTATGATCTTTTTCTACTTCTTTTATTGCCTTTTGTAATATATCCATTATTTGTTCTATACTTTCTGTTTCTATTATGGTTCCCATAGAGGTCAATTGACAATCAACTCCGGATTCTTTTACAACTCTGAAAGCTTTAGCCACTTCTTTGGAAACACTTTCTCCCGAACCGATCGGAGTTATACTAAACAGAGCTAGATAACTCACTTTCCACACCTCCTAGCTCCATATTCCTCTTTTCATCAATAACTTGGTTAAGAACTTCTTTGAAGGCATCTATCAATTGGTTTTCAGGTGCAACTTTAATCATCTTACCCTTTCTATATATTATCCCTTTACCTTTACCACCCACTACGGCAATATCAGCTTTTCTAGCCTCTCCAGGACCATTCACTACACATCCCATAATCGCTACTGTAATATTTTCTTCAACACCCTCAACTTCTTTTTTAACTTTTTCTACTAAATCAAATAAATTAACTTCTATTCTACCACAGGTGGGGCAACTTATCAATTCTACCCCCCTCTTTTCATAACCCAGAGCCTTTAATATCTCATAACCAACTCTTATTTCTTCTTCAACCGACGAAGTTAAAGAAACTCTAATAGTATCACCTATACCATGATATAACAGTGTTCCTATACCAATCGAGCTCTTAACATATCCACTTAAGCCACTACCAGCTTCGGTAACACCCAAATGTAAAGCATAAGGAACCTTTTCAGCAAGAAGCATATAAGCAGAAATCATATCCTCAACATTACTACTCTTAACAGAAATCTTTATATCTTCAAATCCCATATTTTCCAATATCCTAACTTCATCGATTGCTGATTCAACAAGAGCTTCATAAGTGGGATAACCATACTTTTCAAGATACTTAGGATGAAGAGAACCACTATTAACACCAATCCTAATAGGTATATTTCTTGATTTTGCAGCCTTTACAACACTTTCGAGCTTTTCATACCTAGAAATATTCCCCTGGGGAGAATCAAGAATATTCCCAGGATTTATCCTCAAAGCATGTATTCCAGCATCAATAGCCATGAGAGCAAGTCTATAATCAAAATGTATATCTGCTACCAATGGTAAAGGAGAATTTTTTACTATTTCCCCTAGGGCTATAGCGGCATCTTTATCTGGAACAGCTACTCTCATAACTTTTGCACCAACAGATTTTGCTAAATTTAACTGATTTAATACTTCCTTTACATCAGTAGTAGGACATTTGACCATACTCTGTACAACTATGGGATTACCCCCACCAATAGGAACGTTTCCGATTCTTACAACTTTAGATATCCTTCTTTTTCTAACCATGATAACATCCCCCTTGCTTCTAATTTATCTTTTCTACTATAACAAAAGTTCCCATATGCTTTTTTATTCTGACGATTGAACCTGCGGGTATATATGAACCATCCTCACTTTTAGCAAGTAATTGCTCCATCTTATCTTCAGTGCGCACATTTATTTTACCAAACCCATCATAAGGAATATCGTATAAAACCTCTGCTTCCTTACCCTCATAGTAAGAAGTAGTTTTAACCATACTGGTAGTTCTTAAGAACTTGAATAATATTCTTATAACGTAGGCATAGGTCAATCCTGCAAGTAAAGCAGAAAGAATAATTGAAGAAAAATCCCGGATTTTTTCCGGCAAGAAAGATAGAATACTCAAAGTAACGACACCAAAAGAACCATAAAGAGCAGAAATTATGAGAAAAGCTGATGGAGAGAGAATAAGTGGTGGTGCTCCACTATCGTGAGAAACAGCATTATGAACAGCAGTATCCCCCCCTCCAATACCAGCTACATCACCACCAGAATCATGATGAATTACCCCCCCATCTCCACCAGAACCATGATGAATTCCTCCCCCATCTCCACCTAAATCAAACAAACCTACAACTAAAAGCAGAAATAGCAAACCTGCAGAACCCAAAGAAATTATCAAATAAATCCATATCAATATATTTTGCCTAGATTCACCACCCAGAAAAAAATAAGCTATCAAAATTATACCTATTAAAATAACAATAGGAATAAAGATCATTTATTCACCTCCATTTTGATTTAGTAGGGAGCAGCAAGTATTTTCTTCAAATCGTTAACCCTTGCTGCTTTCAATAAAGCTTCTTCCTCCAAAATTGCTCCTTTCTTGATTAAAGCCTTGAGAGTATATTCCTGTACACGGTACCCTTTTTCCCGTTTTTCTACCATTCTTGCATATATTTCGTTTATATCTCCTTGAGCTATAAATCTTACAAATTCCGGGTCATTAAAGTAAAAATCATAAACGTATTTAAGCGATCCATCGGTTGTAGTAAAAAGATTTCCGGAAATCACAACCTCCAAAACCATCGACAAATATCTAAAAACGTTTTTTCTATTCTCACCTGACATACCTGAAATCTTCTCTAAAACAGAAATTATACCATCTGCATTCAAGGTACAAATAACTAATAATCCACTTAAAGCAAGATCAAGTGCAATTTCTAGGTATTCATAGTTTATTATCTCCTGTATAGCAACAATATCTGGCTTTAACCTTCTAACAACAGTAAGCACATCTTTTATTGTTGAATAGTCCTTACCTATAACAAGCTGATATACAATACCTCTGGAAATAGAAAACTCCTTTTCAATGAAATCTTCAATTGTAGCTACCATCACAGATCTGTTTTCAAGGATATACTCTATGGATGAATTGAAGATGGTAGTTTTTCCACTTTTCTTAGGACCACCTATTATTATTAATCCCTTATTTTTTCCAAGAGCTTCAATATATTGGGGAGGAAGATCTAGGTTCTCTATCTTAAATGTTTCGATAGTAGCTGGTGAAAATATTATCGATAGCTTTCCTCTCTGATTAAAAACTATGGCCCTAAAAGGTAATCCATTAGAAGTAGTATAGTTACCTACCCAATATCCGTTTTTCTTTATTTCTAGCCTATCTCTTTCAGTTATGAAGATTTTTAGTATTTCTTCCATCTTTTCCTTTTCCATCTTATCTTCTACGATATTTTTTATCTTTTGATCTTTATATTTAAGAAAAGGGGGAATGTCTTCCACAAAGAATATACTTTCTGCATTTTGTTGAAAAACTAGGTTTAGGATTTTATCAAGTATATTCATACTCCTTCTCCTTTCATTTGGGTATTCTGTTCATATAAGACTTGTACAACATATCTTTTACCTTTTCGCTTACCCAATAATCTATCGCTCTACCTTCTTCCAATCTCTCCCAAATCAAACTTGAAGAAACCTTGATAATAGGAATATCCAATAGAATAAATTTTCTTTTCCAATCTGGATCTTTATGAATGATTTCTAATAGATCCTCATTATGTTGTTCTCCCTTAAGGTTTAATTCATATAACTTATCACTAAAAAATTCAAAAATATCATCCTTTATACACAAGTTATTGATAACAACTAAAAAATCCACTGACTTAAAAATAATTTCAAAATTATGCCAGTAGTAATATATAATACTGTCAATACCAAGGATCAAGAATAAATTATCCAGAGGATAGAGATTCCTAAAATGCTCTACCGTTAAAAAAGTATATGAATCTTGATCACTTTTTATCTCAAAATCAGAAACTTTAATTTTACTACTGTAGCACATGCTTTCAGTACTAATTTCGATCATTTTCAATCTATTTTCTGGATCGATAAGGTATTTTCTCTTTTTATGAACTGGGTATTTGTTAGGAATAACATATAGTAAATCAAGCTCTAGGTTTTCTATAGAGTAATTTATAACGGTTAAATGTCCTATATGTATGGGATTAAATGTTCCTGGATAGAGCCCTATTTTCATGGAACTTTCCGAATACCTCTTGTTTTATGAATTTGATATTGTAAAATTCTTCTATTCTTCTGAGTTCGTTGTATTTAGAATTTCTTTCACTTCTTGCAGGAGCGCCTGTTTTTATACAGTAACCAATATTGGTAGCCAAATGAGATATCGTATTATCTTCGGTTTCTCCAGACCTATGAGAAATGATAGCAGTAAATCCACTTTTTCTTGCCAAATCAATGGCATTTATAGTCTCAGTTAGGGTTCCTATTTGATTTAACTTTATCAGAATGGAATTACAAGCCTTTAATTCTATTCCTTTTCTTAGTCTTTGAACATTAGTTACAAATAGATCATCACCTACGATATTAAGTTTGTTTCCGAATTTTTGTGTAAATTTAACCCAGTTTTCCCAGTCTTCCTCAGCAAACGGATCCTCAATAGAAATTATAGGATAGTTCGATAATAATTCTTCGTAAATATTGATCAATTCATCTGCTGAAATAAGTCTTCCAGTGTATTTATATTTGGAATTTTCAAACATAGAAGAAGCTGCAACGTCTAAGGCTATTAAAACCCTTCCCGAGTACCCTGACTCTTCTATAGCTTTCATAAGATAATGACAAGCTTGAAATGGAGTAGAAAGTTCAGGAGCAAACCCACCCTCATCACCAACAGAAATACTGTAACCATCCTTTTTCAAAATCTTCTTAAGAGTGTTATATATTTCACTTCCAGCTCTTAAGGCTTCAGAGAAACTATCGAAGTAGATCGGACATATCATGAACTCTTGGAAATCCAGGTCATTATCCGCATGAACACCACCGTTAATAACATTCATAAACGGCACAGGTAGATAGTAATCTTTGGAACCAGTTAACAAACTTAGAAACTTAAAAAATGGTAACTCAAAAGATTTAGCTAAAGCTTTGGCTACACTCATAGAAACTCCTAGAATAGCATTGGCTCCCAAGTTACTCTTATTTTCTGTTCCATCTAGTGAAATAAGCTTACTATCTAATGCAAACATATCATCAACTGGGGAATTTATTAATTTATCTTTTATATATTCTACCGACCTAATGGCTTTGTTAAGTCCCTTACCATGAAATTCACCAGAGTTATCGCGTAGTTCTATAGCTTCAAATTCCCCAGTTGAAGCCCCCGAGGGAACTATAAAGCTATCGTAAAAAATTTTTCCGTTTCTTTCTACGAAAGCCCAGACCTCTAATGCAGGATTGGCTCTACTATCTAAAACCCAAAAGGCTTTTAGATCCCTCAAAATAGTCCTCACAACCATACCCCCTCTATGAACTCTCTCATTTCCTTGGAAATAATTTTTCTAAGCTTAAAGTTTGCTGTTTTTAGCTTTTGCCTAATTCTTTCTTTGGAGTATTTTTTACCAAAAACTGAGAATATTATTTCTCTTATCTGATCTAGAGTTTTAGGCTCATTATCCAGTAATCCATAATATTCGATAACGATTATTTTTTCCTCATCATCGAGAAAAGTCATTACTGTTCTTACTATTTTTTCTTTTATTGTCTTCTTATTAAGGTCTTGATCAGGTTCATCATAATTTTTACTCTCTATGAACTCTTCTATTGTTTTTGAGCTATTAGAAAACCTAAATTCTTGTAATGAAACTTCAGACCTGAGAGCAACAAATCCCGCTATCCTGGAATATTTTTCTTTTAATTCACTCATTTTCGCATTATATATTTTCTTAAATATATCGTCTTTTTCAGATAACTGGGGATTTTCTTGTTTTATTTTCTGCTTTATCTCTTGACCGTATATATACTCTATTAACTCTAACAGAGTAGGTTTAGTATTATACTTGTAAAGATACTGATTATATCCCTTAATAAATTTGGAGTATTCAGAATATACGGATAGGGGCACTTTAACAGTGCTCTCTTGATATGTATTTTTGATTAAAGAGTGATATATCCAATATGTTGCGTAAGTAGAGAATCGGACATTGTATCTAGCTAGGTCATATCTTTGAATTGCTTCGAGAGCTGCAGCTACTCCTTCCGAGATATAGTCTAAGTATTCCCCCTTTGTATTTATTAGAGCTTTGTACATTTTTATAATATAAGGGAAGACCAGAGATATAAGTATTAGTTTGGCTTCCATTCTACCCTGTTTAGCATCTTTGATTATTTTTAATTCTTCCTCCCTAGATATGTTCTTGAAATTTTTATAATTTTCCAAAGCCCAACTATAATCGCTAAAGGATCCAACTTTTATCTTCAGGTACAAATTTTCAACGTTAACTTTTTCAAAATCAATTTCTTTTTTATTATCCCAATTTTCTAAGTTTTTCTTGGATTTCTCTGACTTTTTCATAATCCTCCTTTTTTATCGAATCTTTTAGTTCTAACACTAGACGCTTTTTATATAGACTATTAATCAACCTAGTAAAATAAATTTCTTTCTGATCTTTATCCATCTTAATTGATACTTTCACTGCACTCTTAAGAACTTCGGATAAAGAAAGCTCATGAACTATATACTCATTTGGCTGAACTTTATTGTTAACACATTCTATTAAATATTTAAACAACTTGTGATATATCTCCTTTCCACTAAATAATTTTTCTTCTAGTTTTGGGTAAAACTTCTCAAATATTTCAAAATTTATTAGAGCAAATATTAATATATAAGTTTCTAATCCGTATTTCTTTATTGCTTCTTCTTCTTCAGAAATTTGGTAATCATCCCTATGACCAGTTATCATACCACTGAGATATCGATAACTAATTGAAGTATCCAGACAAAATTTTTTTACATACTCTTCCCTGATTATCTTTTTCCTGATAGATCTTAGAAAAGGAATGACGAATTTTTCTAGAAATTTTTGTCTTTCATATGCGTTGGGTTGAACAAAATAACGATCTGTCATATATTTTATATCGTCAACAGAGAAACGGTTTATATTCCTAAGTAAATCCGGATCAGAACTAAATACTTCATGAGGATCTTTATAATCTTTCATTGATACAATCTTAACACTCAAGCCATGAGAGGCGAGGTTTATTATAGCGTTTAAAGTTGACTCCTGCCCAGACTTATCAAAATCCAAAAACAATATCGCATTATTACAATATCTCTTTATTATATCTATTTGCTTATCTGAAATAGATGTTCCCATAAGACCAACAGAGTTCCTATGACCACTTAGATACATGGACCAGACATCAAAGTATCCTTCAACCAAAAAAACACTATCATTCGCTCTTATGTAACTTTTTGCAAGATTTATCCCATACAGAGTATTTGTCTTTACAAAACCAATCGTATTTATGTACTTGGGATCTTTATCGTCGATATCCCTTCCAGAAAAACCTATCACTAATCCATTGGGATTATAAATAGGAATTACTATTCTACCAGCTAGTATTTCTTGAAAATCGTTACCTTTCTTGTATAGTATTCCACTTTCGTATAGATCGTGTATATTTATTCCTTTTTTTTTACAGAAGATTTTTAAGTTTTCTATATTTTTGGGACAATAGCCAAGTTGATATTGCTCAATAATTTCATTATCGATCCCCCTTCGTTGTAGATATTCTCTGGCTTTAGTAGAAATCGAGGATTTCAAAAGAACATTATGGTAAAATTTAGCTAATAAACCATACAACTCATAGTTTAAGCTGGTTGATTTTCTCACAAAATTCTGGATTTGTTCGGTTTTAAATTCAATAGAAAGCATATCTGCAATACATTTCACAGATTCAAGAAAGTTACAACCTTCCATTTCCATTATAAAATTAAAAATATCACCACCTTTATTACATCCGAAACAATACCACAATCCTCTTTCTAGGTCAATAGAAAGAGAGGGTTGAGAATCAGGATGAAAAGGACAAAGGGACATATGTGTAGAACCAACTTTCTTTAATTTCAAAAACCTACTGAAAAAATCTTTGTAATCTATTGCTTTCTTTATTTGATTCACTATATCATGCATACATCAGTTAAGAAGCATAACAATACAAATGGTTGTTTCATTAAAATCTCTCAAAATATCAAAATTCATCAAACTAAGATATACTTGAGGATATATTTCTGTATATTTCAATATCAATAGAGTACTGTAATATCTGTATAAATCAGGTTTATTCAATATGAAATAGCTATATTTACTATGTTCAAGAAGTTTAGATTTTCTACCAGTTACATAAAGTCCAACCGTACTGGTGACAAAAAGAACAGGGTAACTAGATCCTAAAAAATAGTTGTAAAATTTTTCATCTGTGTAATCGAGAGATATTAGCAAACCTATACAAAGCGACGATAACACTGGGTCGCTAGAAACTTTTGCCGTTTCCTTTAACTTTCCTATTATATACTCTCTAGCAAATTTTATAGTTGGCTGTTTTATTAGATCTAATATCCATCTATAGTTAGCAGGTATTTTATTTAACATTTCGTTAAAAGTAGTTCCCAAAGCCTCCGTAAACTCCCTACTTACTAATACATAATAGTAAACTTCAGCAATGTACTTTATGTAAATATCATTTGTTTGTTTTGCGCTTTTCAAGTAGAATGGTCTATTACCGTCATCCACTATAGCCTTAGAAAGATAATATGCATCAGACGTCAGGAAATTATTTTTAAGAATTTCCTCTATTTTGTCCTTTCTTAATAGTAACTGTTTGTACTCCCCATTCCAGGAGATATAGTCTCTTATGGACATTATCATTGGTTTTACATATGCTTTAGATATAGAATAATCCAAAAGTTTTAAAGAATTCTCAGCCATAGCTTTGGAGTACGAACCAAGCGGATAATCAAAAAAAATGAAAAAGTATAAGTAAATAAATAAAAATTCGCATATACCAGCAATAACTGATATCAGGGACAGTCTAATAATATTTAACATTTTTATTCCGCTACAACCACCAAGGAATATCTGGGGGTCTTTCTTCTAAGAAATAGAACTTTACCAGTTTTTGATTCATGAACTAACGAAAAGAAATCACTCTTTTGATATTTCAGTTTGTATCCTTCTATATCTCTTAGTTTCTTTTCTTCGTTGAGGATCAAGTAGACAATATCGCGTACAGGAATATCCAAATATTCTTTTACTTCCTTTTTATCTTTGTTCAGTCTTTTTCTTTGAAAAACCCTATAGGTTTTCTTCGCAAATTCAGGAGTGTACAAGAATTTTTCTACCTTTTTGTTTTCTTGATCATTAAACACGGCAATTAGATAATTTTTGAAATTATTCTTTTGAACTAACTTCTGATAATTATAAACAAGAAAATCTGGGTCATACAGAAGAGATTTTAAGTATGAATCCAGATATAATATGGCATCGTTAGATCCTGTAGTGAATAAAATATGATAGAAGTTATTAAATAGATTATAATCTAGCTCGTAATCTTTTAATTTCCCAAGTTGGTTATTATAGTACAGAGCAAATCTTCTATCCTTAACTTTTTGGATGTATTCAGGATGAAGAGTGGTATTTTTGTCAGATGCAAGAACACCAATCCTCAAAGATAAGTCTATCTGAGTTTCAAAATCCCAAATCCTAGTAGCCATAAAATCTATAGCTCTTATCTTGCTAATATTCGTAGGATTACTAGTCAGAAATATTCCATATAGAACAAATGGAGGATCCATATGGACCAAACCATCACTTATAGAAAAAATTCGAGCATTTTCAAACTTGATCTGACCAATTGAAGAATATAAATAAGAATCTGCCCTTGTCTTCCTCATATAAGTATTGTAAAAAGCTACATAGTCAGTAGTATATATAAGGCCATTATAAAAGCTCATGAATTCAATAATGTTCAAATGCTTAACATTTGGAAATAATTCCCTATAGTAGAAAGAGTAAGAGAAGAAGGGTAAAAATTGGACACTTTCCTGCTTATAACTCATACTTTTCATAAAATCAAACGTATAGGTTTTATATACTGCCAGAAAAGTAGGGGCATTTTTGAAATATTCATCCCAAGTTCTTATAACCTTATGTTTCTTTACAATATCTCTTAAAATGATTGGAATAATTAAAATATCTATCTCTTCTGTTTTCAGAATCCTATCGAAGTTTACTATATTGTCAACATTTTGGTAATATATATCAAAAAGAGAAAGCAATTTGGAACTCTTATTTTTTTCAATATGATAGCTTATAATTTCTTTAATTTCCGGATAAGGTATATAGGAGTATATTTTTATTTTTTCTTTAGGAAAAACAATTAAAAGTAAAAAGATCAATGTTAGAGCAGTTTTCATAAGTATCCTAACTATCATAATTTATTCCTCCTCTGTTACTCTTAAATCCTTAGGGCTAAATTTTTCCTTAAATATTTCATTTAGTAAAACTATCTTTTTTCGGAATTCATTATTGTATACTACTATAGCTATATCTTCTATGAATTCAGATATTACCTGCCTACATGCACCACAAGGAAATATGAACCTGTGAGTAGGGACAAATATGGAGATAAATAGCCACTTAGTTTGTTGGTTTCCAGGGATCATACCTTCAGATACTGCCTTAAAAACAGCATTTCTTTCTGCACATATACTCAAACCGTAAGATGAATTTTCAACATTGCAAGCTCCGATATAGTGTATCTTACCCTCCTTCATAATCGTCAAACACGAAGAAACCTTGAATTTCGAATAAGGACTGTATGAATTACAGTTGTAAAATTTCAGTATACTGATGACCTCTTTTTCGTATGGGATAATCAATTTTTCGAATTCGTTCATATTCTTATTTTACCAAAGATGTTATTAATTCTGCACCTTTTTCTGCAGATTCAGTAAACTCAAAACTTATTCTCTCTTTTAGTTTTTCAAGAATCCTTTTGCCTTCTTCATAGTTCGTTCCTTGTAATCTGACTACTAAAGGAATGTTGTATTCTTTCTCGTTATAAGCTTCGATTATTCCGTATGCAACCTCATCACATCGAGTTATACCTCCAAATATATTTATAAATAGGCCTTTTACTTTTGGATTTTTGAGTACAAGTGTTACGCTCTGCTTTACTCTATCGGCTCTCGCTCCCCCACCAATATCTAGGAAATTAGCAGCTTTTCCTCCATAAAGATTGATCAAGTCTATAGTGTACATTACTAGACCAGCTCCATTACCAATTACACCTATATTACCATCTAGTTCAACATATGCCAATCCTAGTCTTTTTGCCTCCTCTTCTAAGGGAGATCTAGACTCATCTTCTTCATCCTCTATCGAATCAATTGCATTCTCATCTAAAATTATTTTTGAATCCAAAGCAATGAAATTAGATCCCGATAGAACAAGCGGATTTATCTCAGCGAGCACACAGTTATTCTCCCTAAATAATCTATACAGCTTAAGAGCAATCGATTCAATCTGTTTCACATGATTTATATCTTCTCTGTAGACTCTCAGAATAGCATTTCTGATTTGAAAATCAAACAAATCTAAATTCGATATATACTCTTTAGATATTTTTTCCGGATATTTTTCCGCAACTTCTTCTATGTCTACTCCTCCTGAAGGAGAGAATATAAATACAGGTATAGAAAGAGATCTATCTATTATAAAACTCATATAAAACTCTTTTTCAATTGGGACATATTCATCTATCAAAATTTTATTTACCCTGATCCCTTTTATGTCCATACTAAATATTTGTTTTGTAAATTTCATGAATTCTTCGCTATTGTTGGCTATTTTTATCCCTCCAGCTTTTCCTCTTCCACCGACTTTTACCTGAGCTTTAATGACCACAGGGTATTTCAGTTGTTGTTGTAGCTCCTGCAAAAATACATAATCATTCTCATAATCCCTGTCTATAAGTATTCCTCGTGTGGTAGGAATTGAATACTTTTGGAAAATCTTTTTACCTTGGTATTCGTATAAATTCATGTTTTTTCACCCTTCATTCTGTTATTATTCCTTTTATTTGTTCTTTTACGGTTGGGCTTATAGGTTTCGGTATATCTTTACCGGTTTTTTGTTTGTATCTCTTTTTGTATTCTTCCTCAAGTTCTAATAGATCCTTAAGTGCTTTTCTTATTCTGTTCTTATAGTAGTTATCCTTTATGTTTTTATATCCTTTTAGTAGTACTTCTGCACAAGTGTTAAAATCCTCTTCCTGTTCCAAAACTATCCAAGCCAGTCTAACATAGGACTCATACCTAGTAGGGTCTATATCTATTGATCTATAGTAATATTCCTTGGATTTATCGAATTGCTTCTGATATTCATAACATATTGCAAGGAATAGGTTAGCGTGAAAGTCGTTAGGTTTTTTGTTATAGTATTCTATAGCCCAATTTATAGCCCTTGAAGTAACCCCTTTGTCTATTGCATAGGTTATTGCTAAAATGTAGTATTTATCATTATTTTTATTGATAGATAGAGCTTTATCGTAGTAATTAATTGCCATGTCTATGTCTTCTAGTCCTTCATAGAATTGAGCGAGCTTGATATAGTATCTGTCGTTCTTCTCTTTATTGAGTTTTTCTATTAATTCCAATCCTTCATTTGCCCTAATTTTTGAATCTTTGTAAGTAAGTCCCAAAATATAGTAAGCTTCTAAATTATCATTGTTTTTATAAAGAAAGCTTTTAATAATGTTGTTTGCTTCAATATATTCGGAGTTGTAAGCCAGTGCCTTAGAATAAAAAAGTTTAACAGTATCAAACTTATCCACGTATGGTTTCATTATCTTAGCTATCTTGTTATATCTTCTGTTTTCCAGAAGTACTTGGTTATATATTTTTAAGAATTCTTCAGTGATCGAATTATTGGTTTTCAAAATCTCAAAGGTTCTGTCTAGCAGTTCCTCCGCTGTATCTGTTTGATTTCTATCATAATTTATCTGGGCAAGAGTAATCAGAGATCTATCGTTATTCGGGTTGTACTTTATCGATTCTTTTAGAAAAATTTCAGCCCTATAAGTATCCGAATTAATATAGTATTCGATATATCCATAGGTATACAATATTTTTGAAAAATTTCTATCCTTTTTTTCGGTATCCGTCTCAGAATCTACAAAAATCTTTCTTGCCTTTTGAAGAATTTCGTTATAATCTCTACCCTTATGAGCATATATAACAGCCAGAACAGTATAATAATCAATCCCAATTTTTTGTCTATTCCTCTCTAAGATTTGGATAGCTTCATTATATTTTCCGTTCTGGATTAATTGATCAATTTTATAAAAAAATTCATCTGAAAAAACAAAGGATATAGTAAAAATAAAAACACAAAGCATCTTTATTATCCTTTTATCGATAATCTTCATATTATTATCCTTGAATTTTTGATCCATTGCTCTATCTTCTGTAAGTTTATTTTTATTTTTCCGTTGTTTAGGTGGATATAATTCATTTTTTGAAGCTTTTTAAAGTTTTTTACTATTACCTCGTGAGAATTACCTGTTATGTATGATATTAACTTTTTGTTGTGAAATAAAAGTTCATCAGAGGAATTCATTATAGAGTTTGATTTAGAATATTTTGCAAGAAAATATATTAATCTATTTATACTATCAAGCGATCTGTAATTTATCAAGTCAACATAAAATGATCTTAGCTTTTGTTTAGCTACATATTGTTTATATTCTTGAATTTTTTGAGATATTTCTGGATCAAATGGTACGAGTATTAACACAGTTCCTCGTGGAATAACTAATTTGGATTCAGGCAAATCATCTAGGATACTAAGATCTATTACCTGGCCAGGGTATAAAACATCAACTATTACCTTCTTATAATTGTTTTCTACTAAGGTAAAAACCCAATTCTCTTTTATAAAACAGTAATTATTCATAAGAAATCTATATTTTTTCTGATCTATGACATCTTTGGATATTTTAAGAGTTTTTCTTATATTTCTGATTTTGGACTTATCACTAACAGACACCAATGTCTTCTTGTCTAAATTCCTAAAGTATGGATTTGATAAGAAAAACTTGAATATTAGCTCATTGGTTACGGTTTTACCATCTATTTTCCCAGATTTTTTTTCGACTTTTTTTTCTGCTTGCTTTTTCGTCTTTTTGTCATATTTATTTCTCTGCACTTTGTTCTTTTCAACTTTACTCATTTCTAACTTTTAGTAAATTGAGTCTAAGCTTTATATTTTCTATATATATTTTCTTTTCATCGTCCAAAAACCCTTTATTAGTTAAATAAATGCTAGCAATAATACGAACAAATTTCTTACCCATTAATTCATAAGGTTTCAACTGCAAATCACAATAGGATTTATATATTTTACCATCATAAAAAATTTCCGAATTACTGTTGCTTACATGTACACTTAAAATACTATTTTCACTAATATTCTTCTTGACCAACAGATACTTATACCAAGAAATATCATAGTTGCATAATTTTTCTAGGTTAATGTCTACATAGATATTGAGATTATCTTTTTTTACAGTCATTCTTGCTTCGGATATTCCGAAAAAAAATTTCATCTTATCTCTATCTTTGCCCAAAGTTACCATGACAGAATTACCCATAAAGGAAGGTAGAACAGTCTTGCTTTTATATATACCCTCCTCCATCTGAATCTCCTTGAAAAACATATTGAAAAATATAAATAAAACAAATAAGATCAGAAAAAATATAGCTACTTCAAAGAAAAACCATGTACTTTTCACTATATTATTTAAATACTACAAGAACCACTGAGACTCTTCTGTATAATAAGAAGCAACCTGTATACTCAACTAACTCTGACATCAGAGCAACTTATATATCTAAATCATCACAAAGCCCCGAAAAACATGTTTAAACCAAACTAATACTGGACGTAACAACAGACCTAAAAATTGAGCAAAAAATGAGATGGGAGAGAAAAACTCACTCCCACTTCATCCCTCATCTCTTTCTAACCTTGATTTATATTATCATTATCCAACATTAATCCCTCAATAATTTATATTATATTCTACGAAATCCATGTAATCTTTCGTCTTGGCCACCCTTTCAATAGATGGTTTTTCTATGCGTGAGTAAACTAGATTCAGATTATCGTCGAATACTAATAAAACCCCACCGTATATAGTTCCATATTCTTGATCTCTTCTATAAACATATGTGGCTTCTATAGTCAGCAGGTGGTTATTTATTCCTGGGTAGATTTTAACGTCCATACATTAGGATTATAAACTTCAGGAAATTTGGCTTTTATAAGTTCTTGCAATGTCCTTGTTATCGTTTTTGTTGGTTCGGGTGCTCCGATTGCTCGTAATCTCATTAATAATTCCGTTCTTATTAATTCTTCTTTCTCTGCTTCAGATAGCTTTGAGTTGGATTTGGATAATCTTTCCATTATTTCTTTTCTTTCTTCTTCTCTAATTTTTTCTATTACTTGCTTTATTTCTGATACATCTAGAGATCTGGAATTGCTAATTTCGTTTTGAATTTGCTCTATAGAAGTGTTTAATAATTTGCTTTCATTTGCAGCTTTGATAAGGTATTTTGACAATTTAGAATTATTATACATGATATCGGCAATGATTATAGATTTGTAGAATTTTGGCATAGTTGGGGAAGCTAACCTATGTATTCACCGATTGAAGAGATGGGATTTGGTTTATCTAGATGTTCTGGCTTAACCTTTACATTCCTATCCATTGCAGCATGTAAAAAAGCATTAATATCACTGAAAGCTTCGCGAATAGCTCGGCTTTCAAAATCGAAAATGTTATACTAATACATAGGCCTTAGATTATTCAAAATCAGATTGCTTACTTTACGAATAACAATATCAATGTCTTGAGCAGTGTTGTAAACTTTATTGTCTTTGTGGGAAATAAAGGTACCAAAGACAATTGAAGAGCCATAAGAGTTATCTAATTCATTTTCCATGAAATCCTTGGTATAAATACTTCCCAACATATCCACCTTTATATCTTCTCCTCTTAATAAATCTACCCTATTTATATTCATAGTTTTCATCCATCTAGAAATGTTTTTTTCTATGTTGTAAGCAGTAGATATAGCTTGGTATAGTAGAGATCCAGGTTTTAATTTACTGATGTCATTTCCAACACTGGATAATTCACTCTTTACCTTATCATTTTGAGTTATTAATACTCTGGTGTTATCAGTTGATACTATATAAGCATTCCTGGGAAAATTTGATACTATGTTTTTCATGATTGCATCCTTCTCTTCGTCACGCAAAGGATATGAAGAAAATTTAATTTTATCTGTATAGAATTTAGCTATTTTCTCTTTACTTTTCTCTAAATCAAACTCCCTTATCCACATATATGAAGGCATAGTGTCTTGGTAATACTGATCAGGGTTCTGAGGATGACAATTAATAACGAGGGGTTTTTTTAAATTCCATTATTTATCCACTTTTCAAACTCTAATCCAAACTTCGCACAATGAAACTCATGATCAGTGGGGATTCCAGGAAATAAAAGGTTTAAGCAGAACAAAAAATAATTTTATTAGTAAGATAATGGTAGCAATCCATAAAATACACAACTTAGAAATAGACAAAGATTTTCCTCTTGACATAAGAGAGAAGTATTTCATATCTATAGACAAGATAGTTGAAATCGGCAACAAAATACAAAAATTAACTGAATCCTTCTTCATTCTATCTACATGTAATAGGGTATCAATATACTTTATAGATGGAGAACCAACAGAAATCCAGAACATTCTGTTTCCAAAAGTTCATTGCAAATCAAGAAAAGGAATAGAAGCTATAAAACACTTCTTCAAAGTAGCCTGCGGTCTAGAATCACAAGTATTTGCAGAAACAGATATTATACATCAAATAAAGCAATACTACAAAAGTCAAAAAAGCTTCGTCGGACAAATACTTGATCAAATGATTAACTTCTCATTTACCGTTCATAAAGAATTTCATACCAGCATATTACCCAAAATAAAAAGACAAAAACAGAACCTTGCAAATATAGTATGGCAAAGAATAAAAAACTTACCCAGTGAAATACCAGTAATCCTGATAGGTTATGGAATACTCAATAAGTCAATCCACAAAATAATTAAAAATCATTTCAAGAATATTCTTATTTTTTCCGACAACAATAAGAAAGCCTATCCTAAAAAACTGATCCACCAAAAATTAGGTGAAATTCAAGACAAATGTATCATAATATCAGCTACCAATACTTCAGAACCTATAATAGATAAGAAATCACGTATACCCTATGGATCAATCATATTTGATCTATCAGTTCCCCGAAGTATCGATTCTCAAATAACTAGCAACTATATCGATCTAGATGGTTTAAGAGAAAAACAAACAAATGTATATTCCGATGAATTGATAATACACGATTTCCTCAACCAAAAAGTCAATGAATTTATTGACAAAATCATAATATTAGATTTAAAAGCAATTATTAAGAAATTCTATAAAATTCCTCTAGAAATAGCTGAAGAAAAAATAAACCAATACTACAAGGAACTAATGTCTATCATCAAAACTGAAGATGAAAAAGAAATAAAAGAATTTTTCAAATATATAAACCAAAAAATAGTAAATCAAACCCTAGAAGAACCAATTAAGAAGATAAAAGAATTATACATTCAAAGTCAGAAACGCAAAATAATTGTAGGTACAAGAGGATCAAGACTAGCTTTAGCTCAGACAGAGGAAATACTTAGTCTACTTAAACTTAACTTCCCAGAATTTGAATTCTCCACCGAAATAATAAAAACAAGCGGAGATAAAAACATATACACCTCTAACTCATTCGTAAAAGAACTGGAAGAAGCTCTGATAAGAGAAGAAATAGATATAGCCGTACATAGCTTAAAAGACATTCCCTATCAAATCAATAACTATCTGGAAGTAGCAGCTATACCTTTAAGATCAGAACCGAATGACGTCCTAATAACACGAGATGGTAAGAATTTCTGGGAAATGAAACCCAATTCAGTAATCGGTACCTCCAGTTTACGTAGAAGAAAACAACTAGAAATTCTCAGAAAAGATATAATCGTAAAAGATCTAAGGGGAAACGTAGATACACGCATAAGAAAACTTTTTGAAGGTCAATATGACGGAATTATTCTTGCTCTCGCAGCAATCAAAAGATTAAACCTAGAAAAACTCATATCTTACATTTTCCCAATAGATGAAATGGTTCCCGCACCAGGCCAAGGAGCAATAGCAATACAAACACGTAAACAAAGTTTCTTAACAGAACTAATGCGAAAACTCGACAACCCAACATACAGAGAAGAAACAAACCTAGAAAGGTACTTCATGGGATTACTTAACCTCGGATGTTCCTTCCCTCTTGGTGCCTGCTGCCAAAAAAAAGAAAATCATACCGAATTCCATTACTTCCTGAACATCCATGACAAAATATTCAAACAAAAAATTATAAACCCTAACATAGAACAAATCATACAAACTACATCCATGATAAAGACATGATCTTTCTCTCCATCTCTATCAAATCAACCAATCTATCAATAATCACATCCTTTCTATCAGAATACACAAAATTATGAAAATACTCAAAAACATTAAATTCTTCAGCGTTAACAAAAAATATATTTTTTACATTCAATTCGTTAATTATCTTGAACAATAAATACCATATATTGAGCTCTTTTAAAACAAATGGTTTATACAAAGAAAAATAATCTAATACAACGATATAATCTTTACCTTTCAAGTAAGAGGAAAAATCAGAAGGCAAAAAATTAATGAATATCGTGTTATAGTTGCTCATCTCTTCTTTGTATTTCCTCTTCCATAGTTTCCAAAGGTATTTCCCACAGTATTGACAATTAAAGGTATCATATTTCACCTTACACTTCTTACATACTAGTTTAATTTTGTTTATATCATCTAGATTTTGTCTAGAAACAGTTAGTTTACTTTTACACATTTCACAAAAAGGAATATTACCACAATACCCACAGTAAAATTTGTAAAATGCATCATAAAAAGAATAAAATACTACTTCCGCATCATTGACTATGGTAGCCAAATAATTCTTCAAATCCTTCAATGAGAAATTTTCAAAAACTAATTTCTGTCTTATTTTTTCAAAATCTTGCAAGTACACGTGTTTATTCGCAAGTAAATAATTTTTATAATTACCATAGACTGGAAGAAAAGAATGGAAAATCACGTTAGATTTTGTTTCATGTAAGAAATTATAGAACATAGAAAAACCGGGGAAATAATCTAAAACCACATTTTCAAAAAATGCCGATAAAATTATGCCCCATAGCGGAAAAATATAATTCCTTCTTTGATTATTTGCAACAAGATTATTTATCCATACGTTTCCATCGTACTGCAAACTTCCATTCCGTGATATAATCTTTTCCAAATCATGAACTAAAACCAAAGTACTTGTATTATCAGTTAGCTTTTGTTTTTTATGAATAAAATCAAAAATCTTATAACTATTTTTACACACCTCTTGGGTAAAAACATTTTCCGAAAACTCAAAACGATATCCAATTTCATACTTGATTCTCTTTCCTAATTTTTTCTGGAAATACCTTATAATTTTCTTTAAGTTATCAGATTTAAGCATATTTTTTGAAGCTTTTATGGAAAAGCAAGTCCGTTTATCAAGGTAGTTATGTTCTACTGATTCTATCTGAATCTTTTTGTTAAAAGAATAATTCTCAATGATGCCGTTAACGTATATTTTAAGTATGTCCTCATATTTTACAAGAGTAAGTGCAATCTTTTCTAGTCCCAAGTACATATACCTAAAAACACTTTTTTTTTCATTAGGCAAACTGTTAATCAAGCTCTCAAAATCTGATAGAATAAGTTGCCAATTCGGTATTATCAAAAAATCAATAAAATTAATTTTTCTCACATTTATTAACTTTCTTTCCAGGTTTTTTTTAGTTTTCATAAAAAATCCAAGAAAATAAATATTTTTAAATTTTATAACATAGATTTTATTAGGATTGAATTCTGGAATATTTTCTGTGGGAATTTCCAAGGCAAATCTAGCACCTACTAAAAAAAATATCATGACGGTATTATCGAATCCATCACAGCATCATACAATACCCTCTTATCTATCTTTTCAGAATACTTATTAAGAAAAAACTTAAATAAATCAGGCTTCTTATATATTGTCATACTAATAGCTTCTCTAAGTAAGAAATTTTTTATTTTCTCATGATCCCCTGAATAAAGCAAACTATCTACTTTAATCAACCTATTATTTATTTCTACTTCTCGTGGACGAGTATATTGTAAAGGCTCTAACAAAAAATCCATTCCCATATAATTAAAACTATCATCAAAAAGATTTTCCCTTTGTATCAGAGATCCATTTGAAAATTTGAATCTAATAATCGATTCGAGGATTACAAAAGAAGCTAACTCTCCAGAACTAATTACATAATTACCAATCGATATTTCCTCATTTATGAATCCAAGAATTCTATCGTCTATTCCCTCATAATTAGGACAAATGAAAATAAATTCATCCATCTTTGCTAGATCACAGATCATATGTTTATTTAAAACCTGTCCACGAGGAGAAGCCAATATAACATACGGATTGTTTAAATTATTTCTAGCGAAATTTAAAGCTCTTAATACTACATCCAGTCTTAACATCATCCCTTTACCTAATCCAAATACGTAATCATCTACCTGTTTCTGTTTTCCCTTAGCAAAATCTCTTATGTTAACAACTTCCAATGAAATCAATCCTTTCTTCAAAGCTCTCTTTATCATCGAAATACCTCGAGAAATAGAAAAAACTACATCGGGAAAGATAGATAAAAAATAGATCTTCATAAAAATACTAATTATACTTAAAACTAAACTTCGGAATACTCGTTAACCAATTGTTTTATTTTATCGTATAGCTCTTCAAAAAAGAAAGGTTCACCATCGTATTTATTAATAAGCAGACTATCTTTCTTACCGCCAAACATATAGTATAACCTTCTAAATTGACCATGATAATTCTGCTCAACAAATATCAAATTATCCATGTTAGATACCAACTTTTCAATCTGGTCTATTGGAAAAGGATAAAATACTATAGGTTTTATAATTCTAAAACTATACTTTTCTCTATTGAATAGTTCCATACATACTTCTCTTACACAGTGGTAGTTTATTCCGTAAGCTACAATACATGTTCTGGGATTATATCCAATATCTTCAAATCCAAAGAAATATTGCTGAAAATTAGAGAGTTTTCTCATCCTTTTCTCTACCATAGATTTTCTGGTCTGAGCGTTTTCTGTTATGAAACCTTTTTCATCGTGTTCATTTCCTGAAGTTTGGAATTGGAGACCCTTGACAGAAGGAACTATTCTATAACTTATACCATCCTCTGTAATTTCATATCTATTTATCTTCGTATCCACCTCAGAGTCAATGTATTTCCCCCTATTGATTTCAAGATAATCAATCATTGTATCAGAGATAGACATGGTAGTATACATGTTCTCGCCGAGATTCAGATCAGAAAGGATTATAACAGGAAGCTGATACTTTTCCGCTAAGTTAAATGCCTCAAAAGTGTACATGAACATTTCAAAGGGATTGGTCGGGAAAATGACTATTTTTTCTACATCTCCATGTCCTGCAAAAACAGCCATAAATATATCTCCGTCTTCAGTTTTAGTGGGTAATCCCGTAGAAGGTCCTCCTCTTTGGATATTTGCTATCACTATAGGTGTCTCTGTCATATAAGCATATCCTATTGCTTCTGTCATAAGAGAAAAACCTGGTCCCGAGGTAGCGGTCATAGCTCTCACTCCAGCTAATGAAGCACCGATACAAGAGTTTATCGCAGAAATTTCATCTTCAGTCTGAACTGCAACACCTCCAAAGCTACCTATGTTCCTTATCATAAATTCCAGAATACTACTTGCTGGAGTTATTGGGTAGCCGGCAAAATATTTGCACCCAGCTGCAAGAGCTCCCAACGATAAAGCCTCGTTACCACTCATTAACATTCTTTTTACTCCGTCCCTACCAGATCTCTTCTCTAACTTTAAAGCAGATAATGAATTAGATTCCAAGAAACTCTTTGCAATCCTATACCCCTCATAGAAACATTGCTTATTTTTTTCAACCACTTCCTGAGATTTCTTAGAGAACCTTCTTTCTATCTGTTTCATGACATAAGAATATTCCATGTTTTCGAAGAGGGCTATAGAAGCTCCAAGGGCAACCATGTTCTTAGAAAGAGTAGTACCCGTTAATTCCTTCGCTATTTTAGATAAAGGGATATACAATTTTATACACTCGGTTTGGTCAAGATCTTGAACATTCGATTCAGGGTCAACTATTACGAACGTGTTAGGTTTTATCTGTTCCCTTGAAACAACTATGGCTTTGCTATCAAGAGCTACTAGCACATCCACTTTTTTCATTCTCGCAAAAACTGGTTTATTTGAAAATCTTACTTCAAAGGTTGTATTCCCTCCCTTTATTCTTGAAGAGTATTTTCTATATGTAGCTAATTCAAAACCGTTTTTGAATACGTTAAAAGAGAATATGTGTCCTGTAGAGTCTATACCTTCTCCTTGTTCTCCAGAAATTTTCCATACATAATCCATCTTTATCCTCCTTTTGTCCTTTCTTATCCTTTTACTACACCTATTGGTTTTAATCTTGCAACAATAAGTGAAATACCAACCTTGTGGACTATATCAACTACAGAAGAAGCGTCTTTATATGCCTCTGGCGCTTCTTCAACCACAGTAGCTTTACTAGAGGCTCTGATGGAAATTCCTTTGTTCCTAAGGAATTCTAGTAGCTTGTTATAATCTACTTCCTTTTTCATCTGATTCCTACTTTTTACTCTTCCAGCTCCGTGGCAAGTATGTCCGCAGGTTAATTCATATGCCCTCTGTGTTCCAACTAGGACGAAAGAATATCTTCCCATATCACCTGGTATGAAAACTGGTTGACCAATCGGTTTGTATACATCGGGTAGTGACTTATGGTATGGAGGTAAAGCTCTCGTGGCACCCTTTCTATGCATCACCAATCTTGTCTTCTTACCGTTTATACTATAATCTTCTATAGTGGCCATGTTATGACTTATATCATATACTAACTCCACAGATATTTTACTTCCTAAAACTTGTTTAAAGGCTTTTCTAACTTTGTGGGTTATTATTTGCCTGTTTAGATGAGCGAAATTTGCTGCAGCATTCATGGCAGTTATATATCTCTGTCCTTCCGAACTTATAGCCGGAACACAGGCTAGCTGTTTATCCGAAACTTTTATACCGTATTTATCCATACTTTTAAGCATGAGATTTATATAATCTGATGCTATTTGATGTCCAAATCCTCGAGATCCACAGTGGATCATCACAACAATCTGGTTTTCATATAATCCCAAAACACTGGCTACTTTCTCTTCATATATTTTATCAACAACTTGGATCTCTAGGAAATGATTACCTGATCCTAATGTTCCCAGTTGAGTTCTACCTCTGTCTATAGCTTCAGTACTTACATTTTGTATATCTACGTTATCTTTTACTCCCCTATCTTCGACAAGTTCAATTTCATGTTCTGAAGCCATATCGTTTTCAACAGCCCAGTTTAATCCTTTCTCGACGATTTTTTTGAATTCTGACTTAGATAATCTTATATCTCCTTCAGCAGCAACTCCTGATGGCACGTATTCAAAAAGTTTATCAAGTAATTTTTCTTTTAAATTTTCCGTTAGATCCTTGGAAGTTAGATTAGTTCTAAGTAATCTTACACCACAATTTATATCAAATCCTATTCCACCGGGAGATATTATACCACCCTCATGGTAGTTTGTACAAGCTACCGCACCTATCGGGAAACCATATCCCCAATGCACATCTGGCATAATGAAAACATATTCAACTCCCTGCAGAGAGGTAACGTTGACTATCTGAGTGAAAGATTGATCAGAAATGACTGACTCTATTATTTGTTCATCAGCAAATACTAATGCTGGTATCCTTGAGATTCCTTCTTTATATACCTTGTATATGTTTTCCTCTATTTTTTGTATTTCTTCAACTTTCATTAGTACATTTGTTCCTTACCAGAAAACTTACCGCGAAACACGAAGTAGCTGTAGTAGGTGTATGCTATAACAAACGGTAGACCTATTACAAGGATGATAATCATTGCATATTGAGTTAAGGCAGAGGATGAGTTATTGAATAAAGTTATGCTATATTCACCTAATCCTCTAATAATATGAGGGTATTGAATCAAGCCAACAAGAGCCCATGAAAAAAGTAGCATAGCAGTAGAAATCCAAAAGTGATTTTCCTTTACAAAGAAGATAGCTACAGAAAGTAGAACAATGATACCAGCAACTACCCAATACCAAATAGACAGATCCTTAAACATATGGTGAGTCCAGAATACAAAGATTACAAAAAGTAACAAGAAAGAGGAATTAGAAATTTTTTGTACATTTTTTGCTCTTTCAACGACATCACCAGAAACTTTCAGTAAAACGTATGACATTGCATGGGTTATTAACAAGCTTAAACCAAGCAAGCCAACAAGTAAAGCATACGGTCTGAGTAGAGTGAAGAAATTTCCTGTATACCATAAGTCCTCGTTCAAAGGTATGCCCATGATGACATTTCCAAGAGCAACACCGAAAAGTAAAGAAGGTATTAGATTTCCTATAAAGTAAGCATTTTTCCACATCTCTTTTCTCTTTTCATCCTTTAGATAAAGCTCGATAGATGCGATTGAAATTAGTAAGAAAAACAGGACGATAAACAGGGCCAGGAAAAATCCCCCAAAGAGAGTGGCATAAGATTGGGGGAAAGCCCCCCACATCACGACTGCTGCCGCAATCAACCAAACTCCTGCCCCGTCCCAAAATGGAGCTACCGAGTGCAAAATTGCTTTTCTTTCAGTATCGTTTTTAGCTATAACCGGGAAAACTGATCCGCTCCCCAATATCGGTCCATACAAAAAAGTATAGGCAAAAAAAGCAACTCCTATAACTATATAAAGTATATGTTGTGTTAAGTAGTTTTCCATTTTATTATACCTCCTTCACTGGTTCAGAAGATAGAATTTCAGCTTTTTCAGTTTCATTACCGTGTTCCTTTATAATCTTTGTAATCAGTTGGTAAGCAATATAAGTTAAGAATAGATAGAGAGCAAGTAATACAATTATGGTAAGCAGTACATTAGAAGTATTTAGAGATGGTGTAATTGCGTCTTTTGTTTTCAATACTCCGTAGATTATGTATGGTTGTCTTCCTATTTCTGCTGTGTACCATCCTGCAGTATTAGAAATAAACGGTAATGGCCAGGAGTATAAAACTAGTTTCAAGAATTTTACGTTATCAAGTTTATTCTTGTATAGCATATATAAACCTATTAAAGCAAGAATTGCAAAGAATGTTCCTAAGAAGATCATTATTCTAAACGTATAGTAAGTTATTGCAACCGGAGGATGTTCTTTCACTACTGTTCCATCTTCGAGTTTCTTTACAAATTCTTTTATTCCTTTAATTTCTATGTTCAGATCAAAGTGGGGTGGAAAGAATTCGATTCCGTACAGAAGAGAATTTAGGAAAGGTACCTCTATATTTATAATGTTTCTTTGATTTTTTTCATCGATGATAGCTATGATAGACATAGGTATATTTGGGCCTCGCTGAGTATCCCAGATTGCTTCAAAAGCTGCAACCTTTGCAGGTTGGTATTTGTAAGCTACCATAGCTTGCATATGTCCCGTTAAAAATTGCGAAAAAGCAGACAAAGCAAAGACTATGAATGATACTCTAAAAATCATCAGTCCGAGATCTATATTCTTTCTGGAAAGAAGATAATATGCTCCAATTGCTGAGGTAATAAGGGAAGCGGTTATCCAACAAGCGATAGTGGTATGAAGCATTCTTGCAATGGTAGAAGGATTGAAAATTGCTTCGAACCAGTTAACTATTATGATCTTATCTATTTGCCCTGCTGCGTTTCTTATTATCTCATGTCCTGCTGGTGTTTGCATCCAACTGTTAGTAGCAAGGATAAAGAACGCAGATAAATGAGTACCAAGGAATACCATCAGAGAAGAGAACCAATACATTGTTTTTGGAATTCTATTTTGTCCAAAAAGTAATAATCCGAGAAAGACTCCTTCCAGGAAGAATGCAAATACTCCCTCTGCTGTGATTGTGATTCCTATTAGATCAGCGGCTATTTTTGAAAATTTTGCCCAGTACATTCCGAAAGCAAACGAAAGCGTGAAACCTGTTATAACACCTACTACAAAAATGATGGCTAGTATCTTAACAAGTAGCTTTGATATTTCGTTGTATACCTCCTTTCCCTTGAGTAGGTAGAGAGTTTGAAATATGAGGATAAGAAGTGATAGTCCTATTGTTACTGGAGGGAATATGAAATGGAAAGTAGCAGCCATCGCAAAGTGTATGCGGGCTAGCAAAAGTTCCATTTTTAATCTCTCCTTTCCCCTTCTACAAATTCTACAAAATCAACTCTCTATCCTTCTATATTCTAAACTTATTACCAGGTAGGCTAATAAAAGAGTGGTTTATTATATTCAATTCTAGCAGTTTTTTTAATTCTTCTTGATTCAATTCAGTAGGTAATACTACACCAGGAGAATCTAGAATTTTGATGTTATATTTTAGAGCTATCCACTTTATATTTCTCGTGGTTCCTGGCAAAGAAGAAACCTCCGTCTTCTTTCTGTTAACTAAACAATTTATAACGCTTGATTTCCCAACATTAGGTAGACCAACAAATAAGCAATTTACGAATAACTCTTTTTCGGCTAATTCTTCCAAGTGGTTATATAACTGCTTACAATTCTTGTATGATCCATACAACACAGCAAATTCTTTTTTTATGGTATCCCTTAGGTATTTTCTGAAACCCCTGTAATCGAAATCATCAACTAGGTCCATTTTGTTGACAAAAATGGTGAGCTTTCCTCTATATTTTACCCTTTCTATGAAATCTGATAGATACCTTGATGTAAGGTATGGTTCTCTGGAATCACATACCCAGACAATCAAATTCAGTTTGTTACCAATGAACGATATTAAGTCTATTGCTCTTTTTACATGCCTAGGATATGAAAATTTATAACCCATACTCTTTTATTAATCTTTTCATATCTTCTGGAAGAGGAGAAACTAGGGTTAAGCTTTTACTTTGAAAAGAAAAATGAATTTTGTATGCATGCAACATTTGTCTACTTACTCTAAAATTATTTCGTTTTGGGCCATAGACATAATCTCCCAAAATAGGAAATCCTATTTTGCTTAAGTGTATTCTTATCTGATGTTTTCTACCTGTAAAAGTTCTGACCTTAAACAAGGATAATCCATTATTTTTGGAAACCAGAATAACTGTTGAAAGAGCAGGTTTGTTACCAATCGGATAGCTTATCTCTTTTACTTTGAATCCAGCTTCGTTTAGTGATATGCAAAAATAAGTTTTTTCAACACTTTCCCATTTTTCTTTCATTTGGTTAAATATATCCATACTTTTTGCGAATATCACCAAACCTGTAGTGTCCTTATCTATCCGGTGTACTGCTTTGATATTGGGTCCATATTTTGATCTTAAGATATTTTCTAGGCTATTATTTGAGTCTGTAACGATCAAACCTGGACCCTTGTCGATAACTATAAAGTTCTCATCTTCATAGACTATCTGGTATTGGCCATATTTTTCTTTTGGTGGAGCGATTTCGATGACGTCTGATGGTTTTAGAATGTGTGAAGCTATCCAGACCGGCTTATTATTCACAAACACACGTTTCTGATCTACTATTTCTTTTGCTTTGTTTTTAGAAATTTTTAGGGTATCAGCTATGAAGTCGACGAGTTTTTGGGTTGTTGAAGATACTATTTTTTTCAAGGTTAGTGGTGGGGAAGGTGGGACTTGAACCCACACGGGAGGTTATCCCATTGGCTCCTGAGGCCAACGCGTCTACCGATTCCGCCACTTCCCCAAGGGGGTACGGTCCTACTTAATTATCTAGTTTCCCTTTCTTCGGTTTAACCCGATCTTCCCAGATCTACCACTACTGGAGCCCGAGTATTGTCTGAAATTCTTTTTTCTATTTTGTCCATTTTCTCTGGGCTTCGCAAATTCAACCCTCATTTTTCTGCCCTTTAACTCTCTGCCGTTAAGTTCTTCGAGAGCTTTTTGAGCAGATTCGGAAGAGTCAAATTCAACAAAACCAAAGCCCTTGTTCTGTACAAGCTTTACTTCCTTTATATTACCATAGCCTTGGAAAGTTTGTCTAAGTTCATCTTCTGTTAATTGATAACTTAGGTTACCTACGAATAACTTTTTCACCCAGTTCCTCCTTAGCACTCTACAGCGCAACAGGTATTTTTTAGGCCCCTGTTAGGCACTTTATTCTTTCACCATACCCCCTTTTTCTATTTTACTTCTTCTTTCCAAATTTACCTTCATGATTTTTACTATCAGGAGAAATATCATTATTCCTAACACTGCACCCCAAAAAGTTCTCAAAAAACTATAAAAAATAGGAGTGTGAATATGCATAAAGCTATTTACAATACTAGATAACCCCAGAAAAGAAAGAGGAATGAAATACTTAGAGTATGAAGAGGCGAGAATAGCAGGGTCTCCTATCAAAAATTCCTTGAATCTCGGTCTTGCTATCAAAAACTTATCCAAAATATTTCTCGCTTTATCCTCAAACGGCAAAAGCAAATCAGTATTTCCACTCCTTAATAAATAAAATAAAACTCCTACTAAAACTATGAAAATCAAAGAAAAATCTAGTACACGCATCCTCCTATAGAAAAATAAGATAATCTGGTTATAACTAAACACAACAAAACAAGATAAAACCACAGGTAAAATAAGCAATAACTTCACAAATCTAACCTTTTCTATCCCAAGAATATAGGTATTCTCAAAAAATAGGGAGTTTATGACCAAACCTATACTCAGCGTATAAATTATGATCTCCATATACCTAACATACATATTCCTCCGATACTCAAAAACCTTGAAAAACATAGTTACAAGAATAAAAGAAACACCTACAACTAACGATAAACTAAAAATAGTATCCACCTTAAATACTTTCCCTAATATAATCCCCAAGCTGTTACCAATCCCTAAAATAGCAAATACAGAACCACTAACAGGATAACCATTATTAGAAACTAGATCATAATAATAACTATACGAAACAATAACTAAAATCCCAATCAGTATAAGGTTTATAACCGATAGAAAATCTATTAAAAATCTAATGTTTAGATTAACCTCCGTTTCAAATTCCAAAGGGTTTATATACCTGAAGAATTTATTCTCTATCTGTTTGATTATATTCATATTCTGCTGTAGAGAGTATTTATCAAAAAATCTAAACATTACTGCCTTACAATTTCTTTCATTTACTGCCAAATCTACTGAGTTTAATATTTGGTTTAACGGTTTATTTCTTAGGACAATAGTGCTAAAAATTTTTATTCCTCCATGTTGAACAAGTTCAACAGCTCCAAACTGAATGTTTTTGGAATCGTAAAATTCAGGTGTAGCAAATATTAGTCCGTTTTCTTTCAAGAAATTTTTCACCTTGTCTAGTTTGTCTGGGTAACCAGCAACAAAAGGACCTGTAAAAACAACAAAATCTCCCTTCTTACAATAAACCTTAAGGTATTCGAGATCATATACGTATGAACTTACTTTCCAAAGAATCTTTTTTTCAGTCTGAAAATCATCTAGGTAAAATACTTGGATATTGAATAAATAAGATCCATTCGCTTTGACTGCAAGAACATTACCAATTCTTTTATACTCTAATCCTAGATATTTTATAACTTCTTCTACTTTCTTTAGCTTTTCTTGAGAAGAAGAATAGATAAAACTGTATCCTGTTTCAAGAAGCATGTTTCCTAGAGGCAAAAGCCAAAATTTGGGTTCTACTTTTACAGATTCTGAAGTAGCTAAATCAACCAATCCCTCATTTTTAAGCTCATTCAAGCTTTTCAACCTTATAGATACAGCGCTGAAATATGGCAAAATCTCCTTTCTAAAATATTCTTCAGGATAGTAAACATAAGAAGATATAAAATCTATTGCTTCAAAATAATCGACAACAAAATATCTCGGAGTAGACTTATCCACGAATAGAAATCTAACTACAAAATAAAAAATTCCCAAAACAACAACGGCTAACCTTAGGATCATTAGCTAGCACCTTTATTGCTTCTAATAATACCATAAACGACAAATATCATCAAAATGAAAACAATAAGTGATAAGAAAGAAGAAAAACCACCAAAAATAGGAATATCCTTATCGCTTGCAGCAGGAATGATATTAGTAGCTATCAAGAAAACAAAGACTATTCCAACTATCGTGTCTCCAGCTATTAATCCAGAACCAATCAAAACTTTTTTCTCCTCATTATCTTTCAATAAATTAGAAAACCACCCCCCCAAGAGTATGGGTATAGATAGTCCAAGTGGTAAATATACACCAACACCAAATGCAAGAATAGAAAATCCAAGCAATCTTGCAATCAGTCCAAGAAACATCCCTACAAATATCTCATTCCATTTTACATCACCTTGGAATATACTCTGAGCAAGAGTAGCTATTAAGTTAGCCTGAGGAGCAGGTAATGGATTATTTCCTACAAAACCATAAACGTCATTTAGAACAAAAATCAAATAACTTAGGAAAAAACTAGAAGTAATAGCCGAGATTATTCCAACTATCTGTTGATTATATGGTGTGGCTTTTACTAGGAAACCAGTTTTCAAATCCTGTGACATATCCCCAGCTATCGCTAAAGAAATACAGGCAACAACAGAGATAACCAAAACAGCTATTATTCCCTTTTCTCCATACATACCTATAAACTTAAGCGTAAGAGCAACAGCTAGCAAAGTAGATATTGTCATAGCACTGACAGGTTGATTACTTGACCCCACCATTCCCACAATATACGATGAAACAGCAGTAAACAAAATAGTAAAAATCAAAAGAACCAAAAAAGATAACAATTTCCCAAGTAAACTTTCTACAGGATTAATAAAGAAAAATATTATCGATCCAATAAAAACTAAAGTCAAAGCAATCGGGTACGGCATATCTTTAGTATAATTTGGATTATCATACCATAATCCTTGATGAGGATCTTTTCTATACTCAACAGTTACCAAATGCCCCTTAATTACCCTCAGTATAACTGGAAAAAACTGAAAAAAAGAAAATAAAGCACCAGTGACTATAACTCCGATACCTATATATCTTACATATCCCTTGTATATTTGCTGAGCAGACATTTCAGGTTGAAAAATCCCAATTATCGGAATAATTACCCACCAAGCTAGGAGAGCCCCACTGGCTACCATGATCCCTATTCTAGCTCCCACAATCATTCCAACACCAAACAGAGCAGGTAGTAGCTCCACAGATAAAGTAAACTTCTGAAGAGCAATAGGCAAATTTTTTAAATTAGCAGAGAAATAAAAAATTTCCTCAAGCATTTTATATACCTTGTCCCCAATTTTTACTTTTATACTTTGGAACACTTTTAGAATAGCTGCTATAGTGAACCCCCATAGCAAGAACTTTGCATTCTCAGTAGCTTTTTGCCCAGTCTTTAGAACTTCTGCACAAGCAGTACCTTCAGGATAGGGTAACACATCATGTTCATCAACGATATGTGGTTTTCTAAATATTATCATAAATACTACTCCCCATAAGCTACCAATAAAAGTCAGAATAAAGATCAACCAGTATGAAGGCATAAAGGATATTACACCAGTGTAGTAAAGTATGAAGAATGAAGGAATGGTAAATATGACTCCTGCAGCTACTGCTTGAGCGACAGAGGCCATAGTTTGAACCATGTTATTTTCTAATATAGTTCCATTCCTAAGCAACTTGGTCAGTATAAGCATGGATATTACCGCTGCAGGTATAGCTGCCGCAACAGTCATACCAGCTTTCAAACCCAAATAAGCATTAGCAGAACTTAAAACAATACCTAAAATTATCCCTAATAAAACAGACCTAAAAGTTAATTCCCTCATCCTACTTCAATTCAACAATCTTTGGGTTAATATAAAACAAGAGATAGATAATGGTTTTTGTTACATAAATAGCAGTAAAGAAACTAACTACGTTTCCCCAAAGTAAGGCAAAAGCAAAACCCTGAATAGTGGGAGTTCCAAAAATTATCAATACCAAAGCAGCAAGAATAGTCGTAAGATGACTATCAAGAATGGTATCAAAAGATCTAGCAAAAGCTAGATCCAGAGAGGTATTTGTGGGTTTTCCTGATCTTAACTCTTCTTTAAATCTTTCGAAAATCAATATATTAGCGTCAACAGCCATACCTATAGAAAGAATAATCCCAGCAATAGAACCCAAAGTAAGAACTGTATTACTTATAGAGATTATCCAGACAAAAAGGAGCCCATAGAATATCAGTGCGAAAACAGCAACTAGCCCGGGAATCCGATAGAAAAATATCATAAATATTCCTACAGTTACTAAGGCAATAAAACCAGCTTCTAAACTTTTTTTCAAATGTTTCTCTCCCAAAGTTGGACCTATGGTATATGCTTCCAGAACTTTAGGAGGATAATCCAATTTACCAGCGTTAAGATATATTGCTAATTCCCTTGCTTCTTTTAGAGCTTCTTCTTTATCTTTTGCTCCCAGTGTTATTATTCCACTTCCTCCCGCAATAACAGATTGTACAATAGGTGCAGAAATTTCTTTGTTGTCAAAATATATGTATATTGGTTTTTGAAGGTAATCTCTGGTGACCTGTTCAAATATTTTTGCTCCTTCTGCGTCCAAGGTGAAAGCCACATGCGGATAATGGGTATTGGGGTCATACTCAACGGTTGCCCTTATTATTCTATCTCCTGTAAGAACCGTTTTCTTCTTCAATATACCGGTATTGGGGTCATATTCATCTACTTTGAACTCTAGTTTTCCTACCTTTGTTACTCTTTCTAGTGCCTCTGCAGTATCTGTTATTTCAGGTATTTCTATGATTACTCTATTGTTTCCAGCTTGCTGAATAACTATTTCATATGTACCTGTTGGATTTAGCCTTTTCTCCAATATACCTATTATCTGCCTCATTTCAGTATCCGTTAGTATCTTCTTTGAAGGATCATACATTTCTAGCATTATATGGATACCATATCTAAGATCCAATCCCAGCTTTATAGGGATTCTCTCATTCTTGACTAAAGGATAAAACAAGTGGAAAATAAAGTATAGTTTTAATACAACTATAACTATTGCAAATATCTTCGTAAATCTTCTATCCATTTGGATTTAGAATTAAACCTTAAGTAAGTTATTCCTTCAGAAAACTAAGGGAAAAATAAAGAGTGTGGGAAGGATTTTGGGGATAGGACAACAGGAGGGGAAAGGCTGGCACCGACCTACTCTCCCACTGGGTCTCCCCATTAGTACCATCGGCGCTGGTGGGCTTAACTTCCGGGTTCGGAATGGGACCGGGTGTTTCCCCACCGCTATGGGCACCAGCCTCTATAACACTTCTACCCCCAAACCATTAAAACCTTTATAAAAAATTATAAAAAATATTGATTTTCATCAATATAATTATAATATAAACAAAAGTCTTTCAAATCGGAATAATGATAAGTATAACAATTATGTCAAGACAGACAAAAAATAACCAGACTATGACAATTCACCCTATAAAGTTTGTCAATTAATCGGTATAGAATTAAATAAAAAAATTAAATAAAAATAATACGTCGGGTGAGAAATTAACCATAGCATCTTAGCTATACCCTTTCTCCACCTACTTACAGCATTGAAACTCTTCACACAGCTTATCACACCCTCTACCACCTGCCTTATGGACTTGTCTTCCTTGTATCCTCTATCTCCGTACACCTCAGCAAGCCCTACCAAATTCCTAAACCAACCACTCTTCGCCTTATCACACAACACCATCAAAAGCATACCGTAGTAGAGCTCTTCAAACTGCACTCTCTTGACATAGTGAGCGCTGTATAAGTTTCTCGAGGCTTGAGTAAATTCTTTTCTGTCTTGCTTTTCTGAAGGTGGTCTGAGATTTTTAGCTTTCTTCCTGCTTTGGGTTTTGGCTGTGTAAGATTGTAGAAGGCTTCTAAGCACTTCGTCATACAATGTTAGAAGTTTCATACTAACCCTATGGAAGGCTTTTTACAGCAGGCTTCTTCACTCTCTGAATTTCTCACCCGACGTATAGAATTAATAAAAAATAATAAAAATAATAAGACAAAGTTCTTATAACACCAAATCGGAGCAAGGAGGTGAAAGAAATGGATATTATATTAGTAATCGTGGGGCTAATTATTATACTCGTGCTCATATACTCTTACAGAAAAGTCCCCCCAAACAAAGTACTGATCATTACTAGACCTGGAAGAAGAAAAACAGTAGCACATAAAGGAACGATAGTATTCCCTCTAGTACAAAGCGCTCAAGAATTCTCATTAGAAGAAAGAATAATTCATATAACAATCTCCCAAGAACTAACGCTGGATAAAATACCTTTGTCAGTAGAAGCAGTGGCAACCATTAAGATAGATTCATCTAATCAAGCCAACATACTTCGTGCAGCAGAGAAATTTCTCGAAAAAACAGACAGAGAAATGGATAAGGATATAAAAAGAAAATCATATAAGATAACTCATAGCAAAAACAAGATTACAACAACTCCTTGAAGACAGAAATACTTTCATTTCCCCTTTTAATCATTCCACCAGTATTCAGTCACATGACTATTACCATTGGAACTGGTGGAGATTGACTTCCGGATTCAAAATATAGCCCGACTTTTTCCAACTTAGAAAAGTAAATTCAGAAAAGCAAATCTTTAGCTAAAATTTATTGATTTTTATCAATAAAAATTAATGAACTGAATGCAGGTCATAAGATAAAATAGTATAAGAATTATATTGTCGATCTTGAGTTAGTATCACGAAGGAGGTAAATAAAATATGCTCAGAGTAGGACAAAAATTCCCTTACTGTAAAGTAAAAGTATACCATAACGGAGAAATAAAGGAGATTAACCTAGAAGAATACAAGGGAAAATGGTTAGTTCTAGTATCACATCCGGCTGCATTTACCACTGTCTGTCAAGAAGAATTGTCAGAACTTTCAAAAATCTATGATGAATTTAAAAAGTTAGGAGCAGAATTGATGTCATTAAGTACAGACACCGTATATACACTGAAAGCTTGGAAAGAATCTACAGATTCCCTAAAAAACGTCGAATTTCCTATGATCTCAGATGCCACACATAATCTAACAAGCACTATGGGAACATATGATGAAAACACTGGACTTACAAGAAGAGGAACCGTTATTGTTAACCCAGAAGGTATAGTAATGCATATATGTGTAAATGATTTTTTGATCGGAAGGAACACGATGGAAATCCTAAGAACTCTTAAAGCTTGCAAATTTGTTTATGATAATCCCGGTAAAGCCTGCCCTCCAAACTGGGAAACAGAACTGGTAAAAAGTTAGATAGATAAAAAGTCAGAATTTTTTTACAAAAGTAGAAAGAGGTGAAGAAAAATGGATATTTTAGTACTAATAGCAATAATAGCAGGGATATTCGTTATATTCGTACTTACATACTTTACCGTTACTCTATACAGAAAAGTTCCACCAAATAAAGCTTTAATAATCACTGGTCTTGGAGGGAGAAGAGTAGTAGTAGGAGGAGGAACAATAGTATTCCCCCTAGTACAAAGCGCTCAAGAACTTTCACTAGAAGCAAGAATAATCGATATAAGAAGCCCACAAATACTAACTTTAGATAAAGTACCCCTATCAGTAGAAGCAGTAGCAACCGTTAAGATAGACTCATCTAATCAAGCTAATATACTCAGTGCAGCAGAAAGATTCCTCGGAAAAACAGATCAAGAAATAGATAAGAATATAAAAGAAATCTTAGAAGGTCACACAAGAGAAGTCATAGCAAAAACAAGATTACAACAACTACTTCATGACAGAGATACCTTCATCCAGGAGGTAAATAAATCAGCAGCTAAAGACCTTGGAATTCTAGGATTAAGAATAGATGCCTTTACGATAAAAGATGTTCTAGATCCAATAGGCTCAATAAAATTAGCTCTGACCAGCTTGATTATAGACGTGACTACTGCAAAGATATTAACTGCAGATAAAATCCCCGTAAGTGTCAGCGCAACAGCAGCAGTTAAATTCAACTTAAACGAATTAGAAAAAGCTGGAGAAAGATTCCTAAGCCAAAAATCAGATACAGTAATAGCCAGCATAAGGGAAATATTGGAGGGTAAAACCAGAGAAGTCATAGCCGCAGTTAATCTAGAAGAATTACTACACAAAAGAGAAGAGATAGTTAAAAAAGTTGAAGAAGCAATAAAAGATGACTTTACAAAAATGGGATTAATATTAGATACGTTTGCAATAAAAGATATAGGTGATCCTGAGAAAGCTATAGAATTTAGGGTTGCTCCTCAAATAAAAGAACAGGAAACCCAAGCAAGAATGAAACAAGCAGAACTAGAAAAAATAGCAAAAAACTATGAATTAGAACAATCTCTGGAAATAGCAAAAAGACAAGCGGAAACAGAAAAAGAAAAGAGAATATATACTGCTCAACAAGATGCCGAAGCCAAGGCAAAAGAAGCTGAACAAATGGCAGCAGCAAGAAAAGCAGCAGCTGAAGCAGAAGCACAAGCAGCAGAAAAAGAAGCAGAAGCAGATCAAAGAAAAAGAATAGCCCAAATAGAAGCAGACATGAAAGTTTCAGAAGAAAGAAGAAAAGCAGAAGCAAAAAGAGCAGAAGCAGATATGGCTTACTTCATAACTGAAAAAGAAAAACAAATAGAACTACAAAACCTAGAAGCACAAAGAAAAGAAAAAGAATTAGAAGCAACAGTTAAAAAACCAGCAGAAGCAGAAAGATATAAAATAGAGCAGTTGGCAGAAGCAGAAAGGATGAGACAAATAGCTTTAGCTCAAGCAGAGGCCGAAAAAATAAAACTCAGTGGTCAAGCAGAAGCAGAAGCAGCAAAAGCTAAAGGTCTAGCAGAAGCAGAAGTCACCGAAGCCCAAGGAGTAGCAATAGCTAAAGCAATGATGAAAAAAGCAGAAGCCTGGCGAATGTACAACAATGCAGCAATAGCAGAGATAATAATTGAAAAATTACCAGAAATAGCAGAAAAAGTAGCAAATCCTCTAAATAGAGTGGATAAGGTGATAATGATAGGTGGAGGAAATGGAGCAGGTTTTTCAAACCTAACTAGAGATATAGCCGGAACAGTTGCAACCGTTCCCGAAGTCCTCAAAAACATAACCGGAGTAGATCTCATAGAAATATTGAAAGGATTATCTAGTCAGCAAACACCACAGACAACAACTTCAACACAGTTACAACAACCAAGCTCGCAGCAAGCTGGTCAACCTAAACCCCCACAAATAAAATAATGAAAATTCCCTAGACCTAAAAATCCGGGGTGTGGATTTAGTTTTCCACACCCCTTTATTTTTATGCAAAAATACCTCGAAATTTTCGAACTTCTCCAAGAATACATAACACAATATAACAGATTGATGAACCAACAAAAAATAGATAAATACACTTGCCCCCTAATTCTTCAATACAGAAGCGAGATACAAGAAATAATCGCATTTATAGATGAAAACAAAGACGATATTTCTTTCAACTTATACCAGGAATTCCAGAAGATTATTCAAAATTTGCAAGAATACGATAACAAGCTTGTTCAATTGCTTCCCGAAATAAAAAGGATGATAAATTTGAATCATTACAGAACAAAATACCCAAAGGATCATTGGTGGTGGTATCTCTGAGAAAGTTAATCTTATTTAATACTCCGATAGGAAACTTAAAAGACATAACCTTGAATTTTCTGGAGAAAATAAAAGAAGTAGATTTATTACTAGTTGAAAACCCAAGCAAAACCATCAAATTACTGAATTACTATAATATAAAGAAGAGGATGATAACTTATCATGAATCAGAATGGTATAGGTCAGGAGAAAAAGTAATATCCTATTTAAGTAGATATGAAATTGTTGGTTTTATGAGTTCTGCTGGAAGTCCAAATATAGAAGATCCGCCGGTGAATTTAGTTAAGTATTGTATAACAAATGGCATAGAAGTAGAAATTTTGCCTGGTCCCAGTGCCCTATGTGCTGCCTTATCCTTAAGTCCCTTACCATATACCCCCTTTATATTCTTGGGATTCTTGGATAAAAAAAATAAATTTATTGATCATATTCAAAAAGTCCCGGATTTTGTAAAAAGCATAGTCTTTTTTGAATCCTGCCACAGAATAAGAAAAAGTATAAATACGATAAAATCTGCATTTTCCTCCAACTTTATCCTTATACTACATGAATTGACAAAAATTAATCAAAAAATCATTTTTTCAAGGATAAATCAGATAAACCAAGATATGCTTCCCGAGAAAGGAGAGTACACAGTTATCCTATATCTTACTAGGAAGGAGGAAAACCATGATAGTAATACCAGGTAACTACCCAAGATCAGAAAGACTAATTCAAAAAACGAGAGATTTTGACAGAAATAGAATAGAATACAAAGATTTACAAAAGGAATTGGAAAGGGAATTTGATGAATTTCTTAGTTTTCAGGAATTAATAGGAACTCCTTTCTATTCAACAGGCCTATTTAATTATCAAGATCTAGTACGCCCTTTTTCTGTATTTATTCAAAATTCTCAAGCAAACACACTCGTAAGGTTTGAAGAGACAAACGTATTCTGGAGAAAATTAGAAGTAACAAAACCAGTAAAGATAAATGAAGAAAATTTTGATAAGTTTCTAATAGAATATCTTAGAATAGATAAAATGAAGAATTACAATTACCTAGTTTCTTTACCTTCAGTACTTACACTAACCAAATACTCAAATCTAGAGATTGAAGGTAGTATGGAATTGTTAACAGAAATTTCCACGAAGATTATAGAAAAATGGCATCAAATTTCAAGTAAATCCATAAACTTTGCATTTTTAGAATATACCGAAATTCAGGATGTTCAGTATATCGTGAATTTTTCTCTAAGATTAAGCCAAATAGATAAAAATTCGAAAGTTAGATTTTTTGTATTTTTTAAGAATAGAATAGACAACATTCAAGAGAACATTTCAAAATTGAAGAATACTAACTTAAGTGGGATGTCAATAAACTTCTATCTAAACCCACTAAAAAAAATCTCTGATATTTCGATGTTTAACAACTTTGAATATCTCTTCGCTGGAATTATAAATACTAATACTACCTTAATAGAAGACATAGAAAAAGTACAAGACTTTATCCAACATCTTAGGAAAAGCTATAGAAATAATTTATGTATAACAGATGATTTTTATGCAGAACTACTTCCGCGGGAAGTCATGGATCAAAAAATAAAAAACTTGCTAAAAATTCCAATAAATAGCTAGACTTTGATAATTCTTTTTATTGCCAAATTAATCCCTAGCAAAACGAGTACTATACCAATAATTTGCTGAATGCTAAGATATTCTTTCAATATTATAGAGGAGAGAATAATTATGGTAGGTTGTTGGAGCATATTGAGAATAGAGACCTTTGTAGATCCCAATATACTGAGAGCGTACAAAAAAGATACGTTTGCTAGTGCTCCAGCAACACCACCATAAATACCTATCATCATAGAAATCGATTCTATCTCTATCCACCGACTAAAAAAAATATAGCAAATCCCAACTATAATCGAATTAAGTAAGAATATATAGGTAGAAACTACAATCGGTGTATATCTATTTGTTAAATCGTCAAGATTGGTCCTGTATAAGCTAGAAGACAATACCCCAAGAAAAGCAAACAGTACTCCAAAGAAAAAATTAGAGTCTATTGAAAATTTTTTGGAGTATATATCTAGCAGAAGAGTTATACCTATGAAAGCCATTGAAAAACCTATCCAAAAAATCCAATCGGTTTTTTCTTTGCCCTTTATTGAATTTATTAAGCTTACAAAAGCAGGAGTAGAGGTAAATATAGTAAGCATAACAACAGCTGGTATGAATTTCAATGAAATTATCATCATAGAAGTGGTAAAAAGTAATAAAACTGATGCCCTTGAAATATCGAATATTTGGCTCAATTTCAGAATTTTTAATTTATTTCCTAAAATGGTTATCAAAGGAATAATAATCAATCCTCCGATAAGATTCTTAAATAGTATTATAGAGAAGGGATTTATATTCTGAGAGTTGTATGCAGATTTGACTATAATTGGCTCTACCGAAACCAAAAATATAGCAATCAATATAAATACTGTTCCCATATTACTCAATCCATTTTTTTATTTTCTGGGATCTAGCTATTTGGATGTTTAGTTGATTTACTATCCCAAGTAGAAAAAGTGTAGTGATTATATTTGTTCCTCCATAACTTATCAGAGGTAGAGGTAAACCAGTAACAGGAGCAGACATGGTATTCATCCCAATATTGATAAAAACCTGAATAAACATTATCGACATTATGTAAGAAGAAAGGATTTTATTTTGTATATTGTCAGAATTTACATAGGTCCAGAGAATAGATAGAATTATGGCTATGTAGAGGGCGATGATTATTATTGCACCGATTAGTCCAACGTGTTCGACAATAAGAGAAAATATAAAATCCGTGTCTTTTTCAGGAAGGAAGCCGAGTTTTGAGATCATCGAATTTCCTAGTCCTTGCCCCCATATTCCACCGTTTATTATACAGTTTACACTTTGAATCGTCTGCCAGCCGCTACCAAGCGGATCTCTATACGGATCCAAAAAAGTAATTAATCTCTCCAATTGATAGGGTTTTATAACTACTATAGCTACTAGAAAAGTAGATAGCAAAACTATCAAGATTAGAATCCCGTTGGTTCCCAACATATATCCCATCATTACAGTCGTGAAAAATAGTAAAACAGAAAAACCAAGATCAGGCTGTATAAATATAGGTAAAATAGTAAAGCCCGTAATTATGATAGAAAAAATAAAAAAAATATTTCTGTCCTGTAGTATCGAGATAATCCAGACAAACAGGAAACAAAGAGATATTTTCGCTAATTCAGCAGGTTGAAAAGAAAAATTACCTATGTAAATCCAACTTTTTGATCCATTAACAGTAGTGCCTATAAATAAGTTAAGAACAAGAATAAAAACGGTTAATAGCCACAGCCAAGGAGAATACTTATATAATCTGGTTATTTTTATCATTCCTAAAGAAACTGATAGAAATACTACTAGACCTATTAAAGTATGGGCTAAGTGCTTGTAAAACTTAGAGTCAAAGTTATTGGCAATTCCTACGAAAGTTATTCCCGTAGCCAACAGCAAAAGTACAGATAGGTTAAAAACAATCAGATTGATCACTTACATGTAAAGTCCACCACTTATATTTATAACTTCACCAGTTATGTAAGAAGAAAAGTCAGAGGCTAAAAAGGTTACTAGGTTGGCTACTTCTTCCGGCTGACCTGGTCTACCAAGAGGAATACTATTTATTATGGCCTCTTTTATCTTTGGAGCTAGTTTTGCTGTCATATCTGTTTCTATATATCCTGGACAGATGACGTTGGCTGTTATGTTTCTCTTTGCAAATTCTCTAGCTATGGATTTAGTAAACCCGATTATTCCGGACTTTGCTGCGGCGTAGTTCGACTGTCCAGTAGACCCCATTAATCCAACTATTGAAGAGATATTGATTATCCTACCCCACCTGCTATTTATCATATCCTCTACAAAAACATAACAAGTGTTATATACAGAGTACAGGTTGGACCTTATAACATTATCCCATATTTCAATATCCATATTTCTGAGCAATTTATCGTTAGTTATTCCGGCATTATTAACTAGAATAGTTATTGGTCCAAGCTCCTTGTTAGATACTTCCTTCATTTGTTTTACTTCATCTATATTTGACACATCTGCTTTGACAGCAATCGCTTTTATATTGTACTTTGTTCGTAATTCTTGGCATAGTTCCAGAGCTTCCTTTTCACTAGACTTATAGTTTATTACTACGTTTGATCCTGCTTGTGCTAGTTTTATGGCTATAGCCTTACCTATTCCTCTACTTGCACCAGTTATTAAAGAATTTTTTCCTTCTAAGTTAATTCTCATAGCCTTTCAGATTACATTTCTGGATTTTTTTTCATGTGATCTACTGCTTGCTGAATAGTTTCTACAATTTTGAAAACTTTAAATAGTCCGGTTATTTCAAAGATTTGGTTTATGTATGAGTTGGGTGAAACTATGATCATTTCTCCTTCTTTTTCTTTTACTTTCTTTAGTACTCCTATAAGTATTCCTAGTCCCGTGCTGTCTATGAATTTGACTTTTTCCATAGAGATGACTATTTTTTGGGTTTGATCGACCACTTTTAAGATATCCTGTTTTATCTTAGACGAGGTGTATGTATCAACCTCTCCTTCTATTTCGATTATCGAGATGTCATCTATTGTTTGCATTTTTAATCCTATGTTCATATGGGCTTTAAGGGGTAGGGGGTGATTTTTATTCCGCTATTTCTCCCCCAGCGGAATTATTGGTATGTCTCTTTTTCACTTTTCTTTTCGAACTTTTCTGCAAACTTACCTATAAAATCCCCTGTAATTTTCGATACATCTCTCTTGATTTTATCGAATTCTTCTTTTAAGTTATTGATTTTTTGGTTGATTTCTTCTATGGTTTTGTTACCTTTTTCAGAAAGTAATCTTCTAGTTTCTTCTCCACTTTGTGGGGCATATAGTATTCCGATCACTGTTCCAACAGCTACCCCTATTAGGAAAGCTCCGATGATATCGCCTGCATTTCTCATTCCTATCCCTCCTTATCTTTGGATTTTACGAATTTACGGAAAGTATCCATTAACTTCTCAAAACCATGAGTAGTTAATCTTTGTATTGCTTCTACCGAGTTTCTTCCTTTCTTCGTTATAAAATTTACATCAGCTGTAATTTCTTGGATATTACTAGAAATCCTTTTCAAATTATTACTTACCTCTTGAAAATTATAGATGATTGGCTTTGTTGCTTCAATTATTTCTTGTAGTTTTCTTAGAGTTTGATTAATTTCATCTGTGGTGGTCAAAATTCTATCTATCTTCGAATTTAGATTATTTAGAAAATTATTTAGTATGAAAAAAATGGTGATTCCGAAGATCGATATTCCAGCTGCTATTAATAGGATCATAGTTGTTTCGTTGTTCATACCTCACTTATAAAATTCTATGTATTTCCCTTTGAACCTTTTGTTTTTTACCATTCTTCATTTTCATCACTTTCTTTATATATAGAGTCATATTTTTCGAATTCATCAAATTCAGAGATACTTAAACCACAGCTAGGACATTCTTCAAGGAGTTTCAATCTTTCTGCTTCTATGACTTCTCCGCAACCAGGGCACATAATTAAATCATCCTCTGACATAAAGAATTCTGTATCTTCAAATTCAGAGTAATCTTCTTCTAATTCATCAAGATCTTCGAAGTCAGTTAGACTATCAATATTTAACTCATCTTCTTCAGTCTTTTCTATTGCCTGTTCTTCATTTTCTATACTTTCTAGTAGATCTTCTTCGTTCCTCTCTTTTTCTTGTTTTTTTGAATTATTTCTATCCGTTAGCTTGTTTTCACCACTTTGTTTTTGCTTTTTTCGTGGCATATTATTCCCCCTTTATTTGTATAGTTGTTTTTTCATCATTAATACCTTTTGTTTTATAGAAGAGTAATCTTCATAGAGATAGGAAGCACATACTATGTAGTTAGCCCCCCTTTCCAAGACTAATTTATAATTTTGTGAATTAATTCCTCCATCGACAGATATAAAAGGTTTTTTTTCCCATCCTTCGATAATTTTTTTAGCTTTTTCTATTTTGTTGAGAGTGTTAGGTATAAACTTTTGTCCTGCGAAACCTGGTTCGACCGTCATTATAAGAATATTATCTATGTAACCCTCCATATTTTCAAGGAAAGAAATTGATGTAGAGGGGTTGACTGCAACTCCCACCTTCACCTCAGGATTGTTTTTCCTGATATTCTCTATAATCCTTAGAGGAAAGTAAGTTGTCTCTATGTGAAAATTTATCATATTGCAATAGTTAGAAAATTGGATATACTTTTCGGGATCTATAACCATGAGATGAATATCTAGAGGTAGGTAAGTTTTTTGTCTGATTTTTTTGACAAAATCTAGCCCAAAGGTTATGTTAGGTACGAAATTTCCATCCATGATATCCAGGTGCAACCAATCAACTCCAGCTTCCTCTGAAATCTTTATTATCTCTTCTATATTTAGAACATTCCCCCCTATTATTGAACCAGCTATTAACATCCTAGCACTCCTTTCCGTTTTTTAGTTTTTCTATACCGTTGTAAAATTACCTTCATTATGTAGGATAAAACAGAATAGCTGTAGAATTCTCTACTTGACAACAAAACCAAATAATAAGCAGGAGGAAACTTCTATGAATAAGAAATATATAGAGCTACTGGAAATATTATGCTGTCCACAATGTAAATCTGATCTAGAATTCGTGGAAAAATACTATTTCAATACAGAAACAGAAGATGAATTACTAAGAATGATAAAAGGAAAGGAAATAAGCGGATACAAATGCTCAAAGTGTAGTTTGCTATTTCCCATAATAGATGAAATACCCGTATTTCTACTCGATAAAGCAATAAAGTTACAAAATGGATAGTACAAGGCATATAGGAATAACAGGAAATATCGGAAGTGGTAAAACTACAGTAGGGAAATACCTAGAAAGCAAAAATTTTTTCGTATTTGACTCAGACGAATTTGTATCAAAAATATATTCCTCGACCAAATACAAAGACATAAAAGAGAAAATTAAAGCATTGTTTCCTGAATGCTTAAAAAAAAACAGGCTTCTAAAAAAGTGTATAAAGACAATTATATTTGAAAATGCAGAAAAGAGGGAAAAACTAGAGGAATTAATTCATCCATTGGTAATCAATGAAATCCTAAAAGCTAAAAAAAAGTTGAAAGATAAATATAAAAAAAAATATGCCTTCTACATAGTTCCTTTACTATATGAAAAAAAACTAGAATATTTATTCGATGAGATATGGGTAGTCTTTACACCTCCACACATATCCATAAAAAGAGTAATGAAAAGAGATAGAATAGATGAAGAATTAGCAAAAAAAATAATGAACAGTCAAATAAATCCCCTAGAAAAAGTTAAAAAAGCCGATAAAGTAATCATAAACGACAAAGACATAAACTCTCTATACTCACAGATAGAAAACCTCTTAACATGAATATTTCTAATAAAATAATCTCAGATAGCAGTATCTACATATCCCTACTTTTTGCATTTTCAATGTTTTTAATAGCATTTTTGCTCAGTGGGAATCTTTTGTTCTATCTTATAGACATATTCATACTTACCATTACGCTATTAATAAGGAAAGATGTATATTTCTACCAAAACATTAGTTATAAAATAGACTTTTTTAGGTTACTGTTTCTATTTCATAGTTTACATAGCGGCTTAGTTTACACCATAATTATAAGCAACATAAGTACTATCCTTGTATTTTTGATGAAAAACTTATTCAATAATAGCGAAATAATAAAAGAATTAGATAAGGAAAAATTCTCTCATTTAAATATCATAAATAAAGACATAGAAAAACAGAAAATGAACAATTACTTCCTTGAATATGTTTTCATGTTTGTATCGTTTTTCCCGATATATTTTCTGTTCGAATATATACCTTTTTGGGCTCAAAATGGAATATTTTGGTTTGTCTTAACATTTATAGGATTATGGCTTATCATTGAAAAAATCCTACAGAGATTTTACGAAAACATAAAAATGAATAATATGAATCAGTATGCAAGAAAATTTTTCATGAACAAAGAAGAAAAATACATACAATTTCTAATCCAAATTACACTAAACCCTATATTTTTTATTTGCATTTTTTATGTTTTTGCTACTCATAAATTATCAATAGGAATAATCCTCTCTATCTTCCTTCTGTCATTCAAAGATAATACTTATATCTCTAATCAAGTTTTGACTTTTATATCGTTGATAGTTGATCTTTTGGAGAAGAAAGACAGATATACTTTCGATCATTCTTATAGGGTAGCTTTGATCAGTTATAATATTTCCAAACAGCTAAACCTGGATATTAACGATATAGATAGGATATATAAAGCCGCTATAATTCATGACATAGGCAAAATAATAATTCCGGATGAGATACTACAGAAAAAAGGAAAATTAACAAAAGAAGAGTTTGAAATAATAAAACTTCATGTAAAAGAGCTAAAAAATATCCTACAACCAATATATACGTTTATAAAAGAGATAGTAGATATAGCAGAGCTACATCACGAAAGATTGGATGGAACAGGTTATCCGTATGGTTATAGATCTTCAGAAATACCATTAGAAAGCAGGATTTTAGCTATAGCAGATACTTTCGATGCTCTGATAATAGACAGACCATATAGACCAGGATTCTCCTTTCAAAAAGCTATATCTATCATCCGCGAAGAAGCAGAAAAAAATAAATTAGATATGCAAATATCTGATATATTTATAAAAACCATTCTCCAAACAGAAATTATAGAAAGTGTCAAGAGAGTAAAAACTATGCTTAAAATCTACCAAGGTAAAATAATAAGTAATATGATAAGTAGTCTATCCGATTTCATAGATGAAATAATATAAGGAGGGTTGAAAAGTGTATAATTTTATAAAGATGTTAGAAGTAATGACCGATAAAGATGTAAATGCTACAGATCTTCACATAAAAGCTGGTTCCAGGCCAGCTTACAGAATAAACAAGCAATTAGTCTTCTTCGGTAACGAACCAATCTCCTACGAAAATATCTTACAGATTCTAAAAGAAAATTTTAACCCCCAATATCTGAAAGAACTAGAAACCGTAGGATCATTCGACTACAGTATTAGTATAGGTAATGTTAGATTCAGAATAAACGTGTTCAAAACTCAGGGTTCTATAGGAATATCAGCCAGAAAAATTTTAACTCCTCCTGAAAGTTTCGAAGCTCTCAACCTTCCTGCAGACCTGATAATAAGAATAATAGAAAAGCAAAGAGGACTAGTAATCATATCCGGCACAGCAGGTAGTGGAAAAACAACAACAGCAGCAGCAATAATACAGTACATCAATTCCCACTATCCCAAAAGAATAGTAACAATAGAAGACCCAATAGAATATGTATTTACAGATAAAAAATCATTTATTACCCAGAGAGAGGTAGGTATAGATACAGTATCATTTGAGAGAGGATTGAGAGACGCTTTAAGACAAGATCCAGACATAATATTTCTGGGTGAGCTAAGAGACTCCCAAAGCGCATGGATAGCAGCCAATGCAGCAGAAACAGGACATATGGTAATAACCACCGTCCACGCCGACTCAACAGTTAAAACAATATATAGAATAATCGATATGTTCAAACAAGAACAAAGAGAAATAGTTAAAGAAGCACTAATAAATTCTTTAAACGCTATTATCTGTCAAAAGTTAGTAAATAGTATAAAAACTGGAAACCTAATGCCAGTAGTCGAAATAATGGTATCTACACCAACCATTAAAGGCCTAATAAGAGATAATCAAATGTCACAGATATACGAATATATTCTGAACGGTGAGTATGATGGAATGATAACATTCGGAAAAAGTCTGAGAAACCTGATAGAGGAAGGGCATATAACTAAAAACATGGCAATAACCCTTACCGACCATCCCGAAGAATTACACCATGTGGAAGAAAACAGAGACAGAGGATTCATATGGTAAATCAATCAAATTCAGTAAATCAACGAAATTTCTGGTATCTCTCAATTTGATTCCCATAGAAAACACAGAAATCGTAAAGATGTCTAAAATTACCCTTTTGACCAAAAAAATTCCAAAATCCAAAAACAAAAGATAAAAATTGCAACACATTTTTTCTAGAAGTATTAAACAAAGATCTATCAAAGTCTATGACCTTTATATTTTTCTCAGTGATAATTATATGCTTAAATGGTCTATTCCATTCATCTTTATATACTCCCTCTACATCCAAAAAAAAACAGATCTTGAATAGGTTTTTAAAGATAGAAAGAATTAATTCCTTGCCTAACCTATTGTTTTTGTAAAGTTTAATAATCGTCAATAAGTTTATACCCTGAACCTTCTCCATCTTGATCGAAAGATTTTTTTCGTCATAGCTAATAAGTTTTGGTACAAAATCATATTTTTTCAATCTTTGCAAAGCCAATTTTTCCCTAAGAAAGTTAGAATAAAATTCTTTTTTTATCCTTTTCTCTACAAATTCTTCCCCAACTATTACCACACTATGTTTACCTTTTAGTTCTCTATTCAAGTTTGACATTTACTTTTAAAGTAGACTTAAGAGTATATTTGAATCCCTCAATTGTATTCTTGGGAATATGAATTCTCAACTCTAAGTAAATACCTGAAGGGAATATTTTTATAAATCCCTTAGATATCTCGTAACTGTTATAAACTTCTGAAATGATGAACCTATCAGAATGTTTGGTGAATAAAAATTCTCCTTTTTTAGTAATCAAGGTAAAACTCTTTTTCAAATTGTAAAGAATAATCAATGGTTTGATAAAATTCCATGGGTTGCTGTCAGGTTCATTTCTATCTATAACTTTGTTACCAGAAATCACATAATCGAAACTGCTTGTATAAACATCATATCTATCTGTAGATATGTTCTTTGTTTTATCGTAAATCTTTAATACTACGTCATATAGGTTTAAAGATAACCTGGAATGAGAATCCTTGACCCAAAAACTGGCATAGATTCTACCTTGGGTAGTAATAGTATTGAATATTTCCTTTTCAGGTATTTCGACAATTTGAAAGGAATTCCAATATCCTCTTATAGCATTTGAAAAAGAGAGCAAAAAACTTAGCGTAAGTATGAATTTGATTACCAACAGTCTCTGATCTTGATTCATAAAAGCTAGAAATGTTGCCGCTAGTATAGAGATTCTCTTTTACCATACTACATCCCTTTTTAAGTGTTTAAAAGGTTAAACAGTTTATCAAGTGTAAAATATATCTTGTATGAGATATTGCTTTGTAGTTGGAACTAGACCAGAGCTCATAAAAACAGCACCAGTTATAGATAAATTTAAGAAAAATAACCAAGATGTAATGGTTTTATCAACTTCTCAACATAAGGAGCTCCTTGAAACTGCAAATAGAGTTTTTAATATAAAGTTTGACTATGACCTAGATATAATGAAACCCAATCAAAATTTATTTGATATATCGATTAACGTTCTTTCAAAGATCAGAGAGTTTTTTGAATATACAAAACCGAAATATATTTTTGTGCAAGGAGATACATCAACAGCTTTCATAGTAGCTCTGGCTTCTTTTTATCATCAAGACATATATATCTGTCATATTGAAGCCGGACTGAGATCGTTCGATAAATATCAACCTTTCCCAGAAGAAATAAATAGAAGATTGATAAGCGTTGTAGCAGATTATCATTTTTGTCCCACATCGTTATCAGCAAAAAATCTGTATAGGGAAAATATAAGACAAAACGTCTTTATCACAGGTAATACAGTTGTAGATGCACTTCTATTAATCGATCCGCTAGTAAATAAGATGGATATTCAAACTCTATATCAGATAGAGCCCAATAACTATATCCTAGTAGAAGTCCATAGAAGAGAATCTTTCGGTAAAACAATGATAGAAATATTAGAGTCAATAGATGAAATTCAAAAAATTACAAAAATTCCCGTCATATTTCCTGTCCATTATAATCCTAACGTCAGAAAACCAGCCTTCGAAATACTATCAAAAAACAAAAACATAAGGTTAATAGATCCCATAGATTATTTAACAATGCTAAGTCTAATAAAAAACGCACGTATAATAATAACTGATTCAGGAGGAATACAAGAAGAAGCACCCACCTACAAAACTCCAGTAATTGTCGTAAGAAATAAAACCGAACGACCAGAAGGTATAAAACATAAATTCATAATTCTTGCAGGAACAGATAAAAAACAAATAATCCAAAAAACAATTAAACATATAGATCATAAACAAAAAATAATCAAATCCAATGTAAATAACCCATACGGAGACGGATTAGCATCACAAAGAATATTCGACATAATAGTTAAAAATACATATACTCCATTTCAAGACAATACAAAAATCAGTTTAATCCAGACAAATGACAAAATACACCTCCGGAATAATAATAGATAGATCCACTTTACCTAAAGGGGAAAGATTATTGATATTTTCAAAAGACCTAGGGTTATGCCATTTCATATATCCTTACAAAGTAAAAAACCTAAACCTAGATATCCTAAACTTAATATCTTTTCAAGTAAAGAAAAATAAGGATTATATGTTTATACCCCAGTATATAGTGATCAATTACTATGAGAACATAAGGAGTTCTTATCACAAAAAAGTGGTAGTACAGTTCGTTTTTGAGATAATAAAAAAAGTAATTCCAGAGAATCAGGTTGAAGAAAAGCTCTACAAGCTCCTCGTCTCATTCATAAATAGTCTAGAAAAAACAAGCGACATGAATGTCATTACAAAAAATTTGACTAAGTTTTTAAATTTTCTTATTAGAGAAATAGGCTACTCATCAGAAAACAGTCAAAATCTAATTGATCTGATATCAAAGTTAGAAAGTTTAGTCAACATAGAGATAAAATCTAAGCACTTATTGTTCGATAAATTCAACAATGAAGAAGTATAGATTAGATGAATTACTGGTTCTAAAGGGTTTAGTTGAATCCCGTGTAAGAGCCCATAAGCTGATTCTTGACGGCAAGGTATTCATAGAAGGAAAACCCTTTTACAAGCCCTCAAAAAAGTTCAGTGAAGATATAAATATAGAAGTACAGAAAAACTTTGAGTTTGTCTCAAGAGGAGGATATAAGTTACAAAAAGCTCTAAAAACATTCCAGATTGACGTAAAAAACAAAGTATGTATCGATATAGGAGCATCAACAGGAGGCTTCACAGATTGCTTACTCAAAAACGGAGCTAAAATAGTTATATCGATAGATAATGGAAAAAGTCAACTTCATCCTTCCTTAGTAAAAAATCAAAAAGTAATCAATATAGAAAAATTTAACGCAAAAGAAATAAACAAAATATTTGAATCACCACAGAATTTCAAGCTTTCTTCCGAAATCATAAACAACGTAGAGATAATAACAATAGACGTATCCTTTATTTCCGCTACCATGATAACACAAGCAATAAGTATCGTTAAAGCAGACAAAAAATTAAATATCATTGTCCTAATAAAGCCTAATTTTGAATTGAGAAAAGACGAAAGAAAACATTTAAAAAAAGGAGTTCTGAAAAATCCAAATATGCTATTCTTAATCCTTTTAAGAACCATAAGAAAAATAAGAAAACAAGGATTTAGATTCGTAGGTATCACTGAATCACCAATCAAAGGAGAGAAAGGTAATAGAGAGTTTTTAGTGTATTTTATTAAAGAGCAATGAAAATACTTGTAGTAATGGGAGGCATATCCTCAGAAAAAGAAATATCCCTAAAATCAGGTGAAAACATATACAACAAATTAAAAACAATCTATCCAAATACACAGAAGTATATTCTAACAGATTTAAGGGATTTTTATAAACATATTCTAGAAAGCGAATATGACTTTATTTTTTTAGCTCTCCACGGCAAATACGGTGAAGATGGTACCATTCAATCTTTCTTGGAATCCCTTAATATCCCATTTTCATTCTCCGGCTCATTAGCAAGTATGATAGGAATGAACAAGATGATAGCAAATCTATTAGTAGAAAGATTCATAAAAGACTATAACATAGTAAATCTTAATATACCTAAAACTGCGTACATAAACTTTCAAGAATACTCAAGATATGGTATCGAACATGCTATTTTAAAAATCAAAAGGAATTCAATCAGTATTCCGTTAATAGTAAAACCGAATTCTTCGGGAAGTAGTGTTGGATTATCTCTAATACAAAAAGAATATGAATTTGAAAAAGAACTAGAAAAAGCTATCCAAATAGCTTTTGAAGAAGATAAAACCGTAATAATCCAAGAATATATCGATGGTAGAGAAATTACAGTAGGAGTTATACAGGAAAATGAAGAGATAATACCACTTGAACCTTGTGAATTAGAATTAAACGAAAGCAAATTATTTGATTACGAGAACAAGTATATAAAGAAAATAAATCATATAATACCTCCAAACTTGCCCAAAGAAATAAATAACTATCTTAAAGAAATATCCGTCCGTATATTCGAATTCATAGGATTCAAGGATGCAGTTAGGATAGACTATAGAATAAGAGAAAACAAAGATTCTCTTGATGTTTTCTTCCTTGAAGTAAATACTATTCCCGGTTTTACAGATGTTTCACTATTACCACAAGAAGCAAAAAAAACAGGTATACCTTTTGATAAATTACTCGACATAATAATACAAAATAATCTCAAGTAGTATATGAAGAAAAAAATTTTGATTGTATCGACCAAAGATCCCTTTACAAAGGGTGGAGACAGTATCTTAATAGATTCCTTAGCCCAAGAATTATCAAAATACTTTGAAACAGAAAAAATATACATACCCTTTTCTACCTCACCAGAATTAATAGAGGAGCAAATAGAGGGAATAAGAAAACTTAAGTTCAACTACGGTGATATAGCAATAACTTCTCGCCCATTAAGTTATGCCATAAAACATCACAACAAAATAGTATGGTTCATGCACCATATAAGATATCTGTACGACTTATGGGATTCAGAAATCAATCCGTACAAAAAAGAAAAAAATAAACTAAATGAATTAAGAAAAAAAGTTATGGAATACGACAACAAATTCTTAAGAGAATGCAAAAAAGTTTTCAGTATATCAGAAAACGTAAAAAAAAGATTAAAAAAGTATAATAACATAGATTCTGAAGTCTTATACCCTCCAGTAACAAATTTTGAAAAATTCAAAAACGAAGGTTATGAAGATTATTTCTTTTTTCCAAGCAGAATAGCTATAAACAAAAGGCAACATATAGCAGTAGAAGCCTTAAAATATACAAAGAAAGATTATAAATTAATTCTTGCTGGACAGATAGATGAAAAATATTTTAATCGTAAAATTAAGCCTCTGTTAAAAGATCCTGAAATAAACAGAAAAGTTGAAATATTAGGTTATATACCAGAGGAGAAAAAAATTGAACTTTATTCTAGATGCCTAGCGGTATTATTTACTCCTTTTGATGAGGATTACGGTTACATAACTATAGAATCTTTCTATTCTTCAAAAATGGTAATTGCTACAACCGATAGCGGAGGTCCCTTGGAATTCATAAAAGATGGATATAATGGCATCATAACTAATCCCGATCCAGTGTCGATAGCAAAAACAATGGATTGGATATTTGAAAACAAACATAAAGCAATAGAAATGGGTAATAATTCTAAACAGTATATACTTACAAAGAGCTTATCTTGGACAGAGGTTATTTCAAAATTAGTTCCCCCGAATTTTTTTGAAAAATTTATAAATCAAATAAAAAATATCATGGTTTCCAGAGAAAGAGATTGAAATCTTGATTATAAACCCTTTCTATTCTATCAGACACGTTAAATATCACTATTTCGAGTGTTACTCCTACAATCGCTTCCTTTAGATGTCCACCAATTAAATTAAAATTCCTATCTGACAGAACAATATGAGCATGAACAAAAGGTTTATCATCAGCATAATGATAAGATATATTTCCCAATAGAGATAATACTTCCATTTCTTGATTTATCTCTTTATCTAAGTAAGACTTAGTCTGATAGTCATAAAATGAAATGAGAGCTTTTTTCACAGCTCCTATTCCTTGGAAAAATCCGGACTCTAGTCGCAGTTGTGATGAAACTTTAAACAAAGTAGATATCACTTCTTCGTCCCTGTCTATTCTCACTATTACTACTTTCCCAGATAGAGAAGATTCGTAAAATTTCATATTAACCATCCCTCTCAATACTTCCAGTTTATTTCTATTTGATCAAAACCAGTATAAGGTTGCAGTACTTCTGGTATCCTTATAGTTCCATCCTTTTGTTGGTAATTTTCTAGTATTGCTATGACTACTCTAGGAAGAGCTAAACCTGATCCATTTAGGGTGTGAACATATTCCGGCTTAGATTGGGGAGTTCTTCTAAACCTTATGTTAGCCCTTCTGGCTTGGAAATCAAGTACGTTACTACAGGAGCTAACTTCTAACCATTCTTTACATCCTGCAGCCCATACTTCTATATCGTAGGTTTTAGCTGAAGAAAATCCCAGGTCTCCGCTACAAAGTTTCACTATTCTGAACGATAATTTCAAAGCTCTTAATATGTCACAAGCATCTTGGACAAGTTTTTCTAGTTCGTAATCACTGTTTTCAGGAAGAGTGAACTTATATAGTTCAACTTTATCGAATTGATGTCCCCTTTTTATTCCTCTTACATCCCTTCCCGCTGCAATTTTCTCTTTTCTAAAACAGGGGGTATAAGCGACATAGTAAAGAGGCAAGACATCAGCAGGAAGTATTTCATCTCTATAGATATTGGTCAGCGGCACTTCTGCAGTTGGAACTAACCACATATCGTCTTCTAAATCTTTGTAGAGATTATCCTCAAATTTGGGTAATTGTCCTGCACCTTCCAGGCAATACCCCTTCACTATGAAAGGCAAATATAGTTCCTTGTAATTATGCTTTTGCGTATGAAAATCTAGGAAGAAATTTATCAGAGCTCTTTGAAGTTTGGCTAATTTACCTTTCATTATATAGAATCTAGAACCTGATAATTTAACGCCTCTTTCGAAATCTATTATATTCAACTTCTCAGCTATTTCCCAGTGAGGCAAAGGATCAAAATTAGGGGTCAATCCCTCCTCTTCCGTATAAATTATTTGGTTATCGTTCGAATCTTTCCCAACGGGAACATCTTCAGCAACAATATTGGGAATATTAAGTAGAATATTTTTCATACTTTGTTCAACTTCAGAAAGAATGGGTTCTAGGTCCTTTATTTCCCGATCTAGTAAGTTTGAATCCTTTACCAATAATTGTCTTTCTTCCTCACTAGAATACTGCTTCCTTGCTATCTTATCCGATATATTATTTTTCTGGTTTCTAAGGTTGTTGATTTTGGTGATAAGTTCCTTTCTTTGGCTATTAATCTCTAGAAGCCGATCAATAATTGAAGGGTCTTCATTCCTTATTTCCAGGTAATATTTAAATTTTTGCGGATTTTGGGTTATTAAGTTAATATCATGCATATTTGTAACCCTTACTAATTAGTCTCAATACACAAAAAATATTATACCTTATTTTACTTTTCCCTTTCTAAAATCAAATAGGCTTAATCAGTGGGAATTCGTATATTCATCCTAGAATTGAAACGAAACGTTCAAAAATTACTTTTTTACACTTTTTTAACAAACATCACTATTCTTTAAAAAAGAGGTTTAACATTATATTAAACATCCAACTGATCAGTCAAGCTAGGGAGGGATAAAAAATGCCAGGAATAGAAGGAGGAAAAATAAAAATACAAGCAACCAACCTAGTAATAAAGAACAACGATATAGGAATAAAGGGAAAAACAGTAAAAGTGGAAGGAGGCAGTCTAGATATATCGTCCAACGATAAAGGTATAAAAAGTATTAATCTATCAACAAACGTAGATAAACTATCAATCAGTTCCAATAAAACCGGTATAGACTCAGCAAACGTTGGAATTAAGACCAAAATATCCACACAGATTTCTAACAACACCACTGGAATAAAATCGAAAAATCTAGGGATTCATAGCAAAGGGTTCATAGCCATTAACGGAAATAAAGTAGGAGCAAAAGGAGAAAACCTAGCCTCCGTAAAAGGAAATACAATAGTAGTAGAATCTAATGAAACAGGATTAAAAGGAGAAAAGATATACGCAAAAGGAGAAAAAGTCATAATTAAACAAAATACTGTCGGAATAGAAACCAACTCAATGGATGCAAAAGGAGAAGAATACCAAATAGTAGATAATGTCATCGGAATCAAGCAAACAAAGGTAAAGAAACAAAAATCCAAAGGATAAGATTAGAAGAACAAATAAAATAAAAATAGGTGAACAAACATGAACGTACAACGCAGCTCAGTTACAAGAGTAAGCAACAAGATACCTACCGAACAGAATCAAAGAAAAACTAATCTATACCAAGTTGGAATAAAAGGCAACAATGTAGAAATAAACGCAGATAATGTCTACATAATAAACAATACATATAACGAGCCAGTATATAATAACTACAGATTTGTTCCATACCACAACGGTTTTAACTACATTTTCCATCCGTTCTCTTTTTCCTTTCTTCCTTTATGGTGTTATACTATCCCATTTGTTCCATGGGTTCCATGGGTATTCTTGGGGATATGGAGGTGTTGAAAATGACAGAAATAAAGAAAATTAATAGTGGTCAAGAAATACAAAAGTTACAACCTTCTCAAAATCAGTCTTCTGTTCAGACTTTTAATCAATCCCAAAATCAACCCGTAAAAGATACGGTTGTAGTAAACACCTTCGATAATTCCAAGATAGTTCCTCCAGTAGGTAACGAGAATCCTTTCTTGCAAAATCCCTTTTATCAGGCTCAGCAATTGAGTGTAATACCACAAACTCAGTACAACTATCCTTTCATAAACCAAGCTAACTATACAGAAAATACAAGTAACAATCTATGGAAATATCTAGTAGTAGGGGGATTAGGATTGTTTACTGGTTTAGCACTGGGTTCTCTAATGTCTTATAGCTATTATATGTATTACCCAATGTACTACTCATATCTGTATAGTCCCTGCTGGTATAACTTCGGTTGGAATTATTGGTGGTGGTAAAAACCATATTCCTTGATAGGGACGGAGTTATAAACGAATACCTAGAACAAGATTATGTAAAAGATTTTGAAGAATTCAGAATAATAAGAGGATTTGGGGAATTTTGGGAAAAACACAAGGATCACTATCAATTTATAGTAATAACCAATCAAGCAGGGATAAACAAAGGTATAGTAGATCTATCTTTTTTTGTACAGCTATCAAAATTTTTGATCCAGAAATTTTCGATAAAAGCCATTTATTTCTGTCCACACAGACCAGAAGAAAACTGTCCCTGTAGAAAACCCAAAAATCTACTTCTAAGGAAAGCAATACAAAGATTTTCTGTAAATTTAGAGAATAGTTATTTTATAGGAGATAGTTATACAGATCTGGAATGCTCAGAAAGTTTGGGAATAAAATTCATCTTAGTCCTCACCGGTAAGACGAAGTTAGAGGAAGCTCAATCATGGCAGAAAAAACCATTCAAGATAGTAAAGAATCTATCAGAGTTGAACTTGATAAACTAGACATCCAAGAGATTACAAAAATAATTCACAAATATTTCGAGTATCTTGAAATTCCGGAAATACGTATAGAAATATCTGAAAGTCTAAAGAATAAGATAAGTGAAGTAAGAAAAAAAGTAGACAGAATAAACAGACCAGTATACGGGATAAACACCGGCTTCGGTAAATTATTCGATAGAATTATATCATCTAACGATCTGGAAAAATTACAATATAACTTGATCTACTCTCATAGCGCTGGTTATGGCAAACCTGTAAGCAAGTTGATCGTATTCTTAACCATTTTGATCAGATTAAGACAGATGTCGATAGGGTATAGTGGTGTTAGTTTAGACTTAATACTTCATCTTGTGAAAATGCTAGAAAATAAAGATCTACCAGAAATTCCTTGTTGGACTTCGGTAGGTGCAAGCGGAGATTTAATCCCTTTATCCCATATTTTCCTAAAAGTTCTTGAAAGCTACTCACCCAAAACAAAAGAGTCAATATCTTTCATCAATGGTACTTCATATTCATTGGCAAACTTTTCTGTCGGTTTGTTCCTTATTTCCAAATTGATAGAATTTTCTAATTTTGTATTGGTCTTGAGTTCAGTAGCAAACAATATAAACCTTTCACATTTTCATAAAAAGCTGAAAAATACCAAGAGTAGTAAGTATTTCAGCAAAGCCATAGATGATCTAAATAGTATAATAGAAAAGCTAGAAATAAGACAGAGTAATAATTACCCATTACAAGCTCCCTATTCATATAGGTGCTATCCCCAGATATTTGAAAGCATTTACGGAATGTATGAATTATGTTTTCATTTCGCAGATAGTGAATTGAAAAGCAACACTGACAATCCTTTGATTATAGATGATGATTTTATTTCAGCCGGAAATTTTCACGGTAATACGATATCTACGATGTGTGATCATCTAGCAGTTCATATTTTTCAAATTTCAAATATTTCCTTTCAAAGAATGAATCATATACTAAATCCCAGCTTCCTTACCAAAGAAGAAGGTCTAAACAGTGGGTTTATGATAAGTCAATACCTTGCTTCTCATATCCTAACAGAATTAAAAAACTTATGTTATCCTACGAGTATCGAAAATTTTCCAGTTAGTTTGCATCAGGAAGACATGGTAAGTTATAGCGAAAATAATTCTCGAAAGTTAATAAAAGCAGTTTACTTTTGTTGTATAATACTATGTATAGAATTCTTGCTTACACTTCAGAAAATCATGTTAGAAGGCAAAAAATTAAATTTCAAGATTTTGAATCACTATATAAATAATTTTTACAGAATAAAACTAGATGATTTATTGTTTGGTTTACCTATCGTTAGGGATGAGGACTTCAAAAAATTTGGTTCCATATCGGGATTACAAGAAAAGTTTATAGCAAATAACAAAATCGTTTACTTCATAGAAAAAGAATTTAATTCTTAAAGAGGAAAAGTAAAAAATTGATCTAATTATTATGAAAGACATCTGTAATTTGTGGGGAAAGCTATGCCGGAACTAAGAAAAGATCCAGTATTAAAGAGATGGGTGATAATAGCTACAGAAAGAGCAGCAAGACCGAATGATTTTAAGCAGAGAATAAAAGATGACCCTGGGGACCCATCGAAGTGTCCTTTCTGTCCAGGTAATGAGTACATGACCCCTCCAGAAGTATTAGCCTACAGAAAACCAGGTACGCTGGCAAACGGACCAGGTTGGTGGATAAGAGTAGTAAACAACAAGTTTCCAGCTCTCAAACCAGATGGAGATCTAGATAAAAAAGGAATTGGAATATACGATTTTATGAACGGTATAGGATATCATGAAGTTCTTATAGAAGGCGAAGACCATATGGCCGTTTCAATAACAACATCCCAAGAACTTTACCAAGAAATAATCTGGGCTTATAGAGATAGAATAATAGAGCTATCAAAAGATCCCAGGATAAAGTATGTTATTATATTTAAAAATCATGGTAAGGATGCCGGAGCTTCTCTTTTCCACCCACACTCACAAATCATAGCAACACCCATAATACCTTCCGTGATAAAAAATGAGATAGATAACGCGAAAGAATACTACGATCTCAAAGATAGATGTATATTCTGTGATATAATAACCCAAGAAAGAGGACATCAAGATAGAATAGTGTTTGAAAATAATTCGTTCATAGCTTTTTGTCCATTCGCATCAGTTTTTCCGTTCGAAACATGGATTATACCTAAAAAACATTCTCACCGTTTTGAAGATATAGATAAGAATCATGTTGTAGACTTAGCAGAAACCCTAAAAGTAGTATTATCTAAAATTTACCTATTGCTAGATAACCCTCCATTCAACATGATGCTTCACACTGCACCCCCTAACTCAAACAGCAAAGAATATTTTCACTGGCATATAGAGATAATCCCAAGGCTAACAAAGGTAGCTGGTTTTGAATGGGGAACAGGTACATATATAAATCCGATCCCACCAGAAGTATCAGCAGCAGAACTAAGAAAACAAAAAATATAATAAGAAAACAAAAAATATAATGAAGTACATAGTGCTCATACTTCTAATTATCGCAGCTTCTGCAATAGGATATTATGCCGGTCAAAATTTCTACAAAGAAAAAATAAGCCCAACCAAAGAAACTGAAAAGCCTCTAATATCCCCACTCATAGAAGAAAAAACCTACAATACCTTTTCAGAAAACAATCAACCCTCAATAGTCATACCACATCTCCAAAGAGAAGAAAAAAATAAAAAAAGTATTTCAGAAAATGATAATAACAATAGTTTAATACCCAACACAACTATAACGACGATAAAAACTACCACCAAAAAAGAGGAAAGTATATCCTCGGAACATAATGAGAAAGAAATAGAGGAAAACACATCAAATACAAACCATCAGGAAACAAAAAAAGAATCTAACTCCGAATCAGTTATACCTGAAACAAAACAAGAAAATAATGAAAAAAACCTCAACATCGATGGACTATACTACATTCAGCTCGGATCATTTTCATCTATCGATAACGCTAAAGCTATGAAAACTCAGCTAGAATCCATAGGCCTTGAACCTAAAGTAGAACAAATCATAATAGAAGAAAAGTCCATATATAGAGTAATAATTGGACCATATCGAACAAAAGAGGAAGCAATTGAAGAAAGTAATAAATTAAAAAAGATGGGAATAGATAATGTAGTGAAAAACTATTAAAATAACCGCTTAGGGTAAAGAGCGGTATACAAAAGCTTTACCCGTAGTTCAAAGGAAAACAGTATGATCCTCTACATAGAAGCAAAGGTAATCGAAGATAAACCCGGAGTGCTAGCAAAAATAACCTCCATATTAGCCCAAATGAATGCCAATATAGCAGCCTTTACAACAGGAATAGAAGGCATAATGCCTTCAGAAGTAAAACCCAAAACCATAAGAATGCTAATATCAGTAGAAGACAAAGAAAATTTGATTCAAACTCTAGCAGAACAATTTAAAAGTATACCTGAAATATCAGTAACCAACATAAGAAAACCAACCTCAATAGATGTTGTAAACCTCAAATACGGTCTGGAAAGTGTAATAGCTTCAGAATCAGAAATATAGAACTCAGGAAAATATACAAAAATGAATATACTATTTGTAGGGGACACGGTATCTACATCGGGAAGAAAAGCTTTCGAACATTTTTTAAAGATAATAAAAAATCAACATAGAGTAGACTTTGTAATAGTAAATGGAGAAAACAGTGCTGGTGGATTTGGTGTAAGCAAAAAAACTTACACCGAACTAATAGAATATGGAGCAAACTTAATAACCACAGGGAATCACGCTTGGGATAACAAAGAAATTCTAGAAATATTAAAGCAGGTAGATAATATAATAGTTCCATACAATCTTTTCCCATGGGCCCCTGGAAAAAGAATATATACCAATGAAGAATTAAATTTAGCAGTGATCAATCTTCTAGGAAAAACTTTCCTTGATACACCTATAAGTCCACTAGTAACAATAAAAAAGCTAAAAGAAGAAGGATTTTTTGAGAAATACGAAAATATCATTGTAGACTTACACGCAGAGGCAACTGCAGAAAAATATATGATAGGATACCTGCTAGACGGACAGGTATCAGCAGTAATCGGAACACATACACATGTACAAACTTCTGACGCCAGAATATTACCACAAGGAACATTTTTCATAAGTGATGTAGGTATGTGTGGCTCATATAATTCGATTATAGGTTTCAAAATCTCAAGTATACTGGAAAAATTTGAAACAGGATTATCAAGCAAGTTTGAACCTGAACGAGAAAAACCCTACATATTCAACGCCGTTTTACTTGAGATAGAAAAAGGTAAAACAAAAAACTTCATAGTATTCAACGAAAAGTTGGAATAGCATTTGGTGTTTTCCAATACAGATAAACTTTTTCAAGGTTCTATAAATAAAACTTACAATAGATTAATCTCTTCATCTATAATTTTCGTTTTTACATCTATAGTTTTCATTTTTATCTTGATTAATTGGTTAATATCCTTCTTCTTTGCAGTACCGGCAATGGTTAGAAAAATATGTTTTTTTATACAATCTCTTGCAAATTTTTCCTTATTTATTTCCGTAGTATTTGGTATCAGATAGCATAATACATAGAGATTCGAAAATAGTGTACTCCATACCGTACAAAAATTGTCTGTATATTTCTAATTATCTTCTTTGACACTTAACTGGTAACATTCAAGAACTTACAGCAAAAGTAGTTGCATTTAACATGCTGGTATCTTATAGTTGGATACCTTATGCTTTGTCATCGTCATCAGGTTTGGGCTCCTGCCTCGATCAGATCACTATATCAAATCTTGTTAAAAGCCTTATTTCATTCCAATATTACTTCTCTTAGTGTATCTCTATACTCCTCTAGCAGGATATTTTCGATCCAGATTATCAATTTACCCACTGTTTAAGAAATATCAGCACAGATGGTGACAAAATGCCCAACTCTCCTGACTGTTTATAGTCGTTGTTTTTTTGCGATAACAGTTCTTTGTGTAGTCTTTTTACTATTCCATACCTACAGTAATTTTGTATCTATCTAACTTCAGTTTTATTAATATAATTTGTAACATACTATATTTTCCAGGAGAATCTACTTCATCACCAAATCTAAAATATTCTACAAGGTATATTTCACTCAATGTCTTCAAGAAACTGATACAGAATCTTTCCCAGCTTTTACCATCTCAACATATCTTCTGACAAATTCTTCTGCTTTTTGGTTAGATTTTAATAACGGGAAATATAAAGTAGCCGATCCACTATTTCATAATGATCAATTTTTTTAAAGTTTTCTTCCTTCAATAATAAACGATAGAAATAAATGATTTAAAATATACAGAACATTAGGAGAAAAAGGATTCGGAAATTCATAATCTTTGATCCAGAAATTTTCGATAAAAGCTATAATACAAACCAGAAGAAAACTGTCCCTGTAAAAACCTCAAAAATCCACTTCTTAGGAGAACAATAGAAAGATTTTCTGTAAACTTACAGAATAGCTATTTTATTAGGAGATAGCCATACAGATTTGGAATGCTCAGAAAGTTGAGGATTATGAAATCCCTGTGTTGATATAAAATCAAACCTCCCCATAAAGATTCTCCCACTATATGTTTTAGAGCTTTTGGATTATAGATGAGAGATCAACCACCTTCTAGTCTAATTTGGAATCATAATGTTAATTACAATTACTTTATTCTCTCAATCTAGAACTGTTTAACAGACCTATATGAAGAATCTACAACTATACCAATACCAACAATCTTCCCCATATTCAAATACTTTTTGTATTATCCTCTTTTCAAAATCTGTTACATTGGATCTCCTTTGTCTACTTTGAACTCAAATATGTATGATCTTTATGTATTACTGTCAAATCTCTAAGAAGAGGATGTATCTTCAGCTATAACACTGAACTTAGCAGATACTAAAAAACATAAAATATCGTACAGTAAAACGCTTCATATTTCGAAGTATTTGTATGCCACTAAAACAGAACTTTAGCAAACAAGTTGTCCAAAAAACTTAGTAATATTTTGTGCTACAGGACAAGACTTTACAAACAACTAAGCTAACGTTGAAATCAAAGAGATCTTTACCTCATAATGAAGATAAATAAAACTCCTGCGTTTCTTGTAATAGATTCAACAATAGTTAAATAACCGCTTTGAAATTTGTTTGAAGCACTTTTATGAGAAATAACAGCTTTCCCGTTTCAGAGTAATAGTTCCTAAACTCCTTTTTTGAAAGTATAGTAATACATCAAGTTGATAACAATTCACTATGAGTGCATCCACAAATCGTAGAGCAATCCCTATCTAGAGAAATGTCATTAAGTGAATTAATTCCACTAAAAAGAGATACCTTAACAAATTTCGATATTCCCGTCCGGTAGTCTTGTAGGGATCCAATAAATTCTTTTGGATCCGCTGTATTTTTTAACGTAGTGTCAAAAACAAACCTTATAACCGGATATTTTATATGCGAATCCCAATTGTTCTCAAGAAATAAATCCTGAAATAGCTCTTTTTTACCTTAAAAAGCACACCTGATGGAAACAAAGATTTGCCAAACCTTTGCAGTCTTAAAAGAAAGTAGTAACTACCCCGACCAACAAGTTTTTTGATAAAATGAGTCTTGTCAATGTAGCAAGAATTTTCTGTCCTTATCTTCTCGAATGAACTTATTCCAATTTGAAAATTTTTGTTCATACTCATAGATTTTCCTGACAATACCTTCCCTCCTACCTATCTGCAAGCTTCAGATCAAATAGATGCAAGCTTATTACTACCGTTTCTGCCTGATTACTTATTGTTCGAATTTTTTTGCCAATTTAGGGATTATTTACAAAAGCCTACTTTTTCTAGAAAATAGCTCGATGTGGTACTTCTATTTCTCCTGGATATGTAATAACATAAATTTCATTATTGTCTTCCTATTAGCTTAGGTTGTGATTATTTCTTATAGTGTACTTTATAAAGAATTTACGATACGTGTTCCTCTTTGCCTAATTTTTGCTTAAATACATTACCACATAGAGAACAAAATTGTTAAATTCAAATACTTGGCTTGAAAAAGCAATTATAGAGATTTGCCAAAATCTCACTGATAATATAGAAAAAGTGATACTTCCTCTGTAAGATAAAAAATAATGCCTTCCCTGACTATAAGGCTTGATAAAGCAGGTTTTATATAGTAATAGCAGAAGGAAAATAATCATTCACAATGTACTTCAACAATCTTCGAATAACTTATTTAGAGCAAAAAACAATTTTAACGTAAATTTAGTATAAACCATACACAAAAAACATCTTAATATTTCTTCTAGTTCATTCCAATACTTCATCTTTTCTAAAATTAAATCATATCGACGACTTTTTGTATGCTATATCCTTACGATTTGCAATAAGCAACGCAACATAAGAGAATTAGATTACAAGGAGAAATAGAAAAAAGCTGATTTTAACTATAAGGAATACTCTCTACATCGTATATATACTCACGATTATTCTTTAGAATATTTCTACTATGCCTTTCAGCCTAACGATAGATTTATTTCAGTAATAACAAAATTTACTAAATTTAACAGGGAGGGATAATTAGTGGAATGAAAAAACCCGATATGGCAGGGAATAATAACTCTTTTCCTCTACAAGCAAATATTCATTTCTTTGTAAAATTTTTGCTAAAATTTCTCTGAAACGTAAACCGTAACTGTTGATGAATTATACTTTACCTTTTTCCTAGACATATCTGCTATTATACATATTCTTGTATAGATTTTCCTACTGCTTTTATTACCTATCACTATTATTTCTAGACCTGCTGGAAAGTTTTGAAGCCGCATGTCTATTCCAGCCTATGCCGGAATCCTTATATTCATGCTCGATATATCTCTCATAACATTATTATTATATGCTATTGAGTATCTTATACCATAGTAACTCTCGTTTTTTAATAAAGAACTTCTGATAGGAAAATTTATCGGTCCCTGGTATTCCTGAAAACTACCTCCTGATAAAACTCTGAAAAATTCAGATATATCATCTGTCCGCCTTTTGTCTAAAAAAATTAGTCCTCCTAGACTCTGTAATAACTGAGGATCGTTTACCTGTTCCGGTAATGTTTCGTTTGAATAAATGAATTGACTTTGTGATAGAACTAAGTCTATTATTCCAGTATTTGACCAAGACAAAAAAGTTCTATCAAAAGATCTTAGGTGTATAATGTTTATTCTGTATCTTGGAATTATTACCCTTGTATTTGATCCACTGAAAACTGCCAATCCTTCAAAAGATAAAAAGCATATAGCATTGCCTACATTATCATTTGGAAAAGTTAGATTTCTAAATTCATCAATGTTGTCTATTGGTTCTGCGAATTTTGTATCGTTGAAAATATTTAGTTGATTAAATCTGGATAAAAGTTCACTTACTTGTCTCCTTGTGAAGATGTACTCCGCTCCCAGATATGAAGCTTTTATCTTGTCTAAAGCTGAGGATGTATTAGAAACTATGTCTGACCATGTTTCAGCAATCCTAGATTCTGTATTTATCCCACTAAAGATCATGAAGAAGGAAATCAGAATGAAGGACATTAGTGATACAGATATTAAAACTTCGGCAAGCGATAATCCTCTACGCATCTAAAAGAATCCCTTCTTTTTCATTTTTCGATCTTTACATATATCATGTGATAAGAGAAATGATTAATTCTTTGTCTATGATGGGCTTCTAACACTATCCAGTACATACCGTTTGGTATACGTGATATATCCCTAACATAGTTAGTAGTTTGAATATAGTACTCTTCATTTTCTGGCCTTTGGCCTAACTTTGTTGGGAATCCTCTATCCAAATCTTGTATAAAGTACCAATTTGAATCTCCTTCCGGTTGATATTTAATTAAAAATCTCCAGTCACTGAGATTTTGATGTATATCTCGAGGCTGATTAGGTATATAATCTTGACTATCCCATCTTCTGAACTGTACTTCAAAATTTATTCTCAAGGTAGTAGATGTTATTTCTTCAGCATTTCTTGGATTAATTATTCTTACGAGTGGCAATTGAGGGGGACGATTTATTCCTGGATGTGTATCAAAACCTGCTAACAAGAAAGCATATATACTAGTAATAATCGCATAACTTAATTCTATTCCCTCCCGCCCACCGCGCTCCTCGATGATCATAAAATATCCCAGCTACACTGCTTCTAAATCGATTTCTTCTGTAAAATTCGTAGTTCCATTCGGGTGGTCTACCTTGTCCTATATTGGCAGATATTGAAACTCTCCTATGTTCCAGGGACGTGCAGCAGCCATTTCTCTTGGTAGAGAAACGTTAAATGCTTCCTACAATTGTAATGCCAAGGCTTGTCTTCTTGCATCTGGATCAGCATCACTAGCCCATCCATGAATAAACCAGAAATTTCTATTCTCTGGTTGAACATTGAAAAATGAGGCACATCCCATAGGTTCTAACATAGCAGTTTTATAATCTGGGAAATTATTCGGATGAAGTGAATCTCTTCATCTTCTCTTTATAAATGTATCATTTTTTAAGTTACCGTTTTCCTTCCAGAAATTATACATATCATCTGGGTATATTTCTCCTAAAAATGGTAGAGCAAAATTTCCCCAGGCTGCTGGTTTACTTCCTCCCCAATTTCCTGTTGTCCTAACTATGTTTTTAATCCCTAAATAGCCTACATCTCGACCTATATCTTCTCTTGCTGTTACCGAGTCCTCACGTATTACTCCACTCATTCCAAATACTTTGCCAGATACTGGTACTCCTGTAGGAAGGCCATTTTGTAGACCTCCCCTACTTCTTGTCCAAGCCCTATATAATAGAATGAGAAACCTGTAATTGAAGTAATAATAGAGTGGCTTCTAGCTAATGCTTCCCTTATTATGTAAAAAGCTCCTGGAACATTTACCGGTGATGAAGCAATTGAACCTGGTCTATTTGTATTCCACCCTCCATTAGGATTATTAGAAAGAACTTCTGGTTGATTATTAAAATATTGGCTTCGTATTGTATTTACATTTACATTATCGGGAAATGCAAAAAATACATTATGTCTCTTATTTTTTGCATACCCAAACATATGTTTTGCCAGTATATTCTGGCATCTTGTCCCACATCCCGAGATCAAATATATGTGATCTTCCACGTGTAGAAGTTGGTGGATCTATCGTATAGTATACTTTTAATGGTTTAGCAATATCGTCTGTTTTTTCTACGTCATGTATTGTTATTATCCACCTTGCTGTATTTTTGGGAACATCTGGATTCCTAGTAGTGAGATCTGCGTAATTACCAAAAGGAAACATGAAAGGTATATACTCTAATCCATATGGTCTCTGATTTTGATTTAGCCCCTGACCATTAATCATAGGACATTTTGTGGGAGTATTTACTAATTTAATAGCAATATAATTACTACCATCTATTGATAACATTTCTAAAATAAGCTTCCATTGTTGTATCATCTGTTTCTCTATCTACTTTCACTTCTCCCGAACCTAGCTCTACATCTACCTGTTGGTTATCTATTATCTTGTAATACCCACTGATACGCGGTTGAACCCCACCTTCTATAGCTGTCATTGTTACTGAATAACTGTTATTCTCCAATGGTCCTATTAGCAAAGTTATGTATTCTATTCTATCATTAGGTAAAATATTTTGCATAGGATCCAGTTGATAAGCATATACTCTCAAGGATATATCCTCTCGGTTAGGAATACCTGTATCTTCATAGGCTATGTTTTCTGGATGAACAGCAACTCTTATATTTTGATATCTATCTGGTGTAAATGATGAAGGTAGGTTTGTATATACTTGCCTATCGATTAGTGGTAGTTTTGCTGGATCTGATTCGTTTCTTAATGGTGGTAAATACTTATCTGCTAAAGAGAAATTGTATACGCACCTTTTTTCTCTATTATTTTGCTCATCGCGGTACCATATGTTACCCATCATAAGAAAATCAGTGTAATATCTAAACGCTAATGAAGGATTATTGTTTATATAACTTGTTCCAGGATAATAATATACTAGATCTGATTCTAGAGGTTCTCCTGCATTTGATCCAGATAAGTTATTTCTTACTCCTATAAATGGTCTGTAGTATGGATCCGTTCCTCCGTAACACATTACGTTTATCCATCTTGGATTTATATCCAGTCCAGGATTTCTGCTCTCCAGATCAGATATTACACTATCTACTACTTGCCTTATTTCAGGGTTATGAACCCACCAGCCAGGCACAGTACCTATTGAAAGGAAAAATATGTCATAAGCATGTCTAGGTGGAGGAAATTCAATCATAGTATTAACAACTGTTGATACAGAAGTTAGATATGTCCATCCTCCGGTTCTTTAATTCCATTTGAACATTCTAACTTCCACTACTCTTATGTTATCTGCATTTGGATTAGAGTTTGGCAAGCGATATACTACTATTTGCTTTGCATATTTATAGTTATTTCCTATCCTTATATTTTCTGATGGAGGTAGTGAAGGGTCCGAAACATTTTCTATCGTTAGCTTTGTATTTGGAGATCTGTCATTAAAATAGTCTAAATATCTAAGATTTCTTCGTTCTTTTTTACTAGATACATATTCTCTAATCTCAGAAATGATCTGATTTGCTTTAATTACTGCTATTGCCTTGTCTTTCATATTCTGTGTTTCTCTTGATATGTATGTGATAAAAGCTACCGAAGTCATAACCACGATAATTATTATTAGTACGCTCACTAATACTTCAATTATTGAAAATCCTTTTTCTTTCACTTTTTCATAGCCCCCTTTTTATGTCTATCTATCTTTATATTCCTCTGTCTCTGCCTTTATATTAATTCACCATCAGATATTATTACTCCGTTAATTGAACCTGGGCACTGTATTTCTAGGTCTGTTCCCGGCATCATATATATTATACCGTTGAAGTTCATTGGTGTATGACCTACTATTCTTATACTAGCATTTGAAACTATTATCCCTGATCCGTAAAAAGGACCTATGTTGATCTGATACTACATAGTCCGCTACTTTTCTCAATTCATCAAATGTCATTCCGAAAATCCAATTAAGAGTTACCTTCTCATCATAATCAGTTACGGTATTTATCGAATTTGCTGGTATAATAGAGCAGGTATTTCTATCTTCTATTCCAGGGTTTCCTGATACGCCTACAATATTTATATCTGAAGATCTTAAATTTATTCTTGATACCAGCCTAATATTGCTTATATTTCTGCATATTATAGTTGCATCATATGGAATTTGTATTGCTACCCTTCTTATTAGGCATCCTATTGTTTTCTTTGCTATCACTTGGTTTGTATCCCTCCTTATTATTTGTCCTTCGGAATAAATTACCCATATTGTACCAGCTGGCTTACCATATAATTCAGATATGTCCTGTGATTTGTATCTATTAGTTGTATTATCACGATAAACTATATACCTTCCTCTTATCAGATCAGACCTAGAAAAAATATTTATTGTTTTTACTATTCCTAATCCTGGATCTTCTGAGTCATTATTAGCAGGGCTGAATCGTCTCACTGGTTGCGTTTGTTGCATTCTGAAGAAATTTAGTATAATAACGCTAAAAAGTAAAACTGAAAGAAAATAATATTTGCACTAGTACACTTCCCCTTTGTTTCAACATTTTTGATCCTCCCTAAATCAGTATATATCTTATTTTCACTAGTCTGGATTATTATTTATAAAACTTTTTTTGAAAAAACAACTTTGTTTTTACATTTTTTACTTTTTTAAAAACTCATTAATAGAATCATGCTATATTTATAGTTAGATCTCCTTCCCTTAAGCAGTGTTAACTACTCTCTTTTTCGATTTTTTAGCTTGTAGTATCGACTGATCCGAATTGAATAAGATCGGTCTATGTAGATTTTAAGCATTGCAGCAATTTGATGTGTCTTATATTTCTTATTCCCCAGACATCAAGGATTAATCACTATCTACTTCCTAATTATTTGTAATCAATCAAAATAATCTATACGTTTCCTATGTTTTTTTCTCATCGATTGCAAAAATAAACTCGATCAAGTCACATAAATTTTTGCTTTGTCATCTGCAAAAAAAGGATAAGCTTTATCATATCCATTATTGCTGGCAATTTTGTTCAACCAAAAGACTCCTATCAAGAGTGGAAATTAAGAGATCAAAATATACCAACTTGGTAAACATGAGAATTCATACTTTTTACCCCAGAGTTCGAAGGAAATCTTATGAGAATGCAATAGAAAAACTCTTCCTTTTGATATAGAGACTGAGCTAGAATATCTTGTATCTCCGACAATTGGATGTCCAATCTCCGAACAATGAACCCTTATCTGATGTGTTCTACCCGTTATTATCTGTACTTCCAAAAAGCTAAAATCCTCTATATTTTTGTTAAAAAAGATATCATCTGCAAAATACCTAGCTAAGCTCTCCTTTTTTAGATATTTCTTTACTTTTATAATCGTGGTGGATTCTTTTCCATATGAAATCACCTGTTTTCTGAAAGGGGTCGAAGTATGATGTATGGCAGAATGAATCTCTAGATTTTGCTTAACTACCCCCTCAACAATTGCAAAATATATTTTCTCCACTTTCCTATTCTTAAAGAGTAAAGATAAACACTCTGCAGTTTCATAATTCTTTGCAACAACGAGACAACCTGTAGTCTGCTTATCTAATCTATGAACTATAAACGGTTTCAGACCTTTGTAAATCAAATATTCATATATACTTGGATTTGAACCAACTTTGTTAACATTTATAACAGGTTTATTTATACAAATGATATCATCATTTTCAAACAAGATCGGAACCTCTAGATTTTTGTATATTTCTATGTTTTTTAACTCAACCTGAATATTTTCAAATTTGTCCTCTTTTAGGTACTTTGATTTAATATGAACAACGTCACCCTCTTTGATAATCTTGCTCACTTTATTGACAAGAGAATTATTTACACTTACTAATCCTTTTATTATGTATTCCTGAGCTAAGGACCTTGATATCCCAAGATTTTCAGATAAAAATTTATCTATCCTAGCTGAATTTTTTGCAACTATCACTTCCATTTTATCTGAAAGATAAGCTATGAACCCATTCTTTTATCTTACTCACAATATAGTCAACTTTTTCTATCTCCATTAAATGATACATCGGTAAGCTAACTATTTCTTGAGCAATTCTTTCACTTACCGGTAGACTATAACCCATATCCCTGTATACCGGTAACTTATGAATAGGATAAGGATAGTAAACAAAGGTATTAATACCGTTTTTATTCAAGAATTCTCTAAAATTATCTCTCAGACCATTTTTTACTTTTATAGAATACTGATGAAAAACATGCTTATATTTGGTAGAATCGTAGTAAGGGACAGCTATATATTCATTTAATCCCTGAAGAGCTTGGGTATACCTGTGAGCTATAGTTATTCTGCTTTCGTTAAATTTCTCCACATACTTTAGCTTAACCTTCAAGATAGCTGCTTGTATTTCGTCTAGTCTTGAATTATATCCCAACATCTCGTTGTAATACTTTATTCTTGAACCATGATTTTTCAGCATAGAAGCTTTTTCAAATATGTTATCATCGTTGGTAATGATTATACCTCCGTCACCATAAGCTCCGAGATTCTTAGTGGGGAAAAAAGAAAAAGCACCGGCATGTCCAATCGTACCGGTCTTCACAAATCTACCGTTTATCTTTACCTCAGAGCCAAAACCCTGAGCATTATCCTCTATCACAACTAAATCATATCTTCTAGCTATATCCATTATTTTTTCCATGTCACAAGGTAAACCAAACAGATGAACTGGTAATATTGCCTTAGTCTTGGAAGTTATCTTTTCTTCTATTCTGTTAGCATCTATGTTAAAAGTCGCTTCATCTATATCCACAAAAACAGGAATGGCACCGATAATACTGATTGCTTCGGCAGTAGCAAAAAAAGTGAAGGGAGTAGTAATTACTTCATCTCCTGGCTTTATGCCTGCAGCTCTCAAAGAAATGACCAGAGCATCAGTACCTGAATTTACACTAACAGCATACTTAACACCAAAATATTTACAAATCTGGTTCTCAAATTCCTGAACATTTGAGCTCATTATAAATTTGCCTGATTCCAAAACTTTGTTTACTTCTTGTAAAATTTCATCCTTTAAAAGATTAATCTCATTTTTTAAACTAAAGAATTCCACACCTTTCATAAAATCACTCCTTAGGATTTTCTCTTATAAATGTCTCTTTCGACGTAAGAGACAAAGTTTATAAAGGCTACAATTAAATCATATGCTTCAGGAGGTAAGGGAACATTTATATCAAAATTTATCAGCTTCTCAGCTAATTCCTTGTTCTCGTAAATAGGTATACCATGTTCCTCGGCTTGTTTTTTTATCTGTTCAGCGAAATGACCTATTCCTATGGAAATTACCTCCGCGCTATCATCATCAATCCTGAAAGCTACTGCCTTTTCTATATCCCGATACTGGGTATTTAACGTTCTATGGATATTTGCATCTTTTAAGCCTTCTACTTTTTTATTGGGCCTTCTTGTAATATCCATCAGTTTAGACTTTTGACCATGTTTTCAATTCTATCCAAAGCTTCGGCAAGATTTTCTATTGAAGTAGCATAGGATATTCTTATATATCCCTCTCCATATTTGCCGAAAGCGGTACCGGAAAGAACTGCAACGTTATATTCAAAAAGGAGTTTCTCAAAAAATTGTTTAGAGGTTAGATTTGTCCGACTAATATTGACAAAAGCATAGAAAGCTCCCTTGGGCATTATCATTGATAACTTATCAATCTGATTAACTCTGTTGTATACATAATCTCTTCTCTTTTTAAACTCCTTGACCATTAAGTTTACACTATCCTGAGGACCATTTAAAGCTTCAATAGCACCATATTGCAAAAATGTGGGAGGACAAGAATACACGTTTATAGCTAATTTTTGATAAACAGGGACTAGATCTTTTGGTACAATAGCCCATCCCAATCTCCAACCTGTCATGGCATATGTCTTTGAAAAACCATTCAGTATTATTGTTCTTTCCTTATTACTTATTTCCAAGTAGCTATCAAACTTAGATTCATAAACAATCCTATCATATATTTCATCGCAAAACACATAGAATCCGTATTTCTCTGATAGGTTAGACAGTTCTAACAGATCCTCTTTGGGAATTATTCCACCAGTAGGATTCTGAGGGTTATTTACTATAACCAGTTTAGTCTTATCGGATACCAAATCCTTTAATTCGTCTATATCAAAACTAAAGCCCTTACTCTCTCTAAGATGTAAAAACTTGATATTTGCTCCGACATATGAAAGAATAGATTCATAAGCAGGATAAGCGGGATTAGGGCATATTACTTCATCTCCTTTATCTACAAGGGCAAGTATAGTGATTAATATCAATGATTTTCCTCCTACTCCTACCACAACTTCATTGGGATCAACACTAACTCCGTAATGACGTTGGTAGTAATTAGCTATTGCACTTCTCAATTCCCATATTCCCAGGGAATGAGAATAATGGGTTTTGCCCTCTTTAAGAGCTCTATAAGTCGCTTCCTTTATGTTGTCAGGAGTATCGAAATCTGGCTCACCTATCTGCAAATGTATTATTTTCTTACCCTGAGATTCTAGATCCTTTACCTTTGTAAGAACTTCAAAAGCTCCTTCAGTGCCTAATCTTTCGATGGCATGAGGAATTTTCAGCATACTACACTCACTCCTTTATGGGAATATACCTCTTAGTTCGATAGCACGGGCAACCTTGCTCACAGCATAAGCATATGCAGCCATCCTGAGCGAAATATTCTGTTCCTTAGAGTAAGTCCAAACTCTATCAAAAGCCTTCACCATGATCTTTTTCAACTTACTGTTTATCTCTTCTTCTTCCCAGAAGAAAGATTGTAGATCCTGAACCCATTCAAAATATGAAACTGTAACACCCCCGGCATTAGCGACGATGTCAGGAACAATGGTCTTACCTTTGTCCAGAAGAATTTTCTCGGCTTCCGGAGTAGTTGGGCCATTTGCACCCTCTATTATAATCTTAGCCCTTATATTGTCGGCATTGGTTTCGTTTATCACTCCTTCCAAAGCAGCAGGGATAAGCACATCTATATCATCTAATTCTAGTAATTCTTTATTGGTTATCTTGGAATATTCTGGGTAAGAAGCAAGATGACCTTGTGGATTTTGCATAGCCCAGTCAAAGAGAGTGGGAATATCTAACCCTTTTGGATCGTAAACTCCACCACTTACATCAGAAATAGCTACAATTTTACAACCTAATCTGTAAGCATCAAGAGCAGTATGGGTTCCAACATTTCCAAAGCCCTGTATTGCAATCCTTACATCTTTTGGATCCATTCCAATTCTATTCAGTAGTTCACTAAGAATGAAAACTACTCCTTTGCCGGTCGCCTCTATCCTGCCCTTGGATCCCCCTATCTCAATGGGTTTACCTGTGACCACTCCAGGAGCAGTGTATCCAACTGCCATAGAATAAGTATCCATGAACCAAGCCATAGTCTTTGGATTGGTATTAACATCAGGAGCTGGAATATCCTTGTCAGGTCCTATTATAGGTATAAGCTCAAAGGCGTATCTTCTGGTTAATCTCTCGAGTTCATTATCAGATAGTTGTTTGGGGTCTACTCTGACCCCACCTTTGGCACCACCATACGGTAAATCCATTACTGCACATTTCCAAGTCATCCACATTGCTAAAGCTCTAACTTCATCTAAAGTGACCTCAGGATGATACCTAAATCCTCCCTTTGTGGGTCCAAGAGCAAAATTGTGCTGAACCCTATATCCTGTAAATATTTTGACTGTTCCATCATCCATTCTAACAGGAATAGAGACAATAAACTCTCTCTTGGGATGCTTTAGATATTCCAAAATACTGGGCTTTAACTTGATAAAAGAAGCTACTTCTTCGAGTTGTTTCACAGCCATTTCATATGGGTTTACTTTTGTTGAAATCATATCTTTCCCTCCCCAGCTTCATCTTCACTTTATTACTTCTAATAACATCTATAAAAACCTTTTGTGGGAAAAAATATGATTAGGAGAGGGATCAGAGAAACATCAGAAGAATATAAATGTTGTGAGAAAAATACTAAGCTTTGCAATAAGTATCTTCTTACTCTTTTTTGTCTACTTTTTTATATTCGGAATCCTTCTGGGGATTTTTATTTTAGTGAAATATGACTTTAAACAGGCTCTGACTATTTCTTCGCTTATAACAATTGGAATTATCTTTTTTCAGTACTTGATATCTACTAAAATTCATGATTATTTTTTGCGAAAAATTTTTGATTGTGAGTTCGTCAACCTAGAAACCTTACCGGAGAATTTAAGAGAGTTTATAAAAAATAGCTTCGAAGAAAAAAAACTGAAGTTACCCAAAATCTTGACAATCCGATCAACAAAGTATATAGCATTTAGTTATGGAAACTCATTGTCAAACGTAAGAATAGTATTAAGCAACAGTATCATTCGTAATTTAAATGAAAAAGAGCTAAAAGCTATACTTTCTCATGAACTAAGTCATATTTTCGGATATGATTTTATCCTCATGACATTTGCTACTGTAATACCAGTCTTTGTATTCTATCTATATCTTATACTTGAAAGAATATACGAAGCGATATATGATTACGAAAAACAACGTGGAGATTGGAAATATAAATATGCCTTGTCAAATTTTGTAGGTCTATTCAAGGCAATGGCATTATTATGCTACACAATATTGGATTTCTTCTGCTTACCTTTTTCTAGGATAAGAGAGTACTATGCTGATAGAATGGCTCTAAAATTATCAATGGATCCCGATTCTTTCTTGTCAGCCTTTATTAAAATTGGACACGATTTAGTAATTGAAGAAAATCTACAAAAGTCATACTTTCCAGATTTTGCGTTTCAAATATCACCATATAGACTTTTTACTATGATTGACTATAAACAATCCTTAACTATTCTCTTAAGTTTTTTAAACATTTCCATGTCTAATAGAGAGTTTTCGATACAAGACAATCCATTAGAAGCAATAAAGACAATAATTCAATTCATTCAGTGGGATACCAGAAATCCATGGTCAATATTTTACGAAATTTTTCTAGGTCATCCTCTCTTCTCAAAACGAATAATCAGTATCTACCAGCTATCAAAAGAAATGGGAATTGTAATTAACAAAGAACTGATAGATAATCTCGAAAAGGTAAAGATAAATATTACTTTAAATGCATTGGTAAAATTTTTCGTAGATTTTCTTTTCGAGTATTCTTATTTGATTCTCATAATAACACCTTGGATGTTTATTAAGATATTTTCTGGAAACATTTTTGCTATATTCTCGGCATTTCCTGCTTCAATAAGTTTCATCTTATTGGTCAAGTTAATATACTGCTACTACAGATCAGATTTTTACTGGAAAAAAGTCTCTGATCTATTATCTGAAGACTCAGTTTCAATCATATCTGGTCTGCCAGTCGTTATTAAAGGGAAAGTAAAAATATCTCCATTTTCATCAAAACTTCTGTATTTCTATGATGAAACAGGATGCATCTATCTGCTAAGTAAAGATACTAGATATGATATAAGTTTCTTTTCAAGCAAAGATATAATCAATCAAGACATAGTTGTAAAAGGATACCTAAGAAGAAAAATTGAGCCTTACGTAGAGATATTGGAAATACAAACTATGGAGAGAAAAAAATACAAACTTGGACACAGATTCGATTTGGTTATAATTAACCTTATCTTCCTGATTGCTGGATTAATCGGAATCTATTTTTTCACAAGATGACTACTATAGGATATTATCTCTTATAGAGGTAGTTCAATTCAGCGTATTTTTTTCTAACTTCGTCTATTTTAGTGGGTAATAAGTTGTCTCTATAGATCCAATTGTTTACTTGGGTTCCAGGTGTATTTATTCTATATTTCTCATCCAATTCTAAAATATCTTGAATGGGGATAATAACCAAATTTGCAGGAGAAGATAAAAGTAATTTAACAAACTCGTATACTATGTTATTTTCGTCTATACTCTTTCCGAAGTAGGTATTGATCATTTTGAAGTTTGGGTTTTCTGTTCTATACCAACCTTTCGTAGTATTGTTGTCATGTGTACCGGTATAGGCGACAATATTGGTAGTGTAATTATGTGGTAGATGGATATTGTCAGGATCGCTGAAAGCAAATTGAAGAACCCTCATGGAAGGTATGCCATACCTATCTCTAAATAGATCAACATCAGGAGTAATTATCCCTAAATCCTCAGCGATAACGGGTAAGACAGGTTTGTAATCTAGCAAGGTGTTGAAAAACTCATAAGGTTTTGCATTTATCCAAGAGCCGTTGATAGCTGTTTGCTCTCCATACTTTACCTGCCAGTAAGCAACCAATCCCCTGAAATGATCTATTCTAACCCAATCATAGATATCAAAACTGAAGAGGAGTCTATCAATCCACCATTTGAAATTTTGTTTTTTTAGTTCATCCCAGTTGTAAACGGGATTACCCCATAGTTGACCTGTTTCAGAAAAGTAATCAGGAGGAACACCAGCGACAAACTCGGGATACCCATTTGAATCCAACTTAAAAATATGTTTATTTGCCCATACATCGGCACTATCGTGAGAGACGTAAATAGGAACATCCCCTAAGATAAGCACTCCCATACTATTAGCATATTTTTTAAACGATAGATATTGATTATAGCATATAAACTGAGTAAAAGCATGGAAATAATACTTCTCTTGATCGATTTCCTGAGCTAACTTATCGTAATTTTCTATAAACTTCAAACTATTTTCCCATTCATACCAAGGCTTTCCGTCGTTCAGTTCTTTTATCGTGTTGTACAAACAAAAATATTTAACCCAACTATTTGAAAATATGAAGGCTTCGACTTTATCTTTTAACTTCAAAAAAGAAATCTTAAAAGCTTTTTTTAGGACTCTATACTTAAAGTCGAGGGCTTCGGCATAATATACTTTGCTTCTATCCTCGGGTAAAGTGAATTCAGAAAGTATATCGTTAACTTTTTCTTCATCTATCAATCCGCTTTTGATAAGGTTATCGATAGATAAGAAAGAATATTCAAATCCAAAAGCTGAATTTCCGCTGTAAGGAGAAAAACTAACTTTACATATGGGGTTAATAGGTAAGACCTGCAAAACTTTGAACCCCATTGATCTAATCTTATGGATAACATCGTAGTTACCCCAATCCCCTATGAAAACATCGTACTTTTGACAGCTATAAAACGAAAAAATAGGGTATAGTATTCCGGACTTTCTACTTAGCAACATATTTTACCTCCTTCCCCAGATGTTCAAGACTATCGTCAGAAAAATGGACAAAATTATGCTGATAACTATAGAAGTAGTTATAGGGAAGAAAAATGTAAAATTATCTTTTGAATAACTTATGTCTCCTGGTAACTTACCGAAAATGTTGAAAAATTTTGGGAGCATAAATAAAAGTACTCCCGTAATTATTAAAACCAATCCAATGAATTCAATTTGTTTCATAACTTTTAACACCTAATCCTTTTAGATTAAAAAATTCATGGATTATCTGATTATTGGTGTTTGAAAGATCACTAGGGAGGCCATCATATATTATCTTTCCTTGATATATGAATATGATATAGGAAGCTATTTGCTGAGCAGATATTATATCGTGAGTAACAACTACATTGGTTATATTGTATTTTTTGTTTATTTGCTGGATCATATAATTTATTTGAGAGGATGATATGGGATCAAGTCCACTAGTAGGCTCATCATAAAATACTATTTTTGGAAGAGTAATTATAGCCCTTGCAAAAGCCACTCTTTTTTGCATACCTCCACTTAAACTACTGGGATAGTACTTTTCAAATCCTTTCAAACCTAGAAATTCTAGTATTTCAACTGCTTTATCTATGTACTCTTTTTTATTTCTAGCAAACTCCTTTTTTTTTCTAAATTTTATAGGAAGTAAAACATTGTCGATGACAGTTAGGGTATCAATTAAAGCACTGTATTGAAAAACAAAACCTATATTTTCTCTGACAAAATAAAGATCTTGAATGTTAGAGATGTCTCTGTTTAATATTTTTATTTTGCCTGATGTGGGGAAAATTAATCCCGCTGCTATCTTCAATATGGTTGTTTTACCTGATCCACTGGGTCCCATAATAAAAGTATTACTCCCCTCCTGGATACAAAAACTTATACCATTCAGTATTTTCTTATCGTCGATAACTAGATCAACGTTATCAAACTGGATTATCATTTATTTACCGAAACAGAGTTCTTTGAACTCGCATTTACTACAGATACTTGTGTTTTGAGTTTTTTCAAATCTTTGCTTTATTTCGTCGAATAAATTTTCAAAATCTCTTTGGGTAAAGATTCTCATTTGATCTAAAAAATTTTTTATGCTTAAATAGCTTGTATATATAAAGTCGATATACTCATCAATTGCCTGCCTTGAGAATGAAATTTCATCTTCTTTTAAGGTAGGATATAAAGTAACGATCTTTGACTTTATTATGACTTTTTTTGGATGATACATAGTTAAATAAGCCAATGAGTAGAGTTTAAACTGATTCAGGTCTAACTCTATTTCTTGGGTTTTCCAGTCAAAAATGATTATTTCATCATCTTTTTTCACTACTAGATCAGGTTTATATAGAATATCAATTTCCCTGATTCTGAGGGTTTGAATTCCATAAGAATCCCTAAAAATTATATTTTCTTTTAATTTTCTGATATTTTGTTGGTAATAAAACCAGAAATTTTTGAGAGATATGACAGAGGTATTGTAGATTTGTTCCATCTGAGAATTGGTCAATGGTATACCGTAATAACACTCAGTTATATTCTCATTTGAATTATTTAAAGTACTATGAAATTCGTTTTTAAATTTTTCCAGAGCTAGGTCTATGGAATCAATATTTATAGATATATCTATGTATCGGTGTATAATTTCTCCTTGCCATTTTTTAAGGTTTTTTAATCCTTTGAGTCTTTCTACCTTTTCTTTTTCAGAAGGTCCAATAAGAGAACCAAGATACCTGTAAAGGAATTTTCTTTTACAATCATTGTATATTCTGTGTTTATTATTAGACCATTTTATTGCATTGGTGTAGTTTATTTCAAATTTATTTTGGGGTATTCTTGTGATCCTCATCAGTTAATCAACTGTCTTTATCTTTATTCCACCTTTCTTAGATTGAGTGTCAAAATAGAGGATGTATAATTTATCTGCCCATTTTAGGATATCAATGATCTTATACTTTTTCCTATCAAAAAAAGGATTAATGATTTTTTGTATTTTGTTCATATTAGCTTTGATTATGGTGTTTTGTGCTATTATGTAGATTGTATCATCGTCACTTATGTAAATCCGCTGGGGTTTCTTTAATTGGTTTTCGTAGTTAGTATAAGTTATAAAGTTAGCGTTAGAGTCAAAGATTTGTATTCTGTCGTTATTTGTGTCTGCTACCAAGATATATCCCTTTGAGTCAACGGCGACATCAGAAGGTGCACTGAATTGAAAAGGTTCTTTACCTTCCTTACCAAAAAGCATGCTGAAATTTCCATCGAGATCTATTTTTACGATCCTATTATTGGAAGTATCGGCTATATAGATAAATCCGATTTTATCCAGTCCTATTCCTCGGGGATTAGCCAAATCTTTTTCTGAGTTACCAAACTTTCCAAACTCCCACAGAACCTTGCCATAGTTATCCATCTTTACAAGCTTTGAGAGATAAAAGTCTAAGACGTAGACGAAGTTATTTTTATCTACTTCGATATCAAAAGGTTGCCTAAATTCTCCGACTCCATTTCCCTCCCTTCCTATACTAACCACGAAATTTATTTTTTCTTCAGATAATGAATATTTTTTAACTGTTTTTGAAAAATTATCGGCTATGTAGAATGATTTGAGTATGGGGTCAAAAGCGAAAGAAGTGGGGTCCAAATCTTCCCATTCGTAGTTGTAGGTAATTCCAATATTTATACCTGTTTTTCCCCCGAATATAAAAAAAAATATATACGCCCCTCCAAGAATGATCAATATTATGATTATAATGTTGGTGATAAGAAAAACTTTGTTGAACATTTACATATAGCCTATACTTTTAAGGAAGGATTCGTTTGAAGTCCAATCCTCTTTCTCCTTGACCCACAGATCTATATATATTTTCTTATTTAGCAAGAATTCTAATTCTTCTCTTGCAAGAGTACCTATCTTCTTTATCATACTTCCATTCTTGCCGATTACAATCGACTTCTGAGATTCCTTCTCAACAAATATCGTAGCTGAGATATACAAGACATTGTTTTTTCTTTCCTCAATTTTTTCAACGACAACTGCTGTCTTATAAGGTAGTTCTTGATGAGTATAGTTGAACAGTTTTTCCCTTATTATTTCGGATACATAAAACCTCAGATTACTTAGGAAAGGCTGTACATTATCAAAATCTATATGTTTTCTATAGGGAATGTACTTTTCTATGACCTCAATCAGTTTGTCAGTATTCTCCTTTTTCAGAGCACTTATAGGAACGATCTGGTCGAATATATTCAAACTGCTATATTCATCTATCGTGTTGAGTACTACTTTTCTATCCTTCAATTTATCGATTTTGTTAATAGCTAGTATTTTTGGTTTAGGGGAATTCTGAAACACTTCTATAGTTTTCCTATCCTGTTGATCGAGCGGATTTGTAGCATCGACTATGAAAAGTATTACATCGGTATCTTGAAGAGAAGAAAGCACTTGCATTATCATCGATTCGGATAATTGGTTTACGGGTTTGTGATAACCAGGAGTATCAATGAATATAATCTGTACGTCCTCGTTCTGCTTATTCCTATAGATAGTATAGCCGTATATGTTTACCCTTGTGGTCTGGGGTTTGGGAGAAACAATAGAAGCTTTGATATTGAGTATATTGTTTAGGAGTGTAGACTTACCAACATTCGGCTTACCTATGATACTGACAAACCCGCTCTTTTCCATTTGCATTCCCCTTAAGAAGATATTTTTCCAAATTCATATCAATCCTTCTAAAATTAGCAAAGATTTAGCATAATCGTTTAAATAAAAGTTCAGAACACTAATTCTACAGGGTTATTTTCAGATTATTAAAACAAGGGAAAATGGAAATTTTGTATAAAATATAATATGTACTAGTAATTATGGGAGGTGAGCTTTATTCGATACAAATTCAAGTGAGAGATGATACGAGAAAGGGGGAGGATTGATGGAAAAAGAGTTTTCTAAACCCGTTATACCTACACTAGGGAAACACATAATAGTAGAACTCTCAGGATGTGATCCAAACACTATCAACGATATTCATGACGTCGAAAATACAATGATAGATGCTGCAAAAGAGGCAAACGCAACCATTATAAAAAATGTATTCCATAAATTTTCTCCTGTCGGAGTAAGTGGAGTAGTAGTAATATCGGAGTCTCATCTGTCTATCCACACATGGCCGGAACTTGGCTACGCAGCCATAGATATATATACCTGTGGAAACACCACAAAACCCTTTAAAGCATGCTACTTCCTAGCCAAACAATTCAAAGCAAAAAAAATCAAAGCAACATATATCCTCAGAGGAATAGAAAATAAAAGGAAGAAATTCTATACCCACAAAATAAAAATAATAGAAGGTAATATAAACGTTCTCAGAGTACTGCCAACAAAAATAAAGATAAGCAAATATAAGAATGGGAATAATCATAACAAAAAGCTATTTTTGGTAGGTGGAAGTAAATGAGTCTATTCATAGCAATGGATAACTACGAAAAATTCGATCAATCCCTACCCCTGCAGTGGCTTTGGTACTACGAATATCACAGTATCTATGAACTACATGGACACGCAGTAAAAAACGTCCTTCTAAGAACAAGAAGCAAATACCAACAGATAGATATACTAGATACCTTCAATAGTGGTAAGATACTGATCCTAAACAGTGAACCCCAATCAGCAGAAGTAGATGAACATATATACCACGAAACGTTGGTTCACCCAGCAATGATACTACACCCAAACCCTAGAAAAGTATTGATAATAGGTGGTGGAGAAGGGGCAACACTGAGAGAAGTGCTAAAATACAAATCGGTAGAACAAGTAATCATGGTAGATATAGACGAAGAACTACATAAGATAGTTTTAGAGTATCTGAAAGAATGGCATCAAAACTCTTTCCAAAACCCCAAAGCTAAAATAATCTTTGAAGATGTAAAAGACTACATCAAAAGATGCTCAGAGAAATTCGACGTAATAATTTCAGATCTAAACGAACCAACAGGAAGCACACCTGCTTTTAAAGTATATACAGACCAATTCCTGACAGAATTAACAAAAATATGTACTGCCAATAGCGTATTTGTTATGCAAGCATCAGACATGAAAGACCTACTATTCTGGAATTACAGAAAAGATCAAGATATTCCCCTGCTGAAAGACTATGTAGAACTATTTAGCAAATACTTTAAAACAGTAAAGATATTCCACACGTTTATCCCTTCCTTTTACAGCGATTGGGCTTTCTTAATGGCAACAAACCAACAACTGGAAGAACTATCTCCCGAACAAATAGAAAACAGAATAAAAGAAAGAATAACAGGTAATCTAAAATACTACGATTCTGAAACACACAGTATGCTATTTTCTCTACCTAAATACGTAAGAGAGATTATTAATAACCGCTCGGGGAATTAGCGGTATACAAATCCCCAAAGCAAAAAGCATATGAAAAAAAATATACACCCACAAACATATGAAGCGATAGTAACCTGCGGTTGTGGAACAACCTTTAAGACAATATCCACAAAAAAAGAACTTAAGGTAGAAATCTGCTCAGAATGTCATCCTTTCTATAAAGGAATAACAACCACAACGGTAGAAGCAAAAGGTAAAATAGAAAAATTTATCTCCAAATTCGGTAAAGAATATCAACAGAAGTTATTAGAAAAGACCACTAAGAAGAAGACTAAAAAATAAAATAATAAAATTACTCTATGAAGCATCAAAAAAGGGAAGGTTTGATTTTCTGTCTATTTATCTTATGGGTTGGTATATATTACAGACTAATTCCACACCCACCGAATTTTTCCCCCTTGATACCAATAACTGTATTTTCAGGATTCATCCTGCCACAGTATACAAATAAGTATCTACCTTACTTAATACCACTGATAATCCTTATATCCTCAGACTTAATCCTAGGACTACATAACCAAATTTTTACAGTATACTTTGCTTTCCTTAGCTCTGTATACTTAAGCAGAGTATATTTCAAATTCTTCAAAGTATACCAGGAAAAAAGCAATCTAAAAAAAATATTTCATGCAAACATAAGTAGTCTAGTAAATTCAACATGGTTCTACATATTCAGTAATTTCGGTGTATGGTTAACCACCAATATGTATCCAAAAACTATAGATGGGCTTATTCAATGTTATGTAATGGCAATACCATTTTTTAAAAACTCTATAATTTCATCCATTCTGTTTTGTACACTGATATTCGGAATATACTACTATTTTAAGCTTGAAACAATTAGTCATTCAAGAGATTTAAACCAGGAAAATTGATGAATAAAGGGAAGAGAAGTACTAAGAGTGAAAAAGATTTTTGATGAGCATAGTGTATGGTAGCAGGCAGCTTTGACGTTATTGTCATAGGAGCAGGTCATGCAGGAATAGAAGCTGCAATCGCAGCCTGCAAAATGGGCTGCAAAACAGCCATCTTTACTATGCTGCTAGAAAACATAGGACAAATGAGCTGTAATCCTAGTATAGGCGGTCCAGCTAAAGGGCATCTAGTAAGAGAAATAGATGCACTAGGTGGAGTCCAAGCAATGGCAGCAGATCACACGATGATACATATAAGATACCTCAACACTAGCAAAGGACCTGCAGTAAGAGCACTCAGATCACAAAATGACAGAAATCTATACAAAAAATTTATGCGAACTCTACTTGAAAAGCAACCTAATCTTTCCATAAAACAAGAAGAAATAGAAGAAATCTTAATCGACGATAAAAAGGTAGTAGGTGTAAAAACAAGGATAGGATTAGTATACCTTTGCAAAGCACTAGTAATCGCTACGGGTACTTTCCTGAGAGGTCTAATACACATTGGTAAAGTAAAGATGGAAGGTGGTAGAGCAGGTGAATATGCCTCGAATTATCTTACCCAATCTTTGCATAGGTTAGGTTTTGAGACTGTAAGGCTAAAAACAGGAACACCACCAAGAATACATAGAAATAGCATAAATTACGATGTTTTATCAGTAGTGGAACCATCTAAAGAACCGGTATTCTTTGAATTTTTCCCAACCATAGAATACCCTAAAAATCAATTGAATTGCTATTTAACAAAAACAACCCTTGAAACCAAAAAGATAATCCTAGAAAACCTGCACCTTTCTCCAATGTATAATGGAGAAATAGAAGCAACAGGAGTAAGATACTGTCCGTCTATAGAAGATAAGATAGTAAAATTTAGCACCAAAGATGAACATCCAATATTCCTAGAGCCAGAAGGTTGGGATAACGAAGAAGTATACGTTCAAGGTTTTTCAACATCACTACCAGCAGACGTACAACTGAAAATGTTAAGAACAATTGTCGGTTTAGAAAAAGCAGAAATGATTAGACCAGCATATGCTATAGAGTACGATGCCGTCAAACCCTATCAACTTGACCCAACACTACAAACAAAGAAAATAAAAGGATTGTTCCTAGCAGGACAGATAAATGGAACTACGGGATACGAAGAAGCAGCAGCTCAAGGAATAGTAGCAGGTATTAACGCCGCTTTATATAGTAAAAACAAAGATCTAGTAATTCTTTCAAGAAATACTTCATATATAGGAACGCTGATAGATGACTTGACAACTAAAGAAATAACAGATCCATACAGAATGCATACGTCCAAAGTAGAGTATAGACTTTACCTCAGACATGACAATGCCGATGAAAGGCTTACACCCCTAGGATACCAATTGGGGTTAATAAGCGAAGGCATATACCAAGCATTTCAAAAAAAGATAAAAACAATAAAACAAGAAATAGAAAGGCTAAAAAATACTTTCCCCCATAGATACCCCGAATTAAGGCAAAAGCTAAAAGAATTGGGATTAGAAAATTGTTATGAAAGTCTCTATTCTTTACTAAAAAGACCAGAGTTTTCATATCAAAACCTAAAAGAATTAGATCCCTACAGACCAGAACTTGATAAAGAAATACAAGAAAGAGTAGAAATAGAAATAAAATACGAAGGATATCTGAAAATAGAGAAAGAAAAAATAGAGAAGATGCAGAAATATGAGGAAATGAATATACCAGCTGATATAAATTTCTTTGAGATAGATCAATTGTCCTATGAGGCTAGAGAAAAACTAACTAAATACAGACCAACAACAATAGCTCAAGCCTCAAGAATAGCAGGAGTAAGAGTATCTGATATATCCATCTTAATACTAGCAATACAAAAGCATAGAAATAAAACTTATGAAAACTGACTAACAGAAGAATACCAATGGAAGAAAGCCTTAACCTAATAAAGAAAATAGTCCAAATATTCAAAGAGAAAAACCTAGAGGAAATAGAACTAGAGTTTTCACAAGAAGAAAAAAACATAAGGATAAACATAAAGAAAAACTATACCCAATTTTTGAAAAATCTCGAACAAGATTTATACCCATGTATAGAAGAATCAGGGGAAGAGGTTATAGAAACATTTCCTGAAGCAGAAAATGTAGAAAAAATTGAAGAATACCAGGGTACAATAATAAGGGCCCCAATAAGCGGAAACTTTTACTTATATCCTTTCCCTGGGGCAGATCCCTTCATTCAAGAAGGCCAAGAAATATCTAAAGGTCAAGTAATATGTATTATAGAGTCCATGAAAGTTCTTAATGAAATCGAAAGTCCTTACAGTGGAATAGTAAAAAAGATTTTAGCAGAAAACTCAAAATTTGTTCGAGAAGGAGATCCTCTGATTTTGATCTCTCAAAGTGATTCATAAAACCAACCTCTCAAACCTTCCTAAATATCTACTCAAGTTGACAAAGAAATTATCAAATAGACTCATATACGGTCTTAACAGATCAATATTTAAAGGTAGTGGAATAGAATTCGTGGACATAAGAGAATATGTAGAAGGAGATGATCCCAGGTACATAGACTGGAATGTCAGTGCTAGAATGAATAACTTATTTGTTAGAAACTTTCAAGAAGAGAGAGAAATACCAATATACTTGGTTATTGATTTGGATAGCTCATTATTTTTCGGAACTAAATCAAAACTAAAAATAGAACTCTTAGAAGAATTATTAGCAATATTTGTGAACTTATCCCTTTCATTATCCGAAAGAATAGGAGCAATAATGGCACATAAAAACGAATTAGCCTTTTTTAAACCCTCAAAAAATTTCTCCGAAGTATACAAAATCCTAGTGTTTATTAACAATACAATCAATGATTTCAAAAATAATAAGTACAAATATTTAAGAGCAAATAGCAATATCGAGAGGTTACTAAAAATAGCCAATCAATACATCAAAAGAACGTCAACTATAATAATTTTTTCCAGCTTTATAGATGTTAAAAGCTATGAAGCTCTGGAAAAATATCTGAGATCTCTGAAAAAGGTAAAGAATAACGAAATTTATGTTCTTAAACTTACAGATCCAGCAGAAATAAAAATACCGCCGGTCGGTAAAATAAATCTCGTTGATCCGTTCTCCGGAAAAAGTAGACTGGTGGAAATAACCCCTAAATTAGCAGAAAAATTCGAACAAGAAGCAAACAAAAAAATAACAAAAATAAGTGAGATATGTAAAAAGAACAATATACCTTTCATAAACTTTTTCACGACCGATAATATAGAAAAAAAGATGCTAGAATTCTTAAAAAACAAATCTCAATAGCGATCTACCTTCAAATGATACTCGAGATAAATACCGTAAACTTTATCTACAAAATTTCAAAGAAATATAAGAAAGAAGTTAATTCGTTTAAAGATATGATCAAACTCGGAGAGATTCCTGAAGAAGAGTGGGAAAAAATTTTGTATGGTGGAACAGTGAAATATATATGGCTAATGGGAATATGGAAAAGAAGTAAAACATCTAGACAGATAGCTCTTAAAAACATTAATGAATATAAACAGTTGATTGAAGATATAAAAGAAGAAGATATATTGGGCTCAGCCTATTCGATTACAGATTACACCCCAAACCCAATTATAGGATCATTCAAAGACCTCACCAAAGTAAAAGGAATTTTAAATAAATACAATGTAGGTCTAATCCTTGACTTCGTCCCCAATCATTTCGGAATAGATAACAATTACATAAACAGAAAAATTTTCATAGAAACAGATTTCGAAGGGTACATAAAAAATCCTGATCTATTTCATGTCATAGTTAAGGATAATAAGGTAAGGTATATAGCTTATGGGAAAGATCCTTTTTTCCCACCATGGATAGATACTCTGCAGATTAACATATTCTCTAAGGAAGCCCAAAATATACTTCTAAAATCACTAAAAAAGATATCAAGATATGCAGATGGTGTAAGAGTGGATATGTCCATGCTATTACTCAAGAATATTTTTCACAACAATTGGAAAGATTACCTAGACTCAGAAATTTTGAAAAATATTGAAAGAGAAGAAGAATTTTGGAGTATTGCCACTAAAAGTACGGATCTAATATTTATCGCAGAATGCTACTGGAACACAGAATATAAATTACTAGAACTGGGTTTTGACTATACATACGACAAAAGATTTCTCGACGCTATCCATAGTCTAAGTATTAATGAATTGAGGTATCTTATATCTCTGAATTTTGATTTTCAGAGAAGGATGGTCAGGTTCCTAGAAAATCACGACGAGATAAGAATAGCAAGTAAAATCGACCAATTCAATAGTCCTAGCATCTTAACATTATTTTTTACATGCCTAGGAATGAAAATGATATACTGGGAACAGCTTGAAGGACAAACAGTAAAAATACCAGTCCAAATTATAAGATGTAAAGACATATATAAAAGCATAACCATGTATTCAAAAATTCTAGAAATTTATCAGCAAGTAAAAAACCTATTAGAAAACGGAAAATTCTTTGTCCTCAAGGTAAATGGAATCTTTGATGAAACCTACAGAAATATAATAGCCTATGGTTACAAACTGAACTCTAAAATACTCATAGTAACTCTGAATCTTTCACCAATATATTCCCAAGGAATAATAGATATCAGAGAATGTTATCCCAAGAACTTACTTAGCGAAATTCCTACAGAAAAAGAAATAATATTGTTTGAACTGATAAACAGAAATAGATACTATAGGAAATTGAGCAGATTACACGTAATACTTCCTCCTTTCCAACCACAGTTATTCCTTGGTGATTTGATAGAAGAAGATTAGCTAAAATAGAGAATAAAATATTAAAGGAACACAAGAAATGTCTAGCGGTCAGATAAAAGTTATTAAAATTGGTGGAAGCATATTTAGAAAAGAGAATGTAATTGATATAGCAGAGTTTGTAGTAAAAAACTTTGAGCCGTATAAGACAATAATTGTAGTTTCCGCTCTTGGAAGACCACCTTACCCATATTCTACAGATGAACTACTTAGACTATTTGAAGAATTTAAAAACAATAATTCAAATTGTACAATAGAAAGCAAATTATCAAATCAGTTGATGGATATTTCCAAATCGTTTGTTGTTTCCTGTGGAGAGAATATAGCAGCTGGTCTGCTAGCATTTGCGATAAATTATGTCAACCCTTTGTATAGAGCTATACCTTTAAATGCTTTTCAAAGCGGAATAATAACTACATCTAAAGCAGAAGATGCAGATATAATCGATGTTAATGTAACTAACATCATTAATCTTATGGAAGAAAAGTTCACTCCCGTAATTTGTGGTTTTCAGGGAGTAAGCAAGGAAGGTTACATAACTACCTTAAAAAGAGGAGGAACAGATATAACTGCAGCTTTTATAGCTAAAATAGTTAAAAGTCAAGAAATCCACATAATAAAAGATGTAGAAGGTTTAAAAAGTGCTCCTCCCAGTATAGTTCCTAACAGTATAACAATAGAAAAATGTCACCTAGATGAATTAGCAGAATCCTCCTATAATGGAAATCCGATAATAAATCCAGAAGCCATCAATATCATACAAGAAACTGATACAAAAGTAATAATAAGATCCATATTCTCAGATAAGTACACCACAAGTAGCAAAAATACAACACCCGATAATCTAGTCAGTAACCTTTCCGTAAAAGAAAACGTGACAAAATTTGCCATATTCCTTCCCCCACAGATGAAAAACAAGACACAAATACTCGATACATCCCTGAATAAAATATATCAAAACAGAATAAGTCTAGACTTCATAAATTTGGACATACCAAATAATATAGTTTCTTTCATTGTAGACAACAATCAAGAAGAAAAAATAAGGAATATTTTGAAAGATCTTTCACTAGATTTTAAAACTATTCATAAACTTTCAAAAGTAAGCGTAATTGGCTATAATATGAGAGGAAAACCAGGGGTAATGTATAGGATAAATAAAGCTCTGCTAAGTGAAAAAGTATTGATCATCCAAGCACAAGACTCTCATATAAGTATCTCCTTACTGGTACCAGAAAAATTTATGAAAACCACAATAAAATCATTACATAGAGAATTTTTTGAATAATCAAAATCAACGTTGTTTTTGATAAAAAAGGTTTACTATAATTTAACAAAAAGATTGACAAATTTACAAAAATTTAACATTAACTGGGCTTGCTCAAAAGAAATTTTTTGATATATATATTGTATGGAGGTGATTTTCAAGTGATCAGGTTACTGATAGTTTCGTTTGTTATCATAGGGTTTGTTATTTTCATAGCAAAAGGAGGTATGTCCGCACAAAAAGATGCAATAGGATTTTTAATGAACGATAGTGCATACACTACTTTTGTTAACCAAATACCACCTACACAAATGAACAACTATCTGAATTTTTTAGGGGTAAATAATCTCAGATTTGCTACAATCAACCTACCATCAAGTGATCAAAACAATACAATATATCCTTTTAATATTGTTAACAATAGTACCTTAAGATTAGCAGAAGCAATACTCAACAATTCAGTAGTTGGTAATGCATGGGAAATTAATGTAGATAATAATAATAACTCTATATTAACATTTTCGAGAATAATAAATGATATAAATTTTCAACAACCTTTGCTAACCAATCCTGGGGGTAACTACATTGCAACCATATCTTGGGATCCAAATATATCCGGTTCAACAGCGTGGGGAATAGCATACAGTAGAAGCATATACAAAGTATATAAAAATGGAGCAAATATTGTGAGCGAACAAAAATATACTGATAACGAGATTGGTGGTATATCTTCAGCAATTGGAGACTTCAACAACGATGGTAAAGCAGACTTATTTGTGATTAAAACCAACGAAAATAACCAATCTCCAACATCAGTTTCAGAAGCAGCTATTTTTATACAAGGTAATAATGAAACATTCTCAAAAAATATAATAAATACTTCTTCATGGAATCAAGGACAAACAAAAGTAGATATTAAGTGGACTGCAGGTTCAATTGTATCAAATTTTCAAAAATATGATACCAATCTAAGGAAATATATAACGGAAAAATTTGATTATAACAATGATGGCAAACAAGATATATTAATAGCATCTGCAGATGGGGCAGTCTATGCCCTACCCAACCAATCACAAGGAAACACAATATCATTTGGTTCTCCAATAAAATTGGTAACAACAGGTGTAAAAACAAAAGATATGGACGATACTTTTAACGGAGCACAAGTCATTAGTGCAGGGGATATAAATAAAGATGGTATAGTTGACATAATAGTAGGAAGTACAGATAGTCCAAAACTGTATATTTATCACGGTAAATTAGATAATCAAGGAAGGATCTATTTTGGAGGTAACAATCCAAATAATCAAAGCTCTCCCGATGTTATACTATATGACGGACAAATAAGTGGTAGTCAAAAAATAGTGCAGAGAAACAATAACACAGTAGAAAGTAGCGAATACAGAGGTCCAAATACTCAGAGAAACAGTAGCGGTAATGGAGAACCTTTATCAGAATATACAGGCGGAGCAACAAATATAGTACTGGCTGATATAAACAGAGATGGAGAATTGGATATTCTTATAGCAACTGATAATTGGCATTTTTATCCAACTCATTACAGAATAGGAAATGGGACAAACCAAACATTTGATTTATCAATAAGACATACAGACAGAAATGCAACAATAAGTAAGGTAGGAGGAAGAGTATTCTTCATGGTCAGAAACCCAACAACAGGAAGGTACAAGAACTACTTTCTTGGACAGTATGCTATAACAACTGATAATCAAAACGCTGATTTTGATAACGCCACAATAGCTAACTTTAGTGGTTCAACATCATTAGACTTTATTGCAACAGATGGAAACCATGCCCAAACTTTATTCACCTTTTTACAAGCAGGTAATATGTATACTAATGCAGACAGGTTCATAATAGAAAGCAAGGATCTAATAGCTAAAGGAGGAACTAGTGCAAATTCATTTGATTTCAATAGTAATTCATTTTACATAAAAAGCATAACTCTAAGAATTACAGGTTCATTTAATGGAATACCAACATCAATAATGGTAGCTAATAGAATAGAAAATAATAATCCTTTATACACTACTATACAGATACCAAATAATTTTCTAAACACAGTATACAACTCAACAAATCCTTTAACTATAGATATAGATTTTTATCCAACAAACAGTAATAATACTATGTTCAGAATAAATAATGGTGCTTGGCAAACGTTATCACAAAATAGGACTCGAGGAGCATCAATCGTATACAGAATGGAATTTGATACATCAAACCCTTCTTTCAAAACAAATGTTAACACTTTGACAGGACAAACAATAACAGGATTAAATAGAACAGTCGAAATAAGAGGAATACAAGTTTCCTATCAAGCACATCCTCAACCACTAAAAATTAGAAATTGGAAAGAGGTTAGATAATGAAAAAAAGATCTAAAGGAATAACAATAGTAGAAATTCTAGTAGTCGTGCTACTGGCTTCTATTAGTTTATTTGTAATACTTCAAGGAATTACAGGAATAAGTACGGCAATAATTAGGCAAACAGAATTTTTGAACTGTCTCAGCATTGCTAAAAACTATATAGATCTATATTCCTACTACCCACGCGGTTCAATATTACCCACGAACACTAACACCACATTCAACATAGGTAGCTATAGGTACAATATAAATATCCGTGTAGAAGATTTCGGTAACCACACAAATAATCTGAATTTACGAAGATTAAGAATAACAGTCTCTTCACCAAGACAGAGAAACTTAAGAGTAAGCCTAACAACGTTAATATAAATGCAGAGAAATAAAAAATGAGAAAAGGATTTTCATTAGTAGAAACCATAATAGTAGTCGCAATAATTACTACCCTTCTAATAATAACATCTCCTTTATTTATACCCGAAAAAATAAAATATGATCAATATGCAAATAGTTTGACAAATATATTTTATAGGGCCAAAATGTCAGCCATTTTTAATCTATATAATGCAAACATAATTTATAATAGAAGCACCGGAATATTTACAATATTTATTGATGAAAATAGAAATAACATAAGAGACAGTAATGAACGAATAGTACATACATTCCCAACAACACTGGACTTTTTAAGAAGAAGTAGAACAAGATTGCAAAGGGTTTTAGTATTCAATGGTTCTAATTGGATCAACCTTATATTCCTAAACCAAGAAACAAACATTGTTACTTTTAATAGATTGGGATTTGCAGAAACATCAACTCCAAATACACAAATTATTGATATATACATTACCAATACCCAAATTTCTAATAGATACAGATACGAATATGTTATAAGGATAAACTCAGGAGGAAATATAAGGTTAATAAAAAGAAATTTATAAAGGGGAGGGTAGAATCTTGAACACTAAGAAAGGAATGAGTCTTTTGGAAATTCTAATATACTCGGTACTACTAACACTTGTAACTACTTTCTTATATGGAATAATGGTTTTCTATCAAAAAACTGCCAGAACATTAGACACAATAGCCAATTTTCAAAGCTCATTACAAACAGTAATAAATATACTTGACTACAACTTCACAAATGCAGGGTACGTCGCTTCACAAGAAGGAGCTGCACTATCAGCACTATATTTTGTTAATGAAAATGGTGAAGTAGTAGATAGAAATACAGCAACACAAATAAACAGAATACAATTAGTAAACAATAACGACAGAGATTTAATATCTTTCTATTTTTTCGAATTAGAGGAAAATAGATTAGGGTACATAAGAAGAGCTAGAAATTTGGGAGGAGGAAATTCTTCAGAAATAGATATATTAGACTTAGACAATAGCTTATCCAACAATATCGACACTAATGGTAATGGAATACCAGATATAAGAGAAATATGGCCTGACCCAAATGACAACCCCAATGGTACATACCCAGTAATAATGTATTGTCAGGACAATAATGGAAGGTGGATAGGAGTTTTATTTTATATAACAAGAGTCCGGTATAATACAAACCAAATGCAACATAGACCATTAGCACTATATGGAGGAAACTTAAACCAAGACATAGTTAACAGACTACCACGAACAGATAATGTTAGATTAATGAGACCAAGAAATATACACAGAATAATTATTGGAGTAAATAACAACAACGAACTATTTATCCAAAACTTTAACTTCAGAACAGATACACCATTCAGCACTCGGATATTATTAAGCAACGTAGAAAGTTTTAATATTCGGGTTGGGTTAGATTCCAACAGAGATAACCTAGTAGATACAGACAACTCAGGAAATATAAATTGGCAAGATACAATACCTCCAAATATGCAAGATAGAGTAGCAGTTATTGAATATACCATAGTTGTTAGAAGCCAGATTAGAAACTTAATAGGGTTGGATAGAAACCCATTAACAGGTCAAGGAGGAGACAGATTCAAAAGATACCTCATAAGAAGAACAGTAACATTAAAAAACATAGTTAACCCAGAAATATGAAAAAAACTATATCTAAAAAAGGAGCAGCATTAGTAATCTTTATGATAGTAATGACCATACTTTTTTTACTCTTTGGAGCACTAACGTACAGAATTCAAACTACTATGTTAATAAGTAGGAATAACTACATAGAAACACAAGCTGAAGCAACTGCACAAGCAGCAGCAAAGCATGCATTAAGTATTATTTCAGCGGTAGGTTTAACAAACTTTACACAACGAATAGATCCTCCAAACGATGTTAGGAGAGCAAATGAACCAGCTTCTACCCCTCAACGAACATACGACTTAGGCGTTCTTAGACCACAAGACTCAACCACACTATTAAATAATGCAAATATTAATAGTTTGACAAATAATCAGTTAAACCCAGACTTTAGTTATCGTATATGCGTTTGGCAATATGATCCATCCCCAGATCAAAGTTCAATAAGAATAAAAATCTTTGTATTCTACAGAAACAGATTAATAAAAAGCTACATATTTACGATAGAACAGTAATTAATTTGATATAATTTTTCTTCTCAATTGTCCACAGGCACCGTCTATATCTCTACCCAGACTCCACCTTATACTTACCTCAAAATGCTCTTTTAAAATACTATAAAATTCTCTGATCCTAGAGATTTCGGGTTCTTCTAGTAAAATCCCTTCAAAGTACACGTTACCAATATTGTTATATGGTATCAAATTAATCAACACCCTCATGTTATATCTCTTAAGAATTCTAACTAACTCTTTGGCATGAGAAACACTATCGTTTATTTTTCGGAGTAAAATATACTCTATAGTGACTCTGCGTTTTGTGTTCAGATAATAATTTTCCAAAGCTTTTAAAACCTCATCAATATGATATCTTTTAGCTATGGGTATTAACTTCTCTCTTTCTTTTTGAAATGGAGAATGCAAAGACAGGGCAAGTTTTACTCTGACGTTATCCTTAATAAGATCATACATCCTCGGCAATATTCCCGATGTCGATAGAGTTACATTCCTTTTACTTATATTGAATCCCCAATCGGATGTAAATATTTCTATTGCTTTCAAAACATTGTTGTAGTTTACTAATGGTTCTCCCATACCCATAAAAACCACATTAGATATTCTTTTATTTTCCCTTTCAAAAACAAATTTTTGTATAAGAAAGAGTTGTTCTACTATCTCATGAGATCCTAGGTTTCTCTTTAATCCAAACATACCTGAAGCACAAAAGATACACCCTACATTACAACCAACCTGAGTAGAAACACATACCGTATACCTACCTGGATGCTTCATTAAAACACTTTCAACTATTTCTTTGTCCATAGTTCTAAAAGCAAACTTTATAGAATCACTTACTTGAGAAATCTTATATTCTAGCAATTCTAGAGATCTAAAATTAATCTTCTGAGCTATTTGCTTGCGAATCTCTTTTGATATATCAGAAAACAAGTTGGGATCGTCTTGAAATTTAGAATATACCCACTTTAGAATCTGCTTAGTTCTATAACTTATTTTCTTTCCATTACTTTTGGAACTTTCCTGACGCAGGATATCTTGGGTTAAAAATCTGTCCAACTCAGATATATTCAATCCTTTAAGGAACATTTGAAGCTAATTTTTTTGCTAACTCAGCATATTTCTTTTAGATAGTTACAGAACTGATCTAACTGTTGTTTTGAATATTTTTCCGTTGTACAGATTATAGCAAGATCTTTTAAATCATAATCAATTCCTATTTTTCTTAAGTTTTCTACCTGTGATTGTAAAAGATTTAACTTATTTAGACTTACTCCAAGAATAATACTGTATTTATCTTTCATCTGATTGTACATTTCTGTGTAAGAAGGAACATATATCAGAGCTTCATTGAATATATCTTCAAAGATATTTTTTGCTATGCCCAGTTCCTTCAACCTACTTATAAAAAATCTTATGTTGGTATAATTCTTTTTTGCTACTTTTATAAGATTTGATTTCCCCATTGTCATTAAATATATCAGGTTTCTTATAGCCATTAATCCTTGATTAGTGCATATATTACTGGTAGCTTTTTCTCTTCTTATATGTTGTTCTCTTGTTTGTAGTATCATTGTGTAAGCTATTTTTCCGTCTTTATCTATGGTTTGCCCGATTATTCTACCTGGTAAATTTCTTATGTTTTCCATTGATGTAGCTATCACACCTATATAAGGTCCGCCAAAATTTAGAGGTATTCCGAATGGTTGTAAACTAGCAGCCACGATATCTACTTTTGGGGGATCTATCAGAAAATATACAAATGGATTGGCAGTTACCAGTATAACTATTTTTTGCTTTACTAGTTCTTTTATCTTATCTATGTTATTCTCTATTACTCCCCAGAAATTGGGATTTTGAATCACTATAGCAAAAGTATCATTATCTATTAAATTCTCTAAGGATGACAGATCGGCTTTTCCATACTGATCAAAGTCTGCGAATACTGGTTTCAGTTCTATGCTTTCTGCATATGTCTGTATAACCCTTATATAATTAGGATGGAGGGAATTTAGGACAATATATTTATAGGCGTGGGGATTTATTTTTGAGTAAATTCTTTTTGCCATCAGTACAGCTTCCGCAGCTGCAGTTGCTCCGTCATAATGAGAAGAATTACAAACATCCATATCAAATATTTCACAAACATAAGACTGGAAATCCCAAATAGCCTTCAAGACTCCTTGGGAAATCTCAGGTTGATATGGTGTATATGAAGTTATGAATTCAGACCTCATTAAGGCATCAACAACAGGTGGGATAAAATGATCATAAGCACCACAACCAACTAAATAATGATATTTTTTCAGTCCTGATAATTTTTCATCAAAATAGTATAATAATTCCTGCTGACTGAGCTTTTCTCCTAATTCTATTGGTTCAAAAAAGTTGGTCTTGCCTGTTATTTTTTGGAATATATCATCTACACTGTCTATTCCGAGTATATCCTTTATTTTTTGTATTTGATCAGGAGTATGTGGTATATACATTAAGTCTTCTCAATGGAGGAAATGGCGTGCTTGTATAACATTACTTGTCCTTGTTCTGTTTCCAGTATTACTACATATGGATCAAATGAAATCATTTTTCCCGTATATGTTTTAGAGTTTATAGTTTCTACTTTTATTCTTATGTCTTCTCCTCTTAAAGAGTTGAGAAACCTATCTTGAAAGTTTCTTGATTTTTTGGTTTTCTTTTCAGTCTTTCTTCTTATTGAGGAAGTCGTGTTTTGCATCCTTAAACACTCCCCTTTCTAATACTATGTTTAGTATCTTACTTGCGTGTTTTGATATGTTTTTTACCTTTTATCTGTTTTTTATCTTGTTTTCACTATGCTATACATAATATGAATTCTATACCCAAATAGTTTTATCCTTTCTTAGATTGCAGAAAATAATCGTTAATAAGTTCGGAAATCTTACGGATTGTACCAGGAGAATAAAACTGCCAAAATGTTCTTCTAAATTCCTTGATTTTTTCTAGATAGTAATCATAATTTACCAATACTTCATCTATAGTTCTTAGAAGTTGAAGTGGATTATATTCTTCCTGAACTAGTTCAGGTACTATTTTTTCTCTACCCTTTTCAAATTCATATTCCCATAATATATTTGGAAGAGAGATCTTTTCAACACTGATCCTCTTTAACTTCCTGAATATGAATTCAGAGATTTTATATACCTTGTAGAAAGATATTGTAGGTATTGAGAGAATAGAGTTTTTCAGAACAACGGTACCTGACACGGCTAAAGCTAAACCTATACTACTGACCATGGAAATGTAGTCCGATTCCAAAAAAAAATCTTTATTTATCCTATTGCCAAATTTACTCACGATATAATCTTGAGTGTTTGGAGTAGAAGAAACCCAAACCTTCCTAAACCTATCTCTTATTTTATCCAATATCTGGAAAACGGGTTTCGATACAAATTTAATTTCAAAACTTCTGCTACCTGGGAATATTCCAACAGTATCGAGATTTTTTTTTGCTTCGAATTCTTGGTTAGCTATGGTATCAACAATCGGATGACCTACAAAATAAACATTTGGTCCCGTATATACTTTGAGATTAAACTTAAATGGAACTATTACAAGATCACAGTTATCCTCAATAAATTTGTGAATCAAAGTTCTTTGCATACTCCAAGTCTTCGGAGGAATAATATAGACTATTTTGGATCTTTTAGATTTAAATATAGGAATAAGCTTTAAATTAACTGCAGGAGAGTCAAATAGTATAGCCAAGTCTATCTCAGTTTTCTCTAGAAAACTTCTCAATTTTATATAATCTAAATACATCCATGGTATCAGCGATAAGTTTTCAAAAAAACCTATTGAACTATACCTTACAGAATCAAGCAAGAAAGTTAGTTTATCATCAGACAAACCTCTTAAGATTCGTCCCCCTATTACAAATATATTCCCCTGAACATTGTTCCTAATATATCCTATTAACTTAGCAGCATATTCTTCGGAAGAATAATCACATACAGATACAAAAACATTCATAGATTTTTATAAATCAATATTCTTACGAATTTCAAAACACTTTTCCTGATCACAAACTTGTAAATTAATACTCAAAGAGGTATTTTCATTTACTGAAACAGAAGGTGGTTTAACATCGAATTCTGAAATAAAGGAAATAATATATTCTTTTCCGAATTTTTCTAACCTACATCTAACATTTTGAAGCCTCTGTTTATAGATAACAAGAAAACTTAGAAAACTCCCAATATATAAAAAGTTTTCTGAAAAGTTGAAAATTTTTAGAATTAAACCCTTTAATTCGTCTGCAATATCCAGATTTAATAAAAAACTTAGTATAATAGCTATCGATGTATTCGAGTGAATAGAACTATCAAAGATATCAAAAGAAGGAGTATCTGTAGAATTATAAAAATTACCATTCCTATAGAACAGATCTACGATTTTTCTGAACAACTTTCTAGATAATTCCAGATAGTCTTCTTTTTTGTTAATCTTCCAATAGTAGTACAGAGCCAATCCTAACCACACATAGTCTTCAAGAACGGCTTTACCATATACATTCCCATTAACCATTATTCTATAAAGTTCTAAATTTTGAAAATCCATCATTTTTCTAAGAATGAAATCAATGATATTAGCTGCAGAGTATAAGAACTCTATATTACCATTCGCTTCATAGCTTTTAAATAGATAGGTAGCCAGAATACAATTCCACGATAATATTACTTTATTGTCAAGATAGGGCTTATTTTTGGTGTTTCTTATCTTTCTGATAGTGGATGAAATTTCCTCAATTCTATCCCATTTATGGTAATCTGGAAAATCTCTATAGTGAACAATTAACCCCTTATACTTCGTAAATGGATTATAAAAATCATAAGTATCAAAAAAGTCATAGAAATCATGGAAAACTCTAGTTATTTCCTTAATTTCGGAAGGATTAAACAAATAATATGCTCCCTCTTCATCTCTATCTTTATCCCTTGACTCAGCAGACAGAGCACTGAAAAAAACTTTACCATTAGACAAAAAATTCTTTAAAAACTCAAAAACTTTAACACTTATTTCTTTAAAAACTTTGGATTTATTCAGATCGACGTTTTTATAAATTTCAGCAGCTTTGGAATAAATGTAAATTAAAAAAGAATTGTCATATAGCATCTTTTCGAAATGGGGAACCATCCAGTTCTCATCTACACTATATCTACAAAATCCACCGTCAATAACATCATACATACCGCCCAGAATCATATTCGTTAGGGTTCTATCCAAAGATTCTAAGATATATTTGCTAGGTGTATCCTCCATTCTTAGAAGCATGTATTCTAGTATCTGATGAGGTGGAAATTTTGGACGAAAATTAAACCCTCCCTTTCTATCTAAAGAAGAGTATATACCTTTATCGATATCGTATAAAAACTTTTCTAGATTATTCATATCCAAGATTTTTGGATCAATCCCAGTAAAATATGACAAATAATCCTTAGTGAGGTAATCATAAATCTTTTCGGCATATTCTTTTAATTCGTTCTGGTCTTCCTGCCACATCCTAGCAATCATACTAACTATCTTGATAAAGTTTGATCTCGGCAGATAGGTGAATCCTAAGAAAGGTTTAAGATCTGGGGTCAAGAACAAATTGGCAGGCCAGCCAGCTCTACCATCCTGCAATATACTCAACGCCTTCATATAAAAACTATCAATATCCGGGTTTTCTTCCCTATCCACTTTTATGCAAACAAAATTTTCGTTTAGTATCCGTGCTACCTCCTCATCTTCAAACACTTCTCTAGCCATCACATGACACCAATGACAAGTAAAATATCCTATAGATAAAAATATAGGTTTGTTTTCTATTCTTGCTTGCTGAATGCTGCTATTATTCCAAATCCTCCAATTAATCGGATTATCCTTATGCGAAAGAAGATAAGGACTATTGGAATTCACCAATTCATTCATTCTAAGTATTAGTTTTCTCTACTTTTAAAATTCTATAACCGATTTTAAAGATTGTAAAACCCAAGATTGAACTCGTTAAGATAACCAAAATAGCTAGTATCGGCAAAAGCCAGATGAAAATAATACTCAATACCACCTTTATGGTAACCAATATGTCTTCAATAAGACTTACAAAAGGATTAGCTGTACCACCTGTTGTAGCAGATGAAGTCAACCTAACTACACCCTTGGTAACCATAGCAGTAGATGTGGATACAAAACTTAGGGTTATGGCTATGATTGCAGCCTGCCAAAACTCTAGCTTAGAAAAAACTATCCCAAAAGAAGATATTAAAGATAGTATTGGCTTAACAAAAGAATACACACCATCTAAGAAATTATCCACTACCGGAATTTTATCTGATAAAATCTCTATTACCGTAGCACATATCAAAAAAATTAATACTCTATCATCGGTTATAAAGGCAATGAAGTGAGAACTAGCAGGAATAGTTACTAGATTCAACTTAGCCATTATCGAAACTATTGTAAGAGGTAAAAAAGCTCTTAAACCAGTAGCAGAAGCTAAGACTATAGCAAAACTAATTATAAATATCCATTCCATTTCTAAATAGCTCTCACTATTCTAATGTTAGCAAAAGTAAAGCCAATTCCTTGTATAGGTAATAATGGCAGCGGTATTGGAGTAAAAGAACCTACCATACCCAAAAATCCAGCAAAACTTAACAAATTTTGGAATAAATCTTGCATGGGATAAATCCTATTTTCTACAGAGCCTGGTAGAAATCCAATTGGTGAACCAAACCCCGGTAGATAGTTTATACCTCCAAACGGAGAAAAACCAAGAATGCTATACAGGTTATTCATATTTCTGGGGTTATTAAGCTTATTTAAGAGTTCCAAGATTTTTTGAATATTTTCTTGCTGGTCTTTAGCGGAGAGTTCTTGAGCCCTTACTTTTATCATTCTTACGTGCTCCAATAGCTTTCTCAGAGAATCCTTGATTCTATCCTGATAATTGTTTATATTTTGCAGCAGTTTTTTAAGGTTATTCAGTTTAATATCAATCATTTGTTTTCTTTGTTCTAGTTGATTAACTTGTTGTTTTAGTTGCTGTGCTTGGTGTTTTAGTTGTTGAGCTTGCTGGCGTAGTTGTTGAGCCTGTTGTCTTAGCTGCTGAGATTGAGCCCTGAGGTTCATGGCTATTTGCCTTAGAGCTTGAGCTTGTGTTAAAAGCTGAGCTCCTGCACCTGCAGTAAACGGGTTTGCCATCAGAGTCTGAGCTTGTTGCTCCAAGAGGATAGCATTCTGCTCTTGAGTATTTGCCTGGATCTCAAAGTTTTGTGCTTGCGTATCCATCTGCTGAGCTTGGTTTTCTAAGTTCTGAGCCTGATTGTTCAACTCCTGAATCTTTTGGTTTAAAATTCTTATACGGTTATCTATTTCCACTTTCTGATTCTCCAGATTTCTTATTGCACTTATTGTCCTTAATTTATCATTTTCTGTTTTCTGATATATTTTAGTAAGTTGACTAAATTTTTCGTAATAATTTCTGAATATTTCTGATAGTTGTTGAAGGGAATTTATCTGTTGATAGCTTTGGTAGTTAGGCTCTGATATTGCAGGTATTGGCTCAGGATTATATGAAGTATTAAAGTTCGTAGGTCTAACGCTAGTCAATAGATCAGTATAATTGGGTATCTCAAAAACATTACTATCTATAAATCCATCCTGAATAGGGGAAATAGAGGTTTCTGATATAACGCTATTAACTAGATATGGTCTATTAACTCCTGAAGTTACAATATTTAGGTTGGAAAACACGTCGAACGACATACAAATCCCTCCTCCAGAGATAATTTTAGCCTCAATTATTATATGTTCCTATCCAAAAAACCTTATAGAAAAATTCAACTTTTTTAACATTTTTTTTACATAATTCTATAAAAAGTAGTCATATATCAATCAATAGAATTAAACGCATATGAAAAATTTTTTAATAAAAGAGAGCAAGATCAGCAATATATTTCCTAAACCGATATATGAAAAAAAATTTCCTAATCCTAAAAAGCAATTAAAAAATCAAAATCCAATAGATTACCACGAAATTACCCAAGACTATATAGATAGAGTATATTCAAAGTATTTTTCCATTTTTAACAAACCTTTGAATAGGCATATTTTCACAGGAGAGGTAGAAAAAAAACAAGAACTAGCGACATCTCTGAACATTTCTCTAGAATCAATAAACCTCAGATCAGCAATAGAAAACGGAATAACAGGAAAAGATGTAGTCGTAGCAGTAATAGACAGCGGCATAATATACGATCACCCAGATATAGAAAAGTCTAGAATAATATACTACAAAGATTTTTCAAACGAATCAACTCAAGAAAATCCCAAAGATATACTGGGACACGGAACTTATGTAGCTTCTTTAATAGGGGGAACAGGAAAAGCTTCAAACGGATATAACCGAGGCATAGCACCAGGCGTGAAGTTTGTCATCCTTAGAATAACCTCAGTCTCAGAAGTAATAAAAGCACTTGAATGGCTTAAAGAAAACGGAAAAAAATATAATATCAAAGTAATAAATATGTCGTTAGGCATAGATCCCGAACCCGAAAAATCATGGGCAGAAGACATAATAGCTAAGCTAGCAAACGATCTAGCACAAGAGTACACCGTAGTAGCAGCAGCAGGAAACGACCAAACCTATGAAACAATAGATAGCCCCGGAATAGCACCCGATGTCATTACTGTTGGAGGTAGCGACACAAAAAATACACCCCACATCAGTGATGACGAAATATACATAGGTTCCTCAAAAGGACCAACACCAACAAAAGAAAAATTAGATAAACCAGACGTGATAGCACCTTCAAAAAAAGTCGTAGGAGCAAGAGTACCAAACAGCATATTCGACCCATATCTTGATAAAAACTTCTCCCCCCAAAGAACAGAATTTCTACAAACAACAGAAGATGAAAAAAAAACCAACTCAAATAAATGGGAAAAGGGATATTATATAGAGAGCTCTGGTACAAGTGCAGGAACAGCACTGGTAAGCGGCCTAGCAGCTCTATTATACGAAATCCTACCCAACGCAACACCTCAACTAATAAAAAAAATAATAACTCAAAGCACAAATAAACTAAAAGATAAAGACGGAAAAGAATTCGATAAATACTCACAAGGTAACGGACTAATAGATATACAAAAAGCAATAAAAATTGCAATCACATTGAAAAACCAAAACCTAGCATAATGAATAAGTTCGTACTTCTCTTAGGACAAACAGGACTCATAGGAAACAAAATATACCAACATATAAAACACATGGAGTACCAAAAAATATACTGCCTTTCAAGAAAAAGTATCAACTATCAGGATGAAAAAACTATATTCGTCCAATATAACGACTTAGAAACAGATTTAGAAGAAAAACTACAAACTATCCTAGAGAAAAATAAGGGGCAATGGATAGTCTTTCTGTTTACTGGAGAAACAATATTCGGATTTATAAATGATAAAAAGTGGCAAAATATCTACAAAAGTAGAGTGAAGATAAATCAAAAAGTAATATCTGTCCTAGAAAAACTAAACATAGAGGTTTTAAAAATCTTCTCAGCTTCGGCAATAGGTATATACTATAAATCTAAAGATCTAGAAGTAGACGAAAACTCAGAAATACAAGATAACATAATATCAAACCTAATAAGAGATTGGGAAAAAACCATAATAGATTCAAAATATTCCGACAAGTCTGTGATAATGAGAATAGGAGCTGTTCTGGATAAAAAATCGAAAATTTCACAATCATTATTAGTCCCCTCCCTATTCTCAATTGGCATAAATTTTTCACCCAGTTCTTATTTTCCATGGATATATAACGAAGAAATACCAAGAATTATCGAATTTCTAATCCAAAATGATTTCACCGGCATAATAAATACAGTATCGAATAACTACATAACTTTTAGAGAATTTCTTGAATTATATATTACCACTCATTCGATTTTTAGGAAAGCATTCATTATAGATCTACCGTTAAGAATTCTAGAGAAATCACTTAAACTATTGATGCCCAAATATTACGAATTACCGTATAGTCTATTTTGCAGCCCTAAGATAATTCCACATAATCTTATCAAAACTGGGTATAGCTTCAAATATAACGACATAAGAGAAATTGTAGGAATGATATAGGAATACCTATCCCTCTATGAATTCGAGTAGATTCAGATTAAACTTGAATCCTGGAACAAATTCATCGTATTTACTTTTAAAAATCTTTTCCAAAACCTTATGAACACCTATAGAAAAACAAGATCTACTTATACTGTGATGCGTTATTTCTATGATTTCTCCAAATTCATTCGAAAACAATATTGTCTGATGAGCAACAAGAGAGGGTAACCTAATTGAGTGAACATTAACTTGATTATTTATATTATTTCGTTTCCATACTTGGTTAATAATTGTAGATGTCATAAGAGATGTTCCAGAAGGTTTGTCCTTCTTCGTCTTGTGATGCATCTCTATGATTTCCGCCTCGAAGAAATATGAACTTACCTTCCTTACAAAATCATTGATAAGATTAATACCTATGCTAAAATTTGGAAAATGTAAACCGAAAGCTTTCATATTTACAAACGAGCTGTTAATATATTCGAATTCTTCTACCAAAAAACCGGTAACCCCTGAGATATAAAACAGATTCCTAAACTCTTTTCCATTATTCGCCTCGATAAATTCAAAAACAAATTGCTTTGATGAAAAATCAATGAGTATAGTATCGTTAAAGTCTTTTCGTAGGTAATCTTTATAATTTTTAGAATTTACAAGATTTGTGAAGTTGTATTTTTCTTTCAGTGAGTTATATATTATGTTACCTGTTTTGCCGGTATATCCTACAAAGTCTAGCCTAAAGTTATGATTCATTTCACCTCTGCTATTTCTGTTTTCTTTCCATATTTTTCTTTGCTTGAGCTATATTTTGTGCACTGTCTTTGAGGAATTTTTTTAATTTTTTTTCAAATTCTTTGTCGGCTTTTTCCTGAGGGTTTTCAACCCTTTGGGTATCCTTCTTATTTTGCTTTTTCGACATTAATTTTCCACCTCCATAATGTAAAGCTTACACTTATCTGTTTTCAAAAGCCCATATTTTCTTACCAAATATGGATATACATACTCCTCCCTTTGATACAGATTCATAACCTGTTTTAAAAATTCCAGATTACCTCTCCTTGATTGAATAGTATTAATCAATTCTTCATTTTTCTGTTTAATACTTTGTATCTGAGCATACTCGAAGTATATCATAGCCAATAGCAAAATTATGGTGCCCGCTTTTGCGAGATTAATTGCTATAAAAATCAATTCTCTGCTCATATTCCCTTTTCAAAAGTGAAAAGATGAACTGGTTATGATATTTAGAGTCGAGGTATATATTTTCTCTTAAGATCGCTTCTTTAGTGAAATGTAATTTTTCGAATAGTTTTACTGAGGGTATATTATTTTCGGTTACTAAGGCACATAATTTGTTTAGCCCCCATTGATCAAAAGATAGCTTTACGATTATTTTTATAGCATCGGTAGCATAACCTTTTCTTCTATTGTTTTTATCTCCTATTAAAATTCCGATATATCCATATCTGTTTCGCCAATCAATTCTTGATACTTCGATCATTCCCAAAGGAGCTTTGGTTTCAATATGATTTATGATAAAAACTTTATTTCTACTGTTGTTGATTAGAGAGTTATACCAGTTTTCGAGTTCGTCGAAATTGGGAGTAGTTACAAAAGTTTCGGAAAATGTAAAGAAATTGTCGGATTCTCTTATCCATTGGTGGATAGTCACTAGGTTATGCCTTTCTATTGGTAGGAGATAGATTTGGTTTTTTTTTAGCAAGTTGGTTTTTAGTTGGGCAGGAGTGGATTTGAACCACTGAAGGGCTTTCGCCCGTGGGATTTACAGTCCCATGCCTTTGACCGCTCGGCCACCTGCCCCCTCACTCCCTATTAATTCAACAATATACACATCTACTCCTCCTTATAATCCTCCCTCAAAAAACGCATATAAACTTTCCCGTTCTCTTCTTTATAAACCTTAAACCCTACATTTTCAAAACACTTTCTTGCCGCAACGTTATACGAAGCAGTATCCAGCAAAATAACCTCAACATTCTTATTACTTCTAAACAACATTGAGATTATCTTCTTTAAAGCTATTCTTCCGATATTTTTTCCCCAGTAGTTTTTTTCTCCAATAACTATGCCTATTTTGACTTGGCTAGGAGTCTCATAGTGGATTTGGATAAACCCCACAGTTTTCCTATTATACTTTATACTTTTAAAATTACTTCTATTCAAAATCAAACTCTTCTTTAGTTTGGAAATGTTCTCAAATAGGTTAGTAGACTCGTTCACCACTCCAAACGCCTTCTTAGCTATCTCTAAATCATCAAGATATTTCTGAACGTAAAAAGCATCGAAAAGAGAAAGATTTTCCACAGACACTTCTAGTTCACTCGCTTTATTTTCCCTTATCATTGCTAATACATTTTTTTCTATAAACTCTTTTTCTTATCCTTCACGAGGGATAAATAAAACAAAAAGATTAAATATAAAATAGATGGACTATTGAAAAAAGGAGGGAATAAAAGAAAAAAATGAAAATATTAGTGTTCTTTGCATTTACTGTTCTGTTATTTTCGATAAGTGTCTTAGCTAATGTTGGTCAAATAAGGGGAAATATATTACTAGACTACTCGGTTTTGCCGGGGGTAGGTTCGGGTACGGCACCAGGTACCGGAGTCCTCATACTACTTGAACCCATCTCACCTACCCCAGGAACACCCCAACAATTTCTAACCACAAATACCCCCTCCTTCGAATTCCTAAACCTACTACCAGGACAATATAAAATGACAATATCCAAACCTCAATTCAAAACACAAATATTACAAATACAGCTTAACCCCGGAGAGATAAAAATAATCAATGTAATCCTTGAACCCGAAAAAGTAGCTTCTTTGGATTCTTCGACGTTCGGAATTAACTACAACCCAATAACAGACAGGGTCTATATTGCTTATCCATCTGATACGGATGCAGTTGGAGGAATCCCCCACTCAGCAGGCCCACAAGATGTGCCCGATATGGCAGCAATCCCTTACGGACACAACCCTCTAGAATACGCAGATAGAAAATATTTCTCAAGCTATGGACAAGACGCAGTAATGATGTACCATGCAGTTAATTCCATTTCTATAATGAGTTCTCATACAGACGGGAAAATAAAGGCTATCGCAAAAGTCAACGCCAGGGTTCACCTAATTTCCTTCCATCCCTCCTATAAAAAACTATACGCCCTAGACTACAAATCAAATTTCTATGTAATATCTCCTGAACAAAATAACAAAGTTGTAAACAACTTCTCTTTATCAAACGAAGGTATACCCTCAGACCTGGCAGTAAACCCAAATTTCGTATATGTAACCCTTATGGGACCAAATCCAAAATTAATAAAGCTTGACGCAAACCGAGATTTTCCCCTCTCAGCAATAGAATTCTACAAAAACCCCAAAACATCAAAATTAGGTATTTTACAACCAAACGGAATAGCAATCTCTCCAGACAATGAAAAAATATTTGTCTCATATGGAGATAGCACTAAGGGTTACCTCTTGACACTAAATCCATCTACTTTGGAAGTAATCAGTACATTAAAAGTAGGAGCTCACCCCATCGGAGTAGCAACACCAGACGGAAGAAGAGTCTATATAGCTAACTACAACGACAATTCAGTATCACTGGTAGACGCTAAAAATAACATTGAAGTCGGTAGGTTCAGAACAGGTTATAAACCATCAAAAATAGTAGTACATCCCTCCTTAAAATGGGTATACGTCTCAAACGAAGGATCAAATACAATAAGTGTAATCGATGTCCTTACAAGTAAAATAGTAGCTAACATCCAAACCAGCGAAGGGCCAACTTATATGGGAATAGATCCAAACGGACTAAAAATGTACGTATCTTGTAAAGTTTCAAAGAAAGTAGATGTAATAGATCTATCAAGAAACGCAGTAGTAGCAACCACAGTACCAGGATTATTCTCTACCCCAGCTGCCATAGCAGTCAAAAAATAAATAAGGAAAACTATAATGTTCAGTAGAAATATAATATAGATGAGAAATAAAAAGTATAAAAAAGCCACCCTAGTACTATACGATACCTACATAGATACTCTAATAAATAATCACGAAGAAGAATCCATAAAAAAAATAATCAAGAAGTACTGCGAAACTGAGAACAAGACCGAAAAAGACAAGATAGTCTGCAATCAACTCATTCCCAAATTTAAAAAGCTCATATCCAAAATGATTTCAAAATACTCTACATTTGATAAAGAAGAAATAACCCAAGTAGCTCACCTAGCAGTGATAAAAGCCCTTCAAAACTATAAAGACATAGACCAAGATCCAACCCCATACTTCATAACATACATAGAAAAAGAGATAAAAAGCTACATAATGAACTCAGATATTGTAAGAATTCCTAAGACAATTAGAAAACTATACTACCAAATACAAAAATATATATCACTAAATCCTTCCTACACTATTTCTGAACTATCAAATAAATTTAATTTGACAGAGAATGCAATAAAAGAAATTCTATCTATACCCGAAAAAACAAATATAGATCTAAGTGTAATAAAATCAAAGGAATACAAGGATCTAACTCTACCAATAGAAGATAAAATATTCCTAGAACAAATCCTAAACAATCTAAACAACCTAGAAAGAAAAATAATCAAAATCCTTTTCTATGAAGATATAACAAAAACTAGTCTAGCAAATAAACTGAATATCTCAAGGAAACACCTCTACACAATACTTAACAACCTCAAACAAAAACTGCTAAATAAAATCTTTAGTTAATGTTAGAATATCCATTTATTGCTATCATAGTATTCACTCTCGTAGTATTTGGTTTATTCTGGTTCAAAAACAGGTCTAAAAAAAAACAACAGACAAAAGAAGATAAAAAAGCCCCCTCTAAACCAAAAACAGAAGAAATATTTACACCCTCCTCCGATAAATACATCGGCACATATAGGATTATAAAACTCTTAGGAAGAGGAGCAACTAGCAATGTTTACTTAGTTTCAAAAGATAACAAATACTTTGCTGCTAAAGTCTTCCAACACAAAGATCCTGAACTAATAGAAAGATTTAAAAGAGAAATAGAAATACTAAAACAAATAAAACACGTAAATATCATTCAGATATTTGATTATGGAGAAAGCAATGGAACACCATACCTCATCCTTGAATATCTAGAAGGTAAAACTTTTGATGAAGTATACCCCAATTTAACTATACTGCAGAAAATAGATGTAATAATCGAAGTCTCTAACGCACTTAATTACCTACATAATAAAGGTATAATCCATAGAGATATAAAACCAGAAAATATTCTCGTGGACAAGGATTTAAAAAAGGTAAAATTAACAGACATGGGAATATCTAAAATAGTATATTGGAGACCTATAACACATGATGGACAGATATTAGGTACACCTGCTTATATGGCTCCAGAGCTGTTCGAGGGAGTAACTTCAGACCCAAGAATAGATATATATTCACTGGGCATAATGATGTATGAAATATTTACTCATAGATTACCCTTTGATGGTACTCCCAGTGAAATAATCATAAAACATATAAAGGAAATCCCTACTCTCCCTACCCTACTGAACCCAGACATACCAACTCAATTAGAAAAGATAATAATGAAATGTATAGAGAAAAATCCCGAAAGGAGATATAAAAGCGTTTCAAAGATTATAGAAGACCTAATGTTCGTAAAAGACATACTAAAGAAAACAAAGAGAACCGAGGGATAAAGTATGGATTTCCAAACAATAATAATGAAACTAAATGAATATTGGTCAGAACAAGGGTGCGTTATAGGTACTCCTTATCATACAGAAGTTGGTGCAGGAACAATGAACCCACTGACCTTCTTCAGAAGTCTAGATGAATCAGATTGGAAAGTAGCATACTTTGAACCATCGATAAGACCAACAGACGGCAGATATGCTCAAAACCCCAATAGACTACAACACTACTTCCAATACCAAGTAATAATAAAACCAACCCCAGATGAAATACAAGATATATACATCCATAGTCTACAGCACTTAGGGATAGATTTACATAAACATGATTTAAGATTTGTAGAGGATAACTGGGAATCACCTTCTCTAGGAGCTTGGGGAGTGGGATGGGAAGTCTGGCTTGATGGAATGGAAATAACTCAGTTCACCTACTTCCAACTAATGGGCGGTATAGAACTAAAAAAAGTCCCCGTAGAAATTACCTACGGAATAGAAAGAATAGCAATGTTCGTCCAAGATAAAAACAAAATCTGGGACATAAAATGGAAAAACGATATACACTACAAAGATATATACTACATCTCAGAAATACAATTTTGCTACTACAACATGGATAAAGCAAATATTGAAAACCTAAGAAAACTATATGAGATATACTATGATGAAGCTCAAAAATTAATTAGCGAAAATCTTTATTATCCTGCTTACGATTACGTTCTAAAACTTTCACACGTCTTTAATTTGTTAGATGCTAGAAATGCTATAGGTCCAATAGAGAGAGCAAAAAAATTGATAGATATTAGAAACCTAGCCAAAAAGTGTGCTCAGCTATATTTAGCCGACACAGAAAGTCAAACCATAACAAATAAAATATTAGAAAAACTAAATATACCAGCAAGTTGAAAATATTTGTAAATTCATTTTACTATCCGATATATACTCTTGGACCAGGAGTAAGGATAGGTCTGTGGCTTCAAGGATGTTCAATAAAATGTAAAAACTGTATATCTAGGCATACCTGGTACATATCCCCTGAATACCAAATGGATACACAAATACTAGCAGAAAAGATAAACTCGATTCCGTGCTTAAAAATCACGATTTCCGGAGGTGAACCCCTAGACCAAGCCCCAAGCCTAATACACCTCCTAAAACTTATACGAAAAACCAAAAACGACATACTCCTATACACAGGATATGAACTAGAAAAATATATACAAAAACATACAAGTACATGGGAGGAATTGAGATATCTAGTAGATGTCATAATAGATGGTCCATTCATATGGGGACAAGAAACAGAATACGTCTGGAAAGGCTCAGAAAATCAAAAAATGTACATCCTAAACCCTAAACTCTTACCACTATATGAAGAATACAAAAACAAAACTAAAAATAAAAAACTTCAGATAATAGAGTACCGAAATAATTTTTTACTTGTAGGTATCCCTTATCAAAAGGATTATGAAAAACTCGTTGAATTAACAAAATTGTTTTAGATCTTCTTGGCAGAGATGACATAACAAGTGTGAGCAACCATTGTATCAACCGGCCTTAATCTATCTGGATTGGGTTTATATTTCCGCAATATTATCTCCTCAACATCAATATCTATATAATCCTCCTGAATAGCCCTTATAAAAGAAGCAACTTGATTAACCGTAGGAACAACACAAATCAAAAAAGATGTAGAAATTTTTAGCTCATTTAAATGTTCTATCATTTTTTCAGGAAATGGAATGTCTAAAAAGACAGCATCGAATCTGTTTTTCCTTAGAAAAATTAAACGATCAGAAGCCAAAAAATCAATAACACTCCTATAATCAGTATCGTACGTGAGGTCAAAATCAATAATATTCTGTACTGCGTTTTTAAGAAAATCGAAATTCTTTTCTATTGAAATTACTTTTCCAGAAGGATATAAACTTCTTGCGAGGAAAAGAGTCATTGCACCACTACCCGTTGCTATCTCAAGAACATTGCTTTTATAGTTTATTCCCATTTTTGATATTATATAAGAAGCATCCTTGGGATAGACTATTTGTGTTTTTCTCTTCCAGTAATAGAGAATAAAATCGTCTATACTGGGTTTAGTGATAAGGTAGCCGTTTATAAATAATCCATATTCTTTGTCCAGAATATCGGTGGTCCTTATTACATTTCCCAGATGATCCTCAAAAATTTTAGAACTGTTGCCTACTTTTCTTAAGTAGAATTTATCCTTGTTTTTTACGTTTATTATCTTAACTACTTTACCTAATTTTATCAATCTATTCTCTTCCTATTTTTCAAAGCGTTAATGAGAGTAATTTTATCTATATCCTCCAAGTGGCTACCTGCGGGAACCCCAACAGCTAGTCTTGAAAAAACTAAACTCTTTCTTTGCTTTAACTTACTTACAATATACTCGACAGTTATATCACCTTCTATGGATGAGGGAATAGCAAACAGTATTTCTTTTACATTTTCCTGATGCACTCTATCTATTAATTCCTTTATCCTTAGTTTTTCAGGAGTTTTACCTTCAATAGGGTTTATTAGACCTTCAAGGATATGATATTTACCGTTGAAATTCTGAGCAGATTCAATTAAAATTTGATCTTTAAAATCTTCAACTATACAGAGAATGGGTTCTCTATTGTTATCTATACATATTGAACAAGGATCTCTTTCCACAGAAGTTATCCCAAAACAATTACTACACTTCTTTATGTTACTTCTTAATTCTCTTATGGAGCCTATGATTTCGTTTATCAGGGTTTGGTCAGCCTGTACTAAGAAAAATGCTATTTTTTCTGATGTTTTCGGCCCTACCAACGGCAATTTCTGAAATACCTCTATCACCTTAGAAATCTCAGGATACTTATATAGCATTATACAGATATTTTTTGCTTGAATTCTTCTGGGAAATATTTAATTGCCGTTAATAGTGGTATAGGAGCTGCTTGTCCTAAACCACATAGACTAACGTTCATAATGAAATCACTGATTTCGTCTAAGTTATAGGGTAGTTCTCTGCCCTTAAGGAAATTATCCAGTATTTCAGTCAGTTTTTTTGTCCCCACCCTACAAGGTATACACTGTCCACAACTCTCATCGGCAAAAAATTTCATCAAATACCAACATAATTCAGGAATACTGATTGATTCCTCAATAGCGTATATTCCACCTGATCCAACCATTCCTCCAGTTTTGGATATCGTATCATAATTATACTCTAATTCTTCTACTTCTTGAGCAAGAATACCGCCAGAAGGTCCCCCTATCAAGAATCCCTTATTCTTACTTCTGTATCCCCTTCCAATTTTCTCTATGATATCCTTGATTTTGGTATTGAATGGAATCTCATTAACGCAAGGATTGTTAACATTACCCGTTAACGATATCATTTTTGTTCCATAAGATCCTTCTGTACCAAAGGATCTATAGAAATCACTACCATACAATATGATATACGGTATAGCTGCTAAGGTCTCCACGTTGTTTATAAGAGTTGGCTTTTTAAATAATCCTTTTGATACGGGGAAAGGAGGTTTATTTCTTGGAAAAGCTTTCTTACCTTCGATTACTTCCAACATTGCTGTTTCTTCACCTGCTATGTAAGCACTTGGAGATCTTCTAATTTCAATGTCAAAACTAAACCCCTCTTTTATTTGTCCAAGATATCTCTTCTGTTTAGCTTGATCTATTGCTTTTTGTAGTCTTTTCAAGGCAATTTTAGCTTTATGATTAACAAAGATAAATCCTTTAGAAGCTCCTACAGCATAGGCAGCTATTATCATACCCTCGATTATTGAGAAGGGATTTGATTCGGCCAGAATGGTATTGTTAAACGAGGCCACTTCCCCCTCCTCAAGATTAGCAACCACATACTTTGGAGTTTGATCCTCTGTTTTAACCATTTGCATTTTTTTGTGGGTAGGGAAGCCAGCTCCTCCTCTGCCTCTCAAACCACTACGCTCTATCTCTTCTATTATACTGTCCGGATCCATTTCTAATGCCTTCAGTAAACCTTTGAATCCCCCAACACTTACATACGTATCTATATTCTCGGGATCAATAGTATCGTTATTTCTCATCAATATTTTGTTATCTTTGTCAAAATTTAGTGATTCCACGTTTTGTATTACATTGGGATTTTCTTTGAGTTGTTTGAGCAAGCTAGTATTAATGGGTATGATTTTGGAATCTATGATTCCGATGGGGCCAAATCCACAGTACCCAAGGCAACCACATCTTTCAAACTCAATACCTTCGATTTCAGGTTTTTTATAGTAGCAGTTTCCTGCAGAGCAAATCTTTATCTTCATAATACCCAATCCCGTTCCTTTCTTTAGATATTTAAAACTTCTGGATTTACAACGCTTAGAGGTGGCCTGTTGTTTAGAAAGTTTACTAAATTAGTGACAGCCATTTCAGCCATTCTAGTTCTCGTTTCAAAACTAGCACTACCTATGTGTGGTAATAAAACTACATTATCCATTTTAAGTAATTCCGGATGAATTTGTGGTTCAAATTCATATACATCGAGTCCTGCAGAGAATATCAACCCTTCTTTAAGTGCTCTTACTAAATCATCCTCTTTTATGACTTTTCCTCTCGCAGTATTTACTATCGTGGCAGTAGATTTCATTAATTTCAATTTTTCGTAAGTTATCAAGTGATAACTTTCATTGTTCAAAGGAGTATGTATAGATATTATGTCGGATTCTTTTAGAAGATCATCTAAATCTCTGTATTCTGCGTTTAGATCCTTTTCGGCTTGAAAATCTCTTCCTCGACTGTAATATAGTATCTTCATGTTGAATCCTTTTGCTCTTCTTGCTACAGCTTGTCCTATTCTACCAAATCCAATGATTCCGAGCGTTTTTCCATATACATCATAACCTAGGAACAAGTCTGGTTTCCATCCAGTAAATTTCCCTTCTCTCGTAAATTTGTCAGCCGGTATGATTAGCCTGCGGGCTGCTAGTATTAAAGCCCAAGCTAAATCAGCAGATGTCTCAGTTAGTACTCCTGGAGTGTTTGTAACACATATCCCCTTTTTAGTAGCGTACTCTACATCTATATTATCGAATCCAACGGCATAGTTACTAATTATTTTCAGAGATGGTAGCTTATCCATGATTTCTTTGTCCATTCTATCGGTAAGGAGACAGAGTATTCCTACGGTTTGGTCAGAGTTTCTAACAATGAACTCTCTTGTATCTTCATTCTCGTCTTTTACGATCACACAGTACCCTGGTATATTTACTTTCTCGTGCCAGTTACCAGGCAATTTACTGGTTATTAGTATTTTCAATTTTATCACCTACCTTTCCTAGAAACTTGATGAGATTTTTAAAAATAGGATACTTTTCTTCAAATCTCGTGAGCAATTTTGTATACTTCAGAGCATCGCTTTGTCTATTTAACCTATAGCTAATAAATACCATAATTAAAGTGGAGTAGAAAGAAAAGAATGCGTTCTTTGATACCTTATTCAAAAAATCTTTTGCTTTAATCAAAGTATCTTTTATATTCTTCATTTCTAGATCATTACTGAAATTTTTAAGAAAATCTACCAAGAATTTTTCGTCATCGTTCAAATCAATCTTGATACTGTTTATGATACTATCCAGATTAGATCTCAGATAATTCGAATAATCAAAGGTAATACATAGGATTTTTATGAAGTATGAAAGGATATATTCTTGAGAATTATTTATGACTATGATTTCGTTTTTTGGGTGAAAGTTTTCAAAATCTTCTATACTAGAAACTGAAACCTTCATAACTTCATCTACCATTAAGAGCATATTAACAAAATTGGAAAGAAATGAGTACTTAATCACGTTATCTTTACAGTATTTTAAGTACTTCTTAAATTCATCAACCTTATTCAACTTGTAATTAACAATACATAAAATCAGCGATATGTAGAAACTATAATATTTATCTTTTAGATATGTTTGGATGAAATTCTTTACATTTAAAACCAAGGATTGAATATCGTTTGAGGTTAGTTTTTGATAAATATCCTTTAGGATACTTACTATTCTTTCCTCACGTTCGTCAAGATCTATGTTTGCTTGGTCAATAAGTTGATTTATTTGCTTAACTTCCTCACTTTTGTCTTTTTGGAAAACAATAAAGAATATGTTTAACAGGTATGCAAGAATTAGATCGGAAGAATTTACAATAGCTACGTCTTTAAAATTATTGTATTCTTTTAGATCTGATAGGGATAATTTATTTTCCCGTGGTTTTTCTACGACACTCTGTTTTTCAAATACATTTTGTTTCTCTTGGCCAGTTTCTTGGTAAGCAATTTCTGTTGGAGTTTGGTTTTGTGAATTCTGGACTGAGCAGTGATGATTATCTCTTTTTATAAGCTCTTCGTTTTCTATCAGTCCTTCTTTTTCTATAACCTCCTCTTCTTTGATATTATTTGTTTGCATTATTTGGTCTATTCTTTCCTTTGTAATAGGTTTGAATATTCTAAAGTAGTCCATTTCTGCTCTTTGCTTTATTTCCTCTACTTCTTCCATATTGGAATAGAATGTTAGCTTATTTTCCAGTAATTCTATTAGGTTCTCGTGGGATTCATGAAAAGCAATGCTTCTCAGCAGATATAGGTAATATACCAACTGTTCTCTTAATTCCAATTTGTCGGAAATATAAAACTTAAGAATGATATCACGTAAAGTATAACTATCTTTTATTTCTTGAAGGATTTTGTTGATTTCTTCTATTTTATCTTTTTTGTATAATGTATTTATGTGAGCTATTTGTTCTGAAATTTTTGGTTCCATTTTTTCAAGTTCATTGATCATAATCTGATATTTTTCTTTGTCTTCTCTTATTTTACTTAATAAGTTTTGAGCTTCTAGGAGCTGAGAAGTATTTTTTGCCAGTTTTATGGCTTTCTTCGTAAACAGTTCAGCATCGATATAATCTTCAGTGATATATAGATACCTAGCCAATAAATAATTAAACATGTAGTTATTAGGGTATTTGGAAACCAATTGTTTTAATCCTCTTATTATATAAGATAATTGATAAATGGATTCAAAGAATTTAGCGATAAGTTTTAGTACGATATTTAGTTGATAGGAGTATTTAAAGGGGTGTCTACCAGTATATAGGAATTCCAAAGCTCTATTAGCATATCTCTTAGCTTCTTCCACATCGATCTTAGATAAGTGATTAGCATATATAGCTAAGGCTAATGGATTAGATTCATTGACTATGTTTTTAAGAGAATTTAGTAAATCTTCCGATAATTCTCCATAGATCTCAAAAAGAGACATTATCCTAATCAAATCAACGTATGAGTCATATGAAAACCTTTCAAAATATTCATCAACTTCCTTCAATACATCTTGATTCTTATTTAACAATGACAAAGCATCTATTTTGAGCTTCTTGTAAACCGAAAAATCTGAAAAATTGAATTTATCTATTATTTGAATCGATTGTGTATAATATCCATTTTCTATCAGTATTGGTATAAATTCTTGCAAAGTAGCATCCAACACATTTCTTTCAAAATCCTGAAATGAAAACAATAACTCATGTACTTCGGATACTAAATCATATTGAAATTTTAGTATTACAAAGTAGAAGAGTATAACTAGCTTTACTGTATTATTTATCTTATCTGAAAATACATCTAGTGAATGTATATTTTGATAGTTTAGGTTTAACCTATCGGCAAGTTCAATAAACATATCTAGGTACTTTTTATCCTTGTATTCAGAGTAGAGAGTGAAGTAGATCAGCAATTCAAATAAATATAGTTTGTATTCTTGTTTTGTTTCTTCGGAAAATTTTTGTTTATAAAATTCTAAAGCTTGCAGAGTATTTGTAAAGTAGATATACTCCAAGTAAAGTAGAAATATTTTTGTCATTTCTTGGGTTGGTATTTTATCAATATTAGCAATTTCATTGACTATTAATGGTAAAAGAGGGCTTCCTTTCTCCCTCAGAAGATAAATTGAATCTAGAACGAAATCAACAGAAAACAGATTATATTTTTTGACAGTATCAAGAAAATTTATGTAATCTTCATCTTGTAGGTATATCAGAGCTATTCTTTTTGCAACTTCTTCATCTCTTATATACAAATTTGATTTTTTTAGTATTTCTTTTGCTTTCAAAAATTCCCTTTTGTCAACATAAATCTTCAAAAGTTCAGAGGATATTACAGGATCCTTCGGACTGTAGTTATAAACCTTCTCAAGATGTACTATTAATTCTTGTTCATCAATAGTATCCAACTTCTTTTTGTGTATATTCAGCAAAGATAGTACATATAGATAAAATGCGTTTTTGTCTTCTTTGTTAAAATTCAATAGCTTTTCTGTTATCTCTTTGGATTTAAAATAGTTTTCTATAGAATAGTATGCTTGAGCTAATAACATTAGGATTTCAACATCTTCGGATTCCACCGATAATTCTTCCAGTATTTCGATTGCCCGTTTATGGTTATTGTTTAGCTGATATAGTCTGGCAAGTGCTAGTTTCGCTTCGATAAACAGAGGATCTATATTTATTGCTTTTTCGTACTGTTCTATGGCAATATCAAATTCGAGTTCTTTTTCCATACACTGTCCCAAGTAATAGTATGACCATTTCGAATTTGGATTGATGTCTATAGCTAGTTGTAAAGTTTTTATTGCTTGGATATTTTTATCGAGTATAAAGTATAGCTTTGCTAGAGAATTGAGATACCTGGTATTGTTTGGAACTAGTTCTACAGCTTTTTCATAATTTTTCATAGCAAGCCCATAATTTCCCAACTTAACATAAATTCTTCCCATTATCCAATAAGCTTCAGCTAGATACTGATTAATAGCTATAGCCCTTTTCAGATAAAATATAGCTTGTTCATAGTTTTGGATTCCTTCATAGGAAATACCAAGATACATATATGCTTCCCAATTATCGGGCTTTAACTCTATTATCTTTCTAAAGTAGTTTATCGCTGATTCAAAATTATCCGTGTATAATAGAATTTTACCCATTACAGATAGATTCTCTATGTTATTAGGTTGGAATTCTAATTGGTCCTGAACAACTTTGGTAGACATCTTGATTAAACCAAAAAGTATCTCTTTTACAACATGATTGGATATTAGTTTTTGATATATATTCTCATCAATTGTATTAGCTTTTTCAAGATATTTTATACCATTATTGAAGTCTCTTCCATATAGTAATAACATTCCTGAAAAAAATTGTGAAGGAGCAAAATAGGGATTATTTCTTATTGATTCTTGAAAGGCCTTATGTGCCTCAGCTATTTTATTTTCATAAAGATATGCAACCCCTAAATTGAACCAGTGTTTAGGGTTTTGGGGTTCTATTTTTACGATTGCCTCTAGTTTTTTTACATCCATTAAGGAAGACAGGTGATTGGAGTTGGTATCAGGGGTTAGGGTTATACTGACAGCATATGAGCTACTTACCGTTGCTTCCTTCCGGACCTGGCGGGGTTCATAGCCTATGCTTCAGTAGCCCCAACCCCAGTATATTTTTTCTACCAAGAAACTACAACTCCTTCCAAAGGATATACAAAAAAACGTAGAGAAATTATAATTGGGAGGTGCGGGGCATGTGGTATTACTTTAAGACTATACTGCTTATTATGATCTTAACATTTTTCCTAGCATACGTAGGCAAAATAGCAGGTGGAGAAATAGGAATGCTTATAGCACTCGCTATAGGACTAGGGGTCAACTTCATTAGCTATTTCTTCTCAGATAAAATAGTCTTGACTATGTATAGAGCTCAAGAAGTAAAAGAAAATGATTACCCAGAACTATACAACATGGTCAAATCTTTATCTCAAAAAGCTGGAATACCAATGCCAAGAGTATACATAATAAATGAGGACCAACCCAACGCTTTTGCAACAGGTAGAGATCCCAAAAACTCAGCAGTCGCCTTTACCAGAGGTATACTAGAATTACTAAACTACGAGGAGCTTATGGGAGTAACAGCTCATGAATTAGCACATATCAAAAATAGAGATATCCTCATATCAACAATAGCAGCTGGAATAGCTATGGCAATCACAATACTCATAGATATGCTAAGATGGACCATCATATTTACAACAAGTAAAGATAACGAAAGAAATATTCTGGCAGATCTAATCTTAATCTTCGTAGCCCCAATAATAGCACTACTTATTCAACTAGCTGTCTCAAGAACGAGAGAGTATTTAGCAGATAAAACAGGAGCACAAATAGTAGGCAATCCCATATATCTAGCAAATGCACTGGAAAAATTAGATTACTATTCCAAACAGATTCCTCTAAACAGGTACTCTCCGGCAACTAGTCATATGTTCATAGTTAATCCCGAAAACTTTCTAGCACTATTCTCAACACATCCCCCAATAAAAGAAAGAATAAGAAGACTAAGATCAATGATATAAAAAGGTATATGTACATTTCCTAGAGAATCTTATAAATACACATAAACACTAAACTAAGTGGAGGTAAGCATAAATGAGAAAAAAGAGAGCAGAAATAAGGGAAATACCACCAGATCCAGTATACAACAGTGTAAGAGTTGCAAAATTCATCAATAAACTCATGTGGGACGGTAAAAAAACAATAGCTGAAAAAATATTTTACACCGCCCTAAAAAAAATAGAAGAAAGAACTAAAAAAGATGGGCTAGAAGTTTTCAACAAAGCCATAGATAACCTAAAACCACTATACGAAGTAAGACCAAGAAGAGTAGGAGGAGCAACCTATCAAGTACCCGTAGAAGTAGACGAAAGAAGAGGAGAAACCCTAGCAATGAGATGGATAATACAAGTAGCAAGAGAAGAAAAAGGAAGAAGAATGGTAGATAAACTAGTAGATGAAATAATAGAAGCTTACAATGGAAGCGGTAAAGCAATGAAAATAAAAGAAAACGTTCATAGAATGGCAGAAGCTAATAGAGCCTTTGCCCACTTCAAGTGGTAAAAATGTTAATATACGACATATACCCAGAAAATATAAAAAAGAGTCTAAGAGAATTACTATTATTCGCAGCAGGAGGACTTAACAACTACCCAGAATGGGCACAAAAAAAAATATTGAAAGAATTTTCTCCCAACGAAGTAATACAAACAGCAGCACAAATGATCCTAGATCCCTCTGTACCAAGTGGAATAAAATATAACATATTCTTTTTCTGTCTATATAACTATGGTCTAGGACAAAATGCAGATAACGTAAAAGAACTAATCTATGCAGCCGCAAATTTTGACTGGGATAGCACTCTAATACCCACCAATTTTAAAAGACATCTTAAAGATGAAATAATCCCTACCTATATGAAATACTACGAACAAAAAGAGCAAGAATTACTGTTAAACAGAAGTAAGCATATCACATACGAAATAGAAGAGTAGGAAGGAGTAGATAACTATGGCAAATCCTAAATTCAAACTCTCTCGCTCACGAGTAAGACACAGAAGAAGTAATAACGAAAAAATTGATCTACAACAATACCCCAATTATTCTAAATCCATATGTGTCCAATGCGGTTACCCTAAACTATCTCATTTCGTCTGTCAATTCTGTGGATATTACGGAGATACAAAAATAATAGAACCTAAGCTTATAAGAAAGTACGTAAGATCAATTTTCTTCAAGAAAAACTATGAGCATACATAAAGAAAATACATAAAGAAAAACTACGAGTATACATAGTTAACTCAGGCAGCATTGTCAAAAACAAGACGTTTCAAAGTTTCTATAAAGTCTTCGTCATCGTTCAGAAGTCTTATCCGATAGAGCTCACTACCAAGGGTCTTAGCCAAATTCTTAGCCTCTATGTCTATGTCATACAGTACCTCAAGATGATCAGAAATAAACCCTATTGGACAACTAATTATAGTTTTGTATTTGCTTGCTGTGTTTTGTATTACCTCGAGTATATCTGGTCCCAACCACTTTTCACTGGTTCTTCCTGCACTCTGATAAGCAAAAGCATAGTTCTCTATAGAAAGCTCCTGTACCAATTTATTAACCACATATCTAAGCTGCTCAGGATAAGGATCAGGAAGTATCTTCTCCGGTAAACTATGCGCACTAAAAATAAAGAAAAGATCACCAATATTATTCAATCTATCCAGTAACTCAACTATTCTTCTTTTAAAACACTCTATTAGCATCGGGTTATCGTAATATCCATATACGTATGAAAAATGTATTTTCTCTGATTTCGCTCTCTTAAAATAGTCAGATATGTTATAGTTAGAGTAATATGGAGAAAGTATTATACCGATAGCTTTTGAGATATCATCTTTTTCCATTTGCAAAACGACGTCTTCTATGTACGGGTCTATGTGTTTAAATGCCAGATAAACCTTGTATTTTTCTCCCAAGGCTTTCTGTAATTTCTCTGCTTGTTTCCTTGATATCTGATTTAGCGGACTATACCCACCTATTGCAATAAATCTTTGCTTGAGTTCTTCAAGTAAAGTTGGTCTTGGTTTTTTCCCCTTTAAGATGTGAGTATAAAACCTTTCTACATCATCAAGAGAGTATATGCTTCCATAACTCATAAGAAGTACTCCGATCATACAAACACCCCTTCTACTTGATCTTTATGAATTTTTTTCTTATATCTTCTACTACTGAGTAAACGACGGGTACTACTATCAGTGTAAGTAGAGTCGAGCTAGTAAGTCCACCGATAACAGCTACCGCAAGAGGTTTCAACAAGTATCCCCCTTCCCTTAATCCCATAGACAAAGGTATCATAGCAAATATAGTAGCTAAAGTAGTCATAAGAATAGGTTTTAACCTTACGGTCCCAGCAACTATAAGAGCATCATTAACTGATAAATTTTGACTCTCCCTTAACTTATTAGCATAGTCTATCAATAAAACTGCATTACTAACCACTATACCTGTGACCATAAGTATACCCATTAAAGACATTAAATTAAGTGTTGTTCCAAATAAATTCAAAGCAATAACTACACCTATAATTTCTAACGGAATAGAAACCATAAGAATAAACGGTTGTATAAGAGAGTTAAACTGTATAGCAAGGACAGTATATATTAAGAATATACCTAAAATTATTATCAGAGTAAATGCTGTGAAGGTATCAGATCTTTGTTCTTCTTCTCCTTTGAACATATATGTATATCCGGTTGGTAGAGGTTCTTCTTGAAATATCTTTTTCATGTTTTCTAAGATTTGACTCAGACTATATGTCGGTTCTTTGTTACCATATATTCTTATACATCTTACCCTTTCATATCTTTCTACAATTACTGGTCCGTAATCTGGCTTCACATATGCTATCTCTCTTAGGGGTATGTTTTTCATCATAACAGGAGAGAATATTGGTAAGTTAAGCATTTGTTGTTCGTTTATGGGCTTGGGTATCCTTACCCTTATATCATACTCATATCCTTTTTCTTTGTATTTTCCGGCCAACGTTCCACTGGTTGATAATTGAAGTAGGTTGGTAACATCAAGAGTATTTATACCGTAGAAAGCTGCTTTTCTTCTATCTACTTCTACCTTTAGTTCAGGAACTCCCTTCTTCCAGGATAGATCGAGATCCAGAACACCAGGGATTCTGCTGAACCTCGATTTATACTTATTACCTAGCTCCCACAAGGTATCGATATCCTCTCCGGTTATAACCACCTCTATTTGCTTAGTTCCTCCTAATCCTGCCAAACTTCTAAAAGTATCGGTTACGTTTATACTTATTCCAGGTATCTGATTTATTTTCTCTCTGGCTTCACTTACAATAATAGGATATTTGTTAAAATCCTTACTATCAAATTTTATTCTCGTTTCACATATGGAAGATATAGTAGATACTCCGGCTATTGATACGATAAAACTAATTGCTTCGCTATCCCCACCAGCTGACAAGGTAGCACCTAGAACATCGGTATGCTTTATGGCAGTATTATACAGAATCTCTAAAACTTTAAGTCCTTTTTCATAGGTGTCATAAAGTGTTCCACCGACTGAATTGTAGACTTGGACATTTATTACGGGAAAAGCTCCGCTAGGCAAAAAATCCTTCTTCGTGTTAATAACTAGAAAAATTGATACCAAAAATATAATAAATGAGATCAGCAAGGTAGAAAGTCTATTTTTTAAAGCCAATAGTAAAATTTTTATATATATTTTCTTTACATGTCCTAAAAGCTTGTCCGTAAAATTTTCATGGAATATGTCATATTTGTTTTTATAGAATAACAGGAATAGAGGGGGTACTACGAAGGCAGCAACAACCAAAGAAGCTAATAACCCTAGAATTATGACGATTGCAAAATCGATGAATAGTTCTCTAGCAAGCCCCTGAATAAATACTATGGGAACAAAAACAATCACTGTAGTGAGAGTAGATGCTACTATCGCAGGAAGAACCTCATTAGTACCCTTTACGATAACATCCTTGAGATCATTTACCCCCTTTATCGTCGAAGTAGTGATATTTCTTTGGATAGCTTCTATTACGACTATTGAGTCATCAACTATTCTGCCTATTGCAAGAGCAACAGCACCCATACTTATTATATTTATCGATGTTCCATTGAAATACAAACCGGTAGCAGTTGCCAATATTGACAAAGGAATTGAAACAGCAGAAATAATAGTACTCCTGAATGAAAGCAAAAAGAAAAATATGATAAGAACTGCAAGTCCAGAAGCGTATAAGGCTTCTTCTTGGATATTTCTTATTATGGGTACTAGCCTCTCATCAAACCCAAAAACCACCTCAAGCTCAGCCCCTTCAGGTAGAGATCTATTTATCAAAGGTACAGCATTTCTTACCCTTCTGACTGCATCGACAGAATTAATATCTGCTTCCTTGAAAACCAGAATATAAGAAGCTGGTTTGAAGTTAGAAATGGCATAACTTTGAACATCTCTTGTACCATCAACAACTTGAGCAACATCAGAAACTCTTATTGTCTTTCCTGGTTCAAACTTGACTGGAACTAGTTTTATCTCATCTAAGCTATGAAATTCACTAAACGGTCTTATGGTAAAATCCTTATTCCCCAAGGTTATATATCCCGTAGGGATATTAATATTATTTGCTCTTATTGAATTAACGATATTGAATACAGAGAAGTTATATTTGTATACTGACTCTTGATCTATTATCACTTGAATTTCTCTTTTCAATCCTCCCAGGACAGTGGTACTACCTACACCTGGAACCGACTCCAACCTCTTGGAAACTATTTCATCTGCTAAGAATCTGAGATATTTTCTGTCGAAGTTTCCGGTAAGAGCTAGAAAAGCAACTGGAAGCAATGACCTGACGTTTTGCTTATTTATAGCCGGCGTTTCGGCTTCATCCGGAAGAGTATCTCTTATTCTATCCAATTTCTGTCTTATGTCAAATATAGCGTATTCTAGGTTCGTTCCCCATTCAAATTCAGCTCTAACTATGGATAAACCCTCTGCGCTAGTAGAAGTTATTTTTTTTACATTGTCTACCAGAGATACGACATTTTCTATCTTTTGGGTTAGGTCTCTTTCTACTCTTTCAGGTGATGCTCCTGGATATACAGTAGTAATGATAATCAATGGATAATTTATATCTGGTAAAAGTTCTATTTTAAGGTTAATAACGGATACTATACCCATAAGAAGTATTGAAACACTTAGGACAAAAACTGCGACCCATTTTTCTAGAGCAAGCCTTATCATGCTGTTATTCCTTTTCAATCACTTTGACTAGGTCTCCATCTTTAATGAAGTATTGTCCGTCAATAACCACCTTTTGACCAGGTTTAATACCTTCTACAACCGATAATTCTCCCGAACTAGAAATTATTTTTATGTTCCTTTTGATAGCCCTATTATTTTCTACTACAAAAACGTATGAACTTTGTTCAGAGTATATTATTGCTTGGCGAGGTATAATAACACCGTATATTGAATCAGTAACTATTGTCAAATTAACATAGTCATTATGGTTAAGATCATTATTTGGTTCAATAAATCTTGCCTCTATGTAGGATTGACCTATATAGTTTATGTTGGGATAAATTTTGGTTATTATTATGTCATACTTTTTGTTTTTAAAATTTACGAATGCTTTACTGTTAGGCTTTATCTTTTTTGCATCTATATCTGATATGGAAGCCTTAACTATCTTACTTTCTGGTACTCCTATTGTGAAAACGAGTAGGGATGGATTGACCACACTTCCAACATCCTGATATTTTTTCAAAATTATTCCTGAAATTGGAGAATATAGATCTGTATATTTCAAATTTTCTTTTGCTATTTGATAACCCTTTAAAGATGAGAGGTAATTAGAGTAGTTGAACTTGACTTGGTTTTCAAATATTGATATTCTCTCTTTTTTAAGCCTAGCTACCTTCAAGTTTTGTTCTGCTTGTTGAAGAGCAATTCTGGTATTGTAATAATTTGTAAGATTATTTTGGTACTGTATTTTTATATTTTCGAATTGTTGTGAAGATATAACTCCCTCTTCATAAAGTTTAGAGTATCTTTCAAAATCGTTTTTAGATTGATATAGGAATGTTTGTGCTAGGTAGAGGTTTTCTAGAGCTTGTTTATATGCTAGTTCCGCTTTTGTAAGTTCTGATTCTATTTGTATCTTCTGAATTTTTAGATTATATACAGATTGTTCGTAATTTGCCTTTGTAGCCAAAACAGTTTGATACATTTGCTGAAGTTGTTGATTATATATGGTTTTATCCAGAGAAGCTAATATTTGTCCTTTGTTTACTCTATCACCTTCTTTAACAAAAATATCTTTTATTTTTCCAGATACCTGAAAGGATATATTGCTAATCTTTTCAAACTCTACTCTTGCATCGGTTTCGAGATAGGTATCCAGAGTTCCGAGGTAAGATTTTTTTACCAATACCGGCGTAGAAACATTGTCCGATCTTTCATCTCTCAGGTTAACTTTCTGTTCATTAGAGCAGGAAAATAGATTGAACATGAAAATTACAAATACTAGCATAGAAGCAAACAAATATTTCTTGCTCATCTATTCTTCCTTCTTTAGATTATGCATTAGTTTCTTCTCTATTACTTCTTTAGTACTCAAATCTAAGTCGTTCAAGTAAAGATAAGTTACATAATTCATAAACAGTTCATTTTTATAATTTTTGATGTTAAGCTGTGTTTGAAGGAGATTGTTTTGAGAGTCCAAGTAATCCAGATATGTAGCTAATCCATTCTCATACTTTAATTTGATTAGTCTGAATGCTTCTTTACGGTAATCAAGATTATATAATAGAGAGCTATACATTGAATAATCTATTTGATGTTTTAACCTTATTTGTGATTGCATGTTCATCAGATTGATAATATTTCTCTTGTACTCCTCATATAAACTATAAATTTGATGTTTTATAATTTCCTGTTGATTTTTGGATAAGTTAGAATCAAAAATTTTCCAACTTAGGGACAAGGTTATGTTAAAGTTATATTCTCTTGAGAAGGTAGCAGATTTTTGTCGTAAGTAAAGAGAGTTAAGGGATAGTATAGGAAAGTTTTGAGAAGCAGTGGCCTTTTTTTGATGAATCAGGGAGATAATGTTAGAATATAGTATTTTCGATACTCTAAGTTCTTCAGGACTCTTTCTATTCTCCGGCAAATCATAAACAAAATCAGAATCCAGATATTCCGTATACTTTCTAAACAACTTATCCAAGCCAGTATTGTCTTTGGTGACTAGAAATGAATAAATATTTTGAGTTGCCAGGATGTAATTTTGGTATGCAGACTTGTTCTGAGCTAAAAATTCTTGGTATGTCGACAAAGCTCTCAAATAATCTACCTTTGCAACTACTCCAACATCATATAGTTTCTTCGTATTGTATAGTAATTCTTTCGAATAGGCTATACTTCTATTTGAAAAATCTAATAGAATATATGCTTTCAACATCTCGTAAAATAGTTGATAAAACCTAAAGTACATATCGCTAATAGTTTGTTGATACTTCAACACTTTCGAAATGTATATAATTTCTTTAGAAGTTATTTGGTTTTCTAATAATCCAAAAGTCTTAATTATCCAGTTCAAATTTAATCCGTAGTTATATGTAAAGTCTTGAGATACTCTCAATTGTGCTGGTCCTAGGTTAACAGATACGGTAGGCTGATTATATGAGTAACGGTAGAAAGAATCAATATTTACACCAAATTGAGAGTAGGTTAGCTTGAGATCATAGTAGGCAGAGTAGATTTCATTTTCAGCTTTCTTTACCTCAGGAAGGTTTTGAATTATACTATCTATACTCCACGATAAGTCAAAACTTATGAATAGAAATAGTATGAAGAAGGAAAATTTTTTTCGAACTGTTTTCATTCATAAAAACCCTTTCCCTCAAAATAATTAAACAAGTATCTCCTTAGTCCTTCAAAAATATCCTAATCGTTCAAAGGTTAACATAATTTACAATAGAAAGATTTTATTGAGTATGGTTATATTCTTGGAAGAATCGATTTTCAGAGGTATAACCACGGGCTCAACTGTAATCGAATTAGATAGCGAAATTATGCATTATCTTATTCACGTGTTGAGAATTGGAAAGGGCGAGAAAATAATTATAAATTCGAAAGAAAATAGAGTGAATAGGTACGAATTTTTCATATCCTACTTTGACAGAGTTTTAGATAAATTCAGAGTTAGATTAAACATCGAAGAAAAAAAATATATCCAAAAAAATTTTCCGATTATTGATATCTTTGTCGTACCTCTGAAATCTAGATATTTCGAAGATAGTATAGAATATATATCGCAGCTACCTATAAACTCTATTTTTCTGATGAGGTCAAAATTCATAGCCGTTAAATTCGAAGAAGTTTACCGAAAAATAGAAAGACTAAGAAAGATAATATACTGGAACAGCATATACGTAAGGAAACATTTTATAACAGAGATACAATATATAGATAAAAAGCTAGAAAATATTGTCGAAGAATTATTAAAAGAGTATGAAAAGGTTATAGTGTTTGACCCAAGAGCAGAATCTGAATTTGGTAACTCCGTAGGTAATCCACAAAAGATAGCAATGCTAGTAGGTCCCGAAGGTGGTTGGTCAAAAGAAGAACTGGAAATATTTAAACCCAAATTTCAAATCTACAAATTTAAAAACATAGATATTGCAGTAAAAGCAGAAATAGCTCCTGTGATAGGAGTTAGCCAATTACTTGGGTTTATAAACTAAAATTCTTTTTACATTTTTTTTACAACCATTCGTCTACATACCTCCTTTACTTTTCTTAGATTATTACCCTGAAAAGCAATATAAAATATCTGTATGGTGGATAAATACAGTACACATGAAACGAATAGTCAAACCTCTGGAGTTTTAGAAGATTACAAATGTATAAGACTTACGAGATAACGTTCAGTCATACGAAAAGTGCCAAATTTACTTTCATAGTTGGTTCTTATGGTACCAAAGTTAAGAAAAATTTAGAAAGTTTGGCAAAAAAATACAATGTAAATGTCATAATAATAGACGCCTGGAAACGAGACTATTTTATAACACTGAAGAATCCCAACGATACTTTTACCTTATCCATCGGCAATATGAAAATATATTCATCAATCTGCGAAATGCCTTCGTGGAATATAGAGCAACAGAAACAACCATAAAACTATTAACAAATCCCACTGGAATATCTACAGAACAAGCAATACAGTACATGAGATCAAATAAAGGTGAAGAAGAAAGAGAAGAATTAAGAGAAGTTAATTTTATAAGGATTCCAGAAGGTATTCCACACTCAGTGTATTACATAACATATACCAAGGATTCAATAGAGAGTTTCCAAGATGAAAATAGCAAAAACATAGATAGAGTTTTCATCTCCCCATTAACTGCACAAGAAGATAAATACGCTCAAAAAATAGATAAAGAGTTTGAAGCTACAAAACTACCCATGGCTCACTTTATTAGGAAGAATAAATACACGAGTTTCTCAGAAAAAACTAAAAGCTAAAAATGATTAGAGATAAAATATCAAGAGCATTAGAAAATATTTCCCTAGTAAGAAGGGTAAATAATCAAAATACAAGCCCAATCGGAGATGAAAAATTAAAAGATAAATATAATCCAAAAACTTACTTAACAAGACCTACCGAAGAAGCAATAGAGGGAATAAAAGTTTTCTTGGAAGCATATATACCAACAATAACGATATTGGGTTTACTATCTACCTTTTTACCTGTACCAATAGCACTTTCTATAGGTGGAATAGTAGGAATTATGAACCTTTTAACCCGAGAAAATCCTACTATCCAAAAGATAGCAAAAAAGATAGGTAAATATATTTCTTCAATAATCGAAAAAATTGGCAATCTGCATAGTATTATCCCATTTAAATACCCAGTCATAATAGCTGAGGAATCAAAATATCAAGAAATTCTTTCCACGCTGGACAATCTACCGCTGAAAATCGTAAATAACTTGTCATCGATACAAATAAATAACGAAATATATCATAAATATGATGCTGTAGGATTAGTAGTTGACAGGATATATGCGACTCCAATACATTTATATTCAAATCCTTATCCATATACACTACAAGAGGTACTGATTCATGAAATAGGACATACGATAGATATAGGATTTAAGCTTGTGCCAACGAATTACAAGAGTTCCTTATTTTTTATTTTCCCCAAATATCCCTGGGGAATAAAAGATTTTGTAAGTGATTATGCACAAACAAAGCCCACAGAAGATTTTGCAGAATCATTCCTAACATTCTATCTTGAACCACAAAAATTAAAAGAAACATCGTTATACAAGTATGAATATATAAAAAATCTCTATGAACAAAATTTTCTGGAAAAATTAGTTGATAACAGATTTTTGAGAAACATAGGCAAACAACTATCAAAAATTTTTTCGAAGTTCCCAGTAATAAGACATGTATTAGATGTATTTTCTTTTTATTCTTCGCATAAGAAGGTATCAGATAGCTTAGAGAAGATGCTAGAAGCAAACAGGGAAAATGATCGAAATAAAATGATTAAAGCGAAATTTTCATTGCTTTCAGGATTGTTAATGATTAAAAAATCAATCTATTCTTTACCCTTGATGGTACTGAATTTACTTCTGTCAAAAATATTAGACCATGAAAAAATTAGGAACTCTCAAAAATATTCTCATATCCTTGATTTTATGGAAAAAAGCCTAAATCTTTCACTTGGATTTACAATAGGTCCAATCGGAATAAGCATATATCAAACTTTACAAACAGATTCCAATAAAAAGAATAAAATAATAGTATTAACCTCCGGTCTGATAACAACACTCATATTCCATGCTTTGAAGCTATCATTCCCAACATTCATACCGATAGCGAATTTACTGGAAACTATTTCTGTTATGGGAATAACAGAATTCATAAAAAGGAAAATTTCAGAGTAATCTTATTCATCTGATAGCTAACTCTATAAATATAACATCACATCTTTAGGTTTCAATCTTAATAGACTGAAATAATCTACAATGTCGGTGAATTGATCTAGAACTTTCTAAAAGAAGACCAACAATGAGCAGTTATTTTTGCCTAAATTACAAGAATAAGATTCTACTGTCAATCACTTTACTCTTTTCGGAGATATATTCTCTTTTTACAAACTTAGCTTTTATAAAACAAAAATTTTTTCAACAATTTAATCTTCTATTTTTGATTTTTTAGCCGATTTTTGGACTATTATGGATAGGAAAATTCTCAACCACATCAGGGAATTCAACCTATAAGGAATATCAGCACTGAGGCTAGATAGTAATACCAGTTTAAATTCATTTGGATCAAACTTATGTTTACCCACTGTGTTCTAACGACAAAGATTAGGCTAATCTAGATAATTCTTTTAAATCTGAGAGGTTGTTTAGCTTAAACAATAGAATTGATATACTATGTACATTCTGGGTCTTGCAGATAAAAAACAAATACTAGAACTGTACAAAATAATCAGCACTAAGATCAAAAAAGTAGTGGTTTTTTGTAAGTCTTTTTTCTTACCAGATTTCCTTCAATCGATTAATGAAAACAACATTGAATTAACTGAATTATTCAATATCGAAGAAGTTAAGAAAATAAGAGAAATATATCCATCATATATGGATCTGATTGATGCAATAAGGTATAAAATCAAAAATATCGATTCGGTGTGGCTATATATATCCACTTCGATTAATCCCCTTTCCAGTGACTTTGTAGCTCAGGAAATAGATAAGCCAGTATGTATCAACTCAATAAGTGTAGAAAACATCATTAATAGAACTCTAGAGTTTAAACACGATTTCAGCTATCAGCTACCATATTTCAAACAATTGGATTTCTTCTATTACCACTACCATTTTCAAGACTTAAGCTATGGTATGAATTTCATTATTCCGAATGTACCTGGTATGTATGTTGAAGATATAAAGGACAAAGGTTATTGTGTCAAAGCAAGTGATGCTGCAGATATTTTTTCATTCATCCCGGAAAAAGTACTAACCGTAACTCTTTTTGATTTGTTATGGAGCGTAATGATAAAGTTAAGGTACAGTTGCCAATGGGACAAGGTTCAAACCTCAGAAAGCATAAGAAATCACCTCATAGAAGAGGCTTATGAAGTATTGGATTCAATAGAAAAAAATGATCCTACAAAGTTCAAAACTGAACTCGGAGACTTACTTCTTCAAGTAATCTTCCATTCTCAAATCCAGTCTGATTTCAAAAACTTCAATTTCTACGATGTAGTTAGGTCTCTAGTGGATAAGCTAATAAGTAGACATCCCCATGTATTCACTGAAAATAAAACCCAAGACATAGAAAAGATACTAGTGGATTGGGAGAAAATTAAAATAAAAGAAAATAAAACCAAGGTGAATACTGTTGATATACCCAAATCTATGCCTTCTCTTCTCAAAATGTACCTGTTATATAGAAAAGTAAAAAGACTAAAGACAGAATCAAAATTCGATAATTTTGTAAGAAAACTAATACATGATAACTTCACAGGTGAAACACAACAGATACTCTTGAAACTGCATGAATTCTACATAAATCATTCTGAGAGTTTCGAAAATATACTGAATAATCTTGCTGAAATCATAATGACTAGGTTTAACGAACTAGAATCACAAGAAGTAAGAGATTTATAATACACCATGTGGTGAAAATAAGTGGTATGAAAAAACGACTGTTTTCATCCAAACCTATATAGCTCCGCAAATAAATGAACAAAATCCCAGCTAAAAAAAGATTAATATCTATGAGAAACGAGGGTAAAAGTATCAAGAGTATTAGTGGAACATAGGTTTTACCATAGTTACTTCTACCTTTCTCAATGATAGAAATGAAAATCCCTTGAATTATTACAAGGTAAACAAATTTAAGATTCAAATGTGTATTAAAAAGAAGTTTGTTAGGTAAAAGAAAGAAGACATTATAGAAATAAATATAAGACAAAACTATAAGAATTAAACCCATATGAGAATATTAATTATAAGCTATCCTTTCCCTCCACTGAATTCTATTCTATCTAGGTTTCTCGATGATACTAACAGCTATAAGGGGTACAAATTTGGAAAAAACAATACAGATCTATGAGAAAAGCAAATAGGAAAATAATAATACTTGGCGGAGGGGATCACTCAAAAGTAATACAGAATATAATTACTCGTGACTATCCAGAATTAAAAATATGCGGATACATAGATAAACAAAATAGAAATCTTCAAATAGAATATTTAGGAACTGAAGAAGATATGACTAAATTTAGTCCCCAAGAATATAGTTTAGTTATGGCAATAGGACAATTAGACATAGGAATGCAAAGGAAAAGACTTGTAGAGAGAATTCTATCTATGGGATTCAGTTTTTTAAAAATAATCTCTAAGAAGTCTACTATTTCTTCCAGTAGTAAAATAGGTTTAGGAACAGTTGTTTTAGATCATGTAGTTATTAACGTCAATGCCATAATTGGGGGTTTTTGTATTATAAATACTGGAGCGATAGTTGAGCATGATTGTATTATTGGAGACTTTGTTCATTTAGCTCCGAGAGCTACTTTGTCCGGAGGAGTAAAGATTGGGAATCACTGTTTCATTGGAGCTGGTAGTGTTTTTAAACACTACGTTTCTATTTGTGATAACGTGATTGTGGGCGCTGGTGGAGTTGTAGTAAAGGACATATCTTTGCCAGGTACATACGTGGGGGTACCCGTAAGAAAGATAAAATAACTAATTACTATACAAATGCTATTTGTATATCTTTTTCTATTTGTTTCACCATAGATTTCAGGTTTTTAAAATTTTTTACTTTTCTTATAAATTTTACCAATTCAACTTTTATGGGATGATAGTATATTTCCTTATCAAAGTTTCTAATCCAGACTTCAGTAGATATTTTGTAATTGTTTATTACTGGTCTAGGACCTATGTGAAGTAGGCCGTCGAATATCCTATTTTCGAATTCTTTAGTTAAAATTTTTACATTTACTTTATATATTCCGAAATAAGGGACTACTTTATAGTGGGGAACTAGGATGTTTGCTGTTGGGAAACCTATCTTTCTACCTATCTTCTGTCCCTCTATTACTAATCCCGTTATCGAATATGGTCTACCTAACATTGAATTAACCATCTCTAGTTTGGTTGGATGATTAATTAAATAATTCCTTATTAGAGTGCTGTGGACTATTTTTTTTTGATACTTTACGGGGGATTGGACTATCAACTCAAACTTATAATCTCTTGATAGTTTTTTCAGTGAATTTATATCTCCCTGAGCATTTTTACCAAACCTGAAATCATATCCTACAGAAATAGAATCGAAATTTATTAATTCTTTTAAATATCTAATGAATTGTTCGGGATTCAAGTCAGCAATATTTTTAAATATTAGAAACTCAATTTTTATTTTTGGGAACAAAGATCTTATTATTTCTTCTTTTTCGTAATTTGTTGTTAATAGGCAGTTGGTGTAGTTTTTGAGAAATATCTTAGGACTGGTATCAAAGGTTACCACATAGCTATTATCTGAATATATGTTTCCTATTACTTTTTGGTGTGCTATGTGTATTCCATCGAAAAATCCCAGTGCTATTCCTGTCATGATTAGTACGGTTTTAGAACTTTCCTTGTTTTGAAATTTATCATATCGTCTGACTGGGCTATTGCCAAGAAGTCTTTCTTTCTATCCTTTACAACAAATACATTTCTGTCATGATATTTACCTTTCTTCTCTATGTATATGGTGTTTTGACTAGTAAAGCTATGTCCATTTCTTACTTTAAAGACAGTTTTATCGTTTACTATCACAAAGGGGAAATTCTCTAGAATTTTTTCAAATTTTATTATTTTATCGATAACGTTTGTGGAATTTTTGAGTTCTTCTATTGTTATGGAGTCTGCCAGAGTGAAATTATTCGAATTTTTTCTGACCAAAAATGATAAAGTCATCGGCAGATTTACTTTCTGACTAATGTCTTTTATTATTGATCTTACGTATGTTCCTTGAGAACAATCAACCTCAATCTGAATCCTATAGTAGTCTCGGAAGTAGTAATGATTGATAATTTTTATTGAGTAGATATATACTACATTGGATTTTTCTTTAAATATTGGGGAGTCCATGTGTTGAGCTATTTCGTACAGTCTTTTCCCTTGGATTTTCTTCGAGCTATATACAGGAGGTAATTGATTGAACTTACCTATATAACTTGGTAGAATAGCATCTATGTCCTTTACTACTTTTTCTGCATCTTCCTTACTTATTTTTATTTCATTTATTGTTTCTCCGGTATTATCTATTGTATTTGTTTCTTTACCAAGAATTACCTCACAAACATAGGACTTATTTTTATTTATGAAGGGGATGATTTTTGTGGATTTATTCAAAAAGATTACTAATACTCCTGAGGCGTTGGGATCGAGTGTACCCGTATGACCCGCTTTTTCTACTAGCTCTCCTGTTATACCCTGCTCTTTATATATCTTTCTCAGTTTCTGGTTTAGAATTGTTTTGACTTTTTCGAGGTATTGAGTAGAAGTAAAACCTGGCGCTTTGTTTATAACTAATGCTCCGTCTATCGACACGTTTATATAATTCAATGAATTGACCTTTAGGACCTCTTTGTCTTTACAGGAAGTTAAGTTAAAAAGATCTATTTATTTTTATTGGATAGAGCGAATATCATTCGGTAGCCTTTTGTTAACTTATCAACTACAACATTGATCGATTTTCCGAATGATACGGTTTTAATATAATTTACGTGAAGGAATATATATGGATCGATTGGGAAATTTTCCCTTAAGAACTGTAAAAATCTTTGAGCTGCTGGCGAGAGTATGACCATATCTCTTGAAAAGGGAGATTTTTCGGCAGATTTAATGTTTGCTAGTAATAAGGGATCTATTTCCTCTACTTCTTCTGCTTGTTCTAGTTGCCTGTTTAATAATGTTTCTTTTGCTAGCTGCTGGGTATATAGGTTAAGGATACTCTCCCTACTTATATTTTGGTTATCCATTTTTCTCAGCCCCTGTATAAGTATGTTGTAGAATCTTAAAAAAGTATTAAAAATATGTAAATAAAATGTTAAGTTCTTTTGACTTTATAGAAGTTTTGTGCAAATTTATTTGCTAGATCTGTGATATTACCTGCTCCAACAAAAACAACTATACTATTTCCTTTTTGGACGATGTTTTTTAATATTTTTATTGTTTCGTCGAAATTTTCTAGGTACTGTATTTCTCCTATTTTATTTTTTTGTTTTCTGATCAATTCTGTTAAGTTTTGAGAGTTAATATTTTCGATGGGTTTTTCGCCTGCTTCGTATATAGGCAAAACAATCAGATGATCCAGATCGAAAAACGAAGTCTTTAGATTTTCCCAGAACATCATAGTTCTCGTATATCTGTGGGGTTGAAAAACCACTATTCTCTGGTAGTCCCGATATACGATATTTAGGTTCTCTATGAGTGATCTTATTTTTTTTGGGTTATGTGCGTAGTCATCAACTACAATCAATCTTTTGTTGTTTATTATCTCATTCAATAGTATTTCAAATCTTCTTTTAGTAAAGCTCAATTCTGAAGATATAGCACAGAGATTTTTTAGTTTTTCTATGCTTTCTGTTAGGGTAAAAATTGTTGAGGCTGCTCCTACGAAGTTAAAAGCATTATACCTTCCTATTGTGTTCAATCTTACTCTACCTAGTACTTCGGTTTTATTATTTATCACTATACTTACGGTAAATTCGTTGGTGGGAACCCCCTGAGCTTCATGTTGTTTTACATCACTAAAAAATATGTAAGGTTGTTGAGTTTTAAAAATTCCCTCTCCAAATATTACAGACGGTGTAATATTATTTTCTTTTACGAAATCATAGAGCTCGGGATCATTCGATATTATTAATTTTCCATAGTTGGTTTGTATCTTTTGTATAAATTCTGTGTATATTTCTCTGAGTTTAAAATTTAACTTTTCTAAGGGAACATCATTGAATTTCTTACTGTTTAGATTTATATCTACTGCTAAATCTGTTATTAGACCAATATCTGTTTTATAATTCAGTAAGCTTCCATCGGATTCATCTGCTTCTAATACCACAAGTTCTGAGTTATTCCATACAACATTTGAATCCAATTCTTTTATCCATCCACCGGTTATAATATTTGACTTTATACCCAATTTATTCAAGCCGATACCTACCATAGTAGAGGTGGTGGTTTTACCTGAACTACCAGTTATAGCAACGATATGTTTATCTTTTATGATTTGGTTGAGATATTCTGATCTGTGAGCAAGATTGATACCTATATTTTGTGCTTTTTTATACTCCGGATTATTTTTATCTATAGCCGAAGAATATACAAAAAGATCTATATCGGGAGTTATATTTTCTTCTTCTTGCTTAAAGAATATTTTTATACCTAACTTTTGGAGTTTTTGTGTTATATAAGTTTGTTTGATATCGCTGCCGGCTACTATGTTTCCTTCCAGAGCAGCTACTTGTGCTAATGCACTCATTCCTATTCCACCGATGCCGCTAAAATATATCTTCATAACTAGTAATCTATTTTCACTTTATTCAGGTAATTATTGATTCCTATAGCTATTGCTTGTGCTAGCTTTTCTATATAAGAATCAGACATTAATTTAGTTGCATCGTTATAGTTAGAGATAAAACCCAACTCTAATAAGACTGCAGGTACGGGGTTATACTTTAAGACGTAAAAATTTGCTTTCCTTATGCCTTTGTCATCGAAAATATTTGTCTTAGCAAGTTCGTAATGTATATACTGAGCTAACAAATAATCTATTTCTTTGCAGTAGAATGTCATTAATCCATTTGCGAAAGGGTATGTTGAGGCGTTTATATGGATAGATACAAATATAGCGGCATTATTTTGTTTGGCTACATTTACTCTTGCTTGTAATTCTTCTGAATCTATTGGACTATTTGTTAATTCATAGTCTCCTTTTCTTGTGAGGATAACGTTGTATCCTGCTTTTTTAAGTTTATTTTCGACAAGCAAAGAAATTTTAAGTGTTATGTCTTTTTCTTTTATTCCTAAGGTTGAGTTTATTGCTCCAGGGTCTCTACCACCATGCCCAGCGTCTATTACTACCACTTTACCCTTGTTATATGAAATTAGCTTTTCTTCTTCACTTAATTTTGATTCTCTCTTTTGCAATACGAGAAAATTCAATAATCTTCCGTTATTCGAGATAGAATCTAATGACACGTTTAACTTTATATTTTCCTTTGGGGTTATCACTATTCTGGTTATTGGGAAAGGAGAGGTTTGATGTTGAGAATACTTTAGACTCTTTACGATGTCAGAAGTTGTTTCTATTTCATTTGCAGAAACAGTAAGAATAGCGTTGTATAGATCTATATACCATTTCCCGTTGTCTAGCCTATTTATTGTGTAGTTTACTGTCTTATCTATGTTAATTGAAATGGCGAAATTGGTGCCAGATATATAGGGAGTTATCTGATAGATCTTTACTACTTCATCTTTATTGGTGTTTGTGTAATCATAGGGTTTTATTTTGGCATATAGATCTGGGACTCTGTCTGAGAAAATCAGCTGAACTTGATTGGGTAATATTCTTGCCAAATTCCTGACTTTCTGCCCCGGTTTTAATTCGATCACTACTCTAACTATAGCTGGCATTTCGTTAAACTGAGAAACCCTTATCTGTGTTATGTAATCATGTGAGGAAAGTATTTTCTGTCTGAAAATATCTGGGGATAAGACACAATCCTGTAAATCTATAACAAATCTCAAAGGATCATTCAGATAGAAATTCTTCTGTATTTTTATTTCTTTTGCTCCATTTATAACTATACTGTCTTCTGAAACGGATATATCCTTTATCTGGGGGTAGAGATATATTTTTCCATTATCATAATCAAATATTGGTGATACTCCAATATGGTTGTTAATACTACCAAAAGGTATATAGATTTTATCTTCATGAATCAAAGGAACAAATTTAGCTTTAAACTTAGGCATATCGTTGGATACAAGCAAACAATCTATTACTTTATTACTGGTGTCTTTGTTTATAGTTACGTGCCAATCTATAAAACCAAGGAACTTCATTAATGTAACGAAATCCTCTTGCGAAAAATAAATTTCTTTTTCAGTTATCACCGGATTGTCTTTGAAGGGGATAATTTTGCTCTTATATACGAATTCTATTCTTGGAATTTCAGAGGATCCATAAGAATAAAATACTAAAAAGATTAGGAACAAAAATAACCAGAACTTTTTCATTATTCCTTCCCCTCTCCTAGCATAACTTTATTTTTCTATTTTTGTATTCTATTTTTTACTTTGGCATACCTTTATTTAATTTGTAATTTTTTTTTTACCTTTTTTTAACGAAAATTTAAAAAAGATGTGAATATCATTTACCATGAGACATGTAGATAGTAAGTTAGACATAATTAATCAGAAATTTCAAGAGATAAGCCAACGTATAGAACAGAAAGTAAATTTTGATAATAGGTTTGGTCAAATTTTTTCTCAGAAAATTCAGCCCCAAAATGTTAACCAAAATCCATCCAGTAGCATAGACCAATTATTTAAGCATACAAATCCCAATAATCAGTATAATATCCTAAACTCTGTAAACAGAGATACAATCATAGAATTCAGAGGATTCAAAATGAAAGCAGAAGTAGCTGTAAGATTCCTGGAACTGGAAAAGATGATAAAGCAGCATTTCCCAGGTAGACAAATAATAATAACCTCTGCTATGGATGGTAAACATGTTCCTAATAGTGCACACTATCGAGGGGAAGCACTAGACTTCGTAGTAGAACCACTAACCATAGAAGAATCCAAAATAGTAGAAAAACTAGCAGAAAAAGCAGGATTCAAAGTATACAATGAATATATATATGACAGCCCCTATAAAACAGGACCACATATGCATATTCAGTTATAGATATGAAAGTAACTGAATCAACAATAAAATCACAAATACAAAATATAAAACAAAAAATCACTGATCTTAAAGAAGAATTTGAAAACACCCCTGTTCAAGATCAATACAGTGTATCCACTTTACGAGGAGCTGTCAATGCGGGATTATGGGGATCAATCATAGGAGGACCTATACTAGGAGCTTCTTCGGTTGCAGGCGCAACCATCGGAAATCTAGTAGGTAAAAAAACACAAAATCCAATTATATCAATCATAGCATCTACAATTTCATCAGCTACCATTTTTACCCTACTAAGTTTGTCTATGGGAACATTCAACCCAATATCTACAGCAATAGGTGCCATATCTTCTGCCATAACCTCAAACATAGGAAATCTATCATCTACAGCATCAAAAGAAATGAACAATATCAATGATTTTTCCCAAAAAATGATACCAATAGGACTACCCCTAAACTTACCTCCTACTTTACTTGCAACCTCCACTTTATCCTCACAACTACCTCATATATTTGATATAGATGAAAAAAAGAAATTTTATCTAGCTTTACTTTTTGCGGCTGGATTGGGGTTGAGTTTAGGAATGATAGGCGGACCAACTAATGCAGCAATTTTCACAGCTCTAAACTCTTTACTAACAACAGCTAACTTTAAGCTATCCTCAAAAGTCGAAAATTTTTACCAAAAGGCTTCCAATTTCTTATCTAATAGGATTGCAAAAGTTTTAATACCTAGACTTTCTTTTCTCTCTAGGTTACCTGACAAATTGAAAGCTACAATTGCAGGCTTGATTGTAGGATCGGTATCTACCCTAGGTGCCTTGACCCTTGCCAGTATAATCTACCCTATACTGGGACCAATAGCTTTTGCCATACCCCTATCTGTCTTCTTGCTCACCTCTTTCTCCACAGGGAAAAAAATACTAGACATAAAAAATATCCAGCAAAACACCCAAAATTATATCGACAAAATCTATAAAGCTATACAGCAAAACGATATTCAATCCGCTGTCTATTCTTACAAAGAGCTATTTATTAAAAACCTTGAACTTTCTGACTTTAACAATGATACCCATAAAAAGCTAAAATCACAAATTGAAGAATTATCTATAGAAGAACTTAAGCAGATGATGTTCAATGAATTATATAACCTACACATATCGAATAGTATACAAAAATTCATTAATAACAACATATCTGAAGCTGTGGATGAACTCAGAAAAGCAATGATCATAGAAAGACTCTTGGCAGGAGATAAATATCAAGAAGCTCAAAACCTTGTTAACTCTATACCTCAAGAAAATATAATCCATTACATTCAAGATCTTATTAACAAAAATCAAGAAGCCAAATAAGATCAACATAAATTTCTTTTTCAAAAAAAGCTGGTAGTTTGTATAGGTATGGTTCACTTTTTGTAGAATCCTATAGGGGAGGGATGAGAAAGATGAAGGTGGCTGTACTGACAGGTGGAGGAGATGCACCAGGACTAAACGCTTACCTTAAAGGATTATACCTTTCATGTAAAAAGAACGGATTTGAATTATACGGTTATCTAGACGGCTGGAAAGGAGTTCTTGAAAACAAATACATTAAAATAGAAATGGACGAAGTAATCAGAGAGTTTCATGAGGGTGGAACGTTCATAGGTAGTTCCAGAACAAACCCAGCAAAAGACGAAGCTACTATGAACAAAGCCATAGAAAATTTCAAATCCACCGGTTTTAATGTGCTAGTTGCAATAGGTGGAGAAGATACGATTGGTGCTTCTTCTAAAATGCACAAAGCAGGAATCCCTGTAATAGGATTACCAAAAACTATAGACTACGATCTAGAAGGAACCGAGTTCACTGTCGGATTTAACACAGCTGTAAATATCGTAATGGATGCCGTAGAAAAGCTAATTTCTACAGCAAAATCCCATAAGAGAGTGCTGGTTCTGGAAGTCATGGGTAGACATGCTGGCTGGATAGCCCTCTACGGTGGACTAGCAGGTGGAGCAAACTACATTCTAATACCCGAAGTTGAAGTAAATATAGATGAACTGACTGAGTTTATAAAAAACAGGTATGAAAAGGGATATAAGTATGCCGTCATAGTGGTTGCAGAAGGTGTAAAGATAAGCGAATCACAAAAGTATGAGGTAGTCGATGAATACGGTCATGTCAAGTTAGGTGGAATCGGAGAACTACTGGCAAAAATAATAGAAGATAAAACAAAAATTACTACGAGATCAGTTAATCTAGGACATATTCAGCGGGGTGGACCCGCAACTTCATATGACAGGATAATCCCTCTGTTTCTAGCTCAAAAAGCAGTAGAACTTATAAAACAAAATATTTCAGGTAAGCTGGTATGCATAAGGAATGGAAAAGTAGATGTTATTGATCTACATGAAGCAGAGGGTAAAACCAAAAAAGTCCCAGTAGAGCTATATGAGCAAATGAAAACTTATTTTGTGTAAGCTTATGATTTGTCATTGAAGGGAAGAATTTGCTAAAGTCAAATAGGATAATAAGAAATCCGCCTCCTTGGTTGGCGGTATACAAATAACTAAGGATAAAACGAGGGAAAAAGATGCTAAAGGTTGATATAAAAATTCCTGCCGATGTACCCCCTTCAAAAAGAGAAGAATATCTGAAAAACTATAATATAGCTACTGAAGGAACAGGTAGGTTGTTTCTATTTGCAGGAGACCAAAAAGTCGAACACCTAAACGACGATTTCTACGGACCAGATGTACATCCTGACGATAACAATCCCGAGCATCTTTTTAGAATATCTTCCATGGCAAAAATAGGTGCCTTCGCTACTCAACTAGGACTAATAGCAAGATACGCAATGGATTATCCAAACATACCATACATCGTAAAAATTAATTCCAAGACTCACCTCGTAAAAACATCTCAAAAAGATCCCATCAGCCTAGCTTGGGTAGATATAGAAGATGTTATAGATTTCAAAAAACAAACGGGATTAAACATCATCGGTGTCGGATATACGGTGTACCCCGGTAGTGAGTACGAAGCAGAGATGCTAAAAGAAGCAGCAAGAATAACTTACAAAGCTCACAAAGAAGGATTACTGGTAGTTATATGGTCATACCCAAGGGGTAAAGCTGTCAAAGATGAAAGGGATCCACACTTAATAGCCGGCGCCGCAGGTTTAGCAGCCTGCATAGGTGCAGACTTTGTCAAAGTCAATCCACCAAGGGATCAAGAAGGTAAAGAAGATCCCGCATTACTCAAGGAAGCTGTTCTTGCAGCTGGAAGAACAAAAGTAATCTGCGCCGGAGGAAAAAGTATCCAACCTAGAGAATTCCTACAAAAGCTATATGATCAAATACACATTGCAGGAGTATGTGGAAACGCAACCGGAAGAAATATTCACCAAAAATCTCTAGAAGAAGCTGTCAGATTCTCTAATGCAATATACGCAATTACCGTTAGAAACTACGACGTAGAAAGGGCAATGAAAATATATACCGGTGAAGAAAAACTAGAATAATGAACTTCGCTCTTTACCTATTAATTGCCCTGCTAATGTTTATAATACTGGTTCTGAGAAATATATTTAAAGCGTATGTGATTTATATGTTAGGGGATCCTACCCCCAGATATAGAGGGCTATTGTCCGGCAATCCCATAAATCATACCGATCCTATAGGTACCCTGTTTTTGTTTCTTACACCAACTATAAGTGGAGGTAATTTTATATTTGGATGGACTAAGACTGTAGACTACAATCCTTCCTACTTCAAAAATAAAGATCTGGGAGAATTCATCGTAGGTTTTACAGGGCTAGGAAGTTTTTTTATTTTTATCTTCATATCAAAACTCCTTTCGGTTTATTTCACAAACCTATCCTTTATTTTTAGTCTTATTGCCTATATGTCTGCTTTTCTATTTGCAATAAACCTTATACCCTTAAAGGGATTTGATGGGGGAATAATATTAAGTGTTATCCTCAAAAAAATTGATAAGGAATTATTCTACAAATGGGAGGATTTCCAGTATAGAAATCAGCTTCTAATACTCGTACTATTTTTCCCTCTGATTATGCTTTTGTTACCTTTTTTTAGCCTAGTGGCTAGATATGTGATGCTGCTAGCCGGGTGGTAAGTAGGGGGTATTATGGAAAAACTCATGAAAGAAGATTTTGAAAAACTCAACAAAGACTATATATATGTAGCTAAGAGAAAATTCAATGTTGATTTAACAAATGATGTAACTAGTGTATACATTTCTGATGTTTTGATTTCTCTCTACTTTGAAGGGAAGAGAAATGATTCTAGGATAGCTATTAGTTTGGTTGGTAGCTTTGTAGGTCAGACAGTTATATCTGAATGGGGAGGAGATTGGTTTCCCGAAAACTTCTCCATAAAATATGTAGGTAAAAATAAAATAACTGTAAACCCCTTCTCAATTTCTCATCAGAGACTTACAAAAGGAGTTAATAAAACCCTCTTCAGACAACTGGAAATGGTAAGCCATAAAGCTAATAATGAAGAACTCTATGATAGACTAGATGAGGATAGAATTAGTTTTGTTTTCAATCGTCTATATAATGATGGTTGGTGGCCAATCTCAATGATCTATAAAAAAAATCTCCCAAACTACGTAAAATACGAAATAGCTTATATACTCGGTCTAATGGCAAAATATCTCAAAGATAAAGAGAATATCAAGCAGAAATTTAGAGAATTGTTGGAAAATAAAGAGACTACTTACTATGCTTGCGTAGTTTTTCAAAACTGTCTCTTCTCAGAATTTATTGACAAAATCCTAGAAATAATTAGCTCAAAGGATTACTCGAATAATGTTAAAGCTCAAGCAATTTCAGCTCTAATAGGTAGAGAAGTAAAAAATGATGAAAAAATCATGGATTATGCTCATAAATTACTTTTCAAATTAGATAATCCAATTCTAAAATTCTACGTAGGAAACTTACTAGGGACATTTGATAATCCCAAAAATATTCAGTGGATTAACAATAATCTCCTGAATAACAACGTAGACGAATTCTCAAAGCTCGCTTTATTAGTAGCAGTTCAGTTACTAAGAAAAAAAGAGTTTGTAAATACAATGTTATCCATATTTCTTAACGGAAATGCACCAGAATCCATAAAAGACGAAATAATAAAAACTTTACATTTACTACCAGTAAGCGAAGAAATTTATCATCTAAGAAAAAAATACGATAATTTTGATATGAAAAATAAAATAGGCTTCATAAATATTGTTCTGTTTTCGGATTTTAATAAAAAGAAACAAGTTCTTCTTGACATTCTAAGTAGTGAAAATGATTCCTTTGTTAAAAGTTATATCCTTTCCGCTTTAGATAATCTTTCTGAAGAATGATAGGAATAGCGTATAATGAATTTGATTATTTACACAACATAGACTCTCATGTAGAAAACTCTCTGCGAACCGAAAGTATAATTTCTGAAATAATCAGTTACAAAAAAGAAATAGAAGATAGGATAAACTTTTTTATTGTAAAGGATTTAAACTATCAGAATGAGACTTGGTCGCTTGTATATAAAGTTCATACACAAGAATATGTTGATTTTGTTAAGCAAAAGGTCAACAAGATAAAAAAGTTTGAATTCTTAGATCCTGATACATACATCACCCCTCACACTTTGAAAATCATACTTAGTAACCTAGAGATTTTGTTTAGTTTATGTGATTGGATTGTTAGTACTGGGAATTATGGTTTTGCTTATATTAGGCCACCTGGGCATCACGCAGAGTCCAAAAAAGCAATGGGATTTTGTATAATCAATAATGTTGCTGTTTTAGCTAGATATCTACAGACATACCATAACATAAAGAAAGTAATGATAGTTGATTTTGATGCTCATCACGGCAATGGAACACAAGAAATATTCTACTCCGATGATACCGTCCTTTATTTTTCTACACATGCCTATCCCTTTTATCCTTTCACTGGTTCAAACTCCGAGAAAGGATCAGGAAAAGGAATAGGTTACACTTATAATTTCCCAGTTTCGATTTATGCAGGAGATAAAGAACTACTCGAAATATATCAAAAAGATTTCGTTGAAATTTATGATAGGTTTGAACCAGAATTCTTAATTATATCCAGTGGTTATGATATTCATTCTCATGATCCAATAACGTACATGAATTGCTCACTCGACGGAATAAATAAAATCAAAAGCATTATTTTGCAAAAAGCTAAATATAAAAACCTTGTTTTTGTTCTCGAAGGAGGATACAATATCAATGTTCTAAAGGAAGTCGTAAAATATGATATTAACAGAATTCAATGAAGAGAGATTAAGAGAAGAAGAAGAAAAAATAAAAAAGGAATTTAATTTTATATTCTTACGTTTAATCAGGTTAGCTCTTTATCTTCTGATGTTCTTCCTCATCATATTTTATGTCTTTCTCCTAGCTCAAAAAAGTAAGCTTGAAAGGGAATATTCGTACAATCAGGAAATCCTAAAAATGATCAACAACGAAATAGAAATCTACTCCAGTATAATTACTACTTATAGTAGTGTAGACAATATAAAGAAGAAAATCGGAGTTAGAAAATTTTACATACCTAACCAGATTTATTATATATACAATCAAGAAGTAATTATGTTGATAGGAGAATGAGGCTATGTGGATAGAAGAATATATAGATAAGCTCGCCTATAATCTAGAAAGATATAAAGCCGGAAAACCAATTGAGGAGATAAAAAGGGAAATATTTGAGAACAAAAAGGTTAAAATAATCAAACTTGCTTCTAACGAAAATCTAAATGGATTGAACAAAGAAATTATCGAAAGATTAAAAAAAGATATTAAGTACGTATATTATTATCCTGATGATAGCATGTACTATTTGTTAGAAAGTTTAATACAATTTTATGGTGTTAGACGAGAGAATATAGTTGTTGGTAATGGTGCAGTAGAGCTGATCAGATATATTTATCACGTGTTGATAAAAAAAGGTGACGTTATTTTTACTCCTCATCCTACTTTTGCAATCTACTATATCGATTCTAATCTTTTCGGTGCTAACCATTTACGCTATGACCTATCCCCTCCAAACTACGAAATAACGTCTAGCGATATATTAAGAGGTTTAGAATCGTTGCAAAAACAAGGATATAAAGTAAAAATGGTTGTTATATGTAGTCCCAATAACCCCACAGGTAGCATCATTACCAATACGGATCTTCTGGAAGTATTAGATTATACCCTAAAGAATAGAATAGTTGTTTTGCTAGATGAAGCGTATTTTGAATTCGTAGATCATCAGGATTATCACGATGGTGTTAGACTTTTGGATAAGTATGAAAATTTGATAGTTTTGAGAACTTTTTCAAAGGTTTTTTCTTTAGCTGGTTTGAGGGTAGGAGTGGCATTTTCTAATCCCTATATTATCAGAGCTTTGAACAACATAAGATTACCTTTTAACGTAAACTATCTGGCTCAACGAGCAGTTATTTACTCAATAGAAAACTATAACAAGATATTAAGATCTGTAAAAAAAATCATAAAGGAGAAGTATTACATTTACGCTAGACTAAGAGAGATGGGTATAGAATTTATACCTACCTTTGCTAATTTTATTGCTATAAAGGTAGATGACCATATTAGGGTTTATAATGATCTATTAAGAAAGGGTATAATAGTTCGTCCTGCTTCGGATATGAATATGGGGGCATATATAAGGGTAACGATAAGTCCAAGAAGAAAAGAGAATGATGTGTTTTTGAGGAGTTTGTATGAGGTATTATGTGCCCGTAGCTCAAGTGGATAGAGCGTAGGATTGCGGATCCTGAGGTTGGGGGTTCAAGTCCCCCCGGGCACAAAAACTAATAACCTTATCTAAAATCACGAAAAAAACCGTTATCAGAAAAAACATTTAAGGTATTTCTATACCTTTCTCGTATGGACTTATCACCTACATTTCTGTTAATATTCCTCTTATTATAAATATCTCAGCTATCTATCCCTGATTTTTAAATACTAAATATTTATGGCTTGATCCCAATCCGTGCACTGGAAAGAAATAATCCTGCTTTTATCTTGTATACTCCCAGAGAGTTTCTTTTTATTTTGTATTTTGTTTTTTCCAAAGATTAGCTTCTATAATCTCTATTTCTAGTGGGAACTTTTCTTTTATGTGTCACTCTAACTTTTCCTCTTCGAAAATCTTGTAATCTATTAATGGGATTATACTGGGTTAGGAATTAGTTTAGATCCAAAACTGTTTGGGTTATTTGGAGGATAGTATGCTGTTAGCATATTATCCAACTGTTATTTACCATTATTATCTGCAATCCTTTGAAGAATCAATGAAGTATAATCATGTATTGACATAAGCTTTATCATTCTTGATGTACAAATAGAAAGCTTTCCGTATTTTGATAATCAAAATTTTCATTCAGGACTGTTATCTTTTAGGATTGCTAATAGAAAGATTATTCTAGTACTTAGACGCTAGTTCTTAGACGCTAGTACTTAGACGCTAGTACTTAGACTAAAAAATTTATGCAAACTACCATTTCTAGGCAATATTATATTATGTATTCCTTTAGTTTATCTTCCTTCATCGATCTATATGTGTTCCAATCCAGAACAGTCAAAAAATCAGCTAAAAAATCAAAATCTGGGTTATAGAAGATATCGATAAATTGTAGGAAAAATTTTTATTCTATAAAAGCTAAGTTTGTAGAATCTATCCCCGAATTTAGATAATTTAGATAGAGTTTTATTTCAAGTATGGTAAGAAAAACGCTCTGAAATAAAAGCTCTTCAGGTTTCGCATACTCAATACCAAAAGAGTAAAGAATTCATTGCAATTTAGATGGATAGAACTGCCTATCGTTGTTTTTCTCATAGAAAGTTCTAGATTAGTACACCTATGTTTTTAGATTCAAGAGAAAATACAACAGGGGAATCCCGGTGATATTGCTACAAATTTTACCAGCTCAGGTTGTTTTCCGGCGAAAAACCATTGAACAACTCCCTGATTCAAAAGCATACCCAATAGTATCTATGAACAAAGACTTACTGAATATACATACGAGTTTTTTCAACATAAAAATAATTTCTTTCCCTTATTTCTTCGTGCTAACTTGTACTAATCTAAAGAATCCTTTCCTCAATGATAAATTATCTGACATTATTTTTCCTTCCACTATCTTGAGTGTTGCTATTCGAAGCAGTTTCCCACTATGCATTTTAAGTACCATCAACTATTCCTATTTTACCAAACTGAACTATTGTCATTGTATAAGCATCTTCACAATGCTGTCATAAGGCAATGCACTTTTAGTAAACATATCCAAGAAATTAACACTAGTTGAAGCGTTAATGCACTAATATAAAATCTCGGTACAATTAAGAATAACTTTTAATACAACCCCCAGATTTTGGAAAATAGCAGAACTACTGACTAACCCAAATCATATATCGATAACCACTATACTATCTCTAGCAAAATTGATATCAAAAATACTATTTTCCTTTAGCTTCAATCCTATTCTCTTCTTTCTTCTCTACTTTAAGATCAGCAAATATCAATTTTTATCATTCTAACTTGCTCTAGCAACACATTTAATCTAGCTTCTTTGAATAACTCCCTTCATAATGTTTATTTCCTGCGACGAAACAGCTTTACCTCTACCGTCAAAAATGTTGATCCAAGGTAATGCCATAATTTGCTATCGTCATAATCTAGCCTCAATACTATTATCATTATCGTTGTAACTATTGGAAATACTTTGAATGTATTTGATAATTTACGTATTCCTAGGATTCTAGATTATCCTGATCAACAAGTATATGTATGAAATACTTATGCTAATCCTATTAGTATCATTAGAGAAAACAATCTTCATTAACTAAGATTAGATCAATATTTGCTTACTTTTAGTCTATCCATCTACGTACTCTAGCTTTTAATCTTTCCTATTAACGGCAAATTTTTAGAATAGTGCTTGAAGCTTACATAATAAGTCTTATTTATGCCTATTTTATCTTTCTAACTTATCATATATTTTATATGCTTGAGGAACGTATAGTGTCGTTGCTCCTTGGAGAAAATCCATATCTACTATAGTTGGGTCAAAAAAGAAATCTACTTCTTTTGTACCTTTTACCATCACATTACCTTTTGCCAGTACCATTCCAGAGAACCATAACCTGTTTCCCTGTCCTCCTACTCCTCTCAAATCTTTGCCCACAACTATCATACCATTCAATTTTATATCAGTATTTTGTTTATCTTGATTTCCTCTTTCCTCTTTTTTTCTTCTCCTCTTCTAACTGATCCCTTGATTCCTTTATATGTTCGACTATTTTATTATAGTATTGATCGATATTACTTAAACCGAAATATTGATCATTATTATTCATAATACCATACAAACCAACAAGTAATACCCCCCCTTAAGTCATCATTAGACCCTTCGTTATTAGAGCTTAGACTAATACCCAATTGATTTTGATTACTCTGTAATCTCTGTATAAAGCTTATAACATCATCATATGATTTCAATTCTATTGAACCTCTATATATCACTCCTCCAGAAACTCCTAAAACTATTAGATTGAGATCTGATAATTCTTGATTAAAAACAAAAGTATACGATTCTTTATTATAATTAAAAACTATACAAACTGTATCATAACAATTTGCACTATGTGTGCTATTTGTACTCCCTGTAAGAATTGTTTTTATTTCCCCATACATAACAACATCTAGTAAATTAATTGGCTGAATGGAAGAAAAATTTTCATTCAATGGATTTATATATAGGTTATTATCGGCAAGGATTGCAACTTTTTGAGTTCCTTGATAAATTTGAATCTTTTCGAATAAAAATTATTGTTTTGTTGTTGACCTTGGTATGTTCCGACTTCCAGTTTTTCGGCATCGATAATAGTAGATCCCTCAGATACTTAGGCTTAAACCTTTCTACTTTCACTGTCTACCTTGAATGGTATAGTCTTAATGAAGATATAGTAAAACATAGCTTTTATCTATATCGTTATTTTTTTTATTTCGTTTATACTGACTGTGTACTTTTTTCCGTTAACGTCTACAGTTACTTTATCTCCCTTGATCTGCACAATCTTGCCAATTTCATCGAATATATTTATTTTTACAAAATCATTTAAACCGACAGAAATTTTATCTTCGAATTCTTCCATCGAATACATGTAATCATTCAGATCAAAATTTTTGATGGCTTTTACTTTTCTTTCCATTTTTTGTATATCTTGCTTATTTTTTAGTTTTTCCAACTCTTTTTCCCATCCCTGAATAAGAAGTTCTATTTGTTTTGAATAATTAATATAAAGCTTTTGAATTACCTCATTTCTAACCTTTTCCCTTATCTTTTGTTTCAACTTTTCTATTTCTTCCAATTTCTCTTTTATTAACTTTTCCTTTTCTCTTATCTCTTGTTCAATTTTAAAGACATTTTCAAAAATTTGTTGAATTTTTTCATTTTCGGAGGTAGAAATTATTTCTTTTATTCGGCTGATTCTATTTCTTATGTTTTCTGGAAATTCGTGGAGCAGATTCAAGGGTAAAGAAGGAAGCATGATGTCATAGATCAACCTATAGTCACTTTTATTGTTTATAAAGTCAAAACTAACAGAAGCAACCTTTATTTTTCCATAAAAGTAATTTTTTACTTCTGAATAGTGTGTTGTAAAGACAACTTTTGAGCGTTTAGAAATAAAGTATTCAACTATTGCTATGGTTATTGGTGCTGCCTCTTTAGGATCTGTACCCGAAGCAGGCTCATCCATTATAACAATACTATTTTCATCAACAACATCCAAAATAGATCTCCAGTACTTCACATGTCCATAAAAAGTACTGATCCCTTGACTTATATCCTGAGGATCAGGAACATCATAAAAAACCCTCAAAAAAGGAATATTCGCAAACTTAGCAAAAACAGGTAAACCCACGTTAGAAAACAAAATACACAAAGCCAAAGATTTCAAAGCAACACTCTTACCACCATTATTAGGACCTACTATCATTAAAGCATCCTCAAAACTAATATCTATAGGTACACAATTCTTAATCAATGGATTAATCAGACCAACAATCTCCAGGCTTCTAGATGTACACTCAGGCTTACAAAAATACGGAGAAATAGTAAAATAGCAATTAAAAAACTCTAGAAAAGAACAGACTTTGAAAACAAGAGATAATTCATCCATTTTCTCAATTATGCTACTAAATATATGATTGATCACTTTCTGAACTTCAATATTTTCAAGGGATTGAAGAACAGTCAAACGGTTATTTAGGTTTATAATAAACTCTGGTTCAAAAAATGCGGTTCTGTGAGTCCATGAATAATCCTGTACTATCCCCTCAAAATTAGAAACATACTGAGAATTCAAAAGGACAACAAACCTACCATTTCTGTAGCTGACCTCATGTGAAATCAGATACCTAGAGTGTTGCCTGATAAACTCACCAAGTTTTGCAGGAATGTATTTTGTTAAACTATAAATCTCTTGCCTAATTTTTTTCAATTCAGGTGTAGCATCGTCCTTAATATTTCCTCTTCTGTCTATAAAGTAAAAAATAGTATTCAACAGATCTTTGAAATTAGAAGTCGAATTAATGAAATTTCTTATCTCCTTTAAATCCTCTCTATCCTTCGCAAAATCGATAAAACTTTTTTTAAAGTTAACAAATTTTTGTATGAACTCGGCTAATGCTAGAATCGATCTACTATCAAAAACAGAATACTTTGGCTTTATTTCATAAGAAATCTTATAAAAATCATTCGAATCCACTAAATTAATCGAAAATAGATCGGTAACGATATCATCATTAAACCTAGTATAAACCCTATTAACAAAAGTTTTATCCTGCAGGACTAGATAGTACTGAAAAGAGATTTCCGATAATCTTTCTACTTTTTGCTGGTTCTCAAGCTTAGAAAAGATATAATCAAAAGCGACCCTTCCTAATGAACCGATCCTGCTAAGAATTACATTTTTGATAGTTTGTAATTCTCGTAATCTATGCACTATATATCTTCCAGGCTATATGAAATGCTTGCTATATTTGAAGGGAATCCTTTCCTACATAGATTGGTCAAAACTCTATTTGGCAAAATCTCTATCATTACAGAGCATTCTTTTGAGATATTTTCTATAGTTCTGATCCAATTTACTGGCTTAATCATCTGCTCCTTCATTAATTCTTTTATAGTAACTGGGTCATCAACCCTTTCAGAACTTATGTAAATTGGTATTCTTGGTTTTTTAAAAACTACCTTTTCAATTTCGTTTTTTAACATTTCATTCGCTTGGTTAACAAGATAACTATGAAACCCCCCAGAAACTCTCAGCGGAATTATCTTAGCACCTGGAAATTCCTTCTTAACAATGCCCTTCAGATCTTCCACAACTTCTAGAGAACACGAAATTATCAATTGGCTGTAAGAGTTATAATTCGCAACAACCGAATTATACTGAGAAACTAACCTTTCGATCAACAAAATAGAATCACTATCAAAAGAATAAATAACAGCAAACATAGTTCCATCCTTAGAATAGTTATGCATATAGTAACCCCTTTTGACTACAAGATCTATACCATCATCGATAGAGATACACTCGGAACAGACCAGAGCAGAATATTCACCTAGACTATGACCAGCTAGAACATGATATACCTGTTCTAAAGTTTCTTTCATAGCCTCATAACAAGCTACGGAAACGGAAAAAATAGATATCTGACTGTACAAGGTTACGTTGATCTTTTGTTCATCCTCAAGAATCCCAAAAAGATCAGAATCCAAAAACTCCCTATAATCTGAAATTATCTTGCTATTTATGTAATCGAATATTTCTTTAAATTTTTTGGAGGAGTTATACCAATCAGTTCCCATTGATTTATACTGACTAGCTTGACCGGGGAAAAGTATACCAACCTTCTGATCACGTATAATACTCTTGAGTTTTTCCACTTTGGAAGCTAACTCCAACATCTTTCTACCTCCCAGCAAGATCAGTTAATATAAAATTTTTTAAGATCCCTAAACTACCCTCTATGAGAAGAATATTTAACAGATTTTTAATACTTTTTTAAAAAAAAATTAAAATTCAACAGGAAGAGTATAAATTAAGGAAACACATAGGGAGGGTAAAAAATGATTAACTTCAATCCCAATAACAATGCACCAATATTTCAATCAAATCCATCAAATACTGTACAAAACATTCCGCAGTTAACACCACCAGGAATTCAGCCAAATACTCCCACACACTCCTCAAAACAACAGATAAACTCCCCTTCAGACCCCTTTGAAAAACTCATCAACAAATCCATAAAACAAAACGAAAACAAACCCAATCAATTAAAACTCGAAACAAACTTGGAAGAATACAAAAAACAAATAGAAAATCTTGACTTAGATCAGTTGAGAATGGAAAGAAAAAGACTAGTAGACCTAATAGTTAAATATATGAATGAAGGCAATCTAGAACTTTTAGAAGAGACCCAAAAAAAATACAAAATAGCGGTTCAAGTAAGCAATGAAAAAGTAAACTTTTCAGCTAGTGCAATAGCCAACAAAAACGATACCCCCCAAACTATATCTCAAAAAGAAACCAAAGAAGATTTTCTTAAGAAATTACAAGAATCGGAAATATTACCACCTGATAACTCACCCCCACCAACAATACCCCAACAAACTTCTATATCTCAACAAAACAACATAATAAACACAACAGATACAAACATTACATCAGCCAATCCAAACGTACAAATTATATCAGCCCCATTAATCCAGGGAATGAATCAAGGATTCAGTAGCGTAAACCAACTCTCAAATAATACAATCCCTTCAAACCAAGCGGGATTTATAAATACCCTGAACACAATGCCTGCAAATCAATTAAATACAATACTTTCTAATCCCCAAGGAATGTTTAATTCGATCAGTAGCTTAACAGCTACACAGGGTAATAACTTAGTATTTAATTTTCCGATGAATCCACTGGAACCCGTTCATCCCTATTCACCACTAATGACAAGTTACGGAGTATACGCACCTAATCTCAGAAAAAATCCAACAATGAACGCTTTCCTTAATGGTGAACTATATCCAACAGACATGGCAGAACTCGGGGTATGGTCCGTACTAAATAGGGAACTGTTCAAAAAAACAGAAGAATAAACCCAAAAAATTCAAAAGAGAATTATATTTTCCAAAAAATTTATCTCACTTAGTGAAGGGGCATATAGATTGTGCCATAGCAAAGTATATACTCCATTGTATTTTTTACACATATTCTTAAAATGTATGAATTTTTTCAAAGCTTTCTCAGTGAATCCCATAGCTATGATAGTACCATCCAATCAATGGAATTTCATACAAATTTAGGACTTTTCTATCTAAAAGGAGTAATGCTAATATCCCATCTCAAGTAATGCTGCCTACCACCCCTTATATCACTCTTTATACCGTTCTTATCAAGTACTAACCTCAACTTATCAAGTGATTTCATAAATAAATCCTTTCGTATATATCTCTCAAAATTTTACCTATTTTTTCATTTTCAATATCTATTAAACTATCAAGTTTACGAGTTATTAAAGGTATAACATAGAATCTTACTTTTATACTGTTTCTCTCGGCAAGATTAATTATTCTATATATTCCATTATACACTTCATCATTTTTAACGAAGAAATTTCTTATCGTCCTCAAAAATCTATTTACATCTCTTTGAGTTACTATACTTGAAAGTAATCTTCTAATTAATCTTGGATAACTATGTTAATACCCAAAATTGATTAACTATAGGTTTTTCTAGGAAACCTTTTCTATAAGCTAAACTACTTAATCCTGAAAATCTATGATGAATATCTTTTTTATTGATTACGTACTCTTCCCATCTTGAAAGCATGAAAAAACAAGAAGCAAACAAGTCAATCCCTAAAGTAATTATAATCCAAATACTGCAAAGTTTTGGAAAAATTTTTCCAGAATCCATCCTCAATGATAATAACATTCCCATTTGGTAACAGAATTCTATAATCCCATGAATCATCATGAGTATATATCTCGTATGGCAATCCTAGAAAAACATGAAATATAACATCTATAATATATTTCCTCTCTTGGTAATTACAATTTTTAGGAGTGTATATTTTCAGCATCGTTGGATAAATATTGGTAATCTCTTTCAAGTGTTGTAGATTGAATATGATTCAATTTCTTTTCTTTCAAATCATATAAGTATCTATGATCAATAGTACATACTATACCAACACTCCTTTTACAGTGTATGTAAAATCCCTTATTCCTAATGCTTTTCATATACTATCATATATTCAATAGCCTCTTTATCAGAGCTATTTCTAGGATCAGGGATAGCATTGTGACAAATAACTTTCAGATATAGTATATGTAGGGATAGAAGTTGGCTTCCGAAAATTATCCCCTTTTCAAGTTTGCAATACCTCAAGATAGGTATCCCAAAAAGTTCTTCAAATATTTTCCAAAGAAAATGACCAGTTAAATTTTATATTCCTGGGATAATCAACGAAATTGAATTTAATATCTTTACTCATTTTAATCAATAGTTCTTAGGATTTATCTCCATAAAATAAAGTTCTGAATCAGATAATCTAAATTCAACCATACCCACACCACTCTAGTTCAAGCTATCAAAAATTTTTTTCCATAAGAATACAATTTTTCATCATAGACACTGATAGTATATGCGTTTAGTTCTCCACTTATGGTATTTTCTCTCAACCTTTTAGGCAAAAAAAGGTAAAAATATTTTGGTTTATTCCGACAATATGTTTCTATTCCGACTTATGAAATTAACCGAGGAAGCATCTATCAACCCTATACTCTTTTCGACAAATCTCTTGCTATACCAAAGGTATGTCTATAATTACGATCAGTTAGAAGTACATCTACTTCGTGATTTAAAATCTTTAGTTTTTCTCCGAAAAATTTTTACAACAAATTCCAGGGTAATTTTTTACTGTTGATGCAAACTATCGAGAGCTTTGGTAGCCATACTTTTGATTGATTCTACGACACTCAGATTGGCTTCATACATTCTAGAAGCTTGTATCATCTTAGCCATTTCCTCAACAACATTTACATTAGGTAAAGTGACATACCCATCCTTGTCGGCATTGGGATTATTAGGATCATAGACTTTTCTAAATCCAGTGTTATCTTGCTTTATTCCTACTACCTGAGCAGTAGATAGCTGGTTTTCAAGTTCTTCGCTGAAACTTACCGTCAAGATACCCTCCTCTTCAGGATCATTGATAGGTTTTGAAGAGATAATCACATCTTTTCTCTTATATGGCTCACCAGACAGCGTGTTTGTGGTATTAGCATTAGCTATATTTTCAGCAATAACATCCATCATTTGTCTGCTTACACTCATTCCTGTAGCAGCTATCTTAAGGGCATCAAACATAACGATTTACCTCCCTTCAGTTATATGTTTGTTTGGAACAGAGTTTTAGCTCCCTCGATTAATTTTTGTGTTATACTTCTCATCATTTTGAGAGTAAGCCCAGCTTCATGCCAAGCAAAGACAACCTGATTTATATCCTTTATTTCACCTGAAGCAACCTTCCTGCTTACATCCCCAGCTTGGACCAATTTACTATTAGCTGAATTTATAGCATTTTTCAACACGTCTCCAAAGGTAGCCATTCCACTTTCACTAATCGTTTTAGTTTCTATAAAGGGATTACTTAGCTTACTAGGTCTGACTATATCCAAGGGATTGAACATAACTATCTACCCCCTTCTACATTCTTTCAAATATCTCGGTTAGTGATTTCAATGGAGAAGTAGCACCCCTAAGCAACATTTGATATTTTATTTGATTTTCTAAAGATTTGTTTACTTCTTCGTTTATATCTACCCTTTTACCTGTTGATGAAGCTTCTGGATTATAGCTTGCTAATTCAATGCTTCCACCAATATGTTCTGGATCATCAACCTGCAAATTTATATTGAAAGGATCTGAATTCTTTTCAAATTTCTCTTTTCTTATTTGAGCAAAAATCTCTTCAAAGTTCAAATCTTTTGCTACATAGTTTGGGTTAGTGGCGTTAGCTATGTTGCTTGCTATTACTTGTTGTCTTTGCCAAGCAGCATCAACAGCTTTCCTCATATACTCATAATGATCGCCAAATAAATCCTTCATGAAACTCATCCCTTTTCACCTCCATCTTCTCCTATTTATCTTTGAAAAAAATTAAAGAAATTTTAAATAATTGTAAAAAAAAAGTTACAGAGTAGGAGTAAAAGTATTAGTGTAATATACGTATTACTATCCCACAAAAAACATAAAGGGGACAATAGCATGCAAAAACCCACTCTTTTCGATCCTTTTGAACCAATAACAATCTTCTCTAAATACATACGAGAATTATCAACCCAATGGATAGAAAACGAAATTATAAGGTCTTTCATGGCTTATTGGGTAAAGGTACAGACAATAGTATAAAGGGAATATTAGCAGGATGGGGATATTTACACCAGTATGTTCATGCAGCGTGACACCTCTATACGTATCTCTCATAAACTCTGGATTTTCCAAGAAGTCAGCAGCAGCTTTTCTATTTGCAGCACCAGCAGTAAACGAATTTGCCATAGTCGTAATGTATCTCACCCTGGGATTCAAAGGAGCAGCAATACTTTACTTACCAGGAAAACAAAGACCTACAAAAAAATATCTTAGCAAAAATATATAGCAGCTTCCTAGATAGCCTAAAGTTATACAGAAACCTAATCTTCCCCATAATACTTGGGACTCTGTTTGCCTCAATACTAGTGAGATTTAATATGCATCCAGTAAACGTAGTTCTACAGATAGGAAACGAATGGTGGGCCCCCATTTACCGATACTGATACCATTAGCACAATCAGGAATACCAATAGGAGTGATAATAATGATATAAAACATCTATGTATACCTGACAACTATCATTAAATTGAAAACAGTCCTAATTATATCATCATGTATGTTTGTTATCATCTCGTTAAATAACTCATTAGATTCACTTCTAAAGGCGGTCAAGGGATCGATATTACCCCATCCCCTCAATCTTATACCTTCTCTTAAGTACTGAATATTATGCAAATGTTCAATCCAATGCTTGTCCATTATCTCTAATATCACATTCTTTAAGACTTCTAGAACAACGTTATCCGGTATATTTCCAAATTGGGTTCTTCCCTTTAACTCAAAAATCATCATATTTACAATAGTTTCATCTAAATCATCAAACAGTTTCTGTAGAGCTTCAGAAGTTACTGATTCTGGTAACTTATCACTAAAAATCATAGCTATCTTCTGTACCAGATTTCTATCCAAATTCAGATTACCCCAAAAATCCTTAACCTTAGATATAATGAAATCTTTGGTGTATATATTTTCTTGAAAAGATAGTATGAAGTTAAGGTTTCTTTCTAGTACCTCGGAAACAGTAGAAGCCAGCAAATCAAAAATTTCAGTTTTCTTTAGAACTCTATCCCTTTCCCTATAAAATACCTCTCTCTGTCGATTTATAACATCGTCGTAAGCAAGTAAGGTTTTTCTTATTTGAAAATGTGTGGTTTCTATCTTTTTCTGAATAGAGTCCAACTGTCTAGCCAAAATAGGAGAGGAGATACTATCTTTTTGATCAAGAGAAGAAAAGAGATTCTTAGCAAAACTGATAAAACCCTCTCCACCAAATATTCTGAATAACTCATCCTCAATGGATATGAAAAATATGGTATCTCCATTATCCCCTAGTCTACCGGCTCTCCCTCTGAGTTGATTATCTATCCTTCTTGATTCATGTCTTTCAGTACCTATTACAAATAGACCACCTAACTCAGAAACTTTGTGATACTCTTCTGTATGCTTAAACTCAACATTGCATCCAGGTAAACGACATAGCTCTTGATCAGACATTGGCTTGCCACCCAGGATAATATCTACTCCTCTACCTGCCATATTGGTTGCAACGGTTACAGCACCTATTTTCCCAGCCTGTGCTATTATCTCAGCTTCCCTTTCGTGATTCTTGGCATTCAAAACACTATGAGGTATATTTCTTTGACTCAGCATTTTGGATATTATTTCATTCTTTATTATATTCCTAGTTCCGATCAGTACTGGTCTTCCTTGTTTATGCAATTCTTCAACAAAATCCACGAGTGCTTCAAACTTGGCTTGCTCGCTACTAAATATCTTGTCTGGATGATCTTTTCTTCTTGTAGGTTTATAGGTAGGGATAACTACTACATCCATGTTATATATTTGTTTGAACTCATTTTCTTCAGTAATAGCCGTTCCGGTCATACCAGCAAGCTTACTATACATCCTGAAGAAATTCTGATAAGTAATTGTTGCAAGTGTACGATTGTCATGCTTTACCTTTATACCCTCTTTGGCTTCGATTGCCTGGTGGATACCCCCTGAAAATCTTCTACCATACATTTTCCTTCCAGTAAATTCATCGATAATGACCACTTCTCCATTTTCAACTATGTATTCCCTATCTTTTTTGAAGAATTCTTTAGCTTTGAGTGCAGCGTTGATATGAAAAGCATATATCCAGTTCTCATTACTATATAGATCGTCGATATTTAGTTTTTTTTCGAGGAATTCTATTCCCTCTTCGGTAAGAGAAATAGAGTGAGACTTTTCATCGGCATTGTAATGCTTACCGTTTTCCATCATCTGTGCCAGTTTAGCAAATTTTTCAAACATTTCAGGGGTATCTTCTGCAGGACCAGAGATAATTAGAGGAGTCCTGGCCTCATCTATTAGAATAGAATCTACTTCGTCAATTATGGCAAAGTTCAATCCCCTAAGAACTCTATCTTCCAAACTATATACCAAATTATCCCTCAGGTAGTCAAATCCAACCTCATAGTTAGTAACATAGGTAATATCACACTCATACATATCTTTCCTAGTTTTTTTATCCATTAGTTGTTGAATAAAACCGACTTTGAGTCCTAGGAATTTGTATATAGGTCCCATCCATTCCGCATCCCTCTTTGCTAAATAATCATTTACAGTAACGATATGAACTCCCTTTCCTGTAAGAGCATTTAAGTATGCAGGTAGGGTTGCTACTAGCGTCTTTCCTTCACCCGTTTTCATCTCAGCAATCCTACCCTGATGAAGAACAATACCACCAATTAATTGAACATCAAAATGTCTCATTGAGAGAACTCTCTTGGAAACTTCTCTTACAACAGCAAAAGCTTCCGGTAGAATGCTATCCAGAGATTCCCCGTTTTCAATTCTCTGCTTGAATAGAGCAGTTTTACTCCCTAAATCCTCATCAGATAATTTAGATATCTCTTTTTCCAGTTCATTTATCTTATATACTATGGGCTTTATTTTTCTTATCTCCCATTCGTTAGGATCAAAAAAACTTATTAGTTTTTTGATAAGTTTCATCATATCATATAACCAATTCTGTTAATACTAGTCCGCTCTCAGTTCTTGTCAGTAAATTTATCTTGTCGGTATCCCTATTGTAAAAAACAAGGTAATACAGAGAGTTATCCTGAAGAAGAGCGTTTATGGCTTTTCTTTCAGATATTACCGGAACCTCCAATCTTTTTCTTATTATATCTACCTCATGGTGAGTAGGTTCTTGGTTTTCAGAGGTTTCAACTAACCTTATTCTATGCCTATGACCAGTAATAACTTTATCCTTATATTTGGAAAGCCTTATTTCCATTGAATCTATTACAGAGTTTATAACATCCATCAAGTTATTTGCAGAGTCTTTTATAACTACTTCTTGTCCATCCAAATCAAGGATTATTTTGACATTATATATACCCTTTTGATAGTCTATATGTATATCGATTGTTAGAGTATCCTCATTTTGGTATTTCTCTATTTTTGAAAAGTACCTGTTTAATCTATCGAACTTTTCTTTTATTTTTAGTCTCATTTGATCATCCAGATCCACACCTCTTGTATAGAAGGTTATCTTCATAGTCAATCCTCCTTTTCTGTTATATGTTTTTAGCTTTTTGCTTTTTTTCTCATTTTTTCTTTCTCTAGAACTCTAAGGAAAGCATCGACAACTTCTTCGAAGAATTGTTTTCCCCGTTCAGCTCGTATTATCTCTATGGCTTTCTGTTCAGAAGCATATTGCTTGTTATACGGTCTAGGTGTAGAAATAGCGTCATAGGTATCAGCTACAGAGATAATATTGGCAGCTAGAGGTATCTCTCTACCCCTTAAACCTTTGGGATATCCTCTACCATCTACTCTTTCATGATGATATAGGACATATATATGTATTCCCTTTTCTCTAAAGAAAGATATTTTGGAAAGTATTTTGCTACCTTCTTCAGAGTGAGTTTTAATTATTTCTCTTTCTTCCTCAGTCAGAGGACCCTGCTTTGCGAGAATACTATCTGGGATAGCTAATTTACCGACGTCGTGCAAAATACCTGCAATCTTTATCTTTTCAGCCTCTTCCTCACTTAGTCCCATTTCCAAAGCAACCTTATATGCTAGTTCCCCTACCCTGTATGTATGCAGAACCGGAGTATACTTATCTTTAGCCTCAATAGCACTACTAAAAGCATTTATAGTCTCGTAAAAAGTATCCTCTAACTTCTTTATCAACATGGAATTATGTAATAGTATTCCTGCTTGAATCCCTATCAACTCAGCTAATCTCTTATCCACATCAGTAAAACACTCATACCTATTATTAAAAACAACGAACAATCCCATAGATTCGGCGAAACTATTAACTATAGGAACCATTAAAACTTCATATACCTCAAAAGTAAGTTTGGAAATTTCCTGAAGAAAAGATATACACTCTTCTTTGGAAAAACCAGAATGAAAAATTTCCTTTCGCTTATTTATATGTATAACCTCCTTATTTTTCATAGCCTTAGAGATAAATTTTCTAATGTTATCACTACTTCTAGGAGAAACTTTTAGTGTTTCAACAACAGGTAAAGGAACATCAGCATAGTAATCAGCACTTATCAGACCAGCCTTATCAAGTAAAATAACAACACCAGTAGCATACAACATCTCCTTTAATTCAGACGTTATATATTGCAGTTGTGCTTTTATATTTTTTACCCTTTTAGCAATATTAGTATTTATTTCAAATATTTTTTCTTGTTTTTCTTTGACTGTCAAAATTTCTCTACTCTTTTGTTCAACTTCTTTAGCTTTCTCACTGGCAATCCTATTAACCTCATCTATCTTACTCTGAACTATACTTAATGCTTGTGATTTGTAAATTGACATTATAAGATCACCTACTTGAACAGTAATCCAAAAACTAACTATAGAAACCATAAACGTCAGAAATACAAAATAGAAATAATTGATATCAAAAAATCCTGACTTTTTCAATTGAATAAACATCTTTGAATCAATACTACCCCCTATATAGACGAAAAGAAGTAGGAACGAAAATACTAGACCTAGTAACGGTAAAGTATACTTGTACGTATTTTTAAAAATAGACAAGACAGTGACATAAATCGAGACCAAAATCGGCAAAAAAATAAATATCGGAGATTTAAAGGATAACAAAACAGAGAAGACAAATACACCTAACCCATATATAAAAAGCGTAAGCTTAAAATTCTCAACAGAAAATTCTCTAGAGTAAGGAATAAGCAACAGTAAGAGAATAAATAAACTAACGCCTAGGAATACAAAATCTAACTTTCCTGAAATTAAATAGTTCAATACATTAAATATCACTATAATAACAAAAAACAGATAATTGAAAATTAGGAGCTTTTTCCTTAATTTTATTTGATCGTGCATATACTACTTCATTATGGGTTTTTTGTTTTCAACGATGACTTCTTTAGATATGATTACCTCCGATATACCACTGGCATTGGGTAGCTCAAACATTATATCTAGAAGCATGTTTTCTACTATAGATTTTAGAGCTCTAGCACCTGTTTTACTTTCATAAGCTTTTCTGGCTATTAACCTGATAGCCTCTTCGTCAACCGTCAACTTGATGCCATCTAATGCCAACAATTTTTGATACTGTTTTATTATAGAATTTTTAGGTTTTACAAGTATATCCTCCAGTTCTTGCAGTGTAAGCTTTGAAAGTGTAACGATAACAGGAAATCTCCCGACAAACTCAGGTATAAAACCGTATTTGAGTAGATCCTCATTGTCTACAAAACTCAGATAATCTATTTCTTCGTATTTGGAGGGACTAACTCTGAACCCCAGGGAAGAAGTTTTTATTCTATTTTTCACGATATCCTCTATTCCGCTGAAGGCTCCACCAGCAATAAATAAGACATTGGTAGTATCAAACTGTATGAACTGTTGATGGGGGTGTTTTCTTCCTCCTTGAGGTGGAACATTAGCTATCGTCCCTTCCAGTATTTTTAAAAGAGCTTGTTGAACACCTTCACCCGAAACATCCCTGGTAATAGAGGGATTATCTGCACTCTTGCGAGCTATTTTGTCTATCTCGTCGATATAACAAATACCTATTTGAGCGTATTCCAGATCCCAATTAGCAGCTTGAATCAGTCTCAGAAGAATATTCTCTACATCTTCTCCGACATATCCTGCCTCAGTAAGAGAAGTGGCATCAGAAATTGAAAAGGGGACATTAAGTATTTTTGCCAAGGTACTAGCTAAATACGTCTTACCAGATCCAGTAGGACCAACCATCAATACATTCGACTTCGGTAATTCAACTTCCTCTAAGTTAAGCTTTTTAACTAAATCGTTTACATTACCCATCAAAACACGCTTATAGTGATTATATACGGCAACGGACAAAACTTTTTTAGCTTTCTCCTGTCCAACGACGTACTCATCAAGATGTCTTTTTATCTGGGCGGGAGTAAATAACCTGACTCCCTTCGAGTTAACAGAAGTGTTCTTTATCAAATCTAGGGTTTTATAAGCTTCCATTACACACCCCTCGCATATATTTGCTGACTTTCCTTTCAATATAATCTTATTGTCTATTTCCTTACCACAGAAATTGCAATTCATAGTTCTTCTAAGATCCTACTATTGATCTCCAGCAAATCTCTATACCTTTGTAATTCGATCGAATAATTTTTTATTACTTCTTTATCTGCTTTTTCTATAAAGTCTTTATTAGCAAATAGATTCTCTATCCTTCGAATATTATTGTTTATTTCGTTCATTTTCTTACGGAGTAGTTCCTTATACTTACTTATGGTTTCCTCTTCCAAGTAGATATTTACATTACCCAAGTTTGTCTTGATAACAAAAGACTTAGTTCCTTGACCTTCTATAGTCTTAGTAAAGTTATAAAATATTTCCAGAAGTTCTTGAGCTTCCTGAAAGTTGACCTTTACCTTAACAGAATTTTGGAAACCTAGCTGTAATATCTCATTTACAAAAGGCCTGACTTCCTTTATACTATTTATTAGATTCTTTATATCTTCATAGTCCTTCTTATTGTACACAAATTCCCTTTTTAAAAACTCATTCAACCTATTTACATCTTCTTGGGTAATGTCCTGATTGTATAGTTTTCTATAGAGGTATGAGGTAACAAATGGAATAATTGGATGTAGATATAAAAGGATCGACTTTATAACGATATCTACGGTTTTCTCTATTTCGGAATAATCGAACAGCTTTGAGAACTCTATATACCAATCGCAAAAGACGTTCCAAACAAAATGATACAGAGACATACAATAATCAAAGAATCTATATTCGTTAGCATAATTCTCTAGTTTACAAGATAAGTCTGTTAGTTCATATATCAACCAGTTATTTATGCGCCTTATAATTCTGGGATCTAGAATTTTATTAGGTTTTTGATTTTTTCTTATTTCGAAATATCTTATGGCATTCCATAGTTTGTTTATGAAGTTTCCAGCCATTTCTATTTTTTCGATACTGAATTTTACGTCTTGTGATTCAGCTGTTTGAATGATCAACCCCATTCTCACGGCATCTGCTCCATACTTATCTATCAACTCTAAGGGATCTATTCCAGTACCTAAGGATTTACTCATCCTCTTGCCCGAAGGAGCCAGAATAACTGCATGAATTATTACGTCTCTAAAAGGTATCTCATCCAAGAAAAATACGGACATCACTATCATTCTTGAAACCCACAGAAATACTATTTCCCTTGCAGTAGTCAGAACATCTGTAGGATAATAGTACTTTTTGTATTCTTCAAATTTTTTGTCAGGCCAATACATGACAGCAAATGGCCATATAGCAGAACTAAACCAAGTATCAAGAACATCTTCCTCCTGATAAATATCCTTAGAACCACACTTAGGGCAAGAATATTCATCCTTTTCGGAAGCCCACATTTCTTGACAACTTCTACAAGTATACACGGGAATCTTATGCCCCCAGAATATCTGCCTTGAAACACACCAATCCTCTATATTCTCGTACCAATCTATAACAACCTTCTTGTAAGAATTTGGATAGAACTTAATTTTGTCTTGCTTTACCAATTCCAGCGGTTTTTTTACAAGCTCTCTCATTGATATAAACCATTGATCAGAATAGTAAGGTTCTATAATGGTATCACATCTGTAGCAATAACCGATGTTTGATAGGTAATCTTCCACTTTTTCTAAAAGTCCTAAGCTTTCTAAGTCTTTAACAAAATTTTCTCTTAGATTAAATCTATCCATCCCGTGATATTTGCTGACATTTTCCCTTTCAGGTATGTTATCTAAAACTAGTTCTCCTCGAGGATTGAAAATATTGATTATTCCTATGTTCTTGTGTTTTTGATAAATTTTATAGTCGTTGAAGTCGTGTGCGGGAGTAACTTTAAGAACTCCTGTTCCAAAGCTAACGTCTACCTGATCGGAAGTGATAACTGGAATAGCTCTGTTAACAATAGGGACCATAACGAATTTACCCACATAATTAAGATATCTACTGTCTTTGGGATTAACAGCAAGAGCGGTATCGGCTATTATTGTTTCTGGTCTAGTAGTTGCTACAACTAAATAATCATCGCTATCGGCTAACTTATATCTTACATACCATAATTTAGTTTTTGTAGGTTTATGAACGACTTCCAGATCGGACAGGCTGGTCAGACACCTGGGACACCAATTTACAACCCTCTTACCCTTATAAACATATCCCCTGTTAAATAGTTCCACAAAAGCTTTCTTAACAGCATAAGAGTATAATTCATCCATTGTAAATCTAGCACTAGATATATCGGCATATATACCTAATCTTTTGAATTGCTCCAAAATAATGTTTCCGTACTCATTTTTCCATTCCCAAATCTTTTGAACGAATTCTTCTTTAGAAAGATCAGTTCTTTTTATTCCTTGTTTGAGTAAATGTTTTTCGACTACGGTTTGAGTGGCTATTCCTGCATGATCAGTACCTATGAACCAAACCGAATCAAATCCTCTTAATAACTTGTATCTTATAAGAAAGTCCTGGATAGTAGAATTTAGAGCATGTCCCATATGAAGAGAACCCGTGACATTGGGAGGAGGAATAACTATACAAAAAGTAGGCCTCCTAAAACCAGGCTTTATAGGTTCTGAATAAAACTCTTCAATAACTGATTTCTCCAATTCTCTGTAGTTATATACTTTATCGATAACATTTGCCATTAGGTGATCACCTCCCAGAAATCATCTCATATTAATATTATTATCTGACCTGTTTAACAAAGCCTTCAAAACCAAATAAAACTCCCTAGTTTTTACATTTTTTTTACATCTTTAAAAACTACTAACCTTTTGAAATGTTATACTCAATCATAGCATGTAATTGACGAGGAGGTAACATAAATGAGTGAAGTAAAGAATAACATCAGTATAAACAATAATCTGACAATCTCGAAGAGTAAGAATGACAATATAGGTAAGAAGGAGATCAATGATACAAAAAGCTCAACAAAAGAAAGTAATCTAAATATCAATATAAACAGAGTGAATTCTTCCCATACTCCTCTCAATGCAAAGATAGCAGATGTAATCGGATATACCCAGGATTTGGTAAGTTCATCAACTTTTTCCTTTCAGGAGTTTATAGAACAAAACCCATCCTTTGCCTTTAAGATAGTAGCAGAACAGTTGAAAAGCAATATTCTTACAGGAGTTTATAGCTCGTTTTCTGAGATAGTAGATAAACTTCTACTGGGAGCTTTCAGAGGAGTAACGCTCGGACTAGACACATGGCAATTCATAAAAAAACTAAGAGAAAGAAATGACTTACGAAAAATTATAGAAGAAAAAACAAAAATTCTAAACGATCAGATACAAAATTTAACAGAAGAAGAAAAGAGAATACTAAACGAACAAGTAGAAAAACTTTACAGGGAGTTAGAAGAGAAAAAAATAGATCTTGGGATAAGTGGAGGAAGAGTGATAACGGATTTACTTGGTGTTACAGGTGCAATAGCAGCTGCATTCAGTATACCCGCATTGGCTACCGCAGCACCCTACCTAATAGGAATAGCCCTAGTCGGTGATATAGTGGGAATATCATACTACGCATATAAATCCATAAAAGATGGAATACAAAGTTTTACACAGAAAATAGCAGAAAGAAGGAAAAGAGAAATGGATACAAAATATGAACCCCAACCCGTTAGTTAAAAGAATACCTCCACAAAGCCCAAACACTAAGATTAATTTTCTATACAAACTATGAGTCTCAAAAAAAGGAAGAAAAGTCCAGAGAATATTTCAAATCAAGCCCCAAAGAATCTCAAATTTTAGAGAAGTTTCAAAGAACACTATTCTGAAATCTCAGAGATAAATGGTATAAACAATACCTATGACCTTAATTGCTGTAGGTATCTCGCTAGGATAATGCTTAACTGCTCTATTTTTGATATGAAAGCATATTCGTTTTTTTGGTGAGCTTGAGAGGGTTCACCCGGCCCCAAATTTATAGCAGGAATATTAAATAAAGAAAATCTTGCCACATCTGTCCAAGCTTGTTTACCATGAATCTCAAAATCACCATTCTTCAAATACCACTCCAAAAATTCAACCAACTCACGATTAATCAATATCTTACCTGCAGGAGCATGATCAATAATCTCTATATCACATTTATATCCTAGCATCTTATTCCTGAAGGATTTATCAAAATCCTCAAAATTATAATTAGGGGTATACCTTACGTTTACGTTGATAAAACAGTATTCAGGAACCAGGTTTTTAAAATTATTTTCGTTTGTTTTATCAATATATCCCTTGATCTGAGTTATGACCATATTTCCGGTAAAACAAAGCTTATGATTCCTTGAATTTATGCTTATTTCATGAATATAATCTACCGGTTTGTAATTGGCTATGAAATCTACAATAGGAAGGGAAAGATAAAAAGGGTTTTGATAGGTTTGAGGTCTTGCAGAATGTCCAGATTTACCCTTGATCCAAAGTCCATAATTTATAACTCCGTTGCATCCTAGTTCTATGTTATTCGAAGTGGGTTCAAGAATTATAGCAAACTTCAGATTCTTAAGAATATTCCTGAATTTGTCAAACACTAAACTTAGACCGTTATCATTATAACTACCTTCCTCCCTATCATAGAAGATCCAGAGTATAGGCAAATGATTGAATCTTTGAAGAAGATAGAGCATAATTGCTATACCTGCTTTCATATCGCTTGCTCCCAATCCAAAAACCTTACCATCCTCAACTATCCCATTTTTCAAATTGATATTATCTACTGTATCTATGTGTCCAACAAGAGCAAAATAGCAACTCTCAGAAGAAAAACAAACAATATTATTTCTGACTTCAGAAAAAAAGAGTCTATCCTTAACCTTGTGAACAATATACTTCTTTATCTCATCCTCATGGGCTGTTACAGACTTTATTCTTAAAAGGTCTAGCAATATGCTTATTACTTCACTCATGGCATATTAAAATTTATCCAACACTTTAACAAACCCTATGCAAATATAGAAGAGTGGTAAAGATTGTGTAGAATATAAACTCCATGGGGGAATATGTCTTATCTCAAATAGGATTAGGTCACTGGGGAGAAAATATTTTTAGAAATCTCCTCAAAATCATCGAAGAAAACAACAAAATTACTTCATTGCTAGTATTCGACAAAAATGGAGATAGAATAAAGTATATTTTTACTAAGTATTCTGATCAAATAGATAAGTTAAACAAACTGGGTAAAAGTATTGTTCCTGTTATAGATATAGAAGAGCTAAAGAAGGGCGATGCGGTAATCATAGCTACCCCAGCCTCAACACACTATGAAATAGCTAAAAAGTTCATAGAAATGGGAAAAAATGTATTCGTGGAAAAACTTCTAGCACTCAGAACTGAACATGCTACAGAATTAAGAGAACTATCAGAAAAGAAAAAATGTATTCTTATGGTAGGACATCTGCTTCTGTATCATCCAGCAGTTATAAAACTAAAACAGATAATAAAAGACCAAACCTTAGGCAAACTATATTACATCTACTCGAACATACTAAACCTAGGGAAGCTAAGAACAGAAGAGAACATACTTTGGTCGTTTGCTCCACACGACATATCGGTTATCCTATACCTACTAGAAAGAGATCCTATCACAGTAACAGCTTTCCAAGGATCATATATTACCCCAAATATTTCCGATATAACCTTAACCATTCTTGATTTTCCAGAAGAGATAAAGGCACACATATTCGTAAGTTGGCTAAATCCCTTTAAAGAACACAAAATGACAATAATAGGTTCAAAAGGAATGATAGTTTTTGATGACATATCCGAAGAAAAACTTTTCCTATATAACCATAGAATAGAGTGGCATAATGGTATACCAGTAGTTCAAAAAGCTGAATATCAAACGATAGAAATAGAAAAATCAGAACCTCTATACAATGAAATAAAGCACTTTATATATTGTATAGAAAACGATCAAACTCCCCTTACTAGCGCACATGAAGCAATAAGAGTCCTAAGAGTAATAGAAAAAGCTGAAGAATCAATAAAAAAGAATAAGACAGTATCATACCAAGATTTTGAAAAAGATCCGGATTACTTCGTCCATGAAAGTAGTTACATCGATGAAAATGTAAAAATAGGTAAAAACACCAAAATATGGCACTTCTGTCATATATTGAGGAATACAGAGATAGGAGAAAATGTTATAATTGGACAAAATGTCATGATAGGACCAGATGTCAAAATAGGTAACAATTGCAAAATACAAAACAACGTGTCCGTTTACAAAGGAGTAACCCTGGAGGACGATGTATTTTGCGGACCATCATGTGTATTTACTAACGTTTATAATCCGAGAGCATTTATAGAAAGAAAAAACGAATTCAGACCCACTGTAGTTAAGAGAGGGGCAACGATAGGAGCAAATGCCACAATAATATGCGGAGTGACAATAGGAGAGTATGCGTTTATAGGAGCTGGAGCAGTAGTAAACAGAGATGTACCTCCCCACGCACTAGTAGTAGGAGTACCAGCTAGACAAATAGGGTGGGTATGTAAATGCGGAACAACCCTCAAATTCCAAGATAACCAAGCCACATGCAAATACTGCAATAGAACATATCTACTACAAGAAAATCAAATCAGAGAAACATAAAGTGTTTAAAAGAATTTTTCAAGAGGTTCAAAAGATCAGAACATAGTAATAAATAAAAAAAGATGTACAGGAAAAATTCCATTTTTAAAATGCCAACAATAACCCTTGCCATTCCATTGTATGCATACATTTTACTAAAAACATCTTTTGCTCTAAGTATATCACCTAATAACGAATACGCATGCATTTTACACGATTTTAATAAATACTATTTATTCAGTCTAAAAAACAAAAAGTTAGTAGTAAAACACGAGCTACAAGATTATTATGATAATGTATTTTTTATTTCGTCAAGCAAAATAGCACTAGTAAAAAAGAACAGATTATATATACTAGACAGCGCATCACTGAAAAAAGAATTAGAGTTAGGATTTAATAGAGATATCAGAGAAATAAGAGTTTTAAAAGAAGAACAGAATAGAACTCTTTTCCTAGTCTTAACAGACTATTCCATAAGATATTTTATGTATGAAAAAAACACAATAAATCTATTAGCTGAGAAAAATCTTATAAAGTTTTTTGATATCGTTCTCAAAGATGGGAAAGCATACGTAGGTAATAACGTATTTTTATCTATTTTTAACCTCAACCAATTTTTAGGATTTAGATGGATAAATCAGAAAAATCTTAAATTCGATGAGCCAGTATATAGCCTGGATATCGGTGAAAACAAAATTGTAATTCTACACTACATCTCTAATCAAAAGAGAAAGGTAGGGATATACAGTATTGACGGAAGACTTGCAAAAAATATAGATCTTGAAGGAAATTATTTAAAACTATGGTTAACACATGACGAAAAAGAAATAATGTTATTTGATAAAACAAACTCAACTAAAATTCTAAATTATAACGGTTCAATCAGAGAAACTAATATATATGGAAGTAAGATATTAGATATGCAAAAGTATTCCGAAGGTTTCGTATTGATTCTACAAGGATACAACGAAGATCCAGAATTCGTAATTTTGACCAAAGATCGATAAAATATGAATATTCTAAGAGCTGAAAAATTAAGGAAAATGTACGCTAAAAGGGCAGTAGTCAACTCTATAAGTCTAGAGATAAGACAGGGAGAAATATTAGGTTTGTTGGGACCAAACGGAGCAGGTAAAACAACAACTTTCTACATGCTAGTCGGTTTAACAAGACCAGATAGCGGAAAAATATTCATTAACGACATAGAAATTACTCTTCTTCCACTTCATAAAAAAGCTTCATACGGAATATCTTACCTACCACAAGAAAGCTCTATCTTCAGAGGTCTAACAGTAGAAGAAAATTTTCAACTTGTACTTGAATATTACCATAAGGACAAAAATTTAATTAAACAGAAAATAGAGGAATTACTTGAGGAGTTTGGCCTAAAACACGTAAGAAAAAATTTAGGATATACCCTATCTGGCGGAGAAAGAAGAAAAGTAGAGATAGCAAGAACAATGATAATAAACCCTAAGTTTCTGTTGCTAGATGAGCCGTTTAGTGGAGTTGACCCCATAACAATCGAACAAATACAGAATATAATATATAACCTAAAGCAAAAAAACATAGGAGTAGTTATAACAGATCACAACGTATATGAAACACTAAGAATAGTAGATAGAGCATACATAATATCAAACGGAGAAGTAATAGTTCAAGGAACTAAGGAAGAAATAGCACAAAATGAATTAGCAAGAAAATACTACCTCGGAGAAAAATTCAGATTACTGGGATAAAGAAAGGAGTGAAATAAGTAAACTAGAAGTAAAAACCTATGAGTTACGAAAAATTTATAGAAAAGTTAATAAAAAAGTATGGAGAAGATAGATCAAGCCTAATAGAAATGGCTTTCGATATTCAGGAAGCTTATGGATACATACCCAAAGAATTGTTAAGAATACTATGTGAAAAAATGAAGATTCCGTATGCAGAAGCTTATTCATCAATATCATTCTTCAAAGATTTCAGATTTTCAGAACCAGAAAAAATAGTCATAGGTGTATGTTACGGTACGTCATGTTACTTTAACGGGGGTAAACAATTATACGAAGAAATAAATAAAATAGATCAAGAAGATATAGAAGTGCATACAGTCTATTGCTATAAATGCTGTGCTCAATATCCAGTAGCAACTATAAATGATGAAGTCATTCTCAATGCATCTGTCGAAAAAATATGTTCTGTGATACTCCAACAGAGGAAGCCGCAGTGCTGATAAGTAGTTTGGGGTTATTACCCTCTGCAAGCTTATCAGATACAGAAGATATACATAATGTAACACACAAAACAGTTACAACGGAAGAAGGAATTTTAACAGTTGATACAAACCAGAGTAATTACTATTCTACTACCAAATTTACAGAACATCTAACCAAAAAGATAGAAAAAATTATTTGATAACTTAAACTTCATGTCAATTAAAATAATCACTTTTTTAGTGTCTTTTTCATTTTTTATTGTAATATCTCTGTTGATTTTCTTTTTATTCTCTTACACCTCAACAGAGTATTATATTAGGCTGAAGAAAGATGAGATAAGATCTTATGGGAAGATTTTAAAAGATGAGCTTGAAGGTACAGATATTCTAACTCTAAATAAGGACTATATTTTTTTTAATGTTGCCATGCATTTGCCAGAGTACTCCTACTTCATAATCTTCGACAAAGATTATAGTGTAGTATTTTATTTCCCACATTATTTTGAAGTTGATAAAGATTTTATTAGAAAAGCTGAATTTGGTAAAGAAACAATAATTGTAGATACCGATGAATTTATTATAAGCTATTTTTTCCCCCTGATAAGCACTAGGAATGAGTATATGATAGCTCTAGAGCTAGATCTCAGCGTAATAAAAGATTTTAGAAAAAACTTGATGAGATATAGCCTCTACTTTAGCCCTGTACTATTTCTTTTCGCTCTGTTAACATCATTCATTATATCTTCCATAATTCAAAAGAGATTAAAAATAATAAGAGATTTCGTGGTAAAAGTAGCACTTGGAAATTTAAATTATAACATAGAATATAAACAAAAAGATGAAATGGAAGACGTCTTTAGAAGCATAAAGATAATGAGAAATAATTTGATCAGTTTATTAAAAGAAGTGGAAAACTCAAAAAATAATCTCCAGAATATTTTAAGTTCCTTGCCATTTACTGTATTCCTGATAGACAAAAATAACAAGACTCAAGTCTTTACGAACAATTATAATATACCTATAGATCAATTTAAAACTAAACTTTCTGAAGAAATAGTCGATTACGGAGATAAGAAATTTAAGAACATTGTAATAAATCTGGAGAAAGGGAAATTAGTAATAGTTCTAGATTTTACAGAGATATACGAAATAGAGAGGATGAAGATTAAATTTTTAAGTGAAATATCCCATGACTTGAGAACACCTATAGCAGTTGCTAAATCCATAATACTAAACATTAAACATTCTCCAGAAGAAGTAAATAAAGCAGTAGAATATCTAGACAAAATATCATCGATGATAAATAGATACCTCTACTACTCTAAAATAAAACTTAGAAAAATAAGATTAAACATTATAAGGATATCATTAGAAGAGCTTATACAGTTAATAGACGATACCATAACTTTTTTTGCACAAAATATAGAGGTTAACTTTCCTACCTCAGTACCCCAAGAAAAATTAGAACTGGATATAGAACTGTTTCAGCAGATGTTTTTCAATATAGTTGATAATGCAGTAAAAAACTCTGAAGAAGTAAAAGTAGATTTTCATCTTTTTGACAGATATGTAGAAATATCGATTAAAAACAGGGCTAAATATTCTGATTATGAACTCGTAAAGGAAGTACTATCAGAATTAAAGGACACAAAAGGACTAGGTCTAAATATTATCAAAGAGATATCTCTTATTAATAGAACCCCAATAGATGTTTTATATGAACGAGATCAAATAGTTTTTAAAATTCAGATAAAGTATGTATCCGATTCTCTTCAAAATCGGTAACATTAGCGTTTATAGCTACGGAACAATCCTTTATATAGACATCCTACTTTCATTATACTTATTGCATCTGTTTTCCAAGAGGTACAAGATTGATATTGAAAAGGTCTTCGGTTCATTTCTGATAGTTCTTATTTCGATGTATTTAGGAGGGAAGATAGGATATTTGATTTTTAACGATTACAAATATACTAGTTTTTGGAAAATGTTGTTTGATATTATAAGCCCATTCGAGGGAGGATTAACGATAATAGGTTCCATATTTTTTGCAATACTTGGATTAATGGTAAGTTCAAAAATATATAAAGTTAATTTTTTAGAGTTATCGGATTTATTTGCATTAGTTGCACCATTCAGCGTATTTATTGGAAGGATTGGTTGCTTGTTAGCTGGATGCTGCTATGGCAAAGAAAGCACCTGGGGAATTTTTCTCCACGGAAAAATAAGATATCCAGTTCAAATAATTGAAAGTCTTCTTTCACTATTAGTCTTTATCTACTTCTTATATACCCTGAAATCAAAAAGTTATCCAGGTAGATATCTTTTGAGTTTTCTATTATTATACAGTATGATTCGTTTTATAGTCGAGTTTTTTAGAGAGTCAGAAAGAGTGTTTTTATTTTTCTCTTGGGCTCAAATTTTCTCAATACTTATAATGCTTGTATCAGGGATTACGATATTAACTATCAGAAGGGGAGGAGATATAAATAATGCTAGAAATAAATATAACGACCAAAAATAGAGAAGAGTTCATAGATATAACAGAAAGAGTAGTTAGCTTAGTAAACTCAGAAATACAGAGAAGGAATATCAAAGAAGGTGTAGTGGTTTTGTATGTACCTCATACGACAGCAGGATGCCTAATAAACGAAAATGCAGATCCATCGGTAAAAAAAGATATACTCGATTTTTTGGCCTCAAATATACCTAGAGATAAAAAATACTATCACTTAGAAGGCAACGCAGATGCACATATAAAGTCATCAATAATAGGTAATTCTCTAAGCCTTATAATATCTAATGGTCAAATAGTTTTTGGATCTTGGCAAGGTATTTTCTTCTGTGAATTCGATGGACCAAGGAATAGAAAACTACTCATACAAGTAATAAAAGAGGAGTAATCTATGAAAGTAGGGGTATATACAACCGTTGCTATCGAAGCAGCTTTTAAAGCAGGAGAAATCCTGAAAAGATACTACAGAAAAGAGTTTAAGCATCATTATAAAGATCACAGAAATCCAGTAACTGAAGTAGATATTCTTTCGCAAGAAGAAATAAAAAGGATAATACTTAATAACTTTAGAAATCATAGGATACTTGCAGAGGAGGACTATAGAGAGGAAGAATTTGATCTTGATGGATTTTGGTGGATAATAGATCCTCTGGACGGAACAGTAAATTTTAGAAAAGGATTTCCGTTTTTCTGTGTTTCGATTTCCCTGGTAAAAGATGGAGAAATAATTTTGGGGGTAATCTACGCACCCATTCTAGATGAGTTATTCATAGCAGAGAAAGGACAAGGTAGTTTTTTCAATAACAAGCGTATATTTGTATCTAAAACTCGGAATTTAGAAGAAAGTGTTTTAGCTACAGGATTCAGCTATGCCCTTACGTCTAACCCAAACCCACATATAGAACTATTCAAAGAACTATCTATAAGGACTGAAGCAGTAAGGAGAGCTGGAAGTGCAGCAATTGACCTAGCTTATACAGCCATGGGAATATTCGACGGATTTTGGGAATTCGATCTAAAACCATGGGATATAGCAGCAGGTATCCTGCTGGTTCAAGAATCCCAAGGTAAAGTATCGGATTACTACGGTAATCCAATATCTCTATCAAGTAAAACGATTGTAGCATCTAACGGATTAATACATGAAAAAATAATAGAATTCACAAGAAATATAAAAATTGAATAAGATACTATCGATATTCTTATTTTTCTTCTTGTTTAGCTCAGTTTTGTTTTTTTCTACAAGATCTGAAAATCAAGATAAGCTAAAAGTAGATCGTTACCTATATACTTTGCATAAGATATATTTTGAAAATATATTCATAGACTATCAAAAATACTCGATACAAGATCTATATAACTATTTCTCTGAAAGTTTGAAGCAGAAAAATACTGATCAAGCTTTTAGGGAAACTCTTTACAAATTTGTAGAAGATCCTTATCTTGAAATAAAAAACAGAGAAATATTCGAATCTAACTATTATCGAGAAAGAAGAGTAGAAGAAGATTTAAAGGTAGAGTTTTTTGAACAACAAAATGTAAGGATCTGTTACATTAGTCTCCTAAATCTAAGTCCTAATATGGGCAAAAAGTATAGAGAGTATCTTAAAAATAAGATAGACGAGGAAACCGTTATAATAATCGATTTAACCAATAACTTTGGGGGTAGTCTTTGGACAGCAGCCTTCTTCATAGCTCTATTCTTTGAACCCAATACTTATCTATTTTCTACTAATTTTAAAAAGAAAGATGGAGTAAAGACGTACAATTTTTACAGTAGTGAAGAATACGGTGGCTATTTTTCTAAAAACTTTGTAGCAGTACTACAAGATGAAACGACAGCCAGTTCGGCAGAAGTCATATCTGGGGTACTTAAAACAAGAGCTCTAGTTTTTGGAAATCTAACCTATGGTAAACCATATATACAGAGCATTATAGACATAGAAAATCTTACTGTAGTTTATACAAATGGATTTGCAAGTTTTTCACTAGATTTAAATCCTCATGATCGAGTGAAACCTGATTTCTATCTAACAGATGAAGAAATATCAAGAAAAATAATAAGGACTATGGTTTTTAAGATATATTTTTCCCTAAGGACTATGACCGATGGGGGATAAGAGAAGGGGTGACTGTGTAAAGCCACCCCTTCTTAGTATTCTGCCTATCCAAATCCAAGTAATCTCTTTACTCCGTTGAATATAGACTTACCAGCCTCAACGAATGCTCCGACCACGCCTCCAACTAGTCCTCCAACAAATCTACCTACTCCCTGTCCTATAGCACTTCCACCAATAGCACCGATGAAAGAACCAAGTAGTCCACCAATTAATGTTCCTACACCTGGTAATATTGCTGTTCCCAAAGCTGCACCGATAGCTCCACCTGCTTGCCAACCTACAATCCCACCGGCAATTCCTCCGACCGTTCCTCCTACAGCACCACCTATGGCCATACCGTAGTCGATTGCTGATGGTGGTCTAGGAAATGGAGGTAATGTTGTTCCATGGAATGGTATCAGTGGCAACATTTGTGGGTCAATGAATGGTCCATTACCCCAGAATGGTACAACATCAACTGGAGGCATACCAATGGAAGTGCCCGGTAATCCTACTCCACCAACTGGACCAAATATTGGTGGATATCCACAACCACATTGTTGAGCCTGCAATAGTTGTATTAGTATGAGTATCAGTTGGATAATTATATGTGGTGGAATTTGACCGTGCAAACCAACTGGAAAAGCACCTAAGTTGATGTTAATGTTAACATTATTGTAAACATTGACGTTGTTATTATTCCCTCTGACAACAATGTTGTTATTTCCATAATAGTTATTATTTCCATACTGAGAAAGGGCATATCCTGCGAGCATACCAGCCCCCGCAGCAGCTATTATTGGTAATGCCATTTTTTTTCACCTCCTTATGATTATTTTCACTATTATATATACTCTTACGCACTGAAAAATTAAAGTTTTTTCTCTTTTTTTTAACATTTTTTTTACAAAATCCCTTCATGTTTTGTACTTGACGAAAAGGAGAAGGAAAAGGATTAATGAAAAATATTATAGAAACGTAATGGATAAGGTTTATATATTTCCTCTAGTTAATTTGGTCCTAATACCAGGAAATATAGTAGGAATAGTAGTAAACGACGAAAAACTAGTCAACTATCTCACTAACAACAGGAAATTCATTGCATCCCTGGTCAAAGATCAAAAAAAATTCGACATCAATAGATATGGTTGCCTGTGTGAAATTATAGGCATGCAAAAAATCTCCCAAAGTACGTTTATAATACAACTAAAAGCTTCAAAGAGAGTGCTAATAAAGAAAATAGAATTTGACGATATATACCCATTTACCCAAAACTATCATATACTAGAGGAAATACACCAGGAAGAAAACTCGGAAATAAAAGAAGAACTATTAAAAATAGCTCCAAAGTATATCCCAATAATAAATAACGAATCAACGATCAAAGTTATAAAGCAGAAAAGTCTATGCGACATAACAGATATAATTGTATCCATTATGAAAGCAAGTTCAAAAGTAAAACAACAGTTTTTAGAAGAACCCGATTGTCTAAAAAGAGCACAAAAACTCATCAAACTACTGGAAGAGATTCTCCAAAGATGGCCAGGTAAAATACTCGTACTAAAAACTTTTATCCCCAAACCATTGATAACTGTAATATACCTAACATGATACTAAAACAAGAAAAAGGAAAGATAATAATAAAAATAGATAAGATCGAAGAAAACGAAATTAGGAATAAATTACAAGAATATATAAACAAAGGACTAAAAGAAATAGTTGAAAATAATCAAGTGATACTTGATCTAGGTGATCTAGGATTAAACGAATCAGAGTTTAAATCAATCCTAAAAATATTCAACTCTTTTTCATTGCCAATAGATATAATTAGAAATACAAACCCAATCACCAAGATGATATCCATAAACTACGGGATACCGGTAGATGCTCCTTCTGTTATAAACACTCAAAATAAACTCATCCCACAAACTACAGTCAATAATGACAAAAACAGTAGTATTGGATCAGACAGCAAATTAGGTAATAAAATAGTAGAAAATACCTTAAACCAGGATATTTTAATATATAGGAGAAACATTCGTAGCGGATCATTGTTGGAAAGTGAAAAAACCATTCTAGTTGTTGGTAATGTAAATTCTGGAGCAGAGGTAAGAAGTGCCAGAAATATAATAGTTTTGGGTAAACTAATGGGAACAGCACACGCAGGATACCCCAACAACAACTCATCAATAATCTTTACATTGAAACTCAAAAACCCAATCATAAAAATAGCCAATATGGTAGCAGAGTTCGACGAAAATGAAATTAAAAAACAACTCCAATCAAAAGAAATATCAAACATCCTATTTTATCAAGATAATAATTCAATCAGAATGGAAATAATAAAAGAACAGAAGGAGTGAAAAAGGTGGGAAAATTAAAGAGATCGATCGTTGTAACTTCTGGAAAAGGAGGAGTGGGTAAAACAACTATAACAGCAAACGTCGGAACTGCACTAGCCCTACTAAATTACCAAGTGGTTCTAGTAGACGCAGACGTAGGACTGAGAAACCTAGATCTGATCCTGGGATTAGAAAATAGAATTGTCTTTGATCTTTCAGACGTCATAGAAAACAGGTGTAGAAGCTACAAACAAGCCTTGATAAAAGATAAGCGAGTGGGTAACCTGTTCCTGTTACCCGCTCCCCAAACCAAACAAAAAGAAGATATACCATTAGATAAATTTAAGGAACTAATAGAAGAAATCAAACAAGAATTCGATTTTGTCATAATAGACTGTCCAGCAGGTATAGAACATGGATTCAAAATGTCAGCCAAAGCAGCAGAAGAAGCAATAGTAGTAACAACTCCAGATCTATCATCAATTAGAGATGCAGATAGAGTAATAGCAAACCTAGAAGCTATGGGAAAAAACTCAACAAAACTGATCATCAACAGAATGAAGAAACATATGGTCAAAAAATCCCAAATGCTATCGATTGAAGATATCCTTGAAACACTTAATATCGAACTACTAGGCATAATTCCTGACGACGAGTATATAACTATATCTACGAACAACGGGGAGCCAGTAGTACTAAATAAAACAAAGCCTCTTTACAAATATTTCAATAATATAGCCAACAGATTGGTAGATCCTTCTATACCCATAGAAAATCCATTTAATGAAGGTAATATCTTTCAAAAGTTTGCTAGCTTAGTGGGTCTGAAAAAAACAAAATACTAGATAATATAGGGGGGTAAATAATGTCTCTACCATCTTGGCTAGAAGAACTCATCAACATATTCAAAAAAGAAAAAAAATCCTCTAAAATAGCAAAGGAAAGACTCCAATTGGTAATAGTTCACGATAGATCTCAAGAAAAAAATTCAACAATAGAAAAACTTAAAGAAGATCTAATAGAATTGCTTTCTAAGTATAGGGATGATGTTGATACAGAAGAAATGGATTTCGTAATAAAAGCAGACAAACATAGAGTATCATTAGTAGCCTCTATACCCCTAAAAACAAGAGCAACAACAAAGCTCTAGTGGGCAAAATTGAATATCTTTACGCTATTATTATCAACCTTCTAGCTCTGTTAATCTCCATAAACATAGGCTCAACTCTTACCTTTATCATGTTCACCCTTATAACTTCAACATTAGCCATATGCTACATATACCCACTTATAATATCTTCCTACATAGAGATAGAAAAATTTTCGATAAAACCTACTCAAATCTATAGAGGACAAAAAATCATAATCAATGTTACTATAAAAAATAACTCTATTCTACCCCTTCTTTTTGCAAAAATAAAGATTAATAGCAATCATCTTTATCAAGAATTCCCTGAAACAATATTTTACATAAAACCCAAACAAACGAGGGAATTACAAATAGAACTAAAGGCCAAAAAGAGAGGTTTCATACAAAAATTGCAATTCCAACTAAACATAAACTTGTTCTTTGAAATACTGAACCCATTAAAAAAAGACATGGAAACATCCATATACATCTATCCTAATTTTGCTCCAATAAACTATCAATCGTTAATCAGTTTATCCCCACAAAATGAAATCTGGAAAGTATATAAACTAGCAGAAGAAGGAGAGTTTTTCGCAATAAGAGAATATCAAATGGACGACGTAAAGAAGATATCTTGGAAACACTGGGCAAAAACAGGTAAATTAGTAGTAAAGCAGAAAGCTCAATTCTCCCACCCCAAATTATATATCGTTATAAACAATATATCCGCCGGAGAAGAAAAAGATGAAGAATTCGTAGAAAAAATCAATACATTCCTAAAATACACCATCTCTAACAACATAGAAGTAAATATCTCCAGCTTAGAAAAAGTACCTGAATTCCAAAAAATAGTAGATATAAAAAATTCTCTCGTATTCCTTTCACAAATTAATTTTATCCCAAGCCTTAACCCAAAAGAAGAATTAAGCAAAACAGACATCTTTTTACTTACAGATAAAAATAGGTTATCACCTAATTTACCATTACCTAAAATTAACATATAAAATTTCCACTTACTGTAGGAGCCATCTATAAAAACCTCTTAATTCCCATATTTTTTACATTTTTTTTACAATTAACTCCATCGTTAAAAAAAATCAAAATCAAATCCATATATGACTTAAAAATCCTCGAGGAGGGTAAGATAATGGTAAAAAACCTGAGAATTACGACGGAATGCCCAATAAATCAAGAAAAAGATAATTTTAAGACAGTGATAATAGATAAAGCTTCTTACAATAAGCTTAACGATGAATTTGACCCAACCAGAGACCTAATTTCTTATTCAGCAAAGTATGATGAAAATAAAGATATACTGATTAAAATAAAAGTTCAGAAGTATATGAGGAATGCCTTTGAAAGTGATTCATCGATAGTTGTACTGCTTGATTTTATAAGGGACAGTGGATCATATATTTTACCGTTTCACATAAGAGGAGCAACAGATCATTGGTGGGAAGTAGCCTACTCTATAAAAAATGAAAAATTACTTATGCAAAACTCAGAAGATACACCCCACCTTAAAGATCAAAAAATTATAGAATTACTCCAGATTAATGAAAAAGACTCTGAGATTAAACTAAAAATAGATCTCAAAAAATTAAAGCAGTTTGGTTGGTCCGAAAATTTCCCCCTGTATGTACAAATACTAACTCACAAAGGAGAAATTATTACAGATTCATTCAACGATCCTAAACCCTATGAAAACGCTAACTTTTTAGTAGGAGCTATGCCAATAAATAAATTCCTAAAATATAACTCTAAATGTCAAGAAATACATCCCCACTAGAAAGGAGATGAAAATTATGAAATACCTCATCATAGTATCAATAATAACAATCTTACTCTTTATATTTATGAGCTGTTCAGGTGGTGGAGGAGGTATAACTCCTATACCAACGATAGATAATCCGACAACATTTCCAACATTTCCAACATTTCCCACTTTCTCAACTACCAGTACAACAACCACTAACACCACCAATACTTGGACAACCACTACAACAGGCAACCAAAATCAAAGATACCTCAACGTAAAAGTCCTAAGAAAAACGTCAAATAATAACATTCAATGGCTAGGATATGGATGGAATGATTATGCCTATGTTTATTTTAGAGCATATAATCCAAATAATAACAAAGAAGTTTACGTAAACGATGGATACTATGGAACACAAACTGCCTTTAGATATGACACATATGAAGTAGATTATGTAGATATAGGAATATATCGATACTATCTAGGTTATGATTACGAAGTGAGAATTGGTGACTTTTACGAAAGCTCTTCACCTGTTTGGTATGGAAGATTTACAGTTGACTACTATACCCCCTATTCGAACAGTATTTACATAGTTTTTCATCCCGGAGTAACAACAAATATACTAAGAAATCAGAGAAAACCAAGGACAATTACTCAGAAGGGGAACTGAAATAATTTGAATATCCTCTTAAGTATACTACTTGTGGATTGAAGGGTATTTGTATTCCTTCCCGGTCAAACTCTTTCTTTATCCTTTTTATGAATTCGTGAATAACCAAAAATTGAGAATCGCTATCCAAAACCTCAAGGATAACATTTAAGCTAATGAAATATTCAGAAAAGGAACTAAACCTGATTATGGGTTGAAATTCTGGATTTGCTCCCTGAACATTCCTTTGAATAAAACTAGCAGTTTCAAAAACAACTCTTTCAACCTTTTCTAAATCACAGGAATAACTTACAGACAAAGGAACAATTATCCTCATGGGAGGAAAAGGATTACTATAGTTAATCACCACAGAATTCACAATCTTAGAATTCGGTATTATGATAGTATTATTATTCCTCATGATCAACCTAGTATTAAACCAAGTTATATCATCTACTACCCCTTCAAACCTGTCATCTACCTTTATATAATCTCCTTTCGAAAAAACCCTTGAAAAAAGTATATTCATCCCGGAGAAGAAATTAGAAAGTATTCCTTGTAGAGCTAGAGAAACTGCTAACCCACCAATTCCCAACGTAGTGACTATCGGAGCCATAGGAATACCCAAATACCATAAACCTGTTATTATACCAATCAAAACAACCAGGATCCTTAGTAAGTTATAAAATATCTCAACATTAGGTACAGGAACATTAGACTTACTTACATAGTATCTAATAACCTGAACTATTACTGCAGAAACAAAAATAAATATACTCACTATTAGTAAAAAAACCAAAAATTTTTCTAAATTACTTAGAAGCACTCTAATAGTGCTGACAATTTTTTGATCAAAATTAAAAGAAAACAACCAGATGTATGATGTTTCAATCAGAAAATACACAAAAAAGATAGATATCCAGAATATTGAATTAATCCGAAAAGAAATAACCAGAGGATCTTGCTTCGCAAAAAACTTTAGAAACATAGACAGAATAAAACCTCTTATCAGAAATAAAATAGGCAAGATAACAAAAGTAACCACAACAATCAACCATAAACTACTCATTATAATACAATTAAACGGCCTATTTTGCAATCCTACTCAATCAAAAAACCTATCTATAATCTCAAACGTAAAAGGATGGATTATAGATGAAATAAAGTGTACTCCATTTATGTTAAAATAGTTATCTCCCTGGTAATCCTTTGAGTAGTTGTAGACTATCACTTTCTTAGGACTATTACTTAACCCTCTAGAAAAAAGTTCGAAAACATTTATACTATTTATACTCATACTTTCAAGATTAGTAAAATAATCTAGTATCAGAAAATTGTTTGAAGAAAAATGATTAGAAAACAAATAGTTAGCTACAGATTCATAGAAAAAAATATAACGAGCGTTATGGACGTTTTGAACATACAAGCTTGTAATAAAAGAAAATGTTTTCAAATATTTGTCTATCGGTTTAGTATACTCTGTAATTTCTTTGTACAGCTGAGTATAATCCTTTATTTCTTTACCATTGTAGATAAGTATTTCAAAATCAGAGTATAGGGAAGTTATATAGGAAACAATAAGGGATAAATTTAGTATATCATGAACAAATAAGCTCTTGCTGATAATTAGATATATTTTCTTATTTATTTTGTATTCTGAGAAATATAAAGAAATTACATGGTTAAGTAGATCTTTCATTTTTTGACGGTTCATCCATTTTTCCCGATCATAAGAAGCTTCGTCAAATATTTGATCGATTTTTATCTTACCTTGTTCTATCAATTCCCTAGTTCTATAATCACTTAAAACGATATAATCACTTGCTTGGATCTTGCTATTTTTTATTTTTAAGATTTCTTCCAAAAGTAGAAGAAAATCTATCATTATAGCTAATTTTTCTATCTTTTCAAAATCAAAAGAAAATCCCAAATTATCGATTATGGAGTTAACGAAAAATGTTGATAGAACATGTTGAGAAATTTCATAGGGAGAAAAAATCCGATTTTTCAGATCACGTAACTGAAAGTCTTTCATTCTTTTGCTTATTTTTATTATGTCCTCCTGTGGAATAACAAAAATTGGTATATAGAAGTCAAAAATATTGACATACCTTCTTAGTTTGTGCATTGAATTAACAACATTTACAAGTCTTTCTTTTACTTTTTCGAATACCTCTGTGTCTTCAAAATTTATCTTAGATAGATTTCTTAGTAGTGCTTGAATCGGTAGAGTTTCAATTTGTTTTTTTAACATATCTTGTGATTTTACTACTTTGGCTGTGATCTCGGTTTCTTTCAGTTTAGAAATTTTGGAGTCCTGAATTATACCACTATACAGAATAGCCATCAACCTATTTTTAGGTCTAGGGTGAAGAACCTTTATTAAATCTTTAAGCTTTATGGATTTTTTTAGTAATTTTGCCTTTTTCAAAGTCAATGGAGAGTAATTTTCAAAAACCTTTCGAAATTTTCTTTTCACAAACTTTGGTAAACTCTTGATAGAAGGTATCTCTCCTTTTTCTAGAAAATGCATATATTGCCAGAAAATAATAACTTCAACCATTCTTACAGGTGTTTTCAGAGTATAATTACTTATAACTTCCTTTATCTTTTGTCTCAAATATTTTGATTCCTCCTCTTCTAGAGAAGTAGAATTTTGATAGAAATATATCAAATAACCAATTATCATCGTAGGAACCGATTTTCTACCTTGAGATACTGACGTGAAAAGTAAGTGCAGTATAAAATTCAATTTACTTTGAAAATCAACTTCAGAATACATCAGAGAAACTAAATCTAATATAAATCTGTTTATAATCGATTCCTTAATTTTTGAAAAACTCGAAATGTAACTTCTAATATCTTCAACTTTAACTTCTTTATTTATATCTTCTATATACCAAGATCTAGGCTCTGAGCCACTTGGAATCCTAAAATTCAGCATTTCTATCGCTAACTTTAAAAACTTAACATTTTGAGCTAGATTATCTGGCAGCCCCTCGGGACCACGAACTATTTCCCTTAAACTTTCAACCTCAATCCGATTATCCTTTACATCATGCCTATTATCATTATTATCAATTCCATCCAAAATGTGTAAATTATACTTTTCGTACTTTTCGTTATAGAAATAGTAAAGTACTGAAACTATAAAAACCCAGAAAAAGAAAGAGGAAATTATACTGCTAGAAAAACCAAATAACATACCAAAAGAAGCAAACAACAAAATACCTAGAATATTTCTTATAGTAACTGATCTCCAAGATAGTCGATTTCCGCCAGTTTTAATCTCCAAAATTTTATATCCTACCAAAACCATATTAACCAGAACAGAAAATAAAATCACTCCAAAAGTGAAGTTGAAATAAAGTAGTAACTCTCCCAGTTTATCTACTCTATACATCAAATTCATCAGTAAAGCAGTGAGATTGAAGAATAAAATTAAATTGAAAGTATAAAAAGCTATTTTAGTCAACTTTAAAAACAGACCAGAGTATAAAAGCCTAGATATGTTTTCTGCTTTTATATATTTTACTATACCTGATGGATCAAACCGAAAAATACTATTCCAAAAAATGAACATACAAAAAGATAACACAAACAGTATTATAGCAAAAAGTTTATTATCCAGAGAATAAAGAGAATAAATAAGAAATCCTAAATATAGGGTGCTTATGACAAAAGAATTGAGCATAAATCTATCACCTCCTATTTGCCGAAATACCTATACATCAGTGCATAGTATATAAATAAAGCAACAAAACTTACTAAAACAAGCAGAATCACTGGAAAATTATAAAGAAACTACAAAATTTACTATAAATAAAAAGCCAAGTACTATAATAAAACATCCTACAAAAAGAGTAAGATTCGTCGATAAAATAGAAATTACTAAATCAGTATTACGAAGAATAGCAAATATACATCCTATCCATAGAGATATGAATGAGAATACGGAAAAGATCATAACGTCTTTAAAAGGCAAAAAAGCTTTATAGATAGTATATTCAATAGGAATTAAGATAAGATAAATTATGCTAAGACCTATAAGAGAGTCGTATACTTTATCCAAATCTTGAAAAATAGAAAAAAACCTATTTATTTCGTCAGCAACCTCTCGAAAGGAAGCTCTGAAGATTCCATAGATAATAGATGTTAAAATACCCAAAATTATGCTAATAACTATCACAGAAACTATTAATGAGAAAATAACTAAAACGAAAGCTTTTGAAAAAATTCGTAGATCTGAATATCCTTCCTTGATGAATTTGAAACCAGCAAAAATTAACGAAAGAAATAAAACTACCAAGAATAAGCTCCATAAAACAATATAAGCGTAATCTCCATATCCGAACGGAGAAAGTAGATATAAAAGCATTTTATGCTGAACAATATAAGCAGGAAGAGCAAAAAGAATTGCAACTTCAACAGTATAATCCTCGCTTGGAAGATAGTACTCTTTTATATCATAATTCTGACTAAGCTTTATAGATTTCTTTTTTCTTTTCTTGACGCCCATTATTGTCTCTAGAGTATCTATCATTCTTGACATACCCATCACTCCCCATCTCTTTTCATCATCATAGAAAATTTTAGGACATTCAGTTTTGAACTTCTAGACTTTCAAGTGAGATATTAAAATAGGATTATCTGTGGTTAGAGAATAAGAGAAACCCCCGGAGGACCCGAAGCTCTTAGGAGAGACTACTTTATGATTCTACTTACTATTTGTTCAAAATTAGTTCATAGTCCCTCGACATAAATACCTCATTTCTATTGATTTTTATCAATAAAAATTCAACTCTTAACCCCAATGTTAGAACCTCTAAAATTTATCATAAAGATTTGCAATGTTAAAGAATGAAAATTACAAATCTCAAAACCTAACAAATACGAAAAAATCTAAAGACCCTAAAAAACAAAAGCAACCTAAAGAGTTTTTAAATAGGCAAAATTCACTTAACCCACTTTATGGAACAACCTATGGAAGGATACTGTTCGGGATTTATTTCTCTACCCTCGATCAGGTTTAGTATAGCCTCTTCTAGATCTTTGGATTTGACTTTATTTGGATCTTTCCAGTTATCGTCAAATCTACCATGATAAACCAACTTTCTTTCAGCATTGTAAAGATATATATCCGGTGTACATTGAGCGTTATATTTCCTTGCTACTTCCTGTGTCTCATCAATAAGGTAAGGAAATGGTATGTTCAACTTCTGAATATATTCTTTCATCTTCTCTATACTGTCCTCTGGATAAGCTGGATTAGCAACGTTTGGATTTATTGCTACGAAATTTATCCCCTTGTCTTTTACCTTTTGATATAGCTCTATACTTCTTGGCCATATTGCCTGAGCATAAGGACAGTGATTACAGGTAAATATAATAACTAAACCTTTTGAGCCAAACAATTCATCAAGCTTATAGACCTTACCATAAGGATCCTTGAGTTCAAAATAAGGGGCTTCGGTACCAAGTGGAATCTTTATAGATTCTACTGCCATAAATTATCAACCTCCAACAATACTATATAAAACTTTCTTTTTCATTTCTTGGTATCTCTTTTCAATTACATCCCAGTTTAGTACGTTCCAGACGGCATTCAAATAATCAGCTCTTCTATTTTGGTACTTGAGGTAATAGGAATGTTCCCAAACATCAATACCAAAGATTGGCATCAGGTTTTGCATAATGGGGTTGTCTTGATTGGGAGTAGAAATGATATGTAATTTACCGAATCTATCCAATACTAGCCAAGCCCATCCTGAACCAAATCTTGACATTGCAGCTTTATTGAACTGTTCTTTAAAATTATCAAAACCTCCAAAAGTCTTATTTATTTCTTGTAGGAGTTCTCCTGTAGGAGTTTTACTTCCTCCGGGAGTAAGAATTTGCCACCAAATACTGTGGTTCAGATGTCCACCTCCGTTGTTCCTTACACTCTCAGCTATATCAAGAGGCAGAGCTGAAAGGTTCATCAATAAATCTTCCAAATAGTAATCGTGAAGATAAGGATATTTTTCTAAAGCAGCGTTCAAATTATTTACATATCCACCATGATGCTTCGTGTAATGTATCTCCATTGTTAAAGCATCGATGTAGGGTTCCAGAGCATCATAGGAATATCCCATCTCAGGTAGCCTATATGGATATTTGAAATATTGCCTGTTTTCCATAATTACACCCCCCTTATGAACGGTAGTATAATTTTTGCTATATGCAGTATATAAAGTGTTTTTGTCAATATTATGTGTTAGTAAGCACAAGAAAATTAAATAATCCTTCATACCCTCTTATTTCCTTAGTTAACTATCCTTAGTTAACTATTTTCTATTTCAAACCATATTCCTTCTCAACTTATATGGAGAATGATAACTTAAAATAAGCCGGTAGTTCTTTCTTCTTGCCATTCTTTTCTAGAGGCTTAAAAAACTGGAAAATAATATTCTTTTGAGCTTGTGTCAGATGAAAAACTAAATCTAATTTCAACTGAGAGTATGAATTAACAGCGAAGTTATCCGGATAGTCAAAATAATATATATCCTTACTCAAAAGATAATTCGAAATGGCAAAATCCTCGATCGTCATAAGATTCTTCTGAACCATTTTTCTCAAGTATTCATATGGATCACTTATAGGCTGATAGTATTTATTACTTGAAACCAATAAAAAGTTAGATAGATTAAATTCAATCGTAGAATTTCTGTAATTTTCTATTACGCACCTAAAAAGATATATATTATTCCTTTTCAAGACATCCACGTTTAACATAGACACGTCTAGGACTATGTTTAGTAACTTCATAGCTTTACTTGGAAACAAGGAAAGTATCTTATTATAATGTTGTTTTGCCTTTTTGTTGGAATTGTCAAGTTTATATGCTTGTTCATAATAACTTAGGGCATCCAAAAAATATCCCTGATTTTCGTAATATTTACCCAACTCATAACAATATCTGGATTTTTCTGTATTAGAACTAGATTGATTTATTAGATCCAGATATCTTCTTATTTGCGGAGACAATCTAGGATTAATATCTATATAGAAAATATTTTCGAAAACGTCATCATTTATCAATTTCCCTGTTACCTTGATAACGTTCTTACCTATATTCAAAGGCTTTATACTGTAAAAAAATATGACTATTTCAGGAGTAGTCAAGTCCATCCTGATATAATTTGTATAATCGATATTATTGACCATGAATCTAATAGATTCAGTTTTTATGATCGGACTAATATCAGCCGGATATTTTATTATTATTTGTGGATGCCTAGTAACTACGCTAGCAGGATTAGGACTTACTAATTCTGCTCCTATCTCGACTTTCTCAGCGTTTACAAACGATAAAATTATCAAAAATAACAGAATAACTATCCTCATTTTGAATCCCTCATAGTCGCTTTTATTGTCCATAACCTTTCAAGGTTGTAATATTCCCTTGTATGAGGTAAAAATAAATGACACCAAAAATCGTTGAAATCTAGTATAACCCATCCACTATCAGCTTCACCATGAACTTTTACATTACTACCACCAAACTTATCAACAATAGCCTTTAAAGTTATAATATTATCGACACTCGCAATAATAAAATAGTCGGTTAAATAATCAGGAGTATTTATAACTGTAATATTAAAAGCATCCATTTTCTTAAGATCCTCTATAAATTCATCAAGCATTTTCTCCCTCATAACTATTTCCCGACACTATCCTCACCTAAAATCAAAATAACATCATTCGAATTATAAAAATTCATCAGCTTTGAGATCTCGGTATCATACAGAAAAGTCTTTCTTATGTAAATCTCAGATTTTGTATCAATATATCGATTATAAATAAATTCCTTAAGAGTCATAACTTTACCAAAAGGTAAAATGTAATACAACGAATTTTTTTCAGTTTCCTCCTTCTGTAAGATTATACTGATTGGGATATATTCGTCAAAAAATTCGGTACCGTTTAGATAAAACTTGGAACCGTGTATATATTTATTGTAAACGTCCATATTATTATTAACATGACAGGCATTGATAATACCAAGCTTCTGATATCCTCTATACCAAGCCTTTATTACCTCTTTATAATCTTGGGTCTGAACATAACTAACACCATCTATTTCCATAGAGATAACAGGTAGCTTATAAGACCTGTAGCTAATCTTAAAACTAGACATGTATTTAACCAACAGAATTATTTTTTCTTTATTGAGGTCCGTCTGAATGTAGGGTAAAACATTGTCTATTATAGACATTATATTAGAGGAATTTAGTTTTGAGGGTAGTTGTTCCATTATTTGAGTTATTGCCTGGTTCTGTCTTCTTATTCTACCGAGATCTCCTTCCTCATCCATCCTGAATCTCATATAACCAATAACCTGTTCTCCGTTTAGCAATTGCCTGCCCTTCTTCAAGTTTATACTCAAATTTCCCCATCTGTCTTCATAAAACATATCTTTTTCAACATCTATATAGACTCCACCAATACAGTCAACCAGATTCTTTATAGCCTGTTGCTTTATGGTGATGGTATAATCGATATGAACTCCGAAAAGTTCCGAAATAATCTTTCTAGTCAATTTAGCTCCACCTAATACAACGGCACTATTTATCTTATCATAGTATCCATAATCCTTATAATAAATTCTCAGGTCTCGGGGAATGGAAAGCAATCTAACTTGCTGGTTATATAGATCCAGCGTTACAAGAATTATAGCATCACTTCTTGCTCCCTGACTGGTAGGCTTGTGCCCCTCAACCCAATTATGATCCAAACCCAAAATCAAAAATACAAGTCTATCCGTACCAAATTTCTTCATTATATCATCTTTTTTCTGAAAACTATTTTTATTTTCGCTTTTTTCACTAAGGACAGATGAAATTATATTTATAATTTTCTTTTCTTCAGAATCGTTGGGAGTGAAAAAAACAAAAAAGATCGATATAAGCAAGATCACTACTAGAGAGATAAAGATAACCACCCTCATTCTAGGTTAACAACAAAATGATGAAATAGTTCGTATAGTTTTTCAAGAGATTTTAGGTCTACCCATTCATTTTCAGAATGGATTCCCTGTCCGATGGGATATATAGTTATAACTGGTATACCCTTGGCAGCGAAGAACCTACCATCAGTAGCTCCATGTTCCACTGCAAAAACGGGATCTCCGATAATAGCCCTGTATGAATCTATAAATTTTGTGAAGAAGATCGATCTGGTATCTGTCATCACGGGTTGTCCTGTAGATAAAACCTCAAAGTCCAATCCGTATTTCTTAGACAAAAATTTAACCATATTAATCATTTCTTCAAGGGTATACTTTTCAGTAAACCTTATATCTATGTGAGCTATGGCCTCTGGAGCTACTATATTAACTTTCTGTCCTCCTTCTATTTTGCCTAAGTTTATGGTGTTGTGCCAGTGATCGGGATCGTCTAAATCCTCGTTAAGCAAAACATTTTTCTTAAGTTCAAGATAGAAATCGATGATTTTGTCTATTGCATTTATTCCGTTCCATGGGGTGCTGCCATGTGCTCCCTTTCCTACTGCCTTTACAGCAAAATGTAGAGCTCCCTTACCCTTTGTTATTATCTTAAAGTTTTCCCCACCATCGGGTATAATTACCATCTTTGCGTTTATGTTCCTGTTCTCTACGATATATTTTACTCCGTTTTGACTACCTACTTCCTCATCAGTAGTTAGAATTAAACCAATGGGATACTTTTTATCAGAGAGATTTTTAAATAGTTCTATAGTTACACTGGCAGGGCCTTTCATATCTAAGGCACCCCTACCAAAAACTTTCCCATCCTGTACATATGGCTCGAACTGTTCAGGCTTTGCATCAACAACATCCAAATGAACTACAAAATATACCAAAACATCTATCCCATAATCCGTAATAAGGTTCCATTTCCCATTCACTTCAAATATATCAAAATTTAAGAGACTATTCCCACTTAGATAAGAATGACAAAACTCTATTATATTCTTCAGTTCATCCAAGTTCTTTTCTATCGTTCGGAATTTTATAAGCTTTATCAATAAATCTCTTATATTGTTTATCCTTTCGTTCATATCTTATCTATCAGGGGTAACCTTAACTCCCAAATTTCATATTCACTATATTTTTCTAAATTATCGATCATCTCGGCAAAATACTTTTTATTGAAAATAGATACTGTCATATTTTCACTAGCTAAATCGGAGTAGGAAATTAGTAAAACTCTGATTATAACGTCTACTAGGGTAACATTATTTAAGTGATTGCTTTCTTTGTAGCTTTTCTTCGCATACCCATCAATACTAGTAAAAATTCTATTTATAAACCCTTTTGCTTGTTCAATAGATATATTTTTCAACATAACAAGTAATAAATTTCTATGTCTACATATTCTGTCGGTTTTTCTTATTTCCTTATCTAAATGATTTCTTAACTCGATTACGACCTTGTGTAAAAAGTTCGAATATAAATCCTTGTCTACAAAAGTGATTTGAAAAGCTACAATTGCAAAAGGGGTTTTATATCTTATAAATCTCTCGTATTCTTCTTCAACTTGATCTAAAAAATCATTGATCGATAACAGTTTATTCATTTTTATTCTACTGTTACACTTTTTGCAAGATTTCTGGGTTGGTCAACGTTAAACCCTTTCCAATCAGCTATGTAATAAGCAAAAAGTTGCAAGGGAATTACAGCAAGTATAGGCTGAAGATATTCGTTTACATACCTTATCTCAATCATACGATCAACAATATCCTTTGCAATCTCTTTGGTCTTCTTATCTACTAAAGCTATTACTTTACCTTTTCTTGCTTTTATTTCTTGGATATTAGATAGATTTTTATTTACGAGTCTATTATACGGATAGAGGTAAAAAGTAGGCATTTTATTATCGATAAGAGCGATTGGACCATGTTTCATTTCACCGGCAGGATAAGCTTCAGCATGAATATATGATATTTCCTTTAACTTCAAAGCTCCCTCTAAAGCTATTGGATACATCAAATGCCTACCTAGATACATGAAATGTTGGTAATCAGAATACTCTTGGGCTAACTCAAGGATTTGGTCATAGCTTTCAAGGATACTATCTACAAATTCATGAATGGTCAATATTTCGTGTACTAGACCATCAATTTGAATATTTTTCTTTTTTGCCAGGTATAGGTTAAGAAGTAGAAGGTTTATAAGCTGAGCAGTAAAGGTCTTGGTAGCTGCTACACCTATTTCGACACCAGCTCTTGTAGGGAACGACAAGAATTCCCTATACATACTGCTACCAATTACATTCGGAATAGCTAAAATCTTTGCTTTCATCCCCTTAAGTTCCCTTGCTACAGATAGTGTGTCTGCAGTTTCCCCTGACTGGCTTATAAATACAAATAACGTATCATCCAGACTAACCCTAGACTTATCAATATACCTATATTCAGAAGCATGTACAGCATGAGAATTTAATCCTGCTAGTTCAAGTGAATAATAAACACCCACTAAACCAGCATGATAACTTGTTCCACATGCAATATATACGATGTTTCTAATATCAGTGCTATCTAAATAATTTCTTACTTCTTCATCAAGTATTATTTCATTTTTTTCAATCCTTCCAGCAATTGTATCCCTTATAACTTTTCCCTGTTCATTTATCTCTTTTAACATGAAATGCTTATACCCACTTTTTTCAGCAATACCTAAATCCCAAGAAATTATCTCTATATTTCTTCTAACAAATCTATTCTCTATGAAATTGAAAATTTTGAAGTCTCCTGAAGAGATGTAGAAAATATCGCCATTCTCCAGGGTTATGATTCTTCTTGTCCATTTTATGATTGAAGGTATATCAGAGGAGACTATATAACCACCATCGATTAAGCCGATTACTATCGGGCTTTCCATCTTTACAGCAACCAGATCTCCACTCTTAGTATCCATCAGAACAAAAGCAAAGGCCCCCTTTAAAAACTTAACACTAGCAAGTATAGAATCAAACAGATTATCTTTATAAAAATAATTTACCAAGTGGACTATAACCTCACTATCGGTTTCTGATTTGAATTGGTATCCATTTAGGTAATTTTTAATTTCTCTGTAGTTTTCGATAATTCCATTATGAACTACTGCAAGCGTTCCGACTACATGTGGGTGAGCATTAATATCATTAGGTATCCCATGAGTTGCCCAACGAGTATGAGCAATCACTAAGTCTGTAAACGAATCGTCAACTAAACCATATAATTTTTCTATCTTACCTTCTACTTTCCTTAACTCAAGTATACCGTCGCGAGAATAAGCTAAACCTGCTGAGTCATATCCTCTATATTCTAACATCTTCAAGGTATCTAGTATGTCTTTTACCCTAACAGGTTTACCCTTATAACCAACTATCCCACACATTCCTCTTTACTTAGTTTCTCTTCTATACAATATCCTTAAATTTATTATTCTTTCACGAGTTTCAAATTTCAAATAAATAGACGTGGAATTATATTTACTTAAAATACCTTGAAGTTTCAATAAATCATCTTTTTTGGTAATATAATCGGCTGCAAAGGTATTGACTAGCATGAACTTTGAAGTTGTATATGGTAAGATTGCAAAATTTATCAGGAAGTTTTTCGAAATGTAAAACTGATTTTGGGCAATTCTACTTGAGTCAACAGGAGAAAAGTATTGCTTTAAAAATTTTGTATACTCTGTTAAATTTTCCTTTAGTAGATAATCTGGATATTTATCGTTGATATGATCCAGAGTTTCTTTTGTAACGTCTACCAAAGGTCTTACAACAAAGTTACTTAAATAGGCAAGATATATTCCATTGCCGAGAGGAATAGTACTTATGTTATATCCTTTGGATCTCATTTTTGGAGCAAGCTTATTTTTGAGAAATTTCTCAGTTTCTTTCATTCCTAATATCAGTCTAGAGTAGTCTTCATTCACAATTACTTTTTCCATCTTTGTAATACTAGATAACTTAATGTGTTTTTTAGAAACAGAATTCATCGAGTTTGTATATTCTTGAAAATCCCTGTATATTTTTGAAGCAATGCCACTTGAACTAACATATACTTCCAAAGAGTAAACTTTAAAAGGTATTATGAACGTAAGGACATAAAGGAACCATAGGAGGATTGTTACAGTACCTGAAAAGTATAATAAGTTTTTTATCATATCTATACTTTAGGGACAAAGGGAAGCAGGGCTACCATTCTTGCACGTTTTATGGCTTGGGCTACCTTTCTTTGACACTTAGAACAGTTTTTGGTATTCCTTTTCGGTAAAATCTTATACTTATCGCTGATAAAGTTAGTAAGTAGATCTACTCTTTTGTAGTCTACTTTTTCTATCTTTTGCTCACATAATGGGCACTTTTTTTTCTTTGGCATAATAATCCTCCTACATTTTTTCAGGTAATTCTATATTTAGTAATTCTGCCCATCTTTCCAAGACTCCTTTTGAAAATAAAATTATAATCATTCTCAGTTTTTCTTTTTCGATCCCCAATTCATCTGCACAAATGACCTTATTTGAATTATAAAATCTGTGGAAAGATTTGGCAAAATTGTGGGCCCATAAAGTCAAGTAGTATGGATCATTTATAGCAGATAATACAGAATCCCTAAATTCCTGAGCTGACAAGAATAAACCAAACTCCTCATCGTCTATGTCACTATCAACCTCAGATGCCAAAGCAGGTAGAGTCTTACTGTAGTTCCTTATTATACCATTTATGCGAGCGTAGACATAGAAAATATAATACAGTGGATTATCCAATGTCATACGATTAATCAACTCTAAATCCAAATCAAGCGGAGAATCCTTTAACCTAGAGATAAAGAAGTATCTAAGGAATTCAGGCTTAACTTTGTTGATTAATTCATCTAGAAGAACCATGACCCCTTTTCTTTTTGACATTCTCAAAGCCCTATCTTTTTCAAGAATATTAACTATTTGAAGTATTATTATCTTATGATCACTGTAACCTAAAGCTTTAGTAGCAGCCATCAATCTATTTACGTAACCGTGGTGATCTGGTCCTAAAATAGTTATTATCTGATCGAACCCTCTTTCAAATTTGTTCTTTATATACTCGATATCGTATGCAAAATAGGTATAATCCACTCTACCTCTGGTCTTTTTCACCACTCTATCTTTATCATCACCAAAAGCAGTACTAGTGAAATATATAGCTCCATCATCTTCATATAAAAATCCTTTTTCGGAAAGATATTTTAAAGTACTTTCCAAGGATGTCAAACTGCTTTGCTTAAACCAATTATCAAAAACAACTCCAAAATTATATAGGGTGTTTTTATGCTCTTCAACAAAATATGATATTAAAAACTGCTTTATTTTTTCTCTTTCTTGGGTGTAATTGGATGAATTCAGAAATTTCTCCGCTAGATCCTTTAGATATTCTCCGTGATATCCTCCTTCGGGAATCTGATACTCCTGCCCTCTAACTTGTTTTAATCTTTCGATAAAACTATCGACTAGTTTTTCAACCTGCTCACCGACATCGTTAACATAGTACTCCTTATAAACCTGGTAGTTGAAATACTTTAGGACATTGGAAAGAACACTTCCAAAAGTTGCTGATCTACCGTTAACGGCATTAAGGGGACCGGTGGGATTAGCACTGACAAACTCAATAAGTACTTTCTTACCTTTTCCTAGGTCATACCCCCTCCACTCATCCGACGCAAAGTTATCCAGAATCTTACGAAAAACTATTTTCCTGTTTAAACGAATGTTAACAAACCTATTGATAATCTCTACGTTATCTATAATTTCATCTTCTCTTAAGTATTGAACCAATTCATTTTCATTTAGACCTTTGACAACGTGAAGCAAATTTGTTGAGTAGTCAAAACCTTTTATCGGAGACCTAGAAACATCAATAAAAATATTCTCCTTCCCTAGATATGATCTCAGTCTATTTGAAAGATATTCTTTTAAGCTGTACATTTACTCCCATTTAAAAAACTCTTCCCATTCAAAACTAATGGGTTGCTCATTTTCTAGGTAATATATTACCTGTTCCAACCAAGAGATATAGTCTAGCACTTTGAGATTTCCTTCTCTTAAGGAATCAAGTAAGGTGTTACAGTATTGTTGTTCCATATCAGGAGGCAAGCTTCCTCCATAAGCATTTCTGTCTTTTAGGTATCTTGAAGCAACCTGCTCTGCTAGAATTTCAAAATTCAACTTCATGATATTGAAAAAAGGGGCATGGGTCATGTATGTAGACATCTTGTCAAAAGGTTCCTTCAGTTTCTGTATTAACAGGACGAAATTATCTGTGGGATAATTATTCATTTCGAACCAGTAATTAACTTAATCAGGTATCTAGTTACTTCTGCGTTTACTTCGGCTATAGCTTCAGTTAAGGGTATTTCCTTTGGGCATACTTGGACACAAAGCTGAGCATTTGAACAGTTAGAGATTCCTTCTCTACCTGCCATGTACTTCAACCTTTCGTCCTTATAGAATGCTCCCGTGGGATGCAAGTTAAACAGATGGGCTTGCGCTATAGCAAATGGTCCGATAAAACCATCTCCATATTGAGGGCAAGCCTCTAAGCAGGCACCGCAGGTCATACATCTGGAAAGTAGGTACCTTACCTGCTGTAGTTGGGGGCTATACTTCGGTCCTGGACCTAAATCATGGGTCCCTTCAATATCAATCCATGCTCTTATCTTCTTCAAAGTTTCAAACATCTTTTTCCTATTGACCACCAGGTCCCGGACGACTGGAAACTTAGAAAGTGGTTCTATAATTATTGGTTGAGCTAATTTGTCAACCAATGCTGAGCAAGCCTGTTGAGGAACACCGTTTATAACCATGGTACAACTTCCGCAGACCTGTTCTAGACAGCTTGCTTCCCACATTATCGGCTTTACTACTTTTCCGTTTATATCCACAGGTCTTTCCCTTATTCTCATTAGTAGTATGATGACGTTCATATTTTCTTCGTAATCTACTTCGAACTCTTGCCAATATGGTCTGGAGGTTGGGCTATCTTGGCGCTTGATCCTACACCTTACCTTCCTCATACTGGCCCTTTCCCCATACTACAGAACTCTATCATATACAAACCTTGCAATATCCTTCAAGCTTTCATTCAGTTCTATTTTACTTATTCTATTATATAATTTGTCTATCAAGTCTCTGAGCTCCTCTTTTCCAAGAACCATCGCTAAACCATCATTATCCATAAAATCATCAGTAGCCTGAAAAAGAAGACCAAGAAGATAACCATACCTGACCAGTTTATAAGCTATCGAATAAATCGGTTGAAAAAGGATTATTGGAATCTCAACAGCTAAAAGAATTAAACCACTGGTTTTATACATATTAGTGATTTTTATACTCTGCTCATTTCTTTCCATTCTGTTTTTTTGAATCCAGATATCAAAGAATTGACCAGTTATGAGATACCTATAAGAAGAATATTGTGACATTTTTTTAATGGCTCTTAGTACTCTTTGGGGTTCAAAGTCTTTACAATCGGAGACAAAGTCGAACGCCAAAGTTAGAAGCATATCACCTGCCAGAACTGCCTCAGCCTCACCGAACTTTTTATGAACAGTAGGAACCCCTCTCCTGAAATCGGCATTATCCATACAGGGCAAATCATCATGAATCAGAGAATAGTTGTGTATTAATTCAAGAGCCAGGCAAAATGGTAAAACCTTATCCCTTCTAGAATAATCTATATACTCGGCTACCTTATATAATAGAAAAGGTCTGAAAAATTTACCTCCTACCTCAAAAACATATGAACAAATCTCAAAAACTTCCTTCACTCCTCCCAATCTCTTCTTCAAGCTCGTTATAGAGTATTCTTTAAAAAATTGATTAAACTCTTGCAGTTCCTTCATAAAAGTATATTCCTGAAATCTTCTAGTCTTCTATATATACCGGTATATATTGGATTATCCCTAAGAGTATATTTCCTAGCTTCTGATGATCTCAAGTCATACACTAACCTTTCGAATTCCACTATGGAATCCATTTCGTATGCCACAACGAACTCTTGATCTGAAAGACCAAAGGAGTAAAGTAGAAGCTGAAGAATCGAAGGATATTTCTTCCCTATTCTGATATGCTCATTCATCATTCCTTGACGTGTATCCTGCTTAAGCAAATACCACTCAGCAGTCTTAACAAAAGGATATACAACTAAGTACTTTAAACGCTTATCAGAAAATGGATCTATTTCTTGTGTAGATTTATGATCTTTAGTATATATTGACGGCTTAGTAAAACCCCATAAAACATCGATCAATTCAACACCAGATGAGTAAAAGATATTGGCAATCCTTCCAGAAAAGCTATATAAAACATCTTCATCTTCAAAATCAAAACTCAACCATACAAGAATATCAGAAGTCCTCAAGGGAAAAATTTGATATAACCAAACTGACTTCTTTGAAAATTCTAAGGAATTCAACTTTATGTAGAAATTCTCAAGCACTGAAAATTTCGGTTCTTTTAATTTGCTAATGTAGTAGAAGCTAAATATTCTCACCCCTTACCTACCTCCTTTATTTCAATATTCCTATCCATCTTTCTAACTTCCTTCTGAAGGTAAAAAAGAATAAAGAAAGAAATTTTAAAAAGATGAGATCAAAGCTCTTAGCAAAAATTTTTATAGCCTTTTTTTTCTTCGTAACATACCTTGCATTTGGCTACGTATTATCGTTTAACCACTATAACCCCGATATCAGATCATACATAAGCTACGTCATATTCGAAGATAAACAATCAATAACGGATTATAGAAATAACACAATCTATCTATTTAACTTCCCCTCAATAAAAGTTTTGAATGAACTTGAGATTTTGAAGGGACAAACTTTCCCAGCTGCTCATATTCCCCCCCTAGAAAAAACTAAAAAAAACAACATAGGTACAATAGCTCAAATATACAAAGGTAATCAAGTGATGTACTTGTATGATTATCTCACCCCTAGCTTCTACAAATCACTCGATTTCAAACTGAGAGGTCTAGTAGTCACACTAGAAGACAACATTAGAGAACTACTATCAATTCTATATTCAGCCGAAAAAATAGAGTACAAACCTTACCTAAACTACCTCAAATCCTTCTCAAACATAAACGACGACTTCGAACTCATACTTTGTTACCCCAAAGAAAATAACAGAATAAACTTTGAATTCCTAAATAAAAAGTCTAACAGAATCAAAAAGATATCAATCGATAAATACTACGGTTACGATATGAAAGAGGAAGAATACCCTAACAACAGTTGGTTTACCTTCTAGGAGGAATGTAGAATGAACAGCAAAACAATAGGAAAAACAGAAAGCGAAGTGGTTCTGGAATTAGAATTACTGGAAATTCTATCAAATGCCTTCGGACCATCAGGCGATGAAGAACTAGTAGCCAACATCATAACCTCAGAACTACAGAAAAATAACTATCCTTACATAGTAGACAAAAAGGGAAATATTCTGTGTATAAAAGATACAGAAAACACTAACTTCAAAGTTTTAATAGCTTCACATATAGATGAAGTAGGTTTTCTGGTTTCAGAGAAGATAGAGCCTCACTATCTTAAGGTCGAACCCCTGGGGGGATGGAACTTACAGACAATTCCCTCAACTAAAGTTATAATCAAGACCCGTGCTGGCTTCATAAGAGGAGTGTTCTCTTCCACACCACCCCACCTCTCACAAACCCCGGAAATAAAATCAATATCAGACCTATATATCGATGTAGGAGATAATTATAACCTGGTAGATATCGGAAATTTTGTAGTACCGTTAAGTCAATTTGAAGTCATATCCCCTTCCCTGATAATGGGCAAAGCTTTTGACAACAGAATAGGAACATATATAAACCTACACCTATTGAAATACGTGGAACCTTCGGTAGATGTTTATCATGCTTTCTTAGTTCAGGAAGAACTGGGTTTAAGGGGATCCAGTTTTTTTGCTAAAAACACAAATTTTCTATTCGATTTGATAATAGTTCTTGAAGCAACCTCAGGAGAAACACCATATACAAAAGAACAAGTATCTAGGATAAACGAAGGTCCCGTTCTAACAATAATGGACAAAACATACATAACAAATCCAAAGCTAGTTGAACTGATAAAAGAAATAGCGTTCATAAATGAAATACCCTTGCAAATTAAAAAACCCAACATAGGAAGCACAGACGCAGGACAATTACAAAATCTAGGAAACACCATAATAATATCAGTCCCAACAAAATATATACATACCCCCTACCAAATCTGCTCTCTATCCGACATACAAAATACAATAAAATTACTATCAATCCTAATATCAACACCGAACATAGAGGAAATATACAAAAAAATCCTATAAGGAGGTAGAAGAAAATGTCAAAAACAGTAGAAGTACTACTGACAAAAGATTATTACAATCTAGGTAAAGCCGGACAGATCGTAAGAGTAAAAGCAGGATTTGCAAGAAATTTCCTTATCCCCCAAAAAATAGCAATCCCCGTCACCGAAGGAATTATAAAAACCATACAAGAACAACAAAAAATCATACAAAGAAAAATAGAAAGACAAAAAGAACAATCAATCAAAATAAAAGAGAAATTGGATAATCAAAGAATATCAGTAAAACTACCCACTGGCAAAGACGGAAAACTATACCAAGCACTAACAAAAGAGAGAATAGCCTCAATACTACAGGAAAAAGCAAATATAAAAATAGATAAACATTCAATAGTATTAGACAAACCCATAAAATCTACAGGAATATTTCCAATAGAACTGAACCTACCCGGGGGAATAAAGACTTCGTTTGAGCTAGAAATAGAGCCATGACCAACCCAAAAGAAATCCTAAAAGAAACATACAAAATACTAAATTCAGATGACCCAGAATACATCTCATCCATATACTATGAACACATAAACCCCAATCTCACAAAAGTCATAAAACTAGCAGGATACGCAAAAATAGAACATTCAGCTAAAGATCACATAATCTTAGCTAAAAATAATGGTAAAACCGAAGAATATATAGATTGTCTAGGTCTATACGGTGCCGTCTTGCTAGGACACAATAATGAATACGTTCTGAATAAAGTCAAAGAACAAATGGATAAACAATGTATGCCAACAAAAGTTTTTCTAAGTTCCTTGTATGCAGCAGCAGCCTATCTACTTGCCAACCTATCCGGGTTAGATTATGTATTCTTTGCTAACTCGGGTGCAGAAGCAATCGAGGGAGCAATAAAAATAGCCTTAGCATCAACCGGAAAAAATAAAATACTATCAACCTATAACTCTTATCACGGCAAAACATTAGGAGCATTGGCAGTAACAGGCAGAGAAATATACAAAAAAAATCTCCCAGAAATTCTAAACGTATCCTTTGCTAAATACGGAGAAATACAAGACATTGAAAACAAAATAGACCATCAAACAGCAGCAGTAATCATAGAACCAATCCAAGGAGAAGGAGGAATAATAATACCCCCTCCAGATTATATACCCAAGGTAAGAGAACTCTGCGATAAATATAATTGCTTGCTAATAATAGACGAAGTTCAAACAGGATTGGGAAGAACAGGAATACTATTTGAACATCAAAGATACAACATAAAGCCAGATATACTGGTACTTGCAAAAGCTCTTGGTGGAGGAATAGTCCCCGTAGGTGCAATAGTTGCTAACCAGAAGGCTTGGAAAATATTCCAAGAAAATCCGTTATTCCATACCTCCACCTTCGGAGGAAACCCCCTAGCTCTTATAGCCTGTATATCAACCATAGAATTTATAATACAAAACAATATCATAGATCAAGTAAGAGAAAAAGGACAGTATTTCTTAAATAAACTTCTTTCGATAAACAAACCGGAAGTAGTGAAAGAAATAAGAGGAAGGGGATTGATGATAGGAATCGAACTCCAAGAAGATCATTACGCAGCATCAATCTTTTCATCTCTAATAAAAAACAACATAATCACAGCTTACACACTAAACCAACCCAAAGTCATAAGAATAGAACCTCCATACACGATAACCTATGAACAAATAGAGTTCGTAGCATCAAAAATCCAAGAGGCAATAGACCAAACAGTAGAGCTATTCGAGCTAGCATAGATGGAAAAGATCATTCCTCCGATTGTATCCTGCTACCCAATAAAAATCGCATTGTGCATAACTAGATCCAAAGAAACCATATTCGCGCTGAATGAAAATGAAGTATTTCCAGCAGCAAGCCTGGTAAAAGTCCCCTTAGCATTACTCATCCTCAAAAAATGCCAAGAAAAAAAATTCAACCTACAAGATAAAATAAAGGTAGACAATAAAGTAGGTGGAGCAGGTATTATCAAAGATCTCTCTCAAGAAGAATATAAACTAATTGACTTAATAACACTTTCAATAGTCCTATCTGACAACACAGCAAGTAATACGCTAATAAACTTAACAAATTTGGAGGAAATAGAAGATTTCTTAAAATCGCTCGGACTAAGTAAAACATGTATAAAGAGAAAATTCATGGTAGACCTAATAAATCCCCCAGTTAATTTTACTACAGCAAGTGAAATGAATACAGTATTCCAAAAACTCATAGATTTCGAAATACTGAATTCAGAAAATACACTTCTATTTTTAGACATACTTTCGAAACAACAATACAGAGAAAAAATACCCCTATTTTTGAATAATTCCTGTATAGTTTGTAACAAAACAGGAGACATAAGCGGTATATCCCATGATGCGGGAGTAATATTCCTAGATGAATCTATAGAAAGTTCGATAAGAAATGGTAAGTACTATATTTTGACAGTTCTTACTAAGTTTTCTGAGCAGGTAAGTAGACAGTTGGTAAATAACATTATAGGAGAGATAAGCTTGAATATATACAGGTGGATAGGAGGTAATAACTATGTTCATACCTATCTGGGACAAACCCTTCAGTAATGATGAGATAGGGAAGAAAAATACAGGCTCGTGGATAGTAAAAAGTGGCTTAGCTCAGATGTTAAAAGGTGGAGTTATAATGGACGTATCATCAGTAGAACAAGCCAAGATAGCCGAGGAAGCAGGAGCAGTAGCAGTAATGGCGCTCGAAAGAATACCAGCAGATATAAGAGCACAAGGCGGAGTAGCAAGAATGACTGATCCAGAACTCATCCTAAAAATTATGGAAGCAGTAAGTATACCCGTAATGGCAAAGGTCAGAATAGGTCACTTCGCAGAAGCTCAAATACTTGAAAGCATAGGAGTAGATTTTATAGATGAAAGTGAAGTTCTAACACCAGCAGACAATGAAAACCATATAAACAAACATAAGTTTTCTGTCCCATTTGTATGCGGAGCAAGAGACTTAGGAGAAGCATTAAGAAGAATCTCCGAAGGAGCAGCCATGATAAGAACCAAAGGAGAAGCCGGAACAGGAAACATCATAGAAGCAGTAAAACACATAAGAACAATAAACAAGCAAATAAAAGAACTTCAAAATTGTACCGAACAAGAACTATATTCAAAGGCAAAAGAACTTCAAGCACCAATAGAGTTAGTAAAAATGACAGCACAATTAGGCAGGTTACCTGTTGTAAACTTTGCAGCAGGAGGAATAGCAACTCCGGCAGACGCAGCATTAGTCATGCAGTTGGGAGTAGATGGAATATTCGTAGGCTCAGGAATATTTAAATCATCCAACCCCCTAAAAGTAGCAAAAGCAATAGTTATGGCTACAACATATTATAATGATCCATACACAATTTCACAATACTATAAAGGTCTAGGCGAACTTATGAAAGGGATAGATAAAATAACTGACCTTATGCAAATAAGAGGGGTGTAAAAATGGAAAAAGAAATAGAAAAAAATATTGAAAAAACAGAGAAAAGAAGAATTAAACCAGAAGACGTAAGGTTTACAAACATTAAAGTGATAGGAGTAGGAGGCGGAGGATGCAACGCAGTAAATAGATTAGTACAAGACAACGTCAAAGGAGTAGATTTCATAGCAGTCAATACAGACGCACAAGCACTTCTAGCACTACCAGACAGTATCTATAAACTACATATAGGTAAAAACACGACCAAGGGACTAGGGGCAGGATCAGATATAGAACTGGGTAAGAAAGCAGCAGAAGAAAGTATAGAAGAGATAAAGAAGGTCATCGAAGGAGCTGACATGGTATTCATTACAGCTGGAATGGGAGGAGGAACGGGAACTGGTGCCAGCCCAGTAATAGCATCAATATCAAAAGGAATGGGAATCTTAACAGTAGCAATAGTAACCAAACCCTTTTCATTCGAAGGTAAAATAAGAAAAATAATAGCAGAAGAAGGAATAAACAGCCTTAAACCACACGTCGATGCCATGATAATAATTCCCAACGACAAATTATTTTCAGTAGCAGAAGAAAAAACTACCCTAATAGATTCCTTCAAATTAGCTGATAGCGTAATAAAACATGGCGTAGTGGGAATAACAGAAATAATCCTAAAACCAGGATTAATAAATATAGATTTTGCAGATATACAATCAATATTAAAAGATTCAGGTAGCTGTTGGATGGGAATAGGAGTAGCAAAGGGAGAGAATAGAGCAGAAGAAGCAGCTCTAAGAGCAGTAGATAGCCCCTTACTAGAAATGAAAGTTGAAGGAGCTAAAAGAATTCTATTTAACATAATAGGAGGCAACGATCTAACACTAACAGAAATAAATAAAGCTTCAAATATAATATATCAAGCAGTAGATCCAGATGCTAAGATAATATTTGGTGCTACACTAGATGAAACCCTAAAAGATGAAGTAAAAATAATATTAATAGCAACAGAGTTTCCAGAAACTTCGTTTATAAAAGAAAGCAAGAAAGAATCAATCTTTGGCTTTCCAGATGTAAAACCTACTTTCAGCATAGATATGGATGATTTACCACCATTAACCAGAAGAAGAAAAATACTATTCAAAGAATAGAACGATGAAATGTTCCGTATGTTCAACAATTGTAAGGAATGATTATATTTTTTGTCCCAGTTGTGGGTCGATCCTATCATCATCACGTATACACGAGCATATAAAACCTATATCAAACCACGAAATACTTGATAAGATAAATAGCCTATCCAGTAAGAGAGATTTTTATTTGAGGTTTTTTATTGTCATAGGCATATTTTCTGGTCTATTTTTCGTTTCATTTATTTGTTTTACATTCTCTATGATGCTTGGATATCTTAGAGGTGGTGTAGCAGGGTTATTAGTTTTTATCTTTGCATCTTTTGTTTCTCTATTTTTCAGTGTTTTTTTACTTTTTGTTATAAGACAGATAGATATTTATGAGAGGGAACCTTGGGGGCTAGTTATATTTTCTTTTTTTTGGGGAGCTCTAGGCTCAACATTACTTTCCCTTTTTGTAAACGAGACGAGTTCGTACGTATTTGGTTCGATATTTGGTCCGGGAATAGGTGGAATAATTACCACGACATTAACAGCCCCCATATTCGAAGAATTTTTTAAGCTACTCGTAATACCCATAATAATCTTATTCTTCAGGTCGAATTTCAATAGTCCGATGGATGGTTTGGTTTATATATTTGCCTCTTCATTGGGATTCAAGATAGTAGAAGATTTGTTGTATGGAGCAAAGTTCACTGCACAAACAGGGGCAATACAGGGATTTATCCTACTGGTATTACTCAGATGGGTTATGGGTTTCCTTGTACACCCCCTGATGTCGATGTTCTCCGGCTTCGCAGTGGGATTAGCAACAATCACTAATAATTTTGTTTTGAAAATCATCTATATTGTCTTGGGGTATTTACTATCTGTTGGGGCACATTTCGTATGGAATTCTATGGCTGCAATAGGAAATAGAATAATTGGAGATTATGTTCTTTGTTGGTTTCCCGCACAAATAATGATTCTACTGGTAATATTCCTCTTTTTGTATCTCTTCGCACTGAATATTGAAAGAAATACTCTTAATTCTGTGTTGGAAGATGATATACGTACTGGATTCCTACCAAGAGAAGCAATAGAAGAATTAGTAGATCCAAGAAAGAGGGTTTATAGAAAGAGATTTTTGACTCCAGAACAGAGAAGGTTGTATGAAATTTTCATGCAGGAGTTAGCAAGTTATGCTCTCCTCAAAAAACAGGCAACAGCAAGCATAGGAAGTGAAATACAAAAAAGTATGTACGAAAAAAAAGAAATACTGAATACTATCCGACCATATATCTACGGAGGTGAAATATGAAAAAACTAACATTGGTAATAACAATATTTTTAACGGTATTACTATTGAGAGTCTTTGCCATTTCAGAACAAGTAAATACAGAAATATACGAAACGAATAAGATATTCAAACTATATTATAACCAAAAATTTGAGGAATGCATGAAATATTGCTACGATTTAATTTTGAAAAATGCAGACAATTCTACGGCCTACATATTCTACTTTTCCTCAGCTTACCAAATTGACAAACTACAAGAAACCATAAATCAAATAGAAGATAGATACATTAAATATGTTCAGAATTATTCTACGAAGGGAGAAATATTGGAAGCACAAAGAGAATACCAAATATTGACGATCCTCATGGGTTATTCAAACATGTTTCTATATTTTTCTACAGATGAAGGAAATTCATATTTAGATGAGAGTATAAATAATTTTAGGAAGAGTTTATTTTTCCCGATTAGTTTTTCAAGCATATATACTGGTTTAGCGATAGCTTACTTTGAGAAAAAATTGAACGAAAGAACAATTTCAATGATAACCAAAGCCATGAACATAAAAAACTACGATCCCATAACCCTAGAGTATTATGCAAAAATACAAAACAAACTAGGTAACTACCAACAAACGATATCAAAGTTAAAGAACTATACACATATAGAGTATCCCGATCTTTTATATCAATTAGGGTTTGCTTATGAAAAGAGTAATGAAATAGACAAAGCAATAGAAGCATATTCGTTGGCATCAAAATATGATCCATTTCTTATAGGACAAGGATTTATTAGTTTAGTAAGAATCGGAGATATCTATCTATACATAAAAAATGACAAAGAAAAAGCGATATGGTATTATCAAGAGATACTTAAAATCCTACCTGATAGTATAGTAGCAAAAACAAAAATAGAGGAAGCTCAGAAGTATAATCCGCAAAAGAAAGAACAAAATAAGAAAAAATGAATTGTACAGATAAACTAATAGACTCAAAACCGTTCGATTATGATTATTATGATGATAAACTTTTTGAAGCGTCAATGACAGAATCATTTTTACTTCAATATCAAAAGTCAAAATTCTACAGGGAATATATAAAGTTTAAGGGATTGAATAATCCAGAATCGATATCTGATCTTTGGGATCAGAGATTATTCATAAGTGTTTTCGTACTCAAGGAATTTATAGGTGAAGCTGACTTTCAAATAACAAACGATATCCAAGTAGAAATATTTTCTTCTGGTACTAGCAATAAGCCATCGAGAATGGTTCTGGATAAAGTCACGTTAGAAAGGATAAGAAAAATAGTTTTCAAGATTTACGGTGATTATGGTCTAGTTGATTTGTCTAGTAAATATAACTATCTGTTTTTTACGTATGAGGATCTGAGCTTAGGCACAGCTTTTTCAGATGTTCTGCTATCCGAATTGGCTCCAAAAATAAACAAAAAGTTTTTTGTTCTAAAAAAGAAAGGTAGTTCTTTCTTCTTTGATTTAGAAGGAACAATACAAAAACTATTTGAATTCCAGAATGATGGATTGAAACTAAGAATTTTAGGATTTCCCTCATACATCTATTACACGATAAAGGAATTACAGAGAAGGAATATAAAATTCAATTTTGATGGTGTAGTATTGCCTGGAGGAGGTTGGAAAACACATAAGCAAGAAATATCTGTCCAAGAGTTCAGAGAACTAGTGTATGAGTATCTTGGAATCAGAGAAATCAGAGACCTTTATGGAATGGTAGAACATGGGATACCTTATGTAGAATGTGAGTACCATAACAAACATATTCCGAGATACTCAAGAGTAAGAACGTTTAATCCTTTAAAGAGAGAATTCAATAATTATGACGAAGTAGGGTTGTTATCTTTTATGACGCCGTATGCAACAAGCTACACAATAGCTTTTGTAATTTCCTCAGATGTAGGATATATAAGCTTTGGTTGTAAGTGTGGTAGAAAAGCTCCGTATGTGGTATTGTTAGGTAGAGCAGGAAAAGTTAAACTTAGAGGATGTGCAATCAGTGCTCTGGAATTTCTAAAAAACTTTTCTAACTAATTATGGATCTTTTGCTAAAAATAGGAAATCAAAATATTTTCTTCATATTTGCCGAAGGGAACAAAATACTGAAAACATTCATTATCCCTGCTTATTTGACGTTGAATAAAAAAGACGATATAGTAAGTTTTGGCCCATATTCTTTTCTACAGTATATAATACTGAAGCAATCACGCAGGATTCCCAACTATCCAGAACAAATACAAAACAGATATCCTAGATATGATTACACCGTAAAAAGAATGGTAGAAAACAATATAATTCAATCCTATAGAGATTTTTATAAAATTATGGAATTTATTTTTGCAGGCAACTTAGAAAAGATATACGATCCATCACTATATGATGACTACATAAAATATAACATACCCTACTTTTTTGAAATAAGAGATTTTTATTATCTTCTTAAGAATGTTGATAGAGTACTTTGGATAAATTTTATGGAGGAAAATTCTGTGTACTTTAAGAATCAAGAGAGTTTCTTGTCGGAGACAATGAAATACTGGAGGTACAAATTTAAAGCCATCAATTTCTGGGAATTTTTCAATAAATTTTGGACAAAAATGATTAATATATACATAGCAGAAGTTAATTCGATAGTATGGATACATAACAAATCAGGATTTTTAAAATATAGAAGGATAGGTTTTGGATTAAGAAAAATCAAAGAACTTCTGACTTACGAATTCTTGAAAAAAGATTTACCCATAAAATACTCTGAACTAGAAAGAATTTCGATGCAGATACTGGAAAATCAACATTCGAATAACATCAGTTCATATATTTATTGGTCTCTTAAAGATTCCATTTCACTTTTTCTGACAGAGTTAAATCCGACAATAATAGAAGACTTGTATGACAATCTTCAAAATGATCCAGATTCAGTAAATTCGTTTAATTCCGTTATCTTGAAGAATCCCAACATTTCTAAAGTAATCATTTCCATTTTTCATCAAATTCTAATAGTGGGATGAGATATATAATAGTAGGTCCCATACTACAAGACATAGATATAATAAAAAATAACCCAATAAAGAAGATTAATTGCCAAGAACATACACTTAAAAATATCGAAGAAATACTAACCCAACAAAATCTATTTACAAGGAATTTCGTTTTCATCTTGCAAAGCTTTGAAAAGCTATTAGAAGATTATCCCTCAAGAAGAATACTAGAACTACTAGAAAAAACAAAAAACTCAAATATGATCATCAACCTAGACAATAATCTAAATTCTATAAGAGATGAAAAGATACAAAGCTACCTAAAGAACAACTTTAAATTAATTGATACCTCTAAAATTGAACTAAGAAAAGATCAGATAGAAAACTTTACAAAATTAGTACTGAAAAAATATAATATAAGCATTAGTGAAAATATAACCGAAAAGGTGAAAATTATACTAAAGAAAACAAATAATGATTTCCTAATTGCAGAAAGGATACTAGATGAAATAATTTTCATGTATGACGGTAAAATACTAGATATCCAAGAAGAAATGCTAGATTTTATAGTCTCCCAATATAAAGATATAAATCTGTTTACGATTGTAAACATATTTCTAGAAATCTTATTTTCAGATAGCTCAGAATTAGAAAAATTAAGAAAGAGATATGAATTACTTTTGAGTTATCTGAACGAAGTAAATCTGAATGAAAATATGCAAGAAGTATGGGGACTAATATTTTCACAAATAGTAGCAGTAATAAGAATATATAATGAATACCTGAAAGTAGGAGAAAATACCAAAACTATATCAAATAATCTAAAGATGAACACCTATAGAGTTTCAATACTAATGAAAATAGTAAGAAAATTAGATTATTTGGTTAAACATAAGGGATATTCAATAAATTCATTAATATCTTCATTTCTAGAAAGTGAAATAAAGATAAAAACTAATCAAAGCAACTATATACAAGAAATTCAAAGAATTCTAAGATTTTATATATAACTAAAGCATTATTAAAAAAATTGTAAAAATCATCGAGTGTATTATTTTATTCATAGCCAATTTGGATATATTATATTTAGGCAAAACTAAAAAATTAAGGAAGGAGTGGTAAAAATGGAAATAAAAAGATATACTACACTTGCAGTTGGAGAGGAAGGAGAAGTAAGGCTACCTGGACCTCGACCTCAGCCATTGCCAGTTTACCAACCAAGAGAAGTTACCACTCTTGCTGTTGGAGAAGAAGGAGAAAATAGAAAACCTGAAGATATAATAGTTTCCACTGCAATGGTAGGAGAGGAGGGCGAAAAAATAACTCCTCCTTGCGACAATTATACTACTCTCGCCGTTGGAGAAGAAGGAGGACATATTCAGTACCCAATAACACAAAATGACATCTTGCAAATATACCTAGGTATACTCCTACTTTATCTGTCTCAGTATAATAACAGTGTAAATATGAGTTTTGGAAGAGCAAATGTATAGATGTATACTTTGCCTAGAAATCATGAACGAAAACATTTGTACAAACTGTGACTAGAATACTCTTTTGCATATAAAGAAAATACACCCTTTTATAACCAACTATCAACACTAATAGAAATAAGTAAGGTAAAACTAGCAAGAATAGCAATACAAAACTGGATAGAAGAAATTGAAATAACCCTAGAATCATCGAAAATTCAAATACCCTTACTAATAGATATCGAATACTACATAGATACAATAAACTCAAAAATGATAGAAATAAAAGATATACTTTCAAAAATGATTGATCAAATAGAGAATAATGAATTTGTAAAACAAGCAATGCAAGAAATATCTGCACGTGAGAAAGAAATTTCAGAGTTACTTTTAAATCTGAAATCGTTAGAAAATAAAATAAATAATCAAGAATACTTATACGGCGAGATTAAAAAGAGTAGGATAGATATTGATTATCTGGCAGAAAAGATAATAAGTTACCAAGAATAACTATTGGAAGGATATTAGGGATACTTTAAAGTATTATATAAGTAGATTGGCGGGTCGTCTAGTGGTAGGACATGGGACTTTGGATCCCGTGGCGAGGGTTCGAATCCTTCCCCGCCAGCTCCTTACAATGAACCCTAATTTTACTCTCTTTATCCTAGATTTGTTACCCCCAATATGCACTAAGGTAGTGAATGAAATATATAACCTCAATTCAGACTCTCCAACAACAATTTCTTTATATTACCAAATAAACATAAAACAAAATGTGTTTGCAAATGAAATAGATGTAATCATTGATCTATTAAATACGAAAGATGTAGAATCAATTACACAGGAAATACCATTAATATTAGAATCAATAGTAAAAAAGATCGAAAATTTAAAAGAATATATGAATAGAAATATTGAAAATTTTGTAAGTATAGATAAGGAAGAAACCTACCAAATAAACAAACTGATAGAAATATTTGAACGTATATTATCAAAAATAATTGTTATAGATCAATCCATATACTTAAAAAGAGGAAAGTCAGAAATTGAACTTATAACAACAGATAATGATAAAAATGAAAATTCAAATATCCTTAAAATACTATCAAATTCATTTAATCAAATAAAAATTTCTGTGTGGAATATGTACAATGCAATAAAAACTGCAGATAAACCATATATTGTTGAAGATAAAATAGATTTTCTAAGAAAATTGGAGAACCTAATACCTATAGATTACTTTCTATCTGATTATCTGAATTATAAAGTAATAGAAAGAGAATTTATAGAATGGCTATTTTTAGATATAGAACTTGAAATACTCTCAAGCTTAGAATATATACAAAAAGAAGATCTAAACTTCCTAAAAGAAAACACTTCAAATATAATAACAGAAATTATTTATAATTTAGATGAGTTTTCCAAAGTAAAGGATCTTTATATAGAACTCAGACAAATATATGATCAAATAAAATTACTGAAATTGAATATACAACTAAAATGTCCAATATGCAGTAATCATTTGTCTAACAATCAATGCACAAAATGTAAAACTGTCTTTGTAGATCTAATAACAAATATATCTTTTATTAAAACCCTATTTCAGGCAACAGTCATAAGGGACCAAAAATTATTTGAGGAATTAATAGATATAGCTATAAATGGAATAAAGAATTCCCTAAATCTGAGTAATTCCAACCTTATAAAAATAATGGATAAAATTAATACCTACGAAAACATACCTACCTATCTCAAAATCAAATTAAACTCAATAGAAATGATAGAGAAAATTTTGGAAAAGATGGAAGAACTGAAAAATTATAGCGTAGAAGAAATAGATAAGATAAGCTCAATTCTTGCAGATATACATCTATGTATAGAAAAAATATCTTTGGCAACAAAAGAATAAAACTTTTATATTCAAAATCAAAAACTTAAGAAAAATAAACATAAGTGAAGACCCAAGAATTGGAAGGTTGAAAGGTAAACTTAAAAGATAGAAGATAAATCTAAAAAATAAAAGATATAAAGGATGATAGGAGGTTGGGGCAGAAATTGTCCTCTCGGTCTGAGAATCTTAGCTAGCTAGCTCCGTTCTTCTCTTATATTATGGTGGCTATATATAACCTCAAGAAGATCCCTCTGAAGAACCCGAGGAGGACCCCTCTGAGGAACCTGAACTAGAGCCGCTAGATTCTGAAGAAGATCCCTCAGAAGAACCTGTAGAAGATCCGCCAGAACTTTCGGAAGATCCCTCAGAAGTCGTAGATTGAGCTGGAACTACCCAAATTAGGCGAGGAAGCTGACTCTAGCCTGTTATCGCTGTCTTTGCTTTGGCCACCTGTTTTATCTACGTCAACGGTAACAGCATTTTGGTTATCATTTTGTCCATTAGTTCCTACATTAACCATCCCTTCATTCAATCCCAGTTGTTTTCCATCATTAGTAGTTAAGGTCTTATAAGGTCTATTTCTTTTACCCCTGCTTCCAGGGCTTTGGCCAGTTCCCCTTGCTCTATCTTTCCATATTTTTATCGACTGCTACTTGCAAATCTTTCAATTCATCCCCTGTTAATCTACCGTCATTATTTTTTATCAAATTGTTTAAGAGAATCTATGCTATTAATTACCCCATTTTTTAGGTCTATTTTTTGTCCATCTTTCAGTTGTGCCAATTCTTGTGGAGAAAAAGCTGTTAAAAATGCATCTCCCAGAGCTCTGGAAGAAGAGCTAGAAGAAGAGCCACCAGAACCTGGAACTGAACTAACGGGTGTTGACCCGTAAGATCCACCCCCAGATACCTTATAACTCGTTCCCCAATTAGACATGTTCATGTTAAGGTTTATCATCCTGAGGTTATTTAATATTTGCGGTCTTTTATAAATAAAAAATACGAAAGCAAAGAAGTCTATATTGCCCAGACTAGCTTTTATATTCTCAAAATAAAAGGATAATTCTTGTATACTTACCCCTAAG
>JANXCV010000029.1 GCA_025059235.1 Candidatus Calescibacterium sp. | reverse complement strand
AAATTGAGAACAGGTTTTTTCCCGTTTTTTCCAATTTGGAAACTTCTGTACTCATACAATAAGAATTTTAATAGAAATTTTGCTAATAAATCTCTTAGATTTTCTTATATAAAAGGTTTTTTAGAAGAATACGAGAAATAACAAGGTTTTTTTTTATAACTGTAGAATTGATTTAAATATGAATTTATCGAAAAAGAATGTTAAATTAAAGAATACCCTTTACTCAGAAAGTTTTATAAAAAAAGTTGTTGATAGTTATTACTCTAAGAAGAATGATGTTAAGTTTGTTGGTCAAGATAGAGCTGTTGAGACTTTGAAATTTGTTGTTTCCATAAAAAAAGAGAAATATAATGTTTATGCTGCTGGTTCTTTTGGACTTGGTAAAAGGACAATAATTGAGCAAATACTTGCAGATATAGCCAAAAGTAAATCAGCTCCCGATGATTGGTTATATATCTATAATTTTGATAATCCTGATGAGCCTCTATGTGTTAGGCTCCCAAATTCATTGGGAAAGATATT
>JANXCV010000028.1 GCA_025059235.1 Candidatus Calescibacterium sp. | reverse complement strand
CAAATCTTCAGGAAGAATCTTAACATCCGCCTCCTCTTCTTCTTCCTTAGCAAACCCTACTTTTTTTCCTCTTTTTTTCCTTATTATCTCATTAAGTCCTTCAAATGTTCCTCCACATATAAAGAGGATATTTTTTGTCTCTATCTGAATATAAGGTCCTTCTGGGTGCTTTCTCCCACCATAGGGTGGAACATTTGCAACTCCCCCTTCAAGAATTCTTAAAAGAGCTTGTTGAACACCTTCACCTGACACATCCCTTACAAGTGAAGGAGAATCGCTCTTTCTTGCAAGTTTATCCACTTCATCAAGATAAACTATTCCAATCTCTGCTTTTTTTACATCATAGTTTGCTGCTTGAATCAATCTTAAAAGTATATTCTCCACATCTTCACCAACATAACCTGCTTCTGTTAAAGGTGTAGCATCATATAAAGCAATTGGTACATTTAGGATTTTTGAAAGGGTTCGAGCAATCAATGTTTTTCCTGTTCCTGTTGGTCCTATTAAGAGTATATTACTCTTTTCAATC
>JANXCV010000027.1 GCA_025059235.1 Candidatus Calescibacterium sp. | reverse complement strand
TCTCTCTAATTTCTAGATTTTCAATATACCTTTTACCATTTTCTTTTTCAATATCAACAACTGCTTTTACTAATTTGGAAAAAGAGTGTTCTGCTAGCTTCTTGAGTTTTTGTTATCTCAATAGGCTAATGGACTAGTATGATATTGTTCATTAGAATTACGTATGTTCGTAGTTCTTTTTGTAGTAGATGGACCTAATATATTTTCTTGTTAGTTTGGGTTCTATTATTTTTGTATCTCCATAGTATCCACAGAATTGACAGACAAAATGTGATAGTTTTGGGTGGCCACAGTTTATACATACAGACTTTGAGTAGTTAGGGTATCTTTGTAAATCTATTTTTTCACTATTACTCCTTCTGTGCCTTACCCTGGATCTTGACAGTTTAAATTTGGGATTTGCCATGTTTATCTTCTCCTTTCCGAAAATCTCGGAGTTTATTTGTTTTCTATTTCATAAATAATGTGTTTACTTTTGCCAAGTAGCAACTCTTGCTCTTTTTGCTCGTAATAGTTCATGTATGTTGGTATTA
>JANXCV010000026.1 GCA_025059235.1 Candidatus Calescibacterium sp. | reverse complement strand
GATGATAATAAAAACAAGTTTTATAAAATAACACATGTTAATAGTTATAAAAGGGACGTAGAAGTTTTATTGAGAATAGCTTTGAGGAATTTAAAAAGCTATACAGAACAATTAGAAGGCTTTGAGAAGTTGACCAATGAAATAGTTCATTTCAAGCACATAAGAATCTCAAAAGAGAAAGCAGAAAAAATAAAAGGAAAAATCAAAGAAGTTAAAACGGGTAGAAGTAAAAAAATAGAAATTGACGATTTAACGTTAAGATACGTATCACAACACTACTATTTGCCTTTAGTTGTAGCAGAGGATGAAAAAGTTGACTATATTAAGCACGTAATTAAGACTACAAGTGAGAAAAAATTTATCTCTGACTTAATAGAATATTTAAGCTATGAAGACAACCTATTTAGAAGCTTTGATTGGTGGTATTTTTCAAAAATAGATGAGACCTTAGATGAAATTTATATTCCTTATTTTGACAAATCTATTTGCCGGTGGGCAAAATTCAAGCCTGATTTTATATTCTGGCTATGTAAAAATAA
>JANXCV010000025.1 GCA_025059235.1 Candidatus Calescibacterium sp. | reverse complement strand
CCTCTTGTCCACCGGAGCTTATCCCCCGGGGACTGACTGCCACACTACCTATCCCGGCATTCGGAGTTTGGCAGGGTTCGGTACCCCTTTCGAGGCCCTAGCCCAACCAGTGGCTCTACCTCCGGGAAGGACCGTATGACGCTAGGCGTCGACCTATTTCGGGGAGAACGAGCTATCACGGAACGCGATTGGCTTTTCACCGCTACCCACACCTCATCGGACGGTTTTGCAGCACCGACCCGTTCGGGCCTCCAGACGGCGTTACCCGTCCTTCACCCTGGACATGGGTAGATCGTTCCGCTTCGCGCCTGCCCCCAGCGACTGTGCGCCCTGTTCGGACTCGCTTTCGCTCCGGCTTCGCCTGACGGCTTAACCTTGCCGCTGAGGACAACTCCCTGGCTCATTCTGCAAAAGGCACGCAGTCGGGCCATGAAGACCCTTCCACTGGCTTGTAGATCCGGGGTTTCAGGTTCTATTTCACTCCCCTTCCGGGGTTCTTTTCACCTTTCCCTCGCGGTACTATGCGCTATCGGTCTGTCCGTA
>JANXCV010000024.1 GCA_025059235.1 Candidatus Calescibacterium sp. | reverse complement strand
AAATTATAACACTCCCATATGGATCAGATTCATATATGTATAGCAAAATAAAAAATAAAAATGTGCAAAATGCTTTACTTATAAATTATCCAGAATTTGCAAAATATGAAAAAGAAATAGAACAAAGAGTTTTTTGGTGGTCAAAGCATAGTGACATAGTGGTTACGGGATTAATGAGGTTAGATGGTTTCCCAAGATGGGATGTATGCACACCACAATTTGTAGTAATTGATACTAACACTTGGAAAACAAAGAAAAACTATTCAAAAGCCAATGGAATAAATGAACCAGTAAAAGTAGTACATTCTCCTAACCACAGAGGATTAAAAGGAACAGAATTTCTTATAAAAACAGTAGAAGAACTAAAAGAAGAGGGATTAAAAATAGAACTAATCCTTTTAGAAAAAGTTCAAAATGATATAGTCAGGGAAATAATGCAAGAAGCTGATATATTAGCAGAACAGTTTATCATACCAGGATATGGATTAAATGGAATAGAAGGGATGGCTTCAGGGTTACCAGTCCTAGCTAATCTTGATGATCCTGATT
>JANXCV010000023.1 GCA_025059235.1 Candidatus Calescibacterium sp. | reverse complement strand
ACTCCCCGAAATGTTTTTAGGAACAGCCTCGTGTAGGTATGCCGGAGGTAGGGCTCTGATTGGGCTAGGGCCGTCACAACGGTACCGACCCCAGATAAACTGCAAATTCCGGCCATACAACGCACGGGAGTGAGGCGGCGAGGGATAAGCTTCGTCGCCGAGAGGGAAACAACCCAGACCGCCAGCTAAGGTCCCCAAGTGGACGCTAACAGAGAAAGGATGTCTCGCTGCCCAGACAGCCAGGATGTTAGCTTAGAAGCAGCTATCATTCAAAGAGTGCGTAATAGCTCACTGGTCGAGCGGCGAGGCGCCGACAATTCTCGGGACTGCAAGCGTCCCACCGAAGCTGCGGACTCTGCCAACCGGCAGAGTGGTAGGGGAGCATTCTGCACTGCAGTGAAGGTGCACCGCGAGGTGTGCTGGAGCGTGCAGAAGAGCAAATGTTGGCATAAGTAGCGAGAACGAAGGTGAGAATCCTTCGCGCCGAAAGTCTAAGGGTTCCTGAGCTACGTTCGTCGTCTCAGGGTTAGTCGGCCCCTAAGGTGAGGCC
>JANXCV010000022.1 GCA_025059235.1 Candidatus Calescibacterium sp. | reverse complement strand
TTCAGAAGGCTTAGTGGAGTGTTAAGGACTTTCCCTCGTTTCTTCCTTAAACTTCCCCACTTTACCTTCTAACTTTATTTATTTAACAAATATCACTTTTTCCCTTTTCAAAATTCCTCAAAAATTTTATGAAATTTCTATTGATTTTTATCAACACTTTTGAAATAATTCTAATTAAATTAAAAACTCTGAAACATTTTAACCTTGAAGACATAGAAACTTTAGAGATAGTTTTAACAAACAAGGGATAATATTGGAAAAAGTATTCTGGTAAGTTGCGGGGGTGGGATTCGAACCCACGACCTTTGGGTTATGAGCCCAACGAGCTGCCTCTGCTCCACCCCGCGATACACTATATAACTTCCATAAAGATTATAAAAACCCTTCTTTTATATTTTTTCAAAAATAAGACACCAATAAAACACTACTTACTCAACCAAATCATTTTACCTCCTGCCTTCATAACAATGGTAAACTGGCTAATATTCATACAATTTATCTATATCACTAAAAATCTCAAGAAATACAGACAAAAAATAATCCCTCTATTACCCCCCCA
>JANXCV010000021.1 GCA_025059235.1 Candidatus Calescibacterium sp. | reverse complement strand
ATAAAATGAAATAAAGTAATAATAAATTAAATTTAACATTTTTTTCACATATATTTAAAATATATTTATAAAAAAAATAAAAGAATCTGATCGTGAGGTAAAATAAATATGGACAGTACGAATGTAAATAGAATAAAAAATACGCAGGCGTCATTTACAGGTAAAACTCAAGAAACACAAAAGCAACAACAACCCCAACAAACTAGGGATACCAAAACAATACAACAAGAAATAAAAAGAGATCAAAAAACACAAACAGAAGAATCACCAAAAGAACAACAACAAAAAGATCAAATACAACAATCGCAAACATCCAGAATAAACCTATTAAAAACTCAGCAAAAACAAAACCAGCAAACACAGCAACAAACACAATTCTATAAACAAGAATTACAAACGTTAAAAGGAGTTCTGAGAAACTGGGTCAACGGAATGCTTAATACATCATCTAACTTCAATCTGATGCAAATCACAAATATAAATGAAAACACAACCCAAAGGTTTGTTAACTCTTGGCTCAATTCAGACAGTAAAGCTATTCATAATTTAGAAAGGCTCCTCAACTTACAGCTTCAACTACAGCCAAACAACGCAGAAGTATATGTAAAACTACAGCTTGTCAAAC
>JANXCV010000020.1 GCA_025059235.1 Candidatus Calescibacterium sp. | reverse complement strand
CTCGGCCGCTTTCCCCCTAACGGGGTCGTCATCCCCTCTCGGTGTTAGCGAGGGAGCGGGTTTGCCTACCCCCTCCACCTACCGGGTTGAATCGGGACATCCATCACCCGACCGGCCTATCCTTCGGCGTCCCCCCAGGCTCCTAGCGCACGGAAGGTGGCGCAGGACTATTCACCTGCTTCCCTTCGGCTACGCCTTACGGCATCGCCTTAGGCACCGGCTAACCCTCTGCAGACTGACTTCACAGAGGAAACCTTAGGCTTTCGGCGCGCGGGGTTCTCACCCGCGTTATCGCTACTTATGCCGGCAGAGTCTCTTCCGGGGCCTCCATCCGCCCTCACGGTGCGGCTTCACAGGCAACCGGAATGCTCCCCTACCAACCGAGGACGAGCCGCAGCTCGTCTCGATTCCGTGGCTTCGGTGACCGCCTTGAGCCCCGTTGGATTGTCGGCGCAGAGTCGCCTCGACCAGTGAGCTGTTACGCACTCTTTAAAGGATAGCTGCTTCTAAGCTAACCTCCTGGCTGTCATCGCGACTCCACATCCTTTCCCACTTAGGCGGCACTTGGGGACCTTAGCCGACGGTCTGGGCTGTTCCCCTCTTGACCACGGAGCTTAGCCCCCGTAGTCTGACTCCCGGGCATGACT
>JANXCV010000001.1:345969-453440 GCA_025059235.1 Candidatus Calescibacterium sp. | reverse complement strand
ATATTTAAAAATCTTAACGAGCCTGAAAACTCAAGTATAAACATTCTTTTAGGTTCAAGGGCATTTTACGAAGGATGGGATAGTAACAGACCGAATGTTATTCTTTACATAAACATTGGAAAGGGTAAGGATGGAAGGAAGTTTGTTTTGCAATCAATGGGGCGTGGCATAAGGATTGAACCAATAAAAGGGAAAAGGCAAAGATTAAGCGTTGTTGACCCAGAAACCTACAATCAGAAAAAGCAGTATGCTGACTTACTTGAAACTCTGTTCATTTTCGGAACAAAAGCACAAAACCTATACGAAATTATAGAAATACTTAACCAAGAAGATACAGACGAGCATATCGGAAGTGAGTTTATACAAAATCCCAATATACAAAAAGAAAAACTTTTAGTTCCAAAATACAAAATAGTAGAACATTCAGATTTTAAAGGAAACAAGTTTGAACTTACTCAAGAAGAGTTTAATCTTCTTAAAAGCTATTGTGAGTATTTAGGCAAAAAAATCCTAGTAGTTAAGTATGACATAGAGCCTAAAGAGGTTTTCAAACTATTTCAAAGTTTTGATGATATTAATAAAAGCAAGTTTTACAAAATAACTTCTGGCAATGGATACAAAAGAGATGAAGAAATTTTACTTAGGATAGCTTTAAGAAATTTGAAAAGCTACTCAGAAGAATTGGAAGGTTTCAGGGGATTAACTGACGAGATAGTTCATTTTAAGCATATAAGAGTTTCAAGAGAGAAAGCCCAGAAGATAAAAGCGAAAATTGAGGAAATCAAGGAACATGTTAAAAACAAACCAAGTGAAAATAAGAAAATAAGAACTGATGAATTAGTGTTGAGATATATATCGCAGCATTATTATTTACCGTTGATTGTAGCAGAAAATGAAAGAGTTGATTACATTAGGCACATAATTAAGACCACAAGCGAAAAACAGTTTATTTCAGATTTGATTGAATATTTAGGTGAAGAAGAGAATATATTTAAAAGCTTTGATTGGTGGTATTTTTCAAAGGTAGATGAGACATCCGATGATATTTATATCCCTTACTTTGATTCATCTTGTAGATTGGCAAAATTTAAGCCAGATTTCATATTTTGGCTATGTAAAGGTGAGCAATATATTATTTTATTTATCGATCCTAAAAGCACCGAATTCTCTTCAGCATATAGAAGAATAGATGGATTTAAAGGTATTTTTATGGAAAATAGTGAACCCAAAACTTTTAGTTTTGATGGCAAAAGTATTAAAGTTTTATTGTATTTATACAATATCAACGCAGTAAGTGTTCCTGAAAAATATAAAGATTTTTGGATAAGTAGTTTTGAGGATTTAGCAGATAAAATAAGTAAGAAATTATTCGGTGGTGAAGTTCTTTCTCGAAAGGCTATAAGCAGTGGAACTGAAATGTCCTCCGTTTTGCTCTCTAACAAGCTAAAAATTTAAGCTCAAATACTGACCATGTTTCTCAAAAAAATCATGGAATAATTGATACACAAAGACTTTAGATATTATATGTTGCAAATTTTTAGGGAGATTAAACTAGCTACCATCTTTACAGAAATCAACTTACTAACTTTACAGATCAATTTAAAATATTGAAATTCTTTCGTAATGATATTTCAGCATAGTGATTGAAGCTTGTTTTCCAAATAGTTCAGAAAATGGTTGGGATTTATTTTTTCATTCGTAACTTTTTGAACTAACTCTTGAGTAGTATACGTTCTCCCTAATTCATATATTTTCTCTTTTAGGAAACCGATTAGGTGTTTGTATTCTCCTTGCTCTATTTCTTTTATATCTAGCTCTTTTTGAACGGTGTTATATATTTGTGCTGATATTAAGTTTCCTAGGGTGTAAGTTGGAAAGTATCCGAATAAGGATTCTGCCCAATGTATATCTTGTAGTATTCCCTCGCTATCATCTTTAGGATAATAACCAAAATACTCCTTAAACAATTCGTTCCATACTTCTGGTAATTCACCGATATTGAGATTTTGATTAAAAATTTTTCTTTCGATTTCGAATCTAATGATTATGTGTAGATTATAGGTAGTTTCATCGGCTTCTGTCCTTATTGGCTGTAGTTCTAGTTTATTTATGGATTTGACGAATTCTTCGATGGGTATGCTTTTAAGTTCTGTAGCTACAGATGAAAGCTCTCCGTAAAAATACTTCCAGAAAGAGTAACTTCTTCCAATTATATTCTCGAAAAATCTGGATTGTGATTCGTGAATACTTAAAGAGACACTTGAGGATATTGGTTGTCCGAAGTATTTGTCTGCTGGTAAGTAGTAGTCATACAGTGCGTGGCCGAGTTCATGCAAAGTACCAAATACGGCACTTTCCAGGTTATTATATCTTGTGGTTATTCTTACGTCAAACGGCGATATTGTAGTGGCGAATGGATGAGAAGTGGGATCCAACCTAATCTCCAAATTGCTAATCTTTTTTACCAGTAACTTACAAAACCTTTCCATTTCTCTTTCGTCAAACCTAATATTTCTAAGGTTTACCTTTGTCTCGATTTTATTCTTGTATCTGTTTATAAGATCTATTAGTTTCTTTTTTAGTTCTGTAAATATCTGTTCTATTTCCTGTGGGGTTATATCTACTTCGTATCCTTTTAGAAGAGCTTCGTAGGGTTCATAATCATATCCCCATCTTTGAATCATTTCTTTGTTGATTTCTATTATTTTTTTTAGATATGGATAGAGTATTTTAAATTTTTTTTCTTTTTTTGCTTTTTCCCAAGCTTGTAGGGATTGAGGAATTATTTCAGAAAGTCTCGATATTAGCTTTGCAGGTATTTTTTTATTCCTTTCATATTCAAATTTCCACCACTTTACGTTTACCCATTCAGGACTATATTTTTCATAATCTTCTGGGTCGAGTGATTCTACAAGTTTTGCATAATATTTTGATGTCTTTAGTTTATGGATATACTCTGTGATTAGTGCTATTTGTTTTCCTCTGTAAGGGGCTGCTTGAGGATTCATACAAACTCTATCATCCCAATACAATAAATTCAGTATACCTTCATAATGTGCTATCCTTTGACTAATTTTCAGAAGCTTGTTATATGTTTCAGTTTTGGTAGTTCTCAACATATCTACCTCCTTTACTGTACAATATTATTTTCAACCTGATCTATTTCGGACCTTTTATAGGAAATATCTAAGGGGATGAAGAATATTATAACAAATGAGAAAAGTAGAGAAGAAAATGGAGCTACTATTCGATGAAAAAAGTATAACCGAAGCTCTACAAAAAATATACTTAGATATTAAGGTATACCTTTCAAGTATCAATGAAGAGGTTCATTTTATAACAATTCTGAAGGAGGGAATTCATTTTTCGGTTGACTTATCAAAAAAACTATACGACTACGATCTTATCTTTGATTATATTTTCCTTAAAAATGTTAACCCTGATAACAGAGAACTTGCTATAGAGAAAGATATTTTCTTACCGGTAAAGAATAGAAAAGTGATTGTATGTTCTGTTTTAACCAGAACCGGATATGAATTGAGCTTTATTGAAAATTATCTCAAAATAAGAGGGGCTTCCGAGATAAAAACAGTTTCTCTAATATGTAAACAGGAAACACACAAAAAACCAGACTTCTATTTCTTCGAAATACCAAATGACTACTATCTGGTGGGCTACGGATTGGGTTACAACGAAAGATACAGAAATCTGCAAAAAATATACAGATTAATTATCTGATGTTATTTCTGGTTGATACGTATAGTGTTCTGTACAGGTTATTTTTTGCTTTGCCAGAGCTCTCTCATAACGGAATTCAACTAAACTCTATATACGGTTTGTCAAAGTTAATGATAAAATTAACCAAAACCTATAAACCACAGTATTTGGTTTTTTGTGTTGACAAAGGAAAATCTGGAAGGAATAAGGTGATTCAGACTTATAAACTCAATAGAAAACCTCAACCTAACGGTTTCAGACAGCAAATTCCGGTTTTTTACGAGTTCTCAAAATCTGCAGGGTTTAAAGTCTTTGGTCTAGAAAATACAGAAGCAGACGATATAATTTGTTCTTTAACTAACTTATTCAAAGAAAAGCTTAATATTTTTATTCTTACTGGCGACAAAGATTTGTTGCAACTTCTAGAAAAGAACGTTACCGTATTGATCATGAGAAAAGGAATTACTGAAATCGATGTTTATGATCAAAATACATTCCAAAAAAAATATGGTTTCAGTAGTAGCTTTTATAAATATTACAAGGCTATGGTAGGTGATAATTCTGATAATATAGAGGGAATTAAAGGTATAGGTCCAAAAAAAGCAACCCAATTTATAAAAAATATCTCTTCAATTGAAGATTTTTACAAGTTTTTAACACCAGAACAACTACTCAAGTTTAATCAAAACCTAGAAGTAATATCACTTAAGGATTATTCAGATAAGATTGATATTCAACTTGAGGAAATGAAGATTGACTTGTCTTGGTACAGAAAAAAAGAGTTCATAGATTTCTTAAAGAAATATGGATTTGTAAGTATTTTGAGGGAAGTAGATGAAAGACAGATGAGATTGTTTTGAGGAGGGATGGCTGAGCGGTCGAAAGCGGCGGTCTCGAAAACCGTTGTGGGGTCCAAACCCCACCGGGGGTTCGAATCCCCCTCCCTCCGAAAAAAAAATGGATATACTACAAATAAAAAAGAAAATCACCGAATGGCAAAACTCTATATCCAAAAAGGATAACTATAAACTCATAATGGTCATAAAGGAAATAATCAGTCTATATCCTCGTCTAGATAACAACCAGAAGGATCTGTTTTTAAGTAACTTCAAAATGATCCAGAAAAAAATATTTGATAACATCTATTCCAATGATCCGGTTGTAAGAAGATACGTTGTAAATCTTGCATTATTACTCAATACCAATGAGTTAGTCCCTGATGTTACTAAATACCTAAAAATTGAGAAAGACTACGAAAACATAATGGTATACTTGAACTATTTGGAAAAATTTAAAGTAGTTGGTTTTGTGGACCTACTACTCGATTTCTTAAAACAAACAGTAATCCCATTATCGGTTAGGTTTAAGACTTTTGTTATCATACTCTCTTTGCTAAATAATTACAAAGGTAATTCCGCTATTCTTGATTATATTTTTGATGAAATACAAGAAGTTATAAGAACCCATGGAAATTTCAAGTATTCTTTACTTTCTACACTTTACAGAAGCTTAATAGAATCTAGTATCTCTTATTATATCGGTCAGGAAATTCCAAAGGTTATCTCAATCTTTGTAAATTATTATAATACCATATTTTTTAAAACGATAGATCTTATAAAATGTTTTCATGAAGTTGTAGATGATGAAGAAAAGTCAGAAACGCTTGCTTATTGTACTGTCTTTGTTATCCTCGTCAAATTTTTGTTAACAAAAGTAGAGTATACACCAACTATTGAAGCCGAGGAAAATTGGTGGTTTAAATTCGATCTTCATAATTTCCTCATAGAAATTTTTAAAAATGTAAGGAGTAAAGATTATTTTCTATCATTTATTCTCAGTTTACTGCGAGAATATAAATTGCAGGAAAATTTTTCTAAATTTTTCGAAGATAACAGGGACTTTATAGATACACTTATTGGATATCTTGATCCAGATAAGCCTAGACTTTCCATTCAAATTCTCTATTTCTTGTCAGAAATCGAATTGACTCTATCTCAAGATAATTTAAAGAACATATCTGATTTTTGTAAACATGTTTTTGATGAAAATATTGTATTACTGTGTTTAGATATATTTGATAGAAACAACTATTACGAAAATCTTTTGTACTTTATAAAGTACAAGAGTACCTATAGTGAAAAGATCAAGTTGAAGATAAAATCTATGATACAGAAAATGGTAAGAAACGGGAGTGTAGGTTTTGAGTAATAGAATTCTCTTTGTCGGTTTGGGGAATCCCGGAAAAAGGTATAAAAATACAAGACATAACATAGGTTTTATGGTTCTGGAATACTTCCTAAATACTCTTAGCAAAAAAACAAACTTCAGAAAAGATGATTACAAATTTAACAGTATTATACATGAGTTCTTTATAGATCAAAATATTGTTCTATGTGTTTTCCCTTTGACTTTTATGAATCTTTCTGGAATAGCTATCAAACAGATAGTCGATTACTATAAGATAAACGATACAAAGAATAATCTGGTTGTGATTAGCGATGATATGGACATAGATCTCGGTAAGTTTAAATTGAGAGTTAACGGAGGAGATGGAGGACATAATGGAATTAGATCTATTATAGATCATATCGGAAAAGATTTTGCCAGAGTAAGAGTAGGAATATCCAGACCTAGCGATAAAAACTATAAACAGTATGTACTTGAGAATTTCTCTCCGGATGAAATGATAAAAATAAACGAGATTTTACCAATCTTATCTCTCGTCCTATATAACATTATATCGGAAGGTTTTTATTTGACGATGTCAAAACAAGGGATATTCCTAAAAACGGATGTGAGGAGAGGAGAATTATGAATAAGGAAAAACTTCACGAAATAGCTTCCAAAAGGCTTATACCACACTTCGCTATCTGGAAAGAAATTCAAAAATACGGACCAAGGATAATTACTCGCGGAAAAGGAGTATACCTATGGGATATTGATGGAAATAAATATATCGATGCAATGTCTATTCTGTGGGTAGTAAACGTCGGTCACGGAAGAGAAGAAATTATAAATGCCATGATAGAACAAATGAACAAAATAAATTATGTTTCTCTTTTCGGGGGATATCATCATGAAAAAGCTTTGGAATTAGCTGATCTAATTTGTTCTATCTTACCTGTTGAGTCTGTGTTTTTCTCGGGTAGCGGTAGTGAAGCCATAGAAACTGCAATAAAATTAGCAAGACAATATCACTACATCACTGGTAATCCCCAAAAATACAAAATTGTCGGTAGATGGAATTCTTATCATGGGGTAACTTATGGAGCTCTAAGTGTATCGGGAATAAGACAGAATAGAAACTTTTTTGAACCTTTGGTTCCTGGATTCATTCATTTTGAAGTGCCATACTGCTATAGATGTCCGTTTAACCAGAAGTTTCCAGAGTGTAATCTGAGATGTGCTGATGATTTTGAAAGATTGGTAGAAAACGAAGGACCCAAAACTATTGCTGCTGTTATAGTCGAACCAGTCATGTCAGCTCTCGGATCCGTCTATCCTCCCGATATGAAATCTTACTACTCAAGAATAAGACAACTTTGTGATAAGTATGATATTCTATTGATATTTGATGAAGTTAATAATGGTTTTGGAAGAACTGGTAAGTTCTTTGCTTATGAACATACAGACATAATTCCAGATATGTTTGTTTTTGGGAAAGGAATAACCAGTGGTTATGCTCCTTTAGGAGCTACAGCAGTATCAAAGAAAATATCCGATGTTTTCAAGGATTGGATGTTTGTCCATGGGTTTACTTTTGGAGGACACCCCGTGGCAGCCGCAGCTTCCATTCAAAATATAAAAATAATCCAAAATGAAAAACTGTACGAAAACGCAAGACTAATGGGAGAGTATATATCTAAAAAAATCCAGGAATTGTATGAGTTTGATATTGTGGGGGATATAAGGGGAATCGGATTACACTGGTCTATAGAATATGTTGATGACAAGAAGACCAAAAAGAACATTCCTTCTAAATTTTGGGTAGCTTCTAGGATAGAAAGGGAATTGTTAAAGAACGGTGTTTACTTAGCCCGTGCTTCTGTAGATAGAACCTACATAGCTCCACCGCTAATTATAAATACAGAACAAATTGACTTTATCATCGAATCACTGAAAAAGTCAATATACTCAGTTCAGAAAGAGTATAGGGCTCAGGTATAGAGGTATATGAAATACTGATGTAGAATAATTATAGAGACTCAAGTGACATTTATGGAGCCGGTGTAGCTCAGCGGCAGAGCAGGTGATTTGTAATCACCAGGTCAGGGGTTCAAATCCCCTCACCGGCTAAAAAATTAGTGTCCAAAGTAGAAGTCATTTTCAATGAACTACTCAAAGCAATGGTCTTGCATAAAGCTTCCGATCTGTACATCAAACCTCTTCACGAACCAGTCCTAAGGATTGAAGGAGAACTATATCCCGTAGAATTATCAGAACAAATCCTACCAAATTTCACAGAAGAAATACTAGATATCGTCTCTACGCCCAGTCAAAGAAAATCCTTCGAAACCAACCCAGAAATGAATATAATATACTCCATACCGGAATTCAAAGACAGGTTCAGAATAAACCTGTATAAAAACAAGGGATATGTATCATTGGTTATAAGAAGGATAAATTCTATTATACCAACCATTGAAGATTTGAATTTACCTTCTATCTTGAAAAAATTTGTTTTATACAAAAGGGGATTGGTTATTGTCTGTGGACCCACTGGAACAGGTAAGTCAACCACTCTAGCCTCCATGCTTGATTTTGTCAATCAAAACTACAGAAAACATATCGTGACAATCGAAGACCCAATCGAGTATATAATAGAAGACAAAAAGTCCTATATATCTCAGAGGGAGGTTGGTATAGACACGAATAGTTTTGCCGATGCCCTAAAAAGCGTCGTCAGACAAACACCAGATATAGTAATGGTAGGTGAAACAAGAGACAGAATAACAGCAACCAGCATCCTTCAACTAGCAGAAACCGGACATCTTATACTGACCACTCTACACTCCCCAAATACCGTCCAAGCAATAGTCAGAATATTACAATTTTTTGACCAATCTGAACACAGAGAAATAGTAAACTACCTATCTTCAAACCTCATAGCAGTTATCAGTCAAAGATTATTACCAAGGATAGACAATAAAGGCAGGGTACCTATAGTTGAGATTCTAATAATGAACGCAAGAATGCAAGAACTTTTAATGGAAATGGAATTCAAAAAAATGAAAGCAGAAATAGAAAGTTTTCTACCAGAAGGAATGCAATCATTCGATATTTCTATTTTAAAACTATATGCTAAAGGATTAATTAGCCTTGAAACTGCTCTGGAATATGCCGAAGTACCTCATGACCTACAAATTAAAATAAGAACCCTAGGAATAAAACCCGGAAAAGAATTGCCAGAAGATCTACAAATATTCTGAAGATAGTAAATACAAGGGAAAATTAATTGCACGCTGTATTCAATAAATAGGGAGGTACAAAAGTATGCCAAGAGTTTGTCAGTTATCAGGTAAGAAAACCATCACAGGATACAAAGTTAGTCACTCAAACAGGCATACCAAAAGAACATGGAAAGTTAACCTACGAAAAATAAAAGTCGGAGATAAGGTTATTAAAGTCTCTGCCAAATATCTGAAAAAATATGGATTGGCACTAAAATTGGGAACTCTTAAGATAAAATAAAGTATGAAAGCGGGGTACCACCTATGTTCGCTATAGTTGAAATAAAAGGGCATCAATACAAGGTCCAAAACGGACAAATTATCACCACCGAAAAAATAGAAGAAGAACCAGGAAAAGAAATAGAAATAAAGAATGTCCTCTTACTTTATGATGGAAAAGAACTCAAAATAGGTAAACCCTATTTGGAGATTAACATAAAGGCAAAGATTTTAAGACACTTCAAAGGACAAAAAATAATAGATTTCAAATATACCCCCAAGAAGAGATATAGAAGAAAGAGAGGACATAGACAACAACTAACTGAATTGCAGATATTCTTATAGGGAGAAAGGAATAGTTGGTGGGTGTAGCTCAGCGGTTAGAGCAGTGGACTGTGGATCCACGGGTCGGGGGTTCAAATCCCCTCACCCACCCCAAATAACATGACAATCAAAGTATCACAAATCCCAGGACCTAAAGTACTGGAAATAGCACAGCAAGAAAAAGAATTACTTGCAACATCAACCAAATGTTGGGATACCCCCGCAGGACCCGTAGAAGCAAAAGGTATATATTTCAAAGACGAAGACGGAAATGTTCTAATGGACTGGACTAATGGAATGGTAGTTATACTTGGTCACAACCACCCACAATGGAATAAAGCAATTATAGATCAACTTAGTAAATTCGTATACTTCAATGGTCCCGACTTTGTATATAATGTACAAAAGGAGGCAGCAAGAATACTGACTGAAATAACCCCAGGAAAGTGGAAGAAAAAGGTTTTCTTCTGTAACTCGGGAACAGAAGCTAATGAAGCTGCCATAAAAATAGCAAGAATTTCTCAAAAGAAGAACTTGATCGTTGGTTTTATTGGTGCTTTCCACGGTAGAACCCAAGGATCTCTATCCCTGACTGCCAGTAAAAGTGTCCAAAGGAAAGGATACACTGCTTATCTAAATAACTCCTTCTCTGTACCCTATCCGTATTGTTATAGATGTTGGTATAATATGACTTACCCTTCCTGCGATCTCTATTGCATAAGGATAATAGAGAGGTATTTTCAACATAATCTACCACCTGATGATATAGCCGCTTTTATATATGAACCCGTTCAATGTGAGGGAGGGTATATTGTTCCCCCAAGGGAATCCTTTAAGCTTCTTAAGTCAATACTGGATAAGTATGGTATTTTGATGATAGCCGACGAAGTGCAGACTGGTTTCGGAAAAAGTGGATATATGTTCGCTTCCTCATATTTCGAGGTAGAACCTCAAATAATAACTCTTGCAAAAGCTATTTCTAATGGTCTACCGATGGGAGCAACTGTGTTTGAAGCCTCTCTCGATTTCAAAGAACAAGGTATGCACTCTAATACTTTCGGAGGTAATGCACTAGCATGCAGATCCCTCGTAGAAGTGTATAACATAATAAACCAAGAAAACCTCCTAGAAAGAGTAAGAAAACTGGGCGATTACTTCAAGAATAAACTCATAGAACTGATGAACGATTCCAAAGTAATCGGTGACGTAAGAGTATTGGGAATGCTTGTTGGTATAGAATTTGTAAAAGACAAGAAAACAAAGGAACCTGCAAGAGAAATCAGAGATTTCATCATAAGAAAAGCTTACGAAAAAGGATTATTACTCCTTTCTTGTGGTCAATCTGTAATAAGAATAACTGCTTCATACATTATCACTGAGGAGGAAATAGACCAGGGAATTCGTATAATAAGAGAAGCAGTGGAGGAGGCTGAAAAAAGATTCTTATAAGAATTATACTCATCTTCTTAGCTCTATGTAACATTTCATGGGCTCAAAAAATTCTAAAAATACAGAACTACACCATTTCTTATCCAGACTACTACATAAGAGTAGAAATCTATAACCAAAACAAAACAAATGTCCTAATCGATTCAAGAAACCAAAATAGAACTATGTATGTAGAATTACTTAAAACTAATATCCAGGAATTTATAAAAGAGAATTTAAGCGATTTACATGATTTCTATGAAGGCAAATATAAAGTAATCAGAAACGAACGGACAGACACCCAAAAGGGAAAAGTGTACGTTTTAGAATATACTTTTGTTCAGCTTGAGGAAGAGTATAGAACCGTAAAATATTTTCTAGAACTTGGTGAAAATTACTATTTGGGTTTATACTGCTTAGGACCTTCAAGGGAATTCCCTGAAGTTTATAACGATTTTATAAAAGTATTTGAATCAATGAGAAAGGATTGATTATGAGTAACTATATTAGTTTTTCCAAAATAGATGATTGTGGCTTAGAAAGGAAGAATATCGACTTACCTGAATTTTCTGAACTTGAGGTAGTCAGATATTTTACCAATCTTAGTAGGAAAAATTGGGGTGTTGATGTAGGATTTTATCCACTGGGATCATGTACCATGAAATATAACCCAAAGGTAAATGACTTTATTGCCGAAAAGTTTAGAGATTTTCACCCATTTCTAGATGATAATCAGCCTATTCTTGAGTTATTGAAAGAACTGGAAAATAAGATAGCTTACCTAGTGGGGTTGGATCGTGTTTCGCTATTACCTGCTGCTGGTGCTCACGGCGAATATACTGCCCTTCTAATAGCAAAAAAGTATTTTTCCACAAAGAATGAGTCCAGAGACACTGTTTTAGTTCCTGATAGTGCTCATGGAACCAACCCAGCATCCGCCTCTATGGCAGGCTTCAAAGTCATAACAATAAAAAGTAATTCACAAGGGCAAATCGATATCGAGGATCTAAAGAATAAAATAAATTCTAATGTCGCAGTTTTTATGATAACTAATCCAAATACGTTGGGTATATATGAAAAGAAAATAGAGGAAATAATTCAGATATGTAAGGAGTATGGAGCTTTAACTTACTATGACGGTGCTAACTTCAATGCTATTATAGGTAAGTTAAGACCTGGGGATATGGGATTCGATATGGTTCATTTGAACCTACATAAGACTTTTTCGACTCCTCATGGTTCTGGGGGGCCTGGTGCAGGGCCAATAGCCGTAAGAAACTTCTTAGCCAAGTTCCTCCCTATACCACTGATCTCATATGACGGTAATAGATACTACCTTAATTTTGACTTACCTGAAACTATCGGAATGATAAGGGATTTTTGGGGTAATTTCGGAGTACTTATTAGGGCTCTAGCTTACACGCTATCCTACGGCAAGGAAATATCAAAAGTTTCAGAATTTGCAGTTCTTAATGCAAACTATCTAAGAAAACTAATAAAGGAATACTTTATTGATCCATATGATCAAGATTTTTGTGCCCATGAATTTGTGCTTTCCGCTTCCAACTACAAAGAGAAGGGTATTAGGGCTATGGATATAGCAAAAAGGATGTTAGACTATAATATCCATCCCCCAACAGTATACTTCCCTTTGATAGTTGAAGAAGCACTGATGATAGAGCCGACCGAGACAGAAGACATCAATACCCTGGACTACTTTGCAGAGGTAGTAAGGAGCATTCTAAGGGAATCTGAAGTTAATCCTTCTTTACTAAAGGAGGCTCCGTTTAATACTCCCGTCGGAAGGATAAATGAAGCATTTGCTTCCAGAGAACCCAAACCCACCAGAAAAAGCTTAACTCAGTGATTCCATATATCCTCCTATTCTACACCTGTTTTTTCTTATCCTTCTATTATGATTTTGAATTAAACGGTTTTATTTTTTTGATCTCTTCTGCTTTGTTAACTAAGGAATTATTTCTAAGGAAGCAAACGGGAAAACAGATTGGTTTTCGTGAGCTTTGGATTTTTAGTTTGGGATTAGGTTTTATTTGTATCTTATGGATGTGGTTTATTGTTAATTATGTTGGTTTATTTTTTACTGTTCTTGCTATGTTTGCATCAAGTTTGGTCCTGTCTATTTTGTTCAGTTTAATTTTTCTGCCCGTTATTTATGTGAAAAATCTCAGTTTATCGTTTGTTTTTTTGTACAGTCTATATTTTGTAGGGTGGAGTTATTTTTTTCATTGGCTCGATGATTTGGGGTTAAGCTTTTTGCAACTATATTTTACACAAAGTAGCATTTACTACTTTTATCCCCTTTTTTCTATTCATCCTTTAATTGTTATTTTCCTAACGGTTTTATTGATTTTTTACTTTACTCGTTTATTTTTGCAAGCTAATTTAAGAGGGTTATATATTGGTTTTGGTTTTTTGGTTTTTCTGAATTTGGTCTTTAGATTTTACTATGATGGAGTCAAGTGGAAGTATTTGAAAAATTTTGAGGCTATTTTGGATAAAGAGAAAGTCACATTGTTCCTCATCTCTACAAACGTTATTTCTAGTGCTCCTGATTACAGGAAAAGGAACGAAGAAATGACTTTTTACAAACTATCTGTAGCTATTTCTACCGCATACTCCTATACAAAAGATAATCAAAAAACCTTTGTTTTTTTATTACCGGAAGGATCTCTGAGTAAAGATGATAATCATTTGTTCAATTTGAGTCAACCCAACTTGAGTACCTCAATTAGGAATATAAGAAATAATATACTATCTCTGTTAGGAAGCCAGAAGATGTTTTCGATTTTTAGAAGTAGTTTTCTTTTTTATAATCCGACTTCTGTTGATCATATTGAGAAAAAGTTATTCAATAGTGTTGTAATGTTAAATCTTCAGGAGGTGATGGACCTTGAAATTAAAAGTTATCAGATTTATAATAAGGAGTTTTTAGTTCCGTTTACTGAAAGGGTTCCGGAATTTTTCAGGCCTGTTTCCAAGCTTCTCTCTCGCTGGATAATTCTCTATACATATCTAGACTACACCAAAGGCAAAAACAATTCAAAAGAATTTTTTGTCAAAAGTATATGCTTTAGACCACTAATATGTTTTGAAAGCTTTAAGCACATATATCCATTTGATAACTACGAGAAAGTTGAGTTTATAGTTATATCTTCAAATGATACATGGTTTATAAATAATCCGATATTGGATTTACATTTAAAGAGTGCGAAGATTTTATCTGTATCAAAAAGAAAGCCTGTTATTTTTCTTGTAAATGGATACAGGAATAAAATCTTTGTTTTCGATGATGTTACAAATCATCTTAGATCTTCTAGAAACGTTATAGAGTTCTGAAAGTAATTCAGATCAAAAATATTTTTACATCTTTTTAACAAAGATTACCCACCTTTTTTGATGGCTTTTTTAAAGACTTATAAGCAACAGGAAATTTATAGTAAAGGAGGTAAAGATATGGTAAACAGAGATAACAAAATATCATTCCCACTAGTTGACCCATTTCTTCCGTATTATTCCGAGCCGCATATTAGTCCTAAGAATTCACTTCCTGTTTCTCAAGTTGAGTTAGATGATAAGTATAATATTCAGCAAAAGGTTGAAGAGGAAGGAAAGAAAAAGAAGTGGCTGGTTATACACTATGGTGCGGGAGATAATAACTTAGCCAGCTATATATTTTCAGATGTTGATGAATTGGAAAAAGTTGGTTCAGATAATAATACTCATATTGTATCGATATTAGATGTTGGCAAGTGGTATGGAGTTCCATTTAAGGGAGCAAGGATATTTTATCTAAAGAAGGACAATGTCAGCGGAAAGATAAATTCCCCTGTCATAAAGAACTTAGGGCAGGTAAATACAGCAGACCCTAAATTCATGGCAAGTGTAATAAAGGAAATAATAAAGAGATTCCCGGCAGAAAATATCGCTATATTCATAGGAGATCATGGTGCCGGTTGGGAAGGAGCTGTAGAGGATGATAGTGCCGGTGGAAAATTTATGAAGTTAGGTGAGATAAGAGAAGCATTGGAAGAAGTTTCAAGAGCAATAGGTAAAAGAATAGATGTCTTGGCATTTGACGCCTGCTTGATGGCTATGGCCGAAGTAGGTTACGAATTGAAAGATGCCGTAAAATATATGGTAGCAAGTGAACAGTTGGAAGGAGGAGAAGGATATAATTATACCATCCTTTTCTCTAAAGCAATGGCTGATGCAATAAAAAATCTTCAGCAAGCAATTTTCCTAAAGATAAAGCTTGGTCCTGAAGAGTTTTCTAAACTGATAGTTAACGCTGCAAAAGAATATAGCCACGATATAGAAACTATCTCAGCAGTGGACCTGGATAAGGTCTATAACCTTGCAAATTCTATCAATAGTTTTGCCGAAACCGTTATGAGTAGAATAAAAGAATATGAAATACATAGTGTTCTAAATGGCTATCAGAAGTTAGTAGATGATCTTCAGAAACTCAAGGAAGAGAAAAATAATCCAGATTATGATAAGATTGTCGAGATTTTGAAGAATTATAATACTTTAATTAAAGCTCTATCAGTTGCACTTGGTACTGTACCTAAAAATGCCGAAGATCTCGAAAGTCACGTAAACCAACTTAAAGAATTTGACAAAAAACTGACCGGATTATTGAACGCTTACGCTACTCTAAACATTTCTTCTAAAATACAGGAGTTGTTTGGAGAACTAAACTCTACAGATGCAATTAAAATAAAAGAAAAGATTACTAAGACTCAACACTTTTACGGAACGTTCAGAGATCTAAAACATTTCATGCAATTGATCGTCGATGACCAAACCATAAGTGCCGAAGTAAGAGAAAAAGCTCAACAAGTTATAAAGGCATTAGACGAATATGTTATAGCAGAATTTCATGTCAGTAAGTATCCAAATGCTAACGGTGTTACAATAGAACTTCCTTCTTACGGTGGAGCAAAGACCGAATACAAGGAAACCCTATTCGCAAAGGACACCAAATGGGATGAATTACTAGACAAGCTAGCTAAAGTAAACAGGAAAACTGGATAAAACTACAAAAGATCTACTTCTAAACTATGCCAATAGATTTTAAGGAAAATAGATAACGAGACAACCAAGATGGCAAAGGTTGCAATTATAGGTATAAACGGACTGGTAGGAAAAGAATTGGAAAAATTGATAAAAACTCACACAGATTGGGAAATAAGTAGCTTAGGTTCTTCAGATGAAATCGACTACGAAGAACTTAGGAAAAAAAATATTGTTTTTCTTTGTGTTGACAATGAAGTGAGTTCGGCTATTGCACCCAATATATATGACTATACCACCGTGATAGATAATAGTTCTTACTTCAGAATGGAAAAAGATATACCTTTGGTAGTGCCTGAAATAAACATGGTCCTTAACTGGCAGGAAAGAAAAAACAAAAAATTAATAGCCAATCCGAATTGTTCTACGATACAACTAGTAATACCCTTAAAACCAATATTAGATCACTATGGTATAGAGGAGGTATTCGTTGCTACTTATCAATCTGTTTCTGGAGCCGGCAAAAGAGCTTTAGAAGAGTTCAAAGATCAGGTAAAAAACAATCACTTTGAAAATAAATATTTACCATACCCTATGGCTTATAATCTTTTCCCTGTTATAGGATCTTTTTTTGAAGATGATCCTGAAAATATAATTTGTACTGAAGAAAAGAAAATAATAGAGGAAACCAACAAAATACTGGAATCAAGTATAAAGGTATATCCGTTTACTGTTAGGGTGCCGACTATACGTACTCACTGCCAGGCTGTGTTTGTAAAAACTGTTGAGGATTTTCGTTATGAAGATATACTCAAATTGTTCGATAAATTTTCTATTAGTGGATTTTTAAAAGTTTGGCTAGATAATAATCTTTTGCCTCAACCTTACAATGTTTCCAACACTTATGAGGTTCATCTTGCAAGAATAAGAAAGCTTAACAGATGTTTATTAGGTTTCTGGAGTGCATCAGACAACTTACTCAGGGGCGCTGCTTATAATGCTTTCCTGATAGCTAAAAAACTACTAGCAGATACAAAGGATCGTTGAATTTTTTGTTGAAGATTTAATCGTAGAATGAGAAAAATTTGTTTATTGGGATCCACGGGATCAGTAGGTTTTCAAACAATTGAAGTGATCTCTCAGAATCCAGATCTTCTCAAGCTTCACTCCATTGCTACATATGGCAGAAATCCAAACACGATAATTAATCAGGTAAATAAGTACAATCCTAAATATGTTGCTGTATACGATGAGCAAACTGCAAAAAAAATAGCAGAGAGTGTGAAAGCAAAAGTTCTAGTAGGAATTGAAGGAATAATGCAAATAGTTGAGGATGATGAAGTTGATCTTGTAGTTAGTGCCATAGTGGGGTTTATTGGTTTAAAACCTACCCTACGCGCATTGGAAAAAGGTAAGCAAGTAGCTTTGGCTAACAAAGAGTCAATAGTAGTCGGTGGAAAGTTAATACAGAGGTATATCGATAAGATTATCCCCGTGGATAGTGAGCATAGTGCTATTTTTCAATTAATCCAAAACAGGAATATACAGGACATAAAGGAGATTATTCTTACTGCTTCTGGAGGGCCATTCTGGAGAAAGAAGCAAAGCCAGCTAAGAAATGTAAAAATAGAGGATGCTTTAAAACATCCCGTTTGGAAAATGGGACATAAGATAACGATTGATAGTGCTACCCTTATGAATAAAGCTCTTGAAATAATAGAGGCACATTTCTTGTTTTCTGTTCCTCCCGAGAAGATCAAGGCTATTATACATCCTCAAAGTTATGTACATTCTTTAGTTGTTCTAAAGGATAATAATGTTCTTGCTCATATTGCTAAACCCGACATGAGAATTCCTATATCCTACGCTCTGTTTTATCCTGAAAGACAGGAAAACAATTTTTCTCCCTTCAGTTTTACAGATTTATATAACAAGAAATTGGAGTTTTACGAAATACCTAAACATTTTAGATCTATCAAATTTGCTTATTCAGTTCTATCATTAGGTGGAGTTTTTCCTACGATTCTAAATGCAGCTAACGAAGTAGCTGTCGACCTTTTTATACAAGGTAAAATAGGATTCTTAAATATTTTTGACATAGTTGAAGATACACTGAGCTGCTATGGAGGAAATAATTATAAAGATTTAACTGTCGAAATACTTGAGGAAGTAAATGACTGGGCTAGAAAAACTGCTATCGATCTGGCTAAGAAATCTAAGATATACATAAATTGATGGCTAGAGTATTCTCTCCACCGGGAGTCAGCACTCACAGAATGGAGACTCACAGAAGAAATGTATTGATCTTACTTTATCTCGTTTTACTAATCCTTATTATTCTCCTTTCTCTTTTTTTTGACAAGCTATATCCTTTAGGTATTATTCCTGTTTCTTTCGTATTAGCTTTCGTGATATACTATATACTGCTTTTTTCCAAGAGAATAAAGGATGCAAAGATTGGAGCTAATGCGGAAAAATACCTATCCGACTTTTTAGATAATTCTCTACCCGCAACGTACTGGATTATCAATGATCTAAAATTAAAATATGGAAATATTGATTGTTTGGTTATAGATACTATCAAAAATTGTATTTTTCTGATCGAGGTGAAAGCTTCAAGAAGATTCAATTCTGCAAAGGTTGCCAAATGGGTAAAACAATGTAACCTTTCAGAAAAACTTTTAAAGCACTTGATTTCTAAAATATTATCTCAAGACGTACCGATATTTAAGATTATATCACTGCCTTTTTTGCAAAATCAAGGATATTTTTATCATTTCGAGGATTCTGATGTTAGGCTATTGGGCAACCAAAAGCTCATAGAGTTTATTCAGAGTGTTCCGATGAACAAAACTAATATAGATTGGTATAAGTTCGTAGATGATATTTGCAACAAATAAAAAGATAAGGGATTTTCATATATTGGAAACCTTGGAAGCTGGTATTTCTCTTTTAGGTCCAGAAGTAAAGGCTATAAGAAGCAAAAATATTTCGATTGATGAGGCATTCATTAAAATAAAAAATGGAGAAGTATATATAATTAATATGAATATTACACCTATTTCTTCGAATTCCTTTTTTGGAAGGTTTGATCCTCTCAGACATAGAAAATTATTATTAAGAAAACATGAAATAAAAAGACTAATAGGAAAGATAGAGGAAAAAGGAATAACTGTTATACCTACTAAAGTCTACGACAAAAACGGATGGATAAAGATAGAAATAGCAATAGTAAAACATAAAACACAATATGATAAGCGAGAAGAAATTAAAAGAAAAGAGATTGAGAAAAAAATACGGGAAATTATGAAAAGGAAGGGATTGCGATGATTCACAAAAACATATTCTCTATTTTCCCAAAACAAGAGAATTTTTTTGCTTATCTCCATCAATGCTCTGAAATATTGATCGAAATATGTCAAGAAATCAAAAAACTATACAATAATCCAACTGAAGAGGTTTTCAACAAAATAATAGATCTAGAACATAAAGCTGATAATTTAGTATACGAATACAGACATAAGCTAAACGAAGTATTCATAACACCCCTAGATCGTGAAGACCTTCATCAATTAATCATACAACTGGATAACATAATAGACTTTGCTAAATCTTCTGCTGAAAAATACTTTCTCTACAAACCCAAAAATAGATATGATTTTATAGATCAAATGTTGGATATTTTGACGACTTCCAGTGGAAAAGTTAGAGAATTGATAAATATAATCAAAAGTCAGAGCAAAGAAATAATCAAATTAGTAAATGAAATATGCGAATTAGAAAAGCAAGCTGATGCAGTAAATAGACGCGGAATAGCAAAGTTATTCGAAGATGGTAATGACATACTTGAAACAATTAAAGTAAAAGAAATATTATCACAATTGGAGGAAACAATCGATAGAACTCAGATGTTTGCAATAACCATAGAAAATAGTATTTTTAAGCACATATAGAGGGTATCTATGGAAGGTATATTTATTGTACTGATTATAGTTATTCTGTTGGCTTGGCTTTTTGACTATACAAACGGTCTAAACGATGCTGCAAATGCTATTGCTACAGTTGTATCCACTAGGGTTTTAAGACCGTTATCAGCTGTTGCCTTGGCTGCTTTATTTAATTTCCTGGGAGCTTTTATATCTATTGAAGTTGCTACAACAGTAGGTAAAGGAATAGTAGATCCAAAAGCTATTGATATATATACTATTTTTGCTGGTTTGGTGGGTGCTATATCTTGGAACTTATTTGCTACTTACTTGGGTATGCCAATTAGTGCTAGCCATTCTCTAATAGGAGGAATAGTTGGTGCATCTATTTCGCATGCTTCGTTTAATATTGTGAATCTCAAGGGATTAATTTCGAAAGTTATGATACCTTCTATAATCTCACCTTTGGTCGGTATACTTGCTGCTATTTTGTTTTTCATAATTTCTTACTCAATAGCTTCTTTTCTGAGAGCTCATATGGTTAATAGAATTTTTAGTTTTTTACAATTGGTTTCTGCTTCGTACATGGCTCTGAGTCATGGGGCAAACGATGCGCAAAAAACCATGGGTGTAATAGCAATGGCTCTTGTAACCTCTGGGGTTCTTTCTTCTTTCGAGGTCCCCTTCTGGGTTAAATTCAGTGCAGCTTTTTTCATCTCTCTAGGAACACTCATGGGAGGATGGAAGGTAATAAAAACTCTAGGAATGAGATTAACAAAACTTAGACCGATAGACGGATTTTCTGCTGAGACTGCTGCCGCAACTACCATAATAACAGCTTCCTTCCTAGGAATGCCAATAAGTACTACATATGTCATAACTTCTTCCGTAATGGGAGTGGGAATGTCAAAAAAAATTAATGCCGTTAAATGGAGCTTGTTCTCTACAATAATAATAGCCTGGCTATTTACTATTCCCGGTTCTGCACTGGTCGCTTTCCTTACATATAAAGTCCTTAGCTTATTATTCAAATGAAATAATTTTTCACATCTTCTACACCTAAACACGTAGGAATCATAATATTGTGACATGATTATCAAACCCTAATATTATGACGAAAAAATAGATGTTAATACTCTTACACCAGATATGAAAGCTTTTGAAAGGAATGCTGGTGGGAGCATCTCTGATGCTGGTTTATTATCTGTCCTGATTTTTACCAAAGCAGTTTTTGTGATATCTTGATGGAACCAAAGATGCATAGAAAGTTGGATTAAGTCCTGAAAATGGCACTAAGACTGGTAAAATTCTCGATCCTCAGAACACAGTAAAAACATTTAGGTTACTCATGGGATAACGTTATCAAGGATTTCTAGGGATACAATTAGAAAGCTAGATAACCAACAGAGATGAGAGAGAATTAGAATAAAAAATAGGTGAAGAATCGAACAATAAGTTTTTGTTTGAAGTGAACCAAACTTCGGAGGTATATCACTGTAAGCAATAAGATACCATTTAAATTACTTTTAAGGGAGTTGGATGACTTTAAGGTAAGTAGTTCGGTATACAGTGATTAACAAGCTTATTCAAAAGTACTTAAAGGTTATAAGAAGTCTTATAACTCAGAAGATTAAGATCAATCGAACAGAGCGAAAAACTGACCCCAGAAGGAAATCATGATGTACTATGGTTGGAAAAGTTTTAAATATCCCATTATGCAGGTATTGTTTATAAGTTTGTAGAAATAAAGATGAAGAGACGGGGTGTAGCTCAGACTGGTTAGAGCGCGTGCCTTGGGAGCACGAGGTCCGCGGTTCAAGTCCGCGCACCCCGATAGAAAAACCTCCTAAAACACCCGCCTTCTAAAGGTATTATCATAGAATCTGTAGAATTAAACACCATGGGAACTGGAAGAGTAAAATCGTGCAACCAGCAGCAAATATACACCTGAAAAATGAAAATTAAAGTCAGCTTTATTTCTACCTCTTTTGACAACAATATTTATCCCAGAGGAGTAGCTTGTGTTGAGTGTACTATCCAAACAAAAGACTCCGAAGTTTCATACATGTATATCAGAAAAGCAGAGGAAAACACACTAGAATCATTCGTCGAAAATGATAACCTTTGTCAAAAAATGGCCATACAACAAACACTTAAAATAATAAAATACATAGAAAATCACTCTACAGAGGATATCATATTACAAGATAAAAGAAGTAATCTCTATAAGAATAAAGTAATCGAGCTAATAAACTTATCGAATTGGAATGTTGAAAAATTAGCTAGGTTTGTGCAAAAATATAGTAAAAAGAGATTGAACGATCTAACTGAAAGCGATTGGGCTAAAATATATGAATACCTGTTGAAAAATATTAACCGAATTGATTCAGAAAAAATCAACAACACAGAAGCTGAAATAATTAAACCAGAAGAATGGGAAGAAATAATATAAATGCTTGAAGTTCAAGAAGTATATAAAACATATAGAAGAGGTAAACAACTTATACATGCTCTAAGAGGGTTAAGTTTTGTAATAAATCAAAATGAATCTTTTGCTTTGATTGGTCCTAACGGTGCAGGCAAAACAACAACAATAAAAGCTATTCTCAATCTCATAACCCTTGATAGAGGTAAAATTACAATAGATGGAAAAGACGTTTCAGTTGACGAGACAAGAAGATATATAGGCTATGCTCCTGAAATACCCTACTATCCAACCCATATACCAGCCATAAAGCTCCTCAAAACTTATCTAGATATCTACGGTGTCAAAGTAAGTCAAGAAAAGATAGAGTATTACTTTGAACTCGTAAAACTAAAAAATTATATGAATTCTCCGCTTTCAAACTATTCCAAAGGAATGCTTCAAAGGTTCAGTATACTACAAGCTATCATAACAGAACCAAAACTGTTGATTTTAGATGAGTTAACTAGTGGTCTAGATCCAATCGGACAATATGAAATAATAGAAATAGTTAAGAATCTAAGAAATAAAACTACTATACTATTCACTTCTCATAATCTTGCCGAGGTTGAACAAATATGTGACAAAGTCTTAATAATAAACAAAGGACGTGCAATTCTATACAGCCCCATCCAAGATCTAAAAAATAAACATCCTGACAAAGATCTCTACCAAATATTTTTTGACTTGATTATGCAAGACAATCAAAGACAGGAGTGATAAAATGGAAACAAATCTAGAAAACATTGAAATAGTATATAACCCGTCTGAAGAAGACATAAAAAATTCAAACCTCTGGAAAATACTTAGCGAAGAAAATATAAGCTATCAGGAGTTTTATAAAAGATCTATAACTGATGAGGAATGGTTTTGGAATAGATTTTTCAAGGACATTAATTTTAAATGGCATAGGCAACCAGAAAAAATAGTCCAAAAAGATGGGGTTAATACTAGGTGGTTTGTTTCAGGGCAGATTAATATCTCTTCTAATTGTTTGGATGCTCCTAAAGATAAAATTGCTGTTATCGAAGTCGATGAAAATCTAAGTGAAATAAGTCTTAGCTATGGGGAATTGGAAAATAAAGTAAATAAGTTAGCAAATTTTTTAGCTAATATTGGTATAGAACCTGGGGATCGAGTAGCTCTATATATGCCTCTGAGTTGTGATAGCGTTGTCTGTTTTCTTGCTCTTGCAAGAATCGGAGCCGTTGCTGTGCCACTATTCTCAGGATTCGGTAAGGATTCTATAAACATCAGACTTAAAGCTTCCTCAGCAAAAATGGTAATATCATACTCTCATAACCTCAGAAGAAATAAGTTGATTGATATGAAAAGTATTTTACTGGATTCCCTCGATGGTTCTTCAGTAAAGAAAATACTCTTTATCAACAGATTTGCAAGAGAAAATAAAGAGAATTATATGGGTGTTGAATTTTTCGATTATGATATCGTGGACTCTTGCTCTGCTTATATAAAGGTTCCTTATTTTAGCTCTGATCATCCTCTGATGATAATATATACTTCAGGGACAACAGGATTACCCAAGGGTGTTCTTCATTACCATGCAAGTTTCCCTATTAAAGCAGCTCAAGATATGTTCCACCTCTTTGACCTAAAGTCTACTGATATTTTTACCTGGTTAACCGATATAGGTTGGATGATGGGACCATGGCTAATATACGGAACTCTAATAAATAGAGCCACGATATTTATTTACAATGGATCTCCTGACTACCCAGATGTTGATATCATCTGGAAAATGGTTGAAAAATATGGAATCACCATCGTGGGACTGTCTCCCTCATATATAAGATCTATTTCTACCAGATCTCAAGTAGAAAAGATGGACTTAGCAACTCTTAGGATGGTTGGTTCAACAGGTGAAGTGTGGGATGAATACCACTGGAGATGGACTTTTGAAAAAATATGTAAAAATAAAAAGCCAATAATAAACTATTCTGGGGGTACGGAGATAAGTGGTGGAATATTAGGCAATGTCGTTATATATCCTATTAAGCCAATGTCTTTTAATACCGCTGTTCCAGGTATAGATGCTGACGTCTTAGATGAAGAAGGAAAATCTGTAAGAACAGAGGTCGGATATCTTTGCGTTAAAAATCATAATCCCGGTATGGCTACCACTTTCTGGAACGATCATCAACGATACTTAGAAACCTACTGGTCAAGATTTCCAAATATCTGGTTCCACGGGGATCTAGCATATATCGACAAAGATGGATTCTATTACATCCTTGGAAGGGCAGATGATACATTGAAAATAGCCGGGAAGAGAATAGGTCCTGCAGAATACGAGACAATTATAAATAATATAAAGGGAGTGAAAGAATCAGCTGTCGTCGGTATACCAGACGAAGTGAAAGGTATGGTACCCGTGGCTTTTGTAGTACCAGAAGCCGAACAGAATGAAAATATAAAGACCGAGATATTCTCAAAAATTATAGAAAGACTGGGTAAGCCCTTTGCCCTAAAAGAAGTATTCTTTGTTGAAGATCTTCCAAAAACAAGAAATTTTAAAATAATGAGAAGAATACTAAGGGATATACTAGTTTATGGAAAAATAAAAGGGGATACCAGTAATTTGGTCAACCCCGAAGTATGTGAAAAAATAATTGATACCGTTAAGAAGGTGAGCTTATGAAAGTTCTGAATTTTCAGGAAATAGAAAAAAAATGGCAAAAATATTGGGAAGAAAACCAAGTATATAAAGCCACTTTCGATAAAACAAAACCGAAATATTATGTTTTAGAGATGTTTCCATATCCAAGTGGTCAATTACATATGGGGCATGCAAGAAACTACTGTATAGGAGATGCTATAGCAAGATACTACTTCCTAAAAGGATATAATGTCCTCCATCCTATTGGCTGGGACGCATTTGGATTACCGGCAGAAAATGCAGCAATAAAACATAAGATCCACCCCAAAACCTGGACCGAAAATAATATAGAAAATATGAAAAGACAACTAAAGCAATTAGGCATATCATACGATTGGACTCGAGAGATAAATACTTCCAGACCAGAGTACTATAAGTTCACCCAATGGATGTTTCTTAAACTCTATGAGCATGATATGGTCTACAGAAAAAAAGGGCTAGTCAATTGGTGTTTCAGTTGTAATACCGTTCTGGCTAACGAACAAGTTATTGATGGAAAATGTTGGAGATGTCATAACTTAGTCGGCAAGAAAGAATTGGAACAATGGTATGTCAGGATAACCAAGTATGCCGATAGTTTACTCAAGGAGCTCGATAATCTTGCCGGTTGGAGTGAATATGTCAAACAAATGCAAAGAAACTGGATCGGAAAAAGTATAGGAGCTAAGATTATTTTTAAGGTTCCCGATTTGGATGAATCATTGGAGGTTTTCACAACTAGAGCGGATACTTTACCTGGGGTAACGTTCGTATGCGTCGCTCCTGAGCATCCCATAGTCCAGAAAATAATTCAAAAAAGCAAAAATCCAGAACTAGAATCATACCTGAGAAGGTCTATGTCTTTAACTACTACTGAGAGAACAAGGGAAAAAAACGGTGTTTTTACGGGTATATACGTTCAGAATCCGCTAAATGGTAGATATGTTCCTTTATGGGTTGCTAACTATGTACTTATGGATTATGCTACAGGTGCCGTGATGGGTGTTCCCGCACATGATCAAAGAGATTACGAATTTGCTAAAGTATACAATTTACCCATAGTTCCTGTTATCATGCCTGAATACGAGGTCCAAGATAAAGCTTACGAGGAAAGTAAAGGAAAAATGTTTAACGTTGGTATTATCGATGGAGTCAATGTAGACGGTATGGATTGTAATGAATTCAGAAAGTTTGTTATTAAATATCTCGAGTCAAAGAATCTTGCAAAAGAAGAGATAAGCTACAAGCTAAAGGATTGGTTGATTTCTAGACAGAGATATTGGGGAGCTCCAATACCAATAATCTATTGTGATTCATGTGGAATAGTTCCCGTTCCATACGAAGATTTACCAGTAATGTTACCTGAAAATATTGAGATAACTGGTTTTGGTGAGTCTCCTTTGGCATATTGTCAAGAATTTGTAAACACCAAATGTCCAAAATGCGCAAACAATGCCAGAAGAGAAACTGATACGATGGATACCTTTGTGTGTTCAAGTTGGTACTTTTGGAGGTATACTAGCCCTTATGAAAAGGACAAACCCTTTAATCCTGAGGAACTGAAATATTGGATGCCTGTTGATCAATATATAGGTGGAATAGAGCATGCTGTAATGCACTTGCTTTACTCTCGATTTCTGAGCCACTTTTTATATGATCTAGGTATAGTCCCCACTAAGGAACCATTTCAAAATCTCTTAAACCAGGGAATGGTTTGTAAAGATGGAAAAGCAATGTCCAAATCTCTGGGTAATATAGTTTCAATAGAAGAGATCACAGAAAAGTATGGTGCAGATACAGGAAGAGTTTTTGAATTATTCGTCGCACCACCTGGAAAGGATATAGAATGGTCAGATAAAGGAATAGAAGGAGTACATAGATTTCTAAATAGATATTTCAAATATTGCTCTGAGTTAATAAACTATCCCATTCAAGATACTGAAAGAACTGAAGAAACTAGAAAGAAAATCAAATCCATCTTCAATAAAGTCTATAAAACCCTATATAAAATAACTGAAGAATTTGAAACAAAAAGATATCATTTTAATACCTCTATTGCTTCTCTTATGGAATTACTGAATTTCTTGGAAGATGAAAAGGATAGTACTAAGTATTTGAATACAGAAGAGAAAAACACTCTGATAGATATTTTAGTAAAGATGATATCACCTTTTGCTCCGCACATTGCAGAAGAAATTTGGAGTATGTTTGGTAAAAAGGACAGCATTTTTAAAGATAGATGGCCAGAGATCAAGCATGAATATCTTATAGAAGAAAAGGTAACCATTCCTGTGCAGGTCAATGGTAGAGTAAAGGGTCAAATCGAAGTATCTGTAGACTCAGAATTAGAAAAAATAATGGAAGCAGTAAAAAATGAACCTAAGATATACAAGCATATCCAAAATAGAACGATCAAAAACACAATTTTTGTGAAAAATAAGATTGTAAATATAATAGTCGAATAAGTACAGAAGGGGAAAAATTAGTGTCTAGAGAAAAGTTAACATCCCATAAAAACTCTATAGATAACCTACAAGAATTTCTCGATACTCTCGGAAAATTTTACATATGTTTTGAAGGTGATAAGGTTTTATATAATGAAGAAGTGCTAAAAGATGTCTTGCTTCCAAATAAATTCATTACAAATCTTGTAGAGAAGGTCAAAAAATTTTATCACTCTAACCAAGATAAGATTAAAAAAATAAATTCCGCAATTATTAGTGAATATTTACATGAGAAAGAAATAAATCTAGAATTTGTGATATTTAGCAAAGACAAAAAGTTGTTTTTTGTTTTATCAAACGATAGCTATATTAGGTATGAATTTCTAAGAATCAACATTATAAATACCTTGTCTCATGAGTTAAAAACTCCTCTTACGATCATCAAAGGATATATTCAATATGTGATGAAGATTTTACCCAACGATAACTGGATGTTCGGTATAATTTCAAAAATTCTGGATGAAACTTACAGGTTAGAAGAGGTAATATCCGAACTGATAGAAGTTTCTAAATTCTATTCAAACTCCGTCATACTGAAGAAAGACGTTTTCTATGTTAGTAGTTTGGTAAACATGATAATAAATAAGCTATCTCCCAAGATAAAGGCCAAAGGAATTGATGTCCAAGTGGAAATAAAACATAACGATTTTGAAATTATAGCAGACTTTGAAAAAATGAAATATGTTATTTCAGAATTAATTGAAAATTCGATAAAGTATGGAAAAGATAAGATTTGTTTACGCTGTTATGAAAATCCAGAAGGATTCTTCTTTGAAGTAATCGATAACGGTAGAGGAATGCCTAAAGATGTCATAAAGAATATATTCAATTTGTTTATTCGAACAGAGAACGAGTTAAATAGGAAAATATATGGGCTAGGGGTTGGATTATTTCTGGTAAAGAAAATAGTTGAAGCTCATAACGGTAAAGTAGATATTAAATCAAAACTTAATAGAGGTACAACTGTAAAAGTTTTTATACCAAGAAGTTTTTCAAAATCAAAAAGCCTATTCGCAGGATAATAAGCAATGAAAAAATTTGAGATCTATAAATACAAAGTAGTTGAAAAAATAAACATGATAAGTAGGGAAGAAAGGGAGGAGATACTCAAGAAAGCAGGATATAATTTATTTAACATCAGCTCTAAATACATAACCATAGATTTACTTACTGATAGTGGAACGAACACTATGAGCGATTTACAGTTATCTATGATGATGTTATTTGACGAATCTTATGCTGGTTCTCAGAGTTTTGAGAGGTTTTTGGAAAGCGCACAGAATTTCTGCAACAAGAGGTATATATTTCCAGTGCATCAGGGTAGAGCAGCCGAGAAAATAATAGCTGAGTTGTTTTGTAAAGAAGGTCACTACGTCCTGAGTAATACCCACTTTGATACAGGTTTTGCTATATACAAATATCACAAAGCTATTCCTATAAACATACCTACCCCTGAAATTGATGAAGACAATTTTTACTATAAGGGAAATATTGATTTATCAAAGCTTGAAGACTTTCTGAAAAACCAGAAAGTTAGTCATGTTGTTATGACGATTACTAATAATGCTCTTGGGGGACAACCAGTAGACCTCGAAAATCTAAAGCAAGCGTACAATATCACCAAAGCATACAATAAGCCTTTCATTATAGACGGTTGCAGAATTGCAGAAAATGCTATTCTTTACAAAAAAGAAAAGAAAATTGATACCAGCATAAAAGAGATTATTCATAATTTCACTTCATTCTGTGATATTTTTTACATGAGTACGAAGAAAGATGGTATTGCTCATATGGGAGGATTTTTGGCAACGGATGTAGAGGAATTTGTTCCTAAAATTAGGCAGTTATCTATCCTTTTTGAAGGATTTCCTTCATATGGAGGACTGTCGGGTAAAGACATGGAAATAATTGCCCAGGGATTAAAGGAAGTTCTATCTGAAGATTATCTAAACGATAGAATAAACCAGGTTGCTTTTTTGGGGTCATTATTAGACTCGGAGGGGATACCTGTTATAAAACCTTTTGGGGGACATGCCGTTTTCGTGGATGCTCAAAAATTTATTCCTCACATAGAGCCGGAAAAATTAGTAGGTCAGTCCCTGGTCGTCGAGTTATATAGACTTGGCGGAATTAGAACTGTAGAAGTCGGAAAGCTTATGTATGGTAAGAGTGCTATAAGAAATCTTGTAAGGCTTGCCATACCTAGGAGAACCTATACCTACAACCATCTAGAATACGTATGTGAAGTATTTAAAGAAATAAAGGAGAATAAGCATAGTTTGAAAGGATTTGAGATCGTATATTCTGATCCTTTGGTTCCTCACTTTACTGCTATTCTTAGACCAATTGGTTAACTTGAAAAATTTTTTATTCTACCCTATTAATTTCTCTTTCCAGTAGAATTTCTATATATTCTCCTAATTCTTTTGCAGAGAATTTAGAACATAGGTAGCTCAGGATATGAATAGTTAATCCGCTTTTTGAGAGATTTTGAAGTATGTATTTGCTTGTCTTTGAAGTAATAATTGTTCTTAAAAGTATAGTGTTCTGTTTGTCTTCAAGACTAATTTTTAGGGTTATATTATTGTAGTGGGTTTTGTCTATGAGTAAATTTATGGCTTCTGATATGAGCAATTTTGTGTTTTCTATTTCTTCTAGGGTTATTTTGTAGTTTGATAGCAGTCCTGAGATAACTAGTCGGGGTATTATTATTAGGCTTTCTTGAGAGGGGAAAGTAAGGATTATCTCCAGGTTTGTTTTTGTTCTTTCATCCACAGTTTTCACAAATTCCTTCTAGGTATATGTTTATCTTTTCAACCAGAAACTTTTGATTGTCTATGGATATTTTCAGTTCTTTTACTGGAAGATCGAAAATCTTCTTACAAGATATGCAGTAAAAATTCAAGTGGTACTGCTCCATATAATCGAACCTCTGTTCTTCTTTCATTTTTATGTCTTGGATTATTTTTTTCTTTAAGAACAGGTTGAGGTTGAGATACACCGAAGTTTTGGAAAGAGTTGGTATTTCTTTCTTTAAGTGATTATATATTTCATCTGCTGTTGGATGGGTTCTGTTTTCTATCAAGTACTCTAGAATTTTTAACCTAATTATTGATGGCTTTATATTATTTTTTTCTAGAATTTCTTTTGCTTTCATTTTCTTCAGTTACTTTCCTATTGTTTTTTGTGATAGATAGCTTTTTATTAACCGATAGATCTACTAGGACTGCTATGGAAAAAAGTAAATCTGAGATTCTGTTTATTATCTTTATGACCAGCGGATTAATTGGATATTTATTACTTGCTTCGATCAGTATAGGTTCTATTTCCCTACATACTGATCTTGCTATATGTAAAGAAGAGCTATATACATCGTGACCAGGAATAACGAAATTCCTAAGGGGTTCTATATTGTTCCAGATATTATCTATTTGGGATTCAATTTTTTGTATATCTTTTTCGGTTACTCTTTCTATATTTTTCATATTGGTTCCTGATAGATCTGTCATTATCTTAAAGCAGGTTATTTGTAAGTCTTCTAGGTCTTTTATTATTGATTTGAATAGTGAATTTTTTTTCTTATTTGCAAGTAGGGATTTAGAAAATCCTAGGAAAGATACTAGGGTATCTATTTTGCCGTATGCTTTTACCAGGGGATCATTTTTTGAAACTGTTTCCCCACTATATAATTTCGTAAAACCTTTATCTCCGGCTTTTGTGTATATTTTCATCATTTTTTCTTGAATATTCTTTCAAAGAAATTTTTTTTGTTTTCTTCTTTTGTTTCAGAAAATAGATGTCTGATTGATTCTAGTGCTTTTATTTGTTCTGGAGATAATTTTTTGGGAAATACTACTTTTATTTTTACTATGAAGTCTCCTTTTTTATTTGAGTCTTTTAGTGGCATGCCTTGATTTTTTATGACGATTTCTGAGCCGTGTTGTGTTAATTGGGGGATGTTTACTTCTATGTATCCTGTAACGTGAGGGACTTTTACTGTTGTTCCGAGAATAGCATCTATGAAATTGACGGGATACTCTATAATTAAGTTACTATTTTTTCTGAATAGGAATGGATGGTCTAATATGTTTATTTTTACGTATAGGTCGCCGTTTCTACCTCCGTTTAGTCCTTCATTTCCTTGGGCTTGTAGTATTAATATTTCGCCGTTTTCTACTCCACGTGGAATATTGATCTGTATTTCTTTTTCGTCTTGAATATATCTATTACCTTGACAGGTTGAACAGATTTTTTCAGGAAGATAACCCCATCCATTACATTTGTCGCAGGTATATGTGCTTACTACAGTACCCCAAATTGATTTGGCTTTGTGAGTTATTTTACCTGTACCTTTACATTTGGAGCATTTAGCTAGAGATTCTTTAGGGAATCCCAATCCTTGGCACTCTGGGCAAACCTTTTTATATGGTATTTTTAATTTTTGGGTTTTACCAAAATATGCTTCCTCTAAGGTTATGTCGAGATTTATTGTTATATCTTTACCTCTTTGTGGTCTATACAGTTCATCTATGGGGTTTGTACGGGTATATGTAGATGATCTAAAAATAAAATCGTCGAACAATTCTGAAAATATATCGAAGATGTCGGTAGTTTGGGAAGTTGAGTAGTTTGTGGTGTCTATTCTTCCGTATTTGTCGTATAGTCTTCTTTTTTCGGGATCGCTCAGAACTTGGAAGGCTTCGTTTATTTCTTTAAATTTTTTTTCTGCTTCTTCTTTGTTTTCTGCTACGTCTGGGTGATAGATCTTAGCTAGTCTTCGATAAGCCATTTTTATTTCTTCATCTGTTGCATCTCTTCTAACTCCTAAGATTTCGTAGTAATCCTTCATAGTTGCTTAACCTTTTTACCCTTCTTTCTTTTTCTTAAACCATGACAATATATCTTCGTCTGTTACTTTTTTTATTTGTTCTAGGATTGATGAGTCTTTTGTTTTTGTTTGTTGTTGGGAAGCCTCAGTTTGTTCTTTTTGTTGAGCGATTTGCTTTTCCATTATATTGTATAATTCTGTTCCAAGGGAGAAGTTTATGCTTCTTAATTCTTCTGTTAGTTTTTTGATTTCGTCGAATTTTTTGGCATTGATTGCTAACTTTAGGGTTTCTATAACTTTTTTTGCTTTTTCGATGATTTTTAGGTCTAGAAGTTCGGAGTGGTTTTTTATTATGTTTTCCGCAGAGTCTAGTTCTACGTTTGCTTGGGAAATAATTTGTTGTTCTTCTCTTATTTTTCTGTCTATTTGTGCGTATTTTGAGGCTTCCTCTAGCATTCTTTCTACTTCTGATCTATCTAGATGTAGTACTGAGTGTATAACGACTTTTTGTTTGTTTCCTGTAGCTAGGTCTACTGCACTGACGTGTAATATTCCGTCTGCATCTATTTCGAAGGTTACTTCTATTTTTGGGACTCCTTTTGGGGCTGGTGGGATACCAACCAGCTCAAATCTTGCTAAAGATTTATTATACTTAGCTAGTTCTCTTTCGCCTTGAAGAATATGGATTTCCACTGCTGATTGACCATCTTGGACGGTGGTAAATATTTTGGTTTTTTTGGTGGGGATCTGAGTGTTTCTGGGTATTATCTTTGTGAATCCTCCTCCTGCTGTTTCGACACCTAATGATAGTGAGGTGACGTCGAGTAGTACCATTTCTTTGACATTTCCTTCGATGATTCCTGCTTGAATTGCTGCTCCCAAAGCTACTACTTTTTCTGGATCTATATCCTTGCGAGGTTCTCTATTGAATATTTTTTTTGCCATTTGTTGAACCATTGGCATTCTCGTTGATCCACCTACTAAGATAACCTCATCTACTTGAGAATATCTTATGTTTGCTGCTTTGAAGGCTTCTTCTACTGGTATTATTAACCTTTCTACTAGATCTTTTGTGATTTCTTCGAATTCTTTTCTTGTTAGGGTATAGTTTATATGTTTTGCACCTCGTGCATCAGAGGTTATAAACGGAATTTTTATTGTTGTTTCTTCTTTTGTGGATAATTCTATTTTAGCTCTTTCGGAAGCTTCCAAGATTTTTTGTAGAGCTTCTTTTTGTATTTTTAGATCTATTCTATGTTCTTCGTAGAATCTGTTTATTATCCAGTTCATTATTCTTTCGTCCCAGTCGTCTCCACCGAGGAAGTTATCGCCTGCTGTTCCAAGAACTTGGTATACTCCCTCACCGATTTCTAGGATTGAGACATCGAAAGTTCCTCCTCCTAGGTCAAAGACTACGATTGTTTGTATTTTTTGTTGTTTATCGAATCCATAAGCCATGGCTGCTGCTGTGGGTTCGTTTAGAATTCTTACTACTTCTAGACCTGCTATTGTTCCTGCGTCTTTGGTGGCTTGTCTTTGTGCATCATCGAAGTGTGCCGGTACTGTTATTACTGCTTTGTCTATCTTGGTATCTAGGTAGCTTTCACAGTCTAACTTAATCTTTTGTAGTATCATTGCAGATATTTCTTGTGGTGTATATTCTTTGTTATCTATTTTTACTTTGTAATCTGTTCCCATTTTTCTTTTAATGCTCTTTATTGTTCTGTCGGGATTAAGGATGAGTTGTCTTTTGGCCAATGCTCCAACTATTCTCTCTCCGGTTTTTGTAAAACTGACTATTGATGGTGTTAGATAATCTCCTTCAGAGTTGGGGATTACTACGGGTTTACCACCTTCCATTATTGCCATTACAGTATTTGTGGTACCTAGATCTATACCTATTATTTTGGGCATTATTTACACCTCACTTTGTTTTTTGACTTTGAATACTTTGACAGATGCTGGTCTTATGACTTTATCCATAAGTTTATATGCTGGTCTATATTCTTGGGATATTAGGTTATCCTTTTCTTCTTCGTCTATTTCTTCTGTTTCTATTGCTTCATGGATGGAAGGATCGAACTTATCGCCGGTGTTGGACTTGATGATTTCCAGACCTTCATTTTTCAGAACTTCTATCAATTGGGCATAAATCAACTCTACTCCCTTTATTACTTCCTCTATATTTTGAGTGTTTTTTATCGATTTTAGCGAGATTTCAAAGCTATCTATTACTGGTATGATGTTTGATATTATTCTTTCTTTTGATTCTCTTTTTAGTTTTTCAAAATTTTTTTCTGTTCGGTATATATAGTTTTCGTACTCGGTTTTTATTTCTCTGTATGCTATACTTAGTTTTTGGAATCTATCAAGTAGATCCTGATATTTGGTTTCGTATTCTTGGGTTTGTTTTTCAAGTTCTTTCTGTAGGTTTTCTTTTTCTTTTTTAATTTTTTCGTATTCTTCTACAGAGAACTCTTCTGTTAATGCTTGTAATTTTTCATTTTCCTTTTGTAGATTGCTTTTCAGTTCTATAAGTTTTTCTTCGAATATTGAGCAGATTAATCTGAGCAATTCGTTTAGTTTGTTTACATCAGGGTTTTCTTTTATTTTTTCTAGAGGTTTTTTAAAAATATTCAGGAAGTCGTATTTTTTTACTATTTCTTCTATGTATTGTATGTTTCTTAGTGTTTTATCTTCCATATGATCACTCTCTTTCTTTTTAGTATTTCAGATAGTAAGAATGTGGTTACCAATGTCATTGTTATCGTTGAGCTTATGGGTATATTTAGGGCGTATGAAATGTAGTATCCAATTATCAGACAGCAAAATGTTATTATAGATGTTAAAACAATGCATTTTTCTATGCTGTTTGAATTTTTAATTGCTACTGTTGCTGGTATGGTAAACATTGCTATCAATAATATTATACCCATTGTTTTTATGGTTAATACTATTGCTATGCCAACCAGAGAAAGGATTAAGATATTAAAAAGGTTGGTATTTATACCTATTATTTCGCTATATTCTTCGTCTAGTATTATGTTTTTTATTTCTTTGCTAAAAAGGAGATAAATCAGAATGCAGAATATCGAGAATAGGGATGATATTATTATGTCTGTGTTATCTGTAAAGAGGATATTGCCGAAAAGGTAAAAAGAGATTGTGGATGAATATGTGTTGGATATGTTGATCAGGATGATGCCTATTGCTACTCCTAGGACCCACATGATCGATAGAGCTATTTCTTCGTTGATTTTTTTGTTTCGTTTTACGTAGTGTATAAATAGGGAAGCTAGAAGGACGAAGGGGATGGAGGTGTATAGGGTATTAACTTTTATCATATTTGAAAGAGCTATGCTAGCAAGTAAGGAGTGAGATATACTACCTGCAATCGAAGCCATTTTTTTAAGCACTACTATCGTGCCTATTATCCCGGTTATAAGACTAATATTTACGAAGAAAAAAAGCATGTAAAGTTCCACAATAAATAAATTTTACAGATGATTTTTCTTTACCTTTTTTGCTGGTGTTTTTAATTTTATTTTGGGGAGGTTAATTCAGATTTTTGTAGAAGTGTAAAAACAATGCTGGCAGAGATTTTATACTTGGCTTTGCTTCTGGGAGTTTTGGTTTTGAGTTTGGCTGCTGTTTTCAGCAGAGAGATTTTTAAGGCCGCTGTCTCTCTAGTTTTTGCCTTTATCTTTCTCAGTGCTATTTATCTTTTACTGGGAGCGGAATTCTTAGCAGTTATTCAACTCATCATATATGCAGGAGCTATAGCTATATTGATTCTATTTGCTATAATGCATACTCCGGCAAGAATAGAAAAATTGGGGGATACAAAAATATTTGATTATAAACCTCACTATATCAATGCTTTCTTGGTAGGTAGTATTATATTCCTAGCTCTATTGGGAATAGGAATATTAATTTTATCTGAACTAAACTTGAACGTTAATAATTATAAACTTTCTTTGGTGGATTTTGCTAATGCTCTTTTCAATATAAAGGACATCCAGAATTATGGTGGTAGATTCGTGCTGGTTTTTGAATTGGCTGGGATCTTGATACTAGCTTCCGTAATCGCTGCCATCACCGTAGCTAAAAAGGAGTAGATTATGGATCAAATACTTATAATATCTACCTTCTTGGTCAGTCTAATAATGATAGCAGCTGGATTGGTAGGGATTATTTATCGAAGAAATCTGGTTGCTATTTTGATTTCCATCGAAGTAATTCTTAACGCTATAAATCTAGATTTCATAATGTTCTCAAGGTTGAAATCGAACTTAAATCAAGCCATTGACGGTCAAATATTTGCTCTGTTCAATATACTAATAGCAGCAGTGGAAATAACAGTAGGACTTGCTATAATATTCGCTATAAGAAATACCATTCAAACGAGTGATATAGATAAACTGAGTACCATAAAAGAAGAGATAGAAGATAACTAAATATTGTGAAAATCGTTCTTTTCTCTTCAGGATCCCTGTCTTTGAGAATAATACCTTATATCTATGAGATTTCACCTGAGTTTGTACTGGTAACAAAGGTAGATAAACCTCAGGGAAGGGGGATGAAAATAAAACCAAATATAGTTAAACAAGAGGTATCTAGGTTACCGACTAAGATAAAGATATACGAGTTTTCAAGCTTAAAAAGAATCGAGAGTGAAATTGAAAGAGAAAATTATGAAAAATTGGTGGGGGAATTGAAAAACACCGATATAGCAATTTCCTGTGATATAGGGTTAATCATACCCAAAGAACTAATAGATCTGCCGGGGATTTTTATAAACATTCACCCATCGTTGTTGCCACTTTACAGGGGACCATCTCCAATACAGTACGCCTTGCTTAACGGAGACAAATTAACAGGAATAACCATTTGTCTGCTTTCAGAAGAAATTGACAAGGGAGACATAATTCTTCAGTCTGTTCTGGAAATAGATGAGGATAGCAATTATGAAACTCTAAAGCAACAACTTTCTGAACTAGCTCTTATAACTCTTAAAAGGTTTATAAAATTATACTCTGAAAAAAAACTTAGCTACCTAAAGCAAGATGAAACAAAAGCCACATATACAAAAAAAATAAAGGATACTATTCTTGACTTTTCAAAAGGGGTAGAATATCTACACAACCAAATAAGAGCTTTTTATCCTAATGGATATATTATGACAGATATAAACGGTAGTATCAAAAGGTTAAAAATTCTCAAGACTAGAATTTCAAGGAGTATCAATTTGAGTTTATCTAAGAAGGGAATTTTTCTTTTTAGCAAAGATAGGTTATTTTTGGATTTACAAGGGGATTATGGTATGATTGAGGTACTTGAGCTTCAAGTTGAAGGCAAAAAAGTCATCGACTCAAGAGCTTTTATAAATGGATATCTGAAATGAATACAAAGAAAAGCAATTTGCAAGAATTAAAGAAATTGGAGGAAATGATAAGGAGATGCGATCGATGTAGATTGTATGAATATAGGAAAAATGCTGTTCCGGGTAATGGCATTTACAATACTAAGATAGCTCTTATAGGAGAAGCTCCTGGAAGAAATGAAGATATAGAAGGTCTACCGTTTGTCGGACAAGCCGGTAAATTACTTGAACAAATGTTAAATAGCATAGGAATTTCTCGTCAAGATATTTTCATTACAAACGTCATAAAATGCAGACCTCCTGAAAATAGAGACCCTCTGGAGGATGAAATTCAGGCATGTAAACCATACCTCTTGAAGCAGATAGAACTTGTGAACCCCAAGGTTTTGATCCTTGTCGGTAAGTATTCTGTTAGTACTATACTCGGTGTTAATTTAAAGATATCTCACTTGAAAGGAAGGGTATTTATTAAAGATGGTAGATACATTTTCTGTACCTATCATCCAGCTTTTATTCTTCGAAACTATTCTTCATATATAGAAGAGTATACCTATCACTTCCAAAAGATAAAAAAAATTATAGATGAGTTGATTTAGGTTGAGATTGTTTTTTATACTGCCTGTTTTTCAAAAATTTCACCGGATTTCAGAACTATACATTTAGAGTCTGTTTCTTTTTCTACCAATTCCTTAAATTCGAATGGATTTACTTTTATTAAGTCGAAGGTGTTGTAATGCATAGGAATGACGAATTTAGGTTTAATAATTTTTACTGCTTCAACTGCTTCTTCGATATCCATTGTGAATAATCCACCTATGGGTAGCATAGCTATTTCTATGTTATACCTTGGAAGCAATTGCATTTCTGCATTTAGACAGGTATCACCTGCGTGATAGATTGTGGTATTATCTATGTTTATTATGATCGATGTTGCTAATCCTGCGTAATTACCTTCTGGTGTAGAGCTGCCGTGGAAAGCAGGTAGGAATTTTACATATCCCCAGTCAAATTTGATTTTTCCTCCCATATAAGCTCCATTGGCATTCATTCCTTTCTGAATAAAGTAGTTTGATAATTCAAAATTGCACCATATTTGGCTTCTAAATTTTCTATATATGTTTTCTACATCTGCTATGTGATCGAAATGTCCATGTGTAACGAATATGTAATCTATTTGTGGTAGATTATCTAACGATACTGATTGATTCGATGGATTATCTTTTATCCAGGGATCTATTATTATGTTTTTAGATCCAAGTATCAAGAAGCAAGAATGTCCGACATATTGTATTCTCATTTTATACACCTCCTTCCTTTAATTAATTCTTTTTATGACAATTTGAACCTCGTTTTATGTTAGGAATTTGGAAAAAAATTTTTTAAATATAAATTGTAGAGACTAGAGAAAGGGGGATCAGGATGAAAATATTGGTGCTGTTAAGCATAGCAATAGTACTATTAATGGTTGTTAGTTTTGCCCAGGAAATAAGAATAAAATTCTGGCATTCGTTCTCCGAAAAATCTCCAAGAGGAAAAGCCTTGCAGGAATTGGTAGATAACTTCAATCAAAAAAAGTACCAAGTAGACGGTAAACAGATTTTTGTGGAAAGTGTATACAAGGGAGGCCAAGGTAGGTATTCTAATCCCTACAACTACCTATTTTCTGAATTACTAAAGGCAAATTACGAGAAAAATCTACCAGATGTGTCTATAGCTTATGAAAATTGGGTATCCCAGTTCGAGGAGATAGGTATAGTCAGAGACTTCAATTCCCTCAATATTCCAGAAATAGATGAGTACATAAATAACTTGTATCCTGCATTTAGAAACTCTTCAACCATAAACGGGAAGGTTTATTCACTTAGCTTCAATAAGAGCATCTTTGTATTCTACTACAACTCTAATTTTGTTGATCATATTCCCACGAACTATAAAGAGTTTATTCTTAAGTTGGAGGAAATAAAAAATAAGACCAATATTCCTCCCTTGTATCTAGAGCCCAACGAAGATACCTTCATAATACTCTATCTACTAGCTGTATCTAATGAATTTTTCCATATAGATCAAAAAATAGAACCTTTATTCCTTGGAGAAAAGCTGGATAAAGTTACAGAATTGTTAAAAAATCTAGAAAATAAGGGACTAATAAAATGGACGAATAACTCTTATCAGGATTTCATCAAAAATAGAGCACCCATAATACTTGCTACCACCAGTAGATATACTGACCTAAAGTCAAGAAGTAAAGATTATCATATTTCTCCTTTACCTGCAGATAATGGAAAAATATATGCTGCCGGTACAAATTTAGTAATATTTAAATCTACTCCAGAGAGAGAGTTAGCAGCTGCAAAATTTATTCAGTTCCTCTTGGAAAAGGAAAACTTAGAAAAATTCTGTATTAGTACGGGATATATTCTTCCCACCACTAACCAGGGTAAAACATATTTAGAATTTTTAAACACTCATCCTGATTTCAAGAATGTAATAGAATACAGCAAAGACAGGTTGTACGTTCAACAACCAATCTGGGCATGGGAAAATGTAAGATACTTTATCAGTGACTACATGTTATCTGTTTTCATAAACAAAAACCCTATCCATGAACAGAAAAAAGAATTGGAACAAAAAGTTAATCAAATAATGATCAATCAAAACCTGAAATTCTTAAATAGAAAGGAGAATAATCATGAAAGAAAGTATAGAAAATGAAAATATAAAGAGAGATTTTTTTAGGGGTAACAAAGTAGAGAGTATAGAAAATCTCGGTATAGAGGAGTTTACAAACATAATTAGAATATGTGATATATGTGGTGAAGAAATGCTTCTAAGCGAAGCAACATCAAATAATCATATGGTCTTTATATGTCAAGACTGCGGATATCGTCTAAAAGTCGACTCTAAATAAAAGGTAAGAAAAAGATCGGATAGAATAAAAGATATATGAATAAATCAAAGAATTTCAGTGTTATTACACTGGGGTGTCCAAAAAATACCGTTGACTCTGAACTACTAATAGCCTCCCTTATTGATAGGGGATATAAATATTCAGATAATATCCTTGAAAGTAGCTTTATAATCATAAATACTTGTGGATTCATAAAACCCGCAGTAAAACAATCAATAGAAGTAATTAAGAACGTTATACAAACAATAAAGGACAATGGTTCTAATGCCAAGGTTATCGTTTCTGGTTGTCTAGTAAGTAGATATAAGAGTAGATTAGCCGAAGAATTAGAGAATGTGGATGCTTTTTTCGATACTAATTCTTTTCTTAACATACCAGATCATATAGAAAAAGTAGGAAAAGGCAACAAGATAATAAGTCTATCTCCATATGCTCCCGACTATTCCTCTAAGCTTTCTAAATTCGTATCTACAGGATATTATTCGTACGTCAAAATAGCAGAGGGGTGTAATCATTCATGCTCCTTTTGTACTATACCCCTAATAAGGGGGAAATATAAATCAAGACCTATCGAAGATATAGTCAAAGAAATCAAGAAATTACTGCCCATAGGAATAAAGGAATTTATACTGGTATCTCAAGACACATCGTTCTACGGATTTGACATATATAAAAGGCTATCTCTAGACAGGTTACTGTATTCTATAAGTGAATTAGATGGGGATTTTTGGGTAAGATTACTCTACCTTTATCCTACCACTCTGAATAAGTCTGCTCTCGATGTTATTGCACAATCAGACAAAATAGTCAAATACATTGATATTCCACTGCAACACGTTAGCTCTAGAGTTTTAAAAGCAATGAGAAGACCAGGAAATAAAGATTTCTACAAGGACCTAATATATAGAATCAGGAAAGCTATACCAGATGTTGTAATAAGATCAACGTTTATAGTGGGCCATCCAATGGAGGAAGAAGAAGATTTCGAAGAATTAGTTTCATTTCTGGAAGAAGTTAAAATAGAAAGGGCAGGCTTCTTTAAATATTACGGAGAAAAAAATACACTTTCCTACTCTTTACCCCAGGTGGATTATAAAACTAAACAGAGGAGATACAGAGTAATAACCTCTGTTCAAGATAAAATACTTAAGGAATGGTCTTATAATCAAATTGGAAAGGTATTCAAAGTTCTGATTACTGAAGAGGACGAAAATTATTTTATTGGTAGAGCATATTTTGACGCTCCTGAAGTGGACTCTACTATAAAGATACCAAAACAAAAAGCAATTAAAATAGGAAATTTCTATAACGTAAAAATTCTCTCGTTCAAGGAGTATGATTTCTATGGTTCCCGTGTTAGTTAGTGGGATGAGACCAACAGGTAAGCTTCACATAGGGCACATATTTGGAACCCTTAATAATTGGGTTAAATATCAAGATAATTATAGATGTTATTTCATAATAGTCGATTGGCATGCTTTAACAACCAGTTATGAAAACACAAAAGAAATTCAGGATAATATAGTTGATGTTTTGATAGATTATCTGGCTTGTGGTTTGGATCCTTCCAAATGCACCATCTATCTTCAGTCAATGGTTGAGGAGGTAGCTGTACTTCATCTGATTCTTTCTATGATAACTCCTATAAGTTGGCTGGAAAGAGTTCCTTCTTTTAAAGATCAAATACAGCAATTAGGGAAGAATATAGCTACTTACGGTTTTTTAGGATACCCCGTCTTGATGACTGCGGACATACTTGCTTTTGATGCTAAGTATGTTCCCGTTGGCCAAGATCAAATACCTCACTTAGAACTTGCACGCGAAATAGTAAGGAAATTTAACTTTCTGTACGGAGAAACTTTTGTTGAACCTCAACCCATATTAACTGAAACACCCTACATACCCGGATTCGATGGACGAAAAATGAGCAAAAGTTATAACAATGCTATATTCATCGATGAAACTGAAAAAGAAACAGAAGAGAAAGTAAAGAGATATATAACAGACCCTCAGAAAATATACAAAAATTCTCCCGGAAGACCAGAAATCTGTAATGTGTTTGGTCTTCACAGAGCTTTTAAAAATCAAGAAATATCTGAAATAGAAAACGGTTGCAGAGCAGGAAAGTTGGGATGTGTAGAATGTAAGAAAAAATTAGCCAAATTAATAAATTCTACACTTGAACCAATTCGAACAAAAAGAAATGAAATAGTAAAAAATAAAAACCAAATATTAGATATATTGGTTCATGGTTCTAAACAAGCTAAAAAAGAAGCAAGAAAAAAATTAGAGGAAGTAAAACAAAAAATTAATCTAAACTTACTAAGGGGTGTTGAATTATGAAGAAAATCATGATTGTTGATGATGACCCAAACATAGTTGAATTAGTAACAAGAATCCTAGACCTAGAAGGTTATCAGAGTATAGGAACTAGTAACCCCAAGGATGCTCTCGAAATTCTTGATAAATATTGGAAAGATATAAGTATAATAATCTGTGATTATATGATGCCTGAAATGGATGGATTAGAACTAGTAAAGAAAGTGAGAAAAAACCCCTTATACAACGATATAAAAATAATAATGTTGACTGCTATAGATACCTATGATATTATAAGGCAGAGCATGCTCATGGGAATAAAGGACTATATAATCAAACCCTTTGACCCACAAGAAGTAATCAACGCCATAGAAAGGATAAAGGAAGATGAAGTTAAAGATAGATAGAATAATCCTTTTTTTTATTTTCTTATTTTTTTTTGGTTTTTGTGATATTAATCTCGCAAGAAAATACGAGAGTAGAGGACAAATTTCATACAAATATGCTCAAGAATATGCAAGTAAGCAAGATTACATTAAGTCTCTAGTAAGTTATGTCGAATCCATAACTTATTACACCTTGGCTTATCATGTATACATAGACCAGCTAAAGGATAAAGATAACTTTTTCAGATTGTCGGAAATAGTTATTAAATTATCTATAGAAAGCGATCAGGTAAATGTAAAAGCATTGGAACAAACAAAAGATAACAATAAAAAAAATAATATCCTAAATATAAAATCCTCTAACTATTTAAATTTTGCTTCTACCTTACAGAAAATGTATGGAGTAGACTACAAAATAGCTACAAAAAAGTACGAGGAATTTAAGAAAAAGTTAAACACTAATGATAGCATAATTCTAGTCATAGCTAACTATTTTGCTAAATCCATAGATATTCAACTAAGTCTGAACAATTATGAAAAAGCAAAAGAATATTTCAAGCATTTAAACATCTATTATAACACGTTGGATAATAGGATAAAGGATAAGTATTTGGTTAAACAAATAGTCGAATCTTACAAAAGTAAGATAAAATAACTAGGGGGTGTAGTATATGTCTGAGGCAAAAATACTGATTGTAGATGACGAAAAAAACATAGTAGAATTGATAAAGTTTCACCTAAAAAAGGAGAGCTATAAAATACTAGAAGCATACAAAGGTAAAGATGCAATAGAGATATATCGTAAGGAGAAACCTGATCTGATAATACTGGATTTAATGCTTCCAGATATGGGAGGGTTTGAGGTTTGTAAAGCAATAAGAAAAGAAAGTAAAGTACCGATAATAATGTTGACTGCTAAAGGTGAAGAAGTAGATAAAATATTAGGTTTTGAACTGGGAGCAGATGACTATATAACCAAACCTTTTAGCCCGAGAGAATTAATAGCAAGAATAAAAGCTATCCTTAAAAGATCACGCATGAACCCCAATGAAGCCAATGAAATATCAATAGGACCATTTAGAATCAATAGTATAACAAGAGAAATATATAAGGATAATACTCTGCTTGAATTGAAACCAAAAGAGTTTGATTTATTGAAGCTATTTCTTACCAACCCTGGTAGAGTTTTTTCCAGACAATACCTGCTGGAGCAAATATGGGGATATGATTATCTAGGAGATACAAGAACTGTTGACGTTCATATAAGAAGGCTAAGACAGAAAGTAGAAGACAACCCAGATAGCCCAGTATATATCCGAACTGTACACGGTGTAGGATATAAATTCGTCATAGAAGAATAATTGTGAAAGACACAATAAAATATATCGTAGATATAATAGATATTCCAGCCTTTGTAATTAACAAAAAACAAGAAATAGTCGCTAGTAACCAATATTTTCTGGTAATCCTACAAAACACAGATATATCCAAAAACAAAGAATTGAAAAATAGAATAGATAGTTTTGTTCAAAAGCCTGAAAGGTTTTTGGATACGGTTTTTGGTCAACAAACAATAAAAGCTCTCAAAACAATCACAAATAATCCCAAAATATTTAGTCTAGTATCCTTACTGGAAAACATAGGATATAAAATCACTCATCTATCATCCATAAGCATACCTCTTAATTTTCAAAATCAAATCCTATCCAATGTCCTTATATTTAGGATATTTTCATCTAAGTTATCAAAAGTCAATGAACTATATATGGTTTTATTTGATGTTAATATTATCGATATTCTTGGAAATTCAGTGGATAGAGAAACCGAGGATGTAAATAAAAAATATATGGTTCTCCTACAAGTAGCTAATAAAGTCTTTTCTACTGTAAAGGGGTTTACAGAAACACTAATTTTAGGTAAATACCGAGATTACGATTTAATATATAGGTTTATAGAAATAATCGATAATCAAGTTTCTAACGGCATAAAAATTCTATTGAGTTTTAACCTTTCAAATAATCTTGGGAATTTTGTATTCCAGAAGACTAATTTATATAATTTTTTAACGGACTTGATAACTAAATATTCCCAAAAGATATTGAATGAATATCCCGATATAGCTTTTGAATATTATGTTCAACCTAACATACCTGACCTATATACAGATCCTTCAAAGTTGGAACTATGTGTATATAATTTGCTTGATAATGCCATCAGATTTAGAGATGAATCCAAAGAAGAAAAAAGGGTGAAATTTAAGGCTTTTTTCGAGTCATCTATTAATGCAATATTGATAACCATAGAGGATAACGGAATAGGGATGAGCAAAAAAGAACTTTCTCAAATCGGTCAGATTTTTAAGACTTTCTCTGAAAAATCTGGCATAGGCCTAGGAATGTATATCGTTTACAAAATAGTAAGAAGTATGAATTGGAATATTAAAATAGAAAGTAAAAAAAATGAGTATACAAAGGTGACATTAATCATACCTTTTGAAAACACATGAACTTCAAAGAAATATGTATTATTGGATATTATGGTTTTGGTAACATTGGTGATGATGCTATACTTATTGCTGCTTTGGAAGAGTATATCAATGCGTATAATATATATGTAAGGATCTTGGTAAATGATAATTCATATATTGAGAAAATGTTGAGAAGATTTAGCTTAGATAGAAATGTAGCGCTGTATAATAGATGGAACTTAAAACAGATTTCTGAAGCTATACATTATTCGGAAGCTTTAGTATTCTGTGGAGGAGGATTATTTCAAGATAAAACTTCTATCAGAAGCTTTCTATACTACTTTTCATTAGCCCTTATGGCAAAATTAAAAAGAAAAAAGATTATCATAGAGAGAAATAGTATAGGACCGTTAAACACGAAAATAAGTAGATTCCTTTTTCATAAAGTTTTAGAATGGGTAGATTATGTATCTGTTAGGGATAGGAATTCCCTTGATTTTCTTAATCAGAATTATCCACAATTTGCAGGAAAATACTTATTAAAAGAAGATTTTGTCATCTCTCCTATATCATCTTCTATTTTCAAAAACACCATAAACGTTGAAGAAAAATATGATCTACTTTTTATCATCAGAAAATTCCCTAAAGTAAGAAACATAATTAGCCTTGTAAAGGAGCTTGAAAAGATATATAGAGTCAAAGTTATGGTTTTTCAACAGAAAGATTTAGAGGATTTTAGTGATATTTTCGATGTTGAATATCCCGGTGATGGTGAAATCTATAACGCTCTATCGATAATACAAAGCTCCAAGTTGATAATTTCCAATAGATTGCATGGAATAATATTTGCTCTACTGAGGGATAAAAAAGTAATAGGGATCTCGATAGATCCTAAGATAGAAGGATTTTGTAAGGACAATAATATAGATTATGTCTGTGAGGATGATGAAGATATAGAGTCAAAAGTGATGTTGTTGGTAGAAAAGAACCTACGTTGAGGTCTTGTTATAAGCCTTTTCTGGTAAGTGTAAACCTTCCGAATTCGTCTATTTTCAGGATTTTTACTACGATTTCGTCGTCCACTTTAAATATTTTTCGTGCATCTGGAATATATCCCATGTCTGCTTCAGACACATGTAATAGCCCTATTTTTCCTTCTGCTATTTTGACGAATACACCATAAGGCTCTACTCTTGTTATTTTCCCTAGGTAGACCTTCCCTTCTTGAAAGCTTGTGATATTTTCTATCATTTCTTTTGCCTTTGTTCCATTCTTTTCATCAGATGAATAGATTATTACTTTTCCGTCTTCTTCAATATCTATTTTTACATTTGTTTGTTCTATGATTTTTTTGATTACTCTTCCTTGAGGTCCTATAATATCTGGTATTTTTGAGGGATCAACTTGTAGGATTACGACTCTAGGTGCTCTGGGTGATAGGGGTTTAGGTTGGGATATATGTGAATACATTATTTCAAGTATTTGTTCCCTTGCCTCTTTTGCTCTGTACAGTGCATCGTGTAGTATATCGAAAGTTATTCCTTCTAGTTTAGTATCCATTTGTATTGCAGTTATTCCGTTTTTAGTTCCTGCTACTTTGAAATCCATTTCTCCGAAGAAATCTTCAAATCCCTGTATATCCGTAAGTAGTATGTATTGATCATCTTGTGTAAGTAGGCCGATTGAGATTCCTGCTACGTGAGTTTCTATCGGTACTCCTGCATCCATAAGGGCTAAGCTACCTCCGCAAACAGAAGCCATCGAGGTTGAACCGTTGGATTCCAATACTTCAGAGACTACTCTTATTGTATACGGGAAGGTATCTTCTGAAGGTATTACTGCTTCTAGGGCTTTTTCTGCTAGATATCCGTGCCCTATTTCCCTTCTTGAAGGGGGACCTACCCTCTTGGCTTCGCCAACTGAGAAAGGAGGAAAGTAGTAGTGGTGCATAAATCTCTTGAATTCCTCATCTAGTGTTAAGCCTTCTATCATTTGTTGATCTGTTTTTGTTCCCAAGGTTACTACAGATAGTACTTGTGTTTGTCCTCTAGTGAATAATGCACTTCCATGTGGATAGGGCAAAATACCTGTCTGAATGTTTATAGGTCTTATTTCATTGAAGTTTCTATTATCTATTCTCTTTTTTTCATTGAAGATTTGATTCTTTAAAAGTTTTTTTAGATACTTTTTCTTTACTAGTGAGAATTGAAAATCGGTATATTTATCCATATCTTCTGTTATTTGATTGTTTTCTAACGTTTTTTGTTTTAGGTTTTGTAGTGTTAATTGATTTAGTAGGTTATTTCTTTGCTTTTTATCTCCTTCGTTTAAGGCTTTCTTTGTGGTATCTAGGAAATATTCAACGTATAATTTTTCTAGACTTTCTGGGATATTTATTGTAGAGGTTGGTAATTTTTCTGGTTTTAATTTTTGGATGATTTCGTGCTGAAATTCTGTAATTTTCTTGTTTATCTCGAAAGATTTTTTTATTGCTGTAAATAGTTCTTCTTCGTTGATTTGTTTACCTTTGAATTCTATCATTGTTATTTTATTTTCGGTTGAGGAAAGTACTAGTTCAAAGTTTTCTGTTTTATACATGGTAGCGCTAACTGGGCAGACGATTGGGATCGGACTTATATTCAAAGCTAACGAAGTTCCTATTAGTCCCAGTATTTCTGGGTTTTCGTTTGGATCTGCTGAGAATACTTGTACGAAAACGTTTATATCGTGATAAAAGTCGGCTATCAATGGTCTTATTGTCCTATCTATCAATCTAGCTTTAATGATTTCTTGATCGGTTGGTTTACCTTCTTTTTTGATAAATCCTCCTGGTATTTTTCCGATGGCATACATTCTTTCCATATAGTCGACGGTAAGAGGGGTGAAGTCTATATCTTCTCTTGGGGTTTCTGAAAAGGTTACTGTTGCTAGTACCCAACAGGTTCCACTTTTTACTATTACACTACTTGCTGCTTGTCTTGCTAATGTATTTACCTCAAATTCAAGGGTTTTATTTTCTAGGTTAAGTGAGAATCTCACTTTATTCACTTCCTTTCCATAGACCTTTTTTTTCTTTTTGGGCGAGTTTTTGAGCTTCTAAGAATTTTTCTTGATACTTTACGTTTGGTGGGAAGGTGTATACTTTTGCGTAACCTTCTCTAACTAGTAGATAGTTTAACATTTTCCCGTTTTCCAAGTATACGTAAGCCAATTTTCGATTATATTTATCGTATAGCTGGATGTCATATTCCAAATAGAGAAATCTTGATGATTCTACCATTTTTTGAGTGAATTGTTTACTTATTATTCCCATTTTTATTATTTCTTTTTCTGTTTTTGTGCTTTTTTGCAGTTCTCTTTTTAGTTTTGGATTGAGGTTTGATTCTGGAGTGTCTATTCCTATCAGTCTGACTTTGAATACTTGGTTATTTTTGTACGATTTGACCTTTAGGGTATCTCCATCAAGTACTTCGATTAGCTTTACTGGTTCTTTATTTGGGGAGTCTATCTCTTTTTCATCCTTTTCTATATCGAAGAGAAAGAATAAAATTACTATCGAAAGAAATACCAGATTAGCAAAAGAAAATTTTAAAATTTTTTTCATCTTACTATTCAAAATTCAAAGTAGTTTCTTTATGCTTTCAAAATCTTGATTTTCTAGTAGTATGTTGTATATTGTTTCAATTTCTTGTGGGGATAAATATTTCAGATTTTTTCTATACCAATCGATTGAATTTAGTATCAATTTGTGTAATTCTATGAGATTTGTTTTAGTCTTGGGTGAATTTATTATGTATAAATGTACTATTTCATGATCATCTGGATATTTAGATATACAGTCTTTTAGGATTGAAATTTTTTCCTCTTTAGTTTGAGCTCTATCTAGTTGTTCTAGTACTTTTTGTTTTTGAATGTTTTTGATTTTATCCCAAGGAATAATATCTGAGAATTTTTGGACAAGTAGGTTGTATTCTTGATTTTTGTTTGCTTGCTGTAATTTAGTTAGTTTTTCTATGAGGAATTCTTCTATTTTCTGCTTGGGGTGATTATTTTGAATTAATGATTCTATATGCATTGAAATATATTCAGTATTGTCTGGTTCTATACCTAGTAGCAGATTTGATATTACTAACATTTTATCGTTTAACCTTTTTTCTAACGATATTTGGTAAGCGTTTTTTAGGATAATTTCTTGTTTTTCTTTCTTGTTGAATTTGCCTACCCAGTTTGCGTATTCTATATAGATGTTTATGTTATACGGATCTATACTAATCCTTTTTTCAAATGTTTTGGTTATTATTTCGTAGAAATCGTTCATATTTTCGAAGAATGTTTCTAAAAGGTTATTTTTACTTATTGTATCCAAAATTTCTATATAACTATTTAGTTGTAGAAGAATATTGAATGCTTCGAATAGATATTTTTTAGCTGTTTCTTTTTGATTAAGTTTAAGGAGGGTGTTAGATATTTTTATATATTCGATAGCTAGTTGCATTTTTTTGGTCTGATCAGCTTTTAGTTTTTCTATTTTTTTGGTGTATAGTCTTATTAGGTCTCTATATAAGCCACATTCGGAATATATATTTTCGCTATCTTCGTACCAACTTATGCTTTGTAGTAATTCGCTTATATCACCTACGAACTCTTGTGCTATTGCTTTTTCTAGGGTATTTCCTGAGGTTTTTATTACCTCTATGAGATTTACTTTGTATATAGTTGAAGAAGTTTTTGATTTTGATAATCCCAATAGAAGATTTACTCTTGGGTTTTCTGGGAATGACTTTTGAAGTTCAGTAAGTGTGGATTCCATGGTTTTCAGGTTTCCGGAAAGGTATAGGCTTACTGCTCTAGGTATAGTTGAGTATAACCTATATTCTAGTGGATAATCTTTATCTACGCTTGTCTTTATCTTGTTAATTTTAGAAATTAGGTCTGTTAGGATTAATCTTATTTTTTCTTTGTAATATTCTTCGGTTTCTGTGATTTGTATGAAAGTTATTTCACTGACCAGGTATATTAGGGATAGTTGTAATAGGCTGTTATTTGTTAACGATAGTAGGTTAATTATTTCGTCTACTATATTTTTTACGATGTTATCGTCGAAGTAAGTTCTGTAGTAGAATGCTAAATCTTTTACCCCTACTTCATAAATGTATCCTATATCTTTATCTTCTATTCTTGTCTTGAGTGTATCTATTTTATTTTTCCAAAATTCATCCATTGTTGGTTATATAGTTGTAAAATTCTATCAATTCTTTTTCCTTTATTTCATCTACTATTAATTTCAGTTTTTCTATTATTTTTTCGGTTAGTTCTAAGTTAACTTTTTTATTGTACCAGCACTGAACTAAGCTTAACATAAACTGTATATTAGAATCTTGATGTTCTTCTAAGAGGTTATCTATGTAATCGTTTATTTTATTCTGATCTTCATTATTGGATATAAGGCTTAATATTTGCAAGAGGTCACTTTTATGCTTGCTTAAGGGTAGGTTTACGAGTTTGTGGATTGTGCTGATTAGGTTATCTTTTATATCTTCAAATTTAATAAAAATGAGGCAAGGATAATTTGAGGCAAGAAAGTAAGAGATTACGAAAAGGTCCTTATTCAATTTTGGATTATCCAGAGCTTTCATATATTCGTAGTATGTGTCTTGATTTGAGAAAGGTAGTAAAATAATCCGTACATTTATATCTTCTATAGTACTTGGGTTTATATTGATCTTCTTTTGGAATGAATTGTACATTTCTAATGGTAGGTTTAATAGATCTTGTGTTTTCTTTATCAATTTTTCTGCTATATCTATCCTTTCTTCGATTATTGATTTTATAACTAGAGAGGATTTATTTTTAGTAGTCATTTTTTCAAATATAGATATATAGTCTGGTTTGTTTAGGATCAATTCTATGTTATCTAGGTTTATTAGTTCCAGGTTATTCATTTGAGAGATATTTAGGAAGATATAGACAAAATCGGGGTTCTTTTCTTCGTTTAAAACATCTATATATATTCTATCTATGTCTTCTACTTTTTCGGGATATTTTTCCGTAAGTATCTTGTATATTCTTATGAAGTTGTTAAAATAGTTGTTGTTTACTGTATATCTTACTATTTCTTTTACTGAGTATTTTAATGTTTCATAATCTTTTACTAGGGATATTTCTTCTATTAGTGCGGATAGGGGATCCTGTTTTTGTGAGGTTGGAATAGAAATGTATTCTAAGAATTTTTCGTATCCTAATCTCTTTACTGCTTCTATAAGTTTTTGTCTGATAAGGGATAAGTTATAGGCGTTTGCTATTACAAGCAAGCGATATATCCATATTAGTAATCTAAATTTGTTGGCTGTTATCTGTGAAATGTTGTTAATTAGTTGTATAGAACTTGTTATGACTGTCTCGATGGAATTGAAGTTTGAAAGTATATGGAGCAAGGTATTTTCATACATTTCTAATTCTATGTTTTTTATTTCTTCTATATTTGATTGGGTATCTATGGTTACCTCTATGTAATTCTCTTCTTGGTGAGTTTTTTCTATTGTTTTTTCCTTTTCTTCTATTTCTTTGAATATACTTTCTTTTGTTAGTATGACTGTTGATTTGATTTCTTCTTGTTGTTTTTCTGATATTTCTTGATTCTCTTTTGTTGGTTTGCTGGTGGTGAACTCTACCTTTTCTAGTATTTGCTTTTCTGAAATGTTTTTTGTCAGTAAGGGTTTATCTTGTTTGATTAGGGTAGGTTTTTCTGGGGTTTTTGGTTGTAAGATTTCCTTTTTTAGAAGAGGTTGTTGCCTGGTTCCCAATGTACTTTCTTTTATGAGAATATTTTCTTTCCTGGTCAGTAGGGTTTTTTTGGAGGTTTCTTCTTGTGTATCTTTTCTAATAAATACTCCTGTACTTTTCTTGACAGTTGGTGGCAGTGTTTCTCTATTTTCTAGTCTAGTAGATTTTATTTCTTCTTTTTGTTTATCCGGAATTTCCTGATATGTTTCGCTTTTTGATTTCGGTTGCTTGCTGGATTCCTGTAGTTGTTTTTCATAGATTTTTTCTTCTATCCTTTCTTCTTGTATGTTTAGATGTTCTTCTATAGTTTTTTGTTTGGTTTCTTGTGTTTGTATAGTCGATGTTTCTATCTTTTGTTCTTCTTGTTGAATGAATTGAAGGATTTCGTTGTATTTTTCTTTGTATGATTCTTTTATGATTACAAGTGTTTGGATTGCTTCTTTTAGTTCTTTGATTAGATTTTTTTCTTTTAATTCTGGTATTACTTGATCTAGAATTTTTTCTGCTTCTACTTTGTTTGCTGATTGGAAGTGTATTAATCCTAGTAGAAATCTGTATTTAGGGTTGAGTGGATCTATTTCTATGGCTTTTTTTATTGCTATTGTTGCTCCCTTATAATTGCCTTTCAAGTTGTCTATTTCTGCTATTTTGTATAGTACTTCTGGGTCATTTTGGTTATATCTTAGTAAACTTCTTAGGACTTTTGAAGCTAGTTCAAATTCTTTCTTATAAGCATATAACTCTACCAGTTCTAGTATGTTATCTCTATTTGCTGGGTCTATTACGCTTATTTGTTCTCTTAGTTTTATTTTTTCGTCTATGTTTGGGATTTTTTCTATTGCTTGTAGATAGAAGCTTACTGCTTTATCTATATGTCCTTCTGTTTCGTATATATTTGCTGCTAAGATTATGTTATCTATATCATCAGGGTTTGAGTTTATTATGTCTGTAATTATGTTTATTGCTTTTCCAAATTTACCTATGGCTGCTAGGACTTTTATGTATGTCTTTATATAGATACTTCTTTCTATTTGTGATAGGTTTATCGTGTTTAGGAAATTTATAAATTTTTCGAATATTTCGTCGTCTTCCGGGAAAATAGATAATGCCTTTTGATATTCGATTACTGCTATGCTAGGTTTATCCTCGATGAATTTGTTGATGTAAAGGATAATGCTATCCCTAAGTTCAGCTAGGTATCCGTATTTACAGAGAAAATTAAGTATTTCGTTTATATTGTTATAATCTAGGTTACCATTTTCTAGCTGTTCCTTATATTCCTTGAGTTTATTGTTTATTTCTTCTCTTGAAGCAAACATATTTTTCCCTTTTAATTATATTCAACATAATATCTTCTTTTCCTTAGCTTCATTTATATGTGTTTGACTATTCTACTTCTTCCACATTAGGCTTATTATTCCTATTATTATTCCTAATGTTATCCAGGAGTAATAGTGGTAGAAAAGACCGTTCAAGAGTTTTCTTGTTTGTATTGAAATTTTCTGAAAAACGATTGCTAGATAAACTATGAAGGATACTATTACTTTATTGTCCACCAACGAAGTATAGGTTGATAGAGGCTTTACGATGTTTTTATAAAAGAGTTCGTAAGCATCATCTATATAGTATCTTCTGTCGAGTAGTCTATATACAAGTCCGAAGATTGAGGGTATTTTTCTATTTGAATTGATAATATAGAGAATGTATCCTATTGCTAGGCCTGCTATTATCATTATTGTGGAACCTATGGCTAAGTAGATATTGAACTTGAAATACTGGAAGGGAATGTTGTTATAGATTTCTTCCAGGTAGTGTCCCATAAAGTGTTTGGGGAGGATAAAATCAAAAGGTAAATTTATTACCCCACCTATTGTTGATAATATTGCTAGAATCCACAAAGGTACTATCATATTCGGTGGTACTTCTTTCAGGTTAGAGTTTATTTCTTTAGCTATGTTATAATCTATCTCTACTGTTTCAAGTTCTTTTTGTGACTTTTCTTTTACAAAAGCTACCCAGATTATTCTTCCCATATAGAATGAAGTTAACAGAACGGTTATAAAACCTAGTGCGAAGAAGAAGGGATATTCTTTGTAAACTGAAATGAGTATTTCGTCTTTACTGAAAAAGCCACTCATAGGAAATAAGCCTATAAGGGCTAGTGTTCCTATCAGGAAGAGCCAAAAAGTTTGTTTCATCGATTTTTTTATGTTATTCATAAGCCATATATCATTTGGGTCGATGTGATGATCATGATTATGATGAGCTCTTTCTATTGCAGTTATTATGTTTCCTGCGCTCATAAATAGTAGGGCTTTAAAAAAGCCGTGGGTTATCAGGTGAAAGATTGCTGCTACCATTCCTGCTCCTGCACCCGAAAGAGCCATAAACATATATCCTAACTGACTCATAGTCGAATATGCCAGTATTCTTTTTATATCTCTATTTACTAATCCCATAGTTGCTGCTATAAAGGCTGAGATAGCTCCTATAAGTCCTACTATTACTACTAGCTTAACACCCAGTATCTCTGTATTGTAGAACATTGGGTATAATCTTGCTATGAAATAGACTCCTGCTGCAACCATTGTTGCGGCATGAATCAATGCCGAAACTGGAGTTGGACCTTCCATAGCGTCTGGTAGCCATACATGTAACGGAAACTGAGCCGATTTACCAAAAGCCGAGATCATTATTCCTATCGGAACCAAAACTAATAATCCCTTTATCAGCTCTACTTGTGAAAAATATTTATTCAGTTCCAGTATATCAAGACTAATTCCATGGGATATGAGTATAAATAGGGTCAGTAGTAATCCCAGATCTCCTAGTCGTGTTATCCAGAATGCTTTCTTGGCTGCTTTAGCTGCACTATCCTTATGATACCAGAAACCAATAAGTAAATAAGAACATAATCCCATCAATTCCCATCCTATTATCAGTGTTATCAACGAGGAAGATAATACTGTTATCAGCATGCCTGATGTAAATAGACTCAAGTATGCAAAAAAGCGAGGGTAATCTCTATCTTTCTCCATATAACCCGTGGAATATATTTGAATCATCAGTACTACTACTGTAACCATAAGTAAAACGAATATACTTAGGTTGTCGTATAGAAAGCCGATATTTATTGGCACTAAGTTGGTCCAGCTGTATAGATTTACTACCTTTGGTTCTTTGCCTAATTGATCAAAGAACATTACAAAACTAAGAATCATGGAAACAAATATTGAAAATATGGTTATTCCTGAATAGATGTGCTTATTTATTTTTGGGGGTTGGTTAGGTTTTTCGAATAAAAAAACTAGTAAAGCGACTAAAAAGAAAGCTATCAATGGTAAAGTGGGAATTAGGATAGCTACCATGCTAATTCACCTCAATCTCAAGAGTCTGGATTTAAAATAAAAATTATATCTTTTACCAACTTATCCTCGTTAAAATTATGCTCACTAATTCCCAAATAATTTACAATTTTTTTACAAAATTTCAAGGGGTAATCCAAGATAAAAGTAATAATATTCATCAGGGAGAACTAGGTGTTATCCAAAAAGGAGGAATCAAGGATGAGTGGAATAAACCCGAACGACATGGTTAACAGGTTAATAAATCAGGGGAAACAAAAAGTAGCTTCAACTTTCGGGGCAATGTATCAAAAAAACCAAGAAAAGCAAAAAATAGAAAAACAATCGTATGATCAGTATCAAATACTTGATAAGCATAGCCAAGCAAAGGAAGCCGAACAAAATGCAAAACATTCGGGATTAATATCCCAAAGCCTGACAAATAAAGAATTAGAAGAGGATCAGGTACTATTTGATGAACAAGTTCTCATAGAAGAAGGTATAAAACAGCAGGGGTTATTGCATACATACCAAGATGATCCAATTGAAGTTGAAGAGGGACAGACTTTTACTGTTTCTTCTACTTCTGACAGGATATTTGATGAACTTGCAAAAAAACTTGGAGTATCTCCCAAAGAAATAGAGAAAATTGCTAGACAAGAAGTTGAAAACCAACTGGCTACCAATAAAAATGAAATGAGCCAGTTGAAATTTCCACCAGAAACCTCCCTAATCGAGAAAGAAATATATCAGGAAAAGCAACCGGCATCCGCTGAAATCAAAGAAAACAAGCTGATCGTTATAGATAACAATCCCCTCGACATAGAAATAGCAGAAAAAGAATTCTAACTACCGGTTTTTTAGAAGGTTTTTGTATAAAACTAACAAATTCTATATGGTATGGATTCAAATAAATTTACTAAGAGCGTTCAGGAAGCTCTGCAGAGATCACAAAAATATCTCGAAAGATTTAGAAACAATCAACTCGACGTAGAGCATCTCGTTCTATCTTTTCTGGACGAAGAAAGTAATATCTTACATAGAATTCTATCCAGGTTCGGTATAAATACAAACAATTTTAAAAACCAGATAATAAACAACCTAGATTCCAAACCGAAAGTCACATACATATCCAATCAAATATATATAACTCCTACGCTAAATGAAGTTTTTGTTTTAGCTGAAAAGCATAGAAAGTTTCTAAAAGATGAGTATATAGCCACCGAACACATAATTTTGGGGATACTTGAAGAGGGAAGGAGTTTTACAGCAAAAGTATTAAACAGCTACGGAGTTAACATAGAGTCTTTTTTACTTGTATTGAAGGAAGTAAGAGGTGGACACAGGGTGGATAGTTTCAATGCGGAAGAAAAATACCAAAGCTTAAACAAATATGGGATAGATCTAAATGATCTAGCTAAAAAGAATAAGCTAGATCCTGTGATCGGTAGAGAGAAAGAAATACAAAAATGCATAGAAGTTCTTTCAAGAAGGACAAAAAATAATCCTGTCTTGATCGGTGACCCGGGAGTCGGAAAAACTGCTATAGTCGAAGGATTAGCCATAAAAATAGTTAATAACGAAGTACCAGAAAATCTTAGAAATAAAAGGATTATAAAAATAGATCTTACAAGAATGCTAGCTGGAGCCAAATACAGAGGTGAATTCGAAGAAAGGCTGAAAGCTGTTCTAGACGAAGTAAAATCTTCAAATGATGTGATTTTGTTCATAGATGAGATTCATACTGTTGTTGGTGCGGGAGCTGCGGAGGGAGCCATAGATGCTTCGAATATTCTAAAACCCGATTTGGCAAGAGGAGAAATACAGCTAATAGGTGCAACAACCATAGATGAGTATAGGAAATACATAGAAAAAGATGCAGCTCTGGAAAGAAGATTTCAACCCATAATCGTCGAAGAACCATCTCTAGAAAAGACCATAGAAATATTAAAAGGTCTAAGACCAAGATACGAAGAGTATCATAATGTCAAGATAACCGATGATGCTATTACTGCTGCAGCATCTTTGGCTCAAAAATATATAACGAACAGATTTTTACCTGATAAAGCTATCGATCTTATAGACCAAGCATGTGCTAAAATAAAGACCATTCACTACCAAATACCCTCAAATCTAAAAGATCTGGAAAAGAAAATCAATGAGTTAAACGAAAAGATAAATTACTACGTATATAATTCGATGTATGAAGAGGCTGCAAAGGTTCAAGTTGAATTGAAAAAGATAAAAAAGCAGTATGATGAAGAATATGAAAGATTTCAAAAACAGTATCCTTTGAAGAGTGTAGTAGACAAGGAGGTTATAGCCTTAGTTGTATCTGAGCTTACGGGTGTTCCTGTTGCTTCCCTTACCCAAGATGAAAAACAAAAATTGATCAATCTCGAAGAAATTATGCATAGAAGACTGATAGATCAAGAGGAAGCAGTTAGCAGTGTTTGTGAGTCCATAAGAAGGGCTAGAACCGGCCTTAAGGATCCAAACAGACCTATAGCCGTATTTTTATTCCTTGGTCCGACAGGAGTTGGAAAGACAGAAACAGCTAAGACACTAGCCGAAACTCTGTTTGGCTCGGAAAACATGCTCATAAGGTTTGATATGACCGAATATATGGAAAAGCATGAAGTATCGAAGTTGATAGGAGCTCCTCCCGGGTATATAGGGTATGAAGAAGCTGGACAATTAACTGAAAGTGTAAGGAGAAAACCCTTCTCGGTTCTCCTATTCGACGAGATAGAAAAAGCACACCCTCAAGTGTTTGACATATTCCTACAAGTTTTTGACGATGGCAGACTAACAGATAATCATGGTAAAACAGCAGATTTCAAAAATACAATAATAATCATGACCTCTAATATTGCAAGTGAAACTATAAGAGAGTTGAGTGAAAAAGGAGTAGATTACCAAGAGATAAAAGAGCAAGTAATGAAAATACTTGAAAGAAGATTAAAACCAGAATTTATTAATAGAATAGATGAAATTATAGTTTTTAAACCTCTTCAAAAAGAACATATACGAAAGATCCTAGAAATTCTGATAGAAAAATTAAACCACAAGCTATCCCAAAGAAACATAAGGGTAGAGCTAACCGAAAATTTGAAAAACCATATAGTTGAAGAAGGATATTCTAATGTTTATGGTGCTCGTAATATGAAGCGTGTCTTTACAAAAATAGTAGAAAATTCACTCGCAAAGTTGATTCTGGAAGAAAAAATCAAGGATAATACCAAGATTAAATTAGACATAATCAAGGGAGAGATAGCTATAATTGAAACAGTTTAAGGAAGGGGTCAAACTATGATAAGGTATATCGATCAATATAAAGAAGAAATCAAAAATAAAAGAGTATTACTGAGAGTTGACTACAACGTCCCTATTGAGAATGGAAAAGTAAAAGATGAAACTAGAATTATTCAGAGCAAAGAAACTATTGACCTATTACTTAGTATGAACTGCGATATCATATTGCTTACTCATTTGGGAAGACCAAAGACTGAAGAAGACAAAAAAAAGTACTCCACAAAAAATATACTAGATTATTTGAATGAAAAGAATATATTTGGTTGTAAAGTAGAATTTATCGATAACTTTGAAAAAAAGCTGAATTATTCTGGTAGGAAAGTATATCTTTTTGAGAATGTTAGATTTTTTGAGGGAGAGACGAAGAATTCACTTGAATTGGCTAAGAATTTTTCTAGTTATGGAGATGTATTTGTGAACGATGCTTTTGGATCTCTCCATAGAGTCCATTCTTCTGTAGCTGGTATAAGTAATTTCTTACCCACATATTTTGGTTTACTTGTTAAGAAGGAGATTGAGAATCTAAGTAAATTTTTCAATCCCATGAGGCCATTTACTGTGATACTGGGAGGTGCAAAAATTTCTGATAAGCTGGGATTGATTAAGAAAATAAAAGCTGATAATATCATAATATGTGGAGCTATGGCTCTTACAATATACAAAAAAATGGGTAAAAATATAGGAAAATCACTATATGAAGACATTGATGTAAGTGAATTACTCGATGATAGAAGAATCGTATTACCTGATTCATTTGTGGTAACTGACGAAAATTTTGAAAATCGATTGGTAAGAAGTATAGAAGTCATAGAGGATAACATGGTAGCTGTAGATACTGTAGTAGACGAAAAAATGGTCTCGATTATAAAGAGCTCCAGAATGGTATTTTGGAACGGCCCTGTAGGTATTTTTGAAAAAGGGTTTAATGAAGGGTCTCTTAGTATTCTTGAAGCCTTATCTTATGTTCATGGATTCAGAGTTGTCGGTGGCGGAGATACTGTCAGATTCATTAATTCCGTACTCAAACAGGATTATTCAAAATATGTTGATTTCGTTTCCACAGGTGGGGGAGCAACTTTGGAATTTTTAGAAAGGGAAACTTTGGAAGCAATAGAATATATACAAAACAACACGGTTAGGGGGTAGCTACACTATGTCCGTATTACACGTTGATAGCGCGACGTTTGATAAGGAGGTTTTAAACAGTCCTATTCCGGTTTTGGTTGATTTCTGGGCTCCTTGGTGTATGCCCTGTAAAATGCTAGAACCAATATTTGAAGAAGTTTCAAAAGAATATCAAGGTAGGGTTAAATTCGTAAAGGTAAATACAGACGATAATACCGATATAGCCCAAAGATTTTTTATAACTGGCATACCTACACTAATACTTTTCAAACAAGGAAAACCTGTTAATAGTATTATAGGTTTTGTTTCAAAAAAGGAGTTAACCAGATTTATCGAAGAAAATATGTAATAAACTTGCTTAATCAAATTTTTTAAACAAGAGGTTTACATCTCAAGGATATTTTCCACAGTTGAGATTTTTTGTATTTCTGCTATTATTTTCTTGGTGTCCAGTGTTCTTTGCATCAATTCTGCATTGAAAGAATTAAGGACTATCCAGTATTTATCTGGTTTCTTTTCAACGATTATCTTATAGTCTTTCAATATTTGGGGGATATATTCGTATTCTATAATAATTTTACCAAGATTCTGGAGAACGTATGTTTTTGATTTGTCTAGCTCTGAAGTGTTAGATTTATTAAGTGAATTGAGTAAAACTATCTCTGATTTTTCAAAGCTATTTGTAACCATTGGTATATGGAACATTTTAATTATTCCGAGTATAGTTTTTATGATCTTTTGAGGATTTTGTGAGAATGTAGGACCTATGATGAAAAACACTTCATTAGAGAAAGATAGTGCTATTCTTCTGTCTGCTGCTCCATCTACTATTATCTCTTGAATTCCGCTGGTATTTTTTTGGACGAATTCCAGAAAGATTTGGAATTGTCTTACTGAGGAGGGACCTGCTAGCTGGACTACGTCATCTTCTATCATTTGATATATTTCTAGTTTACCCAAAAATGGGTTTTCTATTGGTAAGCTGAAAAGTTTAGCTGATTTGGATGGGGATAATTTACTGTATGTACATATGAGATTACCTTTTTTTACTACTATCGAAGGCTTTTTTATACCAAATATATGGTCTATTGCTTCTCCATCCCAACCGATACTGGTTATAAGATAGTTCTCTTTGTTTTGTATATATCTATTCAGGAATGTGGTTTTTCCTACGTTTTTACATAATCCAATAAAGCCTACTATTCTATTCATTGTTCTAGTAGCTTTTCTACATTTTCTGAGTATTCAGGAGGTATGAGTTTTTGAATTTGTAAGAAATAAAATACTACATGGGGGATGTTTTCCTTTATCTCGTCTAGAAGTGATATATTATCATTAAATACGAATTCATGTAATTTTTGTAAGATAGTGTAATATGTCTTAAAGGCTTCGCCGAACATTATGTCTATAAATACTTTAAACGTAATATCTTCATCTTCCAACATGATTATATTTGATACTATTTCGGCGTTCATAATTAACTTATTCATTTCAGTTTTATAGAATTCATAAAGCTCTTCTTTTGTAACTAGGTTCTTTTTTATGTTTTCTATTAGGGTTTCCCAAAACTTGTAGAAATTTGAATTTTTTACTTCTTCGTAAATAATTTTGAACTCAAGAGCTTTTATTTCTAATAGTTTTTTATATATTTCTTTTTCGTTATTTTCTTCTAGGCTTATGTTTATTTGTGCTATTAGATTCTGGGTTTTTTCTATAGTACTTTTTAATTCTTCGTCGATATTTTGTTTTTTTAGATTTTCTATTAGCAGTTGTATATCCTGTAGGATTAGGTATATAGTTTCTTTCATGGGTTTATTTTATATTACAGGTAGGGTCTTTGTAACCTAATTTTTGATATTTATCAAAAGATCTAAATATACACCCTCCTCTACACTCTTCCAGGTATATACATTCGTTACACTTGATATCTTTCTGGATTGTATATATCTCTTTTTGTATATTTTCTTTCCATATTTGTTTAAATTTTTTTTCTTTTATGTTTCCGAGGGAGAATTTGTCTTTGTATTTTAGGAACATTCCTGAGGGTAGTATATCTCCTGTTGCTGACAAGTAAGCGGTTATTTTTCCACATCCGCATCCAAAGTTTTCATATAAACCATTCTTACCAAATTTAAGAGGTATTCCAAAAAAATCTATATCAATCTTTGTTCTTTCTTTCATGTTGGTTATAATTCTTGTTATTTTTTCTATATCTTGGTTTGAGAGGATTAATTCTGGATGTTCTTCTGCTCTTCCAACACTGTATATCGGATAGAATATTATTCCGTCTGCTTCGAATTCTTCGGCAAATTTTAGAAAACTGGGAAGATAGGTATAATTATACTTGTTTAATACAAACGAAAATCTAATGTAACATTTAGTTTGTTTTTTATATTCGTTGATTAACGCTAGGTTCTTTTTAAATTGTGCAAATAGATTTCTACCTCTTGAATTCGTATATTCCTTTGAGTTTACTGCTTCTACTGAAATCTTTATTTCTTGTACGGTTATATTTTCTTTTAGGAATTCTTCTATATTTTGAGTAGTTAAGGAGGTAGATATAGATATATTCATTTTATTTTGGTTTGCTTTTTTTAGGATCTTTAGGAAATCTTTTTTAAGAAAGGGTTCTCCACCGCCAAAAGATACATAGAATATCCCGCTATTCCTCAATTCATCTAGGAATTCTAATATTCTTTCTGGAGATAATTCCTCATTCAACTCGGTGGGGGTTCTTCTACCAGAATTAGAAAAACAGTGTCTACATCTTAACGGACATTCATATGTCAGAGCTATATGGAATTTTATAGGCGAAGAAATAACCCTATTATTAATGTAAAACTCCAAGTCTTGATTTGTTAAAAATTCTACGTTTGTGTTATAGTTCTTATCTATCATTTCTATTGATTGTATCAGTTGTAGAAAACTCTTGAAATTCAGATAACTAAACCTATGGGAAAAGTATTTGTAATATAGGCTATCAATGTCTATGTTGGGTTTTATATTCAAGACTATATTTGTTCCATCTTTGTCTATGGGTATATATTCTTTTCTTTCTGTATCGTATATTAAACTTCCAAAATATTCTATGCGACCTATGAATCTCATTGTTTCTTATCTATTATAAGTACTAAATTATCTATTTTTTTTATTTCTACCTCTTCTTCGTTTTCGAATTTCGTATTTGGATTTAGGGGTATGGCTTCCCACAGAATACCTTCTACTTTGACCAATATCTTATCTCCTTGAATTTTTACTATTTTTCCTACTTTGGGTATTTGTTCTATGCCAGAATATTTTTTGCTGGAAAGTACTGCATAAACTATATATCCGAATATTGATAGTATAGCAAGTGAGGTTATTGCTATTGTTCCTACTGGCAGTGGATGATAAATATTTGTATTCCTAAACAGAATTAATGAGCCTAATATGAATGTTATTAACCCTAGGATTGTTAGGATTCCGTACGATTGAATTTTCAACTCTAGAAGCATAAGAATGAAAGAAAATATTATAAAGATTATTCCAAGGATATTTACTGATATTATTCCCAACCCAAAAAGACCTAAACTTATACATATTATTCCTACTATTAGGGGTACTAAGCTTCCAGGATTATTAAGCTCTATAATTATTGCCCAAAATCCTATTGTTAATAGAAAATATGCTATTGATGGATTCGCTATTAGTAGGAAAAAGCTTTCCAATATGTTTGGATTTTCTTTTATGTATTCTATTTGATCGAATCTTTTTAATGTTATTTGTATCATGGTATCTAGGTTTATTGTTTTGCCTTTAATTTTTTCGAATATTTGATTGGGAGATGAGGATATCATATCTATTATATTTTTTGATAGAGCTTCTTTTTCTGTGTAAGATATGGAGTTAATTATTGTTTCTTTTACTGCTTCGTAGTTTTTATTTCTTTTTTGACAGAGATTTCGTGTGAAGGCTAGTAAATCTTGGATAACTTTGTTTTGTAGGGTTGGATCTTGGACGAGTGGTGTAGAAGCTCCCGTATTGGTTGATTCAGACATCACTGATAGATGCCCAGCTATTAGGATGAACATTGCTGCTGAAGCAGCTCTGCTACCCTTGGGATAAACATATGTTATCACTGGATGATTAGAGTTAAAGAAGATTTTAACTATTTCTACCATTGATGATAATAGACCACCTTCACTATCTATGGTTATTAGGATAAAATCTACATCTTTATTATTGTATTTGTTAAACTTGTTAGATAGGTACCAGGCTGTGGCTGGTGTTACTGGTCCCTTGACCTCTAAAACTACTACCTTGATTGTATCCTTTTCGATAATTTTAGGGGTTATCTGTGAAGAAGGTATTTGTGGTTGGGGAATTGACGGAATTATTTTCCCTTGGCATAAATCCAACAAAATTGTTAAGCATATTGTAAATAATATTTTCTTAATCATTTTAGGTTTATCATTATGAAGGAAAGAGCTATTGCTATTGCGTCTGTTACGTCATCTATGAGTGATTTTTTGTCATTTTTTATTTGTCCATTAAATTTACTGATTATTTGGTTTTGGATTTCTTTTTTATTTGCGTTTCCTTTGTTAGTGATTATTTTTTTTACCTGAGTTGGATTAATTAGAGATAGAGAAGTGTCTAGTTGAGTACAGGCTAAATTTATTACTCCTATTGCTTGACTTACTTCAAAGGCAGTCTTTCGGTTCAGATGATAATATAATCTTTCTACCACTACTGTTGTGGGTTTGTACTTTTTTATTAATTTTCTTGTATATTCATATATTTGTTTTATTCTTAAGTCGTGTTCTTTTGATTTTATTGGCATAAGTCCATATTGGATTATTTTGATTTCTTGTTTTTTGTGTTTTTTAAGGACGGCGAATCCTACTCTCGTAGTTCCAGCATCTATACCTATGATGGTCAGTCCATTATTTTTTCGTCTAGATTTCATATTTTCTATAGTTCAATATTTCTGTCAATTTTGTATTGATTTGCTTTAATTCTTCCAGTTTGAATACTCCTGAGTTTATTCTTTCTTTGATTTGATCCAAAATATTGTCATCAAAAGTTTGTATGTATTGGATGAATTTTTCGGCTATATCTATGAAGTGTTGGTGTATATCTAGTGCTGCTTCATGTATGGCTATCAGAACTTCTCTTACTTCTCGGTTTATATCTTCGTTATTTTCGTCTTCTTCTTTTTTTTTGAGTGTTTCGTTTAGTATATCTTGTATTCTAGATATGTCACTTTCTATTCCTATTCGTAGATAGTCTAGCTTATATTTTTCTATTAATTCTTGTGTATTTGAATTATTTTTTAACTCTTCTGAGACTTTTTGTAGGTAACTTAGGATATTACTAAAATGTTCTATTATAGAGATTCCTTGTTTTGACATTTTGTCACCTCATATAGTACTTACCAATAGTAGTTTTTTTAGGTTATTTCATCAAGTCCTCTACAAAAAATTATAAAATTATCTAACGAGAATTTTCTTTATAAATATTGATAAAGAGCAATATTTTTGATTTCATTTTAGATGGTGACGAATATTATTCAAAAAGTGATTTTACGAAATATTGAAAATACTGAGATTTTAGTAATGAATTTTACAGATTAAAGGTCTATATGGAAAAAAATGTACCTATTTTAGCACTTTTTTGAATTTTCAGGAAGGTAAAATTTTAAAGTTATGTAATTATTATATCATAGGCAAAGTAGTATATCAAAGGAGGTGAAAGCTAGATGGCAAAGACAAAGACAGCACCCAAAGTAGTCAATAAGAAGGAACTAATAGAATCAATGGTAAAGTGGGTAGAAAAAAATAAGGGAATGCAAGTAACCAAGAAAGAAACAGAAGCTATTCTAAAGGCATTCCTAGAAACTGTAGTCGAATACCTCAAGAAAGGAACAAAGGTTCAATTAGTTCCCTACGGAAGTTGGGAAGTAAGACAAAGATCAGCTAGAAAAGGAAGAAATCCAAAGACTGGTCAAGAAATAAACATTCCTTCAAGAAAAGTTCCTGTTTTCAAAGTTGGAAAGAGATTGAAGGAAGCTGTCTAAGATTATACACTGCCAACAAATAAATAAGGGTAGAGAAGGGGGTACACCCCCTTCTTTTTTAGTTTTTGATTTAATCATTAAAAATTAAAAAGCGAAATGCTAAAAATCCGAGAGAAACTCAACAAATTTCTTATAGACCTTGGCTATGACGACAAGGTACATGCTTTCGTAAAGAAACTGAAACCCCCGTGGAAGTATATAATTATCGTAGCTTTTTTTACTTTGATCTTTAATGTTACTACTGTCGTTCAGCCTCTGATCCTTGCAAAACTCTTTGAAATGATATATGAACATAAAAGTATATATCTTCTTAATCTGATAGTTTTGGTTGGGTTGATTTTGTTTTCAGTAAGAGCGGTTTCTCAATATTTCCAGAGTTATCTTATTTCCAAGGCTTCCCATGAAACCCTAAACCAAAAGAGAAAAGAATTTATCGAAACCATTTTTAATCAACCTATTAGTATAATAGAAAAAAATCACAGCGGGCATTTAATATCTTTAGTTACGGCTAACCTTTCTGCAATAGTTTCTGATATCCCAGGGCTGATTCTCGGATATATAAATAGCATAATAACCCTGGTTTTTTCTATTTCCTGGATTTTTTATAAAGATTTAACGTTAGGGATTGTAACTGTTTTTACCTTACCTTTCCTTTCTGTAGTTATGAAATATTTTTTCAAAAAGCTTGAAAATGTAAGTGAATTAATTCAACAAAAAACCTCAAAGATTATAACTAATATGAATGAGACTTTCAGATATATAAAGATAGTAAAATCTTTCAATAGAGAAGAATACGAAAAAAATAAAATATTTTCCCTACTGGATGAATATAAGGAACTACAATTGAAATTAGCTAAGATTTCGTTTTTACAGAGACCAACTGCAGAATTCATAGCCTCTCTTTCCCTGATTCTGATAACTTGGTATAGTGGATATTTGGTAATTACGGGTTCTCTGAAACCTTTTGATGTTCTGGCTTATTGGGGATACGTTGCTATATCCGTATCTCCTATCACTAACCTTTCTTCTTCTATATTCAACACCAGAGTGATCATAGGATATATAAGAGAATTTATGAATACTGCATCAAAGTTAGATCAAAACGAATACGATACCACTAGATATCAATTTAATCAATATTTCAGATTCAAAGGAAAAATAACTTTTAAAGAAGTCAGTTTTGGCTACGATCAAAAATTAGTTTTAGATAAAGTAAGTTTTGAAATAAATCCCGGTGAAAAAATTGGTATAATAGGTAGAAGTGGAATAGGAAAAACCACCTTAATATCTTTGCTTATGAAATTTTTTACTCCAAATTCAGGCGTAATATACATAGACGATATCGATATCTCAAAGATAAACCCAGTTATCATAAGAAATAACATCTCCATCTTAACTCAAGAAACCTACTTATTTTCAGATACTATCCTAAATAATGTAAGATATTCAAATCCCTATTCTAGTGAAAGTGAAGTTATAGAAGCTTGTAAGAAAGCAGGAATTCTAGAAGATATAATATCAAAAACCGATAGCTATAACTATATTCTTATGGAGGACGGTAAAGGGCTTTCAGGGGGACAAAGGCAAAGGATAGCTCTAGCAAGAATATTTCTAAGAGACTCTCCAATAATCATTCTGGATGAACCAACTTCATCACTTGATCCAGAAACCTCTAAATACGTCATTCAATCAATATTTTCAAACTTTGCAGACAGAACCATCATAATCATTTCTCATAATTACGAAGTTACCTCATTCGTAGATAGGATATTTATGATCGAAGAAGGAAAAATTATAGAAGTGAAAAAACAGGAAAAGTTCAGTATAGGTTAAATAATATTAACAGATGAGCTTTGCTTTTATAAGCTTTAATCTATCTAACGATATATTAGTATGGCTTTCAGCTTTACTCATATTGGCTATATATAGTTTTCTATACAGAGATAATTTTTACTATAAAATAGCTGAACACTTATTTGTAGGGGTTTCAGCAGGATATTGGTTTGTTCTGACTTACTGGAGCTTTATTCATCCCAATGTTGTTTTAGCTTTGCTTTCAATTTTTGATATTAATTCCATTCATAATGAATTGATTAGAGCAGGTATTATACCGTATATTAGTATTCCCGTTGAGTTGCCTTTTGGTATATCCAAATCGATCAGCTTTGGATTTCCAGCCGTAAATATCCTTAATTTATTGAATATCATAATACCTACCACGTTGGGAATAATGGTTCTGTTAAAATTAGTTCCCAAAATTGGATGGGTTAGTAGAATACCAATAGCTTTTATGGTTGGTGTCACTGCAGGTATAACGATATACTCCATCGGTATAGCCGATGTTATAAAACAAATCAGTTCTACAATTGATCCTTTCGTACATTTAACGAAAGAAGGAGAAGTAAATTGGTTAGTAACCATTTCTGACCTGTTAGTCTTGATCGGAGTCTTAACAAGTCTATTGTATTTCTATTTTTCCACAGAATTTAAGGGAGGAATCAATTATATCGTTAGAATTGGTATAATGTTTTTAATGATAGCTTTCGGCGTAGCTTTTGGATATACCGTCATGGCTAGAGTATCGCTAGCTATACAAATATTCGACATACTGATCAATAAATGGTTAGGTATAAAAATAATATAACCGGTATAATCGTAATTCCAAACCCAATACTAAGACAAAAATCCAAGAATCTGAAAAAAAGCGAAATCGGAAAAAAAGAATTTCTAGAATTAATTAAGGATATGACTTATCTTATGGATAAATACAACGGTATTGGTTTATCTGCTGTACAGGTTGGAGTATTGAAAAACTTGTTTATTATAAAAAAGGATCTTGAAAGCAAAGAAATCGATATAAAGAACTACTTAAATGAAATTGAAGTATACATTAATCCTAAGATTTTGGAGTATTCTGTAGAGGTACAGGAGGGATGGGAAGGATGTCTTAGTATTCCAAACATAGAGTGTCTTGTTCAAAGAAGTCAAAAAATAAAAGTAAAGTACCTAGATTTAGAGGGTAAGACAGTTGAAAAAGAAATAAACGGTTTTAGAGCTGTGGTTTTTCAGCATGAATATGATCATACTCAGGGAATACTAATCTTGGATAGAGCAAAAGAAATAAGAGAAGTAGGTGATTAAAATATGTCGATGGCTCTTAAGGAAATAAAAAATAGAATAAAGGCAGCAAATAATATACGACAAATAACTAAGGCAATGAAGTTGATTGCCAGTATAAAATTAAAAAAACTACAACGAACCTTTTTCCCTTTCAAAAATTACCTAGCAGGTATGCAAGAAATAGTTGGTGTTATCTTAAACAACCACGATTTCAAAATGATTATGTCCACAATAGAATATTTTAAACCTAGGAATTCTTCTAACGTTCTTGCTGTAATAATGTCTTCTGATAAAGGACTTTGTGGAGCTTTTAATACTAACATCTTTAACTTCTTTGAAAAAAGATACAGTAACCAGAATTTGAAACTTATTACAGTCGGTAGAAAGGCTTACCTATATTTTTCAAAAAGGAATTATAACATAGTTGAATACTTTGATAAGGTACCCGATATACCAACGTTTAACTTCTCAAAAAAAATAAATAAAGCAATTATGGAAACTTATACTTCAGACCCCAACATAGGTAAGGTCGAAGTTTTATATACCAAGTTTATAAGTTCTATGAGATATCAACCTAATGCTGAAACACTTCTACCTTTTACAAATATAGATTTTGGCAAAATAGGTTATAACGTCGATCATTTCATATTTGAGCCATCCATAGAAAAAATAGTTAAACAAATTTGTGAGTTATATCTTGAAAGCTTGGTATACAAATTACTAGTAGAATCTAAATTGTCGGAATTTAGTTCTAGATTTTCGGCAATGAATACAGCGACCGACAATGCTGAAAAACTAATAAAAGAATTAAAACTACTTTTCTTCAAGAAGAGACAGGAATCCATAACTAAAGAACTTCTAGAAATTTCTGCGGGAGTAGAAGCTCTAAAATAATCTCATAGAATATCCCCAAAATTTCTTAATTCATGCAAATTCTGTATAAAATCTTAAAAACCATAAAGGAAACTGATTATGGTAAGATAAAAAATGTACTTCAATCTCTATTGTTCTGTTTATTTATTGGTTTGCTGTACTACGTGTATCTAGTAGTTTATTTCCCAATAAAGCCAAATATTATCTCTCGACTTAACATCATTCTAATTTCTGACTATCAAGGTTACATAGATGAAAAAGAATATTTACAGAAAATCCAAGATATCTACAAGATAAAAGAATATGATATCGATTACGAAATTTCCTCTAGAGCGTTATATGATATTGACAGTTTTTTCAATTTTCAATTTGAACTTAAAAGAATATTCGATAATAGTCAAGAAGACCTGGATAACTTCATCTACAAAAATCACAAAAAGTTGGAATATTTTAAAATCGATTTAAAAGATTTTGATATCCTAAGAAAAATAAACATAGAAGAACTTGAGATGATAAAGACACTAATTCTTAAAAAACTGGAAATCTTATATAGAAAAGGTATAGAAGAAGATGAAGTACCACAGGTTATCTCAGAATTAGACAAATACCTGGAAAGTTACATACAAGACTTCAGAAATAATAAAAATCTGTTGCAATATAAGCAAAACTTAATAATTTATCTTTCCCGGATAATTTATCCAAATAAATTTTTGAATATTTCAAAAACTCTGGAGAGACATACTGAAATGATAAGTAAAATACCACGTATCTATAACTTAAGTAAAGGAAGTGTGATTGTAAAAAGGGGACAAATAATAAGTGATGAAGCTTACAAGGTAATATTAGAAACGGGAACCAAAAGACATTACGATCTGAAATTTATACAAAGTGCTGTTTGGTCTTCTTTATTTGCCTTTCTGATTATTTTATCTGTACTGTTTATTAATAGTTCGTTAAGCTTAAAGAATATCTTTACTCTTATTTCTTTCCTTTTTATTAGTTCTGTTTTTGTTATTTCGTATGATGAGCCGTTTTACTATTTAGTTCCTTTTTGGCTTATAGTTCTGTTTGCTTATTTTCTTAGCGGCATAGTATTATCCTTAATTTCTTTTATCTGGTATTTAGTTTTAGTAAACTTCATGTATTACCATGTATGGAATAGTCTAGCAAGTTTTAATTTATTATCGTATATTGTTTTTACTTTCCTATTTTTGTTTTTATTTTTGTATATTCATGACAGAGATAGGATTTATTTTCTAATGAATGAATTAAATTTGAATTTTTTTGCCGGAATTATCTTATTCATAGCTGGATATTTTTTACTGATGTATTATATGGGATTTATTGATAATTTCTTTATAAGTTTTTCTTTTTCTTTGGCTTCTTTTGTAATTTCTTTTGTTATTTGTTACTTTGCTGTTTTGATCTTGGGGATTGGAATTGGAGATATTGGGATAGGAAGGATTAGATGGCTTTTAGACTTAAATAATCCTATTTTATCGGATTTATCTAAGCTTGCTCCCGGGACGTTTAACCATAGTTTGAGGGTTTCTGAGCTTTCTGAGGCTTGTGCCAAAGCCATAGGAGCAAATCCGATCTTAGTCAAGATAGGAGCTCTTTATCACGATATCGGAAAAATGCTAAGACCTAAATATTTTACCGAAAATCTCGTTCAAGGCGAAAAAAACCCCCATGACGATAAGGAACCATACTTAAGCGCTTCTATCATCAAATCTCATGTCATAGATGGACTTAAGTTAGCACAAAAATATAATCTACCGTCGATAATTCAAGAATTCATTAAAACCCATCATGGAACCACTACTATACTATACTTTTTTATCAAAGCCAGGAATTTACAAAATACTACTAAAAAATATCCGTTCGAAATAAGGGAAGAAGATTTCAAATATCCTGGACCCAAACCATATACAAAAGAAATGTTGATACTCATGATTTGTGATAGTGTAGAAGCAGCTTCGAGATCACTTTCAGAATACTCCTACTCAGCTATAGAAAAATTGACAGATAACATCATAAACAGACTAATCCAGGAAAAACAATTCTCTGACGTGGATATTACTTTTAAGGAAATAAATACTATAAAAGACACTCTCGTCAAAAACCTTTACATATCATATCATGTAAGATTAAAGTATCCATCCTATGCGGGAAAAAATAATAATCAATAGTAAAAACGATAAGATAAGGAAAATTTGTACAAAAGTATATAATTTCCTGACTAATTTTTTCCCTTCACTACTAAACAAGCTATATATTATCGATTTCGTCAGTCTGCTTCAAATCAAAAGTCTAAAGAAGAAGATTTGGAATATGAACACGACTACCGATACAATAACATTAATATTTGATGATAGCGTTCATATTTATCTCTGTTTGGGTGTGATCAGGAAAAATTCCGCTACTTATGGTTTAACTTTTGAAGACGAACTTAGTCTTGTATTAATACACTCTTTTCTTCATAGTTTAGGTAAGTCTGAGGAAGAAGTATCTTCGATTCAAGAGGAACTATTTAGGGAGCTTAAGAATGAGCAAAAAATTTAGAAGAAATAAATTCAGTAGCAGTATTCTTGAAAGTTTTTCAAACGCTGTTAACGGGATATTTGAAGCTTTTTACCAGGAGAGGAATCTCAGAATACATCTTATAGTTGCTCTATTCGTAATTTTGGCTTCTCTACTGTTGAGTCTCACAGCCTTCGAACTTTTAATTATACTCATTGTTGTTGGCGTCGTTTTTATTAGTGAGTTATTTAACACTGCTATTGAAATATTAGCTGATAAATTGGAACCGAACAAAGATGAACAAATAAAATTGATAAAAGATATTTCTGCCTCTGCTGTTCTTGTTTCTACTATTTTAGCTATACTTGCTGCTTTAGTAATATTTCCCAAAAAGATTTTCTCTACTACGCCTCTTCTTATTCAAAAAATATCTTCATTGCCAGAATACGTCTATATTCTGGTATTCATGATAGTCTTAATCCTTTCTATGGGAATAAAGGTGTGGTATATGAGATTAAAAGGTAGGAATACGAATGTTCAGGGGGGAATAATTAGTGTTCACTCTGCTTTAGCTTTCTCTACTTTTACTTTTATTGTCATTCATAACTGGCAGGATTATGTTTCCTGGTTTATGTCTCTAGTTCTTGCTCTCCTCGTGGCCCAAAGTAGACTAGAAGCAAAAATACATACTTTATCAGAAGTAGTAAACGGTGCGATATTTGGAATTATAGTTACCTATCTACTTATACAGGTTATAAATTTCTTGGGAGGTACCTAGGTGGAAGGGTTCCTTAAAAATCTATTTTTTACTTTTTTATTGATATTTGCTAATGGTTTTTTTGTTTTGGCTGAGTTTGCCTTGGTTTCGTCCAATCCAGTAAAATTGAAAAAATTGAGATTTAGTTTGCCTTACAAGCAATATCGTGCTATGGATCACTACTTAGCTACTTGTCAAGTGGGAATAACTCTAGCTAGTTTGCTTCTGGGGTGGCTAGCTGAACCAACCTTTGCAGTTATCCTCGAAAAGTTCTTCACTAAAATCCTCAAAGTAGAAACTATAGTCTTTTTCTCTTCTCATTTCATAGCTATTGTTATAGCTTTTACCTTGGTTACTTTTTTTCATTTAATACTGGGAGAGCAGGTACCAAAGTTGGTAGGTGTATACAGCCCGGAAAGAGTTATTGTAGTTTCTTCCTTGCTACTAGAATTTTTCAGTTTTATTTTCTACCCTATGACTTTTGTGGTTAGAGTTGTTCAGAACAAAGTCGCTATAATTTTCGGTGTCAATCCCTATGAACACAAAGAGATAAAATTCTCTGTTGACGAAATTAGAGAAATTCTTAAAAATGTAAAAGATTCTGGTCAAATAAATGAATTAGTGTATAATACCGTCAATTCTGTTCTAGAGCTAAATAGGTATAAAGTTAAAGATGTCATGGTTCATAGAACTGATGTAGTTTACCTAAGCTACAACGATAGAATAGAAAACGTGATAGATACCGTAGTTAGGACTTTACATAGTAGGTATCCTGTTTATAAGGATAATATCGATAACATAGTAGGTATTTTGCATATAAAGGATATATTTTTAGCCATAAGAAAGAAGGTTTTTCTGGTGGGTGAGATAGTTGATCTTTTGGGTAGAAAAGTACTTTACATACCTGAAAGTTCAGATTTATTTACTGTAATTAATCAAATGAAAAAGGAACAAGCTCTTATGGCTATCGTGGTCGATGAATACGGAGGTAATAAGGGTATAATCACTTTTGATGATATTTTAGGTAAAATACTCGGAACAATACTGGATGAATTTGATCTAAACAAGATTAAGGTTATAAAAACCAAAGATGGTTACGTGATATCTACTGATATTCACGTATATGAGTTACCTGATGAGATAAGAACTATCTTTGACAATCAGAATATGCTAATTTCTACTTTGTTATATGATATAATGCAGGGGAAAAAGCCCAGAAAAGATGAAATTATAAAATATAGAGGATACAAAATAAAACTTCTTGAAGTAAAGGGTAATGCTGTTAAATACATAAAAATATATCTGCAGTAATGGGTGAAGTAGAAAACCAGGCAGTATACATACTCATCTTACTAATATTTGCCCTTCTTTCCTTCTTTTTCAGGATTGTCTACCATTACCTTATCTTCTGCTCACCCTATATTCTCAAAAACTATTCTCATCTGATACAAAATGAATTCTTGATAAATGAATTTACAAAAGATAGAACAAATTATATCTACACTGCTTTATTTTCTTCATATTTTTTTGGTCTTTTGTACCTTTTTACTTCTATTTATTTTTTCTTGTCTGATATTTGGGTTATTATGTTTCTAATTGGCACTTTGGGAATTTTGTTTTTGTCAGTAGATTTATTTATTAAGGACCTGATTTTTATTGGGATAAATAGATACTTGAAATTTTTTGTACTCGTTTTGAGTTTGGCTAGATTTTTCAAGTTCATTTTTCCCATTGCTTTTATCCTAAATAGTTTAAATAGTTTTGTATTGCGTTTTTTTCACCAGGAGATAGATATAAGTAAGAAATATTTTTCTGAAGCTTTAGTATATCTAGATGACTTTAACTGGGATGATTACCGTATAGAAATGGTAGAAAAATTACTGGCTATGGATGATACTTTAGTAAAAGAGATAATGGTTCCCAGAGTAGATATTGTAGCTTTTGAAGCAAACAAAACCATATCAGAAGTAGCAGCTCTTATCATGAAGCACGGTTATTCTAAATATCCCGTGTATGAGGAAAGTATAGACAATATAATAGGTATTGTTTTTCTCAAGGATATGCTTCGATATTTACTTACTAACCAAAGTTTCATAAGATTGAAGGACATAGCTAGAATACCTCTTATAGTGCCTGAGTCAAAAAATATATACGAGCTACTGAATATTATGAAACAGAATAGGTCTTCGATAGTTGTCGTAGTTGATGAATATGGTGGAACCAGTGGAATAGTTACTGTTTCTGATTTGATTCAGGAACTTCTAGGCAGAATAAGGGATGAACACGATAGAGAACCTGAAGAGCAAGATATCCAAAAAATATCTAATACAGAATATATCGTAAACCCAAAAGTTGATATATACACTCTTGAAGAATATTTGGGGCTTAGTTTTCCAGACAAAGATGAAAGGGAATATAATACTCTTTCAGGTTTGATCTATACAAAATTAGGCAGAATACCCCAAGAGGGAGAAACCATAACAATAGACAATATAATCTTAAAGATCCTAGAGATAAAGAAAAATAGAATAAGTAAGGTTTTAATAAAGATATGAATAACATAGACGAAATACTATTGTTAGTTCAGGTTTTGCCCCCGTTCATATCTTCGAAAGTTGAAAAGCATCCTAGAATCAACGAAATAATAGAAATAGTCATGGATGTTGGTAGAACACCTGAAATACGTTTCCCTGATGATTTCGAAATAATTTCCTCTAGGGAAATAATGTACGATGATATAGAATATGTTGTAAAGAGAATAGGGGAGTTTGGGAAAGATAATAGAGCAGGTATACCAAGAACTCTACACCGAATCTCAGCTATAAGAAACAGAAATGGCCTAATTGTTGGGCTTACCTGTAGAGTTGGTAGAGCAGTTTATGGGGCAGCAGATATCATACTCGACTATATTCAAACAGGAAAAAGTATGTTGATCTTAGGTAGACCCGGAGTAGGTAAAACCACCATACTAAGAGAAACTGCTAGGATAATAAATGATAACCTGAAAAAAAGAGTGGTAATAGTTGATACTTCTAATGAAATAGGAGGAGATGGTGATATACCCCATCCTGCCATAGGTAGAGCTAGAAGGATGCAGGTACCTACACCCGAGCTTCAACACAAGGTCATGATAGAAGCAGTAGAGAACCATATGCCAGAGGTCATTATAATAGATGAGATGGGTACTCAGGAAGAGGCTTATGCAGCAAGAACCATAGCCGAAAGAGGAGTTCAACTCATTGCTACTGCTCACGGTAATAACCTGGCAAATATAGTTCTGAACCCCACTCTTTCTGATATCGTAGGGGGTATTCAGGCGGTTATATTAAGCGATGAGGAGGCAAAAAGAAGGGGAACCCAGAAAACAGTCCTCGAACGTAAAAACCCACCCACCTTCGATATTCTCGTAGAAATAATAGATAGAGATACTTTTGCTATATACTCAGACGTAGCCTTAGCAGTCGATTGTATGCTAAAAGGAATACCCATGAGACCAGAAATAAGAGTAAGAGATGGTAATACCTACAAAATTATCCAGAAAGAGTATTATCACGGAATAAGAGAACAAACATTAAATAGACCATCTACTATTCAAAAAGATTCAAAAGGTCTAGAGAAAACCTCGGATAAACGGCTAGAAAGGAGATACAGAATATGGCCGTTCGCTATAAGTATTGATAGACTTCAAAGAGCTATAAATGATCTTGAATTACCTATAGATGTAGTTTCTGATATAAACCAGGCAGATTTTGTAATAACAATCAAGTCCAAAAAAGAAGAAATACAGAAGAAAATACGCCAAAAACCAGCTTTATATCACCTACAAAAAAATATAATGATTGTCAGAAGTAATACATATACTCAGATATCTAAAATCCTAGATAAATACTTTAAAAGTCAATCAGAATACGACATTAACTCTATAAACGAGGAGATAGAGGAGAAGATAAACATATTGTATCAGAAAAATATGGAAAGCATAGAACTCGATCCCCAACCAGAACAAATAAGGAGAATTCAACATGAAATAGTTGAAAAGTATGGATTATACTCCAGAACTGAAGGTGAAGAACCGCTAAGAAAAGTAGTCATCTATAAGAAAAAACTTCTAAATAATTAAAATGAAATTATCTCTTGTTTTCCTTTCGTATTCCATCCTATATAGAAGATTCTGGATGACGTTTTGCAATTCTTCCAATATAACCGCAGAGTTTTGTATGCTTGGTTCTATTTCTGTTGAAGCTATTGATATTGTTATTATGAATTGATACTCTTTTTTGAAATAGTCTAATATTGATTTTTGTATTCTTTCCAGTATTTTGGAGGTTTTATTTTTGTCTATTTCTACTAGTAGGAGAACGAAGAGATTAGTTCCATATCGGCTTATTACGTCAATATTGTTTCTTACCCTATTTTTTATTATTTCAGCTACTTTTTTACTAAGTTTTATAGCTTCTTCATAAGAGAAGTTTTTGATAACATTTTCAAATCTGTCGATTTGAATTATAGATATTGAAAGTTTCTTTTTTTTACGGCATAAAAATGAATATATTGTTTCATATTTTATGAAGAAGCCTTTGAAATTTAATAATTCTGTTTCGTAATCTAGGAACGAGTTGATTGTGGGTTCTAGAATTAAGGATTCAAGGTTGTTATCTAGAGATATGACTCGGAGTTTATACATATCATTGTTAATTATCATTTGTTGATCGTTGAAATGAGTTAGGTCTACCTTTATTTTTTCAATGATTTCCTGAGCCTTATGATTAGTCCATTCGTATTCTCTTGTCTTTTTATTTATTATTAATATTGGGACATTGATTGAGTTTAGTATAGTTTCAAATATTTTTTCCATTGGGTTTTATATTGAATTGTATCCTTTTGTAGCTGCTTCTATTCTTTCTTGTGTTGAGGGGTGTGATCTTAGGTAGGGATGAGTATAGTCTGAGGCTTTGTTATACTTTATCAAAACATTTATATAGGGTTCGAGGGGAAGGTTATACATTTTCAGTGCTCTTCCTGCATAGTAATCAGCTTCCAGCTCTTTCTGCTGGTTAAAGAGATTGGTTTGGTATACATTATTACCTGATAACCATTGTTGGAGGAATACTTGTGGTATATGTCCTAGATTTTCGTGTGCCCATTCATGTGCTAAAACCCCAAATATTGCTTCATAACTTTCATTGTTTACAAAATAAGGATCTATGAATACTAATCCTTGTCCAGTTGCCATCGCTCCCAGTGGTGTGGGATATATCTGTACTACTATGTTAGAACCATATATGTAGTTCAGTTTGTTTGCTATATCCTGTAGCTGTTCATATGTAATTTGCGAAAAAGTTATTTGTAAAATTATCAATAATGTTATCAATCCTGTTATAATTTTTTTCATTACCTAACCTCTAATTTTGCTTCTTTCGTAATTTTTTTATTTAACCTTATGATATGTAGTTTTACTATATCTCCAGGCTTATATTTTTCAAGTGTTCTATTGTAGTCTAGGGTATTGTTGATAATATCATTATTTATGGCTGTTATTATGTCTCCTTTTTTGATGTCTATTTTATAAGCTGGGCTATCTATTTCTACTTCATCTACTATTACTCCACTTACATTTGATAGTCCCAGGAATCTTATTATTTCAGGGGTTAAATCTGATACTCTAATTCCTAGGTAAGGTCTCATAACTTTGCCATATTTTTCGAGATCTGAGACTACTTTTTTGACTTTGTTGGAAGGAATAGCGAAACCTAGTCCTTGTGCTGATATTACCACTGCTGTATTTACTCCTACTACTTTGGCGTTGAGGTTTATAAGCGGTCCTCCTGAATTACCTAGATTTATTGGAGCATCTGTTTGAATTAGATCTTCAAGATAAATTCCTTGAACTTCCAAGCTTCTATTTTTTGCTGATACTACTCCAACTGTTGCACTATAATCAAATCCGTATGGGTTGCCAACTGCTATGACCCACTCTCCGATTCTTACATTATCAGAGTTTTCAAATTCTAGCGGTTTTAGATTGTCCTGGGTTTCAACTTTAAGTAAAGCTAAGTCTGTGTATTTATCTGCTCCTACTACTGTAGCTGTGTATTTTTTCGGATTTCCTGGAAAAGTTACATATATCTCTTGTGCTTTCTCTATTACATGGTTATTGGTTATCAGGAATTTTTTTTGATTATCTATTACGAATCCTGAGCCTATTCCTTGGTTTTTGAAGATTTTTTCCCAATCTTTACCGAAGAAATACTTGAATACGTCTTCCCATTCTTTTGACCAAGGTGCTCCCATCGTTACCACAATATCTATTCTGGCTACGCTATCTGTTACTTTTTGTATCACGTTAACAAACGTTCTTTCATCTGCTTCTTTTATGGTTATGTTTTGTTGGTATATGACTTTCTGAACTTGTTGGGAATTGGGAGTGAAAGAATTTGATTGAGGAATCTGGTTAGAAATAAAGAATTTATACGTAATAAACGATCCTATTATTCCCCCTATTATAGAACCTATCACTATCGATATGATCATTACTAAGAAGATGCTTTTATTCATACTCCATTATTTCTTATTCTTCCTTTTAATTGATTTTTCCTTTATTGTCAGAAGGATAAGATAAGGATAGAAATGAATAATTCACTTAGGAAAATATGGAAAAGAGGAAGGTAAACGAGATTTTTTTTATTTTCATCACTGTTTTAGCTTCGTTACTCGTTGTCTTAAATTTTGCTGACGATACAGTCCTTTTACAAAAAGACAAGAATTTATTTTATTTTAAAAGTTTTTTTACTGATCTACTGGGTTGGAATTTTATCCTGATCCCAATTTCCATGTTATTTATTGGCGTATATCTGATAAAGCCGAACGAGAGAAATTTTTGGATCCATCTACTAAGTACCTTGTCATTAGTTTTTGGATTTATTCTTCTTTTTCCCGATCCGCTAAGTAAATCTAACTTTATCTCCTCTTATTTCAGAGAATCCCTGGGAGAGATACTTACCTTTTTCATTTCTATACTGATGATTATTGTGCCGTTAATTTATATCTTCGATGTTTCTCTTGAACAGATATTGGAAAAAACTATACCCTCATTTTTATACAATGTTGCTAAAAAGACATACCTGATTTTTGCTTTTCTTTTCAAAATCTTACTAGTCATTTTAGATAGGATGGGAGCCTACATCATATGGTTAGTCAATCCTTCGAAACATAAAAAGAGAGAAACTATTGATAATACCCAAAAGATTAAAGATAAAAATTCTCTTCAAGATAAAAATTTTTCTCAAGATAAAAACTCTTCTCAAGTTAATCAGAGTGAAAGAAAAATTAACGATTTGCAGCTAAAAAAGAAGAAGTTTTCTTTGGATATTGATTTTTCAGAGGATCAACTCGAGAAAAACAGTCTTTATAAGCTGGACGATTACTTTATCCCATCTCCATTTTTTTTGCAATCCTTTGTTTCGAGTATTTATCCACGCCCAAAAAGTAATAGTTCAAAAGACTATAGTGAAATTCTAGAGGAAACGCTGAGGAATTTTGGGATTCAGTCGAAAGTGGTAGATGTCCAAGTAGGTCCATCCATAACACGTTATGAACTCCAAATACAAAAAGGGGTTAAAGTATCTCAAATATTAAGACTAAAAAATGATATAGCTTTGGCTCTTGCAGCTATAGCCGTTAGGATAGAGGCTCCTATACCAGGAAAATCTGCAATCGGAATAGAAGTACCTAACGATAAACCTATTCCAGTATACCTTTCAGATATACTTATATCAGACGAATTTTTAAAAACTAATTTCGAAATTCCAATAGCCCTCGGTAAGGATATATCAGGTAATATACTGATCTCAGATTTGACTAAAACTCCTCATTTGTTGATAGCTGGTTCTACTGGATCAGGAAAGACAGTTTGCATAAACTCGATTATCTGTAGCATGCTTTTCAAGTTTCCTCCTACAAAACTACAGCTTCTTTTAATTGATCCTAAAATGGTAGAACTCATACTATATGAAGGTGTACCGCATATTATTGAGATTGTAACTGATGTCAAGAAGGCTTCGAATGCTTTACTTCAAATGGTAAAAATCATGGAGGATAGATACAAATTATTCAGCACACGAAAAGTCAGAAATATTCAGGAATATAACTCTTTGGAAGATGTAGAGAAGTTGCCGTACATTGTGATAATAATTGATGAGTTAGCTGATTTAATGATGACGTCTGCTGGGGCGGTTGAGGGACACATAGCTCGTTTGACTCAATTGGCAAGGGCTGCAGGAATCCACCTCATCATCGCCACTCAAAGACCTTCCGCAAACGTCATAACCGGTGTAATAAAGGCAAATATCCCATCCAGGATAGCTTTTGCAGTAGCTAGCCAAGTTGACTCAAGGGTTATTCTGGATATATCTGGGGCTGAAAACTTGATCGGTAGAGGAGATATGTTATATATGCCAATAGGCTCTACAAGACCCATAAGGGCTCAGGGATGTTTTATCGGACTGAAAGAAATAGAATTAATTGTCAAGTATTGGCAATCTCAACCTAAACCTGAAAACCTGACTCATGTCGATCTTGATACCCCCAATCTGGGAATTTCTGAAGATATAGACGAAGACCCTGAGTTACTAAAACAAGCCGCTAAAATAATACTCGAAGATAAGAGAGCTTCCACCACAATGCTACAAAGAAAACTGAGAATAGGATTTGCTAAAGCAGGAAGAATTATGGATATTCTGGAAAAAATGAATATTGTCGGCCCTCAAGAAGGAAGTAAACCAAGAAAAATACTTATTCAGAACATTGAAGATATAGACAAAATTTTTAACAAATAAGGAAAAAGAAAGTAAAATAAAAGATTATTGTGAGATTTAGATAATTTCTATCAAAAAGGAGGGAGATTTATGTACAGAAAAATCTTAGTGGCACACGATGGATCAGAAAATTCACAAAGAGCTTTTGAACATGCTTTGTCACTTGTAAAACAAATGCAAAACAAGGATGAAGTTCAAATTATAGTTCTCAGCGTTATACAAGTAACGGATTTACCTGAAATAGCTGAAAATCAAGCAATTATAGATTATTTCAGAAAACACTACAGAGAAATACATACTAATCTCAATAGTATTGCCCAGAAAGAAGGAGTCAAACTGACTTCATACATACTGATTGGTAATCCTTCTGTCGAAATATTGAGTTTTGCAAAAGAAAATTCTATAGATCTGATAGTAGTCGGTAAAACTGGTAAATCTAAGATAGAACAATGGTTAGTTGGAAGTGTATCAAAAAAGATACTTGATCATGCACCCTGCTCAGTTCTTCTCATAAGGTGAAAAAAGTAATAGATATTCTTAAAAAAGAGATCCAGAATAACTTTAGGAATAACTCTGTATTCGGTGGATTATCTTTTTTCGTAAAAAATCTAATCAAAAACTCTGATAATTTCCCTGAGGTACTTATGACCTTGTTGGATTATGATAATCTGAACATAGAGAACAGAAAAAAGCTTATCTATTCGGTTTTACCTGTTATTGAAAAACACTGCTCTGACTCAGTTCAAGAAATACTGTCCGAAGAAGAAATAGAGGAAATTTTTTCGAAATTTGGTTTAGAAAATTTTTCTATCCAAAATCAGGATACCCTAAGCAAAAGCATAGAATTATTCTCTTGCGAACTTGGTATAAATAGAAGAACTATAAGCCGACTCAAGAAATCCGGCATAGGTACAATCTGGGATTTGGTATGGTTTTTCCCAAAAGAGTATTCCGATAGAACTAAACCCATTCCTATCCTTGAGGCTATAAATAATCAAAAAGCATATGTTATAGTTAACGTTATATCTTCTCATGAGATTCTTACTCCTGGGAGGAAAAAAATCAAGATAATAAAGTATGATGTAAAAGACATCTATGGTTATCCCGCAGAACTAGTTTTTTTTAATCAGGACTATATAATTCACTACATAAAGCCTGGTAATAAACTTAAGGTATTTGGTAGGGTGATCAAAAATAGGGGTTACCAGATATTACCCGAGGAATGGGATTTTTTTGGCACTAAAACCCTTGATTTTGATAGAATTGTTCCCATATATTCTACCTCCATAAACCAGAAGAAAATTAGAATTTTGATCTACAGAGCCTTAAAAATTGTATACAAACAAATAAACGATTGCCTGTTTCCATTTCTAACCAAATTTTCTAATGTATTTACTTTCTCCGATCTTAGGAAAGCAATTGTTAATATTCATTTCCCTAGCAGTTTTGAAGAATTGGAGTCAGCTAGAAATAGAATAGCTCTAGAAGAAATAATTTATACTCAAATCTTGATGAATAGTGTTTCAAAGAAATCTTATACACCCTATAAGGTTAACAAAGATGAGGCTTTGAAGAGTATAGCTGAAATATCTTTACCTTTTGAACTTACAAAAGCTCAGAAGAGAGTGATAAGCGAGATAGTTGATGATTTATCAAGCGGTAAAGCTTGTAGGAGGTTGGTTCAAGGGGATGTCGGTGCCGGTAAAACAATCATATGTATTCTAATCTGTTATGCTATGATCAAGCATGGTTATCAGTCATGTGTTATGGCTCCCACTGAAATACTAGCCACACAACATTATAACAACTTTAGACAAATCCTGCCTTCTGCTAGAATAGAACTTCTTACCTCTAAAATAAGAGGAAAAAAGAGGGAAGAAATATTTGAGAAACTAAAGACAGGAGAGATAGATATTCTTGTTGGTACACATGCCTTAATTGGAGAAAAAGTAGAATTCAAAAATTTGGCACTTATCGTGGTAGATGAACAGCATAAATTTGGAGTCAATCAGAGGATAAGGCTTTATTCTAAGTCTGAGTATCCTCATTTGATAGTGATGAGTGCTACTCCCATACCTAGAACGCTAGCGCTTACCGTATACAGTGACCTCGATATATCAGTAATAGATGAATTACCTCCTGGTAGGAAAAAAACCATAACCGAGATATATAACTACAAGGATATACACAGGGTTTATGATTTTGTAAGACAGGAATTAGATTCTGGTAGGCAGGCTTATATAGTTTGCCCATCTATCTACGATAACCCCAAAGTAGAACTAAAAAATGTCGAAGAAATATATAAAGAGGTAAGTAATTATTTTAAAGACTACAAAGTGGCTTATTTACATGGTAGGATGAGTAACAAAGAAAAAGATGAAATAATGCAAAAGTTTAGAAACCAGGATTTTTCAATCTTAGTTTCTACTACTGTTATTGAAGTTGGTGTAGATGTTCCAAACGCTAATGTTATAGTCATTCTTGATTCTGATAGGTTTGGTCTATCTCAATTACATCAGTTAAGGGGTAGAGTTAAGAGAAGCAGTTTTCAACCTTATTGCTTTCTTGTCACTTCCAAAAATCTCTCTTATTCTGCTTTCAGTAAGTCAGTAAAAAGGTTAAGTATATTGAAATACTATGAAGATGGTTTTAAGATAGCTGAGAAGGATTTGGAACTAAGAGGACCTGGAGAAGTACTAGGATATAAACAACATGGATTCACTGAATTCAAAGTATTAAATCCAATCAAAGATTTTGAGTTAATAAAATTTTCTAATAAATTAGCCAGGGTAATTTCTAAATTCGTCGATAAGTTCGACTTTTTGAAAGCTAAAATTAAGGACATATCTCTTAGTATAGAAAAATTAGGTGACACTATTTAGGAGGTGTAAAATATGATAACAAAAGATAAAGTTTTGCTATCTTTACGTGGAGTTAGAGAACCAAAATTCCAAAAGGATTTTACCCAGATGAACCTAGTAGATGTCAAAGTTAATGAAAACAAGGTCAGCTTGAAAATATATCTTCGCGAAGATGTTTTTGATCAAAAAGACGAAATAGAAAAGAAAGTAAGGAATAAGATTAATTTGGCTTTTGGAGACCAGGTTGCTGATCTCCAAGTGGAATTCATTAAGGTGCCGGATTATTCAGATGTAAGGAAAAGGATAAAGTTGGAAGTTTTAGACGAAAGCAAAGCAAAACTGGGTAGAGTCATAGCTATAACTAGTGGTAAGGGAGGGGTTGGTAAATCTACAGTATCTATTAATTTAGCGGTTGCTCTTAGGGATTTGGGGTATAGGATTGGACTTCTGGATGCCGACATTTATGGACCCTCTATACCTACTGCTTTTGGATTGGAAGGACACATCCTGGAAATCAAAGACGAAAAAATTCAACCCATAGAAAAGATGGGGCTCAAAATGGTCTCAATTGGATTTATGATACCTGAAGTTGATACTCCACTGATCTGGAGAGGACCAATGCTTCATAAGGCAATAAATGAAATGGTAAATGAAGTTGAATGGGGAGATTTGGATTATCTGGTTGTTGATTTGCCTCCTGGTACAGGGGATGCAATCTTAAGTCTAAACAATTCCGTAAAGATAGATGGTGCTATAGTGGTCAGTACTGCTCAAAAAGTGGCTGCCGCCGACGTTATGAAAAATATCAACATGTTAAGAACACTTTCTATACCAATCATCGGTATAATTCAGAACATGTCATATGTTGAATGTCCCTGTGGAGAACGAATTTACCTGTGGGGTAAGGATGGAGTTATTCAACTAGCAAATAAATACGAAATAGAATTCCTGGGAGAAATTCCTTTTATACCTAGTGTCGTTGAGTCTATGGAAACAGGTAACTTCATTACTTTATCCGAACAGGCCAAAATTGTATTCCGCGAAATCTCTGAAAAAATAATAAATAGATTAGATGTTATTGCTGGTCTAAAAAGAGGTGGATAATCAATGAAAGTGTTTAAATTAATGAAAGTGTTTATTTTCTTTGTTCTTATTTTGAGTTTTTTAGGTTTTGCTTTTGAGTACCAGATTACTGGACCTAAGAGAGTATCATCTTTGGAAGGTATTAAATATAGGATAATTGTTTTTAACAACATTCAAAACCAGTCTATTCCTATCAAAATTATGTATAGAAATAGAGTTTTGGCTGAAAAATATATAAAAAAAGACCATGTTTTTAATATCGATTTATCTGGTATGGGGGTTAAAGAATATGATCAAGTGGATCTAGATTTTAGAATCGGACAAGATCAACATATTGTCAGTTTACAATATGTTCCGGAATACAAGGGGATTATTTTTACCGATAAACCTCTATATCAACCGGGACAGACCGTCTATATTAAAGGTGTGGTACTAAAAAATAAAAAACCCATAAATTCCAAGGTACATATTTTTATTGAAGATCCAAAGGGTAATAAAATGTTCTACAAAGAGATTATTCCTAAGAATGGGCTATTTTTTGAGAAATTTGTTATTTCTGATCTGGTAGTTAATGGAATCTATAGATTGGTTCTTCAGAAAGATGGGAAAAACCTTGCAGTTAACTCTTTTGAGATAAAAAAGTATAAACTGCCAAAGTTTAAAATAGAGACTTCTTTTGTTGGTGATCCCAAAATATTTGAAATTGGTAAGACATATAGAGTTAGAGTGCAGGCTTCATATTTTTTTGGTAAAAAAGTTTCTAATGCAAACGTAAAAGTAGATGTGCTTTCCTTTGACGTTGGGTTCAATAAGATTTATTCTGTTGAAGGTAAGACTGATTCAAACGGTGAGTTTTATTTCACCCTGAATATTCCGGAATATCTTGTAGGTGTTGATAAAAACAAGGGAATTTTAAGAATTGATCTAGAAGTTGAAGATCAAGCTGGTCAAGTAGAAAAGAAAAGCCATCTAATAGAGGTTTTTTCTTCTCCTATCGTAGCTTATCTTATTCCTGCCAATAGGGTGATCAAAGACTTAGATAACAAATTCTACTTAGTTGTTTCATATGCTGATTCTAGTGAAGGTAGCTTTAGAGTAAATTTCATTAAACCTTTCAGAAAGAGTTTTGAAACTAAAGGTTTTTTAGAATTTAGTTATAGACCTACTTCTGAAAGTGAAGAGTTCTTGTTTGAGGTCTCTGATGATAAGGGTAATAAGCAGAAATTTACTGAAAAGATCAACTCTGTATCAGATAAAGAGGTCTTCATTTTTAGAGATAAAGCAATTTATAAAATTGGCCAGACTTTAGAATTTAAGTTATATTCCAATTTTTCTGGATATGTTTACCTAGACTTTTTTGTCAAATCAGGGAATTCCTATAGAACCGTTTTTAATGACACTGTTTACTTGGAAGCTTTTAAGATAAAGAGTTATATGACTAATATTAATCCTGATTTCAAGGGTGAATTGATTGTTAGGGCTTATTTTTTGAAGTCAGATGGAACAGTTTCTAATAATTTCAAGTCTTTTATCATTCAGGATCCTGGGGAACTAAAAATTAACGTCAGAAAAAATAAAGATACTTATACGGTAAGAGAAAATTTGGTACTCAGCATAGATACGAGCGAAAAAGCTGAAATTTTTGTCGATATAGTGGATGAAGCTTTATTGTATTTATCTAGATCTGATCCAGAACTTCTCAAACTTTACCTTCAATTAGAGAAAGAAATTCTTGAACCAAGATACGAAATACACAACGTCAAAGAGGTTATAATTTTCAACAAACAAGGAATTTTAAAAGCTATGCTTGATAGAAAAAATTGGAGTGAAGGTTATACTGATCAACCTTCAGATCTTCAGAATCTGATAGCTAAGGATTTTGTCAATATAAACAGTGTTCAAGAAAAAACTCGAAAAACCCTAAAAAAAATGGAATCTCTATACACTAAGGTTTACAATTACTATTTTTCTTTTAAACAGTTACCTTCAGATTTCAGGGAAATAGGTTTGAGAAAGAATGATTGTCAGGATGAATGGGGGACTGAGTTTAAATTATCCAAGAAAAATGATAGTTTTGAAATTATCTCTGCTGGGGTAGATAGAAAGTTTGGTACAGAAGACGATATAAAGTACCCTTCAAGGATAGGAGAAATTTTCATCAATGGTAGAGAGTTTAGAATTACTGCTTTTAAAAAAGGTGAAATTTCTACTTTCAAGGATAAATCTGATAAAGCTGATCTAAAAGATGATCTTATTGTAAGGCAATATTTTCCTGAGACTTTTTATTCATCTTTAATTTCTGTAGACAAATTTAAAACTTTGTCTTTGACTTTACCGGATAGTATAACTACTTGGAGAGCTCAATTTTTTGGAATTTCTGAGTCGGGTAAACTTGGTTCTAAAAGCTTAGATATTACGGTTTTTCAGAATTTTTTTATAGATCTAGATGCCCCTATTTTCTTAACTAAAGATGATGAGGTTTCTATTCCTGTTGTAGTATATAACTACACTAACAAAGAATTAAATGTTATGCTACAAATTCAGAAAGAAAAATGGTTTGAACTGCTGGATCAGGAAACCAAGGAAATTCTAGTTAAACCGAATTCTAATACAAGTGTATATTTTAAGATAAAAGCTGAAAAGATAGGTATAAATACTTTGACTGTTTTTGCTTACAGTGGGAGGTTTAGAGATGCTATAAAAAAGCAAATAGAAGTGATTCCGAATGGATTTATTGTTGAAAACAATAAATCTGTTTATATTAGCAACGTATATGATAGTAGTTTTGTTATACCTGTTGATTCTATTGATCGGTCCCATAGGGTTTACCTATACATATATCCTAGTTTTTCTTCTCAGCTATTAAGTGGGCTTGATAAGCTTCTTGCTATACCGTATGGTTGTTTTGAACAAACATCGTCTATAAATTATCCAAATATTCTGATACTGAAGTATTTAAGGAATAGAGGGATATCTAATCCTGGTTTAGAAATGAAGGCTGAGTATTATCTGAACGTTGGATATCAAAGGCTAATTACTTTTGAGGTTGAGGGTGGAGGTTTCTCGTGGTTTGGTGATAAACCTGCCAATAAGGTTCTTTCAGCCTTTGGATTGATGCAATTCAAGGATATGAAGTCTGTTTTCTTTGTAGATCAAAAAATTATTGATAGAACCAAGAAGTTTCTTATAGATCAGCAAGAGAGTGACGGTTCCTGGGAACCTGACAAAAACTATCTACATCAGGAATCTTGGGAAAATATACAAAAGCAAAAAATTACTACCACAGCCTATATTTTGATGGCTTTACTGGATAATGATGAAAAGATCTATCAAGAATATACAACTCAGATAAGTAAGGCTTTTAGGTATGTATATAGACATTTTAAAGATAACGTCAAAAGTATTGATAATTATACGCTGGGTTTGATATTGAATATTTTTGCTGATTTAAAAGATAGGGAGAAAGAAGCAAGAGCCGGCATAGATATTATCATTGATGAACTAAATTCGAGGAGTATTAAACAAGGAAAATGGATTTATTGGAAGGGGGCAGAGAAAACACTGTTCTATGGCCAAAATTCTTCTTCTGATATAGAAACTACATCGATCATTGGTTTGGGATTGATAAAATTAAAACGATTTGATTTGGCAAATCAAGTCATTAAATATCTTATTAGTTCCAAGGATAGCAAGGGTATGTGGTATTCTACTCAGCCCACTATATTGGCTTTGAAAACCATTACTAGTTTTGATATTTCATCGAATTCTTTGCCTAAATCGAATAAAGTCAATATCAGTATTAATGGTAGAGATTTAAAGACAGAATTTTCATCGAAGGATATAGCTTATAAAATAGTTGATATAACTTCTTTTGTCAGTAAGGGGAAAAACGTTATAAGAATAAGGTCTGAGAATAAGTTATTGGTAGACATATACTATACTTTTTATATGCCCTTTACTTTTTACAAGCCTATACAGGATTTAATTGATATTGACGTAAAATATGATCGGACTGAATTGAGTTCTAACGATAGGGTTAAAGCCTATGTAAACATAAGAAACAGAACTAAAAAGGTATTGGAGATGGTTGTTGTTGATTTAGGTATTCCCCCAGGGTTTAACGTTGATATATCTAGGTTAGAGGGTAACACTAAAGTAAGAAATGTTGAGCTAACTTCAAGGCAGATAATAGTTTACTTTGAAAGATTTGATCCTGAAGAGGTAGTCTCATTAGAGTATGAATTAGTTTCAAAATATCCTTTGAAGGTAAAAGTCCCAGTTACCAAAGCATATGAATACTATAATCCCTCGAATACCGTCATAAAGGAGGGACAAATTATGGTAGTAAGATAGTTTGTAAGGATTTTTATATGGTAATGTAGAAATATAATTGGGCAAAAGTAGGAGGAAATAATTATGAGAAAAAAAGGTTTTTCTATGATTGAAATCTTGGTAGGGATTGCTATAATTGCTCTTGTTGTCGGATTAGCTCTTATGGGTAGTACTAATAATAAAAGAACAATTCTTCGTGCTGAAGCAGAAAAAATTTTCAAATTTCTGAAAACTGTTCAGGTTAATGCTACAAAATTTGCTCCCACTGTTCTAAATCCTCCCGACAATCTTAACAGCAACTTATTTTTACGGCCTGGAAATTTTGGCAATGTTCGGGCGGCTAACGGCTTTTTCGAGATTGCAACTTTTAGACTTTCACTGGTTAATTTTAACAGTCGCAATAACCCCGCCTTTCTTCAACGTTTAAATGACATGAATTTGTCGGAAATCAATAGATCTGTGCAGATCACTTTTGAGGGTAACAGGACCGGTGACTTAAATATTTTTCCTACGAACGAAATACCGAATAATCCTATTTCTTTAGTCGCTTGTATACTATCCATGGGTAACGATCCTGTTTTTATTGGTTTTAGGACTGACGGTAGGATTGTTTTGCAAGGAGGTATCAATAATTCACGTCTTAGGATAAGAATAAGCATGAGAGGACTAAACAGAAGACACTTTATAGAGCTACCACATGAATCAATAAGATTTGAAATATATTCTGAGCAAAACAACTAGATGTCTATTGTTGTATCTATTGTTGGTAGACCTAATGTAGGGAAGTCTACTTTGTTTAATTTGCTTGTAAATAAGGGAATAGCTGTTGTTTCAGAAGTTGAAGGAACTACTAGAGACATACTTATCAAAGCTTGCAATTTCAACGGAGAAGAAATAATATTTATTGATACTGGTGGCATAATTCGTTCTGACAGTGATATAGACTCAAAAGTTAGACAAAAAGTTGAAGAAGTGATTTTAAATAGTGATGTTATATTATTTGTGGTTGATAATCAGCAGGGAATAGGTTATACGGATATTGAGCTTTCAGAATTGATAAGGAAAAATGGATTGAAAAATAGAACGATACTTGTTTTGAATAAATCTGAATCTAGATACACAAAGGAAGAAGAGTTTGAGAGTTTGGGGATAAAGAATAGCATTCAGATTTCCTGTAAAACCAGGATGAATTTGAAGGAATTACTTTTTATGATTTTGGACTTGGTAAGTACTCAGGGGTATGTTCAGAGTAAGTTTAGAAACTTCAGGGAGGAAGGAAGAAAAGTAGGTTTTGTTGGGCGCCCTAACGTCGGTAAATCCTCACTTATAAACTCAATACTCCAGGACGACAGAGTTATAATAAGTGACATACCCGGTACTACTAGAGATAGTATAGATATACCTTTCGTTTTTGGGAACCATAAATTTGTACTCATAGATACTCCAGGGGTAAGAAGGAAACCAAATATTTCCTCTAAACTTGAAGCCTACTCTATAACAAGATCATTAGGAACAATTAAGTATGCTGATATAGTTGTTTTAGTCATAGATATTTATGAAGGATTGACCAGACAAGACAAAAGGATAGCTTATCAAATATATAAGCATGAAAAACCCTGTATTATAGTTGCAAATAAGTTCGATCTAGTCATAAATCAGTACAAGAATAACAAGAACTTTAGTAATCAGGTGATTGAAAATTTGAAGTATGAGCTATCTGATTGGATAAAAAGGCAGTTATATCTGCTTCCTTACGCTCCTGTGGTTTTTGTAAGCGCTAAAGAGAACTACCAAGTTGACTCTGTAATATATTCTCTAATTGCTATCAATGAACAGTTGGATAAGGATCTATCTAGTTTTGATCTTAGGGAATTGTTTGATAGTATGGTACTTTCTTTGCCTCCTATGGAAAAAGAAGGCAGGAAAATTAGGCTTAAGGTTAAAAATGTCAAGTATTATAAGGAAGAAATACCAACTATAAAAGTTTATTCTAATTTTGCAGATATTCCTGAAAACTATAAAGATTACTTGAGGAACACGGTAAGCAAGGTTTTGAATATTCCTAATGTTCCAATTAGGTTGCTTTTCACTGATAAAAGAGTTTCAAAGTGAAAAAAAGTTAAAAAGAAATTAAGATTTTTTTTACATTTTTTTTACACGTGTTTTATAGGATATAGTAGTAAGTAGGGGGGTGTAATTGATATGTTGTACGAAGGTATGAAGAGAGCTGTAGAAAGTATGAGTTACTTGGTAAAGGTTCAGGAGGTTATGACTAATAATCTAGCTAATGCTTCTACTACAGGATATAAGCAAGACGTTACAGTGGTTTCCAACTTTGGGGACTTACTTAAAAGAAGGTTGGATTCTTTTGGATTAAAGGAGGAAAATGCTGAATTTGTAGTCAATGACGATCCTACGTTGGCTATAAAACAAAAAACCAGTTTTGCTAAGGGGAATCTGGCTAGAACTGATATAGAGTTTGACTTTGCACTTGATGGTAACGGATTTTTTGTTGTAAGTACTGCAAACGGTGTAAGGTACACTAGAAACGGTTCTTTTACGGTTGATGCTGATGGTATTCTAAAAACGAAGGATGGAGCTGTAGTTCTTGGTCAAAACGGACCTATAAGGATACAAGGAAACAAATTTGAAGTAAAAGAAAATGGAACCATTCTGGTTAATAACCAAGTGATTGATAAGTTAATGGTTGTTGATTTTCAGGACTATGGAGCTTTAGTGAAAGAAGGAGCCACTAATTTTAAACTTATAAGAGATGTACAGCCTATTCCTGCAAATACTAGAGTTTTGCAGGGATTTCTAGAAACATCAAATGTCAATCCCATAAAGGAAATGGTCAATATGGTGAACGTTCTGAGAAGTTTTGAGATGTCTCAAAAAGTTCTACAATCTCAGGATGAGCAGATGAAAAAACATATAGAACAAGTTTCTAGGATGAGATAGAATTAGTTTATACGATTTTTTGTGAAGGAAAAAAGTAGTTTTTGTCCAATTTTTTTCGAAAGTAACATGTGGCGGGTGTCTAACTGTGCCATACAGACCGTGTAAATACAGACATTCTCAACTAGGTATATTCCAATGTGAAAGACACATGTATCAACACACTACGCAAGAGCAATACGAAGAGTTATACCATTTTTGTTTAAAGAATGTTCCGGATAAATTTTGTCCATACATAGATTTTGGTTTTGATATGTCGCAAGATCCTCCGAAGATAAATATAAACTGTACTCATCCATATTTTGGTGGTCCTTTGAAAGCCATAGGTGATTGTCCTAATTGTCCATTTCCAGAAGGAGATTCTCTGGCTTAATATGGCTCATGCATATGTACCAGGTTTAAAAGTTCTAGCTAGAACCATAATAAAAAAGGAGAGAAAATTACCTATAGAGGGTGAGGTTTTAGTAGAAAAGGGAGGATTAGTTAAAGCCAGGGATGTTGTTGCCAGAGCTTTTTTACCAGGACCAGTTGATATAATAAATGCTGCAAATAAGATAGGGATCGACCCTAAGGAACTTTCTCTGTTTTTACTTAAAAAAGAGGGGGATAGAGTAACTGAAGGTGAAGTGATAGTCAAATATTCTTCTTTTTTTGGTCTTTTCAGACAGGAGATAAAGTCTAATCTTACAGGTTTCGTGGAATCGATTTCATTTGCCACGGGGCAAATCATTCTAAGGAGGGATCCTACACCTGTTGAAGTCCTTGCTTTTGTAGATGGTATAATAGAAGAAGTGATACCTAAAGCAGGAGTGATAGTAAAAACATATGGAACTTATATTCAGGGGATTTTCGGGGTTGGTAAGGAAAAAATAGGAAGATTGAGAGTTATATCAAAGAGCAACAACGATGAATTATCTGATGTTTCTTTGCTACAGGATGTTCAGGAAGGGGATATAATCGTCGGCGGGAGTTATGTTACGAAGGAGTTTGTCAATGCTGCGATTAACAAGGGGGTTATCGGTATTATAGTTGGTGGAATTGATGCAGAAACGTTAAAAGATATCTTAGGATATGAAATAGGGGTTGCTGTTACTGGTACAGAGGAGATACCCATAACTTTTATCATTACCGAAGGATTCGGAAAGATAGATATGGCTCAAAGAACGTTTGAACTTTTAAGCAAAGCGAATGGAAGAGTTGTTTCAATTTCTGGGGCTACCCAGATAAGGGCAGGTGTTATAAGGCCAGAGGTAATTATCCCCTTCCTAGAGGAGATAGAGTCTATTCAAGATATTCAAGAGGAATCTTTTTCTACGGCCTTAGAAGTAGGAAAATTTGTAAGAGTCATAAGAGAACCATATTTCGGAAGGATAGCGGTGATAACCGAACTTATAGAGGAACCATATAACATACCAACAGAATCTAGAGTCAGGGTTGCAAAAATAAGAATGTTAGATACTAACGAAGAGATAATTTTTCCGAGAGCAAACATAGAGATAATAGAAGAAGAATAAAAAGATATTCCTATCTTTAAAAATGGATATACTTTCGATGATTCTGAAACTTCTTTTTTTCTTTCTACTTGGTAGCTTAATTTCTTTTTTTGCCGATAATGTGGGTAAGAGAATAGGTAAGAGAAAAATAGTTTTGTTCGGTATAAGACCGAGATATACTGCTATCATTATAACTTCTTTTGCAGGAGGACTTATAGCTATTGGAAGTATAATTTTCTTATCATTTTTATCAACTGATGCAAGGATATATCTCTTTCAAATGAAACAAATAAAGCAACAAATAGATCTATATAAAAAAGAGGTTAAGATACTTCAAGATAAGTACACTGAACTTACGAGAGATTTATCTATTCTTATTCAGACTACTCATCTGGGAGATATTCTTTTTTTGAAGGATCAACCTATATATATTTTTTCTTTTTACAATGACGGAAGTGAAGAAAACATATATAATGCAATAACTGAGGTTAAGAAGCTTGTAGTTAATAGATATAGTTATAAGCTTGGAATGAAGAAAGAGATTTACCTGCCCAATGTAGTAAGGATAGATGATTATGCTATTAGTAATCTCCGTAATGAAATTTATAGAAAAAGAAACAAAAGGATTGCTCTAATCTTTGTATCGAAGAGGAATACTTTTATTGGTGAGTATGTGGATCTTGGTATCTATAGTATAGACGATAGGGTTATAGTTCCGGCCAATACTATTCTTTATCAAGTTGATATACATAATCCTTTTGATGTTGAGTTAAATTTTGCATTGATTATGCAAGGTATTTCCAAAATCCAAGAAGATCTAGTAGCAAGGGGAAAGATATTTTTACCCCAAGAAAAATCCATTGGTGGAGAAATTCCTTTTGGCAAAATAATAAGTGAATTAATAAAAATTAAGGAGTCTTCATATTTAACAAAAAATCAAAAGAAATTTAAGATATTGTTAATAAACCAGGATGATATTTATGTAGCAGGGAAATTTGAGATAATGTTGAAGACTATAGAAGAATAGAATGTCTGTTTTCAAGTATTATCTCGGTATAGATCCTGGCACCCACAAAGTAGGAATAGCTATAGCCAATCACAATAAGCAAATGGTATATAAAACTATAGTAAAATTCTCCTCTATCCTAGATACCATTCAATCTCTTGTAGAAGAATACGATATAGAGGATATAATCTTAGGTAACGGTAGCAATTACAAAAAGGTATTAGGAATGATAAATATTATAAAAATTGCAAGGGTAAATCAAAAAAAGAAATTGAATATCCATATTGTCGATGAAAAAAATTCCTCTATCGAAGCAAGAAAGATATTTATTTCAAAAGAGAAAAGTATAATTGGTAAGATTATATGCTATCTTAGGAGTCTATTCATTGATATTGATGATTATTCTGCTTTTGTTTTGGTCTGTAGATTTATTTCCAACAAGGGGAATATAAAAAAACAGATTTATAACTTATGAAAAAATACGATTCTTTGTTTATATCGGGAAGACAGTTGAGAAATCTATTCAGGATGAAAGATGCAGGAGTAGAGACTGTTAGTATTAATCTTGATTTGAATCAAACTGAAAAGCAGTATAAGGTTTACATAAGGGATGATGGTATTTTTTTTCGTCAGTTTGGTTTATTGGTTCCATGGTCTGATGTCAAGAAGTTTTCAAAGAAGGAAGATTTATTGTATTTGATCAATTCAGAAGGTATTATTCCTCTTTTATTTTTTAAGGATAGAGTTTATAGGATTCTAGCTACTTGTCCACCTTCTCTCGAACTTGATGGAGTAAGAATGCATACTCACAAAGTTGAACAGGACATAAAGGAAAAGATAGAGTATTTGAGGATAAGGACTGGTAGTTTAGTCTTAGATACCTGCACTGGTTTTGGATACACTGCTATTGAAGCATCTAAGTACGGAGCAAAGGTGATTACCGTGGAAAATGATCCGTTTGTCATAGAGCTATGTCGAATTAATCCCTATTCTAGATACATTTTCAATAGTAGAAATATTACCGTTTTAATCGGAGATATATATCAATTGGATTTCAAAGATGAGACTTTTGATTATATAGTTCATGATCCTCCACGGTTGGGAAGTAAGTCCGGATTATTATACTCAGATCAGATATATCAAAAATTTTACAGAATACTCAAACCCCAAGGATTATTGTACCACTATATAGGTAATCCCGGTAAAAGATATAGAAATAAAGATATACTTCATAGAGTCACTCAAAGATTGGCCAACATAGGATTTTCTACTAGAGTAGTTGAAAAAATACAAGGAATAATTGCTAAGAAAGATATATATTGGATCTAAAATCCTAATGATTCATAAAAAGGTTTTTACTCGTTATAGTTACCCAATAATGTTATTTTTCTATTTTCTTATTTTGCTTGCTTTCTTTCTATTTTCTTATTTTTCTGAGATTAGGGGTAGTTATGAGGAATTCCTTGAATATAGGATTAGAGGTGATAAAATATATTCTACGTTGTACCTTGATAAGTTTTACCAGAAGTTTTTGACTAAATCTCAAGAGTATAGCAGTTTTTCTAAGACGGATTATCCTTCTTTGTATAGGTATATAAATTCCATTCAGAAGAAGTATATTTTTAGCAATTTTTTTGCTAAATTATATATTAATCTTATAGCAAGGAATAGGGTTACTATATACGCTAGTTTTGTTGTTAAAGACAGAAATTATAAATTACCGTTTTACCTTAATTATCTCAACGATTCTACGGTCCAAATAGTAGTTTTGTTTAATGGATCACAGGATATCAATAACATGTATTTGAGTTTGAGGAATGACTATTTGGATTTATATTGTGAGGCTAGCTCGATTGCTGTAAAAGGTGTACTAAAATTCAATATAAGCTTCTTGCAGTTTCAAAATCTTAATATTTACGATTTAAGTGGTAAAATTAATTTTCAATCTTTCCCGATAAATACGATAGATCTTATTATTCATTCAAAAAAAATATCGTATTTGTACAAGGATATAACTGTTTTTATAACTGGCTCGAAATTGTCAGGTAGTGAGGATCTAGTTATATATTCAGAGGAAATAACTTTTATGAGAAAAGAAAAAGAAGTTATTACTATCGACGGTTTATCTGTTAAATTTAAGAATTTAAACTGGAATAGTTTTTTGGATTTAAATCTCAATTTAAAAGCTGATTTATTAAGAATAGTTCTTAACAGGGAGGAAGTTATCTTCTACTCGTTAGATTCAGAATGCATAACACGATATCTGAAAAATATCTTATTTGTTAGTTTTGATTACGTAAGATGGTTAGAATCAAATGTTCAAAGAATGATCCCAAGGGATTTCAAGAGTGCTGAATTAATTCATTTGTTTAAAAAATATGAATTTTTTATGCCTCCTTTAGCAAAAAAGATTTTCAGAATATTTTCGTCTATCCAAGAGACTACTAGAAATATAGGTAGATTGACTATTACTATGGATTTGTCAGAAAATGATTTTGTTATCCTTTATAGGGATATGTTAATTAGTTTTGGTGAGGGGGGCATAAGTTTTTTAGGTAGTGGTGATTTATGGCTGTATTTTAATTATTCAGGTGAACTTTGGGTTTTGGCAGAAAAAGAGTTTGGAATTCTAAACCTCACAAACAAGAAAGCTGTATATTTTTCAGGTTTCTTAGGAGCATGTATTTCTTGGTCTGATAAATTCAGTTTATTTCTAACTGACTATAAAAATTCTATCTTCTGGAATAATATGATATTTGGTGCTAAATTGAACGATATTGCTAATATCTTCTCTTTTTTGAAACTTAACAGGCAAAGCGGCATTTTTAAGAACTTTCCTTTAAATTTTGTACCTACTGAGCTATTAGTTTTTGGTACATATAACCCTAATGAGCTTAGAATACTTTTTTCAAATAAAGATATATGTGTTTTTTTTGAAATAGGTTACAAGTTTAGGGAACTAGCAAATTTCGAATCTTTAACTAGAAGATTTATAGATATGCTTGCAAGATCAAACAATATAGGATTTTGGGATTATAGAGGTTTGTTTGGAATATTTATTAACGACAAAGTTTTGATAGATTCTAGTGATTTCTTGTTATACTACAAAGTTGATTGGGAAAAATTAAAGAGCTTGTATCTTCTTTTTGTTAATCATTATCGAGAAATCAGAAAAGATTTTTATCCTTTTATTGTGAAAAATTTTGATTACTTCTATGATCGAATTCTTAAGGGTAGTCAAGCATTTTTTTATAAGAGAAATGGAGTTTTAGTTTTTCTTGATAATCAGGAATTGTTATTTAATTATATGAGCCTAGTAGCAAGAAGCTCTTTACCTAAGCAACTTGTTATTATAGTTGAAGGATATTCTTCTTTCTTTGAACTCTGTATTGATAGAAATTTACTCTTATCTGCCTATGGTTTTAGGAAAATTTATGATCGATTAATCGTTGAATATGAATTTAAAAAAGTACTCAGTCTAGAGAAATTTTTGAAAACTTTAATCGATAGAAGAATTAATGTGGATTTATTTTTGAAGGAATCTGCTACTCAACTATTTTTTGATATAGATATTTATCTAGAAGGAAAACGAATTTTAGGATTTCACTCTCAAAAAGCAGGTACTGAAGGTTTATTTGTTAATGCAAACATTAACTTAGATTGGAATGAACTAGTTTTATTAAACCAGATTTTAAATCTTGTTGATCAGATAGAAGTATACAAAATTCAGAGCATTAAAATCAATAGTTTGTTAAGGTTTTCTGAAAATGGTGTCCAGATTAATCTGAAAGATTCTAAAATCTATTTAGGCTATTTATTGAACTTCTTTTTGGTGATAGATGGATCATTTGATTTGAAGATTAAATATAGTTATCCAGTAAGAATAGGCATTAATTCATTTAATGCATTTATTACTTGCTGGAGTAATGATAAATCACAGTGGGGAAAAATTGAAGTTGATTTTTCGAAAGACACTATTAAAGCTAAACTATTTCTCAGTAATCATTTTTTAGATTTTATCAATTTAGGTAATATTTTGCATTTAGCTAATACAAGTAAAGAAGATATACTGAAATTAGAAGTATCATATAAAGAGGGTTTTCTATATGGTAGATTGGAAGTAGACTGTAAATTGGAGAATCTGATTTTTAAGGAATATAACTTCAAAGAGATAGAAGCTGTAGGGTATGTTGCTTTCTGGAATTCGGTGTTTGGGTTAGATAGTCAAAATGTGGATTCAATCGATGATTTGCTCTCTTTTCTGAGCAAATTTCATCTTGAAAGCAGTTGGAAACTATCATACTACTCTCTTATTGATGATATATATAGAAAAGCTGTCCAGGATATTAGTTTTGAGTTAGACAGTGACAATCTTTTGCTGGACGGAAAAATTCAAGTTTCACTTAAAGAGATACTTAGACTTCTGAATTTGGAAGTAAAAAATGAATATATAAAGGAATATTTAAATCAAATTTATTCAACCGGGTTTATTGAGATAGATTTTCAGAATCTGAAGATTAATAATTTTAGCAAATTTATAAAATCCCTACTAGAATCTGGATTAATAACTTTAGAAAACAAAGAAATTTTTAGTAATGTACGTGTTAACTTATATTTCATTCTTTTTGGTAATAGTTATGTACTTAGTTTAAATCCTGAATTTAAGTTGAACAACAATCATTATGTAATCCATAAACTAAGATTTGTACTATCGGAGGCTAATAGAATGATTATGGAGTTTATTTTTGACTACGCAACCAAAAAGGTGGATAGTATCTATTTAATTGGAATACCTTCTTTCCTACTAAGCTACTGTGAAGGGGATATGAATTTTAGTTTGGATTTTAAGAATAGGTTGTTTGTATTTGATTTTGACAGATTCAGTTTTATGTTGTTATCGAATAGGATTTTTCTTGACGGTAGAATGATATTCAGAGATAGAGGTTTTGTTTCACCAATTGTCAAGGTAAACAATTCACCTATAGTTTTAGGTTTTGATGGGAATGTAATTACCTTGATTTCTGACCTAGATGAGCTAGATCTTGGTAGTTTTTATTACAAAGGAAGTTTGAAAGTCAATTTAGTTATTTTTCCTTTCATTAGAGAACCCGGTGTTTATGGAAATATTGAATGTAATTATGGAAAGCTTGAGTATAGACGATTAGAGAATAAGGGAATTTTGAGGATTCCAATTAATCTTTCGATTAATTTTAATTCTGTTAGATTTAGGAATAACTTTATCGATGTTATTTTTTCAGGAGATATAAAGTATTTTTCAGGGATTTTAGTAGGTGAATTAAGGGCAAAGAAAGGGTTTGTTGTTCTTATTGATGGTTTATATAAGATTTTACAAGGTATATGGAGTTTTGATGGTTTAGACACTAGCGGAGACTTGTACGTAGTCCTCCAAAAAATTAGTTCAGATATTTTCGATTATAAAATTACGATATTCAAAGGTGATATTAAAAATCTAAGTCTAGGTGAGTTTGGTAGAAGGGATAATAAAGAGGATTTCATATCAGATCGCTTAGCTTTGAGCTTTTTCAACACTCCTATTCTTGATCTAATGTATTTTTCCTGGCAAGGTTATACTATTCAACGGGAAATACTTCCAAACGTTTTTATAAGTTACTTTAGTTTCTATTCTGGTAATAATAGATACAGCAGAGTGGGATACGATTGGTATTATTCGATCGATTGGATCATAAAAAGATTAGGAAAAGGAATAATAAGTATAAACTTTAGAACTTATAGTAATGCTAGAAATCAAGTAAGTATTATTTTTGTAAAGGGTTTCTAGAGATAGTTGTAGAATAACTAAATGGAAAATATGCTAAGGGGGTTGAATAAATGATAACAACGGTAAAAGAATTATTAGAGAACGGTTGTCACTTTGGGCATCCAACAAAAAAATGGAACCCTAAAATGAAAAAATTTATATTTACTCGAAGAGGAGGAATATATATCATTGATCTTGCAAAGACTGTAGTACAACTCACGAAAGCATATTACTACCTAAAGGAAATGGCTGCAGAGGGAAAAACTTTCTTGATCGTCGGAACTAAGCGACATACAAGAGAAATAATAAAAAATGAAGCTCGAAAAGCAGGAATACATTTCGTAGTTGAAAGATGGATTGGAGGACTTTTCACAAACTTCCCAATTATCCGAAATAGAATAGACTACATGATCCAGCTAGAAAAAATGTTTAACGAAGGTATAATGAACAACCTACCCAAAAAGATAGTAAAGAAATATCAAAAAGAACTGGAATTTCTACAGGTTGAATATGAAGGGGTAAGAGAAATGTATAAACTACCCGATATAGTTCTGATAGTAGATGTAAGAAGAGAAGTAATAGCCATAGAAGAAGCAAAAAAAATGGGACTAAAAATAGTGGGAATAGTAGATACAGATGGTAACCCTGAATTAGTTGATTTACCTATACCATCGAATGATGATGCTTTTAAATCTGTTCAGTACGTAGTCGGTAAGCTTACTGATGCTATAGTCGAAGGTAAAACAATATATCAATCCAAGACTGCATAATACCATATAATTCGTCATGTTGTTATATATCATAACTGTTTCTCTTTTCATTCTATTTTTGCCAACTTTCATAGCTTTGGTACTGTATTTTGTTAGAAAAGGATGTAGTTTGGATCTGAAAATAGAAAGTTACTACTCAAAAATTATTGACGATAAACTTTTTTTAAGTTTTGAAGTTGGTGTTATTAACAGGGGTATTTTTCATTCCATTATTCTAAATTGTGAAGCCGATTTATTACCTATTATCCCTAGTAGAAAGACAGTGTACAATAATAGTTTTTATTATTTTGATACTGTTATTTTGAAAAAAAACAAAACTCATAAGTTTTGGATTGAATTTGAATTATCTAACAAGGATTTTCAGGATTATAAGGATAGATTTGGATTAGCATTGAGAGTCTGGTATTATGATCTAAAACCTATTAGAACACTGTATAAGGAGTTTAGTATTGAGAATATAGATTTAAATTTAGATTTTCAACCTGGAAAGACTGGTGGGGCTAAGTTGTGGAGTGGAGTTGATATTCTACAAATTGGTAATGTATTTTGTTTAAAAGTCCCTGTTATAACTCATTTTCAGGGTAGTGATTACCTAGTTTCACTAATAGAAAGAGGATTGGAATTAATTAATATAAGAAATATTAACTGCAAAAAACTTTTAATTTGTATTGCAGAGAGTTTAGTAGCTATAATACAAGGTAGAGTTAGGTCAGTATACGATGTTTATCCTTCTTTTGCTGCTAAGTTATTTAATCATTATTTTGGGGAGGATAGTTCTTTATCTAGCCCATATGCTTTGGAGTTAGTAATTAGGGATATAGGTTTTTGGAGGTTTTACTTTTCACTTTTCCCAGGGATTTTGGGTAAAATCATGGGATTTAGTGGATGGTTTTATATCTTTGCCGGGAGAAAAGCAGCTGCTGTTGACGATGCTGGAGGAACCATTAGACCCTTTGATAAATTTGTAGTACTTGCTCCAGATAAACCAGATGAGTTTTCTATCACACTAAAACAAAGATTACAGAAAAATAATAATATCGATATAGAGGTTTTTGTTGTTGATGCCAATGACTTAGGTAAAGTTGACATATTGGGATATTCTGATAAACAATATAGGGAAATAGTGATTGAAGCACTAAAGACAAATCCTCAAGGTAACGATGATCAACAAACTCCTATCGTCTTTATCCCAGTATACTAATTATTTGCTTCTATTGATAATGTTTATCTTTACAGTTTATCTTTTGATATTTTTTGATATGCCTGAGTATAATTCTGAAAGAAAGACTATAAAGGTTTATGTTTGTGGAGAGGTTGAGAATCCTGGTGTTTATGAGTTAGCAGTTGGTTCCAGAGTTCAAGATGTTCTTATTTTGGCTAAACCCAAGGGAACGGCGGACTTAGAGTCTATAAATTTGGCTAAGAAGCTTAGAGATGAGGACATGATAAAAGTATATCCTATAAAAAGTGCAAAGATAAAGATAAATATAAATACGTCTACTGTTGAGGAACTTACTAAGTTACCTGGTATTTCCCGGAAAACAGCCTACAAAATAGTCCAATATAGGGAAAAATACGGTAATTTTACGAATATCAATGAATTGCTTAGAATAGAGGGTATAACAGTAGAGGATCTGGAAGAAATATCAAAATATGTGGAATTCTAGAAATACACTTTAGAGAACATTTTTATAATAATCTATCGTTCTTTTTAGTCCTTCTGATCTGTTATATCTCCTACTAGTGATAAGCTCTCTTTTTCTGTGGTTATTATTTTAGGGTTTTTTTAGAATTCTTGATATCTCTGTGATTTAAGGTTTAGAATTTGATTTCCTGCTATGTTTATGATGTGTTTACCTTGAAGGTATATTGTTTTTGTGGTTGCTAAAGCTGCATCTTCTATCTTTACCATCCAGCATTATTTCTTCTTCGTAGTATACTTTTTTTATGAGTTGTGGTATTAACATGTTTATATTTTGTTTGGGACCGTATATGAAGAATGGTCGAAGTATAACAAACGATTCAAAATAATCGCTGTAGTTTCTTAGTATAATTTCGGCTGAAAGCTTTGAAGATGTATAGAGGAAAAGTTATATACTCCTCCCGTAGATATGTATACGAATTTTTTTACTTTATTTTTTATTGCCCATTGTGCAATTTTCATTGGAACGATTAAGTTTATGTTAAGAATTTCATCGGCATATTCTGGAAACTTCTTATAATTTCTGGACTGTGCTAGATAAAATATAACGTCGATGTTTTTAGGAAAAATACTTAAATCAAGATTGGATAAGTCTTGTTTGAAAATTTCTATATTTTCTTTTTTTGTAAAGTTAGGTGTATCAGATCTTATGTTTGCGAATATAGTGTTTTCTTGTGGAATTGTTTCTACTACTTTGCTTCCTAGAAATCCATTTGCCCCTATGACCAGTATTTTCATGAGTTTGCTATTTTTATGAATTCTTGTTTTAATATAGGTTTATCATCCAGTAGAAGAGCTTTATCTCCAAAGAGAGACAAATATTGTTTCAATAATTTTTTACCCAGTTGTTCATCGATGAAGCAGAAGTGGGCATAGTTTTGTATTGGTTCGGTATACCAGCTTTCTAGTATCTCATTTTTTATTATACTTATAAATTTATCGGCTATTATTTGTGGACTCCAGTTTTTCAATACGAAGTTATGTACTTTGTTCGCTATTTCTTCTCTTAGTTTTGAATTGTTGATTAGTGTTTCTATTGCTTCCTCTATTTCTGAGGGGTGACATAGGTATGAAGGAGTAAGTATTTCACTAGGATAGATACTGTATAATTCTTTCCAGACATACCCAGCTGTGATTGTTGCTTTACCATAAATGGCAGCTTCAGTTCCTAGTACTGCTAAAGGAGTATCACTATATAGCTGGTCAACGACAAAGCTGCATTCTTGTATTGCTTTTATTACTTCTTCGTTAGGTTTTCCAGTTATTTCAATGTATTCAATATTTTGATATTTTTGTTTTAGTTTTTTTACTACTTCTCTTATTTTGCTAGTTCCTTTCATTTCAGCTTTTGAAGGAGCGTGTAGAATTTTTATTTTATTTGACATATTTGGATTTTCTTTTTTGTTTTCTGGGGGGTCCGGAGATATGTTACCTATGTACAAATAATCCACAAATTTTTTCTTGAGAAAGTGTGAGGTAAGATAGCTACCTATGACTATATCTGAATATTTTTCTATGTTTCTTAGTTTTTGTTTTTGTATTTTGACGGTTTTGTATACTTCTTTAAAATCCATATATGTTGGGTTTTCTCTATTTATACCGTACATTGATATATATCTTGGTCTTGCTTCACTTCCATGAAAAACACAAGATATTATCTTTTTTTTAAAAAATTTTAGTACAGGTAAATCGATAAGGTACGGATAGGGAATTATAGAGCTTGCAAATGAAAAGATAAATACATCATACTTGAACAGAGAATATATTAGAATTAAAAAACTGATGATTTCTATCAATATGTGAATTAAAAAAAGGTATAATTTTTCTGTAAGCAGAGTAATTAAGTTTTTCTTGTGTTTTTTATGAATAATACCATACCTTATTTTAGTTAGCACATATATTAGTTTACCGAGTATGTTTTGATAATCTGATAGTGAAGCGTACTCAAATGGGTTATAATAACAATAGTACTCTACAGCATATCCTTGTTTTTTAAGCGCTTTGTAGAGTCTATGATAGTACCCCGATACTTCCCTTGTTCCTATAAATATTCTGAATTTCTTGTCATTTTCTGTCATTATTGTTATTTTTTTACTATTTTGGTATTGAAAAGCTTCATTATTTATATTATTACATTGTGTATATTGGGTTTCCTTTCTGGTGTTGTATGAAGGGATATTTTTTTGAAGTATAAATAAAATAATATGTATTGAAACATACGTCAGGTGAGAAATTAGCCATAGCATCACCTCTATCTCCATACACCTCAGCAAGCCCTACCAAATTCCTAAACCAAGTACTCTTTGCCTTATCACACAATACCATCACAAGCACACCGTAGTAGAGCTCTTCAAACTGCATTCTCTTGCCATAATGAGCGCTGTATAAGTTTCTCTTTCTCTTTGTCCAGAAAACCTCTTTATCTTCTGTGTTCTTGCTTTGTTTGTATTTGCTACTGGCAACATCGTGCTGTCTACTATGAGCTTTAGCTTTTTGCTGTTCAAAAACTTAAGAATAAGCACTATTTGAACTCTCCAAAGCATGAAATGTCTGAGGTTTGAGTAAATTCTTTTCTGTCTTGCTTTTCTGAAGCTGGTCTGAGATTTTTGGCTTTCTTCCTGCTTTGGGTTTTGGCTGTGTAAGATTGTAGAAGGCTTCTAAGCACTTCGTCATACAATGTTAGAAGTTTCATACCAACCCTATGGAAGGCTTTTTACAGCAGGCTTCTTCACGCTCTGAATTCCTCACCCGACGTATTTT
>JANXCV010000001.1:293724-345962 GCA_025059235.1 Candidatus Calescibacterium sp. | reverse complement strand
TGTGTAAGATTGCAGAAGGCTTCTAAGCACTTCGTCATACAATGTTAGAAGTTTCATACCAACCCTATGGAAGGCTTCTTACAGCAGGCTTCTTCACTCTCTGAATTTCTCACCCGACGCATTTTTTTAAATAATTTAAAAATCAAAGAATAAATAAGACAGATAGTAAAAAGAGGATTAGTTAACATTTTAGGTAAAAATATCTACGAACAAACAACTTTTATGGAAAAATTTCAAATAGGAAATGTCCTGAACAATAGATATAAAATAATAGGAACCTATAAAGTAGAAAGCGGTTCAATTTTGTATAAAGTGGAGGATATACGTTTCATAGGATCAAATTGGTTAATGTATCAAATAGACATCTCTGAATATATAAACTCCAATATTTACATTAACAATTTGTTTTCAACTCTTTCTTTTCTTTCAAAAATTGTATATGACAAAATAGGTAAAATAGCTGACTTTTTTATAGAAAAAGGATACTTAATTGTTGTATGCGAAGAAATAAACGGAACTCTTCTTAATGAACTAATTCATTCATCATCAATTAATATTACAAAAGCAGTAAAACTCGGATTACAACTTTTAGAGATAGTAAAATTTCTCTATGATAAAAATATCATCAATTTTGTTGATATCAATCCTGAAAATATTGTGATCGATAGACAAGGTGTTGTGAAAATACTCTGCTTTGCAGTTTCAAAGATACCCTCAATCATAACAGAAAAAGGCTTGGATGAAAATAAATTTATAGGAACATTGGGATATATACCGCCAGAAATGATAGACGATGATAAAGTAAACATAGGCCAACACACCTACATCTACATTATATCTTCAGTAATTTATGAATACATCACAAAGTTAAGCCCTTACTCAAGAGAAGATCCGTTTTTCTTTCCCCCAGCTTCCTCAATATCACCAATAATACCAAATCAAATAAGTTCATTACTCGAAAAGTGCCTAAGCTACAACTATAATAATAGAATCAAAACCTTCAAAGAATTCGAAAAAAAATTATTAGCAATATTGAAATCTGAAACAGAAGTAGAAGAACCTTCAAATTTAAATATATTCACATCAATCATAAAAAATAGAGCCTTCATGATAATATTCCTCATCATCTTTGTTCAATTCATTATAATCCTTATCTTGCTTATGTACTACTTCTTTATTCTGCTATGAGTATAAAGGTAACTGTCGGAGGGTTAATAAAATATAAGAACTTATTCCTATTAGTAAGAACAGAGAAATGGAAAGGTAAATGGGGAATACCAGGCGGAAAAGTAAAACAAGGAGAAACATTAATCAAAGCTCTAATCAGAGAAATAAAAGAAGAAACAAACTTAGATATTCAAGAAAAACAGTGTAAGTACATCACATTTTTTGAATCAATATACGATGAAGAATTTTACAAACCAGCACATATGATACTCTTCAATTACCTCATAAAAGTACAAAATATATCAAATCTAAAAGTAAACCAGGAAATAATAGAATATAACTTTTTCAAAAAAGAAGAGTTATACAAAATCGAAATGAACAAGTATACCCAAAAATTGATAGAAAAAATTACAGGTACTAGAAGGATCACAATAGATTAAATAGAAACTTAATGCTAGATATGATACAAATTTTATCGGACGAAATAGAAGCATATAGGAGATCTTTTTTTATAAAATTCATCCTTTCTCTAGCATTACTGAGTATATTAATCTATTTACTTATCTTCGCCTTTTTTTCATCTCTCATATTAAGCGAAAAAGAAAGATACTTCAACAATGAGTGTAAAAAGATAATATCCGAGAATATCAAAGAAATCTCTTACGGATCATATAAACTAAAAATACATAAATATACAGATCAGGAAACAGATTTCTATGATTTTTGTAGTTTTATGTGGGAATTTGAAAATATTGAACAAGCTAAATTGGAACTAAGTCTTAACAAAACATACATAGCAATAGCCGAGATAAGACTAACATATACTTACTATCATAAAGGGCAAAGAAAAACAGGAACTAGATTCCACGGAACAATAATAAAACTGAATAATAAAAAAGAACTAGGTAAACTCCCATTCATAGATTATCAAGTAAAAGAATACAGAGGCGCAACCTACATCATTCTATATAACCCTAAAAAAATACTAGAATTTGACATCTTTAGAAAAATCTCCAAAAACAATCTTGAAAATAAAATCAAAGACTTTATATTAACCCTATCCTACCTCACATAGAACTTATGAAAAATTTGGAAACAATAGTACCATTAATAGAAGAAAGAAGACAAGAATTATTCATGCAAGGCATAACCGATTCACTCATATTCTCCTGCATTAGTTTTTTGGTAATATTCATTGTTCTATTGATTGTTCTTAAAAATTTTTACGAAAAAAAATTTTCATTCTATATCAAGAAAAAGATCTTCAATTCGATAAAAAATCTTCCACAGTTAGAAGGAATAGAAATAATCGAATATAAAGATAAAGGAAGAAATTTTGAAAATGTTCTACGTGAATACTATGATTTTAATGTCTACAACGAAGAAGATATCTTCTTATTTAAACTAAAAAATATACAAATACTTATGAGCGAAGTACAACTTCAGAAGCAAGAAGGTAGTGGTAAAAACAGAAGATATATAACTATATTCAGAGGAGTTGTTTATAGAATTCCTGAGAAAACCTTTGCCTTCTATCCAGACCTAAGAGTCGGAAATATAATATCACACATGGGGTATATCTACATCCTACGACCCAAAAATAAAGATTTATTTGAACTAAGTCTTCTAAAAAAAGTAAACACAGAAAATCTACACAATTTTCTAAACGAACTAAAAGAAAACATAGAATTCATTAAAAAATTTTACCAATGAAAATTTCACAGAGGATAAAATAGAAGCTCATGGACTTACAGATTTTGTCAAACGAAATAGAAGCTCATAGATTACCTCTGTTCAGAAAATTTGTAATCATTGTGCTATCACTAACCTCAATAACTTTCTTATGTATATTCTCCTTCACTTTTAGCTCTTTTTTAACATACAAACAACCACACTTCGATAAAGAATCTAAGAAAATAATTTTTCAAAATATTAAGCGCATTAACTATGAATCATATCAAGTCGAGATACATAAGTACACAGATCAAGAAAAGGATTTCTACGACTTTTGTAGTAGCATTTGGTCTTTCCAAGAAATTGAACAATCAAAATTAAACCTAACACTAAACCAGAAATATATGACTATAGCTGAAATACAACTGAAGTATAGATTTTCTACAAAAGGAAATACAGAAACAAAAATTATGTTCGATGGAACAATAATAAAATTGAAAAATATACGAACCCCATCAAACCTTCCCTTTACTAAATATGAAGTAAGAGAATATGGAGGTGAAACCTATATCATCATATACAAGCCCAACAAAATATTAAAATTTGGTATCCTTGAAAAAAACACTAAAAAGTCCATTGAGCAGAAAATCAGAAAGTTTATATTTACCCTATCCCACATAAGATAAGAATCCAAGGAGATAGCAAAAAAAAATAAAAAACTTCATCCCAAAACCACTAAAGTCTATACTATGGAAAACTTAGAAAATATCGTACTAGTAATAGAAAACATAAGAAAACAAATACTTATAGATATCCTAATTCAATCATTTACATGTGCCTTTATTCCTTCATTGATAGTATTTACCATCACATTTTTTTTATTCAAGTATTCTCTACAAAGAAAATATTCGTTTTATGCTAAAGAAAAGATATTTAACTACATAAAGAATAATCCGACCCTGAAAGGAATAGAAACTATAGAATACAATAAAAGTAGTGAAATTTTTAAAGACATCTTAAATAAAAACTACGAATTCAATACCTACAAAGAGGAAGATACCTTTGTGTACAAGATACAAAACGTCGAAATAGTCATGAGCAAAGTAAAACTCCTAAATCAAGAAATAGAAATAACAAATAAAAGGAGATTAAGGAAATTAAAACCAAAAAACCAAATAGACATTTATATCCACCAAACAATAGTATTTCAGGGAATTGTATACAGGATTCCAAAAGAATACTATAAAACTCATATGGAAAACCGTAGTATAAACGAAACAATCTTGACAGATGCTAACTATGTATATATTCTAAAAGAGAAAAATAAGGATCTATTTGAATTAAACATATTAAAGAAAGTAAGTCCCGAATACCTAACAAAATTTCTACAACAACTAAGAAATAACCTGGAATTTCCAAAAAATTATATAAAAACCTCATAAAAAGATAATATATAGCTCATCAAGAATTATATAAAAAAGAGTACCCCATGGAAACAGATATCTATAGACTAAAAAATATTATACAAAACCATTTCTGGCAAACTATAGATGTAAAAAATATCATCAATTCAAGGATAAACATAGAAAAAAATCCAGAAAACATCATTTTACACATAGATAATCAAAAAGTAGAGATCAAAGACAATCTATACATCATCTCAATAGGTAAAGTAGCTTACAGGTTTGGATTGGCAATCCTACAAAAACTCAAAGAAAAAAATATACATCCAACAAGTCTAATAATACTAACAGATTTAAAGTATATACCACGAGAAGATATATCAGATGAAATACTATTTTCAACCCATCCCCATCTTTCAATGCAATCTATCGAAAACACGCAGAAAGTGATCGATTTTTTAAGACAAAAAGATTCAGAAAACAGTTGTTTCCTTTTCCTAATTAGTGGTGGAGGAAGTTCAATGTTTGAATCTCCAATCATAAAACCAGAACTAGCAATAGAAATATATAAATATATACTTTTACAAAACCTGGATATATACCAAGTAAACACAGTAAGAAAATTTTTCTCAAACGTCAAAGCTGGTAAAATCTTACAATACATAAAAAAAGCCCAGGTGATATCTCTAATCTTATCCGATGTCCCGTTTAACGATCTTTCTACGATAGCTTCAGGCATAACTTTTATCCAAGAACCCACCATACAAGACTTAGAATTCATATCAGAAATTCTAAAACCAATCATAGACCACTACAATATTCATCATACAGAAAGAAGAAATATAGAAATATATCAAGAAATCAAAAATTCCAATCAAAACTTAAATAAAATAAATCATTTCATCCTGGCAGATAACACTTTCGCTCTAAAGAAAATGGAAGAAGTTTTTACCCAAAATAATATTAAAACTCTAAGCCTATGCTCACACCTAAAATTAAGCCAAAAAGAAATGCTTAATGTAATCAAAGGAATAATAATCACTAATATTCATAAAAGAAAAATATTATTTCTACTGGGAGGAGAAACAAGTTTAAAAGTGGAAAAAGAAGGATTCGGAGGAAGATTACAACACCTAGGACTAGAAGTACTGAAAACACTTAGAGAAATACCTCAAATAGACAAAGAAGTAATATTCTTCGCTGTAGCTACAGATGGATTCGACGGTAATACCAATAAATCAGGTTGTATAATTTCAAATAAAATAAATCTATCCCATGAAAAAATTCATAAGTACATTATCAATTTTAATAGTGGTCTATTTTTTGAAAATCCTAAGAACGAAAAATACTCAATTACAATCCCCCCAGGACTCAATAATCTAAACGAGATATATGGCATATATATCACTTAGTACTTTTCAGAAAACTAGTCAAATATCTTAAAAATAGTTTCTATTATTTTGGAAATTTTTTCTTTTTTAGCTTTTTTCTTAGCCTTATAATAATACTCATCGTGGTAATCTAATTCTTCGTATCTATGCCTTTCAGAATGTTCACTATGATAGCCACGCTCTGTGTTATATTTCTTTCGATATTCCTTAAAATTTGGTTCAGTTACAATCTTTTCTTGTTTGACTATTTCAAGTATTTTTTCAAGTTCACCTCTGTCCAGCCAAATACCCTTGCAATTTTGACAGACATCTATGTAAACATTGAATTTCTGTATTTCTACCAATTCCGATGAACAAACTGGACATTTCAACATAAGCTTACCCCCTAGTAGTTACTCTTTATTATAGCAGTTAATGAGTACTTCCTATCAGGATGATTTTTATGATAACAATATACAGTAACTGTATAAAAATTTTTAACAGAATAGACTCTGACCCGTGTAGAAATTCCAAAATCTCTATATTGTTCATAAAAGTAGAAAGGTATTTGTTTTGATAGGTAGTGTTTTTTGAATGAATCATATACATTCCAAGCCGAGTTATAATTTAGTTCTTTTGGGTCGATCAGGTTATATATAGGATAATTAGAACCTACCTTTCTAAGTGTCAAAAGATGGGAGTTGTACATTATGGTTTCTAGCTTAGTAGAGCATATTGACAAACATTCTGTTAAGATTTGATTTTGGTTGGACAGATTAGTAATAAGCCTGTGCAACTGAAAGAAGGAAAGAACAAAAATTATAGCTATCAGGAGAGATATTACTATTTCAATTAGGGAAAAACCTTTCAATTTTTTTGATCGAGGTGGCCGGACTCGAACCGGCGACCTCAGGCCCCCCATGCCTGCGCTCTAACCAGACTGAGCTACACCCCGACAACCACACACCCCTCCTAAAATTCTACAAAAAATCCTCAATACCTCTACAAGTCATACGGCAAATACTCTTCTTCATCAAATATATCCTTTTTTACTACAGATCTTACGACTATATCTATATAACTTCTTACTCTGTGAGATGAAATAAAATATATTTGTTGAGTAGTATGGTAAGGAGATATCCTTACTCCATCTAATTCACTTTTCAAATAAAAATCAGAGTATAGGAAATACTTTCTGCCGGAGATATCAAAATCGATCAAAAGTTTTACTCTTCTTTTGCTAGCTTGGTATAGTGATCCTTGAACTATTTGAGGAGCAGAATAATTATATTTTGCAACTACTCGTATTTGATTGGGATTAATCCCAAAAACCTCTGCAATATATGAAATTAAAGCTTTCTTATATTCATATAATACCTTCTTCTCAGATTCGTTCAACCTATTGTCCATAAAACTATTTATAACCTCTCTAGGAGTATATACATATCCCCTTGAAGAATCATATACATACAAGTTCCAAATATTATGATTAAATATTTTTATACTCTTATCGAGAACATCATTGTGATACACATTGGCATATAAAAGCATATTTAACAAATATACATCTATTCTCGTCACTTCATTTCTATCGATTGATTCCGTTTTCAACCTAACATCTATACTTCTATTAGCGTACATTCTCTTTAAGTTATACACAGATATTGCTCCTTTATTACGACTAATCATATCGACAAGATAAGAAGCTAAAATCTCTCCCGTGTATGCTTTAATTACCTTCTGATTTTCGTCTTGCTCCTTTGCTATTATCAAATATCTCTTGTTAGTTAAATACAAGATAGCAATTATCGTAACTACAAATAGGATCATAAATAAAGCCAGTAAAATAACGCTACCTTTCTTCTTCATACTACATACTCACCCCGAATCTTCAAAGTTGAAATAATTTTATTAAAAAAATATTAAAAACTATTAAAAAATCTGTAAAATTAAATTTAGAGTCACTTAGGTGATTTTTTCAAAGGGAAAAAAAATACTGATAAAAATTATAAAAATAGAGAAATAAAGCTATAGAAAGGGTGATATCTATTGACCTACTTAAAGCAAGTTTTATACAATCTAGAAAGAAATCCTAAAGTCCTATATGCTCTTCAAAAAGCAAACTCAAACCTCAAAGCCTGGGGATACACAGAGCACGGAATAAGACATGCAAAAATAACCTCACAAAGAGCAATCTATATCCTCCGAAAATTATCTTATCCCGAAGAAGACATATACCTAGCAGGAATAGCAGGATTCCTACACGATATAGGAAATATAGTATCCAGATTTAATCATGAAATAAGTAGTGCATTCCTATCAATGGAAATACTCAAAGAAATGAACGTAAAATATGAACATATTATAAGGGTAATGTCAGCTATAGGATCACACGAAGATAATAGCTTCTTGGATATACCTGATAACATAGCAGCAGCATTAGTAATAGCAGATAAAAGCGATGTACATAGAAGCAGGGTACAAAATAACGACATAAAAACCTTTGACATACACGATAGAGTAAACTATGCAGTTGAAAGAGATGTACTAATTGTCAATAAAAACCACTCCAAACATGATATTATCCTCGACCTAAAAATAAACACTAACTATTCCTCAATCATAGAATATTTTGAGATATTTCTTCATAGGATGAAAATGTGTAAACGCAGCGCAGAAGTTATATCCTCCGAATTCCACCTCATTATAAACGGACAAAAAATGGCATGATAAAAAAAATATTCAAACTCTTCAAAATCATTAGGCTTCTAGAATTGGTATTTATCTTTTCGAAAATATTTCTACTTATTCTCGCTCTTCTCATTATTGTATTCCTGCAAACCATAAAAAATCCAGAAAACTTACATGCCAAATCTATTAAGACTAAATTCAAAAATCTTCTAAAGGCACAATTCAATCAACTAACCCTAAAACTGTTCGAAAATATATTTTCAAATTCCGTACCATTAGTCATAGTTTCTTACTTCCTAAATATTAAAGCAATAATCCAAAAAATAAACGAATACGTTAATTTTTGTGTAGATAAAATATTTGACGAATTCATAGCTAACAAGCTGAAATCCATATTAAAGAAGGAGTGATAACATTGAAAAAAGATTGTATCTTTTGCAAAATAATAAATAAAGAAATAAACTCAGAAATAATTTTCGAAGACGAGAAAATCATTGTATTCAAAGATATATATCCAAGAGCCCCTATACATTGGCTCATAGTACCCAAAAAACACATAGAAACACATATGCAACTAACCGATGAAGATAAGGAAATCATGGGACATTTACATCTAGTAACAAAAAAAGTAGCAGAACAAAATAACATTAATCACTATAAGCTAATAATGAATTGTGGATACGAAGCAGGACAAAGAGTATTCCATATACATCTGCACCTGTTATCCGGAAATATATTCGGGGAAGCGTAAACCCACCAATACCATAAATGCCCAGAAAACAAATAGAAAACTTTCTAAAAATAATAGAAGAAGAATACAATAAAAAAGTAGAATACGATGTTATATTAGTTACCGGAACTGCAGGAAAAACAACAACTTGCCACTATACCAACCTAATACTCCAAAAGCTTACAAATCTCAAAATAGGTCTATTCTCAAAACCTCATATAACAAATATAACCGAAAGAATAAGAATAAACTATACCCCAATTCCACAGGATAAGTTCGAATATTACAGTACATTTATAAAAAATCTTAATCAAAGACATAACCTAGATCTAGGTTGGTTTGATGAACTGGTAGCAATAGCAATACTATACTTCATTGATGAAAATGTGGAATTAGCAATATTTGAAATAGGAATAGGGGGACTAAATGATTCAACTAACGCACTAAAATCAAAAATAAACGTCATAACCAATATATCATTAGAACACACAGATATCCTCGGAAAAACTATACAAGAAATCGCCCAGCAAAAAGCAGGTATCATAAAAGATAAATCGATAGTTATAACAAATACCTCCAGAGGATTAAAAATAATAAAACACAAATCTCAAGAAACACAATCAAAATTATACATCCTAAAAGAATTCATCAAAAAAACGAAACTATCTTCAAACTTCCCATATTACACATACGAAATAAAAATGAACAAAAACCAGTATATTTGTAAGTTCAACTCGTATTATCTAGTGGACAATTTTTGCTTAGCTTTTCTAACCAGTAAAATCTATCTCGATCAACTCCGTCTACAAAATGGAAGAACAAAAATCAAGCATCTCTCATCCCTTAACTCCACAATGATTCAACAAATAATAGACTCCATGGATGTCCCACTGAAAACTCAACTAATTCACTATAAAAACAAAAAAATAATCATTGATACAGCTAAAGATTTCTCATCACTGATGAAGCTATTTAGACATCTATTAACCGAATTAAAAGATTTTGACGTTATTTTGTCCTTCTCAAAAGGTAAAGAAGTAAAGCTCATAAAAAAAATCCTTCTCTTCCTAACAACAAAGAATATCAGAATATACCTGACAGAACACTCAATACAACAAAAAAAAGCAGACATAATCGAGTTATTGCAAAAGGTGTATAATATTTCATCCGAGCCTGAAAAGAAAACCATAGAACAAAACGTAAAAATTATTCCTCCAATACAAACAAAAGAAGAACTATACAAAATAATTGAAATGATAGAGAAAAGCAATATCGTCATTACAGGCTCACTTTATTTCGTGTCTGATATATATAACAAACTGCAGGAATCTTATTCAGCGGGAAGGAGATAAATATGCTATTATTTGGAACAGCAGGAATTCCAAACAGTGCCAAAAAAGATACCTTCTCAGGCATAATGAGATTAAGAGAATTAGGATTACAAGCAATGGAATTGGAATTCGTCCATGGAATAAAAATCTCTCATATCAGCGCACAAAAAATCAATACCTTCTCCAATAAAAACAATATAACCCTTTCTTCACACGCACCATACTACATCAACCTTAACTCACTTGACAAGGAAAAAGTAGAAGCCAGCATCAATAGAATAATCAAAACCGCAGAAATATCTCAACTATGTGGAGCAAGAAATATCGTAGTTCACCCAGGATACTACCATAATATGGATAAACTGGAAACCTACAATAACATAAAAAAAGCTCTAAAAAGAGTATTACAAGAAATACAAGGATACAACGTCACAATAAGGATAGAAACAATGGGTAAACAAAGTCAATTCGGATCACTAGAAGAAGTTTTAAACCTATCCCAAGATCTAGGACCACAAATAATGCCATGCATAGATTTCGCTCATCTGCATGCCAGAACAGTAGGAAAACTCAATACCTACCAAGAATTCTGCCAAATTATCGATAACATACAACATAAACTCGGAAAAAAAAGCATCAAAGATCTACACATACATATATCCGGTATAAAATACTCAGAAAAAGGAGAACTATATCACCTAAATCTTAAAGAATCCGATTTCAACTACATAGATTTTATCAAATCACTCAAAGACTTGGAAGTAGAAGGAATTGTCATATGTGAAAGTCCAAACTTAGAAGATGATGCAATTATGCTAAAAGAACTATACTACAGCTAATGAAAAAATCTCCCAATTAAACTTCTTGATAATACATCCTATTTATTTGTTTTAAAGCCAGTGGTGAAAGAAAAGTAGTTATCAATACAACAAAGACTATAACAGCATATAAAAGGTCATTAAATATTTTTGCTTGTCTACCAAACTCAGCAAAGATAAGCCCAACTTCTCCTCGAGGTAACATAGAAAATCCAATCATTAATTTCTCTCTAAAACTAACGTTTACGACAAAACCAGCTAAAACTTTAGATAAAATAGCAATCGCTCCTATAATAAATGATAAAACCCAAAATTCTGGAGAAGCAAAATCGATAGCCTTGAGATTAACCTGCAATCCTATGAAAACGAAAAAAATTGGCGTAAAAAGCCATATAAGTGGTAATATAGAGTGTTCAACTTTTTCTATCGTTTGCTTCTTAGTACTCAAAAATTTCAGCCACGGTATGTTAAATCCTCTAGACATAGCCAAACCAACAACAAAAGCTCCCAGTATTTCTGGAGAACCAAATTTATACGCCAAAAATGAAAAGATAAAAACTACCGAAATAACAGCAGCAGGTATAAAATCCAAATTTTCCAACTTCTCAGAAAGTATCTCCACCAACTTCGTCATCACTTGTGCAACAAAAGGAGCAAAAATAAAAAACGTACCCAAGTAAAGAATAAGCACTACCAGATTATTAACCTCAAAAGATGTTGTTTGAGATAGTTGAGCCAGAGCTGCTAAAATAATCACACCAAAAATATCGTCGACTACCGCTGCTCCCAAAACCACCTGAGCAAAATTCTCCTTCATCCTATCCAGATCCTTAAGAACTCTGACCGTAATACCTATGCTGGTAGCAGCAAGAGTACCACCGATGAACAAAGATGTAACAAAATCCATTTTGAGAAAGAAAAAACAAATAGGAAAGGAGAGAAATATGGGGAACATTGCACCAGCGAAAGCTACAATAATAGCGTTTATACCTACCATCCTTAATTGTTTGATATTTGCTTCCATCCCAACTTGAAATAACAACAAAACAACTCCTATCTCCGCTAAGATTTTAATTACTTCACTTGGTTTAATTAATCCTAATACACTTTGCCCCAAAATAACACCCACTAAAATCTCTCCTATTACAGATGGATAACCAAACCTAGAAATAGTATCTCCTATAATTCTTGCTAACAAAACTATAAGCCCTAGATACAAAAATATACTATGGTCCAATAAAAAATCCCCCCTATACTTTATACCTTGATGGCCTGCTTAACCATATGACTTAACAAATCAGCAACTCTGAATGCATAACCCATCTCGTTATCATACCATGCAAATATTTTAACCATATTTCCGTTTATAACTTGTGTAGATAATCCATCTACTATGGAAGAATATGTTGATCCTTTGAAGTCCATAGAAACCAATGGTTCTTCAGTATATGCCAATATTCCTTTCAAATAAGTTTCAGAAGCTTGTTTTAATGCGTTATTTACCTCTTCGACAGTAACTTGTTTTTCAGTCAAAACTACGAAGTCTACTAGAGATACTGTGGGAGTAGGTACTCTGATTGCTACACCAGTGAATTTACCCTTGAGTTCAGGAATGACTTTCTCTACTGCCTTTGCTGCACCAGTGGAGGTAGGAATCATATTCATAGCAGCTGCTCTTGCCCTTCTAAGATCCTTATGTGCAACATCCAATATCCTCTGATCGTTAGTATAGGAATGGATGGTAGTCATGTGACCCGCTATAATTCCAAATTCCTTGAATATAACTTTTGCTATAGGTGCAAGACAATTGGTAGTACATGAAGCATTGGATATAATATTATGCTTCTTTGGATCATATTCTTGTTCGTTAACTCCTAGAACTATTGTAATGTCTTCTCCCTTTGCAGGAGCAGTTATTATAACTTTTTTAGCTCCAGCCTTTAGATGTTTTTCTGCTTTTTCTCTTTCAGTAAACTTACCAGTTGATTCAATAACGAACTCTACTCCCAGATCTTTCCAGGGTAATTTTTCAGGATCACTCTCTTGAAAAACCCTTATCTTTCTGTCCTCTATTTGAATGTAGTCACTTCCGTGCTTAACTTCTCCAGGATAAACACCGTATGTACTGTCGTACTTGAATAGAAAAGCATTGGTTTTAGCATCCACAAGATCATTTATAGCAACTACTTCAAATTCAGGATATTTTTGTATCAGTGATTTAAGAGTTAATCTCCCTATTCTTCCGAATCCATTGATACCTATCTTAATCATTTTATCCCTCCTTTTTCCTAGGTTAGTTACCTGTGGATTAACAAAATGTTACTTCCTTTTATGGGAGAATTATTTTTTATGTATTCGACCAATAATTCTCGGGCATAACCATAATTTTCTACTACAATTCCTCGGGAAAATTCATTGTATCCATCACCGCCATAATACAGGAAGTCAACAGTAGCTACAGTGTAATACTTCTCTTCCTCGATTTCTCTGCCTTTCAAGTACCACTTCCCTTCCCTATATTCCAATTCTTGATTATAATATAGTCTTGTCTTTTTCTTATTTGTATTATTAAGCATTTCCAAAATATCTTTCCCTTTCATTTTTATCTTAAGGAGTGTATTTTCAAAGGGTAGTATATTGAAAATTTGTCCATAGGTTATATCTCCTTTGTGTAAAACGTCTCTTATACCCCCATGATTATACAAAGCGATGTCTGAAGATGTTAAATGAGCAAAAACATTGGTAATGAAAATTCCTAGATTAAGGTTTTTGTCTCTATTTTCTTTATCCATGGTTACTTCGGATTTACCAATAATTCTGGAAGAATAAGTATTTGCTTCATTTAGATAATTTTGAATAACTTTTGTTACCTTTCTGTCAGGAGATAGTATGGCATTTATCGTTGGATACAATTTATATTCAAAGTTAGCTATTTTTTTATTTTGAATTCGTATTTTTACATGGCCAACGTATTTACCATATGCACCTGCCTGAACTATATACTTCTTTTTATTATCACTATCGATAATAATAGGTTCAAATAACTCCGTATGGCTATGACCACCTATTATTAAATCGATGTAATCCACGTTTCTTGCTATATTCTCGTCAACCTTTACCCCACAGTGAGATAACACAATAACCAAATCTGGGCTATACTTCAATATATCGTTTCTATAACTATTTAGAGTTTGGATTGGATCCAAAATTTCTCTTCCTCCAAGAGCAGAAGGCATGGTAATAATTTTAGTATCTGGTGTTAATAAACCTAATACAGCAAGCTTAACACCATATTTATCCAGAATAACAAAAGGTTTAGTATTATCAAATAAAGGATAAGCATTAGCACACAAAACGTTGGTATTTATGCTTTTTACGAGTTTTTTGAAAGCATCGAATCCAAAGTCAAATTCATGATTTCCTATAGCTACAGCGTCAAAACCAAGATAATTATAAAACTCTACAACTGACATACCTTGTGATAAGTTCGAGTATATCGTTCCAGCACTAAAATCACCAGCATCAAATAAGAAAACATTTTCGTTATTTTTTCTTAAACTATCGATAAGGGAAGACAAATATTCAGCACCAGCAACAGTATAAGAATAACCCCCATAAATCTTCTGAACCTGCGGAACCAACCTACCATGAAAATCATTTATGTGAATTATATTTATCTCTTTTGCTAAAACTACGAACAAAATAAAACTAAAAACGAATATCACGATTCTGATCATTATTCCATCACCTCATACCTTATACATTCACTAAACATTTACAGTTAATGAGTTTATGAAATACTCTTTCATATTTGATATACTTAAAAGTTTCCTGAAAAATGATGAAATTATTTATTTTGACGTAAATTATGCTTAGGATTAGGGTTAGAAAAATTAGGGGTGTTATAGCGTAGCTATACAGTGGCCAAACAAAAACAGAAAATACTGATAAAAAAGCAAAAATTTTCACCATCTTCTTTGCTTTACTAATATCAAGCTTTCTTAAGAAGGGTAAGATCATTATATTTTTAAGTAACCATAATATTCTGGAGTAGTTATAGTGACTTTTGCCATATATCCTATTGAAGTGTTTTACTGGATAATTCAGTATTTTGTGTTTATCTACTCTGGTTATAATTGGTAGAAATCTATGGTATCCGTATGGGAGCTTTATATCTTTTACTATCTCAGATTTGTAAAGCTTTAGAGAGCAACCTACATCTACTACAGAATATCCCGAGATCAATCTGATTAACCAATTGCCGACCATACTAAGTTTAACCCTAAATCCTTCATTTCTATTCTTTCTGTATCCACTTACTACATCGTAATTTTTTTCGAGTAGGATTTTTATCATTGGTATTAAATCCTCGGGATCGTTTTGCAAATCAGCATCTATGGTAGCGACATACTTACCCTTAAATTTTGAGAATCCTAGACTCAAAGCAGCTGATTGACCCAAATTCTCATTAAACCTGTAAATACTAATATCAAGGTTAATATCTCCACAGTTTGTACTTTGTATTGTTTCTATTAACAAACCAGTTCCGTTGTCAGTACTACCGTCATCAATAAATAATATTTCAAAATTTTTAAATCCTATCTCGTTTTTTATACGATTAAATACCTGTACGATTCTGGTAAAAATAATCGGTAGGTTTTTGCCTTCGTTATTATAGGGTATTATTATACTCAAATCCATACTGTATGTTTCTCCACAAGTGCTATCAATAGCTTCAGAGCAGCACTAAAACTCTTTTCATTTTGAATTATTATGTCTGCATATTTTTTGGTAGGTTCAATAAACTCGACATACATTGGTCTTACGGAAGTAATATATTGTTCAATTATTTCGTCTATATTTCTACCTCTTTCTCTTATGTCTCTGTATATCCTTCTTATCAGCCTTACATCATCTGGAGCTTCAACGAATATCTTTATATCACTGATTTTTCTTATTTTCTCATCGTAAAGAGCAAATAGACCTTCGATAATTAAAACATGATTCGGATATACAACCTCATGGTTATTTGTTCTGGTGTAGTCAGTGTATGAATATATTGGTTTATATACCTTCTTGCCTTGCAGCAAGTCGTTTATGTGGGAATATAGAAGATTCCAGTCGATTGAATCAGGGTGGTCAAAATTTATTTTTTTTCTCTGTTCAATACTGATATTGGAAAGATCTATGTAGTATGAATCCATGTTAAGAATAGATATCTTGTCGTGAATATTTCTTTCTCGAAGTATTTCTATTATACTGTTTGCTACGGTGGTTTTACCTGAAGCGCTACCACCAGCTATGGATATAACGAGCATATGGTGAGTTTTATCCTTTCCCTTTGTAAAATTCTTCCCACTTTGATTTGAATTCTTCTCTACTCAATTTATAGTAATCTCTGTTTATTTCTATGTATATTTTATATTCTTCTGGAACATCTTCTTCGGGATAGATTGCTTGAACAGGACATACACTTTCACAAGCACCACAGTCTATACAAACATCAGGATCGATATATAGTTGTACTTCTCCTGAATCTTCGGATTCAGTAGGATGGATACAATCCACAGGGCATACGCTTACGCATGATCTGTCTTTAGTTCCTACACACTTCCCTGTTATTACTCTTGGCATTTTTTATACCTCCCTTCTTCTATATCCATTGGGATAAAATCATTATTATCGAAAAAGATAATTTTACCTTCACAAAATTTAGTATAAAGATTATTGCCGATAATCCTTCTTCATTGACCATATCAGAGATCATTCTTGAGTATAAAAACCTTAACTTTTCTTCTGCCCCAATTGATTGCTTCTTGTAAGGTTTCAAAATATAGATCTATTTTGAATCCTTTTATAGCTGATCCCTTGTCAAGTGCAACACCATATCCATAACCTTCAATATAAAGTTTCGTTCCAAGGGGTATTATACTGGGATCCACCGCTACAATCCCTCTTTTTACCCTATGACCTGTACAGGTATAAAATCCAACACTACCACCCCCAGAAGTATACCCCGTACTTTCCATAATATAATAAGCTTTACCTTCAAAATCAACCATAGGCGATATACCAATTTGAATAATCTCATCTTGCTTACCTTCCAGCAAATCAGTATTTACCAATTCCACTGTTCTTTCACCATCATAGTTAACATGTACTAAATATTCTTTTATCATTCTTCCTTTTTTACCTTTTTTAACAACTATTTTTTGCCCCTGTCTTAGCGAAGGAGTATATATAAACTTTGTATCAAAGGGTATTTCTACTTGCTCACGCTTGATAAACACTATATTAACTCCTATGACTTTGTATAGGTTTTTTGAAGACACAGTTATAAACCCTTCTTCCAAATCTACTAAATCAATATCTTTAATTTCCCCTATTCTCAAATTTTTTAGTTCTGTCCTTAAAGCTTGAATGACTGCGTATTTTATTTGCTTTTCCGAATAAAAATCAAAATATGACACCGTATAACTCTTTCGATTGAAAACTACAGCTAGATTTTTGCGAGTATATATTTTACATTTATCAATCAATAGAGGTGAACTTATTGTGTTGAGTCGTCTTTCCTTATTATCTGCGGATAAAATTACAAAATCTCTATTTACAGGGATCTTATCTATTATATCCTTTATACTCTCCGAAAAATTAGTTTTTATTTTCTTTAATTTGCCGTCTACTCTCACTTCTATTTCGTAATCTTTATATATATCTACAGAGTTCTGACTATACTTAACTGTGTATATTTCTTGATCTATTCTAAATGGTAAAGCACCTTGAAAACTTGGTATAATATACTGTTCACATAGCCCATATTTGTCGTAATAATTTACTGAATAGAAAGTAATTCTTTTATGCATAACTATCCAAAAAGCGATAACAAAAATAGCGGATAAAAACAAGAATTTACTTTTCTTCATTTTCGTTATCTATTTCTTCTTCAGTTTCTATCAACCCATATTCTTCTAATGTTTTTTCGAGCAGTTGTATATATAAGCTTCTTTCGATATATCCCAGTATGTAGAAAACTTCTTCTTCATCAAGTTTATAACTTATTAAAAGATCCATCACTTCTTGGGCGATTTCTTCTAGTTTATCTAGTGTTCTCATTGTTACACCCCTTCTTAAAAACTAATTCACGTTTATTATCTTGTATTTTATTTCTTTACCTTGGGTTTTCACAAAAAACTCTTTGTTTCGTAAAGCTTCAAATATCTTGGATATATCTAATTCTGCTTCTTCCTTGAGAAAGTTATCCAACTCTCTCAAAAGTTTATTTTTATCCTTTGCCAATTCTTTTAATCTCTTCTCAAACTCATGATAATTCGATACAGCTACCCATTCGTTCATACTTTTTATAGATTGAATAATTTTATTCGGATCGTTTTCGTTTTCAATGACCTTTTTTATTCTTTCAAGCTTTGGTACAAATCTTTCTATCATTTTATCAATGATTTTTGCCACTGGCGAGTCAGTTGTTATGGCAAAATAATCCTGATTGCTTTCTATTTCTTCATACAGCGGTACTATTTTTACCTTTATTCTTCTGTTATCATTTACCAGAAGCTCAAACTCCTTGCCAACAAGAGGAATACTAAAATTCTTTTCGTAGAATTTCTGCTTCAATGTCTTTTTTTCTTCCTCTTGTTCTTCTCTTTCTATTTCTTCCAATCTAGCTTCAAGATTAGATCTTTCCTGTTTTATTCTTGTCAATCTTTCTAGACTAAATTGATAATCTTGATTATCAAAACTATCTCCACCTTCGGATTTTACGTCCTGTATCTTTTCTCTTCTTTCTCTTTCCTCTTCAGATAGTTTTTTTAGTTTTTCCAGAATTTTTCTTTTGACCTCTTCCATAACTACCTCCTGATCCCAAGTATTAATTTGGCTTGTTCTATGGTAGCTATTGGACGACCTAACTCATTCGATAAATTTACTATTCTTTTTACTAATTCTTGGTTAGTAGCCAATACTCCTTTCTTGTAATAGATATTATCCTCCAATCCTGTTCTTACAAAACCACCAAGTAGAATAGAGGCAACATTTATGGCCAACTGATGTTTTCCTATGGCAGCTGCCGACCAAGTAAACTTTATACCCCTTCTCCTAAGATCGTTGACCATAAATATCAATGTTTCGATATTAGCGGGAGCACCCCACTTCACACCTAATACAAAATCCACATGTACCGGCTCATCAACATAACCATTCCTGACCAAGTACTCGACCATTTCTAACATACCAAGGTCATACACTTCTAGTTCAGGTTTTATACCAAGTTCCTTCATTTTCAGAGCAAGTTTTTCTATATAGGACTTTGTGTTCAGAAATACTTCATCACCGAAATTCATGCTTCCTAGGTTAAGAGTGGCCATATGGGGTTTTAGTTTTAGGGGTTCCATCCTCTCTTCCTCTGTCATCCCTACTGCTCCTCCAGTAGTGAACTGAATTATCATAGGAACTTCTTTCTCTATTAGTTCCTTTACTTCTTGAAAATATTCAACTTTACTGCTGGGTGTTCCATCTTCTTCTCTTACGTGTATGTGAGCTATGGTAGCTCCCAAATTATAACATTCTATGGCTTGCCTTGCGATTTCTTTACAAGTTATAGGAAGGTTTGGGTTCTTCTCCTTACTTACTTCTGCACCAACAAGAGCTACTGTTATTACTAATGGCTCAAACATATCATAAGATACCTTTTACTTTTCTATATATTGACTTGTGATCAATTCCGTGATACTCCAGTAAATCCTGAGGAGAAGCACTGATCGGAATTTTATCTATCCCCAGGATATCGAAGTAATCAACCTTTTTCCCAATTTTCATTAACAAAGAAGCTATAGTTTGACCAATCCCACCATAGATACTATGCTCCTCAACAACGAGAATTTTAGAGACTCCCCTTAATACCTCTTCTAAGTAATTTCCATCTAGGGGTTTAATACTGTATACATCTATGATTCTAGTATTTATCCCTTCATTTCTCAGTAGTTCATATGCTTTCAGGGCTTCGAAAATTGGAACCCCACTTGACAATATAGCTACAGTATCCTTATCAGATTGCTTTATCACTTTGACTTTGCCGATTTGGAATAGATCTTCTACACTATATATTTTCGGGGTAGAGGGACGAGAAACTCTAAAATATACTATTCCATTCAACTTACCTTCAAGGTGTAGCTTAAATACTTCCACCAAGAGCTTCTGAGCACTAATGGAATCAGAAGGGTAGATAACTGTACTTTCTACCAAAGAAGAAAACATTGCAAGGTCTTCGAGAGCCATTTGCGAAGGTCCGTCCTCTCCAATAGAAACACCCGCATGAGTACCCACAAATATTACAAGCGGAGGCTTTGAATAAACCATCATCCTTATGAAATCAAAAGCACGCGTAAAAAATGCACCGAACGTAGAAAGATAGACTACAAAACCGTTTTTGGCTATCCCTAAAGCCATTCCGGTCATAGCCTGCTCAGCAATATGACACTGAATAAACCTTTCGGGATAAAGTTTCTCAAAGTACTCAGTATATGTAGAGTTCTTTACATCAGCATCTAAAACTATGAGGTTATTTATATATCTACCGATCTTGGCCAAAGCAGTAGAAATCGCTTGTCTAGTAGCCATTGGCTTATCTTCAATCTCTATATCCCATCCCTCTACAGTTGTTGATATACTATTACTATGTGAATATTTGGCGTAGTGAATTTCGATATCTGGATGACTACTCGGAACATCCAGTTCACATATTGCTTTACTAAGTTCTTCGTTTGATTGCAAAGGTTTTCCATGCCAATTTTCCTTGTCTTCGAGGAAAGAGACTCCCTTACCTTTGTAGGTTTTTGCAATTATCGCAAAGGGTTTTTCTGAATCGTTTATAAACTTTTCATAAGCTTTCTGTATTTCTTCTAAATTATGCCCATCTATTATAACATAATCCCATCCACAGGAAGATATTCTTCTGGAGTACTCTTCTAGGTTGTGTTTGAACATTGTTTCTCCACTTTGGCCTAACCTATTTACATCGAGGATAAGACACAGATTGTTTAGTTCATATTTTGTAGCGAGGTTTAGAGCTTCGAAATTACTACCCTCAAAAAATTCACCGTCTCCCATTAGCACAAAGACTTTGGAGGGGATTTTGAGGTACTTTCGTGCCCAAGCAGCTCCAACAGCAATCGCTAATCCTTGCCCCAAAGATCCCGTAGCATATTTTACTCCATTGAGCCTTACAGAAGGATGACCTTCTAATGGACTCCCAAATTTTCTTAACGACATCAGATCCTCTTTAATGATTCCCACTTTTCTATAGATTGAATACAGTAAGGGTGCTGCATGACCCTTAGATAAAATGAACTCATCATGGTATACCTGTGGATAACATTCAGGTTCAAAAACCAAATACTTAAAGAAAAGTACAACCAGAAGTTCTACGGAAGATAAACAAGTAGTCGGATGACCAGATTTAGCATAGTATGTACTTTCAAGAACCTCTTTCCTTACGATTTTACATATTTCTGCTAATCTAGACATAGTGATTTTACTTCCCATGGGAGTTTTTGGGGTTTATACGCATGGTAGTTTTTTTGTTAGATGGAGCCGAGGGGATTTGAACCCCTGACCTTCTCGGTGCAAACGAGACGCTCTCCCGCTGAGCTACGACCCCTTTCCTATTAAATTCCACATAACCCAAAAAAGATCCTCCCCAAAATTATTCGACTAAAAATTATAAGGCTTAGAATACACACCACTATCAAGAACGATATAGTCTATCAATTCGCAGGGTGTAATATCGAAGGATGGGTTAAAAACTTCGTAATCCTGACGAGTAATCGGAATATCTCCAATCTTGATCACTTCATCTTTTTGTCTTTCCTCTACCTCAAAATCTCTTAGATCACTTAGGTTGGTATCTATCGATGAATTGGGTGCAGCAACTATAAAAGGAATACCGTAGTACTTACAGAGGATAGCCAGATTGAGTGTTCCTATTTTGTTTGCAGTATCCCCATTTTTAGCTATCCTATCGGCTCCTACACAAACCACATCTACTAACCCCTTAGACATTACATAAGCCGCAGAGTTATCAGTTATTATCTTGAACTCTATTCCTTCTTTGTGCAGTTCCCAGGCTGTTAACCTACTACCCTGAAGGTAAGGTCTAGTCTCATCAACCCAAACAAAAACCTTTCCACCAGATCTTAAAACCTCAGAACTGGTATACTTTATTATTCCTAGAGCAGTTCCCAGACCAATAGTTGCCAAAGAACCAGTATTACAATGAGTCAAAAAATTAATCCGTTCTTTATTCACTATCTTCTTTAGGATCTCAAACCCATTCTGAGAGATCTTTAGATTTTTTGTATACTCCGATTTCAAGATATCAATTATAAATGATCTTACTAATTCTTTGTAGTCTTTATGATGGTCCGCTCGTTTTTCTAGGTAGACTTTTAATTCGTTAAAATAGTTAAATATATTTATTGCTGTTGGTCTTGCTTTTTTTAAAAATTCCATATCGGTATAGGATCCTAAGTATAAACCTATCAGAGCGACAATACCAATGAGAGGAGCTCCACGTACATTCATGTTCTTTATTACATCATAAACATCTTGTACAGTTTCTAGTTTGATATATCTCTCTTCAAAGGGTAAAAGTTTCTGATCTAGAACTAGGAACTCATTCTTTTCAAAGTCAATCTTGATATTGTAATAATCTATTTCGTATCCCATCTCAGTACACTATTCTAGTTTTTTAATATAAGGAATTTTTCCTTCAGAAAAGGAGATATGATAATTTAAGAAAAATTTTTAATATATGGAAAGCTTATACAGCTACTACATGATCGATATATTATGAATCAGGTACAAGAACAGATAAAGAAAATTATAGAAAATACAGAAGAGGTCATAGATATCCAAGAGCTAGAAAATAAGCTACTTAGAAAAGAAAGATTGGTCGTAAAGCTTGGAATAGATCCCACGGCAAATAGTATCCACCTGGGCTTCGCAGTAGTATTAAGAAAATTTAGATTGTTCCAAGAACTCGGACATAAAACATATCTGATACTTGGGGACTTCACAGCACTAATAGGAGACCCATCCGGAAAAAACAAAACTAGACCAATGCTAACAAAAGAACAAATTAATGAAAATCTTAAAACATACCTACCACAATTAGGCAAAATAATAGATTTATCAAAAACAGAAATAGTGTATAACTCAGAATGGCTGTCTAAATTAAGACCAGAAGAAATAATACGACTCTCTTCGAAATATACCCTAGCTCAAATGTTAGAACGAGAAGATTTTAAGAATAGGTATAAATCAAACGAACCCATATCCCTTCACGAAATCCTTTATCCACTTTTTCAAGCATATGATAGTGTACATCTGGAAGCAGATATTGAACTCGGAGGAATAGATCAAAAGTTCAATTTCTTGGTAGCAAGGTATATCCAAGAAAAATACGGTCAAGAACCAGAAGTAGCAATTATGATGCCAATCCTGGAAGGAATAGATGGCAAAAACAAAATGAGCAAGTCCCTAAACAATTACATAGGAATAGATGAAAACCCACTAGATATGTTCGTAAAAACAATGTCAATCCCAGATGAACTAATAAAAAGATACTTCAAACTCTGCACAAACTTACCAGAAGAAAACGTCGAAAAACTCTTCTTACTATACACCAACCCCAAAGACATTAAACTGATTTTAGCAAGAGAAATAGTAAGTATTTATCACGGAGAAGAAATTTCACAAAAATGCTACGAAGAATTCATAAACATATACTCAAAAAGAGAATTACCAACCAACATACCCATAGTCAAAATACCAAAATCACTAATAGACAACCAAGGAAACATCAATATAATAGATGCTCTATATTTTACAGGACTAACTGAAAGCAAAGCAGAAGCTAAAAGACTCCTATCTCACGGAGGAATATACCTAAACGGAAACAAATTAACTAACAAAGTCATCCAGTATTCCAAGCCCTTCATCATAAGAATAGGCAAATTCAATTATTATTCCCTGGTAGAAGATGATGAATCTGTTTAAGAAAAATAAATCCTTTGATTCTCTTAATAGCTTTTCTCTAGGAGAATATGTATACTTACTAAACTATAGCAACGAACTCATAAATAAATACGAACAAGGTTTATCCAAGTATATCTTAAACAATTCCAGAATCCTAATAATAAACGACAACAATTTTAAACCATTCAGCAACTATATAACTCAAATTTTACTCAATCTAAAAAGTTTTTATTGTTATGTCGATATATTCGAAGATATTCCACCTCTAATAGAATTCTACGATTTTGCGATAACCATAAAAAAGGAAATAAACCTTTTGTCAGTTGAGAATGTTCTTTACATAAATCAAGAAACTTTTTCAGTGATCCTTGCTTTGTCAATCATTTTAAACAATAGAGAAAATAGCGAAAAGTACGAAGCTAGTAAAGAAGAAAAAGAAATTATTCAAAACGTAGACAAAAAAATAGTAAACCATATCATAGAACTAGTAACAAACAAAAAGGAGTATTTGAATTTCATAAAAAATAATGAAATGGGTAATAAGATAGAATTCATACCTCGAAAAGAACTCTTATTTATTGTACTAGGAATGATGATAATACTCCAAAGAAAAATATGAACGAAATACTAAAAAAAATAAAAGAAATAAAGCAAGAAACATTGGCCAAAGTCACAAATTCTATACAAAACATCACAGACTACTCCAGCCAAGAATACATCAACCTTCTAAAAGAAAAAGATAACCTAGAAAAATACCTAAAATACTACGAAGATTACGAAAAAACATATAAAGACATCGAGGACGCAAAAGAACTCATCGAAAACGAAAAAGATTACGAAATGAAAAAATTCTACCAAGAAGAAATCGAAAGACTAACCAACAAACTAGAAAAAATAGAACATGAGCTATGGAAAATGTTAATAGGAGAAAGTGAAGAGGATAATAAAAATGTTATAATCGAGATAAGAGCAGGAACAGGAGGAGAAGAAGCAGCTCTATTCGCAGCAGACCTATTCAGAATGTACTCAAAATTCGCAGACAAAATGAAATTCAAAATAGAAATACTAAACACAAATTATACTGATCTCGGAGGTATAAAAGAAATATCCTTCCTAGTAAGCGGGAAGAACGCCTACAGAACCTTTAAGTACGAAAGTGGGACACACAGAGTCCAAAGGGTACCCATAACTGAAGCAAGTGGAAGAATACACACTTCAACAGCCACAGTAATAGTACTACCAGAAATGGAAGAAAAAGAAGTAGTCATAAAAGATGATGAAATAGAGATGGAAACCTTTAAAGCAGGAGGACCCGGAGGACAAAACGTTAACAAAAACGAATGCGCTATACGAATAAGACACCTACCAACAGGAATAGTGGTAACCTGTGCAGATGAAAGAAGTCTTCACCAAAACAAAATGAAAGCACTAAAAATACTTAGAGCCAAAATAGCTCAACTCGAACGAGAAAAACAAGAAGAAGAACTACGTAAACAAAGAAGACAACAGGTAAAAACAGGCGACAGAAGCGAAAAAATAAGAACGTATAACTTCCCTCAAAATAGAGTAACAGACCACAGAATTAATCTGACCATACAAAATCTAGAATCAATCCTCGAAGGAAATCTAGAACAAATAATAGAAGAACTCCAAAAAATGGAAATCCTCGAAAAAATAGAAGAAATAAAACAATCAGTAAAATGAATGTAGAAATCTTTAAAAAATTTGCAGATACTTTCCCTCCTTACTATAAGATAAGAAATCCCGGCTTTCTCCTCATGACTAAATACTACATCAGAAAACCAACTTTCAAATACCTATGGTATCTGTTCTTCAAAGATCCATTACGAATAATATTGAATTTCTCTATCCACGTTGTCCCTATTATCCTAAAAGAGTTAGTCAGAATAAACAAAAGAAAAGAAGAATTCTACTCAGATATCTCCAAAGACAAGATAGTCGATTATTTTAGCAAAGGGCAAGGATTTATAACCATAAGTTATTGTCAAAAACCTATGGGATGCCCAGACGGAAGATTCTCGTCAAAATGCTCAGCAAAACATAATTTCTGCAACTCCTGCTACATATCAAATCTAAAAAAAAGAGCAGAAAAGTTAAACCTGGATTTCTATATCGTACTAGGAGACTATGACAGCGTATGGAATATACTAAAAAACCAATTTTTAAAGAGAAAAAAAGGAGTATTTATATTAACAGTATGCAACATGGTTCTAAATGTAATAAAATACCTTTCCCCACTTTTTGGATTCAATTGCGTGATAATCCCGTTCAATAAAGGAGAATGCAAAACATTAGCAGCCTACGAACTATCTGAATTCGGATACAAAAATATCCAAACAGATATATCTGAAAAAAACAAATATCTATTAGTAGAAATCCTGGATAAAGCCATACAAAAAAGAAATAAGAATATTACCCAAAAAGGTGATGAACATGAAGCTTTTGAAATCAAAAAATAAAACAACACTGATTTTATTTATGATTTCCCTAATAGCCCTGGGTATTTCCCTTTTCGTACTCGCAAACAGTTCATGGAAACTAAGACTTAAAGGCTCAACAAGAGAAATTCTCACAAATCCAATAATAAAAGGTACATCCGTCTTCATAGATATATACGACCTAAGCAACCTATTTAACATTGACTATGAAGTAAATCTAACACGTAAGTATATATTATTTCATAAGCCTCCAACACTACCTAGTCAATCAGATCAACAAAATAAACCTGAAACGAAACAAAATTCACCAGAAATCACAACCCATCCCCCAGAAATATCTAAACAACATAATATAAATAAAATCCTATATAATAAACTCATGTCAATAAAAACAATCGTTATCTCTAACCCCATAGATAGCGTTGAAAAAATAGACAAAGATACCCATAAAACATACACCGAGGATTTTGAAAATCTAGAAAAAGTAATAAAAGATTCATTTTCCGAAAAATCTTTTAAAACCATAGTTCTTGATAATAACTTTAGGTTAAACAAAATCAACCTAGATTATATCAAGAAGTATCTGTCAGAAAACAAAATTGATGCTTGTATTATCCCAGTAGTTAAGAAGTATTACTACTACGAAAAGGACGGAAATACTCTGATCCCTACAGTAGAACTTCAGATCAATTATATGATTGTTAACAATCAAGGAGAAGTAGTTTTCTTCAGTGTTCAAAACATAACCAGAAATATCGCTATTCTATCTAGCAGTTCTACGAGATATAGAAAGTCAAAACTACTAGACTTAGCAAAAATGTCGGTAGAAGGATTTATAAGAGACTATACAGAGTATACCCAAATTTTGCAAAATAATTAATCGAGGGGGAAAAATATGGAAGATAAAAAGGAAGATAGTGAGATAGAAATCAGGCAAGATCAAGAAATACAAGAAGCTGAGGAACAAACCGAAAATAAATTACCTCTAGTGGATTTAAAATTCAAAGAAAGAAGAAAAGAAGAGAGAAAAGTCCTCTCCCCAGCAAGATTAGTAAGGACATTAATATATTACGATGAAGATTTAGTGGTAGAAAAATGGGTAAGTGTAGTAGATATATCCAGGCATGGTATGAAAATAATAATAGATATCCCCTTGAAACTGGCAGACAGCGTAAAAATACAATTTTATACATCAAAAGATCCTGTAGAAACAGAAGGAAGAATAGCTTGGTGTAAGGAGTTAATAAAAGGTTCTGGTCTGTACGCAGCAGGGCTAGATCTTGCTAAATTAAGTCAAGAAAATTTTGAAACTATAAACAATTTCCTTATGAATTTCGCTCCATTCGAAGAGAGAAAAGCAGTAAGAGTTAAAAAACCTTTCCTCGTAGAATTAAAAACCCAAAATGAAGTAAAGAAATTCTATACCTATGCAGTAGATCTCTCAATAACTGGTATGAGAATAATAAATGATTTTGAACTACCTACCGAGGAGATTATACTAATAAAAGCTATCCTAGCAGGAAATGAAACAGGATATATAAAAGCAAAAGTCGTATGGCAAGAAACCAAAAGTTTCGGTGTAGTTATCGGTATAAATTTTATCGAAGCAGAAAAGGAAGATATAGAAAAAATTAAAGAATTCATATATAGTTCATAGGGGTATGAGTAAAATTTATATTACAACTCCGATATATTACCCAAATGCCGATCCCCATGTGGGAACAGCTTACACAACATGCATAGCCGATTTTCTCTCAAGGTATTACCAACAGAGAAACTTCGATGTTTTCTTTATGACAGGTAATGATGAGAACAGTATCAAAGTACATGAAACCGCTCAAAAACTCAAGAAAGATACTCAAAAATATACCGATGAAATGGCAGACATATTTAAACAAATCTGGCAAAAACTAGAAATACAATACACAAAATTCATAAGAACAACAGATAAAGAGCACATAAACACAGTTGAATATGTATTTAATAAACTCTATCAAGAAGGTCATATATATAAGAGCTATTATGAAGGATGGTATTGCAGAAACTGCGAAACTTTCTGGACTAAATCCAAAATCGGAGATAATAAGTTATGCCCAAACATAGAATGTCAAAGACCTTTAGAACTTATAAAAGAAGATAACTATTTCCTTAGACTTTCGAATTTTCAAGAAAAGCTACTAAAATTTTATGAAGAAAATCCCGAAGTTATATTCCCGCCTACAAGGTATAACGAAGTAATTTCATTCATAAAGATGGGGTTGCAGGATATATCGGTCAGCCGCAAAAGTGTAGAATGGGGCATCAAAATTCCCTTTGACAAAGATTACGTGATTTATGTCTGGCTAGATGCCTTATTAAATTACATCAGTGGAATAGGGTACCCCAATAAATTCATGCATGACTATTGGAAAAACGTTCATCATATCATGGGTAAAGATATAATCCGATTCCATGCAATAATATGGCCATCAATATTAATGGCTTTAAACCTTGATCTACCTAGAAAATTGATAGTTCATGGATGGCTTACAACACCAGATAACCAAAAAATATCTAAATCCAAAGGAGGAGACATTTTCAACTTAAAAGATTTTGTGATGAACAGTCCGCCACACCTAATAATGGCCCTCAGATACTACCTAATAAGGGAAGGTTCTTTTGGAGAAGATGTACCAGTAAGTTTAGAAAGATTTAGACATATATATACCTCAGAGCTAGCAAACAATATCGGAAATCTTATCTCCAGAGTACTTGCATTGGTACAAAAAAACCTAGAAAATACCGTTCAGAAAAAATCTGACTTCAAATTCATTCATAATGTCATAGATAAAACTACCAAAGATTTTGATAACCATATCCAAAAATTCGAACTTTCAAAAGGTATAGAGTCTATTCTAGAGTTAGCTAACTTTTTAAATAAATCAATAGAAGAGAATAGACCATGGGAACTTGCAAAAAACAAAGAACAACTTAATAATCTGATGTTTGAAATGGTCTATGGAGTTTTATTTCTTGCCAAACTACTTTATCCTATTATCCCTTATACTTCAAGAAAGATAATAGATCAACTAGGAATAGAGAGCTTAGATTTTAATCCTATTGATTTAGAGAGGGTGGAGGTAAGATATCGGGAGCCTTTGTTTCCAGCTTTGGGTTCGAAGTTTACTGGTTGAAAAAGTTCGATATTTTAAAACTGATTTAGTAAAATTAAAAGCCCTCTGGCATAATTAGAAACTCATTTAATTTTTTGAGTAGGAAAAAGCTAAAGCTCGTAGTAGATGGCAACGATATTGCCAGTATGGCAAGAGAGTGTAGTTTGAAGAGCTTTACTACGGTGTGCTTGTGATAGTGTTGTGTGATAAGGCGAAGAGTGCTTGGTTTAGGAATTTGGTAGGGCTTGCTGAGGTGTATGGAGATAGTGGTAGAGGGTGTGATAAGCTGTGTGAAGAGTTTCAACGCTGTAAGTAGGTGGAGAAAAGGTATAACTTTGCTTGCTTACCTCTACTGCTATGCTATTACTTATAGCTTTTTCAGAGATCGGTTAAGATGCTATGGCTAATTTCTTACCCGACGTATTTAGGTATAATTAGAAACTCATTTAATAAAAAAAGGGGGTTCGTATACGAACCCCCTTTCTATTCTTTAGTCAAATATTAGCCACCACCACCGCCACCAAGTGCACTAGTCCATTGTCTAGCTATTTGTGATTGAGTCTTAAATGCGTTGAGTCTGTTTTCTTCGTGCATCTTTCTTATAGCTCTGTTTGTATCTAAAATCATCTTTTGCATCTCTTGTTGATGCTTCTTCTCAGAGAGCATATCTGACAAGATCATGTTATTTAGTTCTCTTCTGTTTTCGTTTGCTATCATTTGTCCCCTGTAGAAGTTCATTATAGGATCCCATTGTTGTTGAACCCACATCGGGTACCAAGAATTATCATTTACTCCTGGTAACATCTCTTACACCTCCTTCTTTATTGTCTTCAACTTATATATGTAACAAATCAAAAAAAATGAAAATTTTCATAGGAAAAATTTACATTTTTTTTACAAATAAAATCAGCTTCATTCTACAAGGTAGATAGGCAAAGAATATTGAAATAAATACCGGAAAGAGAAAATGAACGTCGATATTATCGTCACAGGAAATACATTTGGCAGTACCTTACTCAATTTCCTCATACTAAAAAACTTTGATGTAAGTTTAGTACATATTCTACCAGAAATAAGTATAATCAAAGATATAAGGTTAATCATACCAGCATCGACGTTTAAAAATCTTTCCATACCATTCAAGTTAATCCTAGAAAGTGGGATAAATTCATACAATAAAATTCACTTTTACTTAGCTAACCAGGAAAGAGTTTTACAGCACGAAAAAAAAATACTATTCTCAACCACTCTTGACAGACTCAGAAAATTCCTTTTTAACAATATAAAAAGCCCGAAATCTTTAAAAACCATTCAGGCTTCAGTCAAAGAACTACATTTTAGTGATAACAAAATAATACTAAAACTTTCAAATAATAGAGTCCTGTCTTGTCAATATCTGATAGTATGTGATGATTTTTGGGGTAGTACATGGAACCTCCTTAATTTTAAACCTCAACACACCGGGGGATGGATAATAAAAATACCTCAAACAAAATTAATCCAAACAAAACCATTCATAGCCTTAGGATATTCTAAAAAAGCACTCGTTATAAGCGATTCTGAAACTATCATATTCGCAAAACATATAAGCAAGGAATATACCATCGAAGACCTAATATACAATTTCCTATTGACCAGTAGAGTAGTAGAAAAACTAGTTATAAACGAGTGGAATAAATATGTTCTTCCCATAACAACCAAGGTTCCCCACTTCCCAGAAGAAATAAGGGCTAAAAGGATCTTTTTCATAACCGAGTATCTCGGACTAATGAATTGTTTTATTCCTGAATATACAACACTTACCTCTATGCTTTCAAAAGAACTCATAGATAATCTAGATATAAAAATCAAAGTCCTTGAAGATTTTATACCAACAATAAGCAAAATTATCGAATACAACCAAATTTTTATGAAACTCATAAATTTTATAAACAGTTTTCCACTAGTTTTCTTCAAGAACGACGATAAAGATAAAATCATAACAGACTTACTTTTAGGAAATATAACTCCCGATATATTAGATCAGAAGTTTAAGAATATTTTCGAGAACTATGGCAGGAATTTCGATATTGTTTTGTCGGACAGAGCTCTGAATGAATCATAATTTCCAGCCACCCGCAATTTCTATGAGCTGACCAGTTATGTAATCCGCCTTATCACTAACCAGAAACTCAAAGAGATCAGATATTTCTCTAAGATATGCAGTTCTTCTCATAGGTATTTCCTCTATTGGTTTAGTAATTGAATTCTCAGCAATCCCTATACCCATGACGTTCACAGTGATACCTTTATTAGCCAACACTTTAGCAAGACTCTTTGCATATATTAAAACTCCGGTTTTAGCTATATTGTAAGCCGTTGTATATGGATAAGCTTTCACTTTATCTGTACCGGCAAATCCCACAAAAATAATCCTCCTCCTTATGTATGGCAGAAAATTTTGCGTTAAAAGAAAAGAAGTAGTCAAATTTGAATTTATTATGTAATTCCATTCATCTAAGGTTATATCCAAAATACTTTTATACAAATAGTCACCAACATTGTTAACCAAAACATCTATCTCCTTGTACTCTTGAATAATACTTTTTGTTAAATTTATCACTTGCTTTTCGTCTGTTATATCGGCTTTAAAGATAGGAACATCAATCATATACTTTTCTCTTATTTCTTCTTTGAAATTATAGGCTTCCTGTTGACTGTTTCTATAATGTATCGGCACAATATAACCCATCTCTATAAGTCTTAGCGTTAAATCTCTTCCTATTCCTCTTACATTTCCCGAAACAAAAGCAAACCTCTTCTCCATACTCTTCACTTCTTTCTTAAAACTATTGCTAGCATTATACTACCCATCGGAAAAGTTACTAAGTTACCAATAATACTAATAGCTCCAATAGACATTAAAGAACCAATAAAAACAAAAGATCTAAGGTTACTAAAATACAAAGAAATTATCCTAATAAGTCTGCCAAATACATTTCTGATTGATCCAATTAAATTCATATCTATATCTTTAATGTTTGTACTAAAATAAATCCTATTCTCCTGAATGAAATAGAATACGGAAATAATCACCAATGGCAAAGAAAAAGAAAACACTATCCAATAAGTTACAATCTTTAATGTTAAAGCTATAATAAAACTTACAATCGGAAGATTAGGAATAAACTTCATTAGAATATTAATAATGCCAATAGCTACAATGAAAGAAATAACTAAAATTAGTAGGGAAACAAAAGAAAAGATATATCCCTCAACGAGATAATTTTTTTTATTTTTATCAAAAGAATGAATGAAAAAAAAGAAATCGGATAGATCTGATTTTAGTTCCCCATAAACATCCTTGTAGACCATGAGCAAATATCCATGCAAAAAAGGAGATAGGAAAATATTTACAATCAATATTGAGAGGAATAAGAAGGTAAACGTAATCGGGTTGATCTTATTTAAACTAGAGACCACTCCAAAACAACTTAGAAAAGCAAAGATCAGGAAACCAATAAAAAAAACAAACATGAGCAAAGCGGTAGCGGTTATATAGTGTATAAATTTATATCCATTAGGGGATTTGTAGGTAAATATTTCGTAAGCCTCATGTAAAAAATACGGATTTTTGAATTTCTTAATATTTTGTCCTAACTTTTTTATTAAAAATTCTAGGTTTTCCATAGTTCTTTCACTCCCGATATACAGACCTTAATCGAGATAGATAGGAGAATTATTCCCATTATTCTGGACACAGCGTTTATTCCTGCTGTTCCCAGCTTCTGAATCAACCTGTCCGCAAATATCATAAAATAGTATGCAATAGCCAAAACCAAAATACAAGCTATAGGTATAAACATTTTGTACAACAAGCTATTTTCTTGAGAAGTAAAAATTATGATGCTTGACATAGTTACTGGTCCGGTAAGAGCCGGTATAGAGAGAGGGACCACCCAAACTCCCTGTTCCTCCAACGCCTGTTCCCTTATTTCTTCTTTCTCTTCTTTTGTTATCCTGGTTTGTTTCTCACCGGCAAAAAGCATCTCCATTGCCAATATGAAAAGAACTATACCTCCGGCAACTTTAAAAGCATTGATATCTATACTAAAGATCTTGATTATTGAGTCCCCAAATAGGAAGAAAAGTATAACAACGATAGAAGAAAAAAGAACGGACCTTAAAGCCATTATTTTTTTGAATTTTCTAGAAACTCCAGCAGTTATCGAAATAAATATAGGTACAACCCCTATGGGATCTATTATAACGAACATCGTTATGAAATAATTAACAAACTTTTGTATTATCTCCATAAACGGTTATACTTGTTAGGAAAAAATTTCCTTGTTTTCCTATTATTACCGATAGATCTCTCCCCCTTTTCAGGTTGATCTGATAACACCAAACTAAACCTATGCCATACCTATCCTCAAAAATTATGCACCTATCTTTATAAAAATCTTCTAGTTTCCTATCTATGAGAAATTTTTTTATTTTTTGTTTCTTTCCTCTTAAACCGTAAGGATAAAAAAAATCTCCTTTTCTACGTAGTCTTATTGATAGACTTCCACAGAATAAAGCCATACAATAATGCTTTAAAGAATTTATCTTTCTCTTTTCTTCAGGAGAAAAAGTTTTTTGTATAGTTTCAAATACCTGATAATCAAGACAGTCAAACTTTTGAATGATTTCGAGTTTAATTCTCAGATCATCGAACTCTACCTCGTGAATCAGTGCAGAATTCAAATCCAAAACTATAGGATTAATCTTATACGGAGATCTAAACAGATAAAATTCCTGGTCAACTTTTTTTAGTTTCCAGTCTCTCTTAATATTGCTTGTTCTGTCCCTAAAAACCTCAACCACGTTTGAATATTTAAAAGAATCTTTTAGGATATTTTTGATGTGGAAATATAGTGATTCTGAAATTAGGAATTTATTGACAATAGAAACAGGCAATAACTTATATAATTTTTGCCCTAAGTATTCAACGCTTATCAAAGATCTGACTGATTCAGTATAAGCTTCAGTAAAGAAAAATATATTCCTAAATAAACTCCTATTATCTGCTTCCTTCAAATAGTTAACGACGTGTTCGGTGATTCCTTGATTTACGGAATTCCTTAGCATCCTTTGATCAAAATTCGTATAATCCACTATGTAAGATATCTTATTTTTTTCTAAAACTGAAGTTATCTTTCTCTTTGGTATGAATAAAAGAGGTCTTATTACTTGTATGTCTTTCCATAGAATCAGTGGCTTGAGATTAAATAGATTTATATAGTGCCTTTTTTTAAGGAGATTAATAAAAAAAGATGAGATCAAATCGTTTAAGTTATGAGCTGTAACAAGCTTGTTAAATCCTTTTTTTTTAGCTACCTCATAAGCTAGGTCATATCTTAGGTTTCTTGCAAACTCTTCTAAGTTTCTTTTTGATTTTTGAGCTAAGTGCTTTACATCTTCCTCGAAATGGAATAATTGAACTCCCAGATGGGAGCAATAACGTTCCAAAAGTTCCTTTTCTTTGTATGAATCCTTTCTTATTTTATGATCTAGATGGAAGACACTGAAACTTATAGAGTATAGGCTAGATATTTCATTAAAAACGAATAGGAGGAAAGTGCTGTCCGGACCACCCGAACACATCAAAAGAAGGCGATCCTTCGGATTTACCAGCCGATATTCCCTTATAGTATCTAATATCTCGTTTAGTAAAAATTTTTCTATTTTCAAATTGATTTCATTTGCTTGCCGAAGATTGCTCTACATATACAACTTTTACTTTCTTAGATATCTCATCTTTTAATTTCTTCATTATTACGAATTGGGAAAGTCTATAATTTATTTCTTCTTGACCCAATTTGAGCTGGGACAGCTCAAAAACATATCTTTGAGTTTCTACATCGTTTTTCAGATAGTATTCAATTTCCAAATTATCCAGTGTGATGCCATATTTTCTTAATAAGTTGTTGATAATTATAGCTCTTTTTATATTTTCCCTAGCTATATTTTCCATATTTTTTTCGAATTCTTCCTGAGAGAGATTGGAGGATTTTAGATAATCTTCAAGAGTTCTATTTTGTCTCTTCAAAATTTCCAGAAAATTGTTTCTTTGCAATTCTTTTTCCCTCTTTAGTAAACTTTCAGGCAACTCAAAATCTACCTTTTCCTTTATAAGTGCTATATATCTAGAGAATATCAGGTCTTTACGTAGGTTTTCCTTTTCTTGTTGAACAACATTCTTTATATCTTTCTTCAATTCTTCCATCGATTTATAATTTACTAGTTTTAGGAGTTCTTCATCGTTTGGAAGACGTTTCTCAAATATGTTTGAAACTTTAACCTTCACCTTAAGTTTTCTATTCTTATACTGTTCTATGTTTTCTGGTCCATCTATTTCAAATTCCTTTTCTTCTTCTTTTTTCATTCCTATCAGGTGTTCGTATATACCTGGCAGTAGCATTTCTTTTATAGCCATGACCTGATATACATTGTTATCTCCTCCAGCTAAGAGAGATCCACTATTAGCATCCTTTATCTCAAAGTATATATCCACTCTATCTCCATCTTTAACTTCCCTTTGAACTTCCTGAAAAGAGGAAAATTGATCCTTTATTTGTGAGAATCTTTTTTCTACTTCCTGTTCTAGATCTACCTCTATTTTACCAATCTCGACCTGAATGTCATCTGGTATATCTACAAGAGGCTCAACTTCCAAAGCAACGGAGTAGACTATCTTTTCGTAGCTAGCGGCCTCAAGCTTTATATTATTAATCGATATTACCATTCTCTGTAAATTAGATATGTATTCTCTTATTGATTCATCAAGAGCTTTTTCAACTACTTTCTGGAAAACATATGTTTTTCCTAATTTATTTTCGATTATACTAAACGGTACTTTCCCTTTTCTGAAACCGGGAGCAACGAAGTCCTTCTGTATTTCTCTCATCAACTTAAAGTAAACTTCGTCTATTTCTTCTTTGGGAATCTCTATTTTTACCTCTTTAAATGTTTGGGTTCTATCTTTTTCTTCTAGTATCTTTGGCATGTAACTACCTCCCTAGTAATTTTTATTTTGATACCAGACTTTTCAGTACTTCTGCTATATGTTGTCCATAGAAATCAAGAGTAAAGTAGTGATCAGTAAGCAGTTCATAGATACTGAAAACAATCAGTGATAGAACAAATACACCGAGCATGAAATTGACGGGGAAAGATAGCATAAATACATTGGATTGAGGAGCAACACGGGCTATTAATCCCAATCCCACCTGACCAATAAATACCGCAACTAGAACAGCACCAACCACATGCAAACCAATATAAAAAAACTTGGTGGTAAGATTTATTATTGAATAGATTGCTTTCTCGTTTATCGAATAGTTCGATGCTACCGGAATAACAGTGAAAGAAAATTTTATAGCTTCTAGTATGAAGTAAAAACCACCACTGAGGATAAATATGGTAAAAGCAAAGTAAAAGAAGAAGCGGGAGTTCATGTTTACAGCACCGAGCTGAGGATCAAAGGAGGCACCGGCTGATAACCCAAGCTGCTGATCAAGAAGAGCCCCACCACCCTGAATAGCATTCAAAATAAAAATACAAAAGTACCCCATTATCAAACCTATCAGAAATTCTTTGATAATATTAAATACAATCCATCCCATATCGAGAGAAATCTCCGGCATAGGTAAAATAAAAAAAAGTAACAATGAAATAGATCCAACCAATCCGATTTTAGTTGTGGAGCATTTAGATGCGGACTTGCAAACACAGGAGCCTGTAAAACCATCCCTCCTATCCTCGCAAAAATCAACAGGTAAAACACCAGGGACTTTAAACCCAACTGCTCTTCCATTTTAATATTCTTATTTGACTTCAAATACCACATTTCCTTTTATTTCTCTTAGTCCCAGAAAGTCATGCAGGAATTCAAAAAACAAACTTCTATCCTCAAATCCGAAAGGAGATATCTTTAGTTTTTTTATTCTTCTGCAGTAGGCAGCAAATATAGCATCAGTTATATTCGCTCCAAAAGAACGATTATCAATAAATATTCCCGTCGTTATTAACCTTTTTACTCCCTTTCTCCTAAGAGCTTCTATGTCTTCTTGAGTCAAAGTATTAGTCACCACAATCTTTCCCATTAAAAGATGCGACATTTTTTTCAGATAATGAAAATCACCAATAATTGAACCTATGTCTTCCTCTTGGATTACCTTGCTAAGTTCAGCAGATAATTCATTATTTTTTTCTTGCTCTTTACCTATAGGATAAATGAAATTAAACGGTAGGTTTAACACGTCATCTAATAAAAAGCTAGCAAAGAATTTCAGTTCTTCTATATTTTTTATTAACTTTCCTACATTCAGAGCAAAAACAAGATCTCCTATTAAAACTTGAAAATTACTGTTAACTAAAACTTTAAGTATCTCAAATCTATCTAGAGAACTTAAAAGAAGCACTTTATTACGTAATAATTCCTTCTGAATAAGATTACCAACGATCTGTGATTCCAGAATTTTCTTGGATATACTACCGTCAACAACAGGGATCTTAGTAGATTTATCATATAATCTTTTTGCATCTTGAACCACAAATTCCTGGTTGTCTATGTATAGAATTAAATCTATACCTCCAAGTCCTATGGCGTCAACCTCTTCATCTTGTAACTTCTGTATTATTTTCTCAGCAACCAATATATCTCCATCAACACCAATCCTAAAAATGTTCACAGTATAATTATTAGGTAGATCTATAGTTACGAATTTATCCCTTTTTGAGCTACCTAGACTAATACTAACACAATTCAAATTCATGATATTCTTTTTCTATAGAAATACGCTAGTTACCTTTGACAAGGATAAATCCGATAGAATAAAAAATAATTAATAGAGTAATGCGCTATGATATTTTTGAACTTGCTCACGGCAACAATATAAATTCCATAAAAGAAATAATTCAAAAAAAATTGGTTGATCTAAACACTCAGAACGAATTTGGTAATACAGCTTTACATATAGCATGCTTCAAAGGTTATGCAAAAATAGCAGAGCTTCTTCTAGAACATGGAGCTTGTCCGAATATACGCAATAACGTTGGTTATACTCCTTTACATGATGCCTGTTACTACGGCTTCTTGCATATAGTAAGATTACTTATATCTCATAACGCAAAAATAAATGTTCAGGATAGCTATGGAAACACTCCTTTACACTATGCAGTCTTAAAAAATCATGAAGAAATAGTGGATCTTCTTCTAAAAATAGGAGCAGATCCCAATATTAAAAACAATGAAAACAAAACTCCTCTCAACATAGCTAAAGAATATAATTATAAAAACCTAGAAAAAATAATAGAGTTCTATATAAAAAATCCGCCTAGACCTGGGGAAAAAGGCGGAATATAAATGCCCAGGACAAACAAAAAATATGCAACAAACAATAAAGCAAGAAATGATTAACCTGATAAAAGAAAGAAGATCAATAACCTTCTTCGATCCATCAAAAGAAGTACCATTAGAGATCCTAGAAGAAGTGGTAAACTTAGCTTCAACAGCTCCCTCAAGCTATAACCTCCAACCATGGAAAATAATAATAGTCAAAAGTAAAGCTCAAAAGTCAATCCTAAAGGAAATTTGTATGAATCAGCAAAAAGTGGAAGATGCGTCAGCTAATATTATAGTTCTGGCAAACACAAGAGGCGGAATAGAAAACGTGGACAAGGTACTTGACAGCTGGATAGAATTGGGATACATCACTCCAGACCAAAAAGACTCAACTAAACAAAGTATAATCAACTCTTGGAGTAACCCAGAAAAAGCAAAAAATAACGCTATTAGAGACTCCTCTTTGTTCGCTATGAACATCATGATATGCTCAAGAATATTCGGATTAGAAACACACCCAATAGGAGGATTTAATGAACAAAAACTAAGAGAATATCTAAACATCCCAGACCATTTAATACCAATCATGATAATAGCTATAGGCTACAAAGATAACTCCAAACAACTACTACCAAGAGCGTATAGATTTAAATTCCACGAAATAACCAAAGTAATCTAGCTAGAAAGGAGAAGTGAGGTCATGAAAGTAGCAATGGTTTCATTAGAGATGGTTCCTTTCTCAAAAGTAGGAGGATTAGCAGACGTAATAGGTTCTCTGCCTAAATACTTACCAGTAAAAACTTCAGTAATAACACCATACTATGGAAACATCACCAAAAATTTATTCTCCAAATTCTCTACAAAAGAATTACATCTAAAACCTACCAAATCAATAAAAATACTTGATTACAACGTAGACATATGTAAAACCCACTATGAAAACATAGACGTTTTTCTCGTTTGTAATAATGAACTATTTGAAAGAGAAGGAATATACCTAGATAAGTTCGGTAAACCTTTTGAAGATGAAATCATAAGATACTACGTATTCTCTAAAGCAGCAATCGAAATATTACCCGATTTTGATATAATCCACTGCCATGACTGGCATACATCTTTCGTAATACTACTAGCTAAACTCCAAAACCTTAAAAATACAATCTTCACAATACACAACATAGCTTATCAAGGTATAGTAGAAAAAGAAAAATTAAGTTTCCTAGATGACGATATTAAAAAATTGCTTTTTGAGTATGGAGAGTATTACGGTAAAATTAATCTCATGAAAGCAGCAATAATACTAGCAGACATTGTCTCAACGGTTAGCCCTAACTACGCATATGAAATACAGAACTTCCCTCAGTTCGGCATGGGATTAGAAAATATCCTCAAGCAAAATTCACACAAAGTAACAGGAATACTTAATGGAATAGATACAGAAATTTGGAATCCCCAAACAGATAAACATATATACTTCAATTACTCTATCGAAAATGTAGATGAAGGAAAAAGCAAGAACAAAAAGCAATTATTAGAAGAGTTCAATCTCAAAGATACAGGAGTGCTTTTCGGTATAGTAGCCAGACTAGATCATCAGAAAGGATTTGATATACTGTCCAATTCAGTAGAACATCTTCCACAAGGTGCCTTTAACCTGTTTGTTCTTGGTACAGGAAACCCAGATATACAAAAAAGTATATCTACTCTTTCAGAAAAATACCCAGATTTTGTAAAAGTTGTTATAGGATTCGACGAAGTATTAGCAAGAAAGATATATGCTTCTTCAGATTACTTCATAATACCTTCCAGGTTTGAACCTTGTGGACTTTCTCAGATGATATCTTATCGATACGGTACTATACCCATAGCTACTAAAACTGGAGGATTAAAAGATAGCATAGTAGATATATTTGAAAACCCCAACAATGGTACAGGAATACTCATCGAATATGCAGACCCAAATTTACTACACCAAGCTCTAAAAAAAGCTCTACAAATCAGTAAAGAAGAACTTTCAAAACTGAGAAAAAGAGTGATGAACTTAGATTTCAGCTGGAATAACAGTGCAAAAGAATACATGAAAATCTATCAAAATCTGACAATCTCTAAACCATGAGATATAAATTGAATCTAATTGACTCCATACTAGTTGTCGTAGGTTCAATGATAGGGTCCGGAATATTTATAATTCCATCCATAATAGCTTCCAAAATACCAGATAGCACAACCATAATATCGATCTGGATAATAGCAGGTATAATCACCATTCTAGGTGCTATAAATTATGCCGAATTAGCTTCCATGTTTCCAGGTAAAGGAGGACAGTATACTTACCTGAGGGAAACTTATGGTAATCTGATTGGTTTTCTTTTTGTTTGGACAAGCTTCTTCGTTATCCAGGCGGGAACCATAGCTGCAGTAGCAATAGCGATGGCAAAGTATGTAGGAACCTTTATCCCAGCAATATCCGAAAAAAATATCATACTAGACTTGAACATTTTAAAAGTCAATTCAGCCCAGCTAGTAGGAGCCCTATCGATAATTCTATTGACAGGAATCAATATAATTGGTTTAAAATGGGGATCGATCGTCCAAAATATATTCACCCTATCAAAAGTCATCGTTATCTTTATACTCGTTTCCTTCGCTTTTTTTCACCCCTTAGGAAGTATAGAAAATCTCTTTTCAACCCATAAAGTAGAACCCTTGGAAAGTATTAACCTCGTTCTTATGGTTGCTGCTTGGAGTTTATCCAAAGTTTTTTTCGCTTACGATGCCTGGTATTATCTAACTTATATATCACATGAAGTAAAGGATTCTCATAAAAATGTACCTTTGGCAATGGTAATAGGAACAGCACTAACAACATTGATATACGTAGTTACAACGATGAGCTACTTTTATATCCTCGGTATAGAAAATGTAAGCAAATCTTTTGACAATAAAGTAGCAGAAGAAGTAGCAAAGGTAATATTTCCAATGTTTGGAGTTTACTTTATCTCTCTTGGGATAATAATTTCTACTTTTGGTTGTAATAATGGACTGATATTGACGGGAGCCAGATTAATATACGCTCTGGCATCAGACAAACTATTCTTTGATTCATTTGCTAAAGAACATCCTAAATATCAAACCCCACACATAGCACTTATCTTTCAGGCAATATGGATAATCGTACTTATAATTATTGGAAATTACAGTTCACTACTTACTTACGTAACTTTTGCTTCGATTGGTTTTAACTTTCTGACAGTATTGGCAGTTATAGTTCAGAGAATTAGATCTCCGTCCCACGAAAGACCCTTCAAAGCTTGGCTATATCCGTTTAGCACCATTCTATATCTCCTTTCTACGTTTATCTTTTTGATGTATACTTTAATAAGTAGTCCGAAGGAAACCTTAGCAGGTATAGCTATTATACTCTCTGGTTTGATAGGATATATTGGCCTAGTATTTACAAAGTGGAGAATCTAATTATACCAATAGTTCTTCGATTTTTTGAGCTAGTTCTAAAGGTTTACCTTTTCCCAATAATAGAACAATATTAAAAAAGAATTTATGGGGGGATGTAAATGAGAATATATCTTTTTTTTGGTCCTCCAGGAAGCGGAAAAGGTACACAAGCAAACCTCCTAAAACAAAAATTCCCAAATATATCTTACATATCCACTGGAGACTATATTAGATACCACATAAAAAACCAAACAGAAATAGGTAAGATAGCTCAGCAATACATTAGTAAAGGTCAATTAGTACCTTCATCAGTAATAAATCAGCTAGTACTTGAGGAAATCAACAAAATAAAAACGGATAAACTATCTGATAAAGTTATAATAGATGGTTATCCTCGCACAATCCAACAGCTAGAATTTTTGATACAAAACATATCCAAACCTTACATTACCCTATTTTTTGATATAACGTTGGACAAAATCTTTGAAAGAATATGCCTAAGAAGAATCTGCCCAAATTGTAATTCAATATATCATTTGATATATAACAAACCACGAGAGGATGAGATTTGTGATAAATGTGGGTCCAAGCTAATTCAGAGAGATGACGATAAAGAAGAAATAGTCAAAACAAGATATCAGGTCTATAAAGTACAAACTTTACCAGTATTAAAACTTATAGAAGAATATGGAATTAAACTCGTACTCATTGACTCCTCTCAGGAAATAAACCAGGTTTTCGAACAAGTAATACCCTACTTCATGTCATAAGTTTTTCTCCATACCACGACGATAGGTTTTAATAATTTCTTCTATTGCTTTATATAGTTCTATGTAAAGTTTTCTATCGTAAGACCAAAGCCATTCATGATCAGTAAAAAAAATTGCAAATATTTGACAAAAAAATTCCTCTAAACTGCATTTAGCTTGATGCCCCAAGAAACTAGCTTCTTGTTTTTGATAGTTATAGAAAGCATCCCAAAGATATCTGAAATGGAAGAACCTGGAGAATTTTGGATGTTTAAAAACATGATGCCCCAGCTCATGAAAAAAAGTATCTAGACGAAAATCATAAACAAAAATTTTTTTTTCTTTATAGCAGCCTCCCAGTGTTTTTATTGATCCTCTGTCTACAACCAAAATACTTACATCATGAAGAAATAGATAATACAGATCTTCTCCAAGTAGTTCCCTTACCTTGACAAGTAAATCTTGAAGATCAGAAAATTGTTTCATTACTTTACTAAATCATTACTTTACTAAAACGTGCCAGTTAATAACTAATTTTTTCTTTGGAAATCCGATTGGAGGATCTTTGAAATCTTCAACTATTTGGTTGATCAATTCCTTGAAACCTTTATTAAAAGAATCATCTTCTATTCTTTCCAGCAAATCGACTATGTAATCTAACTGCCTTTTTATCTCTTGAAATCTTTCTTCTTTTACCATATCGATCAATTCTAATATTTCTAGAATTATTCTGAAGTGAATTATACTTTCATTTTCCTGGAGCAAACTAGATATGTAATTTCTGCAAGAATCATAGTCATAGGTATTGAGAAGTATGAGAGCTTCATATAATTTCAGCCTTTGAGTTACATTCATACTCACTGTATACAATATTTTAAACCTTTTGGAACTATCCTTTTACAATTCTATTTTCGAAACTACCATGCTTTCAAGTTCTTTTGAGTTTTTATTTACCGAGAAAAATAGTTCCAAGTGTGTTAGTTTGGAGAGAAAGGGTGCGGTGTGAATAACAGGGATAAACTGATCTGAAAAGAAGTCTTTATGATCGTGTCCACCAAGAACCAAAAACCTATTGACCATATTCCGATAATTTTCAAATATAGCTCTGGCTAAAATCAAATCATCCTCTATTCCTAAGTGGGAAAGAATAATGAATAAATCAGTTATTTTGTAGTACATCTCTACTTGTTTTTGAAGTGAATTTATAGCGTTTTCAAACCTAAATCCAGTAAATTTTTCCCATAAAGAATCCGGGGGATACTGTGGTCTAGTTAAGCCTACAAAAGTAACTCTTATCCTATCAATAACCAAGTGCATAGCTGGAATTATCGATTGCTTCTTTAAAAAGACGTCAACTAGATTACAAGCCAAAAATGGATATCTCTTTAGCCTTCTGTAGAAGATAAATCTGAAATAGTTGAACTCTCTATTACCCATACATATTGCGGTATATTTCAAATCTTCTATGTATTTAAAAGTATTTTCAACGGGGTAAAAAAGTATATTACCTCCTTTAAGTATATCTCCACTATCAACCAGTACTTTGGGAGTGTCACACTGATTCAGTATTTCCTTTATTTTTTCGACTTTTTTTTTATTAAATTTCCCGTGTATATCTGAGGTGTGAAAAATAGAAAGTATGAACTTATTCATATGATTTTTTTGGTGATTGGTAGTCTTCTATCTTTTCCGAAGGAGCGTGGAGTGATTTTAACCCCTGGGGGAGCCTGACGCCTCTTGTACTCCGCATTCTCTATATCCCTTATTATCTTTTTTATAAATTCTACATCCAATCCCAATTTTTGTGAAATATAGTAAGGAGAGAGGTTATTTTCCAGGTAGAGCTGTAGGATGGGGTCTAGTATTTCATAGGGTGGTAGGGAATCCTGGTCCACCTGGTTAGGCCTCAATTCGGCAGAAGGAGGTTTAATGAAAACTCTTTCCGGAATAACTTTATTCTTAGAATTGTAATACCTAGAAACTCTATAAACTTCAGTTTTGTATAGATCTTTTATTGGTGCAAATCCTCCAGCTAGATCACCGTATAAAGTTGCGTATCCAACACTCATTTCACTTTTATTTCCACATGCTAAAACTAAGTGACCAAATTTGTTAGACAAAGTCATTATTATCGTTGCCCTTATTCTTGATTGAAGGTTTTCTTCTGCTATTGAGAAATCTAAACTACCAAATTTAGTATAGATATCATTTAAAGAATCTATAAAGGAGTCGTATATTTTTATGATTGGGATTATTTCAAAATTTATTCTCAGATTTTTTGCTAATTCTTTTGCATCCTCGATAGAATGGGAAGAAGAAAACATACTTGGCATGGAGATACCAAGAACATTTTCAGGACCTATAGCCTCTGAAGCTATACAGGTTACTAATGAAGAGTCTATACCTCCCGACATTGCTACTAATACTTTTTTAAAGTTATTTTTGACTATATAGTCTCTAGTACCCAAAACACAAGCCTGAAATATCTCTTCCTCAGCTGTTAAGAAATCGTATATTTCATTATTCTTGTAGTCCATATTCTTTGCTATGCTTACCTCACTTTTTATTGTTTTACACTGTAGGTTTAAGAATAGATCTTTTGAATTTGAGATTTTTTTTCTGATATTACCTAATTTAGCTAATTTTAGTTCTTCGAGTGGTATGATGCAGTCGAGGTGGTATTCTTTGAAGGATGGGGCTCTTGCGATGGTTCTTCCGTAGTTGGATATTACAGAGGATGTTCCATCAAAAACGATCTCATCTTGCCCACCTACTAAATTACAAAAAACAATGAAAACCGAATAATCCGAAGCCCTGACTTTCAGCATATTCTCCCTCGAAAAAGGCTTCATAACATGATATGGAGAAGCAGAAATGTTAATGACTATATCTACTCCGTTAACTATTAGTGTTTGAAGAGGTTCCGTAGGATACCATATATCCTCAGATACTGTAACTCCTATTCTTATACCTTCGCTTGTCTGAATTATCAATATGTGTTCGCCAGATTTAAAGTATCTATCTTCATCAAAAACCCCAGAAAGATGTACCTTGTTATAGATCCAGATATTATTATTTTCTATGATTGCTGCAGAGTTGTATATCGCATTTTCAAAATTTACGAAACCCAATACGATTATTTTATCTCTTGAGTAACTCTTAAGCTTTTCTAGGTATTGATATTGTTCTTGGATGAGATAAGGATAGGAAAGTATATCTTCGGGTGGACAACCTATGAGAGATAGTTCTGGAAAACATATTATACTTGAATCGATGTTTTTTTCAATGGAAGATATGATTTTTTCAAAATTATGTTTTATATCCCCGACGATAGGATTTATTTGGCAAAGTGATAGTTTGGTGGATAGCATGATGTGTGGGTTTTGGGGTTAGGTTGCGGGGGTGGGATTCGAACCCACGACCTTTGGGTTATGAGCCCAACGAGCTGCCACTGCTCCACCCCGCGTCCCTTATTTCTATTTCCACAATCATTAAACTATCCCTCCTACAGATAACCGTAAACTTTATAGAATATGTAGTCTATATCAGTAGAAGTAATCTTACGAAGTATTCTATTTTCGATATTCAGAACCCAGTCAAAGTCTTCAGTTAAGTATATCCTCATATTTACTACGGGAGAACTAACATCGACATAACCCAAAGTCTTCCTATTAACTACAGTTTGTTCAATCTTTACAAAATTAGCCGACAAATATTTACCTCCTTTACTTACAGATATAGAAATTGCGGAAAAGTTTGTTAATGCGTTAATCTTTTGAGCTCGATAATAAAATCCTGTCAAAAGGTCAAAAACCTTTATCTCAATATAAGTTTGTACACTTAAAAATGTCATCTTCAGGCACCTTCCTAGTATCAAGAAACCTCGTTTATACTCCAGTTCTCATATCTTTTTAAACAAAACCATATTCTGTCCTCTTAAATTTATTTGACCGATAATTTTTGATAAAGGATTTAGTAATAGCAAAAAATAATCAATAACTATGGGTAAAGTAAATAAATTAAGTGAAGAGGTTTTTTCCAAGATAGCTGCAGGTGAAGTAATTGAAAGACCTTCAAACGTACTAAAGGAACTAATCGAAAATTCCATAGATGCTAATTCAACAGTAATTAACGTCAGAATTCTCGGGAATGGACTTAAACTAATAGAAGTAAGAGATAACGGTATAGGAATAGAAAAAGAAGATTTACCTCTAGTAATAGAACGATATACAACAAGCAAGATAAATACTGAAAAAGATCTGCTTGCTGTTCAAACGTATGGTTTCAGGGGAGAAGCTTTATACGCAATATCAAGAGTCTCAAACCTACAAATAATCTCTAAAACTTCCGATCAAGACAAAGCATATATCTTAACTTCTTCCGAAGGAAAAATTCTAAAAATAGAACCCACAACCTTCAACTATAAAAATGGAACAATTGTAAAAGTTATGGATCTATTTTTCAACAGCCCTGTAAGAAAAAACTTCCTATCCTCAGAAAAAGTAGAACTAGACAATATAGTAAATACCTTTAAGCAATTTTCAGCTATCAATAATCATGTCATGTTTACTCTACATATAGAAGATAAGCTCAAGTATAACCTAATACCAACAACCCCAGAGTCAAGAGTTAAAGAAATATTCAAAATTTCTGAGCCAGCAAAAGAAGAACTAAAAATACAAGACTATAAAATAACCGTTATTCTGTCCAGAGAATACAAGTACAGCGAAAAACTATACACAGCCAAGAATAACTTTTTCATATTTGTAAACAGAAGAATAGTCTTTATGAATGAACTTGAAAGAATGGTAGTTACTACCTTTCGTGAAGTATTTGGAGAACGAGGAAAAATAGAAGGAATAATTTCTATTACTTGTCCTCCTGATGAAGTAGACTCTAACGTCCACCCAAGAAAGCTAGAGGTTAGATTCTTAAAACCCTTACTTATTAAAAACATGATCCAAAAAGCAATAAAAAATTTTATCAATAATCACGTAGTATCTAAAGTATTAATAGATATTCCAAGGGAAGAGAAACCACAAAACATCCAAGAAATCAATTGGTACAGATCAATAAAGCGGATAGTAGAAAAATTAGAAGAAAAAGTTGAAAAAATCTCAGAAAATTCAATAGAGAAAACAGATTTAGATATAAGTAAAATCGAATTTTTTCCTAAGATAGAGCAGCGACAAACCATAGAAATTTTTAGGATAGAATCACAGCGGGAATCAATTGCCCCAAAAATTTTACACTACTGGGAAAATTGCTACTTTTTAGTCCTGTACAAAGACAGCTTTTTTATAGTCGATCAACACAATGCCTCTGAAAAAATAATATACTCTCATTTTTTGAAAAGAATCGAAATCAATACCCCTATTCAAAAACTACTAGTTCCAATATCGATAAAAACAATCCAACTGGATGAAGAAAAAATGGAGTCTAAATTAAACCTATTGAAAAACCTTGGATTTACAGCAAGCTACGATAAAAGTCAAAATTTAGTTCAACTCTTTTCATATCCGGCTGTATTAAATATCAACTCAGTCAGCGAGATGATAAAAACAATACTCCAAGAATTTGAAGAAACGATTTTAGACAATGAAGAAGTTTATAGAGAATTCATAGCGAAAATATCCTGTAAAGCTGCAATAAAAAAGGGGCAAAAGTTATCCAATGAAGAACTTCAAAAATTATTCCAAGATTTAATATCTATAGATAACCTTAATCCGCATTTCTGTCCACATGGAAGAAACGTGATGATAGAAATATCCTTTACAGACATAAACAAGATGTTCGAAAGGAATAATACGGGCTAGATATTTTTAATTTCATTTATAAGTTTTTTTAGTGTTTCTTTGGCGTCGCCGAAGAGCATTCTGGTTTTTGGATTGAAAAATAGTTCATTTTCAACTCCTGCGAATCCAGGTCTTAAACTTCTTTTCATGAAGATTATATTCTGTGCTTGATCAACTTCGAGTATTGGCATACCGTAAAGAGGACTGTTAGGATTATTCTTTGCAGCAGGGTTAACTATATCATTGGCTCCGACGACCAATACAACATCTGTGTTCTTAAATTCTGGGTTGATATATTCCATTTCGTATAGTTTGGAGTAGTCCACTTTGGCTTCGGCAAGCAGGACATTCATGTGCCCAGGCATTCTACCAGCAACAGGATGTATGGCATACTTTACCTCAACTCCTTTTTTTTCTAGTAGTTCTTCCAATTCATGTACTTCGTTTTGTGCTCCAGAGACTGCCATACCATACCCTGGAACTATTATCACTTTCCTTGAATAACTTAATAATATTGCTGCATCTTGGACTGTTATTTCCTGTATATTTCCTTTCTGGGTTTGAGAGGTAGTGTCAACTCCTCCAAATCCTCCCAGTATAACTCCCAATACACTTCTATTCATTGCTTTAGCCATGAGTATAGTCAGTATAGTTCCGGAAGCTCCTACAAGAGTTCCAGATACTATCATGGCATTGTTGTTAATAGCAAATCCGGCGATGGAAGCTGCTAACCCAGTAAAAGCATTGAGCAGAGCTATTATCACTGGCATATCTGCTCCACCGATAGGGAAAACCCCACTGAATCCCAAAATACCTCCGAGAATAATCACAAGAATCAACCAGCCATAAGACCCCTCAAAAATCAGAATCCCAAAGAATAGAACAATTAGTATCAAAAGTATAGAATTGAAAACTCTTATAAAATTGGATCTATAAGATTTTTCTAGTATTCCCCATAATTTTGCCATTGCTAACATACTACCGACAAAAGAAATTGCTCCGATTATACCACTAAATCCTGCACTAATAGTAAAAATTTTATCTACGGTCTTTCTGTGAAGGAATTCTATGATTGAAATAAGAACGATAGTCAATCCTCCCATACCGTTGAAAAAAGAGACCATCTGTGGCATCTCAGTAAACTTAACAACCCTAGCTAAATAAGTACCAACAAAACTTCCCGATAGTATAGCCAAAATTATAAACCAGAGGTTGTTAAAATTAGCTTTCCCCTGCAGAAAAGTAGATATTATAGCTATGAACATTCCTGCAGCAGAAATTATGTTACCCCTGATAGAGGTCACAGGATTACCCATATATTTGATTCCCAGTATAAAAAGGAAAGCACTTATCAGGTAACCTAACTCTCTTAGACTATCGATCATTTCTCTTTTCCGTCCTTCTTGAATTTTTGTAACATTCTATCGGTAACTACGTATCCGCCTACGACGTTTAAAGTTCCTACAAAAACAGCAAGAAAACTTATTACTTTTAGGATAGTAGTATCGGCGTTTAAAGCTACTATACAGGCACCAACGACAACTATCCCATGTATAGCATTGGTAGCAGACATTAAGGGAGTGTGTAACAGACTGGGAACTTTATTTATTAATTCAAATCCAAGGATTATGGCAAGGATAAAAATATAAGCCTTGGCTACAATTATTTCCATTCTTGCATCATCCCTTTTATCTTTTCGTTTATGATTTCTCTACTGTAGACTAAAAATATATTTCTATCTATTTCGTCCTGGAAGTCTGGAGTTATTCTGTTAGTATTTCTGGAAAGATGAGATATGAGGTTATAGATATTTCTTGAATACATCTTACTAGAGTCGTGGGGAACCATAGAGGGAAGGTTTGAGTAGCCTATTATGATTTTGTTATCGAAATTTACTATTTTATCTTTTTGGGTCAGTTCACAGTTACCACCTGAAGCAGCTACCATATCTACGATTACAGAGCCTATCCTCATTTTTTCTACCATTTCTCTTGTGATCAATATTGGTGCTTTTTTACCAGGTACTGAGGCTGTAGTAATTACTATATCACTTTGTACTACGTAAGGAAATAGTACTTCTATTTCTTTTTGGATTATGTTATGGTCGGCCTGTTTTGCATAGCCAGATTTATCTTCGAAATCTTGAATTTGGAATTCGATATAATTTCCGCCGACACTTTTTATTTGATCTTTGGTTGCTGGTCTGGGATCGAATCCCCAAACGTTTGCTCCTAATCTCTTGGAAGTTGCTATTGCTTGTAATCCTGCTACTCCTGCACCTATTACTAAAACTTTGGCTGGGGTTATAGTTCCGGCAGCTGTCATTAATAATGGGAAGATTTTTGAAGAATAATGAGCAGCCAGGATGACAGCTTTATATCCGGCCATTGTTGCCATTGAACTTAGTACATCGATTGACTGAGCACGGGAAATCCTTGGAACAAGTTCTAAAGAAATACAGTTTACCGTTCCTTGAGTCCTATCAATGAAATTCTTCGTGAATTCCAGGTCATATGGATTATACAATCCTATTATGAAGGCTCCCTGCTTTAGGTTATACATTTCGTTGAATCTATTGATTGCAAGGATGATGTCTGCGTTTATTACTTCTTGTCTATCTTTTATTTGTGCTCCTGCTTGGATGTAATCTTCATCGTTGAATCCAGCTTTTATACCTGCTTCTTTTTCTATCCAAATACTAAACCCTTTTTGCGAGAGATTCTTTACGTCGTTAGGGATGAGGGAGACTCTGTTATCTTGTTCTTCTCTCAAAACTCCTATTATCATTGTTGTGAAACTGCTTTCGAGAAAGCTTGCTCTAAATCGTATATAAGGTCATCTATGTTTTCTATTCCTACAGATAGCCTGATCAAGTTTTGTGGTATTCCCTGAATTCCTCTGTGTGTTGAGTAGAATGGAACACATATGAGCGACTCTACTCCTCCTAAACTGACAGCATGATTAATAATTTTGAGATTTGAAATAAAGGTCTTTATCTGATTGTAGTCAAAATCAAGTATAAAGCTAAA
>JANXCV010000001.1:0-293681 GCA_025059235.1 Candidatus Calescibacterium sp. | reverse complement strand
TCATATAGAGAAGGATATAAGATTTTTGAGACGAACTTTTTTGTTCTGAGGTAATCAACGATTTTTACACAATTTTCCTGATGTTTTTGCATTCTTAGATGTAGTGTTTTTAATCCTCTTAGCACGAGATAGCTATCGAATGGGCTGAGAGTGTTTCCGAAAGTATCACGATATTGCTTTAATTTTTGAAAGATTTCATCGTCGTTTAGCATTACTGCTCCTGCTAGACAATCGCTATGTCCGTTTATGTATTTAGTAGCACTGTGAACAACGATATCAACACCATCTTCTATGGGATTATAGAAGTAAGGTGTAAGAAAGGTGTTGTCGAAGACTACCTTTACATTAGGTTTTCTGGATTTTATTTTTTCGATGATTTTCTTAACGTTTACCATTTTCATGAGTGGATTTGTAGGAGATTCCAACCAAACTAGACAGACATCGTGATCTATTTCGAACTCTTTTGTAAAATCCACGTAATTAACTGAAATGTTATATTTGGGTAAAACTTCGTTAAATACTTTTTTGGTTACTGAATATAAGTCATCAAAAGCTAGTATTTTAGATCCTGGGTTAGTTAAAGAGAAGATAACTGATGTTATGGCAGCCATACCGCTAGAAAAAACTAAACAATACTTAGTTTTTTCACAGAATGCTAATTTTTTTTCAAGAGATTCTCGAGTTTGATTTCCATATCTTTGGTAGAAGTACCCTGTAGGTTCAAGTTCAACCAATTGATAAGTAGAAGTTAGGTGAATAGGTTTTATGACATCTCCATGAATATTGTCTTCAAAGGGTTTTTCTGCTAGATGAATGATAGAAGTCTCAAAATTCATATATTTTTATCCTCCTATGATAACGGTATGTATTATACCTGCTCCCAGTAGGATATCATCTTTGTAGAAAGCTATGATTTGGCCGGGGGTGATTGCCAATTGTTTTTGTTCAAACTCAACCTCTATAGTATCCTCCTCTATTTCTTTTATTTTGCATGGAGCTGGTTCATGTGTGTATCTTATTTTAGCTGATATACCATTGAATTCCTTTACCAGCCAATTTATGTTTTTAGCTATTAATTTTTTTTGGTATAAATCTTCTTTTTCACCGACAACGATCAAGTTATTCTTTGAGTCTATATTTATGACGTATAGGGGTTTGGAGCTGGAAATATTCAGTCCCTTTCTTTGGCCTATGGTGTACAGGTGTATTCCTTGGTGTTTTCCAAGAACTTTTCCGTTTTTGTGCACTATAATACCGTTTTCAATGTTATATCCCTTAAAAAGTTCGGTATACTTGATGGATATAAAATTTTGGCTATCGGGTTTATTGTAAATTTCTAGTCCGTAGTATTTAGAAATTTCTCTCGTTAAGTTTTTACTTTGTATATATCCTAGGGGGAAGATAGATTTTTCTATGTGAGATTTATTCAGGTAAGAAAGGTAATAGGATTGATCTTTTTGGATGTAATTTGCTTTTGCTAGAGTGATGTGGTTTTTGTATACTGATCTTTTGACGTAGTGTCCGGTGGCAAAGTAATCAAAATGTATTCCTGATTCCGATGCTTTGGTTAACAAGTATTCGAATTTCATTTTCCAGTTACAGATTACACAGGGATTAGGGGTTCTTCCTCGTAGGTATTCGTTTTTGAAGTATTCAAGGACTATTTGTTCGTATTGATCAGAGAGATTGATGGAGTAGAAAGGTACTTTAAGTGTTTTACATACTTTTTCGGCATCTTTTATATCTTGGTATTCTTCTGGTCCAAAACATCCATGAATTTTTGTTTCTGTGTCTGGGAAGAATTTAGAATATTTTTCGTTCCATATCTTCATCGTGATACCTACTACATTGTATCCCAGTTCTTTTAGGATAGCTAGTGTAGAGGAAGAATCTACTCCTCCACTTAGACCGATGGCGATAGTCGAATTACTCTTTATTCCAATTTTACTAAACTCTTGAGATACAGAAGCTAAGAATGTTTCATATTCTTTTTTGAAATCTGAATTAACTGTATTTATATTGATTCTGGTCGTGTTCATACATTGTTTTGGGTTAAGGGAGTGACGTTTCTATTTTCTGGAGTTATTATATCGTCTATTATTCCGTATTCTTTTGCTTCTTGTGCTGACATATAGTAGTCTCTATCAGTATCTTTCTCTATCTTTTCGAGAGGTTGAGAGGTATGGAAAGCAAGGATTTCGTTAATAATTCTTTTAAGTCTGGATATTTCTTTAGCGTGTATTTCTATGTCGGTTGCTTGTCCGCCGATTCCTTTTACCCAGGGTTGATGGATCATGATTCTGGCGTAGGGTAAAGCGAACCTTTTTCCCTTTGCTCCACCTGCTAGTAGGACGGCTGCTGCACTAGCAGCCATACCCACACATATTGTTGATACATCTGGTTTTATAACTCTCATGGTGTCATAGATGGCCAGAGCAGCTGTTATACTTCCGCCGGGGCTATTTATGTATAGATCGATATCTTTGTCAGGGTCTTCTTTCTCCAAGAAAAGGAGTTGTGCAATTACTAGGTTAGCAAGATGATCCTCTATAGCGTCTCCTATAAAGACTATTCTTTCTTTAAGGAGTCTGGAGTATATGTCGTAGGATCTTTCTCCTCGAGGGGTTTGTTCGACTACTATTGGTACAAGTGTATTTTTTATGATACTGATGTCTTTCATGATATTACTACCCCCTGAGCTGTTTGGGCGGAATAGGAGTTGAACCTATGACCTCCTGCTTGTGAAACAGGCGCTCTAACCGCTGAGCTATCCGCCCTTTTTTTTCTAATTCTCCCTCAAAACCTAAAAACCTCCTTATCAATTTTTTTTCAATAGTTGCAGGTGAAAAGCTTGAAGAAATAGAATTTTATATTGATTAATATGCCGGAGGTGTTTTTATGCATCGTTTCATAATATTCCTTGTTCTAATAATGATCTTTGTATTTTCAGAGTCACCCAAAAAAGCAGAATTGATATACAATGATACAAAACTTTCAGCATACATAATAAACAATACTGCCTATTTATCAAAGGAAGATTTATCATATATACTCGGTTCCCCTATAACATGGAACAAGGAAGAAAGGGTAATTATCGTAGAGAATATGAGGATATATGCAAGGATAGCCATATATAAGAGTCAGCTGTTGCTAGCTATCAAGGATGTACTTCCTCCGCTAGGTTACCAGATAAAGTGGGATCAACAAACAAGAACCGTACGGATAATACCTCCTTCTAATAAAAACCAAGAGTACAAGGCAAAAGTAAAGATAGAATCTCCGAAAAATAGTGAAGAAAATAGAGATAGCGAAGAAAATAGACATAATCAGAAAAGCAAGGGGAAAAGTAAAGATTCTTCAACATATCAAATCCCCTTTATAGATTCTGGTTCAGATAAATCACAGAAAGATGTAAAACCTGAGCAGTCACTCCAGGTGGTTTTTATTCCCCGTTCTGCATGGAATGAAGAGTACAAGGTAACTGTGAGCGATATGAAAGAAAGTAAAATATACAAAGGAATGTATAATGCACAGATTGGATATAAGTTTGTAATAATAAGCGTATCACAGCAAAATCTATCCAACAAAGTGCAGCTATACACTGGTAAATTTGTTCTGTTTGACAATAGAAATATCAGATACGAATATATAGAGGGATTAAGTAGTTACGTTCTACAGATATTGATGCCGATGGGTATAAATTTTGGTACGTTGGTATTTGAGGTACCGGAAACATCTATACCTTCAAAATTAGTGTTAGAGACATATGGTTCGACACCAATAGTGATAAACCTGTTGTAGAGGGTGATTTTTCAAGCATGTAGAATAAGATAAGAGTTAGCCGGGGTGGCGGAATAGGTAGACGCAGGGGACTTAAAATCCCCCGGAGGTAAAACCTCCGTGCCGGTTCGAGTCCGGCCCCCGGCAAAACCCCAAGAATATGAACATAGACTATCTATGTGAACTAGCCCACATAGAACTAGATGAAAAAGAAAAAAATACCATTCAAAAGGATATAACAAAAATAATCAACTTCTTCAGCAAGTTACAAGAATTGGATTTGGAAACCGAAGATTATTATTACCCCGATCATCTGGGACAGATAAAATATAACCAAACTGACGTCAATCATATAGACTTTAGCGATTTCATAGAAAAAAATTCAGTTAGAGAAAGTAACTACTTTAAGATACCACCGATACTCAAAAGCTAAACCAGTATTAAACCTAGAGGAGGTATGTAAATGCTGAAAAGAGAAGAAAAAGAAGAAATAATAAAACTAGTACAATTACATGAAAAGGATACCGGTTCACCAGGAGTACAATACCTTTTACTTACAGCAAAAATAAACAGTCTTGAAGACCACATAAAGAGACATAGAAAAGATAAGCAAACCTATAGAACACTACTAAAGCTGTATGCTAGAAGAAGGAAATTAAGGAAATATCTGATGGAAAATTATCCGGAGGTCTATACGAAAATAAGAGAGATGCTCTAAGGAGGAAAATATAAATGGTATTTGAACAGATAGCGGAAGACCTTATCTATAATCTAAATCAGCTAAGGAAAAATATCGGAGATAAAGTAGTTTTCTTAAAACTAGATCAAGAAGACATAAGTATAAACATCGAAAATATCGATATTAATCTTATGAAAGAAGTTCTAGAACTTTATCTTTCGAGATATTCTGGAAACCCTGATTCTGATTCATCAGTTATCGAAATGTTCTTTGATAACATAGAAAACATCAATAGTCTAACAGCAGAAGAACTGATTGATTACTATCAAGTAGTTTCAGCGATAATTATTTTTATTAATAATCTACTTAATAGCATAAAAAGCCAAAAGACCAGAGAATTTGAAACAACAGACTTATTTTTGCTATTAGAAACCAAGGAAGGTTTTCCGATAATAAGATCTAGGATAGTATCAAAAATCGTGGATAATCTGGAAAGTCTTATAAAAATCAGAGGAGACTACCTCGGTGAAGAAACTAAACATAACATTTTAGAAACAATAAATTATCTAAAGCAAGAAAGCTACGGAGAGGAAATAAAGGAGATAGATAAGATACTATCAGATATAGCGAGAAGGGTTCAGGATTATGAATACTATTTGATCTCAAAAGACAGAGCATTTACGATAGTCCCTAGTTCGTACGTTTGGTTTGAATTTCTTATCCATATTACATATCTTTATGATAATCAAATAAGCATAAACTCCCTTATTGAACTATATGAAAGAAGAGTGAAACCATCGTTCGAATTAAGTAAAAAGTGGTACAAAAATCTATATGATATAACTCTTTGCAAGTCTGAGTTGAAAGATGAAAAGTATAGGCAAATAATAAAAACTATAGAAGAAGTGGAAAAGCATTTGTCCTTGATCTTCGAATCTGTTAAACAAAGATACCCAGATAAGATAGAATTGCAAGAACAAAATCTAGCACAGAATATCGTTTTTCTGGTAGAAAAAACTGAGGAATTACAAAAACTTTCCAAATTAACTGAAGATTACAAATTGAAAGGTACAGGAATATTCGAGAACTTTTATAGCATACTGAGGGAAATCTTTGCAGAAAGAGAAACAAGATTGGTTTTATACGATTTTTATAATTCCCTGAACTCAACACTAAGCTACCTAGAAGAATATGAGCCAGATTATCTTACACCTATGGATAAAAAGGTACTGGAAAACAAAGATAAATTTGAATTCTTTCTAGAGCTGATAATGAGATATCTCCAAGATCCAAACAAAGACCACATAATAGATATAATAGATTACTTCGAGAGAAATATACAACCCATAATACTAGAAGTAAAGCAGGATTATATCAAAGTGGAGAAGATATTGGAACCGGAAAAGATAATTTGCATAAGTTGTGGTTATCAGAATGAGCATTTCGAGGAATTTTGTTCAAAATGTGGGAAAAAATTGATAAAGGTTCAATCAGAACAGAAAAGCACAATAAAAACAGTCTTTTCAAAGATTGCAAAAATAACTGACCCCCAGGAAATCCCCTCCTATGCAATTGTCTTAATGAATATTCTAAATAATTCCCTATCAAATTTGGAAAATATCCGAACTGAATTAGAAAAACTAAATATAGATCAAACTCAGAATGAATTCATACCAGAAATAACAAATAAAATAACTGCAATCATAGAAGATATTTCATTTCTCAGAGATAAAGTTTCGTATATTATTAATAACCAAATTAGTCTGAAAGAACTTGATAGCATAATAGTAGAAGTAGAACCAATAGTAAATGATTTGGATAGTAAGATAGAAGAACTATACTCAACAATAAGAACATTAATAGGAAGCTAAAAAGGAGGTATAGCTTACATGAAGTGGATATATTTCTTTGATGAAGGAAATGCAAGCATGAGGCTATTGCTTGGTGGCAAAGGAGCAAACCTAGCAGAGATGACCAATCTAGGTCTACCGGTACCTCCAGGTTTTACGATAACAACTGAAGTATGTAGGTTATATCTTTCTAATCCCTTTGAAACTATGGAAAAACTCATGCCTAAAGTAAAAGAAGCAATACAAGAACTAGAAAAAAGAATAGGTAGAAGGTTTAACGATAGAGAGAATATGCCATTACTTGTGTCTGTTAGATCTGGAGCCCCAGCTTCCATGCCAGGAATGATGGATACTATCCTCAATGTCGGATTGACAAAAGAACTAATACCAACTCTTTCAAAATTTACCAATCACAGATTTGCTCTAGATTCATATAGAAGATTACTCCAGATGTTCGGTAAAACAGTACTTTCTATTCCAACACTAGAAGAAATATTTGATGATTATAAAAAACATAACAACAAGAAATTAGATATAGAGCTAGACGAATCAGATCTAGAAAAAGTAATACAATTGTTAGAGGATGAATATAGAAAATATGGTAAATCTCTTCCCCAAGATCCAATAGAACAACTCAAAATGTCAATAGAAACCGTGTTTAATTCTTGGAACAATGAGAGAGCGAAGGAATATAGAAGAATATATAACATTCCAGAAGATTGGGGAACTGCAGTAAACGTTCAGGCAATGGTATTTGGAAACTTGAATGACAGATCGGCCACTGGTGTAGCTTTTACCAGAAACCCCTCAACAGGCGAAAAAGTTCTGTATGGAGAGTACCTAGTTAACGCTCAGGGAGAGGATGTGGTAGCAGGCATAAGAACCCCCTCCTCCCTTGATGAAATGAAAGAAAAATGGCCAGATACCTATGAACAGTTACTCAAAATTTCTGAAAAACTAGAAAGACATTATAAAGATATGCAAGATATGGAATTTACTGTTGAAAATGGTAAACTTTATATGCTTCAAACAAGAAATGGAAAGAGAACTGCACAAGCTTCAGTAAAAATAGCAGTTGATCTATACAAGGAAGGCATAATAACTTCAGAAGAAGCAGTCATGAGAGTATCAACCAAGGAAATAGAAAACCTTTTGCACCCCCAAGTGGATCCCAACTATAAGGTTAAGCCGATAACGAAAGGGTTAAATGCTTCTCCAGGAGCAGCAATAGGAAAAGTAGTTTTTGACTCAAAATTAGCAGCTGAGCTAGGAGAAAAAGGAGAAAAAGTTATATTAGTTAGACCAGAAACTAATCCAGACGATATAGCTGGTTTAGCTAGATCACAAGGTGTGCTAACAGCCCGAGGAGGAATGACAAGTCATGCTGCAGTAGTAGCCAGAGGAATGGGTAAACCAGCAGTAGTAGGAGCAGAAGAAATCAATATTAATTTAAAAGAAAGATACTTCACAGTAAGAGACATAGTCGTAAAAGAAATGGATGTAGTAAGTATAGATGGCTCGACTGGAGCGGTTTATTTAGGCGAAGTGAAATTGATTCCACCAACTTTATCTCAAGAATTCTTTGAACTCCTGAATTTGGCCGATAAGATAGCAAAAATAGGAGTGAAAGCAAATGCTGACACCCCAGAAGATGCACGAAAAGCCTATGAATATGGAGCAAAGGGAATAGGTCTATGTAGAACAGAACATATGTTCATGGCAGAAGAAAGATTACCCATAATGCAGGAAATGATAATAGCAAGTACAAAAGAGGAGAGAGAAAAAGCTCTAGAAAAATTACTACCAATGCAACGAGAAGACTTTTACCATATATTTAAAGAGATGAATGGATATCCCGTTATAATCAGATTATTAGATCCTCCTTTACATGAATTTTTACCAAAGGAAGAGATTATTACTAAAAAGATACAAGAATCTCAAGCACAAGGAAAACTAGAAGAAGCTGAAAAATACAAGAAGATGTTAGAAAAGGCAGAAACTTTGAAAGAAGCAAATCCAATGTTAGGGTTTAGAGGTTGTAGGTTAGGGATAGTATATCCTGAAATAAATGAAATGCAAGTAAGAGCAATATTTGAAGCAGCAGTCAAAGCTCATAAAGAGGGAATCAAAGTTATTCCACATGTCATGGTTCCGTTAGTAGGTCTACCTGAAGAAATACAAACAGTAAAGCAAAAATTAGAAGAAGTAGCCAAAAAGGTTCTAGAAGAGAATAATGTGAAAATTGAGTACAGATTTGGTACGATGATAGAGGTCCCCAGAGCTTGTATAGTGGCCGATAAGATAGCACAACACGTAGAATTTTTCTCGTTTGGAACGAATGATCTTACCCAAATGACGTTTGGATATAGCAGAGACGATGCAGAAGCCAAATTCATTCCATATTACCTAGAAAATAACATACTTAGTTTCAATCCATTTCAAACTTTAGATCAAGAGGGAGTTGGAGAATTAATGAAATTTGCTATAGAAAAAGGAAGAAGAGTCAAGAAAGATTTAGATATTGGTATATGTGGAGAACACGGAGGAGATCCACAATCGATAGAATTCGCATATAAGATAGGAGTAGACTATGTTAGTTGCTCACCTTATAGAGTCCCAGTAGCAAGACTAGCAGCAGCTCAAGTAACAATAAAACATTCTCAAAAAGAAGTTAAATTAGTTGATACAAGATAATGAATTAATGGAATAATTTTGCTTGAAGGAGATTTTTAACGAAAGTTTTTCTGTGGAGGGGACATATACCATGCCTTATGATTGACTCGGCATGGTATATGTCATAGTATCCCTTGTTATTGTGGAAGTTATAATAGGGATATTTTTTTGCTAGATGGTCCATAAGTTTGTCTCTGGTTACCTTAGCTATTATCGAAGCTATTTGAACAACCTTTATTTTTGAGTCTGCCTTTACCTGAGTGATTATGTTGTAGTTTTGCATATCTGGTTTTTTATCTCCATCGATGTAGATAATATCTGGTTTTTGACCTATCCTTTTTTCAATCTTTTCTATTACGATTTTAAATCCGAGTAGATTAGCATTAAGTATATTGATTTTATCTATTATGTGATTAGGAATAAAGACTATGTATATAAGAGCTGTGTATTTGTTATTATTAACAAATTCGACTATTTGTTTGAATATTTGTTTTCTTGTTTTGGGTGTTAATTTTTTGCTATCGTTGGTGTAGAACTCTGGTATTTTTTGAGAGCAGAAGGCGGCGACACATAGTGGTCCTGCTAGAGCTCCTCTTCCAGTCTCATCTATCCCACATATCCACATAATTTTATAATCTCCTTACAGCGAAAAGGTATGTTATTATTAAACTTATCGTCATGAAAACATTTGTTAGATTTATCACTATCCATACACCATCAAAACTGTTAGCTAAAGATGAAAGGGGAATTCTAAGGATAGAGAATATGATCAAGTAAAGCGTCAGGGGTAAAGTTTTGCCTATTGCTATGAAAAATCCAGTAAGTATAGCATTGTAGACCATACTCAATCCCATAACTCCTGTCCAAAATAAGTATCCCTTTCCAATATTAACAATATCCTTATCTTTTATGAATATGTAGAGTAATTCTTGATTAAAGAAAATGAATATAACGAAGATGGGTAAGAAAAAGAGTGTACCGATGATAAAAGAGGCGGTAATTATATTGTTAATCTCGTTTATTTTCTTTTGTTTATTTTGTTGAAATGTTTCGTACCCTATGGTTTTTCCTATAATTGTTGTAGTGGCTACTGTTAGTCCGGCATCGAGCATCCAGATGAATACTTCAAATCGTTGTGAGAGAGTAAGGGCAGCTACGGCTTTCTCTGCTAAGTTCACTCTCTGCCCAATATCGGTGATAATCGATATTATAAAGTAGTATACGCTTCCAAATATTAGAGACCCTATTTTCAGAGGAAATCCAATATAGAGCGTTTCAAGAAATCTTGTAAAATCATCACTCAGACTTTTATTCAATTCCTTAGAAATACTGAAATTCAGGTATATGCCACTTTGCTTTAAGAAATAGTAGCCGAAGCTAATTCTTATTAACTCTCCAGCTAACCAGGCTATGTTAATCAATAGGCTTAACTTCAATCCCCAATACTTTACCCCAAGAAAAACAATTAATACTTCAACAAAAACAGCAAGTATAGTAATGTACATAATCTCCTTAGTCTTCATAAGTCCTTGTAGAACAGAAAATACGATGGAGGCAAATATGCTAAAAATGATTATGTAGCTATAATATACAACTACCTCTTTCGCAAGGTCAACAATATCACTATCTAACTTAAGGAAGCTAAAAATAAAATCTACGAGAAAAAGATTAAAAATAATCACAATAAAGATATACCATAAAAATGTAAAGTAAACACATACAGCAAATAGGTGGACAATATTTTTAATGTTTTTATCTCCAAGGAATCTAGAGGTTAGACTAATTACACCACTAGAAAAAGCAGTGGAAATTCCCCATAAAACCCAGACTATATATATACTAGATCCAAGAGAAGCTAATTCTTTCCCAGAAGGTAAAAAGAATGAGACTATAAATACCATAAGAGTGAAAGAAGTAGCATCGAAAAACGTAGAAACCATATAGGGAGAAGAAATCTTTATTATCTCGAGAAAATATTTTGTTATACTGATCATAGAGTAGAGTATTATTTTTTTAATTCTTTCTTGATTTTTTGGAGATGATTATGTGCCAATTCGGTGGGTATAAATTTGTATCGTTTATATACTTGCAAGAATAACTCGAAGGAATTTTCGAGATTGATATTATTACCAACGGATATATATAATATTTTTGTTCCCATGATAGAATTTCTGTTTAAGTATGAAGTTTTTAGAGCGATAGATATTGGGTTCATTTGGTGATCAAGTACTTTACAGTAATGTGTTTCACTGTCTTTTATGAATCGGGGATTCTGATAGTTACCAAATAGTAACTTTTTGGCTATTCCTATTGAGGTGGTGTTATTTTGTACACCGAAATGTGTGGCTATTCCTGCTTTGCGCGGATGACTGAGTCCATGTCCGTCTATAAAGAATAGTGTTTTATCTACATCAATTCTGATTTTTTTATATATCTTGTTAATCAGAGGAAGTTCTCTAAAAGCTAGAAAAGAGGGTATGTAAGGGAATTCAATAGGACTAGTTTCATGCATGTAAGAAAAATTCAGGTTTTGGGTATTAAAGATAGCAAAACAGGCTATACCAAGATTACCGATGAAAGCAAGATCAATACCTACAATAAAATGAAAATCATTCAACTCTTTTCTATTAGAGGGAATATAAACCCTTTCAGATATCTCATATTGAATTTTTTTTAACTCAGATATGGTATATTTCATAAGGTCTTATTTTTTCTCATTTTTTCTTATTTTTTCTCCTGCATAGATACCTATTCAAATGTAAAAAAATTGTAAAAAAACTAAATCTTTGTTTTCAGAATTGATAAATTAGATCTATATATACAAATGGAGTAGGTAAAAACGAAAGATAAAAATTGGAGGTGATAATATGTCATTTGAATACTCTATACAAACAACATCTAGAAGCAGCTGGTATAGTTATGGTCCTACAATAGGAACATTCAATTTTTATGGGTATAATAATCTATTGGTACATAATTATCTATATGGTGCTTTTGGAGGATTTGGAGGAATTACTCCCTTTGGAAGTTTTGGGGGATTCTACGGTGGGTTTGCAGGTGGTATAGGTGGATTTCATAATATGGGAATAGGATTGGGATATAGCTCTTTAACACCAATATACAGAAACGTATTGGAACAACAAGAAATCTTACAAACAGGAAAAATATTTGATTACAAGTTTAGCAGCGTAGATGGCAGAGTAAGAGAAGGAGAAAGAATAATAAGATCTGAGCTAGTTGGAAGAAGAGACCCAGTCATAATAGATGTAGACGGTGATGGAAAAGCAACCGTAACCGATACAAATTATGAAGTACAAAGAACACAAAGAACAGTAGAACAAAATAATGGCAGAGAAATATGGAGAAATACTATTGAAAATACCAAGATAGTAAATAAAGGTAAAGAAGAAGGGATACAATTTGACATAAACGGAGATGGAATCCCAGACAGAACACAATGGGTAAAAGCTCAAGGAGATAAAACAGACGCTTTCGTTGTTTACCTAACCCCAGAGCAACAAAAGTTACTCAAAGAAGGTAAGTATGATCAAATAAAATTAGATGGTAGAAACTTAATGACTGAAACAGGAATAAATGGTGAACAAAACAAATACAAAAGTGGTTATGAAAAGATGAGAGATCTTTTTGATAAAGACAGAGACGGAGTAATAAAAGGTGATGAACTTAAAAATATGTATATCTGGCAAGATAAAAACGGAGATGGTAAAGTAGACAAAGACGAACTAAAAACAGCAGCAGAATGGAATATAAAGGAATTCGATACCAACAAAGAAACATATACAAGAAAAGTTGGTGAAACACTTAATTACAGACAAGAATTAGCCGGCTATCAGTATAATAGTTTCAACTTTGGGTATAATGCATTCGGAGGATTTGGATTAGGGTTTGGACTAGGACTTGCAGGATTTGGATTGGGTCTCGGCGGATTTGGTTGGGGATATATATACTAAACCCTAGTAGAAAAATCATAAAAAAAGCCGCGGGATAATGTCCCGCGGCTTTCTTATTTTACAAATTAGCTATTCATAATTTAAAAACTTTTATCTAAACGTTACATTTTTCTTTTTTTTATACACTTATTTTTTAGGAAAGCAAGTAAGGTATGGATAAAAACAAAAAAGGTTTTACAATGATAGAGTTAATGATAGTAATAGTTATTATTGCTATCCTAGCAGCAGTATTATTTCCTAATTTCATGAGAATCAGAGAAGCATCAAAATTAACTGCTTGTAAATCTAACCTGAAAAACATGTCAACTGCTATAGAAATATATGCGAATGACTTTAATGGTTTATATCCTGGTTTTTCCAATCAAGATGGTGCTACAACTATTGAAAATCTTGGAGATCCGACTTCCCCAAACGCTCACCCATTGGTCTCAAAATATATCAATAAGATAATGGTCTGTCCAAAATCAAGAAGCACAGACTACAGATATATTATAACAAATCCCTCGAAATACTGGATATATTGTCCAGCTGTCAGTATAAACTATGGAGCTAACGTTAATAGTAAACATAAAAAAGATAATACAGAAGGTGGACTAGTGCTAGACTCAATAAAAGGGATATTAGAAAGATTGTACTAGTTTTATTGTATATTTGATGTACAGAAATCTAAAATCGTTATTTTCTTGCTAATTTTCTTACAAATTAAAGAAAGATCGTTCCTCCAGAGTACACTGCTTGGAATATTTTAATCTGATAGGTTACATTTTAGATTTTTTTGAACACTTATTATGTGAAAAGGGGGTGATTGGAAGATGACAAGAAAGAGAAAGGGTTTCACCCTAATAGAACTGATGATCGTAATAGCTATCATCGCTGTCCTGGCAGCAGTACTAGTCCCCAACTTCATGAGAGCTAGGGAAGCATCAAGATTAACCGCTTGTAAATCTAACCTGAAAAATCTTTCAACTTCTATAGAAACATATTCGAACGACTTTAATGGACTATATCCAGGTGGTGCAAACCAAGGCGGATCATTTGATATGTCAAATTTAGGTGACCTATCTAATACTCACGCCCTAGTACAAAACTACATTCAGAAGAGAATAGCCTGTCCAACCTCAAGAAGTACAGATTATAGATATAGACTAGTAGATGGTAGCAGATATTGGATATACTGCCCAGCTGTTGGTAACAATTTTGGTGGTGCTAACGCATCACCAAAACATAGACAAAACAATCAAACAGGTGGTCCAGTGCTTGATTCAGCTAGAGGAATACTAGACGGATTATTTGGTGGTAATACCAACAATAATAACCCATAATAATAACCCAGGTAACCCATGATCCTGGTAACTAGTCGTAAGTTGGGAATTAGGTAGAACAGATAAAAATAACAGCATATACATAACTATGGGGAGGTTAAAGTCCTCCCCTATTTCTATATATTAGTACCCTTAACAGATATTTGAGCAAGAATTATACACTTCTACCTCATATATCTATCCTGTAGATAATATATTCATGACGGATAAAATAAATGGATAATAAAAAGATAAAGTGTTAAAAAGAGCTGGACTTTATTTTATCATTTTGATCTTGATAGATACAATAGTATTCAGAGAGTATTTATCGAATAACTACAACTTATTAGGAACTGCGGACGCTCCAAGACAATTTTTACCCTATTTTCTACATTTATCCAAGGGAATAAAGGAATTCTGCATCCCTCTATGGTGGGAATATAATGGTCTGGGGTATCCTTTTGTAGGAATAATACAAAGCGGTAGCCTATATCCACTTAATTACCTTTTCTCAATTCTACCACAACCCCTAGGTTATAATTTAAGCGTAATATTTCACTTACTTTTATTACAAATAGCAGTTTACCTTTATTCTAACTACCTAATAAGGAATGCTTTTTTCTCCTTTTTAGCCTCTTTATCTATGAGTTTTTCTTTTTTTATCCTAATCCATTTGGATATATATCCTCTTATTGTAGCATCAGGGTATTATGTACTAGTTCTCTATACTTTTCATAAAAATTTGGATCACTTAGCTAATGAACAAAATTTTTCGATGCAAAATATCAGGCTTTCATTAGCTATCTCCCTTCTTTTATCGCTGGAATTCCTGGCTGGATATCCACAAATTTTTTTATATAATCTTATTCACCTAGGCATATATAGTATAACGTACATAGTCAGTAAGAAAATAAGTGTAAGATTTATTCTAGCTACACTTGCTTTAATTATACTACCTATGCTAATAACAATTTCAGTACAACTTTTTGCAACAATAGAATTATTAGAAAATACTATTCGCAAGCAATACAGAGATTCCCTTTTTAATGACTTTAGCTACCCCCCCTATATGCTCCTAACATATATATTCCCATATATATTTGGAAATACACCTATCTTGGAATACTGGGGACCATACCATGATACCCAAAATGCTATAATTAACGGAATTTTCAATTATATATCAATCGTAACTCTGCCGATATTTATGTTTGGAATATTTATAATCCTAAAATATAAAAAATCCACCTTTTATCCTATAGTACTATCTGGCTTTATTGGCTTAATATTAGCTTTTGGTTACTATACTTTCATTCATTACATAATGTACTTTATCCCAATTTATTCTGATATGAGAGCACACTATAGAAACATATTTCAATTCAATTTATGTATAGCTATTGTTTCATCTTTGGGACTGTTTTATCTCTATAAATTAGTCCTTATAAAAGATAGAACCTTATATGTATTTTATAGAACAGTAATCAGAAATTTGCTTTTTCTTATATTAATATTTATCTTGTTTTTTCTAATCTTAGAAAGCCAGAATATTCCAAACATCCTTACATCCTTGTATTATAATTCCTCATATTTATCTTATAGTCTCATTTTTTTATGTCTATATCTTCTGTGTTTTGTTATAATGAAGTATAACAAAAAATATCTCTTTCTTGTCTCTCTCATATTAATAGCTGATAATCAGTATTTCTGTAGCAACTTAAAATCTTCGAGATACATTAACTATCCATCGTTAAACATAGATCTTGTATATCAGAATATCAAATACGTAAAAAAATGTTCAAACATAGGGGAAAAAAATACTTTAGTATTCAACAGAATGGCAAATAAAGAAAGTGTATTTGTCAAAGCTCCATTGGCTCCAACTAATCTAGTAGCAATCCATACCAATACACGAATTTTAAACATATATGATCCATTCATAGATATGGAGTATTTCTATATATTTTATATGAATGATAGTGGTTTTTACAATCTCCACAACTTTTGGTTTTTTCTATACAATCCTTTAATCCTGTCAACCTATGGTATAGACTATATTGTATTTGAATCTGATACTAACAAGAACATATTTCAGAAAGATATATTTGGAGCTCAGAAAATAGATAAAAAAGACTACAAAGTACAAGAAGTTACCTCTCTCAAGAATCTTCCAGATTTCTTGGGGTTAAAAATAACAGATATAAAAAGCACAAAAGTAATTAATTTACTAATAATCAAAATAAAAAAACAAAAGATATCCATTCAAGAAAAGGTAAGAAAAGTATTTGGAAATCTTACAGAATTTGTTGAAATAAACTTAAACCACATATACTCAATATATTACCCTTATACACAACAAGAAGAAGAAATAATGATAATACCCTACGTGATAGAAAACCCAACCTCAGAACATATAATAAGAATAAGTTCCATATTTAGAATGGCAAATATAGAGAGTCTGAAAATTCTTTCTTTCCCTTATGGAATCCTATCAACCCATCCTAAACCATTTGAAATAGTATATCAAAGAAAAAATACCCATTTGACACCTATTTATCAGGTGTGGAAAAATAATCAAAGTTTTGGTAAAATATATAGCACTCAAAAAATAGAAACAGCAAAAGATTTCAATGAATTCAGAGAAAAACTATATTCCTTCGAGTATGACACATTTAGCACATCCATAATAACTCAAGATCAGTTGGAAAAAGTAAAAATTTATAAAACTATCAAAGACTACAACTTTATACCAAATGATCCCCAAAATGTACATAAGCTAGAATTGGTTAAAGCAAATATAAATAATGTAAGATTTTTCGAAAAAGTAGATACTGTAGAATTTGAAACAAATACCGATAGACCATCTTTTATAGTTATAAATAATAGATATCATCCTGCTTGGAAATGTTATCTAAACCAAAAAGAAATTCCCATTCTTAAAACCAATGGTATTGTTCAAGGCATAATAGTACCTCCTGGAAATCATAATATAACACTTAAGTTCGAACCAAATTACAAAAAGTTTATCTTTCTTCCCTTAACATGTATGTTTCTTCAATTTATTATAATTGTACTCATAACATCCAGGATAAATAACCAACTAAATAAATTCCCTAAATAGTAGTATACAAAAACATTATCTGAGTTAGGAACACTTTAAGAAATATGGTTAAGCATGCTAAACAACGCTATGAAGTATCGGATTCACTCCTAAGTATTTCGTCAAGTTTATCTAATACTTTTTTTTCTACTGTGCTAGATTTTTCAATTTCATAGTATTTTTCATACATTTGCAAAACATCAAAATAATCAATAGTATCATACTCGATTTTCTTGGAAGAATGATATATTTCTGAGGAAATTTTCTGGATCTTAATAACGTTATCAAATTTAATTAGTTTTTCTATTGTTTCGCTATCTAAATTTTCATATACTATCTTTACGTATTTATCAGCGTTTTTTTGTACCTCTTCAAATATGTTTATATTCTTGTTTTCATAAATAACGACAAATTCCTTATAGCTAAGTTTCTGAAAAGATATATTAGGAAAACCATTAACTACTTCACCTAAAATTATCCCATGATCAAAATTTTCAGAGAAATCCAAAGGGATTATAGAGCCACTATAAAACAGGTTCCTTGATCCTATTTTTTGAAATTTATGTATATGTCCTAAAGCACCATATGTAATTCTGTTGTCTATATCATCTTGCTTGACATAATAGATGGTATTGATAAAATTCTTTGATTCAGATCCAGCAATTACCGAATCTTCAACGTATATGTGTGATAACAAAAATTTTATCTTGCTTTTTGATTTTTCTAAATACTTGGAAATTATTATATTGTGAATATATGAATAAGCGTACTCCTTTGGAATATTAAGATTATAGGAAGTACTCAAAGCAGAACGATATTCTATGAAAGGAATCATAAAAATATCTACATCTCCAAAACTAAGTGGGGTCAAATTATCACTCTCAATATCTCTCCTCAATTGCATATCCGTGTATATGAAAATCTTTCTGTTACTAAATCTATTGATGTATTCATTAAATAGACCTATGTTTGATAATTTTTTTGAATTATCATGATTACCAGATATTACAAAAGTATAGTCAACATTCTCATAGGCATTAATAAGGAACTCTATAAAAAGTTCTTCACTATCCTGTGAAGGATTTTTATAGTGAAATATATCTCCACTGATGAAAAGGAAAGCAGGTTGAAAATCCTTTATAATATAGACTATGTCTTTCAGAGGAGTACAGAAATCTAGTTCTATGTCTCCTCGTACAGTTTTGATTTTCTTTCCTAGATGAAGATCAGCTATATGTATAAATCTCACTGATTGACACCACTTATCCTGGCTTTCATTTCTTGGGGGTTAGAGCTTCTAGAAATGGCTTCCTCAGCACTAATTTTACCTTCTTTATATAAATCAAAAATCGCCTGATCCATAGTCTGCATACCGTACTGCCTTGAAGTTTGCATTATAGCTTTAAGTTGATGAACCTTTCCCTCCCTTATTATGTTTTTAACTGCTGGGGTTCCTATTAGAATTTCACAAGCTAAGTATCTTCCTTGCCCAGAAGCAGCAGGTATAAGCTGTTGGCAAATTATAGCTTCCAGTACCGAAGCTAACTGAATTCTTACTTGCTGTTGCTGATGAGGAGGGAAAACATCTATTATTCTGTCTACTGTCTGAGGAGCATCAGTAGTATGTAAAGTAGATAGTATTAAGTGTCCGGTTTCTGCGGCAGTTAAAGCACCTGAAATTGTATCCAAATCCCTCATCTCTCCTATGAGTATTACGTCTGGATCCTCCCTCAATGCAGATTTCAGAGCGGCTGCAAAAGAATGAGTATCAACTCCCAGTTCTCTCTGATTTATCATTGACTTCTTATGGGTATGAATATACTCAATAGGATCTTCTATGGTTAAGATATGATCAGCTCTGGTAGAGTTAATTATATCCACTATTGCAGCTAATGTTGTTGATTTACCTACTCCAGTAGGTCCAGTAACTAAAACCAATCCACTCCTTTTCTTTGCTAAATCGTATACTATCTGGGGCAATCCTAGTTCTTCTGGACTTTTAATGACATTGGGAATGGTTCTAAAAGCAGCAGCTACAGCACCACGCTGCCTAAAAACATTCAATCTAAACCTACCATACCCAGGAATACCATATGAAGTATCCAGTTCCAAATCCCTTTCAAACTTCTCACGCTGCCTGTCATTCAGTATAGCGTAAATCAGGCGCCGAGTGTCCTCCGGTTTCAACCTGGGAAACTCAGTGGGAATCAGTTTCCCATCTATCCTTAAGATTGGGGGTAAACCAGCAGTTATGTGTAAATCACTAGCATTCCTTTCAACCGCAACTCTTAGAAGATTATCTATCGTTAAAGTTGAAGTATCCATTTCCTTCTCTACCTCCTAGCTCATTTTATTACAGGAACTCTTTTCAACACATCCTCAGAATATGCATAGTTATCTCTAAAATCAGACGAATTTTTCAGAATAATCCTGTGGGCTATAACACAAGGAAAAACAGATTTTATATCGTCAGGAATAACATAATCCCTATCGTTCAAAAAAGCATAAGCACAAGCAGTTCTCAAAACATGAAGCATAGCTCTAGGACTCGGAGGCAAATATACCATCCCATCAGAATGAATATAATCAAATAAATCTATACAGTATTCCTTTACTCTATCGTCAATATATATCTTCTTTACTTCTTCGAAAGCCAAAAGTATATCCTCCAAAGAAAGCTTCAGTGGTAAATTATATTCTTTATTATCCCATATATAAATATCTGCTATTTTTTTTAACTCCTCCCTTCCGGGATAACCAAGAGATATTTTCATTAGAAATCTATCGAGCTGAGCTTCGACCAAAGGGTAAGAACCTGCCATCTCTATTGGATTCTCCGTTGCAATCACAAAAAAAGGATTTGGTAAAACATATGTTTTACCATCTATCGTCGCTTGTCGTTCTTCCATAACTTCTAAAAGTGCACTCTGGGATTTAGGAGGTATCCTATTTATCTCATCTATTAACAGTATGTTAGTAAATACAGGACCAGGTTTGAAATCAAATTCCATCGTTTTTGGATTGTATACACTCAAACCAGTTATATCAGTAGGTAACAAATCAGGAGTCCCCTGAATTCTCCTAAACTTTAAATCCATACAACTTGAAATAATCTTTGCTAACGTCGTCTTACCTACACCGGGAACATCTTCTATCAAAATATGTCCCCTAGATAGAAAACATGAGAAAATTAGATAAAATATCCTGCGCGGAGCAAAAAAAAATCTATTTATCTGGTCTATTAGTTGATTGAATTTTAAGGTAGTTTTCATTATTTTCATTATAGAATTTCTATTTCAATTTAATCGGTCCTTCGATAATGTTAGATATTCTCAATAAGCATTGAGTAACCGCCACCACTACCGGCACAAACCATTATCACGGCACGCTTGTATCCATATTTCTTAAGTCCCAGAATGGAGTTTATAACCAACCTAGCACCAGTAGCACCTATTGGATGTCCGAAAGCTATCGCTCCACCGAAAATATTAGTCCTCTGATAATCCAAGCCCAATATTTTCATGTTTGCTGCCAAAACACAAGCAAAGGCTTCGTTTATTTCCCATAAATCAATATCTTCCTTTTTAAGAGAAAACTTTTTTAGAAGTGAATTAGTAGATATAGAGGGAACAATAGGGAAGTTTTTGGGATCATCAAAACTCTCAGCAAAACCTACTATCCTACATAATGGCTTCAGATTATACTTAACAACAGTTTTCTCAGAAGCTATCAGCAGCACCGAAGCTCCATCAGCCAATGACGAAGCGTTACCAGCAGTTATACTTGAATCCTCAGCTCTTACAACCGGCCTCAAAGAAGATAACTTATCTAAACTGACATCAAAACGTATGTTCTCATCAACTTCTCTTTTCGGAGATTTTATAAACCTTTCTGGATTGGTATTCCAAAACTCCGCTGCTCTTTTGTGACTATTGTACGCCAATTCGTCCTGTTCATCTCTACTAATAGAGTATTTTTTAGCTATCCATTCAGCTAACTCTATCATTAACTTATTCGAAATAGCACACCTTAAACCATCAGTATTTATTGAGTCTTCAAATATCATATCACCATACTTATTTCCCAGTCTACTTCTTACAAGAAAAGGAGCATTAGTCATGCTTTCAACTCCGCCAGCTATGACAACATCATACTCTCCAGTTAGTATATTTACGTACGCAGTTTGCAGTGCTTTGATAGGAGATATACATACCTGGTTGACAGTAAAAGCAGGAATGTTAGTGCTAAGTTTTGCTTTCAACAATGCCTGTCTTGCAAGATTTTGACCATTACCAGCTCCTATCACATTGCCTAGGATAACCAAATCTATAGGGTAATTAAATCTACTAACAATATCTTGTATTACTAAACTTGCCAAGTCAGAAGCCATATAATCAGACCAGATACCACATATCCTACCATAGATAGTAGAAGAGTAATCTACAATATAAACCATAAAACTATCCCTTCAATCAGAAACCTATGACTTTAACGATAACTCTCTTATTTCTTTGTCCGTCGAATTCTCCGTAGAATATCCTTTGCCAAGGTCCCAGATCTAGCTTCCCTTGAGTTACGGGTACTATAACCTGATGATGAACAAGAATATTTTTTAAGTGAGCATCACAGTTGTCCTCACCCGTACTATGGTGCCTATATTCTTCTCCATCGGGGTGCTTGCCGTATGGAGCCAGTCTTTCTAAAAACTTTTCAAGATCATACAGAAACCCTTCTTCGTTGTCGTTTACAAAAACAGAAGCAGTTATATGCATAGCAGATACAAGCACGAACCCCTCTTTGATACCCGATCTATCTACTGCTTCCTGCACCTGTTTTGTAATGTGTATAAACTCTCTCCTCTTTTTCGTGTTAAAGATCCAATACTCAGTATAAGATCTCATATTTCCCACACTAGATACTTTTGTGTCAACTATTTTCAAACTGAACACCTCCTCATTTTAACCTCCCAAAAACTTCTTTAAAACCTTTATTTCTTTTTCTAGATTATTCATCTCATTGATCTCTTCTTTACTGACGGTTTTTTTGTTCTTCAGATAGTACAACCTATTGGAAATTTTTGAAACATATTCTTTTACAGTCGTTTTAAGGTATTCTTCACCAGTGGATCTAATCAAACCTTCTATAGTTTCAGAAAATTTAGAGGAGAATTTAACATCGTTGAATTTCTTTAATGCATTGTTAATAGCTTCTTGTCTGTCTGATCCCAAGTCAATCTTTATACTATCCAGGTAAACTACAAAATTCATTCCCTCTTTTCTTATAACCTCAAAAATTAATCCTAAGTAGATATATAGATATTTTTGGATCTCTTCATCAGAAATATCATAATCAACTGATAAGTTTTCAATATCTCGATACGATGGATCTATATGAAGTCCGGGATCGGAGTTTACTAATTCCATATAAGCACTCTCCATGATTTCAAGCAACACAAAAGCATACAAAGGTAATCCATGCTTGATTTGTAACATTGATATTCTGAAAGGATTATAATTTTCTATAACCTCAATATTTTGAACCTTAGCGACATTATAGAACCTACTATTGTTTATATTTTTAACCCCCAGTACTTTATAGTACTTGACATACGAATCATAAAATCCCTGAGGGTTATATCTATACAGGACTGAGGAAGATGTTAGTAGTTTCTTTATCACCTCCTCTTCACTACCAAATATACTTACTACCTGATCCTCTATATCCATGTAAAGGTTATCCTTGTAGTTTTCCTCAATAAAGTTAAGTAAAGCTTCCTCATAACTTTTAAATTTATCATATCTGAGATTTAGAAAATTATCAAAAATCTTGTAAAGCTGACTAATTATTTTGTTTTTATCATTTTCTACTATGATCTCTATATCTTTGTCGATTATGTCTCTATTTGCTACGTAAAAGTTTATTTTGTTTCCCCAGCTGCTTGGCTTTGAATCAAAAGTTATTTTTAGATAATTTGAGATATAGTCGTTATAGAATCTTCTCCAAGTATTGTTTATTCCCTCTAAGACATCAGTTACATATCTTTGAACTTGCAAGCTAAATTTATTATAGAATACCAATGCGTACTCTTTCAAAGTCAGATATACTCTATGTGTACCCAGCTCGGATATCGACCTTGAGTATCCTTCAACAAGTTTCCTATCTTTTTTGTTAAATATTCTGGAAAGTAAAGAATTTGACTTTTCAACTAGAGCATTAGAATAGAAATTCACATCTCTATCCAGCTTTGCAATACGATTACTGTGCTCTTCTATTTCTTTTCTTAGAGTTTCTTTCACTTTCTCGATATAGAATGGGAATCCATTTTCGGAATCAGTAAGTAATTTATATACCCAAAAGAATCCAGTATACGGATTAGAAATATACTCCTGGACTAAATTTTTAAATTCTTCGAATTTTTGTTTCACTAATTCATCTATACTTTTTTCAAGCTTTTCTCTTATTGCTTGTAAAGTCGAGAGTTGCTCACTAACTATCTTTTCCTTTACAATAACCGCTAGATTGTTATTAGTTACCTGATAAATTTTCTCACTTACTTCATTTGAAGAGAATGGTTTAAAAGAATAGAAAGTATTAATAAGATCATCTGAATTTATCTCATCTATTTTTAATGTTCTCATTATATCAAAAACATGGTTTAATTTTACCTCTTTGTTACTCAGAGTATCTTGCATGTATTTTACTAGCTTTCCTGCTACATATTTTTTTACAGACTCATATGGGTATACAACACTAGACGTTCCAAAGGAACTATATAAATAGTTTTTTCCGGAGTAAGGTTGCATTTTTTGTGTTTGACTTAAAACAGTAAACAAATTATCTTCCGCAGATTTTATAGTTGTTCCAACACCAGAAGTTAATAGTATAACTAGAGATTCGCTTACAGCATTTATAGTATCCTCTAGACTACCAATTGGGAATTCCTCGTTTTCATCATCAACTATATAACAAACGTCAAAGGGTTGCTTTTTACTCCTGATTACTCTTGTCTGACTGAATTGTACATAATACTCAGTATCCTTGTTCGGGTTCATATAGTAATCTATTTCTTTGAGAGTTGCATAGCCGTTAGCAAAAATATGTTTTTTCTCAGCCTCGTCGGATATGGGGTAAGGATGAAAAGCTGTAGGCAGAAAGAGTATGCCTTTAATTAGAGCCGGAACCGCATTCTCTTCCTCTATCACTTTCCTAACTATATAAGCCATATCAAGTAGCATTCCACTGCCAGTACCACCACAAGTAGAAGATATTAAGTATACATTGATAGTTTTTGAAGATATGCTAACTTCGGCAAATCTAGCTCTCAGCTGTTTAGTTACCATATCAATTGCTTTAAATACCTTGTCTATATTCTTAAATAGATAGAGTCTACCCATGGGTCTAAATTGTTTAGCTCCTTCATCGCCGGCTACAACCTTGAAACTAAGGTTTGAGGGAAACCAAGGTCTTATGTACTCAGCAGCCTCAGACTTTAAGTTACTAATGATAGCAGATACTCCAGGCACACCGACATTTAAGTACTCATCCGGCTCCAACTCTTTAATTAATACCTCGTTCTTATCAGAATCTATACATAAGAACTTCAATAAGCCTTTATCTATGCTACCCACTCTCCTTTTGAGATTGACTACTGTTCTTAGTCCTGTTCCTCCCAAACCTATCACTATCGTAGGTATATTGAATTCCATCTTTCTTCTACCTCCTTTACGTAATCAGCCTTATCCTCAGAATATCAGCTAAGGATATAATTTTTCTCTCTATTTCTTGATAGTCCTTTCCGTACTTTTCAATAAAAACCTGTTTATTATGTATAAAGTACCTATATAACAAAAACATAATGTTTTGAGACTCCCACAAATTATAGCTAATCCTTAGCCTCATACCAAAATCTATAAAACTATGAATATTATCCAGACATTCGATTGCCTTTATATTCTTTTCCTCTATATAACTTTTCAAGGTTATCAGCATATCTTTTAATCTCGTTTCAAATTTATTTTTTATTTTTTCTTGATCTAGTGATAAATCTAGCTTGTCTCTATTGGTAACAAAGTACATTATATCTTCGTAATAATTTTGCCTTAAATCATAGTTCTCTATAGCTCTATCTATTTGATTATCCAATATTAACAAGGTTATCAATCTCATCTCTAGAGGAATCGGATAAAAATCAGCATCTATCAGATTACGAATAATATTTTTTTGTTCGAAGAATATTTCATCTATTTTCTTATCAATCTGCTCAACATTAGAAGAAATTAATTTTCTTATTATGTTCCGGCGAGAATTTACAAAAACATCATTCAACGAGAAAACTTTGAAGGAGCATCTGTTAATAAAATTAATAATTTCAGGGTAATCACCATTTTGAGAATAGTTCTTAACAGTATCGAATACCTCTGAAGGTTCAAACTCACCCATCCCAAAATAAAGCGAAAGCCCTCCCAAATATACAAATACAAAATTACTACTATAAAAAGAAAAATCAGATATATCAGTACACTTAGCCCTTCCTGTAGAAATAATAACATTTTCATCGGAGTATTTCTGTAAATCTTCTATTTGCCAGAAACAATTCAAAAAGCGGCTAGGTGTTTCAAAAAACATCTTGCTAAAAATATAGGATGCCAAAATCCTATCCTTTCCCAAACACGATATCTTTACAAAATCCTTAAATACTGCATAACCGTCATAATAGTAGTTAGATTTGGCATCTTTAAGTATAGTTTCTAGAATAGGCTCAAGGTTTACTCCAAAAAATTCTTTCAACTTAGTTACAGCCCAGTACAAAAATTTCAAGTTTTGAGTAGCTTCCAAACCAGATATATCATCAAAAAACCAACCACAACTAGTATAAGCAAACAAAATATTCTTATATATCTCCAGTAGATTCATTAACTTTTTCGCATTCTGACAATCATCTATTCCATTGTCATTCATAAAATCACAAATAATCTTTTGCAAATCATCAACAGAATCTATATGATTATCCCTTTTTATTATGTAGTTGATATATTCTCTTCTTAGGTCACTAATACCAATTTCATTAATAGTGTTAACGTATATTTCCTCAAAAACATTTCTTATACCATCAACTGCTATCTTAAGGTTTCTTCTCCATTCTTGAGAAGTATTCATATCGAACTTACAACCACAGTTCTCTTTCCACCTTCCTATACCATGAAAGCAACTCCATGAAGTATTCTCGTTTATCATAGCTTCATACAGAATATCAACATTTTTGATATAGTATTCAAAATTACATACTTTTGTTGATGGGTTTGAAAGCAAAGTATATATACAATACGCTAACCCCAGCTCTCCAAATTTTTTATGATGTCCGTAAGTTTCTCCATCCGAGGCAATAACAATAACATCGTTGTCATCTTTAAACTCACCCAGAATTGTCTTTGATAGTCTTTCACCACTACTGAGTAAATCCTGAAAAGAAACAGCATGAGAAATCATCGAGTTATACACAAATACTACAATTTTTCTTCCCGATGGTAGGTTGATTAAAAATGGTTTGTTAGGAAGATTTCCATTATTTTCTATCCATTCAGAATCACCTATTCTTCTAAACGTTTTTATCTGATGTGGAGCAAGAATAGTAAAACGTATTCCATGTAAAGCAAGTACTTCAAGGGTTTCGATATCCACAGCAGTTTCAGAAAGCCACATACCCATAGGATCTCTCCCAAAATGATAACGAAAATCTTGTATAGCCCAATAGACCTGATTCTCCTTGTCTATTCTGTTAACAAGAGGCATAATCACATGGTTGTAAACTTGTGCAATAGCATTACCACACCCTAATCTATTTATACTATTCCTATCGGCTTCAATTATTTTGCAGTATAGATCATGACAGTATTTTTTTATCCAGTTTATTAATGTTGGTCCGAAATTAAAACTGACATAATCTAAGTTGTTGATAATATTTAGTATGTAACCACTGGAATCAAAAATCCTGGCATAAACATTAGGAATATAACACTCCCTCGCTATCCTTTCATTCCAATTATCATAAGGATAAGCACTACTTTGAAACTCTATTTCGTTCACAAAAGGATTCATTCTCGGAGGCTGATAGAAATGTAAGTGAAAAATTACATATTTCATAACATTTCTACCTTATAAAAGTATACCTTGCCATCAACTCCAATAGCAATATACTTCTCATTGATTTCTAGTATTTTTACGGCAAAGCCCTCTATATCATAATTTTTTCCTTCTTCACAGAAAATTTCATTATTGTTGTATTCAATTATTCCGAATCTTTTACTTGAAATCATTATATATCCTTTGTACTTGATATCCAAGTTAAATTCTGATATCTTTGCAGACTCGAGAATATTCTGTTCATCTTTATCTTTTCCAGCCAAATACGGAGAAGTTTTTTCCATCTCTTTTTCTGTTCTTTGTCTCTGTTCTCTTATCTTCCTCTTTTGTTCATAATTTTTCAGTTCTTCCTGCCAAAATCTATACTTTAAACCTCGGGAATCAAAAAAGTACTGACTCCATTCACTAAAAGGCAAAGAATACAAGTAATCAATCACCATCGATAATTTTATATACTCATTGCTAGTAGAAATCAGAGAAAAACTATCAACATTATATGATCCAGTGTTATCGTACAGATATTCTAAGAAATTAAGAAAATATTCTTTCTTTATCCTAAATATTAAACTAGTTCTACTACTAGAAGTTTCATATATCTCATCGACTATAACTATGCCTCTATTTTCCATATGATTCAAAAGATTGTTTAACTCTTGCTTCAATAACTCTGGATTAACTTTTTGTTGTTTGTCCTTTGAATATATAGAGTTCAAAACAACTATGTAGTTGTTGTATTTCTCTTTTTCCTTTACAATCGCGTCTTCTTGATTTTTATAATTTTTCCTTACCAAGAAAATAGCCATGACCAAGATAAAAATTAGAATAATTTTTACTGTTGTCACTTCGGTTCTATCCTTATTTGAGCTCTATTAAGTTCATACAAGTCCAAAACGCTAAACTTTACGTTTCCCTCTATAGAAGCATTGATCCCACTACTTCTAAGACCATCTACTAAAGCTACGATTTCTGAATAACGTTTACTGACTACCGTTAGATAAAAATTCCCATCCTTTACATAAAAGTTCTCAAGATATACTTCTATAGCAGACATCCTATTTAGATTTTCCAGAGCTTCATAAGCATAAAAGCTCTTATTCTCTATTACATTCGAATGTTGTATATAACTGGAAGATAATAAACTCAATTGAGAGTTATAGTTATTTTTAACTGCTTCTAGGATAATTCTTTGCCTCTTTACAGAATTTCCACCAGTAATGAAAGTTATTACTAAAAATACCATCAGTCCCATAATTACGAAAGTTAAAGAATTTTCCAACCGTCTTAAAAACTCCTCTTTATTTGAACTATGTGAAATTTTATCGATAGATAAGTTAACGGGTAAGGATCCTCTAAGTTCTAAGATTTTTGAATATACATCCCAATACTTTCCATCATCCATCGTTATAATATTCATACCCAGAAAAGTCTTCGATAAGTAGCTCAAAACAGGTAACCTAGAATACTCCTTGTTTACGATCAAGAAAAACTCTTCTATGCTTATCTTTGTCTGATTCTGAAAAGAAGATACCAACCTATATACCTCATTTATAAATTTGGTTAACTGAATTTCATCACTGACGTCCAAAAAACTAGCAAACCCATACGGTAAAACAACAAAAAAGAAATATCCATTACCCTCAAACGAAAAAATAGAAGTATAACTCTCATCAAAATTGATTCCCACATATTTAGGATGACTCAGATTACATGCAATCTTAAGGACATAACTCTTAGGAATAACCGCTCTTAATTTTGCTTTTAACCTTTTCAAAAGTTTCATACAGTCTGAAAGTAATTCCTTTCTTACACCAACAAAATAAACCTTATTACCGATAATAAGATAATCATTATATAGATCATTTGGTTTGACAGGCAGCGATTTAACCAGATATGACTTTAAAGCCAATATACTCTTTATATCCCAGGGAATTACTAGATTTTTTGTTATTAGAAAACTATCAGGAATAACAACTATTACCTCTTTATTTCCTACTTCAGAAGCATCTAAGTCCAAAAAAGAGGAATATTTAGAGCTCCTTATAATTCCACCTTTAGAGTAAATTATCTCTATGCTATTATCATGCTTTATTTCTAGTATCGCTCTCATTTAAAAACTATGGAAGAATACGAAACTATAGAGTCGGTATACTTATCGATATGTTTTTTATAATCAACTATACTTCCTTGGTTTAGCCCTATATTCTTTATAACTTTAAGGAATAAGTAGTTTGTCAAGATTCCATCTATTCTGGTAAAGTTATCGATTTCGATTAAATAATCCAGTGCTTCTTCTGGTCTGATGTTTCTTACAAACTCAAGATACTTCATATCCACTTCCTCTGGATCAAAACATCTATCATCACCAAATTTTTTACCTACATGACTTAAATCGACACTGGAAATAAAAATAGAATCGGGATAATTTTCTGCTATAAAGTGAGCTAATTCATCTAAAACTTTACATGCAGAACGTAAATCATCGGAATATGAAACTAAAATTCCCAGTACTTTTACGTTTTCGAATAATCTCTTTATATAAGGTAAATGGAAAGCTATTGAATGTTCCTTTCTGTAAGATAAAACGTTTTCAAATACATCAAAATTGAATTTAGAAGAAATTTTCCTGACGGCTTCTTTATCAGTACTTACCAGACCAAACGGCGTTTCCCAATCCAACGGAAATACCGAAAATAAACCCTTATGAAAATAATGAGATACTCCGAAAACAAAAACTCTTTTCGAATCGGTTTTCTTAAGTCTATCATAAGTCTTGTAGTACGTTTCAGAAGCAACTCTTAGATCAATATGAGGCATGATGGCTGCAGTATAATCACCCAAACCGTCTACCTTGTCTATCCCCAAAAATACTATCAGTTCCTGAGGATCTGACGGGAAATCTTTATCAGAAAAGTAAAACTCTAAAGACCCCCTCTTAACTATCTCTCTTATCCTATTCTCCTTTATCTTATGAAAACTATCATCGAGAAATAATCCATTCTCTCTAAAAAATTCAACTAACTCTATAAATTGATCGTGTGGAATAAAAATACCGGTCCTCCTAATAAATTCCACCCTGACTTCCTCTTCAGTTCTCGTACCATCAAATAAAAACATTATCATCAAAGTTATTCTATTTACCATAAAACTATCGAAAACACCGAATGGATCATCGACAATAAAAAGATCTTCAGAAATTGGCTTTATATCTACATATCTAATCGCTTTCTTCATCTCCAGAAATTTTATGGAACATCAAAATAGTTTAATTTTATTTCATTTGTCACTATGAAGTTATCCGAGGATATTTGTCGACTTCTTATCTCGACAGGATAGCTCTCTATATTAGGATATCTTGCAATCTTCAAATAATATTTTTGTATTTTAATATCCTCTGACATTTGTTTTGATTCTCCCTTACCCTTAGAGCCGGCTTTTAAGAGATAGTTAAAAACATCTGTTGTTCTGAAAAATGATATATCCTCTAAGGTGTTTATGTTAAATAAATTAAGCACCCACAAGTCATTTTTTAGTCTTTTTAGTCCAGAAACTTGAGTGTTTATTTCAAAAAATTCGTTTAAATTATGTACTCCTTTTAATCCCATTTTTTCATCTAGTACTGCCACTGCCAGTACAGGACTCTTGTTTATCAAAGTACTAAAGAATATGAAAATATTTTCTCCTTGTTTGTATGCAGACAGGTATTTATCCTCCTCAGTTGTACCAAATGAAAAACTGCGAATATGGGAAAGATTAGATCTGTTATATGCTGAGATTAAAATATTTGTCTTGTCATGAGGCTTAAAAGATCTACTCTCGAATATAAAGTAAAACCTATCTTTGTCTTTTATAATATCGACGATATTTTCATCGAAACCACCACCGAAGGCAAAAGCTCGAGAAATATAGAATTCGTTATCGACTATGGCTATTAAACAATCCTTATTCCCAGGAATTTTTTGATATCCTGCAACTAATAGGGCTTTAGTAGGAGACAATTCAATTAAATCAAACGTTTCCTGATCGACTGATGAACCTATAACCCAAAATGAAGATGGATAAAAATTGGTATCAAAAGAAAAGATAAGGGTGGAATTCGCTCCAAAACCTACACTCCTAGTAGAACCCAAGAAATAGTATTTATTTCCCCATCTAACGATTTTAGAGGCTCTATCATCTCTTATTCCAGAAACCACATAATACCCCTTCATGTCTAGCTTCCTGTCAAAGTAAGAAACAAGGATGTCGTCTAAACTTTCTCTTCTAAAACTCCATGTATCTCCTATTCCTACTATACTATCTTCAACTAGAGCAACATTAACAAGCCTATCACTGAATTCCCCACTTAGAATAGAAATCCTTGAGATAGATAGATCTGGATTGGTAATTACGAATATCCAGTCGTCACTAGTCTCAGTATAGCCCTTTATATTTCCAGCAACGAGGTATTGTCCGTCTAAGTCCAAACTATTATTTATGACTTCTATCGACGGATTATACAGCACTTTTCTCTCTACATTAGCAAACGTTAAAATAATAGACATAACTATAAATATCAAGAAGATTATCTTCATGATCATTTATCTCTCACTCCCTTCTTTACATAAAACTGTACTATAAAGGAAGCAACATCAGAAGGAGTGGTGTTAGGTCCAAAACCTGCATCATAACCCAATTCTTTGGCAATCTTATGGTCTATTCTACTACCACCACATATAAGAATCACTCTCTCTCTTAGCTCCTCTGCTTCCAGTAAATCAACAAGTTCAGTTAAATTCTTAAGATGCATATTTTTCTGAGTTATAGTCTGGGATACCAGAATCGCTTGTGCTTTTAATTCTTTTACTTTCTTAACTAATTCAGATGGCATAACTTGGGGACCTAAGTTATAGACCTTAAAACATTTATAAGCTTCCAGACCTTTTTCCCCCTTGAATCCCTTGATATTCAGTATACTATCTAATCCCACAGTATGACTATCGGTACCTATTGTCGCTCCAACAATAACAATCTTTTCTATACCGTTTTTAGCTGCGTATTCTTCTACCTCCTCCTTGGACATTTTGACGTACTCAGGTACTATTGGTCTTATTTGCTCCATATCTATCTCGTGAACAACAGAACCATAGATAACGAAGAAAAAGAATCTTTCTAAGGGCTCCTCTACAGTAGCTACCTTGGCATCTCTTATCCCCATTTTCGAGACCAAAACTTTTGCAGCCTCGATAGCAGTATATCTATCTTTTGCGGGTAAGGTAAAACTTAATTGAACAATCCCGTCGTTAAAAGTATCCCCGTACGGTTTTACAAATCTTAATTTTTCTATATCCATGACGTTTACCCTATAGATTGCTTTAGTTCTTCGTATGCTTTCTTGATTTCCTCAACAGAGGCTTCTTCTTCCAGGGTGGTTACATCTCCTAGTTCTTTTCCAAGCATTATAGCTTTTAATAACCTTCTCATTATCTTTCCAGATCTGGTTTTGGGTAGTTTGTCTACAAAGAATATCGATGAGAAAACTGCAACCGGACCTATTATTTCTCTTACTTTGGAAATAATAGTTTGCTTTAGACTTTCATCTTTATTAACTCCTTGCTTAAGGGTTACAAAAGCTGCGATAGTTTCTCCTCTTACTTCATCTGGAACTCCGACAACAGCAGCTTCTGCAACAAAATCATTTTCAAGAATAGCACTTTCAATCTCTGTGGTACCCAATCTATGTCCCGCGATTTTTATTACCTCGTCCGCTCTGCCTAGTAATTGAAAATATCCCTCTTCTCCCCTCAAAGCATAATCTCCAGGATAATACATCCCTTCATATTTAGACCAATAAACTTGCTTATATTTCTCGTCATCGTTAAGTATTCCCATCATCATACCTGGCCAAGGAGCTTTTATTACCAAATAACCTTTTGTGTTAGGAGGTAAACTATTTCCTTGCTCATCAACCACATCTGCTAAGATTCCGGGTAAAGGTAAGGAAGCAAAACCTGGTCTGAGAGGAATTATACCCATAAATGGAGCTATCATAAAGCCTCCGGTTTCAGTTTGCCACCAAGTATCAATAATCGGACATCTACTATTCCCTATGTTCTTATAGTACCATTCCCATACTTCAGGATTAATAGGTTCACCCACTGATCCCAAAGCCCTTAGCGATCCTAGATCATGCTTCTTAATGTATTCCGGATCGTATTTCATGAACATTCTGATAGCAGTTGGTGAAGTGAAAAATTCGGTTATTCTGTACTTCTCTACTAGACTCCACCATTTTGAGGGATCTGGATAGTCTGGAGCTCCCTCGTATATAAAGCTTGTTATACCCAAAGCAAGAGGAGCATAGACCACATAGCTATGCCCAGTTATCCAACCAATATCCGCAGTACACCACCAAGTACTATCCTCACCTACGTTAAAAGTCCATTTCAATGTACAAGCTACATAAACCAAATATCCTCCCGTAGAATGAACTATTCCCTTTGGTTTTCCTGTAGTTCCAGAAGTATACAGAACAAATAGTGGGTGAGTTGACTCAACGTGCACAGGTGCAACATATTCGAAATTCTTGTTCTGTGGCCACTTGATGTATTTTCCCCCTTCTGTAAAACTACCATCTCTGTCTAATACAACGACTTTTTCTATCTTTTCATTCTCTATTTCTCGTATTGTTGAAAGTAAATCTATTCTTTTACCCCTTCTATAGGTATGGGTGGCCGTTATTATATATTTGGCTTTGCTATCTTCTATCCTATCAATTATCGCGTTCTTTGAGAATCCTGAAAATACAACATTATGAGTAGCTCCCAGTCTTGCAGTAGCAAGCATAGCTACAATAGCATCTATTACCATAGGCATATATATTAATACCATATCTCCCTCTTTAACTCCGATATCCATCAGAAACTTACTGAAAGAGTTAACCTTACAGTAAAGATCATAATAACTTACTACTTCTTTTTCTCCCAATTCATTTTCCCAATAGTAAGCTACTTTATCTTTTTTATTGCCTTCTGCATGCTGATCCAGGCATACATAAGAGGCGTTCAATTGTCCACCGACAAACCACCTATAAAACGGATGGTTTTTTTCTAATACTTTTTCCCAAGTTTTGAACCAGGGAATTATATTTGCTTGAAACCCCCAAAAGCTTTCGGGGTTTTCTATGCTAAACTTGTAGAATTCCATGTATCTATTCACATAAGGGTAGTAGTACACGGTTATTTTTCATTTCAAGCCATGCTTTGGCTTGTATCGGCTCATTTCTATACCGCTTGCCGATAAAAGCGGCAATTCTAATCTACTTGCTTTGGTTTTTCGTAATTTCCAAAAAACTTAAATAGTTCTGTTGGTAAGGGTATAACCAGGTTAGACCCCTTGGAAGCTATATCGGCTAGGAGTTGGAAAAGCCTGAGTTGAAGTGCAACAGGTTGTGAAGCTATTAGGTTAGCGGCTTCGACCAACTTTTGAGCAGCTTGGTATTCAGCTTCAGCACTTATAATCTTTGCTCTTCTTTCTCTTTCAGCTTCAGCTTGCTTTGCCATTGCCTTTTGTAAGCTCTCTGGCAACTCAATATCTTTTATCTCTACCAAAGTTATTTTTACACCCCAACGTTTGGTATTTTCATCTACGATATCTCTTATTTTTTCGTTTATCCTTTCTCGTTGTTGTAAGATTTCATCCAATTCTGACTGACCGACGACGTTTCTAAGTGTTGTTTGAGCTATCTGAAAGATAGATGTTATATAATCTTGATTTCTCAATACTGCCATATCTGGCTCAATTACCTGAAAATAAACTACTGCACTTACTTTTATGGTTATATTATCGGAAGTAATGACTTCTTGGGAGGGAAGGTTCATAGGGGTTTCACGGGTATCGACAACGATCATCTTATCTATAAAGGGTATAAGGATTACTAGACCGGGACCCTCAACTACTCCTCTGTATTTCCCCAGTCTTAATCTTATACCCCTTTCATACTGATTTATTATCTTTATCATCGAAATTATGATCGGCAAAATAAAAGATACAAACAGAATGATAAGGAATATACCTACACTTGCCAGAGGTGCTAAGCACTCCATCTATCTATCAACCTCTCTTCTGGTAAGGCTCATTTAGATTCAAATCAAATAGAAAGATAGCTTTTCTATAGTAATAGATTGAATTTTCGAGATCTCCTTTTTGTTCATATATCCTTGCCAATCTTATGTAGTTATCTAGTGTTGGATAGTTTATTATTTCCTTTTTCAGTTTCTCCAGTTCTTCGCTGCTAACCTTTACGGAGTTTAACAGGTTTTGTGTCTTCGGATAGAGTACTTTCAGACACTCTTTGTAACAAGCTATAGCTAAGTTCTTTTTACCTAGTGTGTTCCTGGTTTCTCCAAGTACGTACCAAGTTGACGCACTTTTTGAGTTATAACTGATATAGCTTAATAGGTTTTCTTCTGCCTTTTCGAAATTTTTAAATAAAAAATCGATATATCCGGCATAGAAATATGCTTCTGGGATGGTTTTACCAAAAGATGTAGTAGACAGGATATAGTAATCTCTTGCTTTTTGAAGGTCTCCTAGTTTGTGATAGTGTTCAGCCGCTCTGTATGCCCCTTGCGACGTAAGATTCATGTTCACCTTGTACTCATACTTATTCTTTGCAAAAGCAACAAGTGTTATGTATTCAGGTACATAATTTTCGTCTATTGCTATTCTTATCCTATGCTGTCCAGGACTAATTTCTATATCTAGGGGCGTATTTCCTACAAAGACATTGTTTATATATACCGCTGCTGGAGAAGGATCACTCACTATTACTAACCTTGCTCTTAAATCCTTTTCCTCCTTAGCTAATACAAATATAGACACCATCAGAAATATTATAAGCAATAATCTGTTTATCATATCTTATTTCTTTTCTTCTAGATTTTGTTTGTAATTTATCTTTATATTAGCATTTTTTCTAAGTCTCTGGATATACTCTTGTGCTTTTTGTTGAGCTAGTAGTTCTTGGATTTTGGGCTTAACTTCTTCATATGTTCTTAGTACATTATGATATTTTACGATATAGTATAGGGGTTGATTATTGTATTGTATTTCTATTGGGCCTATGACGTTTCCAGGCTTAGGGTTTTTAAATATTGCGTCTTCCAGAGCTTTGAAAGTAGGGGAGTTTCTTGAGATATCGTATCTAGCCAAGAAGCCGACATACCCTCTGGTGTCTTTACTTATCGGATCTTGGGAGTATGTTTCTGCTAGCTTAGAAAAATCGCCACCGTTCTTGAGACTTTTAATAATTGATTCCGCCAGATTTTTATCCGGAACCATAATGAAAGAAACCTCAACAATAGGAAGCTTTTGTTTATTATTTTCATAGAACACTTTTATTTCGTCTTCGGTCAGATCTGCCACTATCAGTTTTCTTAGCAAAATATCCAGTTTTAACTTTTCCTTATAATCGTTCATGGATACTCCTCTATTTTTTATCTGTTCCTTTAGTTTATCAATTCCTCCTAAGTTTAGAGCGACTTTTTCAATTTCTTTTTCTATTTCAGCTTCTGTGACAGATATATTTTTCTTCTTTGCTTCCAGTATTATTAACTTTTGGTTAATTAGATTCTGGAGGACCTCCATTCCATATTGATTATTCAGCTCTTTATTCAGTTCAGCTTGGGTAATTTTTTCAGTATCTACTTCAGCTACGATCGTATTATCTGTCTTTTGACAACTATGTAAATAAATAGAAAAGAGCACAAAGATTAAAGTTAGAAGGAGTATTTTTTTATACATTACTATCCTCCTCTAAGGTAGAAGAGTTTCTTTCTTCTTGGTTTTTTAAGTGGGTGTCTTACAAACTCTACTTTTTCTATGATAGGGCTATTTAACCTAAAAGTTTTTTCTACCCCTACTCCCTGTACCTCTTTTCTTACAGTGAAGAAGATATTTTCTTTTGGTCCATGGATTTCTATTACTTGCCCTTCAAAAACCTGGATTCTGGTTTTATCTCCTTCGACTATTTTTTGATGAACTTTTACATAATCACCAACTTTGAAGTTTATTTCTTTTTCGGAGGGTAGGTATTTTTTATGGATCTCTCGAAGTATTATGCTACTATTTTTGACTCTTACTGTTTTCATAACACTTACACCACCTTACTGAAATAAAATTCAATTTCCTGATTAAAACTCCTCTTATTTTGCAAACAACAGGTAAGATAGAACAAAATTCAGGATAAAGATAAATATAATTGATTTCATGACGGCATTAGTAACAGCAATCCCTACACCTGCGCTATTACGAGGACAATTCAAAGCTTCTACAACAGCAACTACAACGATAACAACTGAAAAAACTACACTTTTTATTACACCTCCTATTATATCACTGGTTTCCAAAAATCTCTGAACAGAGTCAGAATATACACTATAGCTTATATTGGCATAGATTTCTGCCATAACTGCTCCTCCGAAAGTACCAGAAATCACAGAAAATATGGTTATTATTGGTTGAGTTATTAGCATTGCCAATAGTCTTGGAGAAACAAGATAATCGTATATGTCGATTCCCATACTTCTTAAAGCATCTATCTGATCTGTTATCTTCATGGTAGATATTTCGGCTGCAATAGAGGATCCTGATCTACCGATAAGCACGATTGCAGTGAGCATAGGGCCGAACTCTCTGGCCATAGCTATTGCAACTCCTCCACCAACCATATCAGCAACCCCATACCTAACGGCCTCTTTCGACAATTCCAAGGATATAACCATACCGGTAAAAGTTATCGTCAAAACCACGATAAATATCGAGTTATATCCCAAATGGATTATCTGATAGGGCAGATTTTCAAAATATATCCTTAATCTGAAAATAGAGGACAACGAATTAAAAAAAACTAGTCCTATCCATCCTATATAAAGGATCCAGTTTTGTAACATTTGAAGCTTATTCTTCTAGGTAGTTGGGGTTCAGTTGTTGTAGTATTTGCTCAGACAGTATAGAATTGCTTTTTGCCCACTCTTGAGATAGGGATTGAGCTAGCAAATCGTACATCATTTCTTTTTGTGTATTATTAACTCCACTTCCTTGTTCATCCAAAGTAAATGGGCTCTTAGTAGCAGTTTTGAGCATTTCTTTTAGCATCATGTTTATAAACACTGCTTCGAATTCTTGTGCACCTCTTTTGGCCTGTAAGTAATTGTTATACTCCTGTGGTGATTTTATCTTTGATAAATCAATATTGTTAAATATTTCCATACCTATCACCTTAATGTTTTTTCATTTGATTAGCCATTCTTGCTATTTGGTCTGCAGATTCAACGCATTTGGCTACTAGCTCGTAGTTCCTTTGTGAAGATACTATATCCATCATTTGGGTAATGACGTTGACGTTGCTTTTTTCTAGAAACCCTGCTGCAATTTTCGGGTTATCCCCTTTTCCTGGTTCTATTTCTATTGGTTTTCCTGCATTTTCAGTCCATTCGAAAGCGTTTTTGCCTATACCTTTTAAGCCGTTCGGATTGACAAAATCGTATATCTTAATCTTCCCTATTTCTACCTTATCTTTTCCCTTATATCCTACGACTGTTCCATCTTCTTCAATAGTTACTCCAGTTACATCTTGTGGCACTTTTATTCCTGTCTTTCCTATATCTTTTATTACCAGTTCACCATTTTCTACGTTAAATCTTCCGTCTCTTGTATAAACTGTTTTTCCCTCGGGTGTTTGAACTTTGAAGAATCCCCTTCCCTGGATGGCTACGTCAAGGGGGGAATTTGTTCTTTCCATAGCTCCTATTTTGAATACTCTCTCAACTTCTCCTATTTTTGTACCAGTACCAATATTCATTTGATCAATCTTTTGGTACATTAATTCTTGAAAACTTATCCTCTGTTGTTTGTAAGAGATAGAGTTGGCATTAGCCAAGTTTTGGGATAATATCTCTACCTTTTTAAGCTGAGCTTCCATTCCACTGGCAGCAGTATAAAACGAGCTAAACATAATCTATCCCTCCTATCTTACTAATTGAGAAGCATTCTTCACCATGTCGTTTAGTGCTCTGAATGAGGCCATTGTGGCATTATATTGCATTTGGGCTAGCATTGCTTGTTGAACCTGAGTGGGAATATCTATGTTAGACATTTCCAGATGTTGGGCTTTAATATTTCCCATTGCTCCTACTCCTGCTTCTCCTATGATTGGCTTTTGTTTCTCGTCAGCAGCAAAAACAGTATCAGATTTCCTTATCAAGGTGCTTGGATCTGAAAAGTTAGCAAGTGCTATCTTGTATATGGGTTCTTTCTTTGTTATCGTCTGTCCAGATATCGGATCGGTGTACCTGATTATTCCACTTATTACACCATTGTCCTCGATAACATAGTCGTTATACTTCCCTAGAATAAGACCATTTTTATCGATTTCTAGTTTAACATCGACCAGCTTATCATTTCTTGGTTTACCGGATTCATCTACTGCAAAGGCTTTTACGACCAGGTTTCCTTCTGGACAAACTAGTTTTCCGTCTTTGACTTCAAAATCTCCTCTTCGTGTATAGTAAGTCTTTTCTCCGTCGCTTACAATAAACAATCCATTACCTTCTATTGCCATGTGATTCTTTCCACCGGTCTTCTTGACGTTACCCTGTGTAAAAAGTGTTTTACTTTCTGTTTTTACTGCACCGGTGGCCATATTATCATTATAGATCTCACTGAAAGTCTTTATTTCAGCTTTATAACCTATTGTATTAAATTTTTGTAAGTTCTTGAACTGGTTATTAATCATCTCGTAGGTAGAGTTGATAGCATTCATTTGGCTATAGAAATCAAACATTTTATACCACCTCCTCGTAGTCTACTACTATTTTTTCGGCTTTCAAATCTCTACTTTCAAGCATGCTCTTTAGAAGATCTCTGTTATTTTTCAGTTCATCGTAGATAAACTTTGAACTTGTTTTAAACACAACCGTTACCTTATTATCTTGATTAACTATTTTGACGTTGAGGTTACCTATATTTTCTCTGTCGAATTTTATTTCTACTTGGCGAGAATCCTTTAGCTTCTGAACGTCTAGCTTTTCTATCAGTTCTCTTATTATCCTGCTTTCTTTTATTTTTTCTTCTTTTGAGATTTCTTTTAGTGTGTTGTTCAGTTTTTCGAAAGCTGAGAATGGGTTAAAATCTGGGTTATACAAATTAGTTTTGTTTTTCTTTTGCTCGGTCGTGTCTAGAAGTATATTGTCCTGAAATGATTTAAATAGTTTTTGATCGCAATCTATCATGATATTATTTTTCTTGCTATTTTTGGATAGATCGTTCGAATACAATGATTCTCTGATGTTTACACTTAAAATATCCTTATTCACGTATGGTAATACGAACAGTTTAAGGGTTGTCAGGTCTTTTGTATCTACTCTTGGTTTTTCTTCCTGGTTTTTTTCGATCTTTTCTTCCTTAGAGTCACTTTGTCTCCTATCTTTGTTTTCTTCTTTTATTTTTTTATCCACTTCCTTTTGGAATTCGTCTGAATACGTGTTTTTCTTGTTTTCAGGTTGGTGGTTAGCTTTTTCTTGGGGTATTTGTATGCTGTTTTTAATTTCCATTTTTTATTTTCCTCCTATGCGTTATTGTTTTTGAAATTGATGTAGTAGGAGAGGACTTTGGATACGTAGTTTTGTGTTTCTGAGAACGGGGGTATTCCTCCGTATTTTTGGACATTTCCAGGACCTGCATTGTAAGCAGCAAGAGCTAATTTAAGATCGCCGTTAAACATATCTAACATTTGTCTTATGTATTTTGTTCCTCCCATGATGTTTTGTCTTATGTTGAATGGATCGGTGACACCTAATTCTTTAGCTGTTTCTGGCATGAGTTGCATAAGTCCTTGGGCACCCACAGGAGAAACAGCACGTGGATTAAACCCACTTTCCTGCTTTATTATAGCCAATATCAAAGCCTCATCGACTCCATATTTCCTCGAAGCTTCCCTAACAGCATCCCTTATCTCCTCTTCAACTTTTATATTAGTATTCATAGGAGGTTGATCATTAAGATATTTTCCAAATATTTCCTCAAACTCTTCCTTCTGTTTATTATCGCTTTTAGATACTGTTGAAGAACCAACATTGTCAAATATTTCGTTCACTCTATTAAATCTTGCTTCCAGTTTGGTGTTTAGTAATTCGTCTAACCTTCTAAAAACATCCATTTTTCTTCACCCTTATACATTTGCTTTCAGTCTTAATTTCTCCTATTATTCTTTACAAAATTATTAACAAAATGTTAAAAAAGATTTAATTCTATGAACTAAAGCTATGAACTAAACCGAGGAAAAAAGGATATGAAAAGCAAAATATAGATATGGAATGAAAAAGAGACAAGTTAACACCAAAAAAGGAATAGTGCTTCTACTGGCACTATTTATAGTAATGTTCGTAACCAGCATAACCGCAATAGTATATATCTCAAACAGGAATATAATATTTTCAACCAAAGAATCTAATGAGAATTATCAATTCTATTATCCTAACTACAGTAATATTAATTACAGAATATCATTAATAAAACAACTCAAAGAATTAGATAGAGAATACCCAATATTCAATGTTGAATCCCAAAATAAGTATAATTTCACAAAAATAGAAAAACCAGAAATTGTAGTAAAATTTCAAAATCTATCTTCATACAATGAAGAACCAAACAGAGATAATGTAAGTCCATCTGTAATACTGAAAATAACTACAGGAGAAATGATGGTTGAAATAATCACTAACAAAGCAACTTATTCAAAAACAATATCTACTAACATAACTAGGCAGAGTATAGAAGACGAACTAACCGCTAAAATAAAAGAAAGTAGTGGATCATTACAAGACGATTTATTCGAAGAACTAAAAAGAATGTATGAAGCAAACAATGTAATAATAGAATTAAAAGATGTTAGACACAAAAATATAGATCCTCAAAAAAGCGGACCAGGTGAAAATATAAAAAATATAGAGGTAAAATTAAACAATAGCATAGAATATCATGTTCTTGTAAAGGAATTAATAGTTGATAAAAACAAAAAATTACCAATAAATAGAAAATTGAAGATAATAGCAGAATATGAAATACATGCTTTGTGCAATGTAGGAGGAGGATTTTATCATGAAGTTAGTAATATAAAAGAAGAACCAATCTTTGATAACTCCACCCCACCAAAACAAACAGGTACAGAATACACATTCGATTGCATAGTATACATAGGCTACGGAAGCTCAAATTTCAGGGTATTTAAAAAATTAAAAACAAGAATAGTAAGAATAGATGTTAAGGAAGAAATCTAAAGGATTAACTCTCATAGAAATACTCATAGCTATAGCTGTAATAGCATTATGTATACTTACGATAAGTTTTACATATATGATCATATTTACAAACCAAAATAATTCATTCTATATAGATCTAGTAAATAAAAAAATAGAACTGCATGTAAGAAAAAATCCCAATATAACAAGATCTCAACTTCAAGAGGAAATAGACAATGATAAAGATATAAACGTTAAAGTCATTATAAATTCTGTTATACCAAATGATTTTCCTCAGAACCAACATACTGTAGAGCGCACACTATATCAAATTCAAAATGACGGAAAAGAAATAAAAATAAAACAAAAAATAAAAGAAATTACAGTTAATTACAAAATTCATAATCAAACAAAAGATAATGAATTAAAAATTTATCTTTATTACGTAAAGAAGGAAATTCAAACATCATCAAATTCTTCTAGTAACAGTGGAGATAGCCTTGCATTTGATGTACAAGTACAAGATTAATAAGGGTTTCACTTTGCTTGAATTAATGGTAAGCGTTGCTATATTATCAATTCTAGTTCTAATGCTTATCGAAGTAATGCTTTTATATAGCAGAATAAATAGAAAATACTCATTTATGAGTAACACAACTATACAAGCAAGAAACTTGTTAAACAAAATAGAAAGAGAAATAATACTAGCACAAAATTTATCTATTTCTCAAGAAGCCAACGGATCAACTTTAATCATAGGTAAACAACAAGAACCAAAATACATCTATAAATTTCTAAAAAATCCAAGGAAAATAATAATTATATCTCCTAACCAACAAAAACAAATGGAAATAAATATAAAAAGGGAAATGTATATAGTTTTACAATCACATATAATAGATCATATAGACTATAATAACTATAGATCACTCTGTTTTTTCTATGAAGTAAAATGTTATGTATACAACAAACATGATAAGAACTTTTCTTCAAAACCTCAACTTGTCCATTATATAGGTATCACAAAGTTTTAGTCTTCCCAGGATTTGTCAAAATATTTTTGTAAAAAAAATGTAAAATTATTTCAATCTCTAATTCATTTAAAAGGGAAATGTGCTAACAATTTATATTAGAAGGTAGAACATCATGGAGAAGATAGAAAATACCAAACAAAATATATACCAATACCAGAATAGATATTCTGAAAAAAGCCCAACTGAAACACAATCAAAGAATATTACATCTACACAACAAAAATCCCAAATCGAAACTAACATCCACAATAAGTATCAAAAAGTTCAAACACAAGAACAAATAATACAGCAATGGGAAAAAAGTCTAGGTAGTGAAAAATCAAACCAAAATAATGATTCTCAAGGAAGCATCCTGAAGGATATGGGATCATATATCCTTGATGAATCAAAAGCGCAAATAAGTGAGACTATCCTTTCCAATAGCAATTCAATAGCACAAAAGGTCACAAAAAAAGCAAAAGAAATAAAGCAAGAAAATATATCTAAAGTAATACAGAAATCTGTTAAAGAAGGAATTCAATCCTTGAAAGACGATGTAAAAGATTTAGCAGGAAATGCCAAAATTCAAAACCCCTTCGAAAATGGTATAAAACAAGGTTCGAAAAAGATACTTAGAGAGTTCTCATCGGAAGTAGTAGAAAGCGGTGAATTACAAGCACTAAAAATTGGGAAAGAGTCCGTTAAGAAGATAGCCTCAGGAGAAGTAATAAAAAATACAAAACAGATAGCAAGTAAAGGAGTAGAAATAATAAAAACCAATGGAATCAAAAAAGGTAGCCTCGAAATTACAGAATCATTAGCAAAGTCAGGAATAAAAACTATATCGAAAGTAGCAGGACCATTAGTAGCAACAGCAACAGCAGTAATAGACTACAAAGACAGATTAGAAGAAGGTAAAAAACCCCAGAGAGCTCTACTAGAAACAACGGTATCAACAGCAGCTGGCGTCCTGGGAGGAGCAGCTGCAGGAGCAGCATTGGGATCAGTTGTACCAGGCATCGGAACCGTAGTAGGAGCAGTGGTTGGAGCAGGGGTAGCAGCTTTCGCAGCAGATAAAGCAATGGATAACTTACTCGGTAACTGGGCTAAAAAATAATATATACAACTAAACTAACAAAGAAGAGGGATCCAACAGTAGTATTTCATGTAAATAAAACGGCTCAGCATACCTAGTCCTAGCCAGTAATCCCCAATAAGAAGCAAACGTCCTAATATAATCCTCCACATTAAAAGCATTAAATTGACTTTCGTAAGCTTTGCACGACTCTATCTTTTTCTCAATAAAATCACTTATATCCACAACAAAAGAGGGAGTGACGTTTATTCTTAAATGATTAGAGAAAAACCTGATAATTCTCTTTGGATACCAACTTTGTCCTTCTAAAGGAACCTTAGTTAGCTTTGAGTAAAATCTAGAAGCATAAGAAATATTGAACGCCTGAATATGATCGGGATGAGCATCCAATTCAAAATGACAAAAAATAACCTCTGGCTTATACTTTCTAATTACTGAAGCTACCTTAAATCTTGCTTCCAGACTGTCAAACAAGAATCTGTTTTTCAGATCAAGAGTAATTCTATCTACACCGAGTATTTCGGCTGCTTTCTTTGCTTCTTTCATTCTTTTTTCAGGAGTCCCCATCGGAGTTGGCTCACCATTTGTAAGATCTAAGATCATCACTTTGTATCCTTGACTTACCATCTTAGCTATGGTTCCCCCCATAGCTATTTCACAATCGTCAGGATGAGCACCTATACAGAGAAAATCTATTTTATTCATATGTATTAGTAATTACAACCGGTGTCAAATGATACCTTCAGAACCAGATGGTCCATTTTTATGCAGTGCAGTGGTGAGATAGATGGTTTGCTTCGCGCCCGGCAGGACTCGAACCTGCGACCCTGGGATTAGAAATCCCATGCTCTGATCCTACTGAGCTACGGGCGCTCTTTCTTATTAATTCTATAACCCAAAACAAAACCCCTTCTTAACCCATCAGTAACAAGTACAAAAACATAGTAACGATCAATAAAACATAAAATAATATGACAGTTTTTTTCTGCTTTTAAGTTTTTGGGTTAATATTTCAGCAAACATGTCTCATGCATAAACACCCAAATATGCCAACATAATACTATTAGCTGCAAAAATCTTCTCTTTGCCTTCTAAATCTATAAACTTCGCATTCATAAACTCTCAGTTCACAAGCAATACCCATACCAACAAAAAACCTCAAAATAGCGTACCAAAATCATCCTAAGCAAAAGCATTTAAAAAATTACAAGGCTGCAACAAGAACAGTAAAGTTTACAGGCCTCCTATCTACACCACACTTTTACTTTTTCTTCCATCAACTCCCGAAATAAGTACCACCCTACAAAGTACTCCTAGATGAAAACCTGTACAAAGCCCAAAAAATACAGAAACTAATAAACTGACACAAAACGGAAAATATAACTACAAAGTAAATCGAAAATTGATAGAAATATCCCATAAACACTCCTCCTAAAAATACCCCTAGTCCATACAAAGAATAAAAAATCCCAAAGGTTTGTCCACTTACTCCATATAGCCTAGCCAATCCTAGTTTAAAAGTAGACTCATTTACTCCCAAACCAATAGCCCACAAAAATACTCCAAAAATAATTAAAAACCATGAATTAGAAAAAGTAAGAAATGGGTAAAATATAGAAACTAAAATGCCTATTAGAATAATTTTGATCCCTAATCGATCAAACAAAACTCCCAACAAAAGAGAAAAAAATCCACTTATCAACATCCCAAAAGAATAAATAATTGGGATAATAGCATCAGAGAAAACAGAACTAGCTTTCCAATGAAAACCCATAATACCAAAACTAACACATCCCATACCTGCAAAAAAAATCGATAGCAAAAAATATACAACTCCCTTTTTAAATACTACATCACCCCCTTTTTCCATATGAAAACCGATCTCGTAGTGATATAACCTCTTTATTAAAAAAATGACGAGCAGAACCAAAAGATAAGGTATTATCATGAAAAAAAATGCTTGTTTATAACTGCCAACTAGTATTATATAAGAAACTATGATTGGGCCTAATATTGCGCCGAATTGATCGATAAATTTATGAATTCCGAAAGTTTTCCCCAAACCTATACCTTTTGAAACCCGAGCTAAAAGAACATCCCTGGCCGGAGTTCTGATAGCTTTACCTAACCTCTCAAATAAAAATAATAAACCAGCAAAGTACCACACGTTAACAAAGGTTATCAAAGAAATACAAATTAACAAACCATAACCGACACCCAACATCAACCAGTAAGAATTGGTACGATCTGCAAGGTATCCAGCAATAGATCTCAAGATAAAATTAATCAGCTCTCCTAAACCAAAGATGATTCCTATAGCTAGCGATGAAGCACCGAGAATGTATAGATATTGTCCTAAGATGGATCTTGAACCTTCATAAATCACATCTCCCAGAAAACTTAAAACCCCAAAAAGAATAACGACCCGATAAGATCTATCCATTAATTAATTTTCGTCAAAAAAGAAATCATCGAATTCATCTTCTTCTGCACTCTTTCTAGATCTGTAAGATCCATGATCATGTTTAGATTTTATACTACCAAACTTCGTCCTTTCCTGAATTATTTCATCTTCTTCATAATCTTCGTCAAAAGTTTTATATGGTTTTCTCTCATACTTTTCTTTTTCGTACTTATCATACTTTCTTTCATCATATTTTTTTTCTACTTCGGATTTTTTATCGTAATCTGTTCTTTTGTCTGTCTCTGGTTTTTTGTCAAGCATTCTAAAGGTATCGACAATTATTTCATATATTTTCCTTTTTGTTCCGTCCTGAGCTTCGAAATTTCTGGTTTGAAGCCTACCCTCTACCATTATCAATCTTCCCTTTGTCAAATATTTTGAAGCTATTTCGGCCTGCTTGTCAAAAGCTATGATATCAAAAAAATCTGTTTCTTCTTGAGATCTTTCGACGGCAAGAGAAAAGCTAGCAACTGCTTTCCCTTGCTGACTATATTTTAGCGTAGGATCGTTAACCACCCTACCAATCAATAATATCTTGTTATACATTTTGCTTCCCTCGTGGGACTTATATACCGCTATTACCCACCTAGCGGAACTATACCCTGTTTCAAGAAAGATTCAACCAATTTTTCAAACCATTTTCCCCTTTCTTCGGCTGACTTGAATTCATCAAAACTAGCTCCCCCAGGAGCTAAAAGTATAGCTATCCTATCAAAATTCTCCCTCTCTAAACAAGCTAAACTAATAGCCTTATAAAAAGCTGACTCCAAATTATTAAAAGCATACATATACTTACAAGATTGTTTGATAAATGGGCTAATAAATATGTCTGCGTATTTGCCAAAACTGATTACCCCTACTATGTCATCCTTGATTGAATAAGATAATTGTTCAATTTCCTTCCACAGTTCTTCTTTGGATGGATACTTAGGAACCCCACCTATCAAAAGTATTATACCATATCTCCTGACCTCATTTTTAATAAAATAATTCTTAACTGTTTCGATACTAGACTTAGTAGCAGCTAAATTTGTAGCCTTACTATCGTTGAAAAATTCTATATTTGCCCAACTGGTAACAGGCTTCAATCGGTACTCCAAAGGAGCAAAATTATCCAAAACCTCAACTACTTTCCTATCCACCATGTCACTCTTTTTTATAACCTTTAGATAAATGAAAGAAGCTAACAAAGAGGGTATGAGATTATCCAAATATATCCCTTCCTGTTTGAAAATAGGATTGTTAACCTCTGAAAGATCTAATTGAAAAACATCTCTTTGCTTCTTTAGATTTCTAATAAAAATCACACCATCTCTATAGAAAGCCTTGAAAAGACCATTTCTAATCGTAGAAAGATCGATATAATTCCTACTGAAATAGTTTATGGCAGACTTTAGGACACTACGATCAATATGTTTATTCGTATTCTCATCGTTAATGTTTATAATGCAGTAGTCTTTCTTCAATTGAAAATAAAACAATTTCAACTTTGAAGATACGTAGTCTTGAAGAGTGATATGCCTATCTAGGTGATCAGAAGTTATATTTGTGATAAGAGCTATTTGGGTTCTCAGATAGTTTGTCATTTTTAGTTGAAAAGAGCTAAGTTCGAGGATAATCGTTGGATCATCTATTCCTATACATTGATAAGCTATCTCTGAGAAAGGATAGCCTATATTTCCACCAAGGTATATGTTATTATCATCATGAGCTTTTATCAATTGGTAAGTCAATGCAGAAACTGTACTTTTACCGTTGGTTCCCGTTATTCCTATAAGCATCTTTTTTTGAGGAATAGCTTTATAAGCCGCTTCTACCTCAGAAATGACAGGAACCTTGACAGACTTAGCAAACTGAATAATATGATGGTCAAAAGGAACCCCAGGACTAACAACCAAGAATTTATAATTCTTTATCTCGTTGATAACGTACTGTGGTTGTTTTCCTAGATAAACCTCATAGAAATACTGGCTATATTCCTGAGGAATAGTGAGATTATAATTATCGTCAAATCCTCTTACTTTGAATCCCAGGTGACTGTATAGCTTTGCACATCCCAGACCACTACGTGATAATCCCAGTATACCAACGGAATCCTTTCTTACCCTCACCATCATATCCTCCCAGTAGCAGTCATCATGGCAAATTTCAGCAGTTTTTTAAGTCTAGGTAACCTTTTAAAATCAGTAAATATTCTGTAAGCCCACTCTAAATTCGATCTCCTAAAAATGTCAGGTGCTCTTTTAACAAACCCCGACCAAACATCAATACTACCTCCAATACCAATGCCAATATTAAATCGTAATTCATCTAAATTTCTGTATATCCATTTTTCCTGTTTTGGGCTTCCCATTCCAACTAGTAACACCTGTGGCTCAACTTTGTTTATATAATCTATCACCTGCTCACTTTGATCAAAATATCCATTGTGATATCCAACTATATTCGCTTTTATGTATCTTTGCTTAAGATTTTTTACTGCTGCTTCAACGTTTTCCTGTTTTGATCCTAAGATAAACACTTTATAACCTTCAGCAATAAGTTTTTCAGCCAAATCTATTCCATTTAATGGATTGACCTTAATACCATTTTTTTTAGAAAATAGGTAGCATATCCCGTTCGATTCTAACACAACAGCAGAGTTATTAATTATATCTCTAAATTCGAAGTCTTCCATAGAATCGACAAACATTTCGGTATTCAGGGTAATGACGACTTCCTTCCCATTATTCTGGATAATACTATCTATATATTCTTTTGCCTGCTGGTAAGAGAAGAGTATAGTTTTGGGATTTAGGTGAGAGAGGTTCATGCTTTTCTACATCTTGTTCCCCAAGGAGTATCTTCGACAATATATCCCATCTCTCGTATTTTGTTTCTTATGTTGTCGGCTTGGATATAGTCCTTTTCAGCTTTTGCCTTTTTCCTTGCGATAAGTAATTCTTGTACTTCGGTTGGAATTGTTGGGATATCGAGCAACTTTAATCCCAAGACCTTATCAAACTCAGATATAATATCGATCAGGTATACAGCTTCGGAATATCTAACCTCTTTTGGGTTCTTCGAAAGAAAAGAGAAAAACTCGTTGGAAAGCTCGAAGAGGTAGGAGACTGCTCGGGGAGTATTGAGGTCATCCTTAAGAGCTTCCTCAAAACTATATTTATACTTCTGACCTATCGACCTAATATACTCGTTCGTATCACTTTTGTTATCGTCAAATTCATAGTATGTCTTTATATCAATCAAAGTCCTGACGAAAGAATCCAGGGAATTTAGAGCATTTTCAGCCGATTTTAAACTATCAAAAGTGAAATTCAACTTGTTCCTGTAGTGTGTCTGAAGATACAGTAACCTTAGAGCCATGGGGTTTGGTATATCTTTTATAGTCAGTATATTGTTAAGAGATTTACTCATCTTTTGACCATCAACAATCAGGTGATTGACGTGGAACCAATAATTTGCAAGTTTTTTACCGTATGCAGCTTCAGATTGAGCTATCTCGTTTTCATGATGGGGAAATATTAAGTCTACTCCACCGGCATGGATATCAAATGGTTGACCCAGGTAATGTCGATTCATAGCACTACATTCTATGTGCCACCCAGGTCTACCTTTTCCTATATCCAAATCCCAAAAAATTTGTCCATCTTCTTTACTATAAGCTTTCCATAGAGCAAAATCGGCAGGATTCTCCTTATCATACTGATCGATATCTACTCTAACTCCCTTCCTCAAATTAGACCTATCTATCTTGCTTAGTTTACCGTATTCCTCAAACTTGGATACCGAAAAATATATGCTATTATCTTCGGCTTTATAGGCTATACCCTTTTCCAAAAGTAGTTTAATAATCTCGACCATTTGATTTATATGCTCTGTAGCTCGGGGATAGAAACTAGCAGGCTTAATATTTAATTTATCTATGCTTTCAAAAAAATACTTTTCATATTTGGACGTGTATTCCCTGAGGGAAGTATTAGTCTCGTTTACAGCCTTTATTATCTTGTCATCTATATCTGTTATATTAATAACTAATTTTACATTGTAAGAAAAGTACTCCAGAGTTCTTCTTAGAAAATCGACACAACAAAAAGTTCTTAGGTTACCTATGTGTGGGTAGTCATAGACTGTAGGTCCACAGGCATATATACCGACGACTGGGGGATTAATAGGCTCAAAATTTTCAATCCTCTCCGTCAAAGTATTGTAAATTCTCATACTGCCTGGAATAATTCCTCAAAGACTATTAGTTCGACACCAGCATTGATCATTTTTTTTATTGCTTCTTCACTGTCATTTGGATTCAGATCCACTCCTCTGATAGCATCGACAAGTAAATATACCTTGTAACCCAATCTAATTGCATCCATGACAGTATGAAAGACACAATAGTCAGTTGCAACACCGCAAACAAATAGGTTTTCTATATTCATATCTTTCAGCTTTTGATCCAGGTCAGTGCTTTGAAACCCTGAGTAAGCTTCTAGTTGGGGTTCATAGGCTTTAGAGATTATGATATAGTTTTTAGGGAAATATAGATTGTGGTGGAATTCTGAGCCGGGAGTATTTTGCACACAGTGCCTGGGCCATTGCCCACCATTTTCTTTAAACGATAAGTGATCTTCGGGATGCCAATCACGAGTGTACACAACTGGTAATCCTTGGGTCTCAAAGAATCTGATGTATTCGTTGATCACAGGTATTATCGTGTCAGCGTTAGGTATTGCAAGACTTCCACCAGGTAAAAAATCATTTTGCATATCCACCACAATAAGAGCAGAATTTGATATTTTTATATCCTTCATGGGTTTTTCACCTCCCAATCGAGTATGAAGGTAACAGGACCGTCATTGAAAATTCCGACTTCCATATGAGCCCCAAATTCTCCCACTTTTACTTTATTCCATCTTTTACTGAACTCCTCCTGCAGCTTAAGAAATAGCTCCTTAGCTCTATCATATTCCAAAGCTTTATCGAAAGAGGGTCTCCTACCACTGAAAATGTTTCCATATAAAGTGAATTGAGAAACTAGTAAAACTTCTCCATCCACGTCAATAAGGGATAAATTCATCTTCCCCTTGTCATCTTCGAATATTCTAAGATTCAAAATCTTATCGATTATTTTGCTAAAATCAGATGAAATAGAAGGATAATCAGATTTAGAGAAACCGACCAGTAAATTTAGACCTCTATTTATAGAACTAATTAACTTGCCGTCAACTTTCACAAAAGAGTTAATTACCCTCTGGATTACTATTCTCATTTATATACCTCAGAGATTCTTCAAGATAAGTTTTTAGACTGATGTTAATAGTGATACCATCTTGTAAAAGTTTCTTTAAAATATTCAACGCTTCTTCCCTTTTTCCATTTAAAAACAAAAGATTTGCATAACTTATCTTCAAAAGGTTTATAGATTCTATATCATATAATATTGTCTTTTTGCGAAAAGGATATATTGGAATGATAACACTAAAAATCCTGCTAGTATTGAACAAATTTAATAACCTACTGATTATCTGTAAAGCTTCTGTATATCTTTTAGTTAACCAGTATGTAGTGGCTAAATTGTAGTTAACAAGGAAATCATTGGGAACAGAGCTAAGGTATTGTTTGAAATTCTTTTCAGCTAAATCCAATCTATCTACAACCATACAAACAAATCCTACATTGTTGTAGTACTCATAGTCCAAAGCCAACAAAGGCATACCAATCACATTATAAGCTAAAGATGGATTAGTATTAAGCAATTCTATTACCAATTTTATAAACTCCGAGTAGATTTCAGAAGATGAATAGTAGATTATGTCCAAATATGAAAAATCTATTCCAAATCTTCTAAAAACTGCTTTAATATTTTCAATGTTACCATACTTATATGACTTGATTTCAAACAAAAAGTAATAATCGTTTATCCTGAGAACTAGAACTTTTTTATCCAGAAGAAGAAAGACTAATGAGAAGGGGTATAGAGATCTATGATCGCTAAGACTAAGATTGTATATTATAGATTGATCGTTAAAATCAGGGAAACTTCTCAGAGAAGTTATATATACAAGATTACCTAGATATTGATTGAAAACACCAATGATTTTTTGTATCATTGGTAGCTCTTTTGAGATCACTAGATTTTCTATTTGTTTTGTTGAGAACTCTGCAAGTAGCTTATATTTGTAGTGTAATCTCTCTAGCATATCTACTTCTTGGAATATTTTGTATGGGTTGTTATGTGAATCCGAGCTAGTCAGAAAATATAGAAATCTACCGGTATCTTCCGAAGGTGGATAAATATCCAGGATATTATCCATAGAATAGTTATCCTCAAAGTAATCGATCAAAGCATTAAAAAAACTTCTCCCTATGCTTATCTTCTCTTTGGTGTCGTTGAAATACAAACTAATAACCTTATCAAGAAAATGTAATTCGAAGAAGCTGTTTGATAATATTCTAAGAAGGTTTATCCAGAAAGATGAAGAAAAAGCTTTACGTAATCTTTTACTAGAAAAGACTAGGTTAGACATTAAAACTATTTTATCCTCATCACTTAGATTATCAAGGTTAATCTTTTGTAAATTTGGATTTAGTTCATCCCAGACAGATAGGTCAAACGTACAAACTATTATGGTGTCTTCTTTAATTTTAGTAGCAATTTTCTTTGCCTCTTTATAGTTAAAACAATTTATAATCGTTTTTTCATCTATTTCTGAAGAATATCTATAGTTTTGTTGTTGTATTATATCTTGGGTTATAATGGCTGCTAATTTTGGGCTTTCTGTATAGAGAACAGTTGGTTTGTTGGATTTCAGGAGTAGGTTGATCATTGTATGGAGAGCGGTAGACGGGACTCGAACCCGCGACCTCCTGCTTGGAAGGCAGGAGCTCTACCACTGAGCTACTACCGCTCAATTCTATATATTCTCTAAACCAATAAACTTTCCCTCCAATAAGGAATCCTTACATTCCATCACAAAATATTATATTGGATAAATTGTAACATTTTTTTCACATATATTTAATCTTATTTTTATAAAACGAACTAAACTAACTGAGTGAGGATATAGGGATATGGACAATACAAATATAAACAGGATAAAAAATACACAAGCTTCTTTTACAGGTAAAGCCCAGGAAACACAGAGAAATCTATCACAACCTAACCAAACCAAAGACACAAAAACAATACAACAAGAAATAAAAAGAGATCAAAAAACCAAAGAAGAACAAACGAAAGAACAACAAACCAAGGACCAAATCCAGCAATCACAAATATCAAGAATAAATCTTCTAAGAAATCCCCAAAAACAAGTACAATCAAATCAACAACAGACCTATCTTTACAAACAGGAACTGCAAACCCTAAAAGGGGTCCTAAGAAACTGGGTAAACGGAATCCTAAACCCCTCATCTAACTTCAATCTAATACAAAATTCGAATATCAACGAAAACTCTACACAAAGATTCGTAAATACATGGCTGAACTCTGACGCCAGAACAATACAAAACCTAGAAAGACTTCTTAATCTCCAACTCCAACTACAACCCAATAACGCAGAAATATACGTAAAACTTCAACTAGTAAAACTAGTAAAAGACGCAAAAAAAATGGTAGAAGAATATACAGATACTAGAAACGACCCCAGATTACCAAAAGGAGAAGCAGAAGAAAACCAACACTGCATGATCACAGCAGGTATGATGGCAGCAGCAGTAAACAGACTGAGAAGAAAAAGAAACAAATCCTACACCGATATCCGAGAAGAAATGAAAAAAGAACTCACTAGCCTAGGAATATCAGAAAAAAAATCATACTACGAAAACATATCAAGAGCAAGAAAACTCCTAAAAGACGTCGAAAGAGAACTATTCGAAGCAATAAAAAACGGAGCAGATCAAGAAACAATAAACCAAATCATCGAAAAAGTAGCAGACATATACTCCCTCCTCTCAGAATTATATACAAGATGAAAAAAACATTCTTTATAACCATATTAATCCTGCTAATATCTATAGTAAACGCCAATAAAAGTTTACTTATAGAAACAGAAGAACCTCAGACAATAGAATCCTCAAAACCTACCTATAAAGTAAACGTACAAAATAAACAAAAAAAAGCTAATAATAATCAACGAAATAATAATCAACAAAATAAAAATAGCTCCTACCGTGTAGAGAATTATATAACCTATCCGCATAACACCCCACCTCAAGAACAAAAACTAAAAAACAAAAAAATTACCTTAGAATTACACGTGACAAATATACAGAATCAAGAAATACCATCATACATAGAAATACAAAACAACGGTCTAAAAGAAATAGTTAAGAATTCTTCAAGGGCTATATTTAAGAATATAGAACCCGGCAGTATTAACATATATATTCATCCTGAAAACCCTCAACTCAAGAAAATAAGAATATCCAGTCAAATAAATAAAGACACATACTTGCGTATTCAAATACCTCCCTCTAAATTTGATGTAGTATTGCCTATTTTTAACACAGCATCTAAAAAAATAGAAGATATAAAATCCCTTAACTTCAAGATTCTATTCAACAACACTGAATACAAAAACTTTCAGACAAATGAAAACACGATTATCATACCTATAGAGTTAAACAGTCAACAAGAGTATAACATAAGTGATCTAAAACAAGAAGAAATAGATAGCAAAATAAATAGAATACAAACAATGATTTCAGAAATCAGTGTCAGCTTTCAGAAGAATAAAGAATATAAAGATGAAAACATAAGATTAAAAATCACACCAGGAATCATAAAGAATAGATTCCCACAGTACAAAAGAATAGTAATTCTAGAAAATAAACTACCTAACCCATACTTGCAGTTATTACCATATCTACTATTATTGTTAATTGCAATATCGTATTTGATCTATCGTTACAGGAATAAGAGAGTGATAGTAAATCTGAAAAGGATCGATCAAGGTAAAGTTCAAAAGCTATCGTTTGACACTTCTTCCAATCCAAGGGTATCTAATTACATTCTTCTGGAAAAACTTGGAGCAGGAGCAACCTCAGTAGTATACAAAGCACAAAACATCAAAAATAAGTCCATAGTAGCACTAAAACTATTACATAAGCACCTCTTTTCAGAAACATGGTTCAAAGAAAGAATACTAAACGAAATAGAAATCAATAAAATTCTTACACATCCAAACATAATTAGGATGCTTGATTATGATATAGAGGGAGACCAACCGTTCTTAGCTTTCGAATACGTAGAAGGCAAAAACCTAAGTAAAATCCTGGAAGAGAAAAAAAAGCTATCCCTAAACGAAGCACTAAAAATCTGGATACAACTCCTAGAAGCACTAGATTATGCTCACCATAAAGGAATAGTTCATAGAGACCTTAAACCAGAAAACATTATGATAAGAAATGATGGAACAGCAAAAATCACTGACTTCGGTATATCAAAAAAACTAGACAAAGCCCTAAACCTCACTCAAGACTTCGTGGGAACTCCATGGTATATGTCACCAGAACAAATAAAAAACAACAAAGTAGATAACAGATCAGATATATACTCTCTCGGAGTAATAGTATATCAAATGATAACAGGTAGTCTTCCCTTCGAACCTTCAGATAACATATACGCAATCTTTAAAGCACATATGCTAAATAACCCAATAAGTACAAACATACACTCAGAATCCTATATACCCCCAGACATAGAGAAGATAATAAGAAAAATGATAGAAAAAGATCCAAAAAAAAGATATCAATACTGCTACGAAATTATCCAAGATTTAACACCTCAAATAATGGTATATACAAAAAACTAACATGGAAAAAATTTTACCCAACATATTCAGATTCACATTAAGCGAATTCTATACCAATAATTATTGCATCATTAAAAACGGTAAAGTTTTGCTTATAGACTGTACAGAAAGTAAGCCAATAATAGATTTTATAAAAAATAATAACCTTGAACTCGTTGGATTAATTCTAACCCATGGGCATGTAGATCACATATGTGGAGTAAAAAATCTAATCACTCACACAAAAATAAAACCATTCATGAATAAGCTAGATGACATACAAATAAAAATATCTCAACAAATATATAAAGAGTATGGATTTACAGAATATCCTGAATTTGAATATTCTCATATAGAAGAGGGTAGAGTAAAAATAGGAGAATTCGAGATTGAAGTCATACATACACCAGGTCACACCGAGGGAAGCATATCACTGATTATAGATGGAGTACTTTTCTCAGGAGACACAATCTTTAGAGAATCGATAGGAAGAACCGACCTAATAGGAGGATGTTTCGACAAACTCATAACCAGTATAAACCAAAAAATAATGATACTACCCGAAAATATGATTGTTTTACCTGGTCATGGAGAATCAACAACAATAAAACATGAAAAAATCTATAATCCCTTTTTGAAGTGATCCTTCCCTAAATAATCACATAAGCAAGGGCACCAACAGTACTTAACTAGAGTCTAACACAACTCGACTAAAGCTAATCCCCTAAAAATATTTTCCTACCTTTATTGCATATTTTTGATAATCCTTGTTGATTTCTGCTTTTAATCCCAAGAATATATTCGATGAAGTTTTGTAATATGCACCTAGCTTCAAATTAGTACGTGGTATTTTTTGTGAGATATTTTCCCGATTTCCTTGAAGCTCCTCATACGATGATACGGTATCACCTGAAAGTATCTGACATAGCCTTATCGTGAAATAATATGAGTCTTCTTTGGTCTTGTCAAGTATATCGAATCCAATATACCCTTCAGTAGAGTCCAAACTCTCTACTTCTACCCTTCTATTCCACAACTGATAATCCGCATTTGTCTCATATCCGTACCCCTCTATTATCGTCTTTGATAAACCCAATACTATCCTGCTTCTATTTCCAAAACCATATTCTATCTTAGCATTACTCATATCCACTTTATCCTTATATCTCTCCTGAATGTCCATATTCAATCCAGTATAACTGTTATACTTAGTGTCCATTTTCATCCTATGATATATGCCAACTAGATAGCCGTTTCCGATTTCCTTTAGACCATATACCCCATAACCAAAATATTTACCTCTTGCTCTGTAGATCATATCTGAGTACTCTGTACTATCTGAGTCCATTTTGCCAAAGGAAATTATACCTCCATACTTGTACTTTTCTCCTATCCTATTTATCATTATGTTCTTTCCATATACTTTAGCTTCGAATCCAAGTTTTTCGCCCTCTATTACCTCATAGAATTTGTAGCTTCCTATCTGCCATCTATCTATCGAACTGGTTAAATTATGATAATCATTTATTATGACATCTCTGAGACTATCTGAAAGATTTCTATATACTAAGCTGTATGCTATTTGTTGATTATTAGATATACTCATCTTGGGATCATAGGTGAATATTATTGCCACTTCATCTCCTCCGGTTAGACCATTGTACCATCCCACATTTATGCTAGGATTAGTAATATTGAAATACCTTATGAAATTGGGATCAAATTCTCCGGTAACAATAGATCCCTGATTTTCTATAATATAATATGGCTTATTCAAATGTATGTTATTACCTATATGCAAGTGAAGGATGGTGTTATTTAGATTAAGTTCAGATGAATTCATTAGTAATATTGGTCTGGTGTACAATGGTGAAGTTGGATCACCGTCGATATAAAGACCAAAACTCAATAACTCTGCATTCGATCCATCAAGTATTATACTCCTATAACCTGGATCAAGGTCCATCAAAACAGGTGTCGATATACGGATAGGACTTGTAAATCCAGACTGATATAATCTTATCCCCGCACCAACATAATTATTAGGTAAATCTCCTAACATACTAATATTTCCTATATTTTCAATACTACCAGAACCTATATTTTCAAAATATATACCAGAGATTGATTTAATCTCTCCCGTAAAACTAGAATCTAAAAAGGTATTAACAACTATACTTCCAGTATTCCGTACAATAGATTGCGTAGAATTATAAGTAGCAATACCATGAATAGAAATATTATTAAAGTTAGAATTCGTTAGAGAGGTTTTAACATCTATACTCCCAATATTCTGCACAATAGATTCCACAGAATTATAAATAGCAATGCCATCATTAGAAATAGCATTAGAGTTCGAATCTATTAGCGTCAAATTAGAGACACAGAAACCAGTGTTTAAAATTTCCACTCTGGATAAGTAAGATGATAAATTAGCTACCAGCATGCTTTGATTCCTTATTACAGGAGAAAAAGATGAAAAAATATAAGAAGATGTATTGATAGTACCATCATTTTTAATACTGACTTCCAGAGAATTTTCTGAGAAAGAATGTATTGAGTAATTGAATATCCCCTGATAAGAGGAAGAGTTTGATATTTGTAGATTATTAGCTCTTATGATATTATTTATCTCTCCATAATTTTCAATTATGTCTCTAGTTTGTGAATTATATGAACTCATGGAAAAGTTGTATAAATTCTGTATATTGTAAGAATCTGATATATCGATAATGTTATCAATGGTGCCTCTGTTAATGATTGTGGGATTAGAATTGGAAGAATACAAGGAGTAATTGAAGAAATTTCCCCCATTATGGTTAGACAAATATATGATATTCCCTAATATTCCATTATTTTGTATTGATGATGTTTGACTACCTGAATTCCAATTATAACCAACCCAGGCAGCTACATTCATGAAGTTATTAGGATATGTACGATTGATGAAATCTGCCCGATTAGTAATTTGAGCATTATTTACAAAAGTAGAAGAAATCTGGTCATAAACATAAACTGCAAAATTATGGTCCCATAACCACTGATTTTCGTTAACCAACACGTAGCTATTGGATATAGCAGAATCATTGGTAAAAGAGTTTCCATAAATATGTGAAACAACTTCTTGGAATGATGGACTACCGTCTGTCGATACAGCTCTATAAACCCTATCTTGAGCGTTAACAAAAAATAACCAAATACAGACAAAACAAATAGTCATCAAAAACACTTTAATAAATCCTGTCATCTCTGTACAATCCCCCTATGGGTTTATAATATACTTCCACTTATTCCATCTAAGATCCTTTTTTGATAAGTTTAACTAGGCATTCGATATGAGGTGTATGAGGATAAAAATCGTAAGCTTTTATAAAATCAATAGCGTACCTGTCACTGAGAAATTCACAATCTCTTTTCTGAGTCAAAGGATTACAGGAAAGATATAGTATGATATTTGGCAAGCAATCGAGTATTTTTTTTATGACCTTTGGATTGAGGCCAGTTCGGGGAGGGTCAATAACTAAAATATCCGCACCTTCTAATAAATCTCGATCAATATCAACAACGTCAGCATTTATAATCGTATAATTTTTTATGTTGTTAACTTCTGCGTTTAATCTTGCAAATTGACAAGCTTCCTCTATTATTTCTATACCGATAATTTCTTTGGCCAAATCGGTAAAGGATAAACCTATAGTTCCGACTCCACAATACAACTCAATTATCTTCTTTACCCGATCAATTTGAAACTTCATGTCCTTTATAGCTTTTTTAAATAGGTAAACATTATTCTGAAAGAAAGATTTGATTCCATAGAATATCTTCAATCCGTTTATATCCTCTGCTAGTTTATCAATACCTTTGTGATTTATCTGTTTGGTAAAGACAAAAGCAGGGGATCTAGGATCGGAATAAAAGACATAAAATCCTTCGTTTTTCTCCAGATCAACATTAAGTTCGATTTCTTCGCTTTTTACAAATAAAGAACCGACTAAATCGTTATAGGACTTACTTTCACGAATTACAAATCCCTTAAGTAAAGAAAAATCATACGAACTACGGTTAATCAACTCAACTATCTTAATTGCAAAATTATTCATTCTCTCAGAAGCAAGCACACAACCAGAACTTAATTTGTATTTCGATTTATAGGTTCCCCTTTTAAAAAAAGCTAAATTGACTTTTTGATCAATAAAGAAAGAAAACTCTACCTTCGTTCTGTATCCAAAAATCTTGGGAGAAGGTTCCAAAATCAAATCCTCTACACCAAAAATGTTCCTCAGTATCTGCTTCTTTAATCTCAACTGATAACTATAATCCATAACTTGCCAGGGAGAACAGGAAATAAAATGTTCTTCTACAGAATCTATCCTGTAAGGGGAAGACTCTATGACTTCTATTGGAATAGCTTCAAAAAATTCTTTCTTCTTATTTATGATCTTTACTTTTGCTACTTCGCCTGGCAAAACCCCATAAGCCTTAACCCTTTTATCTCCTAAATAACCAAAACAAGCACCATCAATATCAATATCTTGAAAATATACCTTCTCGATCATATATCTACCATCCTATAACAAAGTAATGGCTATTCAAAAAGATGACATTTTTTAAGAGGATGATCATAACTAGCCCTCTGAAAACTCCATATCGAAAACCTCATATCCTTTCATTGATAATCTTTCTTAGGTTTATTTTTATCACAATAAGCTCAAGCAAAATTTTCATCACAGTCTTTATAATTTTTGCAAAGGAATAAGTTGAAAATTTATTGGTATCTACATTAAGATAAGGGTAAACAAAACAAATCTTATAGTTAGCTCCCTTCAAATTTAACAACTGAGTAAGCAATATTATCTCGAAATGAATTAAGGAAGTATTAGAGCAAAGATTGTGCTTTATTTTATCCAAGAGATCTTTCTTTATAACTTTAAAACCAGCAACGAAATCATCTATACCCCTTAAGTATTTTCCAAAAATGATCTTAATGATAAAAATTAGACCACGATGCAACAAAAATCTCAGAAATCCTACATTGTAAGACTCTTTCTTTTTGGTTCTATCTACTGTAACCATATCACAACTTCGAATAAGAATCAGAGATTGAGTGACTATATCTAGCTTAAAAGGTAAATCACAGTCCATTATCATAACCACTTCATTCTTAACTTTTTCTATTCCTTGCCTTATTGCAAAACCTATATTCCTATTCTTTTCATAGGAAATAAGATCAAATTTTATTCTACCGTTATAACTCTGTAAAAAATTATTTATCCTTTCAAGGGTATTATCCTCGCTTCCATCGTTAACAAGGATAACCTGAATCTCTGGAACCTCAGTTTTTTCAAGTAATTCAACCAGCTTTTCCAGAGAATCATGAATGAATTCCTGAGCATTATAAATAGGTAATATTAGACTAAGATTCATACATATAGTTCACTTTGAATTTTTTATAACCTCTTCAATGTAAGTAAAGTAAATCTTTACTCCTAGGAATGACATAATGTTGTTTTAACTTGGGATACCCCTCCTACTAGCTCTGAATAAATTTCAATCCTATTTCTACCATTTATTGATTCTCAGCGAATTGAGTAGGTAATTTACTGGTGAGGATGGAGGAATTCTTATAGGTGGCTGCCAAATACCATTCCTCCTAATAAGCAAATCCACACCATATAGATTATTACTCCTTAGGGTACTAATGACTATATATACTGTACCATCATCCTCGACCAATATATCTCCTGTTGGACCCATAGCTTGTATCCCATAAGTTATGTACTTCTCTCTTAAGTTAAGTGTATCAATTCCATCAAAAAGTTCAAACATATTCGTATCATTTCTGAATACTCTGTAATATACTTTTTCAGTTGGGTTCTGATTATCTCCAAAACTAAGGATATGGAGGTTATTAGATTTGTCGAGAAAAGTACGGATATTAAACGCTCCGGTAGGTACATCGGAAGGAAAATATGTATTCCAGTAGCCATTTTCCTTTTTTGATACACCTAAATAAAAGTCATAATACCTGTACACAACATTTATAATGTTCCCCTTGACTTGCAAACTAATATCATTGCTAGATAGATTATTGATTACAAAAGTTTTTGATAGGTAATCTTCTTCTAGAATCCACGTTTCTCCTTTATCATATGACTTAGCAAATTTTAAGAGTAAAATGTCTCCGTCTAATACAAAATAAGCCACATAAATTGTATTATTAACAATTTTTACATCATTATGAAATCCACAACTTAAAGATCCGGATATGTTAGTATTATTTTCAGTATCAAATCTCCTGTTACCGTCTATCTCAGTATGAAAATTATCGATGTATATCTTCAGATCATTTATATTGTTAGCCTGAGGAGGTAATCCTTCGTTACCAGAATTATCGGTGTAGGTTACAACGAAATTACCGTTATCGTTGACATCACAATTTATGGATCTATAGTATGACGAAGAGTCATGGACCAGCAAAGTGTCGAATCCATTAGCATTTGGCATGGGATTAGAAGGATTAGTAGGATAAATATAAATTACCTCGCCTAAACTTGAGGAGTCACGGCAATACGTTAAAAAGTGTAAATAACCATCAGAACCTCTCGTAATCCCACTCATTTCACCATTGACTATATCCCTACCTAGCAGTCGCTCACCATCAATACTATTTGAAGGAATAACCAAGTTATCGTCAATTGACCGTGAACCTATTTTCGCAAGCGATGGATTCAAAGGATTAAATATTCTGTAGTAATCCAAATCCCCTGAGTTAACATCATAAAAACTAAAATGTAAATAATTCCCATCATGAAAAGAATCTATACATAAAGCATTCTGATTTCCAAAAGTTGATGAGATCATGTCAACTGTCATCGCAATCAATATCAACTGCCTGAGATAATAAAAAGTATTTCGATTATTACCAATAATATGAATATAATTCCTTTCTATAGCTAATGAACAACTAGAAAAAGTAATATTAGTTGGATCCAAATGATTGGGATATAAATTATATACTGTTGTGCCAGAGGAGATATTTTTGGATAAGATAGCAATTTTGTCTCTTGGACCATTCCACAATCGAGGAATACTTAAACTCCTAAATCTCCCAGATACAACAATATATATTGAATCATTGTAGAAAATAGCATCAAAATCTCGTATTTCCTCACATCCAAAAGGTTGATTAAGAATATTCCTATAAGCAGGACCTGGTAAACTACCAGTATTCAAGTACTCAATAGCAGAGAAACTACTTAAATCATCTGTATACAAATACGCTACTCTATAGATATCTTGATTATTAAAATTACCCCAATTCACAAAAACAAAGTGTAGACGCTTATTGGAAGTATCAACTAATGGTACAACAAAAAGAGGATTGAGTTTATCTATAGGTATAATATTTTTTGAAACTAAGGTCTTGTCAATATTTATTGAATTCCAATTTTTGCCATCTTTACTTCCGAGGTAGTAAAAGTCACTAGGGTAATTATTCGCATTCAGTTGAAGTTGTGAGATAACTGTACAGAAAGTTATATGAAATTTGTTACCTGCTGCATTTCCGTAAGAAAACCTTACAAACTTAATATCTCCCCCGCTAATATCTACTCTCCTTATACTGTATACTCTCTTTTTAAGCCAAGAGGATTTAACATTATTCTGCCAATAATTGGGAACTAATTTTTTGTAGGCAAAATAGACACTATAATAGTCCTCCCAGCTTCCTGTAGAAGGATTATATAATTTCTCAATAACAGCATAGGCAGTATACAAGTAATTACCAACATTTACGATTTTCAACCAATCTCTATCGGCTCCAGGAATAGTGTCTGTACTACCCCTCTGAAAATCACCTGATGTATCTAGATAGGTATAACCAAAACTAGAATTATAGTTCTGCTTATAAAAGTACCACAACTGATACCTATTATCTGTTTGAATCCTAATAGGCTGAATACTGTTATAAGAAGAAGTAACGAAAGTATCTATGTTAAGAAAATTTGGAGAAAATCTATTTGATATATTTAAAAAATTCTGCCAGTTAGCGGCACCACCTAAGGTATATTGAACCCTATTATTGTTTGGATTAATATTAGAATTCACAATCCCAGCTATAACATATCTTTTTTCTTTTTCTTTTCTTATTTTTACGGCAAATTGATGAAATTTAGAAATTTTATAATTGGGATAGTTGGTTTTTAGGGAAACGAAAACTATCTTTGCTTGACTATAAGGCACCGGAGCTTTAAATACTATATCCTGCAAATTAGAAGTATTCGGAACAAAAAACCAAGTATATCCTCTATCTACCGACTTTTCTAACCTTCTGTTAGAAACCACTCTATTTATCCTATAAGCATAAATACTGTCTTCAACCTGAACATATATAGCACTGACTGATGAAGTATTATATATGTTTTTAATTTCATCTGCTTCTTTTAGAGTTTTGGATAATTCAAAGAAAATCGTTCTGTACGTCGATGCATCCTTGAAAATATCGAACGTAGGAAATCTATAAAAATAAATCAAAGATGTCGAAAGCAAAACAAAGAATATTATTATAATGCTTATGGAAACTAAAAGTTCAATCATAGTGATACCTATCTTTTTCACTTCTAATCTACCCCCACATCTTACTTTTTATATTTTACCCATCTGAATCATATCTAACAGTTCCTGAATTTTTGATTTAAGACTTTCTGTTATGAAGTAAAACTGTTCGTAGTAAAAGGGATCTGGTAAAAACCAGTGAATAACTTTCTTACCGGGTAAATTAAGGCAGTTACTTTGTTCACATACCAAAATAAAAAGGTCAATCTCTTGTAAGGGTATATCTTCAATCCCCTTTGAATATTGACCTTCTATAGAAATACCTTGCTCTTCTAGAATTCTTATTGCCATTGCGTTAATATACCCACAAGGATTTGTACCTGCTGAATATACTTTTAAGTCTAGGTTTCTATCTTTTATCATTTTTTTAGCTATAGCTTCGGCTATCTGACTTCTTGCAGAGTTACCAACACATATAAAAGCAATACTCTTAACCATTTTTACCTCCATTAACTTCTAATATTCTTCTAGTAAACTCTTCAAAACTAATGCTCTGTTTTTCCCATTCCTCATAGATACTTCTTAGTTTTTTGGAAATATCGATAAGAAAAGAGTGATTAGCTAAAATCTGGTTTAGTTTATTTGCTAAGTCATATCCTTGGATATTGCCTACGTATTCAGGTATAATTGCTTGGTTGGCTATTATATTGGGCATAGCTATGAATCTCTTACCTGTTAGTATCTTATCTTTTATATATTTCGATACGATGTATCCTTTTATTTTTTTACCTATTTTTCCGAGGAAATCCAGCCATCCTCCTAAGCCCCATATGGGAATGTATTCTGGTTTCTGAACGGGTAAAATAACCAGCTGTGGTATTCCCAAATAACCAGCCTCGTTGGTCTTTGTACCAGGAATAGTTACCAGTAGTTTTAGCTTAGGCAACAGGTCTATTTTTTCCCACTCCTCTATAACAAATCTCAATCTCTCAGAATATTTTCCCGTTTTTTTGCTAACAAAATAATTGACTTTACTCATAAAATCTTCATAGTCTTTGAAAAGATGATAAATAAAAGGTGAAACAAAGAATATGAAGGTGTATTGATGATCTATAAATTTTATGGCATCGAGATAGATTTCTAATAGTCCCCAAAACTCTACTTCTCTGCTACCTAACATGAAACCAATTAAATTGGAGTTAATATTATATTCTTGTGGCTTTAATTTTTCAAACGTTAAGTCTTTTATTTTGATTATCTTTCCAGAACTTATATTTCGATCTAAGAGTTTTCTATAGTAATATTGGTTTGGAACCAAGTAGGCTTCAAAATATTTATCTAGACTTTTAGTTCCCCATCCGTAAGAAAAAAGCTTTTTTGTTCTAAACCTTGTTGAATACCATATTTCTCCTCCCATGTGGAAAAAGATATCGTACTTAGGAGATTTAAAAAATATTTTCTGTATGGTTTGCTCTGGGGGAAATATAGTATTGAAGTTGCCGTACCTAAGAGCTACTTCATATTCTTTCTTGGTAGAGAAAACACAGGGTGTAAGGTACAGATCAACTTTTGATCCTATTTTTTTTAGGATTGATGAGGCAGGTATAGCCCAACCAGCAACCTCACCAGGACTATTCGATACTATACCAACTTTCATTATAAACTAACCGGCTTATCATAAAATATCTTCTTAACCCTCTTGTTCAAAGCTAACAACTTTATTCCTGTCTTTGGAAGTTTAGCTACAAAAGCACTTATGATAGGTAAATCAAACAAATACTCACCACCGACAGATTTAACAAGTTTCTTATCCTCTTCCTCCTTACAACCATCATAGGTTTGAACTATTACCCTGATGGTCGGTTCATCACTCTTTTCTATCTGTTCAATCAATTCCCCATCTATCTTATCCATTTTGTTTTTCTTCTGACCGGGTATTTATATTGCACCCTTTCCGGTAGGTGCAATTATTTTCTTTAATTCATCAAACGGCATAGGCTTAAAAAATAGGAATCCTTGTGCAAAGTTACAGCCATATTCCCTTAAAATCTTGAGCTGCTCAGTAGTCTCCACTCCTTCAGCAACTACATTAAATCCCAAAACATTTGCTATATCTATTATAGTCTTGACTATTCTTTTTACCTTGTCATTCTTATCCATGGAATGAGTGAAAAACTTATCTATCTTTATAGTATTTGCAGGAATATTTATTAAAGAAGAAAAAGAGGAATATCCTGTTCCGAAGTCATCGATACAAATTTCGACACCTCTAGCTCTAACGGTCTCCAAATTCTTCATAAAACTCTCAATATTCCTCATTATAACACTCTCCGTTATTTCAATATTTAACATTCTGGCATCAAAATTATTTTTATCTAGAATTTTCAGAAAGTTATCAAAATAAAGCGGATAATCAAATTCCTTAGATGAAACGTTAATAAAAAGTTTTTTGTTGATCTGAGAGATTTGCTGCGTAGCAATATCAGCAACTATCATACCTATGGGGACGATAAGATTAGTATCTTCAGCAAGGGGAATAAAATCCATAGGAGGTATTAACCTGCCGTTATCAATCCACCTTACCAGAGCTTCTACCCCAATAATCAAATCACGTCTAACTATCTGTTCTCTTATTTTTTCTTCGTCTTCAAAAAATTCAATGTCCTTTATATCTACAACTGGTTGGTAATAAACAAGAAAACTTCTATTTCTTATTGCCTCTATAAGCCTGTTTATCATATTCACCCTATTTCTAAGTTTATCAGAAAATTGTTTTGAATAGAATTCAAAATTATTTTTTCCTTCCTGTTTTACTTTGTACATAGCTATATCGGCAAAAGCTATTAATTCTTCGGGATTGGTGGTATCGTCTGGATACACAGAAACACCGATACTGATAGTAACATCTATATTTAAATCTTTAGCGAAATTTCTAGAACTATCCATTATTCTTCTACAGACCATCTGAATATCTTCTACTTTGGACATATCATCAAGGATAGCTATAAATTCATCTCCTCCCATTCTAGCGACTACATCACCTGGCCTTAAGCAATATTTTATTGCTTGGGAAATTTTTATTAGCACTTTATCCCCTATTTCATGACCATAGAAATCATTAATTTCCTTAAAATTATCTATATCAATGAATAGAACCGCTAATTTTCTACCATGCCTAGTAGCTTGTATACACAAATGTTCAAGCTGTTTAAGAAGATATCTCCTGTTAGGTAGATCTGTCAAGGGATCATGTAACGATAAATACTCATATTTTTCCTTTAGCTGAAAAAATTCGGTTACGTCGTTCACCAGAATTAACACATTCATATCATCTACCTTAGTAAAAGTCAACTGTATTATTTTCTTAATAGTTTCTTCCTTATCAGTGAGAATCTGAATGTCTATCAGCTCCACTCTATATTTTCCACTCATTCTCACGTAATCGATATTATACTTTATGAAATTAAGCCTATCTGGGGGGAGAATATCATATAGTGAAACACCATCCTTAATCCCCATCATCCTGCATATATCAGCAGTATTAACACTTGTCTTATGTCTTATGACTTTTAATTTTTCAGAGTCAACTAGAATTATGCCGTGGGGTATAGAATTTATAAGAGAATTCAAAAAGGCTTCCTTCCTTTCCAAATCCTGTATCATTTCAACTTCTTTGGTTATATCCAAACAGACAATAAATACATTTTCTTTGTAGATATTCCACATAAATTTTACTCTTCTTTGAAACCCATTGGGTAGGCGAAAATTAATCACCTTATAACAATTGTGTGAAATCCAGATATCTCGAAAAAAATATTTCGTTCTTTTTAATTTTTTACCATCACAAAAAATTTCACCATCAGCAAGCAAGACATTTTTCAAAATCCATTCTCTATCCTTGATTATATCGACTTTTTTGACTCCAAAAAATTTTTTGACGTTCCCTATTACTTGTTTTACTCCATACGTTATGGGATCGATCCTAAAAATAACTACATCTATTGTATTGAATAAAAATCCGTAAATTTTTACTAGTTTTGCTAATAGCTCTATTTTCTTTCGTTTTCTTTCAAGTTCAGAATAATTCATTGCCTTAAGAAATTCTTCTTCATTACATATTGTAGAATACCTCCGTTTAGATAGTATTCTACCTCGACTTTTGAATCCAATCTAAGAATTACTTCAAATTCTTTTAGAATATGTTGTTCCTTGTTAATTACCTGTACCTTAAGTATTTTTTTAGGATAGATATTGTCCAGGCCAAGTATGTTAAATGAGTAGTTGGATATTTCTGGAGTATTTAAATCGATATAATCCTGATGCTTTATGAATTGCAGGGGTAATACTCCCATGCCTACCAGGTTACTTCTATGGATTCTTTCAAAGCTTTCGGCAATAACGGCTCTTATGCCGAGCAACCTGGTTCCTTTTGCTGCCCAGTCCCTAGATGACCCTGAACCATACTCCTTACCAGCTATGATAATCAGCGGAATATTTTCCCGTTTATACTCCATTGCAGCTTCATAAACGGTTTTTATCTGTCCATCTTTAAGGGTATAGCCTCCTTCTACATCTACCAGGCGATTTTTTAGTCTAACATTAGCAAACGTCCCTCTTATCATCACTTCATGATTACCTCTGCGCGAACCATACGAATTGAAATCTTTTGGTTCAACACCACAGGAGATGAGGTACTTTCCTGCAGGTGAATCAACCCTTATACTTCCAGCAGGAGAAATATGATCAGTAGTTACGCTATCACCTAGCAACAGTAATACTTTTGCTCCGATAATATCTGAGGGGTTAAAGTTTAGGAATTCATCATCAAAGAAAGGAGCCTTCTTTATATAGGTAGATTTATCGTCAAACGGATAGAGTTCACTTGAATAAGACAGCAACGTCTTCCAATTCTCATCTCCCTCGATTATCCCTTGGTATACTTCTTTAAAAAACTCTGATTTAACTACCTTTTTGATTAAATCGTATATTTCCTGATTGGTAGGTAGAATTTCGGTTAAATAAACAGGTTTATTTAGAGGATCATAACCTATCGGATCATTAAATATATCGATATGTATGGTTCCAGCGATAGCAAAAGCTATAACTAGGATAGGTGAAGCTAGAAAATTCATTCTGACTAATGGATGAATCCTTGCTTCAAAATTTCTATTCCCAGAAAGGACGGCAGCCACTACCAAACCATTTTCTGCTATCGCTCTAGAAATTTCTGGGTTTAAACTTCCAGAATTACCTATACAAGTGGTACATCCGTAGCCTGAAACAAAAAATCTCAGAGCTTCAAGATAGGGCATTAAACCGGCCTCTTCTAAATATCTGGTAACCACTTTGGATCCCGGTGCTAATGTTGTTTTTACGTGCTTTTTAACTGTCAATCCCCTTTGGACAGCCTTTTTAGCTAATAAACCTGCTCCTAACATCACAAACGGATTTGAAGTATTGGTACAACTTGTTATAGCAGCTATCACGATATCTCCATCCTTTATTTCTGTCTCCTCATCACCAATTTTTACTTTTACCTTAGTAAGAACTGCAGCACCTTCCTTTCTATAGGTTTTCAAATTATCAAAGAAGACACTTTTTAGATTTTGGAGTTTTACTTTATCCTGTGGGCGACGAGGACCGGCTACACATGGCTCAACCTCAGATAAATCAACCTCTATGACATCAGTGTATATAATCTTTTCCTCACTTTCCCTCCATAGAAGATTTTCTTTAGTATATCTTTCTATTAGATTTATCAATTCAGATGGTCTGTTGGTAAGTTTAAGATACTCTAAGGTTTTGGAATCGATGGGGAAATAAGTTATGGTAGATCCGAACTCGGGAGACATGTTTGAAATAGTTGCTCTATCGGGAACACTTAAATTATCCAACCCTGGTCCAAAAACTTCTACAAACTTACCCACAACCCCATACCTTCTGAGCAATTCGGTAATATGTAGGACTAAATCGGTAGCTGTTACCTTTTCATTTAGATTTCCTATGAGTTTTAGACCTATAACTTCTGGGACGCTAAAGTATAGGGGTTGTCCAAGAGCAACAGCTTCAGCTTCAATACCGCCAACACCCCATCCAACCACCCCTATCCCGTTAACCATAGGAGTATGTGAATCCGTACCTATGACGGTATCCGGAAAAACAAACCCATCAGAAACCCAAACAACCTTGGATAAGTACTCTAAGTTTATCTGATGACATATTCCTGTTGATGGAGGAATCAAAAGTAGATTTTTGAAACTTTTCTGAGCCCATTTCAAGAAAATATATCTTTCCTTGTTCTGTTCATACTCCAATTCTACATTTTTTGACAGGGAAAGGTAATTTCCGTAGCTTTCTACGATCACTGAATGATCGATAACTAGATCTATTGGTATAAGAGGGTTCACTAATGAAGGATCCTTGCCTTTTGAAGCTACTGCAGACCTCAAAGAAGCAAGATCAACTATCAACGGTACCCCCGTAAAATCCTGAGCCAAAATCCTATTTGGACAAAACGGAATCTCCCTATCAGGAACATCCTTGGCATTGTACCTAAGAATAGTCTCAACATGCTCATCGTTCACCTTAAAACCGTCATAATTTCTTAGAATATTTTCCAAGATTATCCTAATACAAAAGGGCAAATATTCAATATTTGGAACTCTTTTCAAATCAATATATTTATTACCGTCCATAATATTTACAAAGTCTTCCATGTTTACCCCTCCTACTCTATTTCCTGAGATGGTTATTACTAAGTTTTTCTTTTAATTCTTCAACTATTTCCTTTATTTTTTGCTTAATTTTATCTGGATATAATATATCTCTTTCTCCTCTTGCCAAATCTAACTCATTTATCATTGGTTTTCCAAATATCCTATGAGAAAGAAAATTTCCAAAGGTATATATCAATACAGCTTTAAGAAGATTTTTTCTAAATCTTCTCGAGGAAGAATAGACTATAGATGGTAAAAAAACTATTCTTCCATATTTTGACAGTTTTACTCCTAGATCTAAGTCTTCACCGGTTTTGAGATTAGTATTAAAACCTCCGACGATTTCGAAGTAATCCTTACGAACTGCAAAATTTGAACCGTGTAGAGCTGGAAATAACCAGAAAAAATTACCCAATCCTAAAAACACAGGGATTAACTTATTAATCACTTTTAACTCATATGTATCATCATCGTAAAATTTTATCAAACCTGTAGCAGCAACTATAGGTTTATTTACGTTATTGATTATTCTTTTTCTTATCTTTCTTGGGAAATTTTGAAGGAATTGATAATAGAGATAATCGTAGTTATACTTAAATATGTTGTATATTGTTCTTATCCATAGGGGAGAGACTATACAGTCGGCATCAGTGGTTGCGATTATTTTACCTCGAGCTTTTCTAAATCCGGTTTCTCTTGCAAAAGCAACCCCTCTCCTAGGCTCCTCTATTAACAAAAACTCTACATTACTACTTTCTATTTTCTTCTTGTTATTGAAGTAATTTATAAACTCGCATACCTTTTCCTTCGTTCTATCTTCACTATTATTATCAACTATTATCACTTCATAATTTATCTTAGTTGCCATGGATTGATTTATGAGAGACTTTAAAGAATTCAGGATATATTTTTCTTCGTTATAAGCAGGAATAACAACTGATATATCTAACATGGATCTATATCCTATGAGAGTATTCTAAGAATTCACTGACAGTCTTCCTAATCTTATCTATTTCGAACGAAGTAGAGATTTGTCCTAATACTATTCCTCTAGCACCGATACTATACAAAATTTTTATATCAGAGGGAATAATTTTCTTCTGAGTAGGAATAAATACAGGTATATCCGTATTCTCAATCAGTCTTCTATAATCTGTTATATCCTTAAGTGTAAGGGGAAACCCATAAAAGCTCTTGTCCACAATAGATGCTTCTATTGCCAAAAATTTATATTTGCTAAATACATCCAGCTCTTCTTTTGTTATAACTTTGTCAATAGCAACTATCTTTTCTAGACCAGACAACAAATAATGAGAGGTATACGAATGATAAAACAAATCTATAAAATCAAAAAAAGCTTCCAATTCTGAATAATCAATCTCTTGAAAAGATTCTCTATCAGTAAGTAAATTACCGGGAACTATTCCCCACACAACTGAAGGATATTCAACTACTAAGCTCAATATTTTTTGTTTTTCATTTTTGTATGAACCCATCTTCTTATGACTTACGGGATGTGTTATATTCAGATGAAGCTTAATAGCTTCTATTCCTCCCTCTATGAAAGCTTTTACTATCTCTGGATCGTTTGTAGAAGGAGATCCGATAATCACAAACTTCTTTTTCATAAGATTTTGTAAACGATCTTTTCTACTAATGCTGGTGTCCGCAAATTTTCTCTCATTCAAATCAGGTAAGTTTATTTTTATATCCCTTAACGAGATTTGAGGTTTACTTGGGATATCAATCAGCGATTTTTCAAAGTTAACTAGTCTTATTATATCATGCTGGATCATAGATGATGTAGATTCAAGAAATTTCTCTGCTATTTTTTCGATTATTTTATTACAAATTTTAAAGACATCATAGGGATAACCTACAACAAGTTTATATGGGCCAATAGTATTTCTAATATCATTGTAAGTTGCTCTATCCAAGGGAAGAGAAATTACCAAATAGTTCTTTTCCTTGGTTTTTATTACAAAAGCATAACTTTTCTGTACGATTTTTTTTATCTTTTCGTTTACTTCAGCTAATTCTTCTATGTTGATATCTATCTCATCCAAATCTATATAGGGTATATCAACGAACAGCTCTTTTATGTGTCTATCGTTTTGAGAAAGGTATAGACTGTAGATTTCTAAAAATTGTTCCTTTGAGAACATATCTTTCAAATAATCTTCGGTCTCTATTTGGTTTATTACTTCTTTTGAATATGACGAAATTTGTTTAAAAAATTTCTTTACTTTTGAGATTTGTTTTTTGTCAATTATTTTTGTTGATATGGCAAATTGGATTATTTCTTGGCAGAAACTGAGGGGAAATTTAGACATATTTACTTTTCCATTTGTAAAAAGAACTGACGAATTTTAGTATAAAGGTACCTATTTTTCTTCGATCTATTACGTAATCTATTAATCCGTTTTCCAGGTTAAATTCTGCTGTTTGGAAATTGGGGGGTAATTTTCTTTTTATTGTTTGTTCTATTACTCTTTGTCCTGCGAATCCTATTATGGCTTCGGGTTCGGAGATTATTATATCTGCAAGACCGACAAAGCTTGCTGCCACCCCACCGGTTGTAGGATTAGTAACCACGTTTATAAACGGAACCCTTCTGGATTTAAGTCTGTTTATCATACTTACAGTTTTAGCCATTTGCATTAGTGAGACTATGCCTTCCTGCATTCTAGCACCACCAGAAGCAGAAAATATAACTAGTGGTATTTCATTATCGTAGCAGTATTGAGCTATGAGGTATATTTTTTGTCCGACGACGCTTCCCATTGAACCTCCTCTGAAACCAAAGTCCATAACTCCTACTCCTATTAAATAATCCTTACCTATATCCTCTCGTAGATAAGCTGTACCTACTATTATAGCGTCTTCTATCCCTAGCTTTTGACTATCCATTTTTATCTTTTTGGAATAATCTTCAAAATTCAGAAAATCCAGGGGTTTTATATCCTGATACATCTCCTTGAAATCTAAGAATGTTATTTCTATTCTCTTTCTTGCACTGATATACAGATGTTTATTACATTTGGTACATATCCATAAATTCTCTTCGAGATCGATTTTGTTTATGATAGAGCTACACTTTTCACATTTAACCCATTGATCTAGCATACCTAGGCATTTCCCATGAATACTACTCTTAGTGCTTCTTCAACTGTAATTATTCCTTCTAACACTTTTCTTATTGCGTCGTCTTGCAGAGTTTTAAATCCTTCTTCTAATACGGCTCTCTTTATTTCGTTTGCACTACCTCTTCTTAATATTACTTCTCTTGCTGCGTCAGAGATGATAAGTAGTTCATGTATACCTGTTCTTCCTTTGTATCCAGTACCTTTGCAAACTTCACAACCTCTTCCTTTATAGAAAACTATTTCTTCCTCGGTATATGCTAGACCTATGTCTTTGAGAGCTTCTTTGGGTGGAACATAGGGTTCTTTACATGCTGTACATATTGTTCTGGCTAACCTTTGAGCGAGAACACCGACCACTGCTGATGCTACTAAGAATGGTTCTATTCCCATTTCTATTAATCTTGTTGCTGCGGAGGGGGCGTCGTTGGTGTGTAGAGTAGAAAGTACCAGGTGTCCAGTTAGAGCTGCTTCGACTGCTATTTGAGCGGTCTCATGGTCCCGTATCTCACCAACCATTATTATGTCAGGGTCTTGTCTCAGAAAAGCTCTCAGTGCAGAAGCAAATGTAACACCAGCTTTAGGATTTACCTGAACCTGGTTTATACCTTGGATCTGATACTCAACTGGGTCTTCTACTGTGCTGATATTTACTGTACCTTGGTTCAGTTTATTCAGACAAGCGTATAGGGTTGTTGACTTACCTGAACCCGTGGGTCCGGTTACAAGTATCATCCCGTAAGGTTTTGAAATCAGCCATTCCAACTTTTCTCTTATATCTGGCATAAAGCCCAATCTGTCCAAACCTAGCATAACAGAACTTTTATCAAGTATTCTCATGACGACTTTTTCTCCGTTCACTGTTGGAATAGTAGATACCCGTAGGTCGAAATCTCTACCTTCGTATTTCAGGTGTATTTTTCCGTCCTGTGGCCTTCTTCTTTCGGCTATATCTAGAGCTGACATGATCTTTATTCTAGATACCATTGGTGCCAGTAAGTGTTTCGGAATTCTCATTATTTCGTGGAGTATACCATCCATTCTATATCTTACGACTACTTCTTTTGGCCAAGGTTCTATGTGAATATCCGAGGCTCTGTCAGAAATAGCATGGAAAATGATTTGGTTCACGAGTTTAACTATCGGTGCTTCATCCACCATTTCTCTCAGTTTGTCAACCGATATTTCTTCTTCTTCTAATTCTCCTATCTCTAGGTTTGATAGTTCGCCTATGTCAATTTCTGCTATAGAAGATGCTAGTTCATCGGCTTCTGCTATTTCTGCACTGCCATATATTCTGTTTATAGCTCTTCTGATGTCTGTTTCGGTAGCCATTACGGTTTCTATTTCTAGTCCTGTCATCAACATGATATCGTCTACTGCATTGGTATCTAGGGGATCAATCATGGCAACAACAAGCTTTTCCCCGTCAAACCTTATTGGAACTGCATTATATCTTTTTGCTATATTGTCTGGTAAAAACTGAGCTAGTTCTGTTCTTAGTTCTATTTCAGATAGATCTATGAATTCGAATCCCAGTTCTTCAGCCAAAACCTGATATATTTCTTTTTCGGTTATATAACCGAGTTCTACTATTGCTTTGTCTAGCTCTTTGTTCTCTTCTTCTGCTTTTTTGATAGCTTTTTCTAGTTGCTTTTTGGTAATATACTCTTTTCTTACCAGTATTTCACCCAATTCTTCTCTTATCTTTTGTTCTAACATCTAGCTATCACCTACCACACTAGAATTACTAAAATTTGGCTATATTTTTATTTTGACAACTTCTAATTGTCTTCCTTTATTGTTATTTTTATTTTTCTGTTCAAGATTTTATAGAAGGCTTTTTCTATGGTTTTGAGATATTTGGGTAGTATTTTGCTATTGGATGATATTTTGAAGTAGGAAAGGTGGGAGTTGGTTATTTTGAATACCATGGGGATGATGAGTAGTGGGAATGGGAAGTGGCGGAGGGAGAGGGATTCGAACCCCCGGTGGGGATGGACCCCACTGCGGTTTTCAAGACCGCCGCCTTCGACCACTCGGCCATCCCTCCACCTCTTATATATTTTCTATACCACATCGAATCTCCCCTACATCAATAACAAGGTTAAAAACATTATTTGAAGAATTAAAATACATATGAAGAAATTCCTAATAGCTGACAAAGTAGAATCGGAAGTCGATAAAAATAGAGAGCATTCCCTAGCTCATGAAAGCTACAATTTACGACATACCCTTTTAGAAAACTATCAATTCTCAAAAGCATGCAAAGATAACAACATTATAGCATTCAAAGACGACTCAATCTACCTAGAAAAATTCTTTGAAAATCCAAGACACATAAAAGCCCAAATATTTGGAGATCACTACCATAACTTCATACACCTGAACATTACAGAGTACTCAATACAGAGAAGAAATCAAAAGAAAATAGAAGAAGCATCTACACTAGTAGAATTTATATCGAAAAACAACAAACCCCACTTTTTAGAAGTAAACACCAGCTTACAAGAGAATATCTCATAACTGAAATGATAATCGGTCTTGATCTAGTTGAGCTCCAGTATAACACAGCTTTCAGAAGCAAAATGACAGAATATGTAAACTTCGACAGACACTCAATAGAATACAGAATAACTACAGAAGATCCAGAAAAAAAATTTATGCCAGTTAAAGGACAAATGCATACAAACTTCATACCTATGTATTTTAACAACTGGAAAGAAGAATATAAACCAGTACCAAATCAAAAAATAGCAAGTTCTATTTTTAACAAATACAGACACCTAATAGCAAGCAAACCTATCTATAAGAAAAGGCTAAAAGATCTATTGACGTGGGTAGTATGACAAAGATAATCGAGACAAACTTAGTAGATGAAATAAAAGAAAGCTACATAGATTATTCGCTCAGTGTACTATTGTCAAGAGCTTTACCTGAAGTCAGAGACGGTTTGAAACCAGTTCAAAGAAGAATACTTTTTGCTATGTATGAGATGAATTTACTTCCGAATTCTCAATTCAAAAAGTGTGCAAGTATAGTTGGAGAAGTATTGGGAAAGTATCATCCACATGGAGATAGTTCAGTCTATGAAGCTCTGGTGAGAATGGCCCAAGACTTTACCCTAGCTTATCCCTTAGTATGGGGTCAAGGCAATTTTGGATCAATCGACGGTGATCCACCAGCAGCCTACAGATACACAGAAGCAAAACTCACAGAAATAGGAACACTGATGCTAAAAGACATAGACTTAAACACAGTAGATTTCAGGTCTAATTTTGATGATTCTACTAAAGAGCCAGCTGTCTTACCTTCAGCTTTCCCAAACCTTCTAGTTAACGGATCCACAGGAATAGCAGTAGGAATGGTAACCAATATACCCCCTCATAACCTAAATGAAGTAATAGACAGCTGTATACTTCTACTAGAAAATCCAAAAGCTTCCGTCAAAGAAGTACTTGAGATAATTAAAGGTCCAGACTTCCCAACAGGAGGAGTAGTATACACATCAAGAATAATAAAATCAATCTACCAAACAGGTAAAGGTATACTCAAAATAGAAGGTAAATACAGAATAGAAAATATTCAGAAAAAAGATTATCTTGTCATATATGAAATTCCCTACTCGGTAAACAAAGCCAAACTGGTAAAAGAAATAGCCGAGGCAATAAAAGAAAAAAAACTCACAGACGTCGTAGACGTAATAGATCAAAGTAATAACAAAGAAATAAAAATCTTACTCGAACTAAAGCAACCTTACAACGAAAATAGTATAATAAACTATCTCAAAAATTTCACCTCGTACAGAACAACCTTCTACTGCTCGTTTATAGCAGTAGATGGACACATACCTAAGCAATACTCAATAATAGAGCTAATAAAAAAATACATAGATCATAGAAAAGAAGTTGTAATAAGAAGAACGAAGGAGTTATTAGAAAGGAACTCACAAAAAGCTTTCTTACTCAAAGCATTAATAAAAGCAACCAAAAACATAGACAAAGTAATACAAATAGTTAAAAATAGTCAAGACTATGAATCCGCTCTCCTAACACTTATAGCAGAACTACAAATAAGTCATAAACAAGCAGAACATATCCTTAATCTACAACTACATCGATTAACCAAACTAGAAATAAATAAACTAATACAAGAATACAATCAAACAGCTGAAAAAATAAAAGAGCTTTCCGGAATACTAGATAACGAAAATAAACTAAGAGAAACCATCAAAAAAGAGTTACTCGAGATAAAGAATAAATACGGTAGAGAAAGGAAGACAGAAATAGCACATTCAGATAATTTCAAAGAGATAAAAATAGAAAAACCTCAGATAACAGAAGAACTGATAATCCTTGGGCTATCAAACGGATATCTTTATTCATACAAAGAGAATACAAAGCCAGAAAAGATTTTTGGTAATATAAGTAATTACAATTATGTGACTTCAATAGTACAGGCCAATTCTAGACAAAAGCTGTTGGTTTTCCTTTCAAACGGAAAATATTCCCTATTTGACCTATCAAAGTTTATAGATTCATCGATTTTTATCCCCAAGTTCTACAAAACTTCTGATAATACCAAAGTCATATTCCTAGCACTTCCCAAAAAACTACAGAAATTCTCAAAAGTGGTAATAATAACCAAAAACGGTATAGTCAAGGCAATTAACATTAAAGAACTACTGGACATATCAAGGATAAGTATCTACATAAAACTTGATCAAGAAGACGAAGTCATAAAAGTTTTACCAATAGGAGAACAGAAAACCATACTAGTTATAACTGAAAACGGATTTGCTTTTAAAATCAACCCAGACGAAATACCAGAATACTCAAAAAACACCAAAGGAGTTAAGATAGCATCACTAAAAGAAAACGATAAAATATTTTTCGCAGAAACTCTGAACGATCTGTTTGAAACCAAAATCATATTTCTTACAACAAGTGGAATACTTGACATCAACTTGAAAGATATAGAGTACTTACAGCGGGGTAAAAACATCACAGAAAAGAACAGAATAATTCCAAAAGATAGAAAATTGAAATCATCGATAAACTCAAACTTTGGATTATTTTCGCAAGATAAAAGCAAGAAAAATTTAATTATAAACGAAAGAGAAACCCTTATAATCGGCGATTTCAATGAAACCCTAATTCAAGAAGCAACAATAATAAATTATCTAGGCAATTACTAAATATTGCTTATAATTTGGACTTCTGATCCATTTTTTGTCTTGTTTACCTTTATAACATAATTAAACCTAGTTTTTATCTCTTCGACATGAGTTATTATTCCTAGAACTTTGTCTGATTGTTTATAGAAATAATTTTCAAGGTAATCGACTACATAGTTAAGAGTATCTTCATCCAGTGTTCCAAATCCTTCATCTATAAACATACTTCTTACTTGATATCTACAAGTGCTTAAGAGTTCACTTATTGCCATAGCGATTGAAAGGGAGGCCAAGAACCTCTCTCCCCCAGATAGACTCTTAATATTTCTTTCTGTACCATACCAATTATCAATCACTATCAGATCGTCTGTGAAGTTAATGGAATATCTTCCTTCTGTAAGGTCGTTGAGTATGGAATTTGTTTTGTGAGATATCATATCAACAATAGTGTTATATACAAAATCTAGAAAGCTTCTTCTTTCTTTTCTTCTTTCATTTTCTTCGAAGTCCTCTCGTAGTATGTTTAGAATCTCGTATTCTTCTTGATAAATTCTTAGTTTCTTTTCAATCTCTTCGATTTTTTGTTTGTAATTGTTTATATTATTTAATGAGACTCTTACTTCATAAAGGATTTTAGAATATGAATCGATTACCTCTTTGTATTCTTGGCAAAAAATGCGAAGTTTTTGATATTCATCCAATATTTTCTCTAGATTTGACTCATCTAATTTCTCGTTTAATACAGAACTCAATGAGTCTATACATTTGACGATTTTCCTTTCTTTTTCTTCATCAATTCCCAAAGGTTTGAAATTCGAATCTATTATTTCCTTTGTGTAAAAAGTAATAGTTTTGAGATTATCCTGCAATTTTTGTTTTTTTTCTTTTAGTGATTCGGTAAGTTCTAATTTTTGTTTTATATGTTTGAAAATAGAAAATAGTTTCTCGAATTGTTTATAGGCCTTTTCGTGAAGATTTTTAAAATGTTCATTAGATATGGTTTTTTGAATGTATTCCCAATCGCCCATCTTGAATTTCCTAAGTAAATTTTTAATCTCTTCGATTGTTTGATTTAGATTACTTACCCCGTTATTTAGACGTTCAAAATCTTCTCTTAGTGCATTTTCCTCTACTTCTATGGCTGACAAGTATTCAAACTCAGGATGGATATCAATATATTCTTTTATTTTTTCGACAAATCCAGATAAGGCATTAATATCTCTCAAGTATTCTACCAATTTTTCCAGTATCTTGGTATCTATTCCTTCCCGTTTATAGATTGTATATATCATTTTTTTAATTTTGCCTAATAGATCTTGATTTTGTTTAAGGAATTCTGCGGTTTCATTGATTATTTTTTCTTGATCTATAATTTCTCGTTTTAATTGATTTATTTGATACTCTTTTTGTTCTTTTTCTGAGTTCTTGGTAGCTAGTATTTTCTGATTTTCAAGTATATCGTTTGCTAGTTGCTTTTTCTTTTCCTTTAAAATCTCTATTTGATTCTCTAGTTTCTGTATGGATTCTAGGATATTACTTTTGCCTTTTTCTAGAGATTTTTGGATCAGAGTCTTGTTTTTATCAGTTATATCGGAATAGCATACAAGGCACTTATCTAGATTTTTATGATGGATAACCTTCTGTATTTCTAATACCTTGTTTTTTAAATCTAATTTTTGTCTTTTATCTTTCAGTTCACTTTCTTTTTCTCCAATATCTTTATCTATCTCTTTTCCATCTTCTTCGAGTTTACCTAAATCATCTTGGATTTTTTCTATGTTATGTTTTATTTTTTCGATTTTGAGAGTTAGTTCGTTTACTTTTTCTTGTAGTTCGGATATTCTTCTGGAAGATTCTTGATGTCTTTCTAACCTACCTTTTAACTCTATAATTTTTCCGATCAGATCATATACTCTGAGATCAGGAAAAAGATTTTTTACGTCGAAATAATCCTGAAGCTTTAGATCCAGTTTTTTTAGATTCTGTATTTCTCTTTGTATATCGAGATATTTTCGGTGTAGTAATTCGAACCTTAGGTGATTAAGTGATAGTTTTTTTTCTAGGTCATTGATCTGTGGAAGATATTTTTCTGCTTCAATAATTTGTATTTTTTGCAATTCTTTTTGTATGGCTATAGTTTCCTGGATCACATTTTTGTCTTTTCCTAGGAGATTTTTTACAAAGTTTTCTAGGATTATTACCTTTTTGTTTGCTTTTTCGATAATTTCTGATAATTCTGCTATATTTTCTTTCAGGCTGGGAATTTTGCTTTTGAGATGATTAACTTTTTCCTCCTCTTTCTGAAGCGTATTTTCTTCATATTCTTTTTGTTCTTTTAGAATACTTTTGCCTTTTTCCAGCTGTTGAAATTTTTGTTTTATTTTTTCTTTCAATTTAAGGTATATATTTAGGTTTAATAGGTCAAAGATAATATCTTTTTTTTCTTTTGAAAAGAGTGTTAGGAATGTGTCAAAAGCGTTTTGAGGTAAGAATATACTTTTCGTAAAAGTTTTATATGCTTTAGTTATTGATTCCATACCAAATATTTTTGATATTTCTTTTTCATAATCTGTTACTTTTTCGGCAATGACTTTATTGGAATTCCTTAATTCTACTCTTTGAATAGTATTTTGTTTATCGCCCCTAAGAGTGAAATCGACGGTTCTTTTTACGGTATATATTTCATCGTTAAGAACGAATTCAAGTTCTACTTCCATTCGATTGAATCTTTGTCTCCTTGTTTCTTCATTTTTAGCTAAAAGTTCTCTTTGTACTTCTTGTGAGTTTCCGTAGCGAGGAACTCTACCGAATAAAGCGAACGAGATCCCTTCGAGTATAGTAGTTTTGCCAGAACCCGTAGGACCAGAGATCAAAAAGAAACCACTTTCCGGAAACTCAATCGTCGTCTTTTTAAAATAACTCCCAAAATTATACAGCGTCAATCTTTTTATTATCATGTTATTATCTAAATCTTCATTTGATCTATATCAGAAACAAAAGCCAGATTTTAAGCACTATTGCAAAGATACTTCTTTTTGATAATAGTTCTGGTTCCTTTGCATTAGTGTATACCTATTAGCAAAAATTCCTTTATTGCATATCCCTATATATCTTCTGGAGATTATTTCTAAATCCTTCAAAAATGGAAGGAAAATAAAATCAACTAGATAGAAATAATAAATTAGAATGTACAGGTATGTATCAGACAGTTATTTGAATATTTTTACGAGATTTTTGGGGTTATCTGAAAAGAGCGAAACCCAGCCTATACTCGTCATGTTTAATTTCAAAAATAGAACATTACTGATAAACACAAAAGGACTCTCTACAAGAACGATAAAACTCTACCTAATAAAAAACAAACTAAGAACTAAAATTCTTAAAAAACTTCTCAATGACAAGAAAAATAGATGAGCTTAAAGAAGCAATATTAAACGCATATAATACCGGCAACTACGATTTCATATACGATCCCCATTTCTTCGATGAAATAAATATCCCCATAATATCCAAAGCTATCAACTCTATAGAGGATTGGGAAGTAATCAAATCCTTTCTAAAGAAATTACCGATAGAAAAGACGTCTTTAATACTGACCGAGCTGGATGATAGTCTGGTAGAAAAAATCCTAAAAGAAATAGAACCACAAAATATAATCCAGATTATAACCGAATTGGATGAAGACGAAGCAGCAGAAATAGTAGACCAACTACCACATGACCTTAAAAAACAAATCTTCCACAAATTAGATCCCAGTCAATATACCGAAATCGAGGAATACCTCAAATACCCAGAAAGTACAGCAGCGAGGTTAACAACAAAAAGCTTTCTCAAAATATACCCCTACTATACCGTCGGAGAAACACTTGAAATCATAAGAAAAAAAAACGAACTAGACAGCTTACCCGATTTCTTGAACTATATCTACGTAGTGGATAGCGAAGAAAAATTGGTCGGAGTCATTTCACTAAAAGAACTAGTCGTCTCTAAACCTTACATACAAGTAAAGTCCATAATGTCCAAAAACCTAATAAAAGTTGATGCCCATACAGATAAGGAAGAAGTTGCAAAAATCCTAAAAGACTACAACATCTTGGCCATACCAGTAGTAGACAAATCAAACAAACTTCTAGGAATAATAACTCATGATGACATTATCGAAGTGATATTTGAAGAGTATACCGAGGATATACTCAAGACAGGTGGAGTACAATCGTTTGAAGAATCTTATATTCAACTTACTCCGTTTCAGTTAGCTTTGAAGCAGAGCAACATGGCTAATAGCTCTCTTCCTAGCCTCTTCCCTGACAAGTAATGTCATATCCTCCTTCAGCGAAGCAATAGAAAAATATGTTCAACTATCTTTCTTCATTCCATTGCTTATAGGAACTGGGGGGAACTCAGGATCACAATCAGCAGTAACTATCCTCAGATCACTTGCTCTTAACGAATTATCCGAAAAAGACTTTCTATACATACTCAAAAAAGAATTGAAAACAGCATTGCTAATGGGAATGCAAATAGGAATCATAGCACTCCTGTACATCCTATCAATAGGAATATTCATCCTCAAAATAGAATGGAGAATAATACCCGTAGTAGTGATCTCTCAGATTCTAATAGTGATCTGGGCTACAACAGTAGGATCAACATTACCCATAATAGCAAAAAAACTAAAAATAGATCCTGCAGTAATGTCCGCACCATTTATAACAACCTTTGTCGACACAACAGGGCTAATCATATATTTCACAGTAGCCAAAATCATACTCCAAATATAACCCCAAAAATTTACATCTTTTTTACAAATACCCCATTAAAACCAACAACGAACCTCATATCTCAAAAAACAAAAAAAGGAAAGGAAAGGAAATATGAAAATGACTTACATACTCAGAATAGATGGTAAAATAGCTAAAATCCCTCCTAAATACAATCACATAGCACAAGAAATAGATCAAAATCAAAACAAAATAATTTCCAATCAAGAAATAAAAGACTTTCTGATTAAAAACGACGAGGTTATACTTAAAAAAAGTAAGCGCAACAATACTATTCTGAACGAAAACGAAATAATAAAAGAATTCAAGCAGTCTTTACTAGACAATCTAAGAAAAGATTTCATAAGAGATTACAACCAAATCCTTGAATCTATCAAAAAACTACAGGAAAAATATCTGGACAAAGTAAAAGTTGAATACATAGGTAAAACACACGAAGGAAGAGATATAGTGGCTATCAAAATATCTACATCCAACAAAGAAGATAAGAAAAGTTTATTGATTACGGGTTTACATCATGCAAGAGAGTGGGCAACAGCAGAATCAGCACTTAATATAGCAGAAAAACTACTAGAACAGTATGATACCAATCAGGAAGTCAAAAACTTACTGGATAATACCGTTTTGCATATCATACCCGTCGTAAACCCTGACGGTTATGAGTATTCACTCAAAACCTACAGTTGGTGGAGAAAAAACAGAAAACCAACAGAAAAAGCAATTGGAGTAGATCTAAACAGAAACTACTATACGGACAAAAATCCAGAGTTATATAGACCTGCAAACGATAAACCAGATTCAACTTTGGATGACTATGGAGCAAGCGATAACCCATATTCAGATACCTACAGAGGACCATACGGCAAAAGTGAAAATGAAATACAAGCCATCGAAAAATACACCCAAGAAAACAAAATAAACGCAGTTATAGACCTCCATAGCTATGGAAATATGATACTCTTCCCATGGGGACACACCCATAAACCAACCCAGTGGGACAAAATATACAGAGAAGTAGCCCAAGAAATGAGCAAAAAAGTCATGAATAAATACAGAGTTATGCAAAGCATCGAACTATATCCCACAACCGGATGCAGTACAGATTATCATCACATGGAAGGTAGATTTTCATACACCCTAGAAATAGGTAGGAGCTTTTTTCCAAAAGACAAAGAAGAATTAGAAAGCATAAAAAATGAAACTCTAGAGATGGTAAAAGTATTCATGTCAAATCTGGTTAGTGGCAAGATTCCAACCCAGTCATATACAATTACACAAGCATAAAGAGGACAAAATTATCGTTTTGTTGAAAGTATTAATAGTGGGTGTAGGTTGGGAAATAAAAAAAACGGAGGTGCATTGAGTGAAAAAAATAATAATATCTTTGAGCACCCTGGCTCTGGTAGCTACCTTGGCTATAACGGGTCTGATCTCTAAGAATTGTCCCGATTGTCCCGATGATGGGATAGTAATATCTAAGGAGTGTCCTGATTGTCCCGGTGATGGGTATTTAGCTAAAGAGTGTCCTGATTGCCCAGACGGAACAGCTTAAAGGTAGCTAAAATCCCAACCTACACCCTTACTTCTTTATTCCCCTTATACTATATCCCTTTAGAAAATCCAGGAAAGTATCTATTATGAATAGATCATCTTCGTCAACATAACTATTTCTCAAATCTTCAATAGTTTTTACCACGTTTCTAATAGACATCTTTTTGGTATATATTATTTTGTATATTTTTCTTGCCAAATCGATTTGTTTAGAGGAAAATCCGTTTCTTTTCATTCCTTCACGATTTATTCCTACAACCCTTGGGGGATTTCCATCGACCATCATAAAAGGAGGTATATCCTGGGATACTTTAGTTAATCCACCTATAATGGTGTATTTTCCGATTCTAACTTTTTGATGTATTCCTGACATACCGCCGAGGATTACAAAGTCGTCGACAAAAGTATACCCAGCTACTCCAACTAACGTAGAAATTATAGTATTGTTTCCTATGTAGCAATTGTGGCCTATATGAACTTGTGACATTATGAAGTTATTGTCCCCGATATAAGTTATGTTATTTTCCCCTGTAGCTCTTTGGATACATGTCAATTCTCTTATTATATTATTGTTTCCGATTTTCACTAATGTATGTTCATTTTTAAAATTTTTATCCTGGGGTTCAGTACCTATGACTACATTGGGATAGATAATGTTATTTTCCCCCATGATACAGTGGGTAATGTAGGCATTTCTCATTATTTTGACGTTTTTGGATATAACACAATAAGGTCCTATAAAGACACCATCTTCTATTATTACATTTTCATCGATCTGAGAAGTAGGATGAACGTAATATTTCATATCATTGCGATTTGCATATTTTTAAGCATTTGTGTAGCTATACGTAAGGAATTTATACCATCGTCTATGCTGACAAGAGGTTCTCTGTTTTTGATAACACTATCCAGAAATTCTATTATTTCCATTCTCAGCGATTCAGATCTTATTATGTTTGGTATTTCAATTTTTACTTCGAAAGATTCTTTATCGGCATGCTTGTATATGTTTGAAGGTACGTGATGAATTTCCATGTATTGTAGGATCATGTCTACATATATCGAATTATCTGGTTGCACTATTCTCATTTTTCTTTCTTTGGATGGGTAACATCTACTGGCAGTCATTACTGCTATACTTCCATTGTCAAAGATAATGTTTCCTACTGCTATATCTTCGTTATTTGTAAAAGTATAGACGCTATTACCCATGGAGCTTATACTTTTTATCTTATTCCCTTTCATCAAGTGGTTGACTATAATGTCTATGTCATGTATCATTAGGTCGAGTAGGACGCCTGTAGAGGATTTTCTGCTGGGTAATGGTCCCATCCTTCTGCATTCGATAAATATTGGGTTAACCACGTAGTTTGAAAGTTGTCTTATGACGGGGTTGAATCTTTCGGTATGCCCAACCATTACTTTTACACCGTACTTCTGAGCATAGTATTTTATTTCTTCTGCTTTTTCTAAAGTTTCTGCTATTGGTTTTTCTATTAGTACATGTTTTCCTTTTTTTATGCAGGAGATAGCTATTTCGTGATGTTTATCGGTAGGTGTTGCAATAGATATGACATCACAATCATGTATCAATTCGTTCATGTTTTGGTAATTTTTGACGTTTAAGTTTTTTGAAACTAGTTCGGATTTGGATTGATCTATGTCAAAGACTCCCTGAAGTTTGACTATGTTATTTAGAGTAGAATATATTCTTGCGTGGTGGGATCCCATGTATCCGACTCCAATAACACCGGCTTTAAGCATGATCAGCTATTTTATTTCACTGTGTTTTTTTAATGCAAAATTTAGGTTTCCTTCGGCAACCAGCTCTTTATCTACGAAGACCCAAGCTTGAGCGAACGGGAAATAGCTGTCTCCTATCTTTTTTATCTTTAGCTTTTTAACTTTTATTGTAAGGACATCACCTGGCTTGACGATCTTCTTGAATTTAAAGCCTTCTATTCCCAGAAGTAAAGCAAGATATTCATCTTTTTCTTTGAAATTTGATAGGAAGAGTATGCCTGCGGTTTGTGCAACTGCTTCTATTATTATAACACCTGGGAAAACAGCTCTGTTAGGAAAATGACCAACGAAAAACCATTCGTTTATACTAACATTCTTTTGAGCTACTATTTCATCTTCAGTCATACTGATAACTTTGTCTACGAACAAGAATGGGTATCTATGCGGTAAAGAACTTAAAATCAGATTATCAGTCATATCATTATAAATAATTCTATTCCATGTTTTAAAACCCTTCACAAAACCTTTATACTTCTGATCTGGAAACGATTTTGGAGAATCTTCTTAAAATATATTCACCTTCGTGAGGTACAAATATTTCGCTAAATCCTATATTTCCTATTTTGACAAATCTGGTTATTCCACAATTGGATAGAGCATCTATATAACTATCGCTATTGCTTACTTTCAGGCTACAACTTTGTAGGATATCGGAATATGGCTTTAGTACCTCGACCAATTTATCGATATTATCAACCTTTTTTACACATACAAACCTATTCAGAGGGCCTATGAAAAAATCTTCATCCAGATATTCAAGGTATACCCTATTAAAATACTTACCTTTACCTAGAACAGTGTTAGCTATGCTTATATCTTCGTACTTAAAAATTTCGGTATATTCGTCAAAAGATAGTTCTCCTTGGGGAATTTTGAATTCACTTATGCTTTTGGATAATTTTTGGCAGAAGGTTTCCAGATAATCTAAGCTGGGATTACCGACGATATATATTGTTTGTACTGAGGAGCATGCTCTTTGCTCCCATAGACATATATCCCATGCTAACGAATCGTAGAACTCTTGGTTATTTAGATTTTCTTTTAGATTATCTTCATCTATAACGCAAATACTATACTTAGGTCCGTAGATGATCAGCTTTTTTTTGGGGTCGAAATTAGAACTAAAAAATTTGATAGTATCGTATGATCCCCAAACTACGACACCGTCGGAATACTTGTTAAGGTAGTCTATTAGGTTATCAGAAGGATATGAAAAGATGACAATTTTGTCTGAAAGTAATCCTTCCATACCCAAATTTTTCTCTGCTATTTTTAGAGACTCTATCCAAAGGATTCCGAAAGAATTACCGACTTTCGAGGAGGTCTTTATGATATTAATATTTTTTGTTATTAGTCCGCAGATCAGAGAGTCTATTGAGGATACGAAGACATTTCCTGCGGTTATATGAGTTAGGACTCCTATTGGGAAGGCTCTGATTTTTATACTATCTCCAACCCAATTGTCAAGAATATCAGATGATCCAAACTCGATAAGAAGCCTCCTCGATAAATTCTCATATAGAAATATCCTTGATAATTCCTTTATTGCAAGTTTCAGCATATCGTTACTGAATCCTAGGTTGCTTAGTTTTTCGAACACCAGTGGATAAAGGGGATTATTTTCATCTAACCAAAAACTACTCACCTTATCGATCACTCTGATTATATCTTCTGTTTTTATTCTCAAAATATCTTTTCTTTTTGATCTAGCAATAGAGAAAATATAATCAAGATCAACTGAAAGTATTTCATCAACTATATTACCGAAGATGTAGTTTGCATTATATCTATTTTGGTCCATAGGTATATTTTTCGTAGACATCGATAAAATCTGTGAATTTTGGGAATGCAGGATCATTTAGATTTAGACTTTTCATCTCCCTTAAGGTTAACTGTGGTGGGAAATTAGTTCCTTGAAGCTTAAAGTACTCTATAAACATTCTGAAAGCTTTGTTCATATCCTTCCCCTCAATTTTACTTATATCCAATCCCTGAATATAGCTATATATGTATTTCTTACGGATAAATAGATAGGAATTGTATATCACAAAAATTGCCAATAGGATGAAAAGAATTCTAAACGCTAGATTCATGATAAACTCTATTTCTTGAATTACTTGTTCTTGAAAATCCATATATATGCTGGAGGTTCTGTTTTTGCTTTCAAGATATCTTAAGGTTTGTTCGTCGACGTTGTAAGGGGAGGGGTCTACTGGTATCCATCCGAAGGGAGAAAGTACTTCGACCCAGGCGTGAGCGTCATCGGCGTAAACTTCCCAAAAACCCGTGAATATATCCCTCTTCCTTGGGACATACCCTAGTACCACTCTACATGGAATACCTATGCTTCTTAAGATTACAGCCATGGAGCTAGCAAACTGCTCGCAGTAACCCCTCCTCTGGATAAATAAAAAATCATAAACAGCTTCTGTTTTCGGAGGATCTATGAATAGATCATAAGTATAGTTCTCCTCAAGATAACCCTTTATTTTTTCGACTTTATTCCAAAATAAAATCTCATTTTCAGTCAACTCTCTCGATAATTCCTTTATCCTTTCAGATATCTCTGGTAGATATAAATAATCCAGATAATAATTTTGTTTCTTAACAATTGCATTGAAAAAGTTTTGATATTCTTTGAAAGTAAAACTTTTCAACATTTCCATGTTAAAGTAGGGAATTTTAGAGCTAACGGTATACGTTACTCCTTTGACCAGAGGATATTCTGTGTATATGTTATGAGATCTAATTATCAATAATGAAGAGGGGAAAAATACTTCGTTTGCGACAGGAATATGATAAAGTATATCTGGCAAGTCCTGTACAATCATAAAATAAGTATTGATTATGTTATATCTGTAATATTCAAACTCAGAAGGAATTGAAAAATAAGAATAATCACTTGCAGTAAGACTAAAATCTACATCATCCTTTTTGTTATACCATTTTTTTCCGTCATAGTATATAAGATGTATTCCCTTTACATATGTCATTACGGGTGACTTAACTTTCATGATAAGAATATGAGGAATAGTTCCTCTACTTTCAAGATCCATTTCTCCTCTGAAACTTCTATATGCATAGTTTCTGTTTAATATCATGTTAAGTTGTTTTCTTAAATCCTGTGGATTTGTAAACTGACTATAGTTATTGAATTCTGAGCGTGGTGCAAAAACAAACCTAAAGAAATATCCACCGCTAGGTTTGGGTAAGAATATAAATAACCCCAAGCTTATGATTACGACCATGGTTAACAACCCTGCACTAAGCCTAAAAATAATATTCAAATCCTGATACCTTACATTATCATCCATTGAAAATAGAGTAACAAAAAACACAAAACAGAAGAGTAGGATATATGGAATTATCAGGTTTGAGAATGAAACGACTGTCAAGACAATTATCACAACTAGGGAGGAAGTGATGGAGTACAATACATCTCTTTTTCTTGGTAAGTCAAAGCTATGTATAACCAACAAGGATATTAGTAAATCTAGCAGGGGGACGCGAGGATCGTATATACTTTCGGAAAGATTTCTAAAGAAATATATCCCTACATATATCATTAGAAGAGCTAGTATAAATTTTACAAAGTACTGCTTACTATGTCTGTTATACCAACTCCATACATATCCCAGAGTCAAGAAAAAAGAATAAGTAATAGCTTTAGTTATGAATTCAATCTCAAATAGCGAAAAGTAGATAAAGATTCCGTATCCCCATATGGCCAAGATACACAAAATGTAAGAAAGAATCCTAAATAAGATATTGTTATCTACTTGTTGCATACTTTATAGTAATACTGATATATACTGTCTTTAGGGTTAATCGATATGAGTTTATTTATGTATTGTTTTGCTTGTGAGTAGTTAGATAGGACGAGGTTTAAGAAGAAGGCTCTAAAGAGGATATACTCGTTTTCAAATCCTTGATTAATCGCTTTTTCATACATATGCAGGGCGTTAGAATAGTCCGTTTTGATATCTCTTGCTATCCTTTCTATGAACATCCCTTTTAAGAATAATCCGTAAGCTTCGTACTTCTCATATAAGTCGGCTAACGTACTAAAATAGCTATCTAAATTCGGGGGAATAGTGTTAATAAGTAAATACATAGTTATGAGCAATTCAAAATATCTCTTTTTTATCTCTTTGACATTGCATTCTCTAAAAAGTTTCTGACTATCTTCTAAATTTTTTATTGCTTCTTTTTGTTTACCTTTAATAAAGTTAACTAAAGAGTTTGACAAGATATAAATGTATCTATCTGAATTCTTCGATATCATGATAGAATTGTTAAGATACTCTATTGAATTTATTTCATATCCGCTTAGCCAATAGAGGAAAGCTATCGAGTAGTATACATAGGGCAGATAATTCGGGTTTTTGATTTCAAAAACTATTTCTTTGAACTTATTAATAAGATCTATCCCTTTAAATATACCGTATAATGAGTATAGAAGTATATCTACACACTTTAGGGGTATTTCTACATTAAGTTTACTTGCTTTAGAATGGACGATTATTATATATTCGTAGGCTTCTTGGTAATTTTTTAGGGACAGGTAAACATTGGCAAGAAGTATATATGCTTCCAACTCGTCTGGATTGTAATCTATCAAATCGTTTAATATCTTTATTAGTTCATCGGTTTTATTAGATTCCAGATACAGGTTGGAAAGTTTTTTGTAGTAATAGTAGTTTGAGGGGTCAAATTCGATAGCGGTTTTTATGCTCTGTATGGATTGTTCAATATCTCCCATCCGGTGGTATATATCTGAAATCTTTTCATATAGGATTGGGTTGCTAGAATCGATACTTACAAGCTCGTACATTATATTCAGGGCATATTCATAATTTCCTACTTTGGAGTATAGATCTGCTAATCTATATTTGTAGCTTATGTTGACTCCTTTTAGTTCGATCAATTGATTTACAACTTTAATTGCGTCCCAATACTGGAATTCTTCTTCGTATAGCAGAGCCAGTTCCTCAAGCAGTTCCGCTTTTGATTCATTACTCAACCCCTGATGAAGTCTCAATATGTTTTCGATAGATAGTATTAGGGAAGTAGTATTATGTATGGATTTTGAGGCTAGGTATAGATCTTGGTAAACGCTCAGATCATCGGGATTTATTGAAATCAATCTATAGCATACTTCGATGGCTTCTTTGTATTTAGAGGTACTTATGTAAAATCCCAGGGCATCTTTTAGAATATTTTCATCGTCAGTAGATTCCAGCAAGGCTGAGTATATTCTAGCCAATTCCAGACTTTTTCCTACCATCTTATAGGATTTTATCAGTGGTCCCATTACAGAAGGATCATCATAGGTTTTTAAGTAATACTCCAGGTTACGTATTGCTAGTTCGTAATTTCCTAGTCTATAGTAAGCCAATCCTAGATATTTGTAGGATTTAGCTAGGATGTGTTGATCGGTCTCTACTGAAATTATGTTGGATAGCAAATCAACAGCTAGATTAGGATCATAATTCAGAGCTGCTTTACAAGCTAAAATAATGTAGCTCTTTTCCCCTGTAAGTTCATAAACTTTATAAAAGCTAATGTAGCTATTTACGTAGTCTTGTAAACTGTACAGTATATCTCCTTCTATGGCGAGTATTTTTTCATTTTCTCCGTAATCCTTTTTATGTAGTTCTACGTAGTGTAGAGCTTTTTGGAGGTTTCCAAGTTTGTAATGAGATTTAGCTAGTACATATAGGATGGTTTTATTTTTATAGTATGGTAGCAGGATTTCTAGTATTTTAATTGTCTCTTCGTAGTTCTTTTGTTCATAATATTTCTGAGCTGTTGATAGCATTGATTCTATATCTCTGGGAGATAGGGTAGATATTTTTTCTGGGGCAATACCCAAATCACCGAGTATATATTTATCGTGTGTTTTTTGTGTTTCTCTATAATTTTTGAGATCGACCTTTTCTTTGGAGTATTCTTTTGCTAAATCGTAAGATAGATCTGGAAGGTTTTTTTTATACGAAGAGATTTCATAGAGTATGTTTGATATATTTTTTTGGTTTTGTTCTTGTGGTGGTTCCTGTTCGATCTGCACTTGATATTCTTGGTAAGTAGACTCTAAGAAATAATTTATTTCCTTTTTTATTTCGGAGACGCTGGTATATCTTTTGTTTTTGTCTTTTTGGAGACACTTTAGGATTATCTTTTCTATTTGTTTGGGAATGTCGGGATTATACTTAGATGGAGGAGTCGGGGGTTCGTTTAAAATCTTATATATCATGCTTGCTGGATTTAGATCTACAATAGGTAAATTGAACGTAAATAATTCGTATAGTATAACACCTAGTGAGTATATATCTGTTCTGTGATCTATATCTATTCCTTTGGCTTGTTCTGGGGATAAGTAGCCCAAGGTTCCCATTAGAACACCTGGATTGGTTATACTGTGGCTTCCTATTGCAAAAGCCAAACCAAAGTCCGTAATCTTTACTATGTTATCTTTTGTGATCATTATGTTTTCGGGTTTCAAATCTCTGTGAACTATGTTTTTTGAATGGGCATATTCTATGCCGTCCAGTATTTGCAGGAATATATCTAGTAAGAGGTTTGAGTCTGTTATAAGTTTTTTTTCGATAAAATTTCTTAGTGATTCACCATCGATGTATTCCATGACCAAGTAGTATTGTTGGTTTTGAAAGAGTAGGTCGTATATTTTAACTATGTTGATATGATCGAGAGAGGCGGTTATTCTGGCTTCTCTTAGAAATCTTTGAAGGAATTCTTGTTTTTTGGTCAGTTCTGGAGTAAGTACTTTTATGGCTACTTTTCTGTCTAATACTGTATCATGTGCCAAAAATACCTGCCCCATTCCCCCTTGACCAAGCTTATTTATTACCCTATATCTACCAACTAATAAATTTTCCATCCATCAAAAGCTCTATAAAAAAATTCTTTAAAAGTAATTAAAAAACCTTTAGGAGGATGGGATTTTTATCGATTTATTTCTTGTATAATTTTCCAAAGACTGAACTCAGGGATTCTTTTAACATAGCCACACTTTTTTTATTGATCACAAAGAACAAAGCTAAAAACGATAGGATTAAGTAAACATATGTTACTTCCATTCTTATTGTAGGGTTAATCAGTTGGGTGAAAAATGGTATAAATAGTAGTAAAGCTTTTAGAATAGTGAATTTAAAATCAAGTAATATTACTGAGGCAAATAGACTTTGTGCAGCGGTTAGAAGTATTTCTTGGTACTTCAATTGATCTAGGACGAGAGGTTCTCCGGGATGACCGTGATATATCCGAGAAACAAAATAAATCAACGGTATGAAACCCACTAATAATGTCCATTGATTTATTTTGGAAGAGACTACAGTTGTAAAGGAGTCTGTAGCAAGCAATTTCCAAGCAAATATTATGACAACTATTATTTCAGGTGATTCTGAGGCTATCGGTGCAACCCATTGAACCATTAGGAATTTAGCCAGTTTAGGATCGAAGCCGATATATTCTGCTATTTTTGAACCCACTACCAAAAGGCTTTCACCAAAAGGCTTTGCTGAGGCCAAAAAAGTTATACCTGAGAATATGAACATCGACAATATAAGAAATATTTTTTTGGTTTTTGGTAATGAGGATATATAGTATGCTGGACCTTCCAGCTCAGGTTCCCTCTTTCCCATCCTTGTAGCAAGATATATATAAACCACAAATATTGAAAATAAAACAAAGGTATCCATTAATTCAAGTTTTCCTTTCATAGGAATGATGAAGCAGTATAGAGTAGAGATAATCAGGAAGGTCATTTCCAAGATGTTGTTTTTTTCCATTTGTATGTAGTTTGGTAGTTCGTTTTGTTTTTTTTCTCTGTTTCTGGCGATGAGATATACGATTAGTATCAGCGGCCAAACTATTCCAACTAGCATTCTGTTAGCACCGGTCATGTTACTTATGGCGTAGTATTTATACTCTGGGTTATTACCGGCTACCCAAGTGAAGTATACATCTACTACATACTCTGGGATCACGTTTATAAGAGCGATAGAAGCTAGGACCAGGTTTGGGGGTAGGTATTCCTGTGAACTTTCTGCAGCCCAACTGATTAGAAAAGCTCCAGCTATTATAGAAATCCCTGTAAGTAAAGCAGATATAACCGCATAATTTTCATAACTCCAGCTTATATATCCCAGTAGGTACAACAACCTTATTGTTATCCAGGGGATGGGGATTAGGAACATGAGTACTATTAGGTATAGATATTTTTTATTGCTTTTTTCAGAGTGTTCGTTTTCTCTCATATAATTCCTCTAGGTTTGACTAGAATTTAATCGACTATATTTTAGTTTATTCTCGAAATATCAGAAATTACCTTTTAAATTATCTGGATTGGAAGGTTAAAAATTTCTGTATGTGTATTCTATTTTTTCTATTTTTAGGCTATTCTTTTTTTCTTCTGGGAAACCGGCTGGTAAATTCTCTTCGATCAGTTCCTGATTAGGATTAGTTAAACTATATATGGTGTTTTGTTGAATGGAATCGAGGTTAATTGTGATGGCAAAGGATGGGTTTTCGAATGTGCTAACTGGTTCTTGACCAAAGTCGTCACTTATTTGAGAGTATTCATAGTCTCTTAGAAAGACCAATATAATAAACTTAAAAAATTGCTTGTTGCCTAGAATATCGTCGGGTATTAATATATTGAATCGTAGTTCGTTTCCGATGATTTGGGAGTTGTTATCAATTATTATGGAGGACCATTCATCTACTACAGAAGTGTTTGGAGAGGGAGGGTTAATCCTGTTTATTCTTTTAAATCCATTTTGGAAATAGAATATATGTTGAAGGGTGTCCAAATTATTCGATATTAGGTTATCGTCGAACCTGAATAGAAGAGCAGAGTAAAAGTAGTACCTATACTGTTGCCCATTGTATTCATATTCAATAGTTGGTTCAATACTTGACTTTAGGAAAACAGAGATGGATAGAAGTTTATTGGAGGGTATGGATGAGTTAAGAGTTGGTACACCAGTAGCGCAAGAATATAGAAAAAATATAATACCAAAAAAAATTAAGTGTGTTATAATGTTGTTTGTTATATTTAGGATGGTTTTATAGATGGGTTGACTGATCATATTTATACATCTTGTTTTTTATTTCTGGTAAATTTGATGTTTGATAGTTCGTCTAGGAATTTGCTTTCTGCCATTTTTTGTTCTTGTAGATATTTGTTATATTCTTTTTCTTTTAGTTTTTCGAAGGTTTTTCTTTCGTTGATTTTTTCTTGTAACTTTTGTTTTTCTATTTCCAGTTGTATTTTAGCTTGTTCGACGACTATTTTTTGTAATTCTATGTCTTTTTTTAGTTTTTCGAGGTATTTGCTGAAGTTTTGGAAGTATTCGGGTTGTCCTACTTGCATTAATTTGAGTTTATATTCTTGGGTTTTTAGTTCTAAGTTTTTTTTCATGTTTTCTAGTTTTATTTCTTCTTCGATTAGTTTTTTTTGGGCTTTGGAAAAGATTCTCTTTTGTTCCTCTTCTTCTTCTATTTTCATTTGTAAAATTTTTTCTAGTTTGAACTTAAATGGTTTTGAGTACATTATTTATTTAATCTCTTGGTTACTTTTTCTTCGTAATCACTGACGAGCTGAATCAATTTTTGGATAGTGTTTTGGAGGTTATCTGGTTCGAATACTCCTTGTTTAAGGAAGGAGTTCACTTGGTCTATTTTTTCGATTGCATAATCTATTCTGGGGTCTGTTCCTTTTTTATACATTCCCAGGGTTATTATGTCTTCATTTTTTTTGTAGGTGCTTAAGATTTCTCTCAGTATGCCTGCTGCTTTTTGATGTTCGGGAGTGGTTATTTCAACAAATAGTCTACTTACAGATTGTAGAACATCTATTGCTGGATAGTGGTTCATGTGAGCTAGCTGTCTTGAAAGCACGATGTGTCCATCTAGGATACCCCTGGTGGTGTCTGCGATTGGTTCGTTCATGTCATCTCCTTCAACTAGAACGGTGTATATAGCGGTTATACTACCTGTTGGAGAGTTTCCTGGTCTTTCCATTAGTTTGGGTAGAAGAGCGAAAACTGAGGGGGTATATCCCTTGGTGGAAGGTGGTTCACCTATAGCAAGTCCGATTTCCCTTTGTGCCATAGCAAACCTAGTAACGGAGTCCATCATGAGCAGTACGTCTTTACCTTTGTCTCTGAAATATTCGGCTATTGCGGTAGCTACATAGGCTGCTTTTAGTCTGACGAGGGCTGGAGTATCCGAAGTGGCGACTACTACCACTGCTCTTTTAAGTCCTTCTTCTCCCAGGTCTCTTTCTATGAAATCTCTTAGTTCTCTTCCTCTTTCGCCGACCAGACACAGGACAGTAAGATCAGCTTCAGTGAATCTGGTTATCATTGATAGAGTTGTGCTTTTTCCTACTCCTGAGCCGGCGAATATTCCTACTCTTTGACCTTTTCCTATGGTTAGGAGTGCATCGATAGCTCTTACTCCTATTGAGAGGGGTTGTTTTATGCGGGGTCTTAAGAATGGATTTGGGGGTTCGTTATAGATAGGGTATAGTTCTTCATATTCTAGATTTCCTTTACCATCTATGGGATTGCCTAGTCCGTCGAGTATTCTTCCGAGTATTTTTGGTCCGACCTTTACCATTAGCTGTTTACCTGTAGCCCTTACTTCGTTACCTGGGGAAACACCGATAGTTGAGCCTATTGGCATAAGTAGAACTCTATCTTCTTTGAATCCCACTACTTCTGCGACGATTGGGTCGGAATATTCATTTGGATAGATATGGCATATTTCTCCTACTTGACAAGGTGGCCCGTCACTTTCTATTACTAGACCTATTACCTGTCTCACTTTTCCGTATACTTTGACCAGATCTTTTGATGATATATTTTTGATGATATTTTTATATTTTTGAAGTTCTAGCATCTATTTATTTTTTAGGAGTATTTCCTTTAGAACTTCGAGTTTGGTGGATATTCTTGAGTCTATTTTTCCGAAGTTGGTTTCTATTATGCATCCTCCTTTTGAGATTCTTTCATCTGGTGCTATGGATAGGTTTTCTACGTCTTCGAGTAGATATTTTAGGTTTTCTTTGTAATTTCTTACTTCTTCTAGTTCTTCGGGGTTGACCCAGATGGTTATGGTCTTACTTCTTTCAACTCTGGATAATAGATCTGCTAGGTAAGAGGTTACTATGCTATGCTCTTCTTGAATTTTTTTAGATATGATTTTTTCGGCTACTTCAAAAACGAGGTCTATGATTTCTCTTTCAAATTCTTTGACTAGTTTTTTTCTTATGTTTGTGAAGTTGTTTATTTCTTCTTGTATTTCGTTTAGTTTTTTGTTGTATTGTTCTTCTAGTTTTTTTTGTGCTTCGTTTAAGCCTTGTTCGAATCCTTGTTTATATCCTTGTTCTAGTGCTTCTTGGATTTTTGTTTGTGCATCTTGTATAGCTTTTTCTATTATTGTTTTTGCTTGTTTTTGTGCTTCGGATAAAATGGTATTTTTCATGTTTTCTATTTCTTGGAGTTTTAGATTTTGTTCATTTATTTTCTGTTCGAGTTCTTGATTAAGTTTTTGATATCTATTTTTTTCTTCTTCGAGTTCAAATTCAATAGAGGATTTAGCTACTATGTTTACATCTTTTATTTCTTCTATGATTTGGTTGATGGGTAGGGATACTTCGTCTCTTTTTATTATTTTTTTTGAGATTTTATCGTTTTCTATATTGATTGACAAGATGTCTTTACTTAGGAATTCTTGTTTTATGATGTTTCCTATTATTTTTGAAGTCGATGGGTTTGAGGTAAGGTATTCTTTTTCTATATTTTGTTCGTTACTTTTTTTTATTATTCCCATCTCTATTTTTATTTTATAAGAAATTGATCGAATATCCTACTGGTGGGATAAAATAGCTTTGAAGTAATCTCCCAGTTTGATCAGTTTAATATCTTCTTTTGGTATAGTTTTTTTGAATAATTCGGTTAGGTCTTTATGAAAGATAGCTATTTTTCTTTTTTCGAGGTGATATAGTCCGATATATTTTGATTTGATTTTGAGAATATCGTGGATTAGGAGGATATCTTGTTCTTCTTCGACATGGAATTCTAGTAGCTTATCATCTCGGATATCCATGTTTTCTATTATTTTCGAGTAGAGCTTAATCTTTAGTTCTTTGTTTTTCTTTAGTAGTTCTTTGTTTTCTTCTATGAGTTTATTGAGGTAGTTTATGATTTTATTTTCTTCTTGTTTGGTCAGTGATTTAAGTTTGGAGATCAGTTGTTCGTGTTTATTTATGTGGTCTAGAGTTTTGATAGAGGTTATTGCTTCTATTCTTTTTATTCCCATTTGTATGGAGCCGTAGTTTATTATTTTGAATATACCGATGGAGGAGGTGTTATTTACGTGTGTTCCTCCGCAGAGTTCGTAGGAGAAATTTCCTATTTTTACGGTTCTTACTGTGTCGGGATATTTTTCTGTGAATAGGGCGATAGCTCCTTCGTTTAGGGCTACTTTCAGAGGTTTATAGGAAATTTCCACCTCTATTTCTTCGAATATTTTTTCGTTTACTAGGTTTTCTATGTTTTGTATGTCTTTTTCGGATAGATTTTCGAAGTGGGTGAAGTCGAATCTTAGTCTATCCCAATCGACTAGAGAGCCGGATTGGTAAACATGGTGTCCCAGTATTTTTCTTAGGGAAGAGTGTAGGAGATGGGTAGCGGTGTGATTTATAGCGGTTAATTTTCTTCTGGTTTTGTCTACACTTAGGAAGACGTTTTGTCCTACACTGACAGAACCTTCTGTAATTTTTCCAATATGGAGTATAAATCCTTCTATGTGTTTTTGGGTGTCTTGTACTTCAAAGGTGAAGTTATCGTTGTATATTTTTCCTTTGTCGCCTACTTGTCCTCCGGATTCGGGATAGAAGGGGGTTTCTTCTACTATCAATATGACTTCTTCCCCTTTGGTTGCATGTTCGATGGTATTTATTTTTTCTTGTTCTTTTTTAAGTATTCCTATGATTTTGGATTGATAATCTAGGTTTTGATATCCTATGAAGTTGGTGGTGTATTTGTCTTTTATGGAGAAAATTTTGATATCCAGGGATTTTTGTCTTGACTTTTCTCTTTGTATTTCTAGTTCTTTGTAGAATTCGTCTATATCTATGGTAAGATTTTTGCTTTTGCATATTTCGAGGGTAAGTTCTATGGGGAATCCCAGGGTGTCATATAGGAAGAAAGCATCTTTTCCCGTTATTTTGTTGACGTCTATTTTGGATAAGTAATCCATTCCTTTTGAGATGTTTTTAGAGAAGCTATTTTCTTCGTTATCTAGCATTTTTTTTATGTATTCTTTTCTTGATTTTATTTCTGGGTAGACGTTGGAGAATATGGTTTCAACTGTGTCGGTCATGTTGCTGAGATAGTTTTTCTTTATTCCGAGTAGTTTGGAGTATAGTAGTGCTCTTCGGATCAGTTTTCTGAGGACGTATCCTCTTCCATCGTTTGATGGTACTACTCCATCGGCGAGCAGGAAGATGGAACCGCGTATGTGATCGGCTACTATTCTTTCATAGACTTCTTTTTTTTGTAGGTAATCTTCGTGTTGGTAGTTTATTTTCAGTTCAGAGTAGACTTCTTCGATATCGTGGTGTATGAATTCTCTTATTTTTGTTAGTATGGGTAAGAACAGATCTGTTAGGTATTGGTTGGGTTTGTTTTGTATTATTTTTGTTAGTCTCTCTAGTCCCATTCCTGTGTCTATGTTTTTTTGGGGTAATGTGGTTAGTGTTCCGTCAGGTTCTTTGAAGTATTGGGTAAAGACAATGTTCCAGATTTCGATGAATCTTTCGTTTTTTTTGCATTCTGGGCATTCGGATCCGGGTTTACAGTTTTTGTTTTGACAGGAGAAGTTTTCGTAGAATATTTCTGTGGAGGGGCCGCAGGGGCCTGTTGGTCCGGCTGGTCCCCAGAAATTGTCTTCTAGCACGACTATTTTTTCTCCTGGGATACCGAGGCTCATCCATATTTTTACTGACTCTTCGTCTTCGGGGTGGCAGCTAAAGTACAGTTTAGATGGTTCTAATTTATATACTTCGGTAAGTAGTTCGTAGGCCCAGTAGATTGATTCTTTTTTGAAGTAATCACCGAAAGAGAAATTTCCTAGCATTTCGAAGAAGGTGTGGTGTCTGAGTGTCCAGCCGACGTTTTCGAGGTCGTCCATTCTGAAGCATTTTTGGCAGGTTGCTATTCGTTTGTATTTGGGTTGTATTTTTCCTGAGAACTCTGGTTTGAATGGGACCATTCCGGCTGCGACGAAGAGCAGGGAGGGGTCGTTTTCGGGGATCAGGCTGAAGCTTTTCAATATTTTATGTTGTTTTTTTTCGAAGAACTCCAAGAAGAGGTTTCTTATTTTTTCATGGGTTAGTGGTTGTTTATGTTCTTGCATTTTTGATTCCTCCAAGTATGAAATTCTTGGGAGAAGATCTTTTACCTTGCGGAAGATTTGTTTTTAAAAATTTTTGTTTTTAAGAATTTTAAAAATTTTTGTTTTGGAAGTTTTTAAAAATTTTGTTTCGTAGTAGTAGTGCTATTACTACTACTATATATTAAAAATTTATATATAAGATAGTAGTAGTATAATTATCCACATATGTGGAAAACTTTCGGGAATTTAGTATTATCAAGGGTTTATGGAAATGGGGGTATGTGGAAAAAGTGTGGAAAACTTCCGAAACCCTGTGGAAAAAAAATGGAATGTTAAAATTTTTTCCACATTTTTTCCACATTATAGGGGGTAAGTTTTCCACATTTTTTTAAATTTTTTCCACAGGAAGGGCTTATTTTTCCACATGTGGAAAAATTATGCCGTTTTTGTGGAAAAAGTGGGTGGGGTATGTGGAAAGTTTTTTTGGGGGTGTGGAAAAAGTGTGGAAAAATTCCAAAAACCTGTGGAAAAAATAACCCAAATATGTGGAAAAATCCCAAAAACATTTTTTTACAAAAATGTTAAATTTGTTAAAAATATATTGACAAATTTTGCCAGAAATGTTAAAAATGTTACAAAAATCTAAAATTTGTTAAAATTTTAAACGATAAATCCTTCCTAATAATATCAATGATTAGAAAAGACAGTTTTTGTTAAAAATATGTAAACTATGTAAATATCTTGTAAAAAACAAAAAATTTAACAATTTTTGTTACAAAAATATTAAAAAATTGTTAAAAATATAACAAAAAAATTAAATAAATTACAAAAATATTAAGCAAAAAATTTTTTTACAAAATTAACAAAATTTTTACTATTTTTACATAATTTTTACAAATTTAACAAAATTTTTGTTAACAAAATATTAAAAAAATATTAAAAATTTTTAAAAAAATTATTGAAAAAATGTTAAAATTGTAAAAGTTTTCTAAAATTTGTTAAAAAAATATGAAAAAATTGTTAACAAAAAATATTAAAAAAACATGAACAGATTGTTAACAAAAATAGGTCATCTCTTTCAGGGTACCTTCAAATCGAATTCTTAAAATATTTTCGATAAGTCCTATCTGACCAAAGCCTTTATATTCTTATATTCTCAATCTGCTTTTTAAAAATAAATAAACTTAGGAATATTGCTATTATGGAGATCACGAAGGAAGCTGCTATTGCCGTTTTTAGATCAAAAGCATAAAAAGCCCGAGAATAAATATACATCATTAGTGTATAGGTTGACGTACCTGGTCCACCTTCCGTAACAATAAAGATTTCAGCAAAAACCTTTAACGCAGCCAGCATAGACAAAAAAGAAGCAAAATAAAAAGTACCCCTTGATAAAGGTAAATAAATATACCATAACCTCTGAAAAAAATTCATACCATCAACTATTGAACTCTCCACTATCTCCTTAGAGATAGAATACAGTGAAGATAAGTATATAACCACGTAATACCCCAATCCTTTCCAAAAAGTCAACAAAAAAGCCACTAACATCGAATAGTAATAATTAGATAGAAAAGGTAACTTAATCCCTAAATACTTCAGTAGCAAATCATTAACAAAACCCTCATCATTGAACATAATCTTAAATACAAAACCTATACTTGCTATTGGAACAACCACTGGCAAATATAGTACCACTCTGAAGAATGAAGCCCATCCGAATGACAAACTGTATATCATAAACGCTATAAAAAAAGAAAAAAATTGTAAAGGTATGACTACCAAACAATAAATAAACGAATTTTTTAAGGAAACCCAAAATATAGGATCTTTAAAGATGTAAACAAAACTGTTGATGATATTTTCTCCGGAATAAACAAGTGCTGTCCCCAAAAAAATTGATAGCACATTGAAAACAAACCAAAAAATTATAAAGGGAAGGATCAGATAAAATAGCTTCACACTTTTTCGCTTTCAATATTCTCTCTGATTAAACCAATGTTACCCCTTATGCATGATAATATGATTATCTTTATTATCTTACAGTCTATACTCAACGACTTTGGAAACTTGGTTTTGTGAATTATAAGAATCAATATCGATGAAAAGTAAATACTTAAGATAGGAACATAGTTTATTAATTTTCGAGGAAAATTTTGTTTTCTTAGTCTAAGATATGCTTCATATAATTTACTATCCAACTCTGAAAGGATAGAGAATATAACTGCTAGCCTTCGTAATATTCTGATTCTTAAGATTTGCATTGTATTTTCTGTATTAACCTTTCTTGATTTGAGAATTTTTAAGATAGTTAGTGTGCAATCTTTACATATCTTATTTATTAGTTTTCCACCATACATTATTTCTGTTTTTTTTGCATGTTATGATAAAGGAGGTAGTCTAGGATTAATTTATCTAGGTCTCCGTTAAGTACTTCTTCTACTTTGTATATTTCGGTGTTTGTTCTTAGATCTTTTATGAGTTTATAGGGGTGGAGTACGTAGCTTCTTATTTGATTTCCCCATGCTGCTTGCTGTTTGGTTTTGAAACTGTCTACCTTTTGGTTGAGCTTCTGTTTTTCTAGATCATAGATCTTGCTCTTTAGTATTTTCAGTGCTATTTCTTTGTTTTGATGTTGGCTTCTTTCGTTTGAGCAGGTTACGACTATTCCTGTTGGTAGGTGTGTTATTCTTACTGCGGATTCGTTTTTATTTACGTGTTGTCCTCCTGCTCCACCGGCTTTGAAAGTTTCTACTTTCAGATCTTCCGGCCTTATTTCTATGTTTATGTTCTCATCTATTCTAGGTATTACTTCTACTAGGGCGAAAGATGTGTGTCTTTTGTTTTGTGCGTTAAAAGGAGAGGTTCTTACCAATCTATGGACTCCTTTTTCTGATTTAAGGTATCCGTAACTTGATTTTATTATTATCTCACAGGATTTTATTCCTGCCTCTTGTCCGTAGACTATATCTGTGATTTGATAGGAGAATTTATGTTTTTCAGCCCATTGGATGTACATTCTCATTAGCATTTGAGCCCAGTCTTGAGCATCTGTTCCGCCGGCACCGGCTGTTATTGTCAATATCGCATCATGGTCATCGTACTCCTCACTCAATAATAACTCTATCGAAAAATTATCAAAGTCTTTCGTTATAGATAAGTATATTTTTCTTATATCTTCTAAGTCTTCGCTTTCGTTACCGTACATTCTGTATATTTCTTCAAAATCGTTCACTTCTTTAGTAAGATTGTTATACCTCGATATAAGTGAAATTAATCTTTTCTTTTCTTTTATTTTATTGTAATCGGGATTTTGGCTGGATTCTATTTCCTTCTCTAACTGATTTAGCCTAGAAGCAAGCTCATCTATCAATACCTTGTATTCGTTCAATTTTGCTTTTATGTTCTTTATTTCCTTTAAATCTACTATTACCATCTTCCCTTGTTCTGATAGGTATAAACTCTGTAGTTATTTATGTCTATGTTAATTTTATATGCTTCGCTTATCTTTTCCTTTTTTTTAGTGTTTCTTATGATTACGTCATAACCTTCTATTCTCATCTCTCTTAAATTTATCGTTGGATCTTTTTTGATTTGTATTACTAGGTCTTTTATATAGATATCTATTGGGTGATTAGATTTTATGGTTAAGTCTTTGAGGTTAAATATTCCTTCTTCTAGTATGGTATATCCTTCTTTAAGGACGAGCTTCATGTTTTTGAAAGAAATAAGGTGATTCTTGTATATTCCCTCCTTTACGGAAAAATATACCTCTTCATTTATGTAATATTCTAAGTCTTTAAAATGCATTGAATCAATAGATGTTTCTACTTTTTTTGTACATCCTGAGATTAGGAATATTATTGACAATATTAGTAGACTAAATTTCCACGATTTGCCCATCGACTATTTTTATCTTTATTTTTTCTTTTCTACCTTTATTTTTGATTCTGTATTCTATTACTTTCAGGAGGTTTACTGTGGGTTGAGGGAGTTTTTTACCGTATATGTCCATTATTTCCTTTTTGATAGTTTCTATGTCTTCTAGATTTTTAGCTGTAAGGAGTTGTCTGTAGAGTCTATTTCTTGCTGGGCTTTCTGGAAGGAACATAGGTGAATCACATTCTATTTCTGGTAGATTTTCCTGCTGATTTATGTGCTGATTTATCATCTTGAGGAATTGGATTAGTCCTACTTCTTGTATATGTCCGGATTGCTTTTTTGATAATATTCCTCCGGGGCCTCTTATATCCAGATCTCTTTGAACTATGTCTATGTTTGTTAAATCTTCTCTTTCAAAGATTGAGATTCTGTCGAAGGTAGGTGTGTTGACGTAATCTTCTTTGAGAAGTATGTAGCAATAGGGGTTTTTACTTCCCCTTCCTACTCTACCTCTTAATTGATATATCTGAGATATTCCCAATGTATGTGAGTTATCTATTATTACCACATCAAATTCTGGGGTGTCTATTCCGGATTGAATTATCGTTGTGGAAAGTATTATGTCTATCTTACCGTCTAGGAATTCTAGGAATGTTTTTTGTATGGTTTTGGAGTTAAGTTTTGCATGTATAATTGAACTTTTCCCTAAATTTTTGAAATAGTACCATTTCTCATACAGTTCATCGATATCGTTATTTACATAGATCACTTTTAGCGAGGATTTTAAAGATTTAGAAATTATTTTTTCGAGGATTAGTAGTTTGTGGTTTTGATCTTGGAAAGTTAGGACGAATGTTTTGGGTTGTTTATAGGTGGGTGGGGGGGTATTGATAATGGATATATCAATAATTCCGGTTTTTGCCATGAAATAGGTTCGTGGGATCGGGGTTGCCGAGGAGTATATAAAATGAGCCGTTTTAAAAATACCCTTTAGGGTTTCTTTAAAAATAGCCCCCATCAGATGTTCTTCATCTATCACTACTAACCCAACTTGATCCCCTTCTATTTTATACTTTGTCAAATCAAATGGAGTTGATATAAGTAGATCTATCTTATTTTCGAGTAAATCGACTATACTACAATTTTTGTATATCGAAGTATTGATACCTATTCTAAACATTCCCAGTCTTTTTTTGATATTTACATAGTGTTGGTAGGCTAAAATTGTAGTTGGAACGAATAATATGGCTTTGTAGTTATTTGATAGGCTTCTGGTTATTGCTCTTATTATGACCTCGGTTTTACCATAACCTGTGTCGGCTAGTATCAGTCTATTTGAAGGAAATGATCTTTCCAAATCACTTAGAACTTCTTTAATTGCCTTTTCTTGATCTTCTGTTAAGATATATTGGAAACTTTTTTCTATGATTTGATCGTAGGGATTGGGTTTAAGAGATGGGGATTTTGTTGAATATCTTTCTGCGTTTATCTCTATTATTTTCTGGCCAACCGATTTCACGTCCTGATATACCTTCTCTAATTTCCTCTGCCAAGACTTGAATGAGGGAATAGACAAAATTTTATTTCTTATCTTTTCTGTTATCTTATCTGAGGACAAATACTTATGTAGGCTTACGCTTTCTACTGAGAATAGTATCTTTCTGTTATTTTTGAATTGTATTGCAATGAAGTCTTTTTCGGGGTAATGTGATATTTTTAATCTTTGAATTCCAAGGTATATACCTATTCCGTATCCTTCTACTACTACAAGGTCACCTTCTTTGAATTCGTTGATTTTTTCTATGATATCTGTTGTTGTCTGTATTACTTCTTGTTTTAATTCTCTTGGGGTGATTAGTATTTGTTTTTTTTCGTGATCCACATATCCGAATATAGTTTCAATATTCAGAATCTCGTAGTTATCCAAGTTGAATTCATGTATTGCTATCCTCTTTTTCCTACAGTATTCGATGAGAAATGATGAAAAATTTTGAAATACGGTTTGAGTAGAGAAGATAAGCTTATAATCGGAATAAGTTTTTATTACATCTATCAGTTCATATTTTGTTTGGATTCTTTGAATACTTGGTCTGGAAGTTATTTGTTCAATTTTGAAGTTCAATTTTATATGCTGTACGATTTTTTGTAGTTCTCTGTTTATTATAGGTTCTATGATTTCTTTTTCATCGAGAGTTAAAAATAGTATATTCAGTTCTTTGTTTGTTACTCTAGTACTTGTGGTTGTTGAATATATTTTGGCTGAATTTACTTTTTTTATACTCAGTAGATTTTCTGGATTGAAGATCCTTATGGATTCTATTTTATTGTCTTCCAGTTCTATTCTTACTGGTGTGTTGGAATGGATGTCTATTATGTTCCCTCTGACTTGGTAGGAATATTTTTCGATTATGTCTGTTGATTGTTTATATCCGAGGTTGTTGAGATTTTCTAGTATTTCTTCTTGTGTTATTTGTTGATTAACTTTTAGAAGAAGAAAATCTACTTCCAGGATTTTTTTTATTATTTCGGAAATATTCCTATGGTCAGAGATGAATAGGTTTTGTTGGGATTTATTGATAATTTCTAGTTCTTCTGGGTTTAGATCTTCTTCGATAATCAGTATGGTGTTATCTGAGGACGAAGGAATGGGGTTTTCTTGAAGTAGGATGTTGTAAAACATTCATCTTCCTGATATACCTTTTACGAGGTATTCTTCAAGTAGGGAGACGATGATGATGAGTGGGAGTATGGATACGAAAACGCCTGCCATAATCATTCCCCATGGTATTTCAAATATATCTGACCCGCTTATCAGAGTTATTCCTACTGTCAGGGTTCTTTTTATGCTTTCATTGGTTAAGGTTAGAGCGAATATGAACTCGTTCCAGAATCCTATGAATTGTAGGATCCATACGCTTATAAAAGCCTGTTTTATCATCGGAAGTACAATAAGAAACATAATCTGTAAATTACTCATCCCTTCAACTATTGCAGCCTCTTCATAGTCTTTGTTTAGATTACTTATAAATCTGGTTAGGAGAATGAATGAGAAGACAAAACCGAGCGAGCTATAGACTATGATTAACCCAGTAAGTGTATTATATAAGCCAATTTTTACGATTATTTCGAATATTGGAACTATTATCAGTACTCCCAGGACAAGGAAGGTATTCAGAAGTAGAAGCAGATTTTCTAGGAATCCAGAAAATGGTAGTTTTTTCCTTACTACAGAATAGGCCAGGATGAATCCTAGAACACTTGTTATCGTTGCCGAAATTAGAGAAACCACAACACTATTATAAATGTAATGCAAGATATTTGGATCACTTAGAATAAAGATATAGTTCTGTAGAGTCCAACCGGAGAACTTCCCCTGCGATATCGACTTATTCGGTAAAAGAGAATATACAAATGTTATTATAACCGGAAGCAAGCTATATAGCACCACTAAAGATATTAGAGTGCTGTTGATAACTCTATAAAACATTTCTACACAATTTTTATTCTTCTAGATCTTTTATCTAACCTTCAACTTGTTGATTTAAAAATTGAAAATTATTGATTTAAAAATCGAAAATGAGCAGGTTAGATTTTAAAGATTATCAAAAGATATCTAAATGGTACTGAATTTCTTAAAAATTATTCTGTTTTTATTGCTTAACATTTTTAGGGGAATTAGTCTTTTTCTCATAATCATACTCGTTTCATTCTGGGATTTTATTAACGATCAAGTTTATAGTTACTTTTATTCACGTTTTGAAAGGGAATACCTAAGAGAAGAAGAGAAAATAGTGGGTTTATATTTTTCGATTCATACTTTTGAAAAAATGCAGAGAAGATATCTGAAAGAATTCTATTTCCTAGAAAGATTCTTTTATCTGAATGGGGTTAGATATCTGATAATAACGGATAACAGTCTCAATCTACTGGACAAGGATATCGATATTTTGATTGTCAACGATGCAAGGTATATTCCTATAAGTACTATCCTAAAAATCCAGGAATACTCTCAATATGGTAAGGTTATATTTACCTATCAGAGTTTGATGTATAATCAGTTTAAACACAAATATTCAAGTGAATTGTTATCTAATTTTGGGCTCTATGATATTAAATTTGTCAATAGAAGATATCAGGGGTTTAGCTATAGACACTTTACAAAAGTGATTCTTTCGAGGGGGTACTGTGTTGAATATTATACAAATAGTTCGAATGTACTGGGATGGACATTTGAGAAAACTCCGTTCCTCGTAAAACACCAAAACTATTATTTTATAGCCGAAAATACTTTCTGTATAGAGAATCTAGCTAATCCAATAATATATAAGTTTAATGTCTACTTGCTTAATTCGATTGTTGATGATCTTATTGACCTGAAAAGATCCGAGAAAAGTTTTGAATTTCTATTTAAAGACATAGAATTCATATTTCCCATTGAATTTATTCTTAAAAATCCCAAAGTTAGGAGACATTTTTATACTTCAAAATCGATGAAAAAAATACTGGAGCAACTGGAAAAACTATATCTTTCTAGAGTATCAAAATTGAGAAACTTTCCAAATAAAAAGCTTACCATAGGACTTACGAAGATATACCTTAAAGATTTCAATTACACAAATCTAATAGAGTATGATGATGTCAAGTTTTATCTACTGATGAAGAGAAACCGACAGGGTGGAATTGAAGATTACTACAGCTACAGAATAAAAAGTATAGTTTCTTATAATCCATTAGTTGTAGTTGTTGGTATAGAGGATTACATTTGTTCGGTAGTTTTGAGTGAGATGCCTGATGATTTTGAGTTAGAAGCTTTGAAAGCTCAGGCACTGGCAGCCAGAACTTATGCAATCAAAAAAAGAAGAAGACATAAAGATTATGATCTCTGTGATAAGCCACATTGCCAAAACTTTGAAGGAGAAAAACAAGAAACCTTCAAAAGTTACATATCCACCTTCTCTACTAGTGGACAAATAATAGTAAATAAAAATCAGCCGATAGATGCTGTATACCATTCTACTTGTGGAGGAATTACAGCTAATTCCGAAGATGTATGGAGCAGCAAAATTCAATATCTAAGATCCATAAAGGACTATGAGAAAGACATGGAAAATGCTTACTGTTCTCAATCTCCTCTATTCAAATGGAAAATAGAAATACATAGAAACAAGCTGCAAAAAATTTTATCTACAACAGTTCCATATATTCTCAATCAGCCTTTTGAAGGGAAAATAAAAAATATCACTTTTCAGAAAAATTCCAGTGGTAGAATTCAGAAGTTGATAATTCAAACCACTAAAAGAACCTATGTTGCATTCAAAGAGGATTCTATTTATCTCTTTTCTGAGGATTTGTACTTTAGTTTATTACCTTCCAGTTTCGTAGAGAGGATAGAGTTCAGTGGGGATAGGGTTATTTTTTATGGTAGGGGTTTTGGACATGGGGTCGGAATGTGTCAGTTCGGTGCCAATACCCTAGCAAAAAAACAATATACCTACATCCAGATCATCCAACACTACTACTCCAACGTAAAAATAAAACAAATATATGAAGGATTCGAGTTTTAATTTTTTAATCATAAAAATGTGAGAAAATTGATAATTTTTCTCTGGTTGATCTTCTGTTTTTCTTTTGCTGGAGTAGAGATAATAAAAAGGCAGAACAGTGGAATAACCAGCTATTTCTTCAAGTTCGGAAATACAGAGTATAGGATAATCTATTTACCTACCTCTATGGACAACCCAAGGATAATGGATGTGCTTAGGCAAGCAATATTTTCTGACAATCCTGTCAAATACAGGATAGCTTTTGACGATTTTACCGGTCAGTATCAAATATACATTAATAATAGTTTGCTGTTTTCTTTTGACAAAAGGTTAGCTTTTATTCTTGGATACTCCGACGTAAAATTATTGCTTGATTCGTATAGTCAAAGTTTGTCAAATTTGAATTTTTTACCGGAGGTTTTCTTTGAAAAGAATTATATAGAGGTGTTAGTCAATCAAAGGAAGTCGATCAGGATATATAACAAATCTGGCAGGAACTTCACTCTCAATATTCCGGATTATTGCTACTATACCGATGGTAAGCTTTATATTTTTCACGATAAACCTGTTTTACAACAGGCTATAACGCTTAGCTATGACGGCACGACGGATATATCTTACATAACCATAAAGATTCCAACGATTGATCTACCGTCCTACAAGTATGTATTATACTACAAAGACCCCATAATTTTCCGAAAAATTGATCTTTTTAGATCGTTTGTATTGCCAAATTTAATAAGAAACACGTCGTCTGAGATAACATATAAGGAATATAGATCGTCAGGAAAAATTGATTATGATATATCGACTTCTGGGTCTTACTTTCCTTACGCTGATGTAACAAAAAGAGCCACTGTTGAATTAAAAAGAGACAATATTTTAACCAACCTCGAATTTGATTACCTTATTATCTCGAATAACCCGGAAAAGATAGAAAAAAGAGGGATAATATACAATGCTGAAATTTTGGATAATAGTGGTTACTGGATTTGGTTTCATCATCTTTTCATGGCGGACCTAAATTACTGCATAGAAATAGAAAATGAACAAAATAACCCTTATGATCTTGAGTTCTACTTGTCATACAATAGGAGTAAAAGTGAAGTTGAAACCGGAATAAAAACGTCTATAGATTTCTATAATTTTCTAAATGAAAAACCGGTTGCAAAAACCATAATACATCCTCGACAGAAAATGAGACTAATAATTCAGAGAATGTCGTATAATCAAGTGATTACTGGATTTATTTATCTCAAGTCAAGTGGGAGGTTAAGGTTGAGAATTTTTGTTTTCGATCGAGTTGTCCCTTCAAACTACTTATCGTGGGATGGAACTCCCAGAGTTACGGGTAAATTCCCAAAACCAATAGTAAAAAAAGAATATAACTTTGACACATCCAAAGGATTCTATAGCATTAGAATTCCCGACAAAGAAATAATTTCTAATAACAGCATCCAGAATTACTCGAATTATGGAGTTTTCTATAGCCTACTCTTTATCATAACTAACAGCTATAATTATTCACAAAACGTTAACATTTACTTTTCTTCTATTTCGGGTTATACTCCGTTTGTTTTTATGAGTGGTTTGAATATTTTCAGGGTCGAGAGTGGTTTATACAGAAAGATATTTGAGATAAACTTAGGTCCGAGGCAGACTTACTACTACCCGATAAATTTTGTCATAACCCCCGGAATACCGTATCCCATAGAATTTGAGATATCAACCACTAACTTATAAGAAATATCATCCAAGGTCCTATTATTGCCACTTTGTATAGAAATGTTTCATATGAAAGCTATCAACAATGCTTCTAGTCCACGAATCGATATATTCACTTCTACATTTAATATCTACGATGATGAAAAAGATAGGAATAGAGGTTCTTTGGATGTCAAATTTTTGGTTTATGAGAAAGAGTGGGTAACACAGTTCTTATTCAGCCAAATAGAGCTATATTAGATGCTTATAGAGATCAGTTGGGCTACATCAGTACGGTGTCATAACTAACGGAATGAGTTATAAAATTATAGATTCCGGATGCATGGGACTTCCAAGAGGTAATTCTATTAAACAAGAATTCTGGAAGACATGGATTAAAAGCGAAACTGAAAGAACTGGGGTTCTAAAAGGACGATGAACTTTAGTAAGGAATAGGTTACACTAGAACACGTTTAGAAGGAAATCTGCTTTGGATGTTGGGATCTCACTTACTATTTTATTTCCTTTTACTATTGCACAACCTATTACCAGGCCATTGAATTTGACTGCCACGAAGGGGGAAGAACTTTCAATTTCAATCACATCAAAACATTTAAAATCCATTTCTTCTCTCATAAGGAATCTTCTTAGTAAGTCGATATCAAATTTAAGTTCTACGAAATTTTTTTTGATATGGCTGTTAAGGATAGATAGGAAAGAGCTTGTTGGTTTGTAGGTGTTCAGGGGTTTGAAATATCTCAGGGCTTTTAGGCCGAAATATTCTACTATCATAGGGCCTTTTTGTTTTGTTAAAAATAGATTTGTTGAACTTACATAGATATCCGAAATTTTTTCCTTATCTTTTACGAACCATATAAATTTATTTATTATTTCTGGTTTTATGCCGAAGTGTTGTAGATAAGTTTGGGCTATGCTGGGATCGATTTGTTTTAGTTGATAGTTTTGAAATGTTGGTTGATCTTGTATGCTTACTATTTTTGCTGTTGAGCCTTTTATATTTTTGTGTGTTGATAGTGGGATTAATTTTGATACGAACATTCCTCCCATATTTTGGGGGTAGAATCTCAGGGAATTTGCTAAGCTTTTGTCAAACTCTATCCCCTTATAGTTGGTTAATCCATGTTTTATATTCTCCAGACTCGGTAAGGTGTTGATTATTCCAGCTTTTGCTTTTTTCTCTTTGATAATTTTATCCACGATATATTCATTTTCTAGGGGATTAAAGGTACAGGTTGAGTATAGTATTTCGGTTTTTTCTGAGGAAATTTCTGTTACTCTTTTCAGGATTTCGTATTGATTTTTAGTTATGTAATTTACGAATTTACGGTGTTTATTTACGTTATAGGTTTGGTAGTTATCTAGGTTAGATTCGGAGGAGCATGGGACGTCTGCGAGAATCAGGTCTATCTCTTTGTTTTCTATCAGTGGGAAGAGTTTGGCGTCGCATCTGGTTACTATTACATTCAAGGCTCCGATCCTTTGGATATTATGGATCAGACTATTTATTCTACCGATGTCGTTGGCTATTATTAAGCTATTTGGGAAGAGGGTGGATAGCAAAGTGGTTTTCCCTCCGGGTGAAGCACAGATATCCAATATCAATTCTACTTCTGATTTTTTACTGAAGGAGTGGACGATCAATGCTGAGGATATGTCTTGGATATACAGGTATCCGAACAGGTGTTCTGGTTTTTTGCTGATGTTTCCTTTTTTGACTACATAGTAGTTATCTAGGAAATCGACTGGTTCGAATTCGAGGTCTTTATATCTCTGTAGGGCTTTGACTATTTGTTCTTTATCTGTTTTGATTGTGTTTACTCTGAAGTATGTTGGTCTTTCGGAAAGAAGTAATTCCCAGAAATGATCTTTGTTCTCTATGAAATCGTATTCTTCTAGTATTTGTCGGAAGCTCATTTTAGCTTAAAGACTACTGATTTTCCAGTTTTACCTTTTCTATATTCTTGGATAACTTGTGTTATGTTTTCTATTGGGTATACGTCTGTGTCTATTTTTATTTTTTTTCTATCTTTTTGGTAGATTTTTTGGATGATTTGGAAGAAGTTATTTGCGTCTTGTCTGGTTACATTTGCTACTGATTTTATTGTTTTTTCGTTCCATATCCATTGGTATTTTAGTGGTGGTATATCTGACATATGTATTCCTCCGCATACTACTGTACCGCCTTTGGTGGTGTTTAGGAGTGCTATTTTTAGGAGTTTTCCGGATGGTGCGAAGATTATACTTCCTTGGTGTTTATGATTTATGATTTGGTTGCTGTAGTATACTTTGCATCCTAGGTTTTCTGCTAGTTGGGCTGTTTTAGTATCTCCTTTTTTTATGAAGGCTAGTATTTTTTTACCTTGCCAGATAGCTATTTGGGAGATGATGTGTCCTGCTGATCCGAAGCCGTATATTCCTATGGTTTCGCATTCTTCTATGAGTGAGAGTGATCGGTAGCCTATTATTCCTGCGCAGAGGAGGGGTGCTATTTCATGATCTTCATAGAAGTCAGGTATATCCACGACGTATTCTTCGTTAATCTTGATGTATTGTTGAAATCCTCCGTGTACTGTACATCCTGTGAAGTTGGCTTTATCGCATAGATTTTCTCTGCCTTGGTTGCAGTATTGACATTTTTGGCAAGTTGAATAAAGCCAGTATATTCCTACTTTTTTTCCGATTTGTGAGGTTGAGTTTTGACCTTTTTGTATGATTTTGCCTACGATTTGGTGTCCTGGTATGACAGGATACTTGGTAAAAGGAATCTCCTGGTCTATCACGTGTAGGTCTGTTCTACATAATCCACAGAATAGTATTTCTACTAGTATTTCTTTATCTTTTGGGTTTTCGATGAGGTTTGTATCTTTGTATATTTGTGAATTATTTACGAAATAGCCGTTACTTTCAATCATGGTTTATTGAGGTTGGATCTATTGAAAATTCTACATTAAATCTTTCTTCATTGTATATCAGTTGATCAGGTGGGTTTACTGATTTGTGAGTTATTATGTGGGGTAGTGACATATTTTTGACTGTTTTAGAGTAGAAGATATCTGTGAAGGGGGGTGCTGGGATGACTTTAGAGTGATATTGTTTTGGTCCATATGCTGGGTGTTTTCTGGATGATCCGGAGCCAGAATTTGGTTCTGTGACTAGGATAGTAGTTCCCGAGTATTTATTGATTACGGAATCAGTGTTAGGTGGTCGGTTGGGCATAATTCGATTGGTATCTATATATTACTTTACCGGTTTATATGGTTATTCCTTTTGTTTTGTTTTCTCTCCGGAGTAGTTTTTGTGTTTGGTTTTGTTTGTGGTTACTGTTGGTATTACTGAGCTGATAGGGTTGTGTTATTTGGGAGGAACTTTTTTCCTTTTATGACTTTAGTGACTTTTGTTGATGACATTAGTGACTTTTCTGATTTTGAATCTGTGTTGGATTTTGAGGTCTGGGGGTATTCTAGTTTTTTTTCTCAATCTTTGCTTTTGGGTGCGAACAGTTTATTTTCCAAGTGCTGGATGTTTTGTTGTTTGGGGATATTATTCACGTTTTTTAGCTAGGATGATGTCTTTTCTAGGATTAGTTTTATTTTTGAGGTTTGTATGTCGAAGGCTAGTGCTTGTGGTGCTCTATGTTTTGAGGTGCGTGAGTCTGTGTATAGGGAGTGTTTTATTGTATGGGATTTGTAATGGTTCGGTGGTGTGGACAGGAGATCTAGATGATTGTTTAGTACCTGGGGATGAATTTTTTTGATTGATCTATACCGATGTTTATTCCCAGGATGGGTAGGGCTTTTAGATAGGCATATAGGTAGAGTTGTTTTGATGTGCTTCTGTAAACCAGGTAGCTGACCCAACAATGATTATCTTTTATAAGAATCACGTCGATATAGTCTAGTTTTTTTGTAAGATAGTTATAGTTGAGCCATGTAGTTAGTCGCATATCTTTGGATATATACCAGTCTACGTTGGTATTTATGTTGGTGAATCTACCTTTTTTGACATTAAAAGTGGTAAAGATGCTGGTATAAAACTTTTTGTTGGGTGAGTATTTGAGGTTTATGCTGATAGGGCTTATAGATCCGTTGGTTAGGTTATAGTTTGTGGAAAGGCTGATGTTGAAAGTTTTGTTATTGAATATTGATAGGTTGGCTGTTAGGTTTTGGTATTTGCCTGTGAAATCGGAAAAGATAGGTGCGAATCCTTTGCCAAAGTTATAGGTGTAGTTGAGGTTAAACCTGAAGGACTTTTTGTTTAGGGTGAAGTTGGAAGTTAGTGAGTTGACGAATGAGGCATGGAAGTTTCTGTCGCTGTAATAATTTCCGGTATCGTAAAAGTTTTGTTTAAACATTCCTGAGGTTGTCCAGTTGATTTCCTTGCTGGTTATGTGTTGTATGTTATAGTATAGGAGAAGTTGGTATTTTGTGGTGGTTCTGTTGAATTTGGGTTCTTTGTATTTACCGAGGAATAGTAGGGGTGATAGGGTGATTTTTTCTTTGTATTTTATTGGTTTATTGAGTTTAAGGGTGACTTCTGGGATTTTATTGACACCGAAGAAGCCGAAATTATTTGTTGTGTTATCTATTAGAAGTGTCAAGGTTAGTAGATCTCTGGAGAAGATGTAGTTTAGGTTTAGTTTTATGTTTTGACTGGTTCTTATTGTGTTTGTTGTGAAATACTGATTTTCGAGGTCGTTGAGGTTAAAGCTGAAGGTGAGATTTTTGATTTTTCCTGATGCTGTTAGTAAGTGGTTTACTGATTCGAATTGTCCTTCTGTTGAGTTTCGGTTTACTGTGTAATTTATATCTACTTGTTTGATTTTTGCGGAGAATCCGTAGGAGATTGTTTGTATTAGGGGAGCTGAGAGGTTTCTATAGATTGACCTATTGCTTGAGTATCTGATAAATCCTCTTATGTTATTTGAAGATAGGTTAAGATTTCCGTGTATATTTCTGAATTTATTTCCTAGTCTTTTGTTGTTATTGACGAAGATGTAGTTATTCATTTCGAGGTTTATGTTGGCTATTTGTTTTTTGTAGTAGTTTGAGATGCCGTAATATAGTCCTGTGTATTGTCCGTATTTGGTTAATATTTTGCCGTAGTTGGAGTTATTGAGGATGTAGTCGAAGTTTTTGATGATGAAGAATCCGTCAGTGTTGTTGTATCCGATTTGTGGGAAGGTGGAGGTATCTTCTTGGGGTAGTTTTGGAAGTTTTCTTTTTCTGAGGGGTATTATTAGTTTTTTGTATCCGAGTACTTGTTTTTTATACAGTAGCATTCGTGAGTTTGTTAGGATCATTTTGTCGTTGGGTATGATTTGGACTTCTTCTGAGCTAAGGATATAGTGTTTATGTTCGAAGTTGTCGTATTGGCAGATATCACATGTTGAGAAGTTTACATTTTTGAAGGTGTAGTTATTGGAGAAGAGGTAGATTTGGGAGTATTCGAAGAATAGTTTATCTTTTAGTTTGAGGGGTTCTAATCCGAAGTTGAGTATGTAGCCTGATCCTCTGGAGCCTGATATTTTTTCGATTTTGCCTTCGGGGGTGTATTCTATTTCTATTGTTTCAGTTAGGAATTCGTCTTGGGTTTGTAGGTTTTTGATGAATGTTTTTTCTGGTATAATGATTTTTCTTTTTTGTTTGTCGATGGTGGCTTTGGAGGATTTTATCCAGTATTGGTTGGTATATATTTCTATTGTTTGGTTGACTTGTATTTTTTGGGGGTCTGATAGTATTTGGGGGGTATATAGGATTATGTTGGTGTTTTGTGGGAATGAGAGTGATAGGATTAGGAGGAGTAGGATGGGGAGGAGTTTCATTAGGTGGTTTTGCAGGGCGGAGAGGATTTGAACCCCCGACCAATGGATTTGGAGTCCACCGCTCTACCGGACTGAGCTACCGCCCTTCATCTCTATCTTTTGACACTATCCTTTATATATCCTTCTTTCTTCAAATAGTTTTGATACCAGATTTTTAGTATTTTTCTCCATATTAGTCCGCTTAGTAGCAGATAAACCAGGAAGCCTATGGCATAGTAATAAAAATTGGGGAATATCTTTATGAACAGGAGTATGATTAGGATGATGATTGAGAATCGGAATAGGCTGTACATGAAGAAATCTGGTTTATATTTTAGTGATAGATATAGGATTCTTGTGAATCCGTCTACGAAGACTAGTAGGAAGAGGATGAGGATGAAGATGATTAGTTCGAGAATATTCATTCTATCATTCTGGCTATGACTTCTTTATTGTTTGCGTATCTGTATGCAGTTTCTTTGGTTATAATTCCTTTTCGGTATAATTCTGTGAGTCTTGCTTCTAGGGATATCATTCCTAATTCTCTGCCTGTGTAGAGGACGTTGTATAGTTGGTGGTGTTCTCCTTTTCTAATTAGGTTTCTTACTGCTGCGTTTGCTACTACTACTTCGTAGGCTACGATGAGGTTATTGTCTACGGTTGGTATGAGGATTTGGGAGATGGATCCGTTTATGATGTTGGCCAGTTGTGTTCTTATTTGGTTTTGTTGTGCTGCTGGGAAGGCGTCGACTATTCTGTCGATGGTGTTGACTATTCCGAAGGTGTGTAATGTTGAGAATACGAGGTGTCCTGTTTCTGCTGCTGTAAGTGCGAGGGAGATACTTTCTATATCTCTCATTTCTCCGATCATGATTACGTCTGGATCTTGCCTTAGTACGTGTCTGAGTGCTTCGTGGAAAGAGTGGGTATCTACTCCTATTTCTCTTTGATGTATTATAGATTTTTTGTTTATGTATACGTATTCGATGGGGTCTTCTATGGTTATTATGTGTTTGGAGAAGTTGTTATTTATGTATTCGATCATTGCTGCGAGAGTGGTTGATTTACCGACGCCTGTGGGTCCTGTTACTAGGAATAGTCCTCTTTCGAAGGAGGCCATTTGTTCTAGGATTTGTGGTAATCCGAGTTCTTCTATGGATCTTATTTTGTAGGGTATGGATCTTATTGCTGCTGCTATGGTTCCTTTTTGGAAGTATAGATTTCCTCGGAATCTTCCTGTGTTTTCGAGTGAATATGAGAAGTCTAGTTCTTTTTGTTTTTCGAATTGTTCTATTTGTTCTGAGGTTAGGAGGGCGAATACCATACTTCTTATCATATCGTTTGTTAGAGGTGGGAAGTTGAGTGCTTTTAGTTTTCCTTTTATTCTGAATATTGGTGGAGATCCTACTCCTAGGTGTAGATCGCTGGCTTCTAGTTTGTGCATATTTTCTAGGAGTTCAAATATTAGCATTTTCCAACCACCTGCCGAGGTCGATTATTTCAATGTTCTTATAGTAATATTTAATGATTTCTTGGTAATTGAATCCGTTTTTGGCTAGCATGTTTGCTCCGAATTGACAGAGTCCTACTCCGTGTCCAAAGCCTATGCCTTGGAATATGACGTATTCTCCTTGGATCAGGAGGTTTGTGATGTATGGACTTCTTATGATGTTGTAACCTATTAGTTTTCTTATTTCCCAGGTGTATAGGCTGTATATGGAGTTTTTATTATAGACGAAGTAGATTTTGAAGTTGTTGGTGTATATGTTGTCTATTGAGTATATGTTGGAGTTTATTAGTTTTGCTAGGTTTTTTTTGATGGTGTAGAGTTCTACTTTGTTTTCCCAGTTTTTGCCTTTGTATAGGCATTTTACTGGTGATAGGTATTGGTCGTTTGTGTTGAGTCTTTGTGGGAAGACGATTTTGCCGTCTAGGGTTTCTCCTCCGCAGTTTGAGTGGTATAGTGCCCATATTGGTTGGTTGTTATAGACGATGATTAGGTCTTTTGTTTTGTAGACTGCTTCGTCTGTTTTTGGGTTTTCTTTTTCCATGCCGTAATATGCTTGATCTAGGACTGTTGAGTATAGGTCAAAGATTTCTCCTTTTTTTCTTCTTTCGATGGTTACTTTGATTGCGTATGTTCTTGCTGCTATGGCTTGTGCTTTTAGTGCTTCGAGTTCCCATGAGCTTGGCATTTCTGAGGGTACTACTGATCTAAGGTAATCATCCATTCCTATTAGGTTTATTAGGTAGTAATTTTTGTCTTTGGGTATTATGAGGAATTTTCCTCTGTATTTTTTGCCTTTGTATTCGAGGTAGTTTGAGGATAGAATCATGATGTTTTTGTAGTTTTGTATTTCGTTGGTGTTTTGGTAGTTATGATCGTAGAAGAATTTTAGGGTTGGTTTGAGGCTGAGTATTGTTATTTGGTTGGCTAGATGGAAACCGCCTTGGTATATTGATGGGAATTCTTCTGTTGAATATTTTAGACTAAGGTAATTGCCTTTTATGGTTAGGTTTATATCTTCTGTGTTGATTTTTTCTAGTAGTATTCTGAGGTTATCGAGTTCGTTTTTTTGTAGGTTTAGCGGGTATGTTTTTGAGAGGATTATGAGGGAGGATAGTATAAAGCAGGTGAGTATTTTTTTTATTTTTTGTTTATGAGTTTGTATAGGTTTATTACTGTTGAGAGGTTGCATAGTTTTCCTATTCCTCCTGGTACTATTGAGACTGCTTTTACGATTCCCTTTATGCTTTCTATGTCTACGTCTCCTTTTATTTTGCCGTTGACTACTTCGAATCCTACGTCTATTACTATTGAGTTTGGGTTTACGAATTCTTTATTTATGAGGTTTACAGATCCTGTGGCTGATATTATTATATCTGCGTTTTTGCATTTTTGTTTAATATCTTTTGAGTGTTCGTTTAGGATTTGGACTGTGGAGTTGAATTTTAGTAGTAGGTGTGCTATTGCTAGGCCTGTGTAGGTGCTTTTTCCAAGGATTACTATGTCTTTTTTTTCGAATTGGATTTTATAGTGGTTAAGCATTAGTAGGACTGCATTAGCTACTGATGGTATGATAATTGAGTCTATATTGGAGTTTATGAGGAAGTTGTAGTAATTGAGGGGGTTAAGGCAGTCTAGATCTTTATCGCAACTGATTTTTGATAGGTTGGAGAGGTTGAATCCTTTTGGTAGGGGTAGTTCTACGTTTATTCCTATTACGTTTTTGTCTTCGGAGTATTTTGTGAGTAGTTCGATAAATTCGCTTTCTTTTTCGGTGAATATTGTTTTTACGTTTAATCCAATTTGTTTGAATATTTTTTCTTGGTTGATTGAGAAGTAGTTATTATTTTTTGTTTTGAAGTAGAATATTGCTATGGTGTATTTTTCGGGTTTATTGAGGATGGAGGTTATTTTTTGTTTATATTCTGATAGGAGTTGTGAGTAGAAATTTCCTGTAAGGATCAGGGTGTCTGTTTTATTTTTCATTTTGGTTGAAGGGGTTTGAGAGGATTTTTATTCTGTTTGGTGGGAATATGATTGCTACTGCTTTAGCTTTGATATCTTTTTTGTTTACGAATGGTTCTGGCCAGAGGTGGCTGTCGTAGCTATTGGGTCGATTGTCTCCTAGGAAGAAATAACTTTGTGGGGGAACTTTTACTGGGCCGTAGTCGTAGTAATCTTTATTTGAAATGTAGTCTTCCTTGATAAGTTTATCGTTTATATATAGGTTGCCGTGTATTATCATTAGTTTTTCGTTGGGTAGTCCTATTAGTCTTTTGATGTATAGTTTGTTATCTATGGGTGGTTTAAAGATTATGATGTCTCCTCTGTTGATTTTGAGTTCTCCTTTGGTTTGAAACCATAGCATATTTATTCCGAGGACTATGTCTCCTGGTTTAAGTGTTGGTTCCATTGAGGAGGATGGGATTATGTATAGTCTTCCTATGAGTATGATGAATACTAGTGCGAATATTCCGGCTGTTAGTGCGCTGTCTATCCAATCTAGGACACTTTTTTTGTTTACTTTTCTTAGGAAGGTTGGTAGCCAGAATTTGGGGAATGAAAAGACGTTATTGACTATGGCTAGTCGGATGAGGAAGAGAATGACTATTAGGAAAAACAGGGTGGTTTCACTCATCTATACTATTATTTTATCTTGATTGATGATATATCCTGCTTTTGTTTAGGGTGTTTTGTTTTTTATTATTTGTGAGTAGTCTTGTAGATCTTGGGGTGTATCTATGTTGAATGCTAGGTTTGCGAAATTTGTTAGCATTCCTTGGGCTTTAATTCCGAAGATTTCGTTTATTTTTTTTTCTAGTTCTAGGACGGTAAGTTTTCCAATGATTAGTTTGAGTAATGTGATGGGGTCTAGGTTAAGTATTTGAGCTATTTTTAGGGGGTTTTTTCTGTTTTCTAGGATTTTGTTTACTGTGTCCCATATTTTTAGGAGGGTTTGTTTTTTGATGATGATTATTCCTGTTCCGCAGAAGCTGTCTTTGTTTAGTTTTATGAATGTTCTTCTTTTTGTCAACTTGGGTCCGAATTTTACTCTATATACTTCTTGGCTTACGAAGGGGTAGAAGATATCTCCCTCGAGTAATGAGAATCTTTTTATGATGTCTTCTATGCTTTCGTAGTTTATTAGTGGTGTGTCGGTAGCGATAAAGCATATGAAGGAATCCTCTTGGGTTTGGTTTAGTGATGAGATTGCTTTATGAATGGTTTCTGTGAGTTTATTTCCTGCTTCTATTAATTCCTCGTCGGTTACGAGCTTCTGGAATTGTTCTTTATTGTTCGCGGGATATAGGATGATTTTTTTTTCGACTTTTATACCGTATTCTTGGTAGTTTATTTGGTTGAATATATTTAGTATTTCTTCGAGGGTGTGTGTACCTTTGGGGGTTTTTATGAGGCATTTGGGTTGATCGTTTATTTTTCCACCTGCAAGAAAGCATAATACTAGTTTTCTCATGTTTTTATCTTAGCTATGATAAGTATCCAATCTTTTTGGCAGTCAGATGTGATTTCATAGTTATCTAGGTAGTTATCAAAATTTTCTTGGTTGAGTTTATTGATGAATGAGGTTTGGTCTATATTTTTCGGTTTTTTTATACCCGATATCATTAGAATATCGAAATAGAAATTGTTTTCTTTTAGGTATTTAAGAGATTTTTCGATGACGTAGAGGGGGACGTTTATGATTAGGACTTTGTTATCAAAAGTTTGCTTTATGCTGGTTAGATTGAGTACCTGAATTGTATTTGATAGGCAGAAGAATATTTCTGTTTTGTTAAGTATATAGTTTCTTTTTGCTTCGATTAGGCTTCTGAAGTTGATTTCTATGGATAGGACTGATGATTTGCTAAGGATTTTTTTGGATGCTATGGATAGTATTCCACTACCTGATCCGTAGTCTATTATTAAGGTTTTCTTTTTGTGGTGTTCTAGTGTTTTTTTTAGGTTATCGAGTATCATTTTGGTTGTTGGGTGTGCACCTGTACCCTGAGCAAAGTTGACGGATATGATATACAGTGGTGTCTTATTGTAGTTTCCAATTCGAGGAGTTATTATGAAGTCATTTGTCTCAATATCTTCGGTATATTCGATCACCATTCTCTCATATTCTTCTTGGGTTATATAACTGTTTTGAATGATCATAATATTTTGTGGATCTCTGAGGTTATCGAAGAAGAACGAAAAGATTTCTTGTAGGAAAAAGGTGAAGTCTTTTTGTGTTACTACCATAATGGTGGGAGGAATAAAAGTTTTAAAAGCTATCAGGTCTGAACCGATTAAGGAAAGGAAGGTCACTATTTTTCTGGATAGGGAAGGATCGTAAAAGATAATGTTATTTACCTTGTACACTATATTTGAATTCTTCGACAATTATTCCTTTACCTTTATTTAAAGGAATAATCGGCTTATCAAAAGAATAAATAAAAGGAGAAGTGTTTAAAAGGTTTTACTTGAGAGGTTTTACGTTAGCAGAGCTATTGGTCTCCATCACGATTATTTCATTTGTACTGCTTTTAATGCTTCAATTCATAATCTTTTATGGGCGGCTTATGTTGGGCATGGAAACAGTATTTGATATTACAAACCAGGCCAAATTATTGTCCAAAAGATTAAAAAATATCTTATACGAACCGAGGCAACTAGATAACTCAAAAGTTGAAATACAAGAAAACCCAGAATTGGTAATAAGAAGGATAATTAAAAATGGTCAACAAAATGTGGTCATCTCAGCCGTTGGATTCTACGGATTACAATCTGAACAAAAATTCTGGGAAAACGAAATATTTATTAACAATACCAAAAGGGTATACAGGATTTCCAAAAAAGTGTATCCAGAGTATATAAAATTTACTCAAGATCAAACCACCTTCGTCATCCTTTCTATTTATGCTGAGATATACTCGTCGATAATACCCGTTAGAACCAGTAAGACCAAGAAAGTACCTTTCGGAACTTTTTCACTCTCAACCTATCACTAAAGGAAATTTCCCTCTAACTGTACAAAATATAAATAGAAAAATGTCAAAAGGATTGACACTGGTCGAAATACTAATTACCCTAGCACTTATATCTTTCATAATAATCACGGTGTACTCATTCAAAATTTTCCAAAGCAGCCATATTGACCAACAAATCTCAAAAAATCAAACCAAAAGTTTAATATCACAAATGTACTACAGATCGCTTATTTATCCTGAGTTGAGTGAATCAGAAGACCACAAGTTGAGGGAATTAAGAGACTACATAAACAGTGAACAGATGGAATCAAAACAGATAGTATTGGATAGAAGAACGACATTTAGATTAAGAAACAATAAGTCGAAGATGAAGAAAATAAACTCAATAGAAGAGAATTCAAAGAGGATATGTGCAATACAAAGGATAGAAGAATGTGAAGTAATAATGGAATACAGAAAAAAGAGAAGGGTGTATAAATTCACGATACCTTTCATAGTGTTCAAGGATGGATCAAGCGGGGAAAGTCAAAACCAGAGTGGAAATATGATTATAAGATCGAGATATTTTTGAGAGGTGTAGAGTTATGAGAAGAGGAACGGTGTTGTTGTTAGGATTGTTTTTGTTAATGTTTACAGTAACGGTACTAGGAATAGCATACATATACACGAGGAATATAGTGGAGGATATGAAGAAGTATGGTTTGAAATCAGGGATAATATTGATGTACGAAGTATACAACACAAGACTGATACAGATGATAAATAAAAAAATAGTACAACCTGGTGAAAGCCCGACATTTACCGAAAGAATAAAGTATATATTCATAGAATCTGATTTAAACGTGAATCATACCTTTGAGATATGTCCTCGTTTCTCGTCTAATCCATATGTGATACTAACTGACAAACAAAAGCAAGATATTCAAAATATACTTCGTGATGAAGTACTTAGAATAGAAATAGAAAAGTCAAATGATGGTGATGCAATAGTAAGGTTGTCTAATCCATTGCTGCAGTCTAGTTTTGACATAATGGTAGACTTAGGTAATGCTTTATATAAAAAAAGAAGATATAATATGAATTTTTCGATAGGAGAAGAGGAATTGAGAAGGAGAGTAAAGGGGTATATGGAGTTTTTTGTGGGAGAGTCGTTGAGAGGTTTCATCAATGGATTTGAAGAGTACCGTGATGGGAAATTAAGATGTGATTTGAGGATAAATCCTGAAAATATAAGATGCTATAACTATCAGACATATTGGGAAGTATATGTTCCATTTTCGATTAGTTATGAATTGAGGAATTCAAAGAGGAAAGTGGACTATACAGACGATCATAAATACGTTCTATATCTAAAACCTCACTACCTGATAAATGTAACTGCCAAAGTAGTTAAAGACAGTCGCAAGCCCAAGTTAGAAATAACTATAAGAGGACAAGCCACAATGGAAGTAACAAAAGTTATAAAAAAGTACTAGAAATCTAAATTTTTACAGAAACTATTTTAGCTCGAATTATCATTCTACCTTGATCACTATAAGATCAAAATGATTTAATGGAGTGTAACTAGCACCAGTGATGAAAAGATTCCCATTTCCGTCCAGGACCATCGAGTATTCGTAGTCCTCAGCATCATCTCCTGCGACGTCACGGATAACGAGTTTACCTCCGTTACCGAAACTGGTATCTAAACTACCATCACTGTTTAGCCTCAATACTACTATGTCGTAATTGAAGTAATTATTCTGGACTTGACACTCTCCCACGACATAAACTTTTCCATGGTTATTATCCACAGCTATTGAGGTGCCATTGGCAATAGAAACATCTCCAATATTACCGAAGATGGCTACACCGTCATAATCGAAGCTTTCATCTAATCGGCCATCACTGGTTAACCTTATAACTATCATATCATAAGATGAAGTACGATAAGTAGCCCCTGCAACATAAATCCTTCCTTGTTGATCCACTGTGATTGAATAACCAACATCATCTCTTATATTTCCTGTACTCCTATCGATAAGGAGTACACCGTTGTTACCGAAGTTAGTGTCCAAACTGCCGTCACTGTTTAACTTTAATACTATGATGTCTCTACCGATTGTATTGCTGCTGACATGAAAACCAGTAATGTACAGATTTCCCATTTGATCCAATGCCATTGAGTTAGCACCTTCTGCGGAGTTATTTCCTAAATTGATAGCCAGTTTACCGTCTCCACCACCAAAGTTATAATCAAAAGTACCATCTGGGTTTAGTTTTAGTACGATAATATCGGTATGATTTACAATCCCCCTTTCTCCTGCGACGTATATTTTTCCGCTGTGATCGACGAGTATTGATCTAGCCAAATCAAAACCATTAACCCCATCTATTTCATCGACTATTACTTTCCCTTGAGAGCCAAAGTTAGACAAACTACCATGCTGGTCTAGACTTAGCACTACTATATCTGAATCGTTTAGATTATCCCATCCATCTCCAACGACATATATTCTTCCCTGCTGATTTAAGGCTATGGAAGAGCCCGCTTCGTCCTTATTAGTGCCTGTGATATCATTTAAAACTACTATTCCATCATTCTCAGAGTCAAAGGTATTATCTAGAGTACCGTCGTTGGGGTTTAACCTCAATACGAATATATCACCACTATTTGTACCACTCTGGGTACTACCTCCCGTGACGTATAATTTTCCATCTGGACCTATAGTAATTGATGTCCCTATATCACTGTCATTACCCCCTGCGATGTTATGTAGCACTACGGCTGTGTCTGGGTCTCCGTCTCCATCTATGTCTCTGCCAAGTGGTGTACCGAAGGAGCTAGATACTTTGCCTCTGGGTAGTATTTCTGGGTTTCCTGGTGGTATGTCTATGATTCCAATTCCTCCTCCTCCTGATCCACCTAATCCACAGGCGTACATGATGAATATTGAGGCTATTATGGTGAGTAGGATGAGTAATCCTTTCATTTTTCCTCCTCCCTGATATTTTGTGTTTATCTTCATATGGCTTACTTTATAATTCTTTGTGAGGTTAGGGTATTCCTTCTCTAAGGCTTTTGTCCAAAATATTGTCAATGCTTAGCTTTAATACCTCATAGATCATTTGTGATCAAGATATTTGTCAGGAATAGTTGGTTATAGTGGGTTTTATTTAGAGGTTTTTTGTCGAGTTTTTGGAACAGGATTTAAGGGAGGTTTGGAACAGGATTAAAGGGAGGTTTGGGTATGAGGATAGGGATTCTGACGAGTGGAGGAGATAGCCCCGGAATGAACGCAGCTATTAGAGCCGCCGTTAGATCAGCAAAAGACAAAAATATCCAAGTTATCGGATTTATACAAGGACTAAAAGGTATACTTGATAACAAATTTATCGAGCTCGATGATAGAAGTGTAAGCGGAATAATAGAAAAAGGAGGTACTATTCTCCAATCTTCCAGGGAACCTAGGTTCCTTCAATATGAATACAGAAAACTAGCTTACGAAAGACTCAATTCGATGGGAATAGAATGGCTAATTATAATCGGAGGAAACGGAAGTTTAAAAGCAGCACACAAGTTCCTTACCGAATCCTCAATAAAAGTAGTGGGAATCACAGGAACAATAGACAACGATATCTATGGAACAGAATACACCCTTGGGTATGACACAGCCCTCAATACAGCAACCGAAGCAATAGATAAAATAAGGGATACCGCCTTTTCATTCGGGAGAATATTTATTGTAGAGGTTATGGGAAGAGATTATGGATTGCTCCCGTTAGATATAGCCTTGGCAACTGGTAGCGAACTCGTCCTGATACCAGAATACAGAATATCCCCAAACGTCATAGCTCAAAAAGTTCATATGTATAAAACAAAAGGTAAAAAGCACGTCATAATAGTCCTTTCAGAAGGATATTGTAGTGCCTTTGAATTAGAAAAAGAATTGTCTCCACTTCTGAAACAGTATAACCCTGAATATGAGTTGAGAATTTGTGTGTTAGGTCATATCCAACGAGGTGGCTCACCAACAGCATACGACAGAATATTCGGCACTCTCAGCGGACAAAAATCAATAGAGTTAATAACCAGTAATAAGAACGGATATTTCATCGGTCTTAAAGATAATAAAATACAACCCATAGAGATTGAACTGGCAGTCAGAAATAAGAAGACACTGGAACATAAACTGATCAGCACTCTTGAAGAGATTTCAATATGATAAAATACATTTCTTTAACTATCTGTTAATCGTTTTTTAGTCGAACTGCTGTTTTTATAGTTTTTTGACGAAAAAAATGAAGGTGAAGCAGTCTTTTTCAGGCAAGATATGCCGAGATTTTAATGATTTAATCAAAATCTCCCTTATTCTTCTCTTTAAGGAGTTTCTATAGGTTGCTTTTCCAACTTTCTTGGAAATGATTATGCCGTATTTTACAATGAATTCGGGACTATAGGTCCTGTATATTTTTATTTTTAGTAAGCAAGGGTTATGGTTTTCCAAAATTTTTACCGAACATTTTTTGATTTCTTTTAATTGAGAATTAAACAGCTCTTCTATTTCTTTTCTTTTTAGAGATTCTAGCCTTATCTTTTGAAAGTTTACTTTTATTTTATGTTCCAAATTTCTCTGTTTCCTTCTTCTTCAGATGGATAAATGTCAAAAGGAATTTTGTAAGGTTTTCGAGATAGATAGATAAATAGAGCAGATATAGCTATCATTGCAGCGTTGTCGGTACACAACTTGGGTTCTGGAATATATATTTCTAAGTCATATTTATTGCTTAAGTTTCTTAGTTCTTCTCGTAAGAACGAGTTTGAGGCCACCCCTCCACCCACAAGAATATTTTTTACCCTCTTATCCAAAATTATATCCTCTATTTTCTGAACGATATGTTTTATAGCTGAGAATTGAAAGTGATAACAGATTTCTTCTTTATCGATATGATCACTGTTTTCTAGAAATCTTTTTACAGCAGTTTTTAAACCGCTATAGCTAAAATCATATCCCTTGGGATTTGGAATAGGAAACAGAGGCTTATTTACATTAGTTCTTTTTCTGTAATTTTGTGCTAGCTTATCTATGATTGGTCCCCCAGGGAATCCAAGTCCTAACATTCTTGCAACCTTATCGAAAGATTCTCCAACTGCATCATCCAAGGTCTTAGAAATATTCCTTATTTTCAACGGTATAACGCTTTCAATCATATAGGTATTCGTATGTCCACCTGATATGACGATACCCAGATATTTTTTATTAAGTGCTTTTTTTTCTATGGGTTCTACTTTATGGAAATTAACGAGTAGGTGAGCCCATAAGTGGTTTACAGGTATCACTGGTTTGTTTATAATCTTAGCTATTGTTTTTGCTACTGCTACACCTGTTGCCAATGCTCCCAACAATCCGGGATAAGCACTCACAGAAATCAAATCTATTTCCGCAATATTCGATATTGGTTTCAGAGACTCCTTAAGAACAGGAATAATGTTTTCTTGATGTTTCCTAAATGCCTGCTCTGGTAGTACCCCACCAAAAAGATTATGTATATCTTGCGATAGAACTACGTTTGACAAAATTTCTATTTTTTTGTTTTGAAACAATATTAGGCTAGCGGATGTTTCGTCACATGTTGTTTCGATACCTAGGATTATCATTAACCTATGAATTCGTTTTTCATCTTGATTATTTGAAGGAATTCTTCTCTTGTTTTTTGGTCTGTTTTGAATACTCCCAGGACAGTGCTGGTTATAGTGTGTGAATTTTGTTTTTCAACTCCTCTCATCATCATACATAGATGGTATCCATCTAGGATTACTGCTACACCAAGGGGATCCAAAATTTCTTGGATAGCTTGTGCTATTTGATTGGTTAACCTTTCTTGTATTTGTAATCTTCTGGCATACATTTCCACGATCTTAGCAAATTTCGAAAGCCCTAATATTTTCTTATTGGGTATATATCCTATATGAGCTACCCCAAAAAATGGTAGAAGATGATGTTCACACATCGAATAAAATTCTATATTCTTAACTACCACCATACTACTATTTTCAGCTTGGAAAATAGCGTTATTGGTGATGTCGTATAAATTTTCTGAGTATCCTTTTAGTAAGAAAGCCCAGGCTTTGGATACCCTATAAGGTGTCTTTTTTAATCCCTCTCTATCTATATCTTCTCCTATAATAGTCAAAAAATCTCTAAATATATCTTCCAGCCTCCCCAAATCTATCGGAGTAGTATACTCTATGTTTATCTCTTCGTCAAAAACTCTTCTTTTCATCATTTTCTAATAAAAGTTTTTCTATGCTAATGTTTTCTTACCCTTTTTTACAGTTTTTTTACAATTGAAACGCTTAGTTTTCTAGTTTGTATTTTAACAAGTAAATAACAATAACAAGAAAAGGAGGCATGAAAAATGTCCAACACCATCAGGACAGAGAATATAACAAACATTCAAAAGACTTATACTGAGAACATTCAAAGTGAGTTTTCATCAACCACTACAGAAAATAAATCTACATCTCAAACCATTAATGACACCTTTGAGCCTAATCAACCCGAACATAAAAAATGGTTAGTCATACTTTACTCGGCAGGTGACAATAATCTCCATAGTTACCTTTTCGATGACCTAGATGAATTAGAAACAGTAGGATCTGATAAAAACACGCATATAGTTTCGATTGCAGATCAAGGAAAATATGGAACTAAGTTTAAAGGAGCTAAAGTATTTTATCTGACACAGGATAAGGAGAAGGGTAAGATAAATTCTCCAGTACTAGAGGAGCTGGGACAGGTTAATACCGCAGATCCCAACTTCATGGCTCAAAAAATAGGAGAATTGATGAAAAAATATCCTTCTACGTATGTCAGTGTCATTATTTCTGATCATGGTGCTGGTTGGCAAGGTGCAATCGAGGACGAAACTCCTCAACCCAAATTCATGAACCTAGCAGAAATAAAACAAGCTCTTCAAAAAGCCGTAGAAATTGGTGGAAGAAAAATAGATGTACTTGGATGGGATGCATGTCTAATGGCTATGGCAGAAGTTGGCTACGCCCTTAGAGATGTAGCCAAATATATGGTTGCAAGTGAACAACTAGAAGGAGCAGATGGATGGCCCTACGGCACAATTTTCTCCTCAACACTTAAAGACGTCCTAAAAGTAGCACAACAAATGATGCTGGTAAACATAGACGTTGAACCAAAAGACTTTGCAGTTATGATCGTTAAAGCTGCGCAAAACTTCACTCATGCAATAAAAACCCTATCAGCAGTAGATCTTGAAAAGGCCCAAGAATTAGCACTAAAAGTTGACGAACTAGCCAAAGCAATACTCAATGATCCCTCCTCCTTCAATTCAATAAAACAAGCAATAAGAAACACAGAAAGATTTTACGGAACTTTTAGAGACCTGGGACACTTCGCAAAAATATTACAAACTATCAACGTAAATAATGAAATAAAACAAAAAGCCAAAGAACTTGAAGAAAAAATTAAAGAGTATGTCGTAAGAGAATTCCATACTAACCATCATCCAAACGCCACAGGGGTATCAGTAGAAATGCCTTCATACTACGGAACATCTTCTTCGTATAAATCCACTGACTTTGCTAAAGATACCTCTTGGGACGAAATGCTAGACCAAGTACTTAAGTAGTCACAACACTAGGAAGAAGATTGACCCAGTAAATAACAGAAACAGATCGTTCCAATACAAGCACAAAGAACAAGAACTATAACCCCAATTATTATAAATATCCAGCTCATGTCCTGTCTTTGTGTAGTGTTCGTAGGTATATACGGTGGTGGAGGATAATGCTGTGGAGGTTGTTGTGAAGAAGTATACGGGGGATACTGGTTGGGCTGCTTCAGCACAAAACCACAATACGGACAGACATTAGCGCCGGGGTCTACATAGTTTCTACACTGGGGACATTGAAACATGTAATCCTCCTAAAACGACTGGGGAATCCATACAGTCTTGATCTGTACAAATTTCTCTATCCAATATAAACCCTCTGCTTTGTAGTCATCAAAAAATTCCTCTGGTTTTAATTTTTCTATCTGAACCCTCTTCAAGTTTATACTGGCTCCCTCAATTATCTTATCAATTATCTCTCCATCCTCACCAATATAGTGTATCAGATTTATGTCCATATGTTTTACTAAATGATCTATCAACTCATTGTTGTATTGAGAGAGGATATTTATCACTCCTGCAGGTAGGTCAGAAGTCATTAATATTTCCGCGAAGGTTAAAACAGGTAGTGGATTGTCACTGATGACCGCAACTACTGTATTTCCCGTAACTATTGCAGGTATAACCTGGGTAATAAATGAAAGTAAGGGAGGATTAGAGGGAACTATACACCCAACTACTCCAACATATTCAGGAATAGAATAGTTTACAAAAGGAGATGAAACAGAATTCACCGTACCAAGGATATGACTATATTTATCCGTCCAACCAGCATAATGTATAAGTCTATCTATTGATTTGGAAACCTCATTTTGAGGATCCTCTAAATTGTGTTTTTTAAGTTCATTTATAATCTCTTGTTTTCTGTTTTCTAATTCTTCTGCTATTCTGTAGATTATTTGTCCTTTGTTATAGGGAGATTTTTTGTTCCATATTTTAAGAGCATTTTTTGCACATTTTACTGCCTCTCTTAAATCCTTCTTTGAACTTCTAGGAACGTTGGCTATAAATTTACCCTCCTTGTTATAGATTTTATACGTTCTACCACCCTCGCTCCTTACAAATTCATTATTAATGAACAATTTATACGTCTTATAGACTTCAACCATCTCTGTTACCTTTACTGAGATTTTCTATAGATTACTATTTCTTCCTTTGATTCTCAATCCCTTCCATTTATAGACCGTTTGTCAGTAGGTTTTCAATATATTATCCGGAAAATTATATCAAAGAGATGTCAGAATTTCTTAGGTATAAGACAAGAAAATGAGGAGATTTTCAGAATACTTAAAAATTTTTCTTTACTCATTCATTTCTTATTTTTCTGCTCTGCTTATCATTTTTCTCTTAAACTTGGACATAAAATTCAGGTCAATTTCCAATGATGATCGGCAACAGCATTCAAGTACTCTAGTAAACTACTACACCATCTTTGATCTATATCAAGCAAAAATACCCCATATAGGTAACTACACTTATAAGCACGTATTTACATCCTTTCAGACACCCAACTCCTTATACCTATCCAAAATCGATCTATACGGTAATTTGATTAACTCAAACCTAATAAGATTAAAGAATATAAACTTTCAGGGTATAGCTTTTGATCAGAAAAAGATGTACTCAAGAGCAGTCATAAAATCAGATCAAAAACTATATTCCCTAAAACTAGACTATAACATCAACCTACTGGAATGTCATGAAATTGAATTTAATCAGAATTATAGGCAAGAGTTGATATATCTGAATCCTGAAAATTTGGGAGTTCTTCTAGAAAACGATAAAAATAAAAAACATATCCTCTTCTTCTCTTTTGAACCAAATAAAAAAGACTTCGAATTCCTATTTAAACAAAATGTGGTAAAGATAGGTTTTGAGGAAAAGTTCGTGATACTTAACCTAATCTCAGAAGGCAACGACTTACCTCTTCTAATAGATACCTCCTCCTACAAACAGTACGTCATAAATCCATACTCATATGTGACCAGTTTTTCTTCTAACACAGAATACCTCTTCCTTATCCTTAAGAAATACGATAACTCTAAACATCTATTGAAAATTTCTAAAGAAAATAGGAGATTGGAAAAGATGTTTCATATTCAAGGTGGAGAATTCATAAATCTCAAAATCTCAAACTACCAAAATTATGCCATACTAGACTTTAACCATCAAGATAGTATATATGTGGTTTTTATCAGTCCTGAAGGAAAAACAGAAAAAGTGATAAAATTGACCAATATTCCAGTTGAATACAATTTGTATACCTGTTACTACGGAATATTCTTGACGTTTTCTTATAAAAATCTTCCGTTTTTAATAAGGTTTGACAGTAGAGCCGAAAACTATAACACCGCTTATTTTTCACTCAATAACGTAAGTGAATTACCCATATCTATTGTTGAATCCCAGGGCTTTTCTATCAGCCAAATAAATTATCTTATACGCTCAAATGAAGTCGAAGCTTTCTTGAAAAAAATCGAACTTGAAGTAAAAAAAGAAGAAATATTGTTGAGATATTACAGTACTTTTTAAGTAACCCTTCATAACCATAAAAATTATAGCGAATGCTTACTTGTTTGTCCTAAGCATATTGTCACACACAAGAGAAGAATTCCAAGGTTACCATACATCGGACACTAGTTAAGAATTATACCCTGCTATTTTCAGTAGCTCAGTTACTAACTCATCTTCTCCGACCTTCTGCATATCTGCTTTTATAGCTAGAAAACCTTTACTCAAATATGGAACAACATATACCAATATTTCCTGAAGATCAAAAATCAAAAATATAGACAATTGATTCATATCGAAGATTTTTATTACCATCATATCTACTGATTTCTCTATTTCTAATTCTATGAGATTTCTGCCTAACTTTTCTCTAAAAGTCTCTTCAACTTTTTGAAATACTTTTTCTACATACTCTAGATAGTTATTGAATTCTATCAAGTAAGTATTGTCTATCGTAAATTTTTCACTTCTTAACTTTTCCATAATTTCTGATATTTGCTGAAATCTTTTTTCGGGTTCTGATTCTACACATTTCAGTATTATATCCAAAAAGCTTTGTGATACTTTGTTTTTAATTTTTTCTACTGCAGTTTCTACATACTTTTTATGGATTTCTCTATCGAAAGTATTTTTTTGTTCATATGGTTTTTGACATGATAAAGCTTCTAGAAAAGTCATACCTAAAGAGAATATATCGTTGTATGGTTTTGGAGGAAAGGTGTGATATTGTTCAGGAGGGGAATACCCAGGACTAACAAACACAATATTCCTATTCAGAAAATTAGATATACCAAAATCTATTATCTTTACCATATCTTTCTTAAAATCTATGAGCACATTTGATGGTTTTATATCCCTATGGATTATCGATTTTGAATGGAGGTAATCTATGGCATTCAGTGACATTATGAAATATTTCAATATCCTTTCTTCACTCAAATCCGGATTGTTTTTAAAAAAAGTTTTTATATCTTCCCCCTCTATAAACTCCATTACATAAAAAAAGTTATCGTTAAAATAAAAGCTGTCATAGAATTTCGATATATTTGGATGTTTTAAAGATCTAAGTATCGAAATTTCCGAGATGAAACTTCCTATAAACAGACTTTTATATTGATCTAGTTTTAGCTGTTTTATAGCGAATACTTTGGGTATTTTTAAATGTTTTGCTTTGTATACATTACCCATTCCTCCAGAATTGAGCAACTCTAATACTTCGTATGTATTAAGTATTATTTCTCCTGTTTGAAACAATTTCATTAGACATCACCTTTGGGCTTTATTAAAAATTCTTTCCTAAGTTTTTTTTTACCTTTATTCTAGATATCTGTTTATTGCTAATTTGTAAGCGTTTAATAGTGAGGTTAAGGATATTTGGTCTTCTAGGTTTAGGTCAGCTATCGTTCTTGCAATTTTAAGTATCTTATGAAACTTTCGAACGGATAACTTCTGCTTTTCATATATTTTTTCTATAGCTTCTTTTGCCGGTCTTTCAAGCCTATTAAAACAGTACTTATTGATTTCCTCTATTGACAATTCTGAATTATACTTATTCTGTTTTCTATTTTCTCTGGCTTTGAACGAATTGGATACAAGGACTGTATAATATTCATAGTCTGAATATTTTTGGGTTGAAATCTTTTCGAAGGGGATATTACTTACTTCTATGAAGATATCTATTCTATCGAGAATAGGTCCCGACAGTTTGGACCAATATTTCGATATTTGATTTGGATAGCATTTACATTCTTTAATATTTGTTTTGTAATATCCGCAGGGGCAAGGATTCATAGCAGCTATTAAGAGAAAATCGCAGGGATAAGTAACCTTTGACTCCACTCTCGAAATAGTTATTATCTTCGATTCTAGTGGTTCTCTTAGAGCTTCTATCACGTTCTTATTAAATTCGGGAAACTCATCCAGAAAAAGTATTCCCTTATGTGCCAAAGTTATCTCACCCATCTTAGCTTCTTTCGAACCCCCAACTATAGAAGCATATGAAGAAGTATGATGTGGGTTTCTATAAGGACGAATTTCTTTGAATTTTATCCAGTAATCAAAATCGTATCCGGCTAAATTATAAACCTGAGCTATCTCTATAAACTCCTCTTGGCTGGGACTTGGAAAGAGAGATAAAGCAGATTTAGAAAGCACAGATTTACCCGTCCCAGGAGGACCAATCATTAAAAGATTATGCCTACCGCTTACAGCTATCGTAAGAGAATACTTTGCTAATTCCTGCCCCCTTATGCTGTTAAACAAATCTATAAGTTCCTCCTTCTCTGAATTCACTTCTATCTCTTCAAAATCCGTACATATGCTTATTTTTCCTAACTCAAAGATTTCCGGTATCGAAGAGATGAATTTTACTCTTATCGGAAGATAGTTTTTCAAAATAGATATTTCGTTTTTATTATCTTTGGGTAAAATGAGAAATTTGAATTTGGATAGTTGATCTTTCAGAATGAGCATGTAGTTTATTATTCCTCTTACGGCTAGTACTCGACCATTAAGTGAGATTTCTCCAGCTATCAAAACATTGTCTTCTAATCTCAAGTAGTTCAGAGCTTTGAGTATTGAGATTGCAATAGGTAGGTCGAAATGGTTCCCATGTTTCGTAATGTCTACGGGGTTGAGGTTTATCGTGATTCTCTTGGGAGGTAATTCTATACCGATCGAGTTTAGTGCACTTTTTATCCTATCTTTTGATTCTTTTATAGACTTTGAGGGAAGTCCTATTATATTGAGGGAGGGGATCCCTCTGGAAATATGGCACTCTATCGTGATACAAGGAGGGGCAGTAAAAAATGTGAAGGTCTTAGAATACATCTATTATACATAGAATCCTGCTCCAAAATCCTCTTCCGTCCATTTAGACATATTCTCCATTGCCATATCTAGGGCTATGTTCAGATGCTCTGTCGCTTCTGCAGCTAGGTTAAGTGCATTCCCCTTTATCCTCTCTATTTCATTTACTATGTTTTCTCTTACTTCCTCGCTTTCAGTGTTGTTCAATTCTTCCATTAATTCCGGTAAAGCTCTTAGTTCATTGATGGCTTCAAGGAACATATCTATCCCTGTTAATCCAATTTCTATCTGTTCTTTGAAATATGGGGCCAATTCTTCCGGTATCTCCATATTCTCAATCGTATTACCAGCTTCTTCTATCTTGTAATAAATGTTATCAAGAGTGTCGTTATATTCTTCATAGGATATTTCATGTGCCAATAATTGTTCTACCTTTAGTCTTATGATGTCATAATGTTTGGTGATTTTTACTCTGGGTGGCCTTACTACCCCTTTGGATATCCTCGGAAGGATTGCTCCACAATTCAAACAGTAGTTTTCCGAGTCAGGGTTGTTACTACCACACTTTATACAAATCCTGCCCACCTTGAAAAACCCCATGAAAGTTCTGATTTTCTATGAGATAAAATTCTATTCGAAAAAATATAATCCTTCTGTTAAAATACTCTTCACAGAATGCCTCTTCAGACGCTAAATCCTTTGTAGTTATCAGTTAGGATTAGGGTGGTATAGTTTTGTGTTAATGTTTCTAAGTGCCATTTCTAGTGCAATATTAAGATATTCAGTAGCTTCATAGGCTAGTTTTAGTGCATATTCTTTCGTCTCATTTATTTGATTGATTAAATTTTCTTCCTGTTTATTTTGATCTAATTTTATGAATATTTCAGGTAGAGTTTTTAATTTTTCTATGGCTTCAAGAAACATTTCTATTCCCTTAATCCCTATCTCTATCTGATCCTTAAGCTTAAATTCTTTTTCAATTTCTTGTATTGTTTCTTCATCAAAGGTTGGATTTTGATAAATGGAATCAATTGTTTGAATTATACCATTTAATGATGATTCTATAATCGACTGAATTTTATCAAGAGTCTTATAATACTCTTCTGAAGATATTTGTTGAGATAAAAACTTTTCAACTGTTAACTTTATTGCTTCATAGTGGTTGGTTATTTTTTTTTGTTTTTCTTGTTTTGGCCATAAAGTCATTGATTTTCTTTTGCATACTTGGCAGGTGTATTTTTGATTATCGTTGACACTACCACAAAACCAACAGATCCACCTCATACCTAAATATTCATTTTCATTTTTATCCATTTATTTGCTTTTGAATGTATAGAGAATCCCAGATTGGTATATAATTTGATAGCCTTTTGATTGTTTTTACCAACCCAAAGGATAACTTGATTAACTTTTTTACCTAGTTGTTTGTTTTTCTCTTTTGATCTGGTTATGAATTCGTATATTAGTTGTGTACCTATACCTATTCCTCTGAATTCAGGTTTGACTACCAATTCATGGATATTTGAAACTAGACAGGATTGCTCTTTATCATAATAGTAGATGTCTCCTGCTATAAACCCGATTACATCTTTGCCACAGGAAGCTAAGATTATAAGAGAGGTTTCTTCATTGTGATTATGTAACCACTGAACATAATTTTGTATGTCCTGGATATCTGTATAGTGATAGTCATCCAAATCTTTATAAGCTTCCTGATAGAGCTCAACTAGTTCGTCCTTTATTTTCTGGAAATCCTTATTATCTTCTATTTCAAAAAATTTGATTAGGTTTCAGGTGAAATTATCTTTTGAATACAGAGTTTTTCTACTTACTATTAACATAGAGCATCACCTTCCTACTTTATATTTGGTTGAATTTTTATAAATTCCTCAGTTGTTGGGATAAAACGAATAATAGGATGGAGTGTGCTGAAAAGACGTTTAAACTTTCTGTCCTGATTGGTATCCTTACAGATCTATAACCCTTAAAAATCTTTCTGGTATTCTCGCTTATTCCTCTTTCTTCATTTCCTAAAACTAAAAAACATATTCTGTTCGTAAGGTTAATTTGGTTGACTTCCTCTGCATCTGGCTTATTCTCTAGAAAAAAAATATCCGGCTTATATTCCTCTACTAGCTCACTCAGGTCATTAATCTGGTGTTCATTAACTATCTTTATGTTTTGTTCAAAGATATATCCTTTGGAAGATCTTATTACTCTTGGATTATAGGGGAAAACGGGGTTTCCTAGAAGGATGTTGTTAAATACTCCGAAGGCAGAATTCGTACGCAATATCCCTCCCAAATTCCATGGATTTTGTATAGAATCTAAAACTATACAAACCTTCGTTTGAGTTAAGTTTTCGATTATTTCACGATAGTTGTATATATCGGAAGGTATTTTTATCAGTGCGCATATCTGGGGATTTTCAACCTTCAAAACTCTGACTAAAATTTTTTCATCAACCGGCTCTACTAAATCATCCAACTTCCTAAGATATTCTGATAGCCCAATTTTTTCCCAGTCTATTTTCGAATTAATTAAGATTTTCTGGAGGGGAAATCTATTTTCAGGGTTTATTTTTAGATATATCCTGAATGCTTCCAGATCATCTATTATTGTTAATTCATTCTTCCTTGAAAATCGAGAATCAGCTTTTATTTTCTCTATAACGTTCAGAATTTTCATTAAAACTAATATCAGTGTTTAGATATTTATTTCTTCGGGTATTTTTTGCCATACTTCCTCAGGAAAGACAAATACCTTGGGTAACTCAGGTAATGATTGAATATAGATCACATAATCATCAAATGTTTGTATACCTGGGTATCTTATTTCATCTACTGATACTTTTATCCAAGGTGTATATGAGGTTTTATAATGGATTGGTATAGATATCATGGATTTAAGTTGTTCCATAACCACTAGGAATTCTTTGGGACCTATCGTATAATCTCCCCCTCCTATCGGAGCTATCAGAACATCAACAATTCCAATTTCCTTTATCTGATTTTCTTTTAGCGTATGTCCAAGATCTCCACAATGTGCCACTTTTATACCATCCACGGTGAACACCCATATTGTATTCGGCCCTAGTTTTTTACCTTCAAAACCATCATGAAAGCTTGGTACAGCTAAAAACTCTATTACTTCGTTTTTAGATGTTTTGATCTCAAACGATGATAGAAAGTTAGATGTTCTTCTTAAGATCTTTGGACTACCTTTTACCAGTAGAGCCCCATTGTGGTCAGGATGTTCATGAGATATCAAAACTATATCCGACTCTACTTTAGGAAACTTTCTATTAACTTTAAGGTTATATGGGTCTATGATTATCTTAGAGCCCTTGCTCGTTATTATCAGGATAGAAGAATGTCCTAGGTAAGCTAATCTCATAATTTTACCAACCTTCCTTTCACAAGAATTATGGTATAGATACCTATTATCACTATCCATGTCCAATATTCGGTTCTCAGTACCGGCAATATTCTGAACCTACCTCTTGAGGGGATATCCTTGAAGTTTATTAGCCACCTTGGAACTTGTTTTTTATAGTTCAGATAATCCTGCCCAAATTTCTCTTCTAAAAATTTCTCTTCAGCCGGTATGACAAAAAAATTATAGAATGAAATATAAAGTATAGCAACTATAAGCGTGCTCATGATAGATATTACTAATCCATATCCTCCCAAAGCAAAAATTGCTAACCCAGAAGCTATTAAGGTATTAGCTATATAAACGGGGTTTCTTGTGTATTTGTAAGGACCTGCAGTAACAAGATTGGCTATATTTGGTACTTCATCCCTACTTTTTACACCCAAATACCCTAAACAGATTACCCTTAGAATAATCCCCAATACAATCAGCGAACTTCCAATCATCAAAGAGCTGAAGGTCGGATTTGCTAGAACAATGACTATGATTGCCAATGGAATGGGAAAAAGTGCCCTATATCTAAATCCCAAGTTATGTAAATCAAACATCTTAGTTTGAATTTTTGACAGACGATAAAAGTATTCCTCTTAATTGAAGTTATTCATTGTTGTTACGAACATCGAAGCACCAACACTCTGTAAGTTATTCTCCCCTACAACCCTCTTAGCGAAAATCATTTTTATCGTCACTGTCCGAGCAGATAAGTTAACTCTTGCATCAAAAACCGAAATATTATTTGATAGAAGAACTATCGATCTAGTATGGGTAATATTTCGACTAAGCGTTATAGAATTTATATTTTGTCTTGTAATCGAGTTTATATTGCTTCCTCCGATGGTAAGATTGATGTCCATTCTTGGAGTAGTTTCTCTAGTTCTGAAAGTGACGAAATACAGAAATCCGCTCCTATCTGGTAATACTTGATCGCTTGTAGCTATGAACGCTAAGTATTCAATATTTCCTTCTTCATCTTGTACAGGAAATAAGAGTGCAGATCTTCTAGGTATTTCAAGATTTGAGAATGATTGAACATATCTGACATCTGTTTGTTTGAGGTATTTTTCCAGTAGGGATGAGGTTTTTTTCATTTCGTTTTGGATGAGATTGTAAGCCATTCCCCTTGACCAATACGCTTGTCCCAATTTGAACAAGAAAAATAGAATTAATGCTACAAAAGAAAATATAGATGTTGCAAATAGTACTTCTACTAGTGTCATTCCTCTTTTATTTTTCTTCATTTACTTATCCCTCCCACTATTTTGGAAGGTTTAGAACTTTTCTAAGGGTTATTCCCGTTCTACCATACCCCCGGATTAATGACCCTTTACGGTTTTGAACCCTCTCTGTAAACCAGTATACTCCCACTATGATTAATACCTTATCCGATATATCTCCTTGGTAAATCATTCTCCCGGCAACTTCGACGATAAAGTTTTTCTTCCCTACAAATCTCGAAGAGAGTATTCCATACTGAGCACCATAAGTCTGAGTTTTTGGATTCGATATCTCTACCAGACGTCTTACCTGCATCCTTAGATTCTCATTATCACTGTTGGCATATACACTGTATAGATTGATATAAGATTGCCCCAGAAAATTTGCTATGGTTTCATCATTTAACTTTACCCCGCTTGTAAAAAAGTTAGAGTACATACCTAAAATGAATATGATTATTAGAGCTATTAGAGCTACCGATATAGCGAGCTCCAGGATACTTAACCCTTTCTCTCTATTTTTCAATCTCATCACCTCTTCAAAAATCTAGTCCCTACTTATTCTATTACTCAAGGATCATAAAAAATCCTTAACAATTTTTTAAAATTTTATCAAATGAATTTTAACTTTTTTAAAACATTTTTTACAAAACGAAAGGAGTTAGTTTTTTTATAAAGGTTCTCTATTTCATCCCGTTAAATATTTATAATGTGGAAGATTTTCAGAAAGTAAAAAGAACATTTAATAAAGTCGAACACAGAAAAAGAGCCCTAGAAGCTAAAGAACTAACCTGCAAAATACTTCAAAAAAAAGTAACAGTAATGATCGAATACTTAGACTACAAAAGCATATACGACTACTCTCAAAACAGTGAACTATTTTGTTCCAATATGCTGGAATGTTATCAAAACAACATAAAATGTAAATACAGTGGTATAAGTAAGTTCTTCCCCGATCCATTTGATAAAAACTTTAATGACGAATTTTACAGAGAATACGTCGGACAAAAAGAATTCAAAAAAATATTAAAACTAAGAAAACAACAAGGAAATCCAAAAAAATAATTAAAAATATAACAATGGAGGAAATAAAGAGCACAATAAAAAAAATAGTAAAAAAATACCCCGCAATATTCCAAGCAATTCTACTGCTCAAAAAAAACAAACTATTTAGCAAGGTAAGAATAAAGAAAACAGAAGGCGATCTAATAGTCCTATCAACGAAAGATTACTTAACCTTCAATACTCTCAACTCAAACAAAGAAAAAGTCATAGAATATATAAACGACATATTTTCTCAGGTTAAACTGGACACTAAAATTCAAAGGATAAAAATAATCAATAACCCCGAGCCAATTTCTAGTACAAAAACTAAAACCAACCAAGAGTTAATAAATAAAATAAAGCAAATCAAGGAGAAAATATATGGACATAAACGAACTTACTCCTAGACAAAAGACAGCTATAATCCTGACTTCTCTACCGCCAGAAATCTCCAATTCTATTCTTATGAGTTTTAGTCCCGAAGAAAGAAGAGCAATAAACGCAGAGTTCCCTAAAGTTAGAAACATACCAGATAACATAAAACAACAGGTCTTAAATGAATTCCTTCAAAAAAATCGACAGACCATCTCTTTCCCTAAACAAGAAACTCCAGCTCAAGAAGAACAAAAGAAAGAGGAACCAATATCCATCTCCCAAAATCTAGACAAGCTACTTGGTAAGCAACCCATCCAACAAAACCCCACACTATCTACCACTAAACTATCAAAACCACTAGATTTCCTAGCAGCTGTTAACCCCAAAAAAGTCTATTGGGTACTAAAAAACGAAAGTAATAGTACTATAGCCTTCATACTTTCTCAATTATCTCCTGCTGTTTCCCAAAGAATACTTTCCGTATTCCCTACCTCACAACAAACAGAAATAAGCAAATATATGATCGGTATAAGAAAACCCGATAACAGAGTAATAGAGGTAGTAGCTAAATTCATAAGACAAGAACTAGAAGAAATAGATATACCCCCTGTAGGCGAATCCAGCTTTTCCCAAATTCAACAAACCACCACATCCCCTACAGAACAACAAGCAAAGCAAACCGTCGCAACAGCATCAATAGTAATATCCAACAAAAAAATAGACTTTGCAGATATATCTCTACTTAAACAACAAGATATGGAACATTTACTAAAGCTTACTAATAAGAATGATTGGGTTAATGCCCTAAAGGGAGTCTCCCCAGAAATAGCAGATAAAATACTTTCCCTCATGCCTCAAGTACAAGCAAAGGTAATAAAGAAAGATCTCGAAACAGCAACAGTATCAAAAGAAGACATAATCAAAGCACAAAGAGATATATTGTTCAAAGTAAAAGGATTAGTCACTATAGGAAAAGTAAAAATAGTATAGGTGATTATTTTTCTAGTAGCTAACGGAAAAGTATCAAACCTAAAAGAATTATACCAATTCCTAAACCCATCGCTTGTTATTGCTGTCAACGGTGGAGCAAATAAGAGCCTAAAGAATAAAGTCCATCCCAACATAATAATAGGTGATAACGACTCACTAAGAAAAAAAATAAACTCAAAAATTGTTAAGTTCCCTAAAGATAAGGATAAAAATGATTTCGACTTGGCTATAGATTATATCTTGGAAAATTTTCAAAATTTTAAGCTCTTCTGTTTTGGAGCAATAGGTAACAGAATAGACCATACTCTTGCCAACCTCTACTCTCTATCACGTATAAAAAATTACCCACCCTCAATAATAACATCAAATCAAACCATCTATCTTCTTCATCCAAATACCTCTATTCATAATATCGAAGAAAATACAAAAACCTCTATTCTGTCAATAGATTGCGGCTTTTCTACTGTCGAAATTCACGGATTTAAATATAGCGGAATTTTTCAAATACCCTTCCTATCTTCACTCGGAATATCAAACTACTCCATAAACCGGAATAACAGCATAAACTGTCGAAAAGGATTAATTATAGTGATAATCTATAGGAACTATTTGAAGCTAGGGAATATAAATGTCAGGGGATAAAGCCATAATAGTAGCAGTAAAGAATAAGCAGAATTATGAGTATTTCGATGATAGTCTTGAAGAACTTAAGAGCTTGTTAAGCTTTGCCGGTGCAGAACTCAAATTCACTGTAATCCAAAAATCTCATAACTTTAATCCCTCAACCCTCATAGGTAAAGGTAAAATAGATGAAATCAAGAATCTAGCTGATCATCTGGAAGCAAACATGATAGTCTTTCTGAACCATCTTACTCCAACTCAATTCAAAAACCTAGAACGAGAATTCGAAAATTATAAAGTCATAGACAGGGTAGGTTTGATATTAGACATTTTTGCCCAAAGAGCAAGAAGTATAGAAGGTAAACTCCAAGTAGAATTGGCACAACTTAACTACCTTCTTCCTCGAATAGTTGGTTACGGTAGGATGCTCTCACGGCTAGGTGGAGGTATCGGAACACGCGGACCAGGCGAAAAAAAATTAACCATAGAAAAAAGAAAAATTCTAAAAAGAATTAACTACATTAAAAACAAAATCAAGGAAGTCGAAAAAAACAGAACCATCCAAAGAAAAAATAGAATAAAGTCCAATTACCCACTGGTCTCAATAGTGGGCTATACCAACGCCGGTAAATCAACATTATTCAACCTGTTAACAAAATCCAATGTCATGGTAGATAGCAGAGCATTCACTACCTTAGACCCCAAAACAGAACTGGCTTATATAGACCAAAATATCAAAATTCTACTCACTGACACGGTTGGATTTGTAAGAGATCTACCCAAAGAACTCCTAAACGCCTTTAAAGCTACTTTTGAAGAACTCATATATAGCGACCTTCATATACTCATCTTTGATATCTCAAACGTAAACTTCAATATTCACATAAATGAAACCCAACGTCTACTCGACGAAATAGGAGCATCCTTCATACCACAAATAAAGGTTTTCAACAAAATCGACAAAGTTCACACAGAATACCTCCAAAAAATTCAACAAAAATACCCAGACTTCTTATTCATATCAGCAAAAGAAAAAATAAATATAGATTCCTTAAAACAGGCAATCAAGGATAAATTGAATAGTATAGGTTGATAAACCTATGAATACCAAAATAAAACTGAAAAACGTGTCTAAATTCTACAAGAACGGAGATGAGAAAATATTGGTTCTAAATAACATTAATTTAGATATCTTTGAGGGTGATTTTATAGTTTTAATGGGGCCAAGTGGAGCAGGAAAAACTACACTGTTATTCATCATATCTGGCCTAGAAAAACCTTCCCTAGGAAGTGTTTACTGGGATGACATCCCTATCGATTCCCTTTCCGATAGTCAAATACAAAGATACAAGCTAAAAAAAGTAGGACTAGTTTTTCAAAATTATTACCTTATTCCTTCGATGACAGCTCTTGAAAATGTATGTCTACCTATTATTCTTCTAGGGGAACTTTCTGAAAGAGAAGCTATAACCAGAGCCAAAGAACTACTAAAAATAGTCGGCATAGAAGAAAATAGATTTAATGACTTGGTCTCAAAATTTTCCGGAGGACAAATGCAAAGAATAGCAATAGCAAGAGCTCTAGCAAACAACCCAGATATAATACTTGCTGATGAACCAACCGGAAACCTGGATACCAAAAATTCCAAAAAAATAATGGAACTACTCCACAAAATAAATAAAGAACTCAGAAAAACGATAATACTCGCTACTCATGATCCCAAAATAGCCGCCTTCTCAGATAAGGTAATCTTCATCCAAGACGGTAAAATAACACAAAACACCTATGAATAACGAAAAAACTATAGCAGATAAAACCATATCTATCCAATTAAAACCAATATCAGTAGACTATAAAAACATAACCAAATGGGGTAATTATAAGGTAAACAAAATCCTGAAAGAAAACAATCAATGTGTCCTGTTCATAGTTGAGGATACCGAGGGTAAAAAATATGTTTTGAAAGTGTTTTACCCTCACTCTCCCTTCAGCTTAGAGTGTATATCAAGAATAAAAGACTTATCTAGGAATTCTGATTTCCCCAGTAATCTAGTTAAAATCTTTGATTATGGTTATAGCCAAGAACATAGAGCTTACTTCATAATCGAAGAGTATCTGCCTCTGGAAGATCTAGGTAATTACTTCAAAACAAATAAACTCAATTCCAAAGATATAAGGTCTATTGTCTATCAACTAAACGAAGGGATAAACTATTTGCATACAAATCAGATAATACACAATGATATAAAACCTTCAAATATACTGATCAGATCTGTGAATCCTTTGGTAATTGCAATAAGTGACTATAACATTGCAAGTTTCAAGCCAAGGGATATAGATATAAAGGCCACGAGTTTCAAACTTACTCCTGCCTATGCAGCTCCAGAAAAATTTACAAACATAATATCCGAAAAGACCGACTACTGGTCTATGGGAATAACATTATTGGAGTTACTGACTGGAAAAAACCCTTTCGAAAACATAGACCCCAACTTAATCGCCTACAAAATTCTTACTCAGGGTGTAGATATACCTTCTGACTTAGACCCAGAATTCAAAGATTTACTGTCCAACCTGTTGATAAGTAATCCCGAGCAGAGATGGGGTTATGAACAGGTAAAAGCTTTTCTCGAGGGGAAAAAGGTTCAAACTCAAACCCAAACCACCCAAAAAAAAGAACTGAAGATAAAATTTAAAAATAGAGAATATAAGACCGTAGAGGAACTGTTACTTTCCTTCCTCAAAAGTCAAGACGATTTCAGATCAGGAGTAAAATTCCTGAAAACTAAAGAATTTTACGAAATACTAGATGATAAAGATAAAGAATTTTTAGCAAATTTACAAAGAGAAATTGAGGACGAAGATCTTTTACTTAATTTTTTTATCAGCTACAAATTCCCATCTTTACCCCCCTACATATGCTCCAGAAAACTCTCCTTTGATTCTATCATTTCCACCCTCAGAAAAATAAAAAATAAACACTTTCTAGAGTACGAAGACAAAAAAATAATACAACTCATAAAAAATTACCTCGAAAGCAAAAAATACAATATAATGGATTTGTATAATCACTATAAACAGAATCACATCGATAATGAGCTTGAAACTTTTCTTGTTAATCTTAAAAGGTTTGTTCTTCCGAATCATATCGATGATAGTTCGATGTACAAACTTGCCTTCACCGTCATTTCTATAGTCGACAAGGATTATTATTTACCCGAGCAATTGATAAACTTCAAAATTAATAGGGATTTGTTAAATACATATCTTCCCGTAGTTGGTGACCTGCTAACTGTAGAGGAGTTCAATAGGATAAGAACGAGTATAAAGAGGGATAATCCTTACTATCAGAGGTTGATGGCACTGACTAACTCTCCACCAGAGACCTTCCTACCTATTTCAGAAAACTTAAAAATCAACCTCTCTAAAATCCTAGATTATCGGGATTTTTCTGGACAAAATCAGGATCTCTCTCGACAAAATTTCATAAAAATACTTACCGTAGTAAACAGATATCTAACCAATTATGGATTTAGGGATAGTGAGCTAGAGTATTACCTAAGAAATCCCGTACATTTAGATCGACCTACCTTCCAAAGGATATATGAAAGGAATATTGACGTTATTTTATCAAGGATTAATAAACCAAAATCAGGCTTCCCCTTTATCGGATTCTTCATCTGGCTAGTACTCGTTATCATTTCAATTACCTCAGTCTTCTTTTCTTGTTTTATCTGTTTTTCCTCTCCTTATTATAATCCCATTTTGTCAGATTTTTTGGCTATTTGTTTTGTTAGTGGAATCGTATTATTTATTTTATCTTTTTTTGTTGGTGGATGGTTGATGCTTTTACAGAAGATCCTCGGCTATGTCCGATCTAGCAGAAAAATTACCCGCGAAGAACTAAAAAGAATAATAGAATATGAAGCCAGGTTTATCTAATCAGAATGGAGTGTTACCCTTATTTTCTCCTCTTCCTCCAGAACCGCTAGAACATTGAGAAATATAATTTAGCAGTATTATCAGATCACTAAAGTTATTATCGAAATCTATGTCAAAGAATCCCAGGTACTCTTCTTTTTCTTTATGCCTAAAAACCATTATATATCTATGATCTACGTTAGATGAATATACTACACTATCTTCCGAACTTGAAAGCGAGAAAAAAAGACTAAACGGAAGGGGATCAAAAGTAACAGGGTTAGTATTTGTTATAAATTTACTCTCAAATATTTTCGTTTTTCCTCTTTCCGGAATGTCAGAAAACAATCTATACATATTTATCGAGTTTGATGAAATATATCTTAGATCCGGAAATATTCCTATCTCTATTCTTTTATTCTGCAGTATTTGTGATTTTTTTTGTATTTGTTGATTTGAGTATAGTACAATTAGTGTATATTTGCCCGGTGGTAAAGAAGCAAGGTGATAATTATACTTCTTGAGCTTGGGTATGAAGAAATCTGGTATTCCATTTGGAACTATCTTAAACGATGCTTTAGAGAACGAAAAAAAGAATACAAGTAAACCAACAACAAAAATTATGGTATTAATAAGAGTGTTTTTTTTCACGTTTAGTATAATCCTAGCATTTCTTTTATGTAATCTTCTGCCATGATTCTGGGATCATATTCTGGAGTCCAAACCAAATTGACAGATATTTTTTGAAAATCCTTATGGTTTTTGAGAGTATCTTCTATTTGGTTAAGTATTATTTCTCCCATGGGGCAAGCAGGAGTAGTCAACGTCACATCTACTTCCAACGATTTATTTTCAAGATCATATCTTATGTCGTACACTAATCCCAGATCTACTATACTTAGTCCTATTTCAGGATCTTGTATGGGAGCAAGCATTTCGAGGATTTCTTTTATCACTGGGTCATCAAGCTCCCTCAAATTCCTCCAAGCCATCTATATATCCTCCTTCCTTAATTATTTAGTTTTCTTACACAGTGTTCCCTTTTTTACAAACGAATCCTGTTCTTGATAATCTCTATATCTCTATTTGAGGTTATTATCACTTGGGGGTAGTTATTTAGTACCTTTATGATTTTTTCCGTGTTTGTCTGGTCCAAAAATACAAAGGGTTCATCAAGCAACACTACAGGATAATAACCATAAATTTGTCTTATTTTTTTTATCAAGCTCAAAAAGAATATCAATGTAAACATATTTATTTGACTCTGTGAAAAAATATTTTTTATGGGGTATGACTTATTAGCCATGACAACTAGAAATTCAAAATTGTCTCTGTTTGAACTGATTAAAACTCTTTCTTTATCTATCTCTTCTCTTTTATATGTTTTTATTGCCTGTAGATAATGGTTTTTTAGTTGTTGTTTTGTGAGCATGTTTTGATCTATCTGTATATTTTCACCGTAAGCGACTGAAAATATTATTCTCACTTGTTCTATATTCTTCCATATCTTTCTACAGACTATATTTAAGTCTTCTAGTATTGATCTGAGTATACTTGCTCTTTTATAGGATATTTCTGCTGAGTATTCAGCTATTTTGTTATCGAGAGATTCAATTATTGAATTATCTTCTAAAACTTTTCTTTTAAGTAAATTCGATTTTTGTCTCAAAGCCCTTTTAAAGTTATAGTAAAGGTTCCCGTATTCTTTATCACTGATTTTCAAAAATCTGTCGATAATATTTCTTTTATTTTCTGGTTCCATAAAGGATATGTCAAAGGTATTCATCAAAAAGGGACATAGGAATTTTTCTCGAATCTCTTTGAACGTTTCTATTCTCTTCTCATTAAGATAAAGAAGCTTATCTACTTTGTTTTCTTTGCTTTTCAGAATCAGTGTTATCTGATTATAAACTTCGTTGGATAAAAAATTGATTTGGACTCTTGCGGAATTTGACTCATAATTTATCGGGTTAAAATCGTTCAAAATTTCTCCTGAAAAGGTAAAGAATATTGATTCCAATAATGAGGTTTTCCCCGAAGAATTTTTTCCAAAAACAAGGTTTATACCATTTCCAAATTCTATCTCTCTGTTTCGAAATATTCTATAATTTTCAAGTAAAACTTTTTCTATGTGCATTGGTATATATCTTTGTATATGTCTATTACTTCTTGTGGATTGAGATGAATGGGTCTTTTATCTAGGACAGATGGATTTCGGATGGTAGCTTTTTCTTTTTCATTAAGAATATTTTTCAACAGTTTTTTTCTTGCTGTAAAGATCTTGTAGAGAAATTTTACGAACTTTTCTGAAATAAGTCTATTTTTTTTATTTTTCATAAGAACAATTTGTGAGAAGACTTTGGGAGGAGGATCGTACAACTCCGGAGGTATTATTCTGTATTTGACTACCTCCCAACCTATGTGAAAGGTTATACCTAAGGGGTTATTCGGCGAACTTATTTTGTCAACTACATCTTTCTGGAGATTTATCACTACTCTGTTGATTAGACTATAACTTTGGACCAGTTTCCTAAACACCAATCCAGTTATATAAAAGGGAATATTGCCTACAAGATAGACGTTTTCATGATTCAGGGAGCACTTTTCAAACGGTTGAGTTAAGAACTCTATCCTAAATAGTTCGTCCAATTTTTCTTCCTGAAGGTTATTTTTAAGCAATTTAAGGTATCTGTAATCTATTTCGTTAAGTATGATGAGTTCTGGTTTATTGGGTAGAGTATAAAGTTTTTTTAGCAGGGGAATAGTCAAATTTCCCTGACCAGAGCCTATTTCAAACAGAACATACTTATTTTCGGGTGCATTTTCTGTTATGAAATTACATAGATCCCGGATTATCTCTTTGTTTTTCAGTATATGTTGCCCTATGCTTTTCCTTTTTTTTATTGGTAACATTTTATCCTACAATCTAGTATGAATATACCTTGGCTATTAAGTGCTAGGGGGTTAACTTCGATTTCTTCTATTTCATTGATTCTACTGGCTAACTCGGACAGCTTATTGACTACTTCTATCAATTGGTCTTTATTGTATTTCTTTCCTCGGAAGTTTTGGAATATTTTTGACAGTCCTAGATTTTCGAGCATCTGATCTATTTGGAACTTATCTACTGGAGCAAGAGCAGATTGAAAAGTTTTTAACAATTCCACCATTATACCACCTATACCCAATATTATCAATGTTTGATTAAGCTTCCTACTTTTTCTTATACCCAGTATTAGTTCTAGATCTACGGGTATCATCTTTTGGACTATCACTCTTGAATCCAATTTTCTTAGCTCTTGGATTTTCTCTTTTAGTTCATCTATAGTGGTTATGTTCAGATATATTCCTTTGTTTTCTGTTTTGTGGATGATTTTGGGAGATCCTGTTTTTGCTACTACTGGAAACTCAAGGTTTAATTCAAATTCACTTTGAGAAATCTGAACTGTTTCAGGGATATTTAGATTAAGGATTTTCAGTATTTTGAGTACGGATGAAGGGCATAGGAATCCCTCCCACTTCTCCCCCTCCAATGTTATCCTTCTTAACTCATCCCATTCTATATCCATATCCGATGGCGAAAAATCAACCTTATGTGAAAGTATTAGCCTTCTCTTGAAATTATATTCAGTTATTTTTTTCAAGGTCAATGTTAGGTTCTCCGGATATACGAATACTGGAATATTCGATTCATGAAGATAATCATACTCTTTTTGGGTTATATCTAATCCAAACATACATGAAAGGGTTAATATTTTTTCTTGTTTTAGTTTTGATGATAGATTAAAGATGGTTTTGGTGACTTCTTCCATTTTTATTGTTGATTGTCGTTGTATGTTAAGAATAAGGTAGTCGTATTCATGTTTGTATTTCATAACTGTATGGATTGTTTTTTCAATTCTTAGGTGATCTGCGTCTCCTACTATGTCTATCGGATTGTTTATTGCTGCTGCTGGAGGAAGTATTTGTCTAAGATCCTCTTTAAATTCTTCTGATATTTTGCTAACTTCTAGACCATGTTTTATAGCGAAGTCTGTGTTTATTACTGCACATCCTCCACAGTTAGAAACTATTAGAACTCTTTTCCCTCTTTCTTCAAGGAAATCTTCGTTTTTTTCGATTGCATATAGGATAAAGTAAAATTCTTCTATTCTATCGATGAAGATGCATCCAGTTTTATTAAACAGTGCTTTGTAATAATCGATTGTTTCTGTCAGTGCTGCTGTATGAGAAGAGGATGCAACGCTACCTTCCTCAGTTTGACCCCCTTTGAAAACCACTATTGGTTTGTTTAACCTTAGCAAATTATAAGCCTCTTTCTCAAAATCCTCAAAGTTTCTTATATCTTCTACGTAGAGAGCTATTACTTTGGTTGTGTCGTCTTTTGCAAGATACTCAAGAAAATTACTTTCCTGTAGTACTGCCTTATTCCCTACGCTTACTAGTTTACTTATTCCTCGTTTCATTTTGGTTAGATATTCCACTATTCCAATCGAGAATCCACCGCTTTGGGAGATGATAGATACTCTACCCTGCTTAGGAATTCCTTTTAATGCAAAAGAGGCATTCAAGTTATGATATGTGTTTATTATACCTACGCAGTTTGGTCCCAGAAGGGTAAGATTATACTTATCTGAGATTTCTTTTAGTTTTTGTTCGTAATTTGGGAACCCAGCTTCTGCAAAACCACTTGCTATTATTATGAAATTTTTTATCCCCATTTTTGCAGACTCTTTCAAAACTTCTATCGTCAATTCTGGTTTCAAAATTATTATAGCTACATCAACTAAATCCGGAATATCAGTAATCTTCGGGTAACATCTGATCCCTTTTATCGCTCTTAGTTTGGGATTAACAGGATATACTACCCCCTGATAACCACAATCAACAATGTTTTCAAGTAATGAATAACTTATATGATCCCTTTTACCAGATATTCCGACTATGGCTATACTCTGAGGATGCAGAAGAGTATGAATATCAAAATATTTATTAATCATCTTTTATCACTCCCCTCGTGAAAAGATTGTACACGGTTATCGCAATTTTATTGTTTTTTGTGTGATTGGGATTGTGTAGGTAAAAAATACCTTTGATATACGGTATACATGTTGTGTATATATCTCCTAGGAAGTCTATGATTTTATGATAGTTAGCTAAATAAGTAGGTTTAGAACTTTGGTTGTTTAAACTGAGAATAGTTGTATTATAGATGTTACTGCCTTTTGCTAGATTGAGTTCTTTAAGGATAGGGTAATCTTGGATGTATCCATATGTTTTAGCTGGTATAAGTTCGGATGATTCTTGCCAGTACAGAAATGTCTTGGCATGAGTTTTAGGATCTTCTAGGTAGGAGTATATTTCCAGACTATCAGATGGGAATATACTGTATCCTTCAATTTCAGTGTAGAAGGGTACTACAAACTCTTTTGCTTCTTGGTCTAGCTCTATTACTTGTTCTTGGATTATTTTATTTAGTTCCTCGATGCTACCATCTAATATTGGTATTTCTGAGCCATCTACCTCTATTGTCAATCTATCTATTTTGTTTGTGAATAGGACTGCCAACAAGTGTTCTATTGTTTTTGCTATTTCGATATCTGTGCTACCTATAGTGTTTACTACTTTGTGGGGGTTGAGGTTTACTATTTTTTTTTATTGACGAAGCGGATTGGGGTTTCATCGGGATGAAGAAAGATTGTGGATTTTAAGCCTGTATGTATTCCTATTCCAGATATTTTGATCTTTTGTTTTATCGTTTTTGATTTCATCAGAATATGTTGGGCAGGTTCATATTTGCCATTAGCCGAGCTACTGCGTTGTTTCCCGCTTCTTTAGATTTGTTTAGTGCATCGTTTACTGCTACTAATATCAGATCTTCTACGAGTGACACATCTTCTTTTAGTAGTTCTGGATCTAGCTTTACCGATGTTATTTCTTGTAATCCGTTACAGGTTACTTTTACTTTTCCGTTACCTGAGGTTCCTTCGAAACTCATTTTCGACATTTCTTGCTGCATTTTAGCCATCATGTTTTGGACCTGAGTAAGTATAGATTTATTCAGTTGCATGTATAGACCTCCTTTTTGGATAGAGCGGAGAGGACGGGATTCGAACCCGTGGTGTCGCCTATTAAGCGACACTCTCGCTTAGCAGGCGAGCGCCTTCGACCACTCGGCCACCTCTCCTTAAAAATCCTATTCCACAAAAAAATAATAAAACCTCTTAAACAAAAACTTAATTGCTCTTATGAGGACTAGCCGGACGAAAAATTGGTGGAGTACTTCCTGGGTGGTTACCATTTCCTCCTTTATCATCTTCAGGTATTATATTACTACTATCAACATTGTTGATAATAGGTAGCTCCATTGTTATCGATAAAATTCTGTTATCTCTAGTTCTGTATTCAATTCTTACGTTGAACCATGCTAACGTTGCTTTTATTCTGTATCTCCTTGGGGTTGTTTTAGAAGAATCATCTGTTTCATCTATTATCACCGATACTATTGGTTTATCTGATAGTTTTATATCTACGCTTTCTATTTCTATTCCTCTATCTTTCATTTCGATGTCTTCTCTTAGTTTTGTTTTTAGTTCTTCAAGGATTTGTATTGCATTGAAATTAACATCCTCTACTTTCAACCTATGATTTTCTAATATTCCTCTAGTACTTCTTGTGTATTGGAATAGTTTGTTAGGATTATATACGGCATCGGTAATAAAAAACGGAGCAAAGACTCCGTTGTAGTAATAGTAAGTCAGTTTTGATTTTATTAGTTGAGTTTCCGATATCATCTGAGAAGACCTTACTATGAAAATACTACTCGTTATAAGGCTCAGTATTATTAACGACAAAATTCCTATCGTTACTATTATCTCTACTAGTGTCAGACCTCTTCTCGTCATACCAATATAGTATATTTGCTTATGTTCCCTGATTTGTGAAGATTTCTTTCTGTTATTTTAACAATTTTTTTACATGCATACTCCCAGAATTTTACGAATTTTTAATAGCTGCTGATATAAGTTAAGAATATGTTGAAGGATTTGATAATTTCGTAAAAGAATATTATCTTAAGAATGATTTAAGTTATCGGTAAGGATATGGCAATATTGGTTGATAAATCTACGAGGGTAATTGTTCAGGGGATAACAGGAAAAGAAGGAAGCTTTCATACTCAAAGGATGTTAGAGTATGGTACTAATATCGTTGCAGGAGTTACTCCCTATAAAGGTGGACAGACTTTCCTGGGTGTTCCGATATTCAATACCGTTCAAGAAGCTATTTGTTCTGTTGGGCAGGTGGATGCTACGGTCATATTTGTTCCGGCTAAATCTGCTCCTTCAAGCATACTTGAAGCCTGTCTTGCAGGAATAAAACTTATAATCGTAATAACCGAAGGGATTCCTCAACACGATATGCTAAAGGTTCATTATTATCTTAGGAAATATGGATGTATGATGATTGGCCCTAACTGCCCGGGTATAGCTACTGCTGGCCAAACAAAAATAGGAATAATACCCAATAACGTTCTGGAACCCGGTGTAGTAGGCCTGGTATCAAGAAGCGGAACAATATCATACGAAATACTAAAACTACTAAAAGACAGCGGTTTGGGGCAGACAACTGTCGTCGGACTAGGAGGAGACCCTCTTATCGGTTTAAGATTCAAACACGTCTTATCCATGTTCCTAGAAGATGATCAAACAAAGGCAGTTGTGATGGTCGGAGAAATAGGTGGAAGCGATGAAGAAGAAGCAGCTGAAGTGGTCAAAAAACTAGTCCAAAAAAATAAACCCGTCATATCCTTTATTGTCGGTAGAAACGCTCCCGAAGGAAAAAGAATGGGACACGCAGGAGCTATAATCATGGGTAAATCCGGAAAACCAGACTATAAAATCCAAAAACTAAAGGAAGCAGGTGCTATAGTCGTCGATACCATTACCTCTATACCACAAACTATTCTCCAAGAATTCTCTAGATTAAACTTGGGAGCCTAGAGAGGTGATCCATATGGCACAAAAAAAATCTGGAAGTGCCAGTAAAAACGGTAGAGATAGCAATAGCAAAAGACTAGGTATCAAGGCTTATGATGGACAATTCGTCAAAGCCGGAAATATCATAGTAAGACAACGGGGAACCAAAATATACCCAGGAATAAACACAGCCCTAGGATCAGACTACACCATCTTCGCACTATCTGACGGAATAGTAAAATTCAGAAGAACTAAACACAAAACCTTTGTAGATATCCTAGTAAACCAAGAATAAGCAACATAATTTTCAATGCACTCACGATTAATACTAATACAATCTTTCATTAAACCTTCTATAGCTGTTGTTATCGAAAACCAAGAGATAATAACTGTCCAGATAGATATAGATGCTTCTGATGTAGGAAGTATATACAAAGGAAGAATAACGAGTATTCAGAAGGGGATAAACGCTTGTTTTGTAAGTTTAGGGAACTCAAGGACTGGGTTTCTCAACCTGAACGACATTCCCCCCTTTATCCAACCAGAAGTAAACTCATTTATAATGGTCAAGGTCAAAAAAACTTCCGTCAAATATAAATCCCCTCAACTTTCTGCATATGTAACCATAGCAGGTAAACACGCTGTACTATTACCATACGAAAACTCTATAAAAGTGTCCAATAAGATCGAGGAAAAGGATGTAGAAGAAGTAATAAGGATGAAGCTTGAGAACATAAGGGAAAAGTTGAGCTATACTTATCCAGAAATAAAAAATGTGGGATTTATAGCAAGAACCAATTCCCAATACTCCGATGCCATCGAAGTAATAAAAGATATAGAAATGCTCTATAAAACCTGGAAAAAAATATTGGAAGACTACAACAGTAGAAATTATGAGGGACTAATTTACAAAGATGAATATTTCCCGGTAAAAATTGTAAGAGAGTACTTTGAACCCAAAACCGAAGTGATCGTCGATAACAAGCAAGACTACGAAGAAATAAAAAAATACCTATCTTATTTTTTGCCTCAGTATGTTAACTCTGTTTCCTACTTCGACCCAATAAGAACAAAGAAAAACATTCTAGAATACTACAACATCAGAATAGATTTTCAAGATCTGATTAAGCCCAGGGTTAACTTACCCACTGGAGGATATCTAATAATTCAACATAATGAATTGGGAACCACTATAGATGTCAACTCTGGAAGTTATATTGCTGAAAATACCCTAGAAACTTATAAGAACGTAAACCTCAACGCTTTAAAAGAAATAGTAAGACAAATAAGAATAAGAGATGTTTCCGGAATTGTACTGATAGACTTCCTAAAAGTCCAAGATGAACAGAAAAAGCAAGAAATAAATAAAAAAATAGTCGAAGAAATGGAAAAACTATTTAAGGAAGAGAGAAAGAGAATAAAAATATGGGGATTTACGAACCTTGGAATACTTGAAATAACCCGGCAAAGGATCGAAGAAGGAAACTACAATAAGATAAGTACACCATGTAAACACTGTCAAGGAGCAGGATATGTCGTCTCTCCAAAATACCAGGTCATCCAAATCGTAAACTCAATCAATTCCTACGTCTTAAAACTCATAGGCTCAAAAGAAAAATATATCTACTTAGAACTTTCGTCTGAGCTAATACCTTACTTCGTAGAAGAGTACATTTCAAACGAGTTCTATAAGTTCTTAGACGATTATGGGTTTAAGCTCATCGTAAGAGCCTATAAAGCTTACTACTACATCCATAAACACCATAAGTTCAAAATAAGACCCCTTCAACAAATCGATAAATCTATCGTTGATCATTTTCCCAAACAGGGAGATCAGATAGACGTTGAAGCATGGATGATGCAAGAAATCAGTCATAAAAGAATGTATTCCTTATACAATGGATTTCCGTTGGTTATTCATTTCGATTTTGAGGTACCTTTTGACGGCGTAAGAGAAGTAAAAGTTCTAATAAAAAACGTTATACCATATTACCTGATAGAAGGTCAAAAAATAAAGTGAGGTGAAGAAAAATGAAAATAGCACAGATTCTGATAATATCTCTCCTTATCTTAAGCCTAGTTATCCTACAACCAACTAAAGCCAGTACCGAACTACAGAAGATAATCGAATATAATAAACCTGCAGTGGTTCTGATGTACGTCGAAATCTCGGGGAAAGTTTCTTTTAGTCAACCAATTGTGAATCAGAATGCAATACAGAATCTACAAATGAAGATTGTAGAGCTTGCCTACTCAGGTGCTTTGGGATCCACTGAAGAGGAAATACAAAGGAATGCAATTAGATATATACTTGCTGAAATGGCAAAAAACCCCAATAAATATTTGATCCCGTCAAAGAGAGTTAAAACAGTAGAAGTAAGCACAGGAGCTGTAGGAAGCGGAGTGATAATAAATCCAAACGGATATATACTAACTGCTACTCACGTCGTTGCTATGGAAGAAGAAGAATTAAAAAAGACAGTTATAGATAATTTTTTGATAAACATTTTAAAGGAAGACCTCTTTACTGCTTTTGAAAGTGAAGTAGGAATTCAGTTGTCTTCTGAGGAAGAAAAATTACTAGTTAAAGCCGTGGTAGGTTACATAACTGCAAACATTGTAGATTTTTCTTATCAGAAGAGGGTTTATGCGGGATTAGGAGTAGCTGAGAAAGGTAGGTCCAATATCGGAGCCTTCTTCAAACCAGCTAACATCATAAAGCTGGGATCAAGTGAAAGGATAAAGGATATAGTAGATATGGGCAGAGATATTGCTATCGTCAAGATTGATCAGACCAATCTTCCCACTTCAATCGTAGCAGATCAAGAACCCACTGAAGGATCTGAAATAACGGTACTAGGTTACCCAGCAAAAGTCCACGTATTTGCAGGACCAATATTCGATCACTTCAGCATTCTTAAACCTACTGTTACAAGAGGGATAGTATCTGCCGTCAGAACTTCCTCCAAAGGAGTCAGAGTTATTCAAACCGATGCTACTATAAGCGGTGGAAATAGTGGAGGACCTGCCTATAATAGTGAAGGAAAGATCATCGGTACTGTCAGTTGGTCAATAGTTGATCCCCGAATAGGTCTACAGACCCAAAATTACGGAATTTTGGTCTCGTGCGCAGAAATACAAAACTTCCTAAAGGAAGCAAATATACAAAACATTCAATCCGAAATAGACAAAAACTATCAAAAAGGAATAGATGAATACTTTGAACAAAGATATAGAAATGCCATAAGATACTTTAAAAAGGTTCAAGAACTGTACCCAGATCACCCCTACGTAAAAGAATATATAATAAACTCTCAAACCTACATAGATCAAGGTAAAGATAGAAGTGGCATAAGTTTTGATAATAATACCATTATTATTCTTGGAGTTATAGCTGTACTCCTTTGCGGAGGAATATTCATAATTCTTGCAGGTATAGCAGTATATTTTATATTCTTTAGGAAGAAACCTTCTGCAGCCTAATCTCAGAAATGATAAAAAAAGCAGATTTTGTACATCTTCACCTTCATACTTCATATAGTATCCTTGATGGAATGATAAAAATAGATGATTTGATTTCCAGAGTGAAGGAATACGGTATGATAGCGACGGCTATAACTGACCATGGGACGATATCGGGAGCCATCCATTTTTACGACGAAGCAGTAAAGAACGAAATCAAACCCATCGTAGGAGCAGAACTATACATAACTCATGATAGAAAATTCAAAGGGAAAATACAAGATCAGAATGATGAAAAGGTAGCAGGTTATCACATCCTTCTGATAGCCAAAGACTTAAAAGGGTATAAGAATCTCGTGAAACTTGTAACTAAGGCCAATCTTGAGGGATTTTATTATAAACCAAGGATAGACAAAGAACTACTGGCTTCACATTCCGAAGGATTGATAATGTTGAGTGGTTGTCTAGCTTCAGAAATACCACAAGCCATCCTTTACAACAACGATCAGAAAGTTAAAAAACTCCTGGACGAATATTTGTCTATATTTGGTAACGAAAATTTTTTTATAGAGTTGCAATACCACGGTTTGGAAGAACAAACCAAAGTAAATACCGAGTTGATAAGGATTGCCAAAAAATATGGGCTTAAAAGGGTTATTACCAACGATTCTCATTACTTAGACAAGTCAAACTACAATTCTCACGATATTCTTCTCTGTGTTCAGACCAAGAAAAAGATCGATGATCCAAAAAGACTGAGGTTTGAAAAAAACGAGTTTTACCTAAAAACCCCTGAAGAACTCTATAAAATTTGGGGTGATGAATTTAAAGATGCTTTCTTAAATACCAGGCTCATAAGTGATATGGTTGACCTGAAATTTCCAGAAGGTATTTATTATCTTCCTTCAACAGAAGATAGCTTTGAAAAACTCAGAGACCTATGTTACAAGAATTTACCCTTAAGATATCCGAACTATGGGCAAGAGATAATCCAGAGACTAGAATATGAGTTATCTGTGATAAGGAATATGGGATTTTCGGATTATTTTCTAATAGTTTGGGATTTCATAAACTGGGCTAGGAGTAATGGGATACCTGTGGGACCTGGCAGGGGCTCTGTCGGCGGTAGCATAGTAGCATATATCATCGGTATAACCCAAATAGATCCACTGAAATACGGTTTGATCTTTGAAAGATTCCTGAATCCCGGTAGAAAATCCCTTCCAGATATAGATACTGACTTCTGTCAGTTAAAAAGAGATCTAGTTATCAACTATTGTATTGAGAAGTATGGTAGGAATAGGGTTTGCAATATAGGTGCATTTGGTACGATGAAAGCAAGAGCAGCCGTCAGGGATGTAGCAAGAGTCCTAGGATTCCCTCCCTCCTGGGCTGATAACATAGCAAAAATGATACCCATGAATATGTCTATAAACGAAGCTCTTGAAAATATCTCTGAATTGAAAAAAGATTACAATAATAATCCTGATGTAAGAAAAGTAATAGATATTGCAAGAGATCTTGAAGGGGCTATAAGGAATCAATCTGTTCACGCAGCAGGAATAATTATTTCATCGATAGATATCGATGAGATGATCCCACTTGTAAAGATAAACGATGTGGTTGCTACATCATACGATATGGTATCTGTAGAGAGGTTGGGGTTTGTAAAGATGGACTTTTTAGGACTTCGGACTTTGACTATGATTGATGATGTAGTAAAAATGATCAAAAAAACTGAGAATATAGACATAGATATTTATGGTATTCCTTTGGATGATCCGAAGACTTTTGAGTTGCTTTGTAGTGGGGATACGGTCGGAGTTTTTCAGGTTGAAAGCCCAGGATTTAGAAAATTACTCAAAGAACTTAAACCAACCAGCATAAACGATATAATCAGTGCTTTGGCTCTATATAGACCCGGACCTCTAGAAAGTGGATTGGTAAAGAAATTTATCGAATCAAAACACGATCCATCCAAAATAGAATATCTCCACCCAGATCTGGAAGAAATACTAAAAGAAACTTACGGTGTTATCGTCTATCAAGAACAGATAATGATGATAGCTAATAAATTTGCTAACTTTTCTCTTTCTCAAGCGGATGATCTACGGAAAGCCATGGGAAAGAAAAAACCAGAAATAATGCAAGAATACAGAGAGATTTTTATAAAGGGATGTATACAAAATGGATACTCTGAAGAATTAGCTAGGCAACTTTTTGATATTATCGAGAAGTTTGCGGGCTACGGTTTCAATAAGTCTCATTCAGCAGCATACGGAATGATTACCTACATAACAGCCTATCTGAAAGCTAACTATCCCTATGAGTATCTAGCTTGTCTCCTAAAGAGTGTCGAAGGTAATCCCAAGAAATTAAAAGTATTTCTTAATGAATGTTTTGAAAAGAACATAAAGGTTTTACCGCCTGATATAAACAAGAGTAGTGAAAATTTTGATATAGAAATAAAGGACGGAAAAAAGTATATCAGATATGGATTATTGGGCATAAAAGGATTGGGAGAAGCTGTAGTAAATGAAATAATCAAAAAGAGACAAACTCCTTTCCAGGACATAAACGACTTTTGTAGTAGAGTCAATAACCAAATAGTAAACAAAAAAGCTTTAGAAGTTCTTATTCTTTCTGGTTGCTTTGATTCACTACATCCCAATAGAATGGAACTTTTTTCGAGAATAGATCAAATAATCAATAGAGTAAAAAACAAAGTATCTTCTCTTTTCGAGATCAGGACAGAACATAACAACTTGCATAAAATTGACGAGCTCGAGTTACTGAAGTTAGAGAAGGAATTCCTTGGTGTCTATCTTTCTGATCATCCTCTTAACAGAATCCCTATAAAAATTAACAAAAAAACTATATCTGAAGCAAAAGAAAAGAAAGTTAAAGACGTTGAAATCATTGGGGTAATAACTAATCTACAGGAAAAGATCACTAAGAAAGGGAAGATGGCTATTTTTGATCTGGATGACCCTTATGACAGTATTGAAGTAGTAGTATATCCCGAAGTTTATGGAGAAAATAGAGAAAGGATAGTAGAGGGAAATATAGTTGTTGTAAAAGGAGAACTATATTACGATGAAGATGATGATTCAGAAGAGGAAAACTATAGAGTTATCTGCCATAAATTGTTCGGAATCAATGAAACACAGGATGGAGACTATCAAAATAGATCCTTAGCAACTTACAGATTAAACCTTTTTGTAGAGATTGCATCGGATTTTCCCGAAGAGGACTACTACAAATTTGTTTCGGTTTTATCCAGCTTTCTTAAGGATAGTGGAGAAATGTCGGTAAACTTCGAAATTTATCAAAACGATAGATATGAAGTCATACCTAAGAACAGGTACATTGATTGGGAAGGATTCCATACCATATCTAACATTTTAAAAAATCAGTATACTAACCTGGAAAAGTACGTCAGGATTATACCCGAGTATATTCTGAATTAAAAATTCTTGATTTCTTAGCCTAAGCAGGGGTAATGAAAAATGAATAAAATTAGTATAGTATGGAAATCTATGTCGATATAGGAAATACACATACTGTTTTTGGGATTTTTGAAAGTAACCCTAATCAGAATCTAAGGGAGGATATAGAAAAGAACTTAATTGAGCTAAGGTTTTCTACTCGTAACATAGAGACTCCAGAAGATATATACAGCAGGTTATTCCCTTTTGTTGGGGATAAAATAAAAAACGGTAGAATTGAGTTGAATACTTTTGTAGTTTCGTCAGTGGTTCCACAAATAAACTTCGTTATAGAAAGATTTGTTGAGAAGTATGTTAATTGTCAGGGGGTTTATTGGGTTGAAGCTAGAAATGATCTCGGGATTGACTGGCAGACAGATGAATACAAGCAGATGGGAGCAGATAGAGTAGCCGATATCCTCGGGGCCACCTACCTATTTAACGACAATTTCGTGATCATAGACTTTGGAACTGCCATAACCGTCGACGTCATAGTCAACAGAAAATACCTAGGAGGATCTATATCACCTGGATTTATGCTTTTGGTAAAATCTCTATTCCAAGAAACTGCAAAGCTACCTATGGTAGAAATAAAACCTACATTTAAAATAGTCGAAAATACTACTATCGGACAAATACAACTCGGAACAGTAGATGTAATCTCCAGAGGAATAAATTCAATCCTACTTGATCTAAAGAAACTATATCCTAACCTCAAGATAATTTTAACAGGAGGTTTTTCATCCATAGCAAAAGATATAATTGAATGTGATGAAGTGATCCCAAAATTGCAATTTATCGGTATGAATTATTACCACAAGTTGGTTGGTTAAGGAGGGTGGTAAAAAATGAGAAAGACAATAGTATGGTTATTAATTGTTGCTATATCAATGACATTGGTGTTTCCCCATAGTGATGGTAGCTCTAAAGGCAGAGGATGTTGTTCTACAAAAGCTAAAACAACTAAAACAAGTACAGAGCAGAAATTATTATCCAGCGTTTCTTTTGAGGAACTGTTGTCTGGCAAAACTCTAAACGTTGACTTTTCCTCTACAAAGAGTGTTCTAGTTTTCATAGACAAGGAAACTGTTAAGGATTATAATCAGGTTGAGAATTTTTCAAAGTGGCTATCAAAAAAGAACCTCGATATTAAAGTTTACACGATACTAAGTGGAAATAATAAAGAAGAGTTAAAAACAATAGCAAAGAATAATAATATTTTATCCGCTTTATGGTCACCTTTTGTTATTAACAAAATAAATGTTCAAAAATATCCTATGGCTTACTATGTTGTAAACGGTTATATCCTTGAAAAGACTGAAAAGATAGAGGTAGAACATCTAAGAAAAATGGTCTGGTGTAAAAAATGTGAAAAAGTTAGAGATGAAAATTGTTGTAAATATAATACAGATGATCGAGGGAAAGTGGAAAAAGGAAGTTAGGAAAGCGGGATGCCTACCACTACCCCGAACTAAATTCTTTTTTAAGTTAACATACCCTTGCGACGGTGGTTCGCCGTCTGGAAACCCTCACCAGCACCAATATCCAACCCTACTGAGATATACCCCAGTATATCTCAGTAGCCAAGTACTACCGGTGGTCTAACCCCACCGGTAGTAGTTACAAAAAACATGATAAAAAAAGTTATCGAAATAGTATCCAAGCTATTAAAACTGAGAAAAAAATCGACAAAAACTCTGGAAGAAAAAGGTGAGAATTTAATACCAGTAAAATCCCAGAAGGAAGGAAAAACCACGCTAGATGAAGAGTCGCTTTACAAGAGAGTTAACAAACCCTTAATAATTTGCAGAAGATTATTTTATCTCTTGGACTCCGGCGAAATTAGGTTAGCTTCTCTATCAAAGAAAAGTAAACAAAATTATTCACGTCGTTATAAGCTAAGTATAAAAAATTACCCAGGATTAAAAATCGATAACGTTCCAAAATTTAAATCAGCTAATGAAGTTTTGAATTACTTTGAAAAAAACTATAACATAGATAGAAAGAAACTTTGTTTCTTTGCAGCTTCTGAAAAGAGCGAATTGTACTACAAGATCAAAAAGATTTCAAAAAATGGAAAAGAAAGAACGCTTCTTATTCCTTCTGGATTTGCAAGAAAAGTACAGAGAATAATACATAAGGATATACTCTGTAAAATACAGTTCCCGGAAGAAATGTATGGATTTATTAAGGGTAGGAACATAGTACAGGCTTTACAAAAACATACTGGGAAAGATGTAGTAATAAGCCTTGATATAAAAGATTTCTTCGAGAATACTACTGAGAGAAAAGTTTACCAAGCTTTTAGAGAGATTTTGGGTTATCCTTCCGAAGTAGCTTCTTTGATTACTGGTTTGACGACTGCTAACACTGTTTATCCCTACCAAGAAGGCTCAAGGAAGAGGGTTCTTCCCACCGGTAGTCCCACAAGCCCAATCATAGCTAACCTATGTATGGCACGTATCCTACATAAAATTAACAGAAGATTGTCAGAAATATCAGACAAAAAAAATGTACAGATAGACTTTTCTATTTATGCAGACAATGTAATTATCTCATACAACTCTAATGGTATTCAAACCTCAGAGGAATTAAGAAAGATAAATGACATGATAATATCGAAGTTGTCAAGAGTTTTTAGATGGTACGGATACGAGTTAAATCATCTTAAAACCAAGGTTATGAGAAAAAAGAAAAGAGTTCTAGGATTGGTCATAAACCAGAAGATAAACATAGATAGAAATTATTACAGAAAACTTCGAGCTCAAACTCATAGAATCTATCTAAAAGGAATCGACCAAACAGATAAGAAGATGATTGAAAGTTTAAAGGGAAAGCTGAACTATCTAAGATACATAAATAAAGCTAAGTATGAAAGTTTGAGGAGAAAATATAGTGCTAAGCTACCGGAATTATTCACAGTATAAGATTTAGTACTTATGTTTGATAAGATAACCAAGACAGAAATATATGTAAGGTATTATGAGACGGATAGAATGAAAATTGTGCATCACTCTAACTATTTTAGGTACTATGAGCTGGCTAGGTGTGACTTCTTTTCTCAGAAGGTCATAAACTATTCTATTCTGGAGGAGAAATATTTTATTCTCAGCCCTCTGGTGTCTGCTTATTGTGAGTTCTATAGGCCTCTAAAATTTGAGGATGTGTTTTCTGTTGTTACCTTTATTCAGGATTTCGATGGAATTAGAGTTATTTTCGGTTATCTGGGTATTTATGGTAGGAGTAGTTTAGAGCAATGTAGTAATCTGTTAGAGGAGTATTTGAGAACAAAGAAGAAGTTAGATGGTTTGGTTTGTTTTGGAAGAACTGAACATGTTTTTGTGGATAGTAAAAGTTTTAAACCGATAAGAACCAAGGTATTTATAGAAGAGAAAGGGGATAGTTTGTATAATGTGATAAGTGGTATGCGGCTGTAGCTCAACTGGATCAGAGCATGTGACTTCGGATCACAAGGTTGTGGGTTCGAGTCCCACCAGCCGCGGATAAGAAATGGATCCAAAATTATTTATCGGGCTAACTGGTATGATAATACTTGTCTCATCATGGATACCCCAAACGATTGAGACAATAAAAACTGGGAAGTGTCCCCTTAACCTAAATTTCATAATTCTTTATACTACCTCCTCTCTTCTCTTAACCCTGTACTCCCTGCTTATTAAAGATATTGTCTTTACTATTCTCAATCTTTTAGCTTTTGTGCAGAGTTCGATAAATTTGGTGATTAAATTGAGGAATGGATAGAGGCGATATACTTTTTGAGGTCATATGTCCCCCGATCACTTGGTCCCAAGCTAAGAAAGAAGATTTCATAAGAAAAATCTGTAAAATAATGATAAGTCGAAGTCTAAAATATCTGAATTTGCCCCATATCGTAGATGAAAACAGAGAAGGACACAGAGTATATAACTTTTCTCCAAAACAAGAAAACTATATTTTTGCGAAGGAAATTACTGAGTATTGTAAAGTTAACTTCAACTATAATATAGAACCAATTATAAACATTGTCGTTCCTATTATGGATCGAAAAAAATTCTTTGAACATTTTGGTAAGGTTTATGATTTGGGGTATAAGAATTTCATCTTTGTTGGTAAAGATAGATCTGATATTGAATACCCTGGTTATGAGGTTACCGAAGCCTGTTTTCAGATAAAGAATAGGTACCCCGATGTCAAAATTGGAGGTATTGTCATATTCCATCGTGAAAATGAAATAAAGAGAATGTTGAAAAAAATAGAATCCGGAATGGATTTCTTTGTATCTCAGATAATATACGATACCTTCGATTTAAAAATGTTCGTCGATAATCTGAAAGAATTGGAGTTGTTTATCTATGTCTCTATTGCTCCTCTATCTAGTAAAAGGGATGTGGAATTTGTAAAGTGGCTGGGGGTGAATCTCAAGAAAGTAAGATTTGATCAAGAAGATATTCAAAATCAATCTCTGGGTTATATAAGAAATGTTATTTCTGATGTACTGCAAATTAATTTGTCAAGAGATAGTAAGGTTTTTTTAGGTTTTAATGTTGAACATATAACCTATAACAATTTGGAGATAAGCGATAAAGTGATTGGGTTAGTAAGTTTATCTATAGAGAATTTAAGGTTATTGAAGAGAAAACCGCTGTTCCGGTTCAGCGGAATATAAGTTGACCGGCATAGGGGGAAAGGGTATAATTATGGAAGTTGAAACCACACAAAAAGACCAAATACTTAAATCTGTAATTTCCCAGATAGAGAGGGAGTTTGGAAAAGGTAGCATAATGAAGTTGGGGCAACGGGAAAGGATGATCGTCGAATCTATATCCACCGGTAGTCTATCTTTGGACATCGCCCTAGGTGTTGGGGGATTTCCCAGGGGTAGGATCTCTGAAATTTTTGGACAAGAATCCTCTGGTAAGACTACTCTTGCACTTACTGCTATCGCAAATGCTCAGTCTTCCGGAGGTATAGCAGCTTTCATAGACGCTGAACACGCTCTTGACCCAGAGTATGCAAGAAAAATCGGAGTTGATGTTGATAATCTGTATATTTCACAGCCTGACAGTGGTGAACAGGCATTATCAATAGTAGAAATGTTAGCAAAAAGTAATGCTGTGGATATAATAGTTATAGATTCTGTAGCTGCTTTGGTTCCTCAGGCTGAGATTGAGGGCCAGATCGGGGATCAATTCATAGGATTACAGGCTAGGTTAATGTCTCAAGCTCTAAGAAAACTTACATCAATCGTAGGAAAATCAAGGACTGCGGTTATATTCATTAACCAGATAAGAGAGAAGGTTGGAGTAATGTTCGGGAATCCGGAAACTACTCCCGGTGGTAGAGCACTTAAATTCTATGCAAGTGTCAGAATAGAACTCAGAAAAATCGATAACATTAAGAAAGGAGAGGTTAGCATAGGATCAAGAATAAAAGCAAAAGTAGTAAAAAATAAAGTTTCTCCTCCCTTTAAGGAAGCACAATTCAGTATAATATTTGGTAAGGGGATAGATAGAATAGGAGAGATAGCTGATCTTGCTACTGAAATAAACATAATCTCTAAGAGTGGTAGTTGGTACTCTTTCGGAGATGAAAAGATAGGACAAGGAAGGGAAAAGGTAATAGAATTCCTGGAATCTAATCCCGAAAAATGCAAAGAAATAGAGGGAAAAATAATAGAAATACTGAATGCCAGAGAATGAGAGCTTTTATAGCACTTGATTTACCGTATGAAATAAAAAATTTTATAACCGTCCAACTATTCTCTCTAAAACAAAAGTTCAGGTATGAAGATATCAAATGGGTTGAAACCCAGAATTATCATTTGACTTTCAGATTTTTTGAGTCTATTGAGAAGGATATAGCACTAAATAAATTCAGAATGATGAAAGAAAAAATGAATTATGTCGTTCCTGTTAGCATTCAAATTGTTCAACATCTGGGTTTTTTTTATAGTAATGATAGAATAAGAGTAATATTTTTGATTTTGGAACCTGAAGAGTTTTTTTTTGAAATCTACAAGGTTGTAAAAGAGTTTTTTGGTTCGGATAGGTTTACTCCTCATGTGACTGTTGGTAGAGTCAGGAAGAGTTTGACGACTGCTCAAGAAAATTTCCTCAAGGAGTTTACAATAGAACATATAAGTTTTTTTCCCAGAGAAATAGCATTGTTCAGAAGTGAACTTACTCCTTTAGGTCCAGTATACCATAAGCTGGATTCCTTTGTCTGGAAATGAATAATAAGATGAATAAAAAAAAATTACTTGGTTTCACAAAATTTTTGATAAATGCATATAAAACCGGTTTGACATCTACCAACGTAGCAAAGAGTCTAAAAGATTCGATTACATACAGAAGTATTGGAGCGATAGTTGAAAGAGAAATTGTACAGAATAGAGTACCTTTATATTTGGCTTTGAGGAAGCATAATCTAGTTCCTTCTCATTATAGTTATTTGCTCGAGGCAGGAGAAAAAAGTGGAAAGATAGTGGAAATTTTAAATTGTTACTATCAAATACTTGAAAATCAGATAAAAATAGACGAGGAACTCAAGGGATATAGAATATATCTTGTTTTTGTAAATATACTTATCATTTTTGGAGTTTTGCTATTTTATTTTATTTTTAATAACGTTTTTTTAAAAATTGTTGAGGATAGAACAACTGAAACATTTATTTTTTTTCAGTTTATAAAGGATATTTTGAACCCTATGAACGTTTTTATTTTCCTTCTGATTATTGTTATGATAGCTGTTTTGTTGGGTTTTAGGAATTTTATTTTGGATATTTTTGAGTACTATATTTTGGGAAGGCCATATAGGGAGATTGTCTTTTCTCAGATAATGGGTATTTGGGGAAATTTGATAAGTGCCGGAATTCCTATACCTCTTTCTTTGTACATTGCTGTATCTACGATTGAAAATAACACTTTTAGATCTGCCCTTAATTCCTTTCTGTATAAGATAACGGAAGGCTACAAAGAGGTGAATTATGATATAGTTTCAAAGATATTTGATGTTTTTCCAAGCGAATATAGATTAATTTTGAAGAATGCTTTTTCGACTGGTATTTTGGATCAGGAGTTAATCGATATATCCAGGGAAGTATATGAGAATTCCTCCAAATCTCTTAAGGCAAGGGTGACTTTGATCATGATAACTTTAATTGGTTTAGCACTAATTATTTTGGGGGGATTGATATTGATCAGTTTCTTGAGTATATATCTTGCGATTTTTGAGGAATTAAAATAACATGGAGTTGTTTTACGATAAGCGATTCTTGGTGGTTTTTGTAATCACGTTTTTTATATATTTTATCGGTACTGTTTCTGGAGCTTTAAGATTTGCTGGTATAAAAATAAAGCTTATTACTACTTCTTTCTCTCTACTAAATGTTATAGCTCTCATAAGTAGGCTATCAAATTTGATACAGACTCCTTTTTTAGGATCTATGGTTGATATTGCTTATAGGGATGGTCAGTTAGACATTTTAAGGTTAAAGATACACCTGATAATATTTGCAAGTACTTTGGGGTGTATACTTGGAATAGCTTTATTTACTACTTTCGAAAAAATATTTATCAAATGGATTGATTTATTTGATAGGAAGAAGAGTATGGTTTCTACGCTGGTTTACTTTTTATATCCTAAGTCATATTTTTTCTTTATCAGTAGTATAAGTAGACCTGTATTTTATTTGAGTTGGGAGAGACTGAAGAGGGTGCCGGTGGTTGTTTTTTGGTCTTCTATGTTGATCGGTGCTTTTTGGACTACGGGAGTTTTATCCGCCATTTATGCCAGTGTTTTAGTGCCTGAATTTGCAAGGACTGCAACTATACTCTCTGGTATAGTTAACGGAGTTGCTACCATTTTGTTCACTATATTTCTTGATCCTATTATTGCAAACATTACGGATAAGGTTTACAACGGGAAGGAGAATATAGAGTATTTGTATAACGTCATGTGGGTTAACTTGATTGCTGGAACCATAGGAACTATATTAGCTCACATTGTATTCTATCCCGGTGCAATAATAATATCTAAAATAACTATTCTTTTCTCTAGAATTTGATGGAGAAAGGGGGGTGGTAAATTGCTAAGAAGGATAAGAAAAAATAAAAATATGTTGAATCTTGTATCCAATGTTTATTTGTCCCCTGCTAATTTCATTTATCCTATCTTTGTAAGTGAGAATGTAAATCAAAGAGAAGAGATTGCTTCTATGCCTGGAATATATAGATTTTCTATAGATGGTATGTTAAAAGAGGTGGAGGAATGTTTGAATATAGGGATAAGTAACTTTTTACTTTTCGGGGTAGAAAGCAGAAAAGATGAAAGTGGCTATTGGGCTTATCATGAAGACGGAATTGTTCCTAAAGCTATTAGAAAATTGAGGGAAGTTTATGAAGATCAAATTGGAATTTTTACCGATGTATGTATCTGTCAATATACTACTTCTGGACATTGTGGAATAATTGTCAATGGGAGAATAGATAACGATAGAACTTTAGAGGTTTTGTCGAGGATTTCAGTGGTATACGCTTCTATGGGAGCTGACTTTGTATGCCCTAGTTCAATGATGGATTATCAAGTGAAAGCAATAAGGAGAGCACTGGATGAAAATGGATTTAATATGGTTGGTATAATGAGTTATTCTACTAAGTTCAATAGTGCTTTTTATGGTCCGTTTAGATCTGCTGCCGACTCTGCTCCCAAATTCGGTGATAGAAGTTCTTACCAATTGGACTATAGGAACTCGGAATCGGCTATTTTAGAAACTCTGAAGGATGTTGAGGAAGGAGCTGATATCGTAATGGTAAAACCTGCTCTAGCTTACTTGGATATCATATCCAAGATAAAGGAGAGAATTTTGATTCCGTTAGCAGCTTATAACGTCAGTGGAGAATACACGATGATAATCAGGTCAGGGTTAGATTTAGACAGAACCATTTTAGAAGTTTTGTATTCCATAAAAAGAGCAGGAGCTGACATAATAATTTCTTACTTCGCTAAATATTTGTTCTCAAGAATGAAGGAGATGTTATTTGACCGTGGAAATTAATTAACAAATGGACTGGTCATATATCTGGTATAAGGTTTACATTCCATACGTTGAGAATCCACTTCTGGGGTATTCTTTATTCTTTCTTTTATTTATCTCTGGGGTTTTTTGGTATTATTTGTATTTGGTCAGAACAGGTAGACTAAAAAGCATATATATAAGGAAGATACCTGCTTTAAATTCTATAGAGGAGGCGGTAGGAAGATCGACTGAAATGGGTAAGCCGATATTATATGTTCCTGGAATACAAGATATAGATAATATCCAGACTTTGGCTTCATTATCTATTTTGAGTTATGTTGCTCAGAAGTGTGCTGAGTATGAGACCGATTTTATTATGCCTGTAAGCAGATCAGTTGTTATGACGGTGGCTCAGGAAGTTGTCAAGGAGTCATATTTAAGAGCTGGTAGAAGTGATCTGTATAGAAGTGATATGGTTTTCTATTTGACTGACGATCAGTTTGGTTATGCTGCTGGTGTGGACGGTATTATTTCTCGGGAAAAACCCGGAGCTATATTTTTGATTGGGGCTTTTTATGCTGAGTCTTTGATTCTAGCTGAAACTGGTTTTTCCGCTGGAGCTATACAGATTGCTGGTACCGCTATGATAACTCAACTACCTTTCTTTATCGCAGCTTGTGATTATGTTCTGATTGGTGAAGAACTTTTTGCCGCTTCTGCTTACCTATCAAAGGATATACTTGATAAGATAACACTCAGAACTCAAGACGTTTCAAAAGCTTTAGTAATGGCAAGCATAGCTTTAGGATCTATTGTCAATACCACTTATTTAGTGTATCCGAATATAGCAAATATCCCTCTACTAGATATAGTATACAAGATATTTAGAGGTATGTTAGTAAAATGAAAAGGGAATTACCATTGATAATAACTGCGTTGACGGGGATAATAATAATCATTAACTATTTTTTGCCAGAGCTTACCGGTAAAATTACCCAAATAGTAAGAAACTGGGTTATTGTGATTTCATCTTTTGCGACGATACTGGGTATTTTGAACTTGGTTATAATTAGTCTGAGGAAAACGCTGGAACCGATTACTCATTGGGATGACAGAATTGCAAATATTATATTGATTGCTTCTTTGATACTTACTATCATAATAGGTATGATATATAACGTTGTTCCCAAGAAAGATTATGTTTTTAAGGTACTTTTGGATAATACGGGATTGATACCGTTGATAACTTTTCAAGTTGCTATGGTTGACACTAATATTTTCAATACTGTTATATTTTACAGTATTTATAATCCGTTGAGTGCTGCTATGTTTTCTTTATTGGCGTTTTTTATAGCTTCTGCTTCATATAGAGCTTTCAGAGCTAGGAATTTGGAGGCTACTTTATTGCTTTTAGCTGCCTCGATCGTTATACTAGGTAGAGTCCCCATAGGAGACTATATTTTTGGGTTTATTGGTCTGAAAGTATCGGTCATATCCGAATACATAACTGCTGTTATAAATGCAGCAGCACAGAGAGCTATTCTCATAGCTGTCGGAATAGGAACGATTATAATTTCACTAAAATTACTATTTGGAATAGAGAAAGCTCATCTTGGTAAAAGCGAATGATTATAATAAATTTGTTTAAAAAGATTACCAGGAGAACGATATTTTTATTAGTAGCGATTTGCTTGGTATTTGGAACTATATTTTCAGACGTTTATTGGGTTAAGAAAATAAATTTAGAGATCTTAAAGAGGACGATAACACCTGCTTCTAAGCAAGCTTATGATTTTATAGAGTCTATACCTAGTGGTAGTGTAGTTTTAGTGTCGGGTGATTATGGGCCTTCTACGAGGGTTGAAGCTGACCCTATACTGGAGAATTTTCTGAAACAATGTTTTAGAAAAGACATAAAGGTGATAGCTATATCTTTGGTTCCTGATGGTGCTCAGATAGTTGCTAATAAGACTATTCAGATAGCTGGAATGTACAATAAGGTTGAGAATCAGGATTATGTTATAGGCGGGTATGTAATTGGTGGAGCTGTGGCAATAGAGAAGATGGGGGTTGATCTGAAAGATGCAATTCCGATTATATCTAACAATAATGCTCCTTTTCTGAAAGATATAAAAACTGCCAATGATCTAAGTCTAGTTTTTTGTATAGCAGCTGGTGATTCTTTAGTCCATTATATAAGGATATTGAAGAGTAGGTACGGTGTGAACGTTTCTGGAGGATGTACCGCTGTTATGGCTGCTGAGATGTATCCGTATATTCTCAGTGGTCAATTGATAGGGCTTTTTGGGGGACTCAAAGGAGCTGCTGATTATGAAATATTGGAATCTAATCCAGAGCCTGATCAAGTCAGCGAAGCTGTAAAATACATGCTAACTCAATCCCTGATACACGGACTTCTAATAATATTCATTATCATAGCAAATATAATCTATGTGTATGATAGGGTAATATTCAAGAAAAGGATATAGATGATTATACGTCAGGAGGTAGTAAGAAGAGTAACAGAATACGTAGGAGGATCCGTCTGCGGTACGTTTATTTTTTTTGGAGATTCAAAAAAGTTAAAGCTTATTTTGATTGATAAGGTAGCCGAATCATTTTCAAATATTGAGAGGGTAGATTTGATAGATGAGGATTTTATACCTATCGATAAAGTAAGGTACTTATTGAGTTTTGTTAGGTTAAAGTCACAAGGATTGAAATTTGCTATAATAGATGTTGATAACTTGAATATATATTCGGTTAATGCTATGTTGAAGACGCTTGAGGAGCCTCCTGAAGGATGTTTTTTCTTTCTATTCAAAGAGGACAGTAATATTTTGCCAACTATTCTTTCTAGATCGATAAGGATACACGTGAATCCAAATACTAGTAATCTATTGGATTATTTAGTAAAGACGTATTATTATCCTATAAATTGGGCGGAGTTTGTTATTTTGTTTACTAATGCTAATTTTGATCTGATTGAGTATTTTTCCATGAATTTTTGGAATCTAAAAGAGAGAAAGCCTAAGGATGATTTCAAGAAAATACTAGACTTTTTTATGGATCCTTCGCGAGATATGGTCTTTAACGATGAGTTCTGGGTAAATAATTTCAGCTGTTTTATTTCTTTCAAGCTTCTTCTGAAATTGATTAAGTCTCTCATACGGGACATATACATGGTGAACTTGTATCGTAGTGTCATAGATGAAAATGTCTTAAAAATGTTAGAAAGGAGCTTTATTTATTCGAAGATACTTGGAAAAGAGGAGTTTATTAACAAGTTTTTGAGGTATAATCTGAAGTATGAAAATATACATTCATTATTTAAAGAGGTAAGGAGTATAGATAGTGGCATGGTATTTAAGAGGATCAATAAGAAGATCCTGTATACCTGTTTTATGTTTAAGGTGTACCATTTTTTGAGAAGTATCATGAGATGAAGGTTGGAAAGTTTTTACTTTTGATTTTGATGTTTATATTGTGTAAGGTTAAGGCTTTTGAGCCTGTTTTAATGTTTTTTTCGAATTCTCCGGAGTATGTTAAGAAAGATGGATATTTGATAAGTGGAACTATTTCGGGGTTCACTCCTACACTCATTTATTTTTATCACCTGAATGATACTTTGGAGGATAAGAAGATATATTTAGTGCTTACTGGTAAGTGTGAAGCTTATATAAACTTTGCTTTTTCATCTTCTAAGGATAGCTATTTTAAGGTTGGTAATGATATAGCCAGAGAGATATTTAAAAATTTCAATCCGACCAAATACTACATAGATGGTAGGTACATATTTGAGATAGACTTTAAACCTCAGTTTTTAGTTTCTGGTTACTTTTGGATCTATTCGAATGGTAGGATAGACTTCGATTCTTGGGTTGGGAATGTCAAATATAGGTACATACTTCCCACCGATAGGAAACATGTTAAAGGGATCTTCGGAATCGGTAGGATTGTAACTTATGTTCCAGAAGATTTGAATTATCTTGTAGTTGGTGATATACCTTTGGATGGTATAGAGACTAATATGGTATTGAAGGGGACATATAAGGTGTTTTATCACTTTATTGTGAATAGGCGGATTAGGAGCATATATTTTTCTGCTAGGGGTGGGCCCTCTATTCCTATATATTTAATCAAATCAAGTTATGAAGAATTGGTATATACTTCTGGGGGTGTTTATAGACCGTATGATGAAATTAAAATATTTGATCGTGAGATATATATGGAGGAGTTGATTACCCAGCCCATTGGTGCCTGTTATTACCCCGTTTACTATAGAATAGATGATTGACTTAAGCTTGATATTTTTAGTTATTTTAGGAATTACAGTAGAGTTTACACTTTTGTATTATAAGCAGAGATTTGAGGCAATTCCGATCTATTCTATTTTTGTTCCTTTGTTTCTTGCATTTAAGGGGATAAGTGATCTATATCTTACGATTTTATTATGTTTGTTGGGAATTATTATTTTTATCCTAAAGGAATTTTCGATAAATTTTGATGCTGATCAAAATGTGAAATTAAACAATATACTTTTAAAGACGGCCTTTACTATTCTGATTTTTTCAATTACTTGGACGTTTACGAATTTTTTTGCTAAGCATTTTACTGTTTTGATTATCTTTTTTATAGTTTACTCGTACTTTTATGCGATTACTTTAATTGGTTTTGTAAACAACATAGTTTTGTCGGATCTAAGGAGATATTTACTGGATATTTTTGAAAAATCTCTTGGAGATAAGGTAAGTATTGATAATGAAAACAAAAATGAAATTTTCGAAAAGTTATTTATCAACGTTAGCAATGAATCAAACTTTCTCCCTTTTAGATTTGTTTTTTTTGAGTACTTTTTATTGGTAGCTTTGCTTTGTTTGTGGTATATTCTTTGTTTGATTGTAAAAGTTTTCTTTTCAGATGTTTATTCTATTTTTTCTCTCCATTCCTTTATTTTAGTATTTTTTAGTTATTCCATGTTTGTGTATATCCTTAGATTTATGTACAATCGTTATAATTATAGTTTTGTGATTCAACACTTGAGGGAGTTGGTAGATTCTACGCTGTTGAGTTACGAAAATAAAACACTGAGTAAGGAGTTAGAAAAGCTCAAAGAGGATAGGGATAAGTTAGTCAGTTGGTTGAAATATTTGGGTGATTTTTATTCAAACCTGGATGATAATCCAGATTATGAGGATTTATATAATAGCTTTTATTCTATTGTTTCCAAGTCTTTGAGTTTTTCTAGGTTTATTATTTTTATTTTTGAGAGGGATGAGGTTAGTATAGATTGTATAAAACCTGTTTTTCATAGGGGGATAGGTAGAGTTGATCTATATTTAAAGAATACTTGTGTGGAGGTTGTGATCAATAGTTTAAAGCCTGTATATTATTTCGGAGGTACTGTATTTAGTGCTTTGGCATTGTTCAAAGATGATAGAAGTTTTATATGTTCTCCTATCAAGATTGGAAATAAAATTCTAGGAGTGGCCTATGTTTCTAGTTTAAATACGCGTAGCTTTGATGAAAAAGATGTTAATTTTATCCAATTGATTTGCGATAAATTTGCAATAATGTATATACTTTACAAGGAGTATTCTAAGACTTTAAATATGGCTATAAGGGATGGTTTAACTGGATTGTATTCTCATAGACACTTTCAAGAACTTTTGTCTAAAGAAATAGAAAACGCCAAACTGTACGGTTATCCCGTATGCTTGCTAATGATAGATACGGATAAATTTAAGCAATATAACGATACTTTTGGTCATCCTATGGGTGATGAACTATTAAAATCAATAGCTAAGCTACTTACCAGTTATGTTAAGGATAAGGGATATGTATGTAGATATGGGGGAGATGAGTTTGCAATTATTTTACCTAATTTTTATAAGCAGGATGCTTATTTATTGGCTGAGCAGATAAGAGAAGGATATAAATCTTTTAGGAAGGGGGATATACAAATTTCTGCTTCGATTGGTATTGCTTGTTTCCCTATCGATGCATCATCTAAAGATGAGTTAATAAAGAAATCTGACGAACTTTTGTATATTGCAAAGAGGGAAGGAAGAAATAGAGTTATCGTAGCATAGAATTATATTTCTATGTCTGAATCCTCAGGGAGATTTATAGGAGGTTGTTGAAATATCTCAAAAGTAGAAATAATTACGGATGATTTTGTTCTATAAGTTTTGTTGTTTACTGTCCAGCTAAGTGTTATATCTACTTGTACTACATTGTCCATGATTATCTTTATTTCTTCACTTAAAGATATATTATAATTGCTACTACCGTTGATAGTGTATCTGTACATTCTAAGTTTTCCTTTTAGCATTTTGATTATTACATCTTTTTCTTCTTTGTAGGAAAAGGCATTTTCGTTTGGGTTGTATTCTATATAGATAGAGGGATTGTTTTGTATTTCTCGTGATAGGAATGTAAGTATATTATTTGCATCTATGTAGTACTGGTTGGTTTCGCTAACTTTTAGGTTACTATAGATTATGAGATACATTGAAGAGATGAGTATTAGTGCTATTGAAAAAGAAATTATGATTTCTACTAAAGTCAATCCTTTGTTCATTTCATTATATGATTTATTTTTCTGGATTTAGTTTACCTCTATTTATGAGAGGTTAGTTTTTATTTGTGTAGAATAGTATAGAAGTATGGCTGGCCATTCTAAGTGGCATAACATAAGGCATAGAAAAGAGAGAATGGATAAACTTCGTGGGAAGTTATTTAGTAAAATTAGTAGGGAGATAATGGTGGCTGCAAGGGAAGGTGGACCTGATCCCCAAACCAATTCAAAACTAAGAATAGCTATTAAAAAAGCAAAAGCTGCTGGCTTCCCTTCCGAAAATATCGAAAAAATTCTTCTTAAAGCTCAAGGAAAACTAGAAGGAGAAGAACTACATGAGATAATATATGAAGGGTATGGACCATACGGCGTGGCTATCTTACTTGAAATAATAACCGATAATCGCAATAGAACTGCCTCAGAAGTAAGAAGAATATTCCAAAAATTCAACGGCAATCTAGCTGAAAGCGGTAGCGTTTCATGGATATTCAAAAGAAAGGGAATATTTAGCTTCACTGATGTTGAAGACCCTAGCCGATTGGAAAACTATTTGCTGGAAAATCTCATAGATTACATCGAAGATCTAAAAGTCAGTGAAAAAGATATAGAAATGGTCGTGGATCCAGAAAACTTTGAGAAAGTAAAAGATAAACTAGATGAACTTAAATTGATACCTCAAAGCGCTGATATATCATACATAGCTGAGAATGTTATTGTAATAGACGATGTTGATAAAGCTGCTACCATATTGAAGTTAGCCGAAACACTAGAAGATCACGATGATGTTCAAAAGGTACATATGAATATATTTATACCTCAGGAAATACTGAGCAAAACTCTGGAATTAATGAAGTAAAGGAGGAATAGATATGTCAATATCAATGGATTTGATAAAGCAATTGAGGGAAGAAACTGGTGCTGGAATGACAGACTGCAAAAATGCATTAATCGAATCAAACGGAGATATTGAGAAAGCTAGGAGGATTCTGTTGGCTAAGGGAGCAGCAAAAGCCGTTAAAAAGTTAGATAGATTAACAAAGGAAGGAGTAATATCGATAAAGAACAATGGTTCCAAAGCTGTCATGATTGAATTAGCTTGCGAAACCGATTTTGTAGCTCGAAACGAAAAATTTATAGGTTTAGCAAAGAATATATCCGAATTTTTATTCGAACAAAACTTTTCCTCAGTAGAGGAAGCTCTGAAACTCAGCTACAATGGAAAGGATCTGCAAACATATATAAACGAAAATATTTCGATATTCGGAGAGAATATAAAGCTTTCAAGAGCAATTTCACTAGAAGTAGAAAAAGACACACAAGTGATATTTGATTATCTTCATTTTAACAACAGGGTTGGGGTTTTAGTACTAGTTGAATTTGAAAAACCGTTTTCTGAGAATCAGGAAGAGAAGAAGGAATTTGGTAACAAAACTGTTTTTCAGATAGCTTCCATGAAGCCCCTGTATGTTGATTTGTCTTCAGTTCCTCCGGAAGAAATTGAAGAGCAAAAGAAAATGGCTTTTGAACAAGCCAAAAGTGAAGGTAAGCCAGATCACATAGCTCAAAAAATTGCAGAAGGAAAAGTAAACAAGATATTTGAAGATTCTGTTTTATTTGAACAAACTTTCTATGACGATTCACTAAAAATACCTAAATTTAAAGACTACATGAATTTTGTTTCTTCAAAGATAGGAGAAAAAATATTGGTAAGGAAGTTTGTAAGATTTGAAATATCAAAATGATGAAATATAACAGAGTTTTGCTTAAATTAAGTGGAGAAATGTTTGGTGGAGAGAAGAAGAGGGGACTTGATTTCGATATACTTAACAAGTATGCTAACGAAATAAAAAGTGTTTTTTTGCAAGGCGTTCAGTTTACAATTGTTGTTGGTGGAGGAAACTTTGTGAGGGGTAGGGAACTGGTCGGTATAAACCGGGCTACTGCAGACTATATGGGAATGTTAGCCACTGTAATAAACGCACTGGCTTTCCAGGAAGTTCTCGAAAGCATAGGTATTCAGACTAGGGTGATGACTTCACTTGAAATAAGATCGGTTGCAGAACCGTTTATACGTAGAAAAGCTCTAAGGCACTTGGAAAAAGGCAGGATAGTTATAATAGCTGGCGGCACGGGAAATCCATTTTTCTCCACCGATACTGCAGCAGTATTAAAAGCAATAGAACTCGAATGTCAAATTATACTCAAAGCCACTAAAGTGGACGGGGTTTACAGTAGTGATCCATTGGTCAACCCCCAGGCTTCCAAATATACTCACCTGAACTACAAAGAGGTTATAGATAAGAATCTTGGCTTCATGGACGGAACGGCAATATCCCTCTCAATGGAACATAACATACCCATTGTTGTCTTTAGTATGAAGGACTATGGTAATATAAGTAGGATACTTGCTGGAGAGAATGTTGGAACTTTAATATCAAAAGGAGGTTAAGATAGATGCCAACGATAAACCAACTGATAAGAAAGGGTAGAAAAACAGTAAAGAAAAAGTCAAAAGTTCCTGCTTTGCATTATTACTATAATTCTCTTGAGGGCAGAGTTTATTGGGATCCTAAAGGGTCTCCCCAAAAGAGAGGAGTATGTATACAGGTAAAGACTATTACACCTAAGAAGCCAAACTCTGCTCTGAGAAAAGTTGCAAAAGTAAGGCTCAGTAATGGTATGGAAGTTACCGCTTATATTCCTGGAGAAGGGCATAATTTGCAAGAACACTCGGTCGTATTGATAAGAGGAGGAAGAGTAAAAGACTTACCAGGTATAAGATATAAGGTTATAAGAGGAAAGTTGGACGCTGCTGGAGTAGAGAAAAGAAGACAAAGTAGATCCAAATATGGTGCAAGAAACCCTAACAAGAAAAAGTAAATGTTCAAATATCTCGAAACTGTTTTTACCTCCTTCATAAAGGAAGTATACGATAATATAAGCAAAAACTGGGGAATGTTCTTTGCCGCCATTACCGTTACCTCCTTCTCATTCTTTGTCCTACAACTGATAATTCTAGTATATTATAACATAGAGAACATAAAGCAGAAAATGATTTCTCAGATAACTATTCACGTATATTTTGATAAACATGCTAAGATAAGTGAGATATCCGAATTTTTGTATAATCTTGAGAGTAACGATAAGGTTCTGAGTGCTACTTTGGTATCAAAAGAGGAACTGATTAAAAGAATAAAAGAAGAATTAAATATAGATTACTCTGATATACCCATCGGCAATGTTGTTTATATAAAGGTTAAGAAACCCGAATTCGTTAGTATAATATCACAAGATGTTAAAAAGTACAGAATTGTGAAAGACGTAATATATTGGCAAGAGTATGTGGAAAACATCAGCAGTGTTTTTGGTGTTCTGAAAAAAATACTTTTTGGAATAATATTTTTTTTATGTATTGGGGTTATATTGATAATAAACACTACGGTAAAAATGTCAATAATTTCGAGGAAGAATGAGATAAGGATAATGAATTTGGTAGGTGCTGCCGGTTGGTTTATAAAAGCTCCTCTATTTACCGAAATATTCATAGTCTTGATAATATCCTCCATGATATCTCATTACTTTTTAAGAGTCGGTTACGCTTATATACTTGATAAGCTAGATTCGCACTTCATTTTCTTTAATCTTCTACCAATTGACTACCTTATATTTATTAGGAATGTTGTTTTTTTAGTTTCTGTAGTAGTTTCTTTTATATTTGTTTACAGTACTATGGAGAGGTATTTCAAAAAGTTAGTAGGGGATGAGTAGAGTTGTATTCTACTTTCTTTTAGTTGGGTTATATATTCTTAGTTTTTGTGCAGCTAGTCAGATAGATAGTCTGAAGGAACAAATTTTCTATCTTAAGCAAAGAATAAAAGAAAAAAGGACAAAGCTTTACTATCAGAATTTAAGGAAAAAGGAAATAGAGAGGCAGTTAAATCAAACCTGGAAAGAAATAACAGAAATAGAATATAAGATATACCTTACCAAGAAAAGAAAAACTGAAATAACAAATAAACTTAAAGCTACATCTTCTCAAATAGATGATATCAAGAAAAAAATGGCTACAATAAATAATATTCTTGAAAACAAAATGATTAATTTTCTGAAATATAACATAGATTTTATGGTTGTTTTATTTACTGCTAAGTCACCCGATATTTTTTTGGATTGTAGTTATATTCTAAGAGAATCTATAAAAGCTGATATTCAGCTTATGATTGCTTTAAACAATCAGAGGAGGATGTTGATAGAAAAGAACCAGGAACTAATTGAGTTAAATAAAGAGCTAAGAAGTATTGAGAATAAGCTACAGAACCAGAAACAATACTACAACTCTATTCTGGCAAAGAGACAGAAATTATTAAGAAAGTATCAAGAAGAAATAGAAAAGACCAAGGGAGACATAGAGTATTATGAAAGTATCCAAAGAGAAAAGTATGAGGAATTACAGAGATATATTGCAAGGAATTTGAGTAGGAATAGGGTGTATAGGAGTGGTAAGTTTTTATGGCCTACTACTTCTACTGTAATAACTTCTTACTTTGGTTATAGAGTTCATCCGATTTGGGGTACTACGAGGTTTCATTCTGGAATAGACATAGGTGCTCCTCATGGTGCTCCTATATACGCTGCCGCCGATGGAGTGGTAATTTTTTCAGGTTGGTACTACGGTTATGGATATACCGTGATAATAGATCATGGTAGTGGTATTTCTACTCTGTATGCTCATTGTTCTTCATTGAGTGTATACAGGGGGCAGGCTGTATATAGGGGTCAAGTAATAGCTAGAGTTGGTTCCACAGGTAATTCAACAGGACCCCATCTACATTTCGAAGTACTGATAAACGGTAGACCAGTCAACCCTCTGAATTATCTATGAACCTTACTCCTTTGTTTAAGCAATATCTTCAACTAAAAGAAAAAGTTAAAGATGCGATCTTACTTTTTAGGGTTGGGGATTTTTATGAGACATATTTCGAGGACGCAAAGATATTTTCTGAGATAAACTCTGTGGTATTAACTAAGAGGACATTACCCGATGGTAAAACCATTCCTATGGCTGGCGTGCCTTTTCATTCAGTTGATAATTATATAAGGAATCTTTTGAATGCAGGATATAAAGTTGCCATAGCTGAGCAATTGGAAGAGGCTTCAGCTTCTAAGGGATTAGTAAAGAGAGATATAGTGGAGATTATTACCCCCGGCACTATTACCTCTTATAATTATCTGAACGAGAAAGCCTTTAATTTTCTTGTAGTAGTTGATTATATCAATGGTGTTTATCAAGTATTAGCTGTTGATATAAGTGTCCTGGATGGATACATAGCAATAGCTAATGATAGAGAAGTGATTAATATAATTAGCTATTTCTCTCCTTCTGAAATTGTCTTTTCACGAAGAGTTGATGATAGGTTAAAAAAACAAATCGTTGATATAAGATGGATAGTAGTGCAAGATAATGAGTACTCTTTGGAGGAGTTAAAAAGATATACTTTAGACGAAAACTCGTTTTTCTTATTGGAAAATAATAGCTTTCTCGATGTTTTTTCTTTAATGATAGCTTACTTAAAGAAGAGTGTTTTGATTTCTTCAGAGAATACTCTTCGGTTCAGATTCAGAACTTTTTCTGGTGATTTGATATTATTAGATTCATCGACGTTGAAAAACTTAGAGATTGTAGGTGGTAAGAATTCATTGGTTGAAGTGTTAGACTACACTTCTACGACTTTTGGTGCAAGGAAGTTTAAGATTTTTATAACTCAGCCTCTTAGGAATGTTCAAAAAATAAATCAGAGGTTAGACGTGGTAGATTTTCTCGTTCAGAATACACATTACATCATTAATTTGAGAGAGAAAATAAAGAAGATACCTGATGTGTCAAGGATGCTTTCAAAGTTTTCATTGTACAAATACAATCTCAAAGATTTTATCTTGTTTAAAAGGTTTTTTATCTATTTGGAGGATTTTATACGAGAACTTTCTTTGATTGAAGATCCTCCTACTCTTCTGGAAGAGATACGAAGTAATATAGGTAAGGCTTTTGATAGTCTGTGTAATTTGAAAGAGGTTATTCTCAGAGGTATAGATGATGAGATTGTAACTTTTGAGCAGGTTGAGTTGATTGTGAAACCTGGCTTTAACGAACAGATGGATTCTTATATCTATCTTCTTAAAAATAACGCTGATTGGATAAAAGAATATGAGAATGAATTAAGAAGTCAGACAGGTATAAAGTCTATAAAGGTTTCTTATAATCAGATTTTTGGATATTACATAGAAGTAAGCAAGGCAAATTTATCTGCTGTTCCTAGTTATTTTGAAAGGAAACAGACTCTTGTGAATGCTGAAAGATTTGTTACTCCAGAGTTGAAGGAATTTGAGGTGAAATTGAAGGAGGCCGTAAGTTCTGTTCAACAATTACAAAAGGAGATATTGCTTCAAATTATTTCTCTTGTGAATCAGAGTAGGTTATTTATACTGGATTTAGTTGAGAATTTGTCTGTTTTGGATGTTTTTTTGAGCTTTGCATATTGTGCGGTAGTTAATAACTATACTAGACCGACCATAACAGAGGGTAAAATTTTAATTTTGAAAGAGGCAAGACATCCAATCTATGAAAAATTTTTTGAAAAATTTGTTCCAAACAATCTGTATATGGATGATGAGAAGTTTTTTATAATTTTAACTGGGCCGAATATGGGCGGAAAATCTACTTTTTTGAAGACTGTAGCTATGAATGTTCTTTTAGCTCAAGTGGGGAGTTTTGTCCCTTGTTCCCAAGCCATAATCGGTATAGTAGACGGAATATATACCAGAATTGGTAGTTCGGATGATATAATAAAGCACAGGAGTACTTTTATGGTTGAAATGTTAGAAACCGCCTATATTTTAGATAACTGTTCTGAGAAGAGTTTAGTTGTAATGGATGAGATAGGTAGAGGGACGAGTACTTATGATGGTATGGCAATAGCTTGGGCCGTATCACAGTATCTTTCTACAGTTGTCAAGTGTAGGACTATTTTGGCTACTCACTTCCATCAGCTATCAAATTTGGAAAAATTTATTCATTCTATTGCTAACTATAATGTTGAGGTTTTGGAGCTTGAAGATAGGGTTGAATTTACTTACAAGGTAATCAAGGGAGCTGCTCAGAAAAGCTACGGCATATTTGTTGCTCAGCTTGCTGGTGTTAAGCCAGAAGTCATCAACATAGCTAACCAAGTACTCGAAAATTTTGAAAAACTCACTGGAATTAAAAAAGTTCAAACAAAATTAATAAAATAATGGGAGGTAAGAATGGTAAAGAAAGAAGCTAAGAGGGTAGTAATAATAGCAGAAAATTATAGGATAGAGGGATATATGTATCTCATACCTGGAGCCAGAATAGTTGATGAACTGAATAAGAATACCCAGTTTATTCCTCTTACTGATTGTGTTATATATGATAAAGATACTTCACTAGAGGTAGACAGAGTGGAATTTATGGTCCTCAATAAAAATAGTATTACTATGATCTTTCCTCCTCATGAAGTATGATAGAGATGGAAAAATTGGGGAAGACCAGAACTATAAAAATTTTTCTGTTTTTAATATACCTTGTTCTTTCCTTTATTTTAATCGGATTTTTGTATAACAAAGCCATGCTAAAAATATCTGATATTTATCATGTTGTTTTTTCAAACTGGATTGTATTTTTATTTATGTTTTTGTTTTCATTTTTAGCTTTTATTTTAAAGGTTTTTAGGTGGATGTTTGTTATAGATCTCTTATTCATTTCTAATCGGAATTTTTTTTTGTTATTGAACTTAAGTTCTATTTCTCTTTTACTGAATCAGTTTGGATTAAGTTTGGTTATAACTGATGGTATAAAGGGTGGAGTTTTGACATTAAGTGATAGGAAGATAAAAAACCGAATTTTGATGTTTATTAGTCCTTATCTTGATAGATTAGTTGGTATTCTAGCTGCACTGGTACTTTCTTTAATGTTTTATTTGAAGAGTTTTTTTATGTGGATGGTGTTTTTTATTCTTTTGATGGTACTAGTACTAATGGTTTGGAAGAGGGGGTATTATAGGTTTATTATTCTTGTCTTTTTATTATCTTTTTTTTCTCAGATTTTTGAGTCTTTTTCTCTGTATATTTTAATTGAGAGGGTTTTAGATTACAGAATTGATTTCGGTAAATGGTTTTTTGCGTTCGTTGTTGGGAGTTTTAGTTCTTTATTGTCTGCTTTTGGAGGTTTAGGTGGAAGAGCCATAGGGATGAACTTAATCCTGGGGGAACAGAATTTCAAAATTCCCTTTATGATTGATGTAATTTATTATTTTCTTCAATTATCTTGTGCTGTAATTGGGATTGTTATTTCCATGGTTGCGAAGTATATCAATAGATGAGGGTGGTATTTGTTATCGTAATTGTGTTTTTGGCTTTTGGTTGGATATTATTCAATCTGATAAAAATAAATATTTTAAGCTATGATATATTTAGAGCTAGGATGGAGTATTATACTACCTATCAGGTATATTCTAATCCTGCTAGGGCTAATATTCTTGACAGGAAAGGTTACAAAATAGCTTATACTGAGGATAGAATAAATATTGTTTTACACAAATCAAGATATAATCTTTTGAGTTTAGATGAGAAGGAGTTTGTAAAGGGCTTTGTTTTCCGGAATTTTGGTGTTTCAAATTTTGAAGAGCTTTTGAAGGATATCTATGTTGATAGAGTTATTGTCAAGAATGATCCTTCCTATCTAGATATCTGTTTAGTTATGGAGAATATGATGTATTTGTATGGTTTGGACGTATATATTGACTATCGTAGGTCGTATTTATCTGGTCCTGCTTTTGCTTTTGTTTGTGGTTTTGTAAATATTCCGTACAGGGAGGATATTGAAAAGGACGAGTCTTTACGATATTATGCTTATGTAGGGAAGTCTGGTTTGGAGTTGCAATACGATAAGGAATTAAGGGGAGAACTTGGCAAGAATAAATATCTGATGGATCCAAGTGGTCATCCGGTAAAGATAATAGAAGAGATTCCAGCTAAGAGAGCTAGAGATCTTAGGACAACTATAGATAAGAATCTGCAAGAGTTTGCTTACAGAGAGTTGAGGAGACTGTGTGATGATCTGAGTAGGAAAAATATGCAGCCTGTTGGAGGGTCTGTGATAGTGATGAAAGTTAATGGAGAAGTATTGTCTCTTTTGTCTTATCCTTCTTTTTATCCTGCTAGTTTGGAGCCTGACTGTAACGAAGTGATAAGGGATTATCCTGATTTTTCATGTTTTTATAATAGGGCTATAAGTGGGGAGTATCCGGCTGCTTCAACTTTTAAGATTATTACCTCGATAGCTGCCCTCGAAGAGGGAATTATTAATCCAAATAGTCGTATTTACTGTGGGGGTGTTTTCTATGTTGGGAGTCATCCTTTTTATTGCTTTAATACCTATGGTCATGGATCTATGGATGTAGTTGAAGCTCTGGCTTTTTCTTGTGATGTTTTTTATTATACTCTTGGTTATAAGCTAGGAATAAAGAGGATAAAAAAGTACTCTGAAATGTTGGGATTAAATAATCCTACAGGTATTGATTTACCTTTTGAAGCGACTGGATTAATTCCGGACGAAGAGTGGAAGATGGAAAACTTATCTGAGGGTTGGACATCGGGTGATGATGTGAATATTTCAATAGGTCAGGGATTAAGCTTAGTTACCCCTATACAGATGGCCGTTGTGGTTGCTTCGGTAGCAACCGGTTATAAACCTGTTCCTTATATTAACTCTTCTAAAAAACCTATCCTTAGGAAGATTCCTGTAGATCAAAAGAATTTGCAGGTAGTAAGGAGAGGTATGGAAATGGCAATTGAAGTAGGAACGGCAAATGTAATAAAAACTATGGTCAGGAGATTTAAAGTTGCTGGGAAGACAGGTACTGCCGAAGTAACCCCTAACTATAACAATCCCAAAGGATTGAATAATACTTGGTTCGTTGGATATTTTGGTTTAAATAATCCGGAGTTTGTTATAGTTGTCAGCTTGGAGGCTTCCGGAGGATATGGCGGGCAATATGCATCAACTCTAGCAGCCAAAATAATAAACTATATCGAAAACCAACAACTGTGACTATAGGTCTATATTAGTTGTTATCCCTATGGTTTTAGGTAAGGGAAAATTATAGAAATCTACTATACTGGGTGATATTTTTCTCAGAAAGGAATATATGTTGCTAGAAAGTGATCTTGGGCTTATGTTTTCTTGTCCGTAAAAGATTACAGTTGGTTCTATATTGAGTTTTTTAAAGATATCGTTTATATTAAGAATTTCTAGGTAACCTGCACTTATTTCTATGATTCCTAGACTTTGAGTCTTATCTTGTTCTATGTTTTTATAGAAGTACTCTATTCCGTAGGGGTTATCTGTTATTTTGATCGATAAGAATACGTTTTTTTCGAAGATGATTTTGAAATCGAATATTGTTCTACAGATATACGGTGATATAAAGTTTATATCTCTTAGCATAAACACTGATAATCCCTTAATTTTTGATTCTTGATTATATGTGATTTCGTATTTATTGATGAAGTTTTCGTAACTTTCGTACCCTAGTTTTTTTCCAAGTATTCTATTGCCTCTGGTGTATATCATTACTAGTGATAGTATTATTATTGCTGTTATGAGGGGGAAGTATCCACCGTTGGCGAATTTGTGAAAATTGGAAATAAGGACAACTATATCTATTGGTAAGATTACTAGAGATAATATTATTACTAATGGGATATTTTTTTTGTAGGTAAAAGCTATGATTGACATAATGCAGGAGATAATGATGGTTATGTTCACTGATAGTCCGTATGCGTTAGCTATATTCGATGATTTTTGAAAGAATAGGATTGTTAATATAACTAGTATCATTAGGAACCAATTTATGAAAGGAACGTATATTTGGTGTTTAAGTTCTGTTGAGGTGTGGATATATTTTACTCTTGGTAGGAGATTGAGATTTGAGGTTTGGTAGAATATTGAGAACATTGCACTTATCATTGCTTGTGAAGCTATTATTGTTGCCATAAGTGTTAGTATTACCATTGGTATGTATAGTGTTGGTGATATTTCTTTGATCATGAGGAATAGTAGTGAATTGTATTCAGTTATTTTATGGTGGTTTATTAGATAAAAGGCTCCCTGTCCGAAGTAGTTTATAATCAGAGCAAGGAATACGAAGTTCCAGGAGAAGACGATAGGTTTTTTACCTAGATGTCCCATGTCTGCGTACATTCCTTCAACCCCAGTTATAGCTAACATTGCAAAAGACAGAATTACAAGGAAGTCCAATGGATCTTTTTGTAGAAGAACGAGAATATAGATGGGATTGATTGCTTCTAGGATTCGTGGTTCTTTTATTATGTATATTATTCCTAAAGTAAAGAGTGATAGGAACCAGATAATTATAATAGGTGTGAACAGAAAAGAAACCTTATCTGTTCCTTTTCTCTGTATACTGAATAGGAAGATGGTTATTATTATAGAAATGACTACTACATGAGTAGTTGTTAGATTTTTGTCGATGATAGTTATTCCTTCTACTGCTGATAATATACTTATTGCTGGTGTTAGTATACCTTCACTTACTATTGCGCAGAATCCGAATAATCCTAGGATTGATACTATATTTTTCAGCCATTCGTTATTTTTTACGAGTGATAGGACGTATTCTCGAATTATAAGTTGTCCTCCTTCTCCTCGGATACTGAGATTCATGACGATGAAGACATATTGTACATAGACGATCAGAATGAGGAGCCAGAATACCAACGAGATTCCTCCGATCATCAATTCGGGATCTTTCTGTTTGAGTATGAATCCTACGAGGCTTACTGTGTATATGGGGCTTGTTCCGATGTCTCCGAATACTATACCTAGTGGTCTTAAGTAGTCTGTTAGGTTACCTTTCATTTCATGACCAGTAAGCTTTGTATTTCTGTAAACCTTATGTTTTCCTTTTCTGGTTTGGGATTAATGAAGTCGGAGTATGTAGGTATTACATTGACGAATTTACCTTGGGAATCTATGTACCCTATTAGAATCTGGTTATATTTTTTTTCGATGTATCTTATTAGTTCTTGTAAGCTGGTTATGTTTTGTATTTCGGATATGATTGAGTTTATTGGTATTTCATGTATTCTATTATTGAAAGATATTAAGAATTGTTCTGCCAGTCCTATATAGGGGATCGATATTTCAATGTTTATCAATTTGGAGATGATCTCATAACTTCTGACCAAGTGTATATGTGGTATGTTAACTATGTTGGTATTTGTTAGAGCGAATAATTTTCTTCTGCAGAATTCTTTTCCGAGGTAGTTTATTAGATTCATGCATATGAATGCAACGTTTGTATCTTTATGGTAGTCGTCTTCTATTCTTTCGTCTGGGAGAACAAATATTCTTTTGATTTTATCTTTTATTTTTTGAAGGTGTTCATATAGATTTAGGAGTAAGGGATTTTCATTGACTATATACACGTTTTGTTTTATTGTTTCGAAGAACGTTAAGTTTTCTAGGATTGTTTGAAGTGTTTCATAGTCTTTATCTGTCATTGTGCAGATGATTACTACCTTTGTTTCTATAAGGATATTGTTTTTTATAAGTGATTCGAAGTATTCTTTGATAAGAGAGGATATGATTTCTTTGTCGTAGTTTATTATGATTACTAGTTCTTTGGTATTTGGGATGTTATCGAAGTCTGTTAAATTTTTGAATTTTTCCATGATATAGCTGGAGATAGTTCCGATTACACCTGCCAACAATAAGCCATTCGACATTATTAAGGTCATTCCTATCCAAAACAGGTGTTCTTTTTCAAGTCCATCTGGCATTTCACCAGTAAAGATGACATATAAACTCCATTCAAAAGAGGAAAGTGGGTCTACATTGTATTTTGTTGACACAATCCAAGAGGAGAATAAGATAAGAAGGATAGTTATACAGAATATAATGAATATGTTTCGTATTAATAATCTTAACCTTTTATCTATTAGGCTCAGTAGTTTAAATATTGCTAGTATTCGTAATAATCTTATTGATCTGAGTAGAGCGAATTCTGAGAAGTAGTATATAGGTATCCATCCTAGTAGGGCTATGACATCTATATAGTGGTTTTTCCAGAATTTTTTGAAATTTCCGGCAGCTAAGTATCTTACTATAAGCTCAAAGCTAAACAAGAGAAAGAAAATCAGATCTAATATAGCTATGGTGATATTTACTTGCTGATAAGTCAAGATGAAAATAACGTATATAATAGAGATTATTGTAAGAATATTGAAGATGTTATTGAACGAGATGCTATAATTTAAGCTTGCGATTTTTAGGAGTATGTTTTCAAGATTTTTGTTGGTGTGTTTTTTCAAGGCTGTTTATAAGTTTGAGTATTGTTTTTGTTACTTTTATACCGTCGTGTCTAATTAAGTTACTTTTTTCATCAAGTAAATTTTCTTCTATTATATTTTCTTGTTGTATGTCGTTTTCGATGAGTTTATATCTTGGGTCTTTTTCTAGGTATTTTAGGAATATGGACGGGTCAGCTTTTTTATTATTGAAGAGTATGTAGTCAGTTTCTATTCCGTATTTTTTTAGGATTTTGATGTAGTCTGATAGTAGGTATTTTTGACACTCATTGGGTTGATTAACGATGTTTGATATGTATATTTTGAGAGCTTTTGATTTTTTGTATTCTATAAGTATTTGTTGGACTAGGAAATTGGGGATGATACTTGAGTATATACTTCCTGGTCCTATTATTATTATATCTGCTTTTTTTATTGCGTCTAGTGCTAGTGGGTTGACGTCCTTGTTTTGTATTTCTTCAAGGAATACTTCTTCTATTTCTGAGTTGTTTTGGTCTATGAAGTTGTTTATTAGGGTTTGTCCTCTTATTATTTGTCCGGTTTGCATTTTTGCTACTAATATTCCTCTTTTTTGGCAAGATAGTAAGGCTTTACCTCTAATCTTAAAGAGTTTATATATTTTTTCTGTGAATTGGTTGATATCGTTTTGAGATAGTTTGTATAGTGCTAGTAGTATGAGATTTCCGAGAGCATGTTTATTAAGTTCTGCTCTATCGAATCTGTACTGTAGTAGTTCTTCGAGTATAGGGTCTTCTGCGAGGCTGGCTATACAGTTTCTTATATCTCCCAGAGGTATGACGTCTTCGTATATCTTTAGTATTTTACCCGTTGATCCCCCGTCGTCTGTTGGTGTGGAGATTGAGTATATTTCGAATTCTTGAAAATGTTTTATTCCTTTGAGAATGGATGATATTCCGCTACCTCCTCCTATTAATACGACTGTTTTTGTAGTCATTTGAAGGTCTCAGAATCTAAAATATGTTCCTATGTTTAGTTTTCTATCTTTGGTTAGAGCATCTCTATATCCTATTCTCAGGTAGGCGTTAGAGAAGATTTTGTAATCGATGAAGGTGTTAAGTTGTATGTCAGAGGGTTTGAGTAGTTCTGCTGAGAAGAAAAATTTTTCGGATAGTTTTTTATCTATTGCTGCTCCGAGTTCGGAATTAATTAGTCCTATTCTGTATCTGAGATCCATTTTGTCATTCCAGTAGGTTAATTGTAGGTTGATTTTAGAAGTTTTGCCTATGTCGAAGATTCCTACTTTGAATCCTTGTTTTGAATTTGGGAAGATGTCTAGGTCAATACTGACTGCGGGGTTATCTTGTTTGCTTTCTATAGTATCTATGTAAGCACTTACTGAGGCGAACCTGAATTCTTGTGTTTTGAGTGTTTCTTGCTTTAATTTTTTTGCTGGCGTCAGGAGGAAGTCTGTGGTTTCTACTACCTCTCTAAGTTTTGAGATTGATACTTTTAGATCTTCTTTTAGTTTTTTATCTTTGACGATTTCTTCTACTTGTTCTGCTGAGGTAGCTAAGCTCTGGGACATCTTTCTTAAATTTTTTATTGTTTCTATTAGATCTTCTTTTATGGTAGTGTTTCTTATTAGTTCTTTAATGTCATATGTTATGTTGTAGAGATTTTCTGATGTTTGTTTTATGTAGACTACTATTTTTCTTATATCGTCTGTATTTTTTTCTAGGATTTTATCTACTTTTTCTGTTGCTTTTACTAGGTTGTTTCCTATTGCATCTACTTTTGAGTTTATGTTATTAACAGTTGTTCTTGAGTCGATTAGTAGTAGATTGATATTGGCGGAAATCATGGAGATATTTTTATCGAGTATAGCGGTCAGGTAGTTGATATTTTTATGGGTGTCGTATATCAGTGATCTTAGGTCGTTAGTGACTGAGTTAACTTTGTTAGGTAGGTCCATTGCTTGTAGGGTTTGTCTGAAGTATATGGCGGTATTTTGAAGATCTTGAAAGGCAAGATAAGTTTGTCTTAGAACTTGATCCCATTCTATCATGGGATAGGTGTTGTTTACTTCGACATCTCCATCTTTGTAGTATTGGTTGTTGGGGATTGGTTGGATTTGTAGGTATCTTTCTGCCATAATGTTTCCTGCTATATAGAATATGGAGTTTTTGGGTATTTTGTATTTTTTGTGTACTAGAATTTTAACTTTGACTTTATAGTCTTTTTCGAATGATATGTCGCTAACTTTTCCTATTTCTACTCCTGCCATATAGACTTTGGAATCTGTTGACAATCCTGATACATTTTTGAAGATAAGATAGAGGGTATAGAAATCCTTATTATTTTTGATTTTACCGAGGAAGAATGCGATGGTTATAAAAGAAAGTAGTGTTAGGATTAAGAGCCATCCTATTTTGAGTATGATGGTTTTGGGGTATTCCATCATGCGGTAGGGAAAAATTTAAGGATATCTTTTGCGAAATATAGGAAGATGGATCCTGTTGGTCCGTTTCTTTGTTTTGCTATTATTACTTCGGTAAGGTTTGCTTTTTTGGAGTCTTTGTTATAGTATTCATCTCTATAGAGGAAGATGACGAGGTCTGCTTCTTGTTCTATTGCTCCACTTTCTCTGAGGTCGGATAGTAATGGTCTTTTATCTGTTCTTTTTTCTACTTCTCTAGATAGTTGGGATAGGGCTACTACGGGGACGTTTAGTTCTTTGGCAAGGGCTTTAAGGGATCTGGATATTTCGGATAATTCTTGTACTCTTGATTCCTTTTTATCTTCTGCTTTTATTAGTTGTAGGTAATCTATGAATATTGCTCCCAGTTGTTTTTTTTCCACTTTTATTTTTCTTGATTTTATTCTTATATCTATTGTCGATATTATTGGGGTGTCATCTATGAAGATTGGTTGTTCGGATAGGATGGATATGGCTTCTGCTATTCTATCCATATCTTGGACGGTTAGTGTTGCGCTTCTTATTTTAGATAGGGGTATGCTGGATTCTAGTGATAAAAATCTTTGAGCTATTTGTTCTTTTGACATTTCTATTGAGAAGAATATGACTGGTTGTTTAGATTTTATGGTGATGTTGTATGCTAGGTTGATGGCAAATGCTGTTTTTCCCATACTTGGTCTTGCTGCTATTACTATGAAGTCTCCTCTTTGTAGACCGGAGGTCATTTTATCTAGATCTTCGAAGCCTGTAGTTAATCCAACTACTCCTTCTTCTGCCATTATTTCGATATTTTCCAGTACTGTTGCTAGGATATCTGATAGACTGTGGTATTCTCTTGATTTGCTGGTATAGGATATTTCTACTATTCTTCTTTGAGCTTTGTCTAGGATGGTGTTTATGCTGTATTGTTCGTTATATGTGTCTTGGATTGTTTCTAGAGAGGCTTTTATTATTTTTGTTCTTATACTTTTGGATTTTATTATATCCATGTAGTAATCGTAGGAATGGACTACTGATGCTAGTTCGACTAATGAGGCTAGGTATTCTAATCCTCCTACGAATTCTAGTTCTCTTTCGAGTTTAAGGTGTTTTATTTCGTTGGTTACTGATATGAGATCTATGGGTAGGTTTTTTTCGTAGAGGTTCAAGATTGCTTTGTATACTGCTCTATTTTCTGGCCAGAAAAAATCGTCGGGATCTATTTTTTCTACTACCTGTGGAACTATTGAGGGGTTAAGTAGGATTGACGATAGTAGAGCTTTTTCTGCTTGTGAGTCATTGGGTAAATAATTTTCTGAAAGATTTTTTATAATCATTATTCTGGTTCTATGTCTATCATTTTTAGTCCCTGTTCTACTTTTAGGCTTCCGACTTTGATATGGGTTATGTTGCCATCAGTAAAGACTAGGAAGATTTCTTTGTATCCTTCTATTTGGGTTTTGAGGGACTGTTTAAATTTTTCGTGGAATTGTTTCCATTTTTCATCTGGTTCGAGTAGGTCTAGTTTGTAGTATTCTTCTTGTAGGGAGGTTATGAGTTTGAATAGGACGTCTCTTGCTTTTTTGATGACTGGATCTTCTAGATCTATGGTTTTGTCTTTGTTCTGGTGGAATGAGAATTGGTTTAGGAGGGAGATAAGGTTTTTCATCATTTTTTGTTCAACTATCAGTTCTTGTTGTATTTTTTCTATATTTTCTATGATTTCTGCTATTTTATCGAGGTAGGTATTACTCATGGGCTATATGTATGGCTGCTGTTCCCCATAGAAGTGATTTAGCTACTACGTGTTTGTATCCTATTTCCTTCAGTATATTTGTTAATTTTTCTTGATTTGGGAAGTTCATTATGGTTTTGTAGTACTCTTTGTTGTAGTGTGGGAAGAATATGCTTCCGAGGATTATGATGATAAGGTAAAGGTAGGAGTAGTATAGTATTCTTATTATTGGGTTTTTGGGGTGAGAGGTTTCTAGGTTGATCAAGTTGCTGGATGTTCTATATATTTCTTTTAGGTATTCTTTGAAATCTTTTTCTCCTTCGAATAGGCTTCTGGCTCCGAAGGACATGGTTGATATTTGGAAAGATTTGTTTTTGAAGGGCATTTGGGAGATATCTCCTAGTATTGGGAATATGTTGTTGATGTTTTTAGATTTTTGTTTTAGTATTTTTAGCATTCCGAAGGAGGCGTCGAATGCTATGATATTTATGTTAGTATTTTGGGATTTTTTTATTATTCCGATTGCGATGTCACCTGTTCCGCTGCAGAGATCGATTATGTATTTTGTGTTAGGAGTGATTTTGTTTATCGATTCATCGATTAATTTTTTGCGCCAATAGATTGTTATGCCTAAGCTCATGGTGTAGCTTATTAGGTCGTAAGCTTTTGCTAATATGTCGAAAGCTTTTGATATTTTTTTTAGTTCCATAATTATAAAATTTCCTTGTCTATTTGGACCTTTTTTTTATTTCGATGTATTAATTTTTAATCCTTCTGAAGGTTTGAGTGTATTTGTTGCAGAAATATTTCGATGTAGAATGAGAAAGTATCTATTTTGGTTTTTGTTGTTAGTATATTATGCTTTTGGTGGTGACAGATATTTTGTTATTGATTCTTCGTTATATAGGATTGAACATGGTCAGATGATTATTTTAAAGGATAATATTGTGGATATATTTTATATTTCAGACAAGCCGCATTTTGTTCAGTGGCAAGATCAGGAAGTAAATGTGCTTACGTTTAGGAGTATAGGATTTATACCTTTTATTAGAAGCAATATTTACAAGGTATTGTCGATAAGAGGTATTGACAGATATGTTGGGACAGTGGCTCGAGAAGGTGTATTCTTTATAGTTACCGATAAATCATTACAGGCTATTGGTAAGGATTACAAAATTTCTAAAAAGATAGAATTTAGAGATTTTGAAGCTGCTTTTACGTATTCTGAGTTAATTGTTCTTAAGAACTTAAGAAGTGGAGTTTTTTATATATATGAGATTGATAGATTAGATCAACCGATTTTTACGGTTAATTATTCTCACCTTTTACAGATTTTGAAAAACGATCATGGTTATTTCCTGCTTGCCTTATCACATATTTATGAAAACCAATATGAGTTATTAGTTGATTTGGTTAGGGATAATGCTTGTCATTCGGTTTTAAGGAAGAAGATAAAGGTATTTTACGATTCAACGTTTTATCTAGTTCGTATAAATAGTCAATATTTGCTTTTGCAGGAGAAAGGTGAAGCTACATTGTACAGAATTACTGATTCTCTTAGTTTGATGTCTGTAAAGAAAATCCCTAGTTACTATAGTTATTTTGTAAATGGTTACTTATTTACGATTAATCAGAGTAATTTGATTGTGTACTATTTTCGGGATGGAGAGTTTGACCCTGTATTTTCCATTCCTAACGTAAGTTTTATTTTTTATTCTCGTGATAGGTTGTATTATCTTTCTCAGGATAGTATTGCTGGTGTATGGAAGCTTAACTCGATGGTATTTAAAGATGATAGAATATACCGTGATAATGAAGAGATTGTACTATATTCCATGCCTGAGGAGGTTATTCCGATATGAAGAACTTTGAAGAGATGTACAATTATTCAATGAATTTGTATAAAAGTATTGATAAGTCAAGATACTTTTCTGCTACACATGAAGAAATAGATCGTGGGTTGACAAGTGATATATATTTTATAAGAACTTCATATTTGTTGGAGAAGGTTGGTAAGGTAGATACTTTTGTCTGTGCTGAGGTTTTTGCTAATGATTATGGGGTTTTTGCTGGTTTGGCTGAGGTTTTATATCTTTTGAGGGATAAAAGGGTAAGGGTCGAGGCTTTGGAGGAGGGTGATTCTTTCTCTCCAAAGGAAGTTGTATTAAGGATAGAGGGGAGTTATAGGGAGTTTGGTTATCTGGAGACTAGTATCCTGGGATTTTTAGCTTCTTCTTCCAATTGGGCAACTGCCGCAAGGCTTTGTAAGGAGGCTGCTAACGGTAAGAGGGTCATATGTTTTGGGGCTAGGTTTGTTCATCCCGCTTGTGCACCGGTAATGGAAAGAGCTGCATTGATTGGTGGTGTTGATGATGTAAGTTGTATTCTCGGTGCTTCTCTTGCAAATAGAGAACCGCGTGGAACCATACCTCATGCTTTTATAATAATCCTCGGAGATACTTTAGAAGCTGCTAGGATTTTTGATAAGTATATAGAAGACCATGTTCCAAGGATTATTCTGGTTGATACCTTTAAGGATGAAGTGGAGGAAAGTATTAGAATAGCTAGGTTTTTTAGGGAGATGGGGAAGCAGTTGTACGGTGTTAGGTTAGATACTCCCAAGGAAAGGGGTAGAGTTACTCCTGAGCTAGTGATGGAGTTAAGGGAGAAGTTGAGATTAGAAGGATTTGATAACGTCAAGATAGTTGTTTCGGGTGGACTTGATCCGGAAAGAATAGCTACTTTAGAAAAAGCTGGTGCTGATATATTTGGTGTCGGTAGTTTTATAGCTTCTTATAATAAGATACAGTTTACCATGGATATCAAGGAAGTTGAGAATAGGAAAATTTCGAAGAGAGGTAGAATACCCGGTAAAACTGATAATCCTAGGTTGAAGGTTTTCAAGGAATTATGATTTATAGTAAAACTATAGTTTCTGAATGGAAAATCTTGCTTTTCGAAAATAGTTTTAATGACTTAGGTAAGTTGAAAAGTGGTATACAGAAGGTCCCGGGAAAGATCAAAATGGCCACTTGTTTCAATCCCTTATAGGTAAAGATCCCTTATAGGTAGGATAAAAAACCATAAAGCCTGACGTTTAGTAATTAGTGTTTTCAATACTATCATGGGTAAGCTAAAGAAAACATTTTGTCGATTTTTATTTTTTTTCTATGATAGAAAGCTAGGGGGTCTTCTAGAAAAGTGTAATTTATCTTAGATGTCAGGTGGGGTCAAAAACACCCTAAAAATGCAAAAATAGAGGGTTTTTTACTCTTCCAATCGTTCGTCTATCAATCCAAAAGTTTAAAAAAATTGACAAAATTCAATAGTTTTGTTACAAAATGTTGATAAGAGTCAGTAGAGTTGGAATTTATCAAAAATTGACCAAATGACGTAGTCTGAATTTATAATTTCTCTAATTTATTTTTTCCCGATGTTCTGTCTGTTATCAAAGTGTTTGTTTTTATTGATAAAATCCAATTATTTTTACATATACGTCGGGTGAGAAATTCAGAGAGTGAAGAAGCCTGCTGTAAAAAGCCTTCCATAGGGTTGGTATGAAACTTCTAACATTGTATGACGAAGTGCTTAGAAGCCTTCTGCAATCTTACACAGCCAAAACCCAAAGCAGGAAGAAAGCCAAAAATCTCAGACCAGCTTCAGAAAAGCAAGACAAAAAAGAATTTACTCAAACCTTGGACAGTTCATCCTTTGGAGAGTTCAAATAGTGCTTATTCTTAAGTTTTTGAGTGGCGAAAAGCTAAAGCTTATAGTAGATAGCACGATATTGCCAGTATGGCAAGAGAGTGCAGTTTGAAGGGTTCTACTACGGTGTGCTTGTGATGGTGTTGTGTAGAGTTTCAATGCTGTAAGTAGATGGAGAAAGGGTATAACTTTGCTTGCTTACCTCTACGGCTATGCTATTGCTTATGGCTTTTTCAGAGGTCGGCTAAGATGCTATGGCTAACTTCTCACCTGATGTATTTAATCTAATTTATTTAGCTATGCAACTTTATGTTTTATCTTTTGATGTTTACAATATATATGTTGTTTTTGTTGAAACAGAAGAAAGTATTGTTATTGACTATTCCAAAATTAGCAGATTTTATATCTGTTAGTTGCAGGGGTGTTAGTTTTCTTTCGCTTATATTAAAAATTTGGAACTTAATTTTCTTGTTTTCCAGAGAACTAAAGAGCACTTCATTTTCAGACAAGAACTTTGCTTGTATGAATTTTTCATTTTGAATATGTATTTTATCGTTGTTTTTGTAATCAAATATGGTTAATTTGCTCTTGTTATTTTCAATCGTTGAAATAAGAATATAATTTTTGTTTGCATCAAAAAGGTTATTGGTAATGGATGGGATTTCTGTGGTTATACTATCAATCGATTTTTTCCCTTCATATTTCCCGTTTGTTGATATATTGTAGAGTTTATTATTTTTTATTGAGTTAATAAAGATATTTGAAGGATAGTTTATTATCATTTTGTATGGTTGATCTTTAAAGAAAACTGATATTGAGTAAAGGGAAAAGTAGGGGATTATTTTCAGTGAATTGTTTTGATTTTCTATTTTACATATTACTACATCTTCACTAATTTCTTTTTGTTTTTTAATATCCATTGTCAGAAAAATATCTCCATTTGCGGATTTTATTAGTTTACTGTCTAACGTAATTATAAAATTTTCTTGCCCCTCTTTTATTTGGTTATTATGTATCTTAGAAATCTTGTTATTTTTATAATCGAAGAAATATAGATCAACTGGTTTCCAAGAGATTATGTAAGTGTTTCCATTTTCGTCAGTTATACTTTCTTTATACCTTACCATCTCTGTTGGTATAACTTTGAGAGTTTTCTTGTTTTTGGCATCTATAACTGATATAAAATTTTTATTAAGGTTTTTCTCTGATTTATCTTGGTAAAAAATTAGGATATTATTGTCTGGTAGTACTTTATAGTCATGTATTATATAATCCTGTGAAGGTATTAGTTTGTATATGTGCTGATTGAAATTTATGTGGATTAGTTCTGTATTAATGGATAAGCAGGGAGTAATGGTTAGTATTATAATAAAAATGATTGCTAACAAGTGTTTCAGAATCATGGTTTACCTCCTTCAATAATGAAAAGGGTGGTTCTTCACCACCCTTTTCATGGTAAGTTTATAGCATTTAACTATTTATTTGCGAATTGATTTTACTTGAATTGCAGCTGGCCACCAATCCCACATTAGATACTTTTTACCATCAGTTGTTTCATAGAATGAAACGTATTTTCCATTATGATTAGTAGATATTTTAGAGATGTTGTATTCTTGAACTGAGACTAGTTCTCCATTCTCTACCTTTGCATTCATATTTCTGTCAATCCATAATTTAAACCCTTTCAATTCATTACCTTCTATGAATCCATTCTTATCTTTGTCGTAGGTTCTAAGTTTTTCATATCCATCGGAGAATCCACCTGCTGTACCGAATAGATCCAGAGCTGATTCTACCGTTTTACTTTCAGGGGCCACAAGTAATCCATCGTTAGGACCTACTACCCATTCAACTAAATCTTCTGTTCCATCACCTGTTATATCGAAGCTTACAATGTTCTGTTGAAAGAATTTGGGTGCATGCGGTAGCCAATATCCGTATGCTACATCAACTTTTCTATTTTTATCTAAATCCAATATTATTGGAGAATAATCGTATACTTGTAACACTAATTCGTAATTTATTCCTTCTCTGATATGTCTTGTTTCTCTTAGAGTAACTTCTCCTTCTTCATATGTATTTATTTCTGTTCTGATGTTTATAATGTCTTGTGGCATGGAGTTACCTAAATAAACTCTGCCTGTTACATCTATGTAATGCCATACGCCATTTGATAATCCTGTTATTGTGTCTAAATAGTTTCGTTCTTCCTGGGTTAAGTTATCCCATGAACCGTGATGTATCTCATCCCAGTCGTTTTGTAGAAAAGTTGGCCCAAGATGATATGCAGCTTGCCCAGAAACTACTTTGTGAACCCTTACATTATCAATATATGTGTTTACCTCTTTTACGATATTTTGAGTATTTTTATCTACTGTGCCTTTCTTTATACCTGCAAACGATATAGATATTATTATAAGAGCTATTACGATTATCTTCAACCATTTCATTTTTATCACCTCCCATAGATTATTATTAATATAAGTTCGTCTAAATTTGTTAAAAAAAAGTTAAAAAAATTAGAAAATCATACAACTAAATGGGGGAGCTATTGCCTCTATCATCTTATCAGCTGGGGTTATTATATCCATTTCTTGGATTCCCTAGTATAATAGGACATAACTAACTGACCTAATTTAATAAAAAAAGGATTTTTTTAGGAGAAAAAGAATTGTTATAGTGTAGAAAAGAAGGGCCGCTAGCTCAGTGGAAGAGCACTTGCCTTTTAAGCAAGGGGTCCAAGGTTCGATTCCTTGGCGGCCCACTCCTAAAACATTCTACCAAGAGTTTTTGCTATTATTTTCTTATGCATAGTTTGCCTTGCTCTTATTTATCCAATCTATTTTACCTTTTCTCTCTCCTTGAAAAACAATCCTATACTTAACTATCAGCTAGTTCTTAGTAATTACAACTTTTTAACCTACATACTCAATAGTCTATTTGTTTCCACTGCAGGAGCCTTTTTATGTGTACTAATTTGCTTATTAGCTGCTTATTATTTCTATAAGTCTAATTCTGTTTTTTCGAAATTCTTACTGACTTTAATAATAATCTCTTTCCTTTTTCCACAGGAAGCAAAAATTATATTTAATTTTACTGTCATAAAGAATCTAGACCTAATCGATAAACTGATAGCTGTATTTTTACCCTTTATTTCAAATCTCTTTACTTTGTTATTGTTTATTCAAGCATTCAAATTTTATTCTTCGGACATAGATGACTACACCGAGTTGGAAGGATTTAATGTGTTTCAAAAAATCTTTCTAATACAGATACCTATATTGAAAAATTATTGTATAACTGCTTTTTTTGCAAATTTTCTGAATCTATGGAATGATTTTCTATGGCCACTAGTGGTTCTTCAAACAGATGAAAAATATACCGTACAAGTAGGGATCAGTTATATCTCTAGATCCCTAATATTTGAACCTACATATTTTGCAGCAGCCATTACCGTTTCTATACTTATTCCTATTGTTATTTTTCTCTTTTTTCAAAAGTATTTTAACTAATCAGAGGGGATTTAGTTTTTAATTCCAGAATAAAATAATAGGGTGAATAAGATCCAAAAACTGTACGAATTTCTTATAAACAAGTTGAAGTCTTATAATTCTGATCTTTCTCTGGTTGAAAAAGCCTTTAATTTTGCGAATTATCATCACAGGAATCAGACTAGGATTTCGGGTGATCCTTACATAATACATCCCCTTGAGGTTGCAATCATATTATCGGAGTATTACATGGACGAGGTTACCATTTCTGCTGCTCTTCTACACGATGTTGTAGAAGACACATCTGTAAAACTGGAAGATATATATAAAGAATTCGGTCAGGAAGTTGGATTCATTGTAGAAAGCTTAACTAAATTACACAAAATAACCCCCTTTATAGACATGGGCATTTCAAAAAGTAAAAACAGAAGCATAACCCTACTTAATCTTAAAAGGCTTTTCGTAAATACTTCTAGGGATATAAGAGTGATCATAATAAAGCTTGCTGATAGATTACATAATTTAAGAACAATACATTACTTGAGTCCTGAAAAACAAAAAAGAATAGCATTAGAAACACTAGAATTTTACGTTCCCATATCTCAAAAGTTGGGAATCTGGAAAATAAAATCAGAAATGGAAGACTTGGCTTTCATGATATATCAACCTGAAGCATATAACACCATAAAATCGTATATAGATGAAACAATAAAAAAAATAGAGCAAAACTATCAAGAAATAATTAAAACACTTGAGCAAAAACTAAATAAAGAAGGTATACAAGCCACAATACAAAGCCGAATAAAAACAGTTTATAGCATATACAACAAAATGACAAAAAGAGGAGTTCCATTGGATGAAATACTGGACATAAGTGCTATTAGAGTCATAGTAAATGCAATTAATGAGTGTTATCTTGTACTGGGGATAATACACAATCTATGGATGCCTATTCAAGATAGGATAAAAGACTACATAGCTAAACCCAAACCGAATGGCTATCAATCACTACACACTGTAGTCTACAACGATTATCCTATTGAGTTTCAAATAAGAACATGGAGCATGCATTATGCTGCAGAATTTGGTATAGCTTCGCATTGGAAATACAAAGGAATGTCATCATGGGGAGAAATAGAGAAAATAATAAACAACTGGAAAAAAGAATTAGAAGGTATAGAAAATATTAATCTTGAAAATATTCAGGAAGACGTATTTTCGGAGAATATTTACGTTCTTACCCCTAAGGGAGATTGCATAGAGCTCCCTCTTGGTTCAACACCTATAGATTTCGCATATAAGATACATACCGAAATAGGTAATAGATGCTCAGCCTGTAAAGTCAACGGTAAAATAGTACCTCTTGATTATAAATTAAAAAACGGAGATATTGTGGAAATCATCGTCTCCAAAAACTCTTCTCCTACACTAGAATGGCTCAAAATAGTAAAAACAAGTTATGCAAGAACCAAAATTAAACAATTTCTAAAAAACAAGAATAAAAAAGGATATGTTCAAAAAACATACGAATTATTCAATAACCTGCTAAAAAATCTGAAGGAAAAAGATAATATAAATCTTGAAGATATGATTAATCTGATTTTCGAGAAATACTATAGAAACGCTTATAAAGAACTTGAAGACTTTGTATTGGCAGTAGGGGCAGGAGATGTAAAAATTGAATCTATAGAAGCAAAGATTAAACAAATATTACAAGAACAAAAAACAAGTAAATTGATCGATAATTCACAACCCAAAAAGAGTGATATTTTATTGGGAGGGGGAGTACTATATAGATTCGCAAAATGTTGTAAGCCTGTCTTACCTCAGAAAATAGTAGGATACATCACGCGTGGTAACGGCATATCTATTCATAATCAGAACTGCCCTAATATACAAAATTTAAACAGCAAAATAATAAACCTAAATTGGGATGATGTTAAGGATAAAAAGCCTTTATCTTTGCAAATTATAGCTGCTGATAAAAAAGGTTTACTACAACAGATCCTAAAGGTGATCTCTTCAAAAACAGTGAATATAACTAGTATAGAGGCCAATGTTTTGGATGGAAAAGCTAGAATAAACATAGTAATGGAAATACCACGTAACATAAGCATAGAAAAATTGAAAATTGACTTACTCAAGAAAATACCAGATATAATCGATATAAAGAACTAAATAGATAGACTAATGGTTTCAACAAAAGAAAAGAGAAAAACAAGGATCTATAACTATATAGCTTATGATGATGCCGGATTGAAATATGCCGGGTTAATCGAAGCTTATTCTGAAAAAGAAGCTGAAAAAATCCTTTCAGCTGGTGGATACAAAAGAATAAAAGTAAAAGAATTATCGAAATGGCATTACTATTTCATCTCCATTTTTGTTAAGTTATCTTTTTCAGATGTGATGTTATTTACTAGACAAGTGGCTGAAATGCTCAAGGCAGGATTTCCCATTGTTAGACTCTTTGACGTCATATCTTTATCAACTTCCAATAAAAAATTAGCACTAATATGCCTAGTTATAAAAGAAAATCTCAGATCCGGTAACCCCATAAGTAGTGCTTTGCAAAGATATACAGATATATTCAGTCCTGTTTACATAGCTCTTATTAGAATAGGAGAGAGAACAGGTCAGCTTTTAGATATTATGGAAGAGCTAGCAAAATACTTGGAAGAAGAACACAAAATAAGATCCAAACTCATTTCTTCACTGATATATCCCATATTCGTCCTAATTGTAACTTTTATCATAGTTTGGCTTTTGATTGTCTATATTTTCCCTAAACTTTTTGAAATACTACAAGGATTCGAAGCTGAAATACCCCTGCTAACCAAGATCTTATTAAAAGTTTCAGAAATACTTTCAAATCCAATTTTTTTAGGATTAGGTTTTAGTATAACATTTATCTTAGCTCTGGTTATCAGGTTTTTTACTGAACTATCTCCAAATATAAAGATTACAGTAGAAAAGATACTATTTTCAATACCTTATATTGGTTACATTATGTATAAAATATATGAGCTACGGTTTGCTAGAGCCTTACTTTTGATCCTAAAAAGTGGTATGGCAATTATGGAAGGAATGAGGAACATAGAGCAATCTTTTGATAGTGGAATAATGAAGGACATAGCTATAAAATTACAGAGATATCTGAAGGAGGGTGAATATCTTACAAATGCTTTGTATAAAGTCAAGTTTTTTTCACCCTTTTTTATTGATATGGTCAAAACAGGTGAAGAGACTGGAGAACTATATAAAATGCTAGAGAAAATTTGCCATAATTTGGAATTCGAGATAAAGACAAAAACTGATGCCTTGTTGTCTCTCTTTGAACCCGCTCTTATCTTTGTTCTGGGTACTGTTGTGGGATTAATATTATTTGCTGTTTTTCTGCCTGTAGCAAGTGTAATACAGGCTGTTACGAAATTTTAAAGAGGGTTTAAAGAGGGTTTAAATGAAGATTATTTATAGGTGGCGACGTAGCCAAGTGGCAAGGCAGGGGCCTGCAAAGCCTTGATTCCCGGGTTCGAATCCCGGCGTCGCCTAACATAAAATGCAAAATAAACTAATAATTACTATACTCCTAATCATCATAGCTATACAACAATTAATTATAACCACCAACCCCAAAAAAGCATACTCTGATCATGAAGAAAAAGTAATAAATGCCATAGAAAAAGTGAAGAAATCTGTTGTAAGAATTGACGCTTGGTCTTCTGAAGGTAAACCAAAAGAACTTGGTTCAGGAATAGTTTTCTCATCACAAGGACATATAATCACAAACGCTCATGTAGTGAAAGATACAGATACCATAAACGTTACATTCTTCGATGGAAAGAAAAAAGTCGGCGTATTGATAGATTACTCTGATCAGTATGATATAGCTGTTTTAAAGGTAGATCCAACAGGTTTGAATATAGTACCTGCAGAGTTTGGGGACGCTACCAAACTCAGATTAGGGCAAACTGTTATTGCCGTCGGTAACCCATTGAATTTCGGTTGGACATGTACTATAGGAATAGTTAGTGGACTAAACAGAAACATAAGAGTAGATAACAGAATATATGAAGATCTAATTCAGACTGATGCAGCTATAAATAGGGGTAATTCTGGCGGTGCTCTGGTTAATCTAGCAGGACAGGTGGTAGGAATAAACACTCTCGTTTACAGAGGTAGAAGCGGAGCAGAAGGGATGGGATTCGCTATAACTTCAAACAAGGCTAGATATGTAGCAAACGATATACTAAAAGGTAGAGTATTAATTCCACAAAGAGCTTGGTTAGGAATAGAACCAATAGAGATAACACCTCAACTCGCTGAAAAATATGCTTTACCAGTAAACTACGGAATATACGTAAAATCTGTTTTTCCTGATGGACCAGCAGATAAACATGGTATAACCCCAGGTGATATAATAATCAAAATAGACGACAAGATAGTAGATAGTGTAGCTAAATTCAATACATTGATAGAATCTAAAAAACCTGGGGAATACATTAAAGTTACTGTATATTCAGGCAACGTCGTTAAAGTAATAAAAGTTAAACTAGAGGTAAGAAGCAGATAGGAGGAACAACTATATGCTAGTTCAAATGAATTTTTCCTACTTCTTTATCTTTTTTATAACGTTGGTTGCAATAGTATTTGCTGTAATTAATATAATAGTTCCCCTGATCTTATCTCCTAGAGATTGGGAAGAGAAGGATGAACGACTTAAAATATTCAAATTCTGGAGAAATTATCCTTATGAATCTGGCGAAATAAATCCACTGCCAGCAAGATTTCAATATAACATACATTACTACATGTATGCTATTCTATTCGTTATATTTGATATTGAAGTTTTATTTTTTATTCCTTGGGTTATAACTCTTCAGAAGATTGGCTGGATAACTGTGATCGAAATGCTTGTTTTTGTTGCCATACTGTTAGTGGGGTTGTATTATGCTATTCTTAGGGATGGTCTGAAATGGAGGTGATTTAGTGAGTTTTGAGATTAAAAGTAGATCGGAGTTACCCATTCCTGCTAGTGGTATGGAGGTTATCCCAAAGCTAAGGAGACTGCCTGCTCTTAAAGAGTTTTCTATAAAAGACAAGATACCTGTATATGCTGAGTCTTTGCCTGGAGGTCAGCTGATAATTACTAAAATAGATGATATTCTAAAATGGTCCAGATCTGGGTCTTTGTGGTATTTGTTATTTGGGCTTGCTTGTTGTGCCATAGAAATGATGGCTACTGGAGCTTCGAGGTTTGACTTTGAAAGATTAGGTATGCCTTTCAGAGCCTCTCCTCGTCAAGCGGATCTGATGATCATTGCAGGGACCATAACTTGGAAGATGGCACCGAGAGTAAGACTACTATACGAGCAAATGCCCCATCCTAAGTATGTAATAGCAATGGGAACTTGCACTATCCGAGGAGGACCATACGTATATCAATGCTATTCAGTATTACCTGGTGCTGACGTTATAGTTCCTGTAGACGTTTATGTACCAGGTTGTCCCCCCAGACCAGAAGCATTATTACACGGTTGTATGGTACTACAGGAAAAAATTAGAGCAGGAAATTCAAATAAAAAATAAGTTAAATCCATTTGCATAACAGAAAGTTGATGGATAAGAAGCATAAATATGAGCATAGCAGGTTCTGCTAATAAACCTCTTTAAAATACTCCTACTGATGGATCGAGCTTAAGATTAGATATAGCTACGCCGTAGTAGAAATTTATCTAGGTAGTAGAAATAGGGCTAAGAACTGGTGGTAAATGGAATTTCTCTTAAAAGGAAAGATTTAATGGATAGCGAGCTATATGATAGGAATAACCCTAGTTGGTTCTAGGAAGTACTTAATAAGAGGAAAAATACCTAAATAAGAAGGATTATTGGTTTGATAGGTAGAAATATATAAGTGATCCAGCGTAGCTCAGGTGGTAGAGCAGGTGCCTGTTAAGCACCGGGTCGCAGGTTCGAGTCCTGCCGCTGGAGCTCTTCTTAACCAAAACCAATGCAAGAACTAATAGATTTCTTTCAAACGTTTAAATTTAACATAACAACGAAAGGACATATATTCGTCATTTCTGGCTTTTCAGGAGTAGGTAAGGGAACAGTCATAAAAGAACTACTCAAAAGAAACCCAAACATGTATTTCTCAATATCGTATACCACCAGAGCTAAAAGATACAACGAAATTGACGGGGTAGACTACCATTTCGTCGATAAAGAAACTTTTAAAAAAATGATCTTAAATGATGAATTTCTTGAATGGGCAATAGTAAATGAAAACTTCTATGGTACCCCAAAAAGTATTACACTGTCTAAGATTGAAAACAATATAGATGTTATCTTAGATATTGATGTAAAAGGGGCTATTCAAGTGAAGAGTAAGCTACCCAATCTAACCACTCTAATATATATTATCCCCCCTACAGGCAAAGAGCTTTTAAACAGACTATACAAAAGAAATACAGAAAACCTCAATGAAATAGCCACAAGAATAACAACATCTCTGATAGAGATAAACTACATAAATGCTTATGACTATATTGTAGTCAATGATGATTTGCAAAAATGTATAGATGAGGTTGAGCAGATTTTTAGAGTTCAGAAGATGAGTTCAAAAGTACAGCTTCTCTCAATAACCGCTAGCAAGGAAGCGGAATAGAAAAACCTTGCTCAAAAAAATAAAGAAAAGCTATGAATGAGTTCTATCCACCAAACGATGAACTTCTAGAAAAAACCCCTCTAAAATCTAGATTCATACTTATCAATGCTGCAGCAGCAAGAACAAAAAAAATAATGGAAAACAGAATTCTAATCCCAATAAACTATAAACTTAACAAACCACATGAAAGAGCATTGGAAGAAATATACAATGATAGGATTAAAATAATTCTTGAAAAAGAAGATAATAAGGAAAATATCCTCAATCTAATTGCTGAGCAATATATACCCTAATGAAATTGACTTATCTGCTATACAAAGATTTCATCCTTACAATCAAGTCAAAATTTGTTCTTTTTTTCTTCTTCAGTCTATGCATTTTTTATTTTATCTCTAAACATATGATGGAATTGAAGATAAGAGTTAACATAGTGGCGGAAGAAAATATTAGGCAAAAGATTATTAACTACATGAAAGACTTATCTGGTGATAAGATAATAATCGATTCTCAGAAACCTGGTATTATCGTAAAATTGGATCTTCAAAAAAATTACTGGATTGTTGATATTGAAGTTATTTCTTGGAACTATTTGAGATTTATTCCTTTTTTGAATTTAATGTTCTATAAAATGTTTTTTTTATATAGTTCTCAGGTTGATCCTATAAAGATTAACGTTATTAAGTTTCATGATATAAATCCCGTGTTTTCTTTCGTTTTACTTAATCTATCTTTTTGGGGATTATTCTCATTTGTTTCGAACGAAGTAATAAAGGAGAAAATAAAGAGAACTTCATTGATTGTCCCAAGTGTAAATCTATTGATTTTTTCAAAAGTTCTAGTAAGTTCATTGATTTTTGTTCTAGTTTTATTTATTCATCTATTAGTTTTCGGGGGTATTGGAATTTCTAACATCTTTTACTCAGTTCTTTCTTTCATGGTAATAGTATATATCTACGGATTTATCTCTTGGGTAATCAAGAATACCCATATTCTTTCTATTCTAAATCTGTCAATAGGATTCTTTATTATTACCTTACCTTTCTACACTAATACGTTTATTCTTGATATGAACCCCTTACATTTCTTCACTCTATTAGTATTAGGTATATTCATAAGCTTGATTGCTATAAGTAAAAATAAAGAACTACAAAAATTGGCATGGGAATAGGTTATGAAGGATATAAGAGAATTGCAAAATGATATAGATTTATCCTTGAACTTATTTCTTTTACCTAAAGAAGAGCTTTTAGATATAGCTAAGACAGTGGGTATAAAGATTAATTCGAAATCCTCGAAAGAGGAAATAATAAAGAGCATACTGGAGTATGAGTCTAAAGTTACCGGTTTTGAGAAAGTGGAGGGAACACTTGAAATACTTGATAATTACGGATTTCTGAGAAAAGATTTTTATGTTCCATCTCCAGAGGATGTCTATGTGGGTATAAGTTTAATAAAGAAGTACAATTTAAGAACAGGGGATTACATCATAGGTTGGGCCAGGCCTCCCAAGGAAAACGAAAAATATAGAAACTTACAAAGAATACTAAAAATATCGGATCTAAATCCCGATGATATTCAAAAGAGACAAAGTTTTGAAAAACTTGTACCCGTTTTCCCACACCAAAAGCTTAATTTGGAAATACCAAACGATATTTCCTTAAGGATAATAGATTTATTTACTCCTATCGGAAAGGGACAACGTGCTTTAATAGTAGCTCCCCCTAGAGCCGGCAAAACTACTCTATTGAAAAAAATAGCTCAAGCAGTTAATAAAAATCATCCCGAAGTTTATGTTATAGCTCTTCTTGTAGATGAAAGACCAGAGGAAGTTACCGATATGTCACGCTCTATCAAAGCAGAGATCGTAAAATCTACGTTTGATGAGATTCCTGAAAAACATCTTAAAGTAACCGAACTAGCTGTAGAGAAAGCGAAAAGTATGGTAGAGCTAGGGAAAGATGTTTTAATTATTATGGACAGCTTGACCAGACTGACAAGGGCTTGCAACCTAGTCTTACCCCCCACAGGAAGAACACTTTCAGGCGGATTAGATACCTCAGCTATATACAGACCCAAGAAATTCTTCGGAGCAGCAAGAAAAATAGAAAACGGAGGAAGTTTGACAATTATTGCAACCGTTCTCGTAGAAACAGGAAGTAAAATGGATGAAGTTATATTCGAAGAATTTAAAGGAACAGGAAATATGGAACTACACCTATCAAGGATTTTAAGCGAAAAAAGAATATTCCCAGCTATAGATATAAATAAATCCGGAACTAGACACGAAGAATTGCTTCTTGAAAGTAATACCTTACAAGTTATCTGGACTTTACGCAGACTGATTAGTAAATTAGAACCTGAAGAAGCAACCCAAAAGATAATAGAATACATTAAAAAAACAAAGAATAATCAAGAATTCATAGAACTTATGCGAAAACAATTGAGTGTATAGTATGGAAATATGGATATTCAACCATTATGCTACCACTCCTAACTATCCCGGAGCAACCAGACACTTTGATCTAGCAAAAGAATTAACAAGAAGAGGACATAAAGTTACTATCTTCTCCTCTAGTTTTCATTATCTACTTCTTAAAGAAACCAAACAATACAAGAATAGTTTTTATATCGTAGAAAACTACGAAGATGTCAGATTTGTTTGGATAAAAACTACTCCTTACAATAAAGGCGACTGGAAAAGGATGATGAATATATTGATTTATTCGTATAGAGCTTATCTAGCTGGTAAAATTTTAGCAAAAGAAAAGAAGCCAGATGTTATAATAGGTTCGTCTGTGCATTTATTCGCCCCACTTATAGCCTATATGCTAAGTAAACATCTCGTTACTCCGTTTATATTGGAATTAAGAGATATTTGGCCCCAAGCTTTAATACAGCTAGGCTTAAAAAAATACCATCCATTTATAATCCTTCTTACCATTATAGAAAAATTTTTATACGCTAAGGCTAACAAAATTATTTCTGTTATACCAAATATTGCTGATTATTTAAAGAAATTCGGTGTTGAAAGTAAAGCTGTTTGGATTCCTAACGGCGTTGATTTGAGTAGAGTTAAATTAAAAGAGTACAAGCCAAACGATAATCAAACCATAAAAATAGCTTATGCAGGTTCTATGGGTAAAGTAAACGATATACTAATATTTATTGACTTAGTAAAGCAATTATCAGAAAGATTTAGTAATTTGAAGATATATTTGATAGGAGGAGGTTATGACTTGGAATTCCTAAAGGAAAGTTTAAAAGGATTTGAAAAAACAGTGACTTTTATTGATCCTGTTCCCAAAGATAAAATATATGATGTTTTACAGGAGTTTGATATATTTCTTTTTCATGTCGCAGACATATTTCCCTATGGGATAAGTTGTAATAAGTTATTTGATTATATGGTTATTGGTAGACCAATTATATTCTCTGCTAATGTTCCAAATAATATAATTGAAGAAGCACAAGCTGGTATAACCGTAAAAGAAAGAAGCGTAGAAAAAATAATTGAAGCCATAGGAAAAATCATCTCTTTACCGGAAGATGAGAGAAGAAAAATGGGAGAAAATGCAAGAAAATACGTGGAAGAAAGATATTCGATTAAAGTTCTAGCAGATAATTTGGAAAAAGTTATTCAGGAGGTATATCAGAACTTTGTGAAGAAATAATACTTATCCCTATGGAGGGAATAGTATGAAAGTTCTGTTAAGAAAGCAAATGCAAGAAGTTGACAAAGAGGCAATAGAAAAACTACAAATTCCTTCCCTGATTTTAATGGAAAATGCTGCTCTTGCAGTAGTAGAGGTCATACATAATAACTATCTTGAAGTGGCAAGAAAGGGAGTTATAGTAGTTTGTGGCAGTGGAAACAATGGCGGAGATGGAATGGCTATAGCCAGACACCTCTTCTTAAGAAATATACCAGTTAAAGTTTTTCTCTCTTCAAAGTTAAACAAATTAAAATCTGATTCCCTAACTCAATTTAATATACTGAAAAATTTAAAAATACCTGTATTTTATATCGAAGATGTTGAAAATGAAGAAGATGAACAAGAAAATTTTATTCAAAAACTTACCATAGAGTTAGGATTTAATCCCTTAGTTATTGACGCTCTAGTCGGTATAGGAGTAAAATCTGATCTCGGAAAATTTTATAATAAAATAATTCAAACAATTAATAAGTTTGCAAATATTGTTATAAGTGTTGATGTTCCAAGTGGTTTAGATGTTGATACGGGCAAGTTTTTTGCTTCTGAACCTGTAAGGGCTAGTACTACGGTGACTTTTGCATACCCCAAGTTGGGATTTTTCCTATATCCTTCTTATTTGTACGTCGGTAAGCTGGTTGTTGCTAACATATCCATACCATATACTGATAGGAAAGATAGTCCTAATATTCATGTAGTTCTACCTTTTGAGGTTGCTGATACAATTCAGTATTTTCCTCCTAATTACTACAAAAATAAGATAGGTAATGTTTTGATTATAGGCGGTAGTTATAGATACACAGGTGCTCCAGTTCTGGCTTCTCGTGCAGCTTTTAAATCAAATGCAGGAATGGTATACTTAATGGTCGATAGAAGTATTCATGAAATTATATCTTCAAAAACTACAGAAGAAATAGTCGAATTCTATGATAAAAATAACTATGAAGACTTACTAAATTCGTATTATCAAAAGGTTCAGGTCGTATTGTTTGGCAACGGTATAGAGGATAATCAGTTAAATTACAATATCTTAAAACACGTTATTTTGAACTTTAAGGGAGTTTTAGTAGTCGATGGCACCGGAATACACATGTTCTATGATTACTTCATCAAAAATAAGAATGATTTTAAGAATAATCTCAGGAGGATTATTTTAACACCACATCCGGGTGAGTTAAGCAGCTTCTTTACAAAGGTTTCTTCCAAAGTTAAAGCTTCGGTAGCTGATGACATAGATAGACTCAATAATTCAATTAGGTTAGCAAGTTTTATCCCAAACAGTATCATAGTTTCCAAAGGGAACCCAACTTTTACATGTTTTTATACGAATAATCTAGATAATGTCTATCTGAATATAACGAATGGAATTTCTTTAGCCAAAGCTGGTAGCGGAGATGTTCTTGCCGGTATGATCTCTGCCTTTGTAGCTAACTCATTCTTTACAATCAATAGAACTCATGAGGATATGATAATAGAAGCTGTAAAAAATGCTGTATTTCTTCATGGTCTAGCAGGACAAATAGCAAGAAAAAATAATACTTCTCTGTCTAATACTCCTTCAGATATACTGGAAAATATACCCAAAGCGATTGATTACATTTTACAGAATTATTCAAGAAATATTAGCATATCCAATCTTAATTCTTTTTCGAAATCAATCATAGAATATCTACAGATATTGGATGTATAGAGGGAGTAAGAGCTATGAGGATATTTGTGGACGAAGAAGAATTAGTTCTGGATGACCAAAAAGCTAATCAAACTATTTATTCTATATTAACTGAATTGGGTAAATATATTCCAGTGGGTTGTCACTTAGATGGGCTCACTCCAATTGGTGCTTGTAGAATGTGTATTGTAGAAGTCCAAGGTTTTAAAAAACCCGTATCCTCATGTATAACTAAACCTTTTGATGGAATGAAAATATATACGAATACTGAGAAGCTGAAAATTTACAGGAAATATTTAACGGAGTTTCTTTTTGGTGAAAGACCGCATCCTTGTCACGTTTGTCTTGCCGATGGATCTTGCGAACTTCAAACATGGAAATTTAAAATTTTTGAAATAAAGTCGAGAATGATAGACTATAGTGAGGAAGACCATAAGGTTGATCAAACTCATAAACTGTATGTATTGGATCATAATAGATGTATTTTGTGTTTTAGGTGTGTTAGGATTTGTCACGAGTACGCTGGTCCTCATACTCTGGATGTTAAGGGTATGGGATCTAATGCAAGAATTGTAATAGATCTCGATGATAAGTGGGCAGAGTCAAAAAGTTGTATAAGTTGTGGAAAGTGTGTCATGGTTTGCCCTACAGGTGCACTGTACATGAAAAATAAAGAAATATCTAAAACAAGAAGATTCGATATACCCAAGTTCCTTGAATCAAAAGGAAAAAGAATAAAAGTTTTCGAGTCTATGATTAATTATATATGAGGTATAGTAGATATTTTTTATTTACCTCAAAGGAAAAGCCTACTGGGGCTCATTGTATGAGCCATTCAAATCTTCTAAGAGGTTGTTTCGTTTCCCAGCTTGCAGCAGGAATATACAGCTTCTTGCCTCTTGGTTTCAGAGTTTTGAAAAAGGTTTGGAAAATCATTGAAGAGGAAATGGATAGGATTGGGGCTTTAGAGGTTCTCATGCCAGCTATACACCCTTCAGATCTATGGGAAAAAACCGGTCGATGGGAAACAATGGATAACGTAATGTTTAAATTTCAAGATAAAAAAGGTACAAAAATGGTTCTGGGAACCACTCATGAGGAAATCATAACAGACATCGTCTCTAAATTTGTAAAGACCTACAAAAATTTACCGTTGCTATTATATCAGATACAGGTAAAGTTTAGGGATGAGATCAGACCAAAAGGTGGATTAATAAGAGCAAGGGAATTCATAATGAAAGATCTATACAGTTTTCATACTAGCTGGGAATGTTTGGACAGAACTTACGAAGAAGTTTATAAAGCTTACATAAGAATATTTAAACGTCTAGGGATTCCTGTTGAAGTAGTGGAAGCTTTTTCTGGACCTATAGGAGGGGATGTATCTCATGAATTTATGGTAATCACAGAAGCTGGAGAGGATAAATTTGCTAAATGCACTCTATGTGGTTATTCCGCTAGTACCGAAATAGCTCAAATCCAAAAGAAACAAATTTCTTACCAATATAAACCCATAGGTAATATCCAGAAAATTCATACTCCAAATGTCAGTTCTGTTAAACAGTTGGTAGATTTTCTAAACAGAAAAGAAACTGATTTTGTTAAAAGTATACTATATCGTTCTGGGGGTAAGTATATTCTAGTTCTGATAAGAGGTGACAAGGAAGTGAACGATATAAAATTGTCCAAATTTTTAGGTTCTGACTTTTCTCTTGCAGAAGAGGATGATTTTACTAAGATTGGTAGTGTAAAGGGATTTATAGGACCAATTGGACTAGAAAACAAAGTACAAATAGTAGCCGATTATTCTGTTTATGGTTTAAAAAACATAATTGTTGGAGCAAATGAAAAAGATTACCATTACGTTGAAATTGATTATGATAACATCTTAATCAGTGATTTTTATGACCTAGCCATTGTAAATGATGGAGATGTTTGTCCCAAATGTGGTGGTGAATACAAGATATATCCCTCATTAGAGTTAGGGCATATATTTAAGTTAGGAACTAAATACAGCGAACCTTTAGGAGCTTTCTTTACAGATAAGGATGGAAAAGTAAAACCCATAATAATGGGATGTTATGGTATAGGGGTAAGCAGAATATTATCTGCTATAGTTGAGATGTACTCCAGTGAAGGATCGACAACTTGGACGTTTAATACAGCACCCTTTTTCGTTGAGTTAATTACTATTAACGTTGATGATGAAAATCAATATAATGTCTCGGAGAACATATACAATCAGTTGATAAATAGCGATATTGAAGTTATTTGGGATGATCGTAAAGAATCGGCAGGTGTAAAGTTTAAAGATTGGGAGTTGATAGGAATTCCACTATGTTTAGTTGTGGGGGCTAAAATAAGCAGGAATATAGTTGAACTCAAATTTAACCCCAGATTTGGAAAGACTTTGCCTGAGTCTGAAGCAAGAAAGCTGATACCAGAAGGGTTATCAGTAGAATTAGACGTAAGTGAAGTCTTACCCACCATAAAAAATGTATATACATCTTTGAACAAGATATATAACGAAAAATGAAAAGCTTGGTATTTAGTGACTTTGATCTGGATTTTTTGAACGAATTCCAGAACATGAATAACTCCAGAGATTTAATGCTTTTTATCCTTAATCTTAAGGACTATACGCTAAAATATATAAAGGGAATGGTTGATTTTACAAATAGGAATTGGCTTGTAAAGAGGATCAACGATTATATGATTTATTCTGGTAAAATGGTAAGATCTTCTTTCTTTTATATCTTTTTGTTGGGAATGGTTTGTGATTTGAAAAGATACTGGGATCAGAACTTTTGGGATAAAGTTTTCAAACTTGGTGCTATATTCGAATTGGCTCACTCTGCAACGTTAGTTCATGATGATATTCTAGATGGGGCAAAAAAGAGGAGGGGAAAGCCAGCTGTTCATATTAAATTCGGTATTGATGGAGCCCTGATATTTGGCGACATCCTTATAATATCTGTTCTCAATAAGTCCTACGAAGTGGACCCACTTTACTCTAAGCTTCTTATGGAAGCTTTGGAAAACATGTGTTTTGGAGAAGTTCTTCAGTATCAAAATAAGTATAACGTTTACCTTGAGGATGAGGAATACTTCGAGATTTTGTATCTGAAAACAGGTGTGTTGTTTGCAGCTATTTCTGTTATAGCTTATCATCTAGGTTGTAGATATACTACTACTTCTTTCGATAATGATACTGCAAGGGTTATATATGACTTGTTCAGTAAATACGGTGTTGCTTTTCAAATAGTTGATGATGTACTAGATTATTTTCAGGATGAAAAAATACTGAAGAAGGATTCAAATAACGATCTACTATCGGGTAGAATAACTTATCCATTAATTTTGCTTATGAAGGATTTTAAGAATAAAAGTAGATTCAAAAATCTATGGTTAAAAAATCCTTCTTACTTTTCAAAGGTCGTAACCACTGAAATAAGAAAAAGAAAAGATCTGTTAGAAAATTCTATAAAGAAATCGGAAGAATTTTTGGATCTAAAATATTTGGATATTATTTCAGAAAAGATTGGTATGAAAGATATTTTTAGGGATTCTCTAAGATTTTTCGTTAACTCATTAGTATATAGAAACTATTAGTGAATGCTTTATATAAGAAATAACTTTATTGTTGTCATAAATGTTTTATCCAAAGAAGGATTTATAAAGGATGCTTTCTCTCAAGAAAACATACTGAGAATAGAAAATAAATCCAAGAAGGATATTCTATCAAGGATAATAAGTTTTATGAGTTTCAGGTTTATAGGCAAGATGGAATGGGAATTTATTCTTAGTAATCAAGTAGTTTTCAAGATTGAGAAAAGAGTTTTTGATTCTTCCCTGTGGATAAAATACAATTTTAATGATTCTTTCTACAACTTGTATAGGGTTGAAGTATCTAATGCTATTTTACCTTTTTTCTCTTCTATAAATATTTTAGAACTAGACGGTAATATAGTGTTTAGATGCAAGAGAAATTCTATTTTAGATTATAGCGTTGTAGATAATTTTGGAATAGCATATGCGATTATAAGCAAATCTACTCCCAACCTTGTTGAGGAACATTATCATGTCAGAATAGATAGATTTTTGGATTCATATAAGAACTATATTTTTTTATCTCTGCCTGTTATCATGAGTGTGTTCTATTAAGCTTTCTATCTATCAGTACTTTTAGAATGGATATCATAGGTACTGAGATAAACATACCAAATATACCATAGAACTTAAGACCCACCATTATCGAGATTAGAACTGTTATGACAGAAATATTTAGTATTTTTCCTACAACGTTAGGATAGATTATTTTTGCTAAGATCTGATATGCTATTGTAGCTAAAATGACAAATATGATCACATTTACTATACCTTTATCTATCAGGAATAGTATTGAGATTGAGAAAGCTAAAAAAGCACCAATGAAAGGAATTAATTCAAATATTCCTGCTATCAATGCCACTATAAAGTATTCTTTTACCTTGAACAGATACAAAGAGATCATTGTGAAAAGGAATATGTATGTTGCTGCAAACAACTGACCTAATATGAACTTCCTTAATATAGTTTCCGAAATTCTTACTACTTCTTCTATTTCCTCTATGTTCGTATTAAAAATTTTGCTTATGATTTTTATTTTATAGCTTCTAATTTTTTCGTAATCTTTTACCATGTAGAAAGTAAGTACAGCAACTAATAATGTATTGAATATTATTTTACCTCCGCTAAAAGCTAAATCAAATATTTTTTCCGCTATTTGAGGAATATTTTCATTAAGTTTTTTTAGTAGATTTTGATATACTTGATCACTGTGGATTTTTATATCTAAAAACCCTAGATATGTATTTAGAGTACTTGATATTGAAACAAATATTGAGCTTAAATTTTGTTGTAGTGTTTTAAAGATATTAATCAGGGATAAGTATAGGTTGGACACAAGTACAAGTATTAAAAAGATTACGATTGCAAAAACGAAAACTATTATTATTAGAGTTGATAGTTCTCTTGAAATTTTATACCTAGTTTCAATATTATCTGTGATGGGCTTTATTATTATGCTGAAAAAAAGCATTAGGAAATATATTACAACTATATCGATAAAAAAGAGACTTATTTGATATATTATCACTATAAACAACAATATCAGGAGATAATAAGCTAGCTTATTTAGTTTTTCAGTGTACATTCTTTAATTATTATTGTCTTATTTGTAGTAGTTCCCTTGTTTTTATTCTTTAATGGAAGGATGCTGTGTACTGATAATAGAATAGAAATGATATAGGGTATGAGTTCTATTCTGACTCAAATTTTTCTGGAAAGCCTTTTATCCCTACCACTTCCATTGGCACTAGAAAAAATAAAAAATTACGAGGATATCGACAGCAAAGATGTCAATATAATTTTTGTCGATCAACTAAACAAGGAATATGTGGAGAAAAATTACCCTAACGAAGAAAATTCCCTAAGAGTAGTAAATATAAAACTGGAAAAACAAATAAACATATACGTTGCTTACGAGATAAACCATCTAATAGAAAACACAAGAAATAAAGGAAAAAAGAAATGTTGAAGACTAATGTAAATTTTTTCGATTTAAGAAGGATATTTATAAGGGTTAAGAACGTGCTTCTAGTAGCTCATCCGAATCCAGATTTGGATTGTTTATGTGCAATGAAAGTAATTCAATTCCTGCTTAACAGATACTTTGCCAAAAAGCCTGTTCTCTTTTCTAAAGATCCAATACCATCGGATTATAGAAACCTCTTTACCGATGTTATTCACGAAGTTGATATAAATAACTTCGATTGTATAATAGCTGTTGAGCTTGGATCATATAAAAGATTCACAGAAGTGGTACCTATTATGGATTCAAAGATTATTATCAATATTGATCATCATATATCTAATGATCTTTTTGGTAATTATTACTATGTTGACGTTAACTCAAGCTCGGTCAATGAAGTCTTATACGATATCATAAAGCAAAATGGTATACCTATAGATTCAGATATAGCTTACTATTTGGTCATGGGAGTTATCTCAGATACAGGAATGTTGTCTTATAATAATGTAAGTAGTAAAACTTTATCTATGCTGGCCGAGTTAAGAAACTATGTTGATTGGCAAGATATAATAAAAACCATACGATCTAGGAAATTTATGTACTACAAAATGCTATCTGTTCTGTACAATAATCTGGTAAAAAGAGGTAGGGTAGTGTATGGTTATGTTACCAGTGATGAATTTACTAAACTGGAAAGTATGGGTTTTGATAAGGCTGACATCAACAATGTCATCGAGAACATTTTTTTCATTCATGAAGCAGAACTCTTTTTCGTTGTTCTTGAGATTGAACCAGAGTATTGTAGAGTAAGTTTGAGATCCAGAGAGATTGACGTAGAGGAGATAGCATCTTCTTTTGGAGGAGGAGGACACAAAAGAGCATCAGGCTTTAGAATAAGAAAAAAACCTCAAGAAGTAATAGAAATATTGATTAAGAAATTGGAGGAAAGAAGATATGGAGATATTCTTAGCTGAGAAAATGGGATTTTGCTTCGGTGTCAAAAGAACAGTAGATATAGCAATGAAGATCATTGAAAATAAGGAAAAAAATGTTGTTACCTTTGGACCAATAATACATAACGAAGATTTAACTGACTATCTCAAAAAAAATGGTATCAATTATGTTAATAGCTTAACAGATATTGACGTAGAAAAAACAGAAAAAGTGATAATAAGGACCCATGGAGCAAAAAAAGAGGTAATCGATACTATTAAAAAGATGGGTATAAAGGTTATCGATGGAACATGTCCCTACGTTATGAGGGTACATAGAATAGTTGAAAAACTTTCTAAAGAAAATTATCCAATATTGATAATAGGGAATAAAGATCACCCAGAAATAATAGGTGTCATAGGTTATATCCAAGGTGATGTACCTTACTTTGTAGTTAAAAACGTCGAAGAGGTTGAAGAACTAAGAAAACAAGGGAAATTCGATAAATTTAAAAAAATCGGTATCGTAACACAAACTACTGAAAAAATAGATAAAGTAAGAAAAATAGTAAACTATCTAATGGATTTTATACCCGAAGTTAGGTACTTTAAGACAATATGCTACGCTACTGATGAAAATCAACAAGCCATACATAAATTAGCTCCCATGGTTGATATCGTAATAGTGATAGGAGGTAAACACAGTTCAAACACAATAAAATTATATGAAATAGCAAAAAGTTATTGTAAAAGAACTTATCATATACAGAATGAGAAAGATCTGCGTATAGAGTGGTTTAAACATGATGATAAAGTCGGTATTACTGCCGGTGCATCTACACCCGACTGGGTAATAAAGAATGTCATAGATAAAATTAAAGAATTCGACCAAATATTGGGGGGAAAAGAAATATTATGAACAAAATGCAAACTGTTTTACCAAAGATGAAAGTAAAAGTCTTTGTTTTTATTATTCTTTTACTAATTTTGATAATATCTTTTGTTATATTGTCTAGGAATACACCAAGAGCGAATGGCAACGTTGATATAGGAACTACCTCTTTCGAATTATTCAGACAGATAGTTGCTTACAGTTATAGAGATTTCGTAGAAGAAATAGATATTAAAACTAAACTAAACCAAACCCTCGAAAAAATGTATAATACTCTCCGTTACGGAGGTTTTAATTCTAAACTTTATGTAATAACTTCAAATAGTTTAAAACAACAAATAAACGATTTCGAAAAATATTATAACCTAATGTTTAAAGAAGTAAAAGAATCCCAAGTGGATATTGAATCCTCTCTGAATTCCAAGAAACTAAATTCTAGCCAGAAAGAAATATATAAAAACTTCTATAACAGTATCAGAACTAATGAAGGATTTCTAAAGTTTACTATTCAAAGCTATTGTTCTACGTTAGATAACTATACTGAGTATATGGGTCCCAAAGAGTATAAGACTTTCAAGGAAAATATTCAAGGTGGTAATTTCAGCGGTGTTGGAATAGTAATGTTTAGAAACAATAGAGAGAGTGGAGAAATAACAATTGTCGAAGTTATAGAAGATTCTCCTGCTTACCATGTGGGTATCAAAGCAGGTGATAAAATAATAAAGGTAGATGAAAAAGATATAACTAATCTCTCCCTAGATACTGTACAATCCATGATTAGAGGTCCAGAAAACACTACAGTTAAACTAACAATAAAAAGAGAAAACAAAATTATGGAATTCAACATAGTAAGAAAAATAATTCATATAAAAAGTATAAAGCATATAACAAAGGACGGAATAGATATCTATAGGATAAAAACATTTAGTACAGGGACATCTAAAGAATTTTTGGAAGCTTACAAGAAATCAAATAGCCCGAACGTTTTCATAATAGATTTGAGAAACAATGGTGGAGGACTACTCGATGAAGCTATAAATATATTATCGTATTTCATAGGTCAAAATAAAATCGGTGTAAAGCTAAAAACAAGAGGTCGCTCAGAACAGATATTCTACACTAAATATCCTAAACAGATAGAATATTCAAAAGTTGTATTATTGGTTAATGGCTATACAGCCAGTGCTTCAGAAATATTGGTTCAATCCCTAAAAGATTACCTCAAAGACGATGTCATTATTATAGGCTCAAAAACATACGGTAAAAACACTGTTCAAACCCTATATAATTTGCTCGATCAAGGAGTATTAAAACTGACAATTGGTAAGTATTTCACTATTTCTAACAGGGATATCTACAAAGAAAAAGTTAGTCTTGACATAGAGGTAAATGTTAATAATTTTGATCAAACAAAATTTTACACTGAGGAAGATATACAATGTAACAAAGCCATAGAAGTACTTAATAGGAGGTAATCTTATGCCCAAAAGAACATATCAACCCAATAATAGAAAGAGAAAGAAAAAACACGGCTTCCTCGCAAGGATGGCAACTAAATCAGGAAGAAAAATAATAAAAAACAGAAGACTAAAGGGAAGAAAAAGATTATCAGTATAATGGAAGAAATTATTACTCCTAGTGATATTTCTAGAGTTAAATTTAGGATTTCATGGATAGGGTATAATACCCGCGAGGTAGATGAATTCATAGAACAGATACAAAGAGAATATACTAGATTATGGAAAGAAAATAAAGAATTAGCAAACCAAGTAGAATTCCTAAGAAAAGAATTAGAAACATATAGAAAAATGGAGAATATAATAAATGAATCAGTTATAACATCGAAAAAGCTTGCTGAAGAGATAAAGCATCAGGCAAAAAATGAAGCAGAATACATAATTTCAAAAGCCACTAAAGAAGCCGAAGAAATAAGAATAAACGTCCAAAAAAATATCTCCAATCTTATACAACAAATAAATACACTAAAAGAGATAAGAAATGACATGATTATAGAAACAAAAAACTACCTTACTTTACTTATAAACAAATTGGATCACATAGAAAAGACATTTAACGAAAGAGATAGCTTACCAGTATTCTTAGGTTTACCAGTTTTGAAAAGGAAAAATGAAAGTTAGGAAGGAGGTAAAAATTATGTCAAAAAAGCCAGTTTTGCAATTTTCGATTCCGTGTTTGGAATTGGAGACTGAAGACAAGCCACCGATATTTTCGTACGTTTTCTATGAGTTACCTTATCCTAATGCTCCCGTTTCTTTTTATATAGCCAATGGATGGAGCAACGGTCAAGGAAAATTCGAACAAGAAATAGTAATAAAGAAACCATCGGGACAGAAATTAATTTCCACAGGTAAGCAAGACTTCGAACTTAAGCAACTAAACACTCCTCAGCTAATGGTTAATTTCTTCAAAGACATCCAATTTGATGAATTCGGAGATTATACAGTAGAGATATATCTCAATGATGAAAAGATAATGGATTATATTCTGATAGTCAGGCAGTTGACAAATGAAGAAATAACTAGATTTCTTTCTGCAATTCAACAGCAGGAAGCTCAAAAAACTGATTCCAAAGCTACTCCTGAATCAAAGGTTGAAAAACAACCTCTTAAACCTACTTCCTCCGAAGATGAGGGATTCATTATATCTGGCTAAGGTTGCTGTATATCCAGGTAGTTTCGATCCCATAACCCTCGGACATCTGGATATAATAAACCGCGCATCAAATATATTCGATAAACTCATTATACTTGTTCTGAATAACTACAGGAAAAAACCATTATTTTCAATGAATGAGAGAGTAGAACTAATTAAAAAGTGTATACCGGACAATAATAAGGTCTTAGTGGATAGTTATACGGGATTACTAGTAGATTACATAAGAGAAAAAAATATAAGCTTTATCGTAAAGGGTATAAGAACTATTTCTGATTTTGAATACGAGTTTCAACAATATCTTGTTAATTCAAGGCTAATTAACGTCGAGACTATACTCTTGATGACCAAGTCTGAATACAACTTTTTAAGTTCTTCTCTAGTAAAAGAAATAGCTTTTTTCGGTGGTGATATTTCTAATTTTGTTCCTCAACCTATATTGAAGGATATACTTGCTAAAATGGATAAATTAAGATTGGAGGTAGATTAAATCATGGAATCTATGGAACTTCATCAGGTTTTAAACATTCAAAGGATTATTCTAATACTTTCAATATCTTTCACCGTTTTGACATTAGTTCTGATAATCATAAGTATAGTCAACGCTGAAAAGGTAAAAGTTAATATATCTAAACAAGTAAAAAAAGAAAAATTAACGTTTTCTAACGAAGATATTACTCTACCTGGAATCGATAGAAAATCTGATAAAGTGGAGAAAAAAGCTGATAGGAAAGAAGAAAAACATGATGATTTACTACTAGGACAAAACTATACAAAAACTTCTCAAAAAAAAGAAAAGTCTATATTTGATTTGAAAGACCTATAATCTAGACATCCATGAATATAGTTTTAACAAACGATGATGGTTATAATTCCCCAGGCTTAATATCGCTATACCAGTCTTTTGGGAAAGATGAATATAACATAGTAGACAGACTAATAGTAGTTGCTCCGGATAGAGAGAGAAGTGTTAGTGGTCATTCCATAACATATCAAATACCAGTAAGAATAAAGGAGATATATAAGAATGGTAAGATAGAGATATATAACTGTACAGGTTCTCCCGCTGATTGCGTAATCATAGCCCATGGATATTTAGAAAACAAAATAGACCTTGTTATATCAGGTATAAACAGGGGAGCTAATTTAGGAATGGACCTTACTGTCTCAGGAACTTTTTCTGCCGTCATAGAAGCTATGATTTATAAAATCCCAGGAGTTGCCGTCAGTTTATTCCAATATGATGATCCTGATTATACTTTTGCAAGTATATTCATGTACGAATTTATCTCTAGGTATAGAAAAATTCTTGGGAAATATAGCTATGTTGTTCTAAATATAAATATTCCTCCCTTTTCTTCATTAAGGAAAGATATTCCTCCTTTAATCACATATCAAAGTTGTTTTAGACATATAGCTTTTTTAGAAGCTCGTCATGATCCAAGACAAAACCTTTACTTCTGGATATACTGGAAAAGATATAAACTAGAGAATAACATCGATTTTAACCAGAAAATAAAAGAATATTTTGAAAAAGGTTCTGAAATAAGTGATATAGAAGCAGTATATAATAATTGTATCTCTATAACCCCTATTCTTTTGGATTTTAATATAGTTCGCTTTATAGAAAAATTTGGAAATATTGACTTTAATTTATTGTATACAGAAATAAAAAATACTCTTCAGGTTATTTCGATGGAAGCATATAATGTCTCTCTTAACAAAGTCAATAATTTTTCACTAGGTGTTGAAAAAGACTAAGATAAATCATCAAAAAAGAAAGGGGTTATAAAAGTGAATTGTGTGTTGAAGAGAATACTAGTACTATTTATTTTGATTATTTGGAGTTTTTCTTTTGCTGAGTATTATATACTAACTGATTTGGGTAAGGGTGTAGAGAAGATAGAGGTAGAGCTTCTAACTCCAGAGCCTATATACATTCAAGACTCTCCCAATATGAAGGTTTATGTAATAAAATTTAAGGATAAGAATTTGCCTGTGGCTGCTGGCATGAGCGGTAGTCCCCTGATTTCAAATGGTAAAGTTTTGGGAGCTCTATTTGCAGGATATTCTTTCCAGAAAGAACCACTAGCTTATGTTATACCCATAGAATATATGAACAGGATTAAAGACGGTCATAAGGTAGATAGTCAAAATAACCTTTCTAGTCCTATTCCACTTGTGGTAAATTTTCCAAATGAAAAATCAGTAAACCTATTCTACGGGAATCTAAGAAAGATTTTTTCTTCGAATACTACCTTTAGCTATATATCTATCAAAGAGACAAAGGCTGTTGATGAGAGTATAAAAGAGGGAAGTAGTATTAGTGTTGCTCTTGTTGATGGAGATATAAAGATATTTGTAACCGGAACATTAACTAAAGTAGATAAGGAAGGATACTTCTTAGCTTTCGGACACTCCATGTTTAACCTTGGTAAGGTAAGTATGCCTGTATATAAATCAAACGTCATATCAATTGTAAATAGGTATGACGATTCTTTTAAACTTTCAGCCATAACAGATCAAAAAATAGGATCTATTATTTTTGACTGTAACTACGGAGTTCTTGGTAAGATTGGACAAGAAAGCAAAATGATTCCTCTGAATATAGAATTACTAGCTTCAAATAAAAGAATCAAAAACTACTCCTGTTATGTGGTAGATAACCCAAAATTAACGTATGTTCTCAGTTTAATAGCCTTTTATAGTGCTGTTAATCCATATATTCAATCAGATTTACCTTATGAATTTTCCATGAATGTAGGATTCATTAATGGTAGAGTCCAGAATATAACTATACCTTCCATTAATACTCCAATTGAAAAAGTTTTAAGCTTGGTTTATGAATACTTGAATTTTCTTTCCAATATCCCTGCCAGTGATAATAAAGTAAATTACATAAAGTACTCATTGAATCTTAATAATCAGAATTTGGGTATAATAAATAATATTTCTATATCTGGTAGACAGGAGAATAATATAAGTTTTGACATCAACTATTTTGATCCGGTCCTTAAGAGAAGTGGAAGAGAGACTATAAATGTTGTTTTTCCAAGTGAAGCTGCAAACGAAAGTTTAAATTTCTGTGTCGGAGGTCAGTATGATTTACCCAGAATGTTTGAGGAACTAGGCATAATATCCAGTAACCCTAAAGATTTTAATCAATTAATTACTTACATAAACTTTTTTTCTACACCGGATCCTAGGTCAATTGCAGTAGTTATCTCAACTAAACTTTATGGTGCTATAAACCTTCATGGTAAAATATTCCCTTTGACTACACCTCAAATGTATAAGTATTATCTACAATATAGTATGCCTTTTATCTACCTTTCATACTATCCGATTATAATCCAACATAAAACTAACTTTATACCCGTTGGTTATGATGTTTTCCAGATAGATGTAAATGGTTCAATATCAAAAGCTGAAAGAGAGAAAAAAGATAAGGAAGAGATGTACTATATCAAAAACATAATCTCAAATAATAATGATAAAATTTTTATTGGTCAACGTTTAAGGAGAATGTCCGACGAAAAGGATATACAAAAAGAAATATATGATGTTTTAAAAGATTATGATAAAGGAGATGGGGATAAAGAATTATCTAAAGAAAAATCTCAGAAAGATGATGCCGAAGGTTACTCAAATATGGTAAATCTTTCCAGGTACGAAGACCTAATAGACGGTATTCAGAAAAATGTAGCAGTTGATTATCAATCGAATATAATATCTCATCCTAAAAAACTTAGAGAAATAAAATTTGGAAAAACTCTATTCAAGATATTGTATCATAACAAAAATTTTCTCGGCTTTAGTTATAATTTTGATAATACTACTAGTCTGTATGTTTTCGATTATCTGGGAAAAACAAAACACTCGTTGAAATTTAATGGAATATTTTCTGACGTAAGATTTTCCAGAGGAAAGATAATAGCTTGTACTTTTGATGGTCAAATATTGATTATTAATCCTGTTGATTTCTCTATAGAGAGAAGAATAGATACTGAATATGTATGGCAGAATGTAGATTTCTATAAAAATTATATTGTAGCAGCCAATATTAAATATCCCTCTTCAATTGTGTTCTTTTCTATTGACGGTAAAAAAGTAAAAGAAGAGGTTCTACCGTTTATAAATATCTCAAATCTTGTTATCGACGGGGATAATATTTTGGTTGCTTGCTATGGTGGTATGGTTTTGAAGATGAATGATACTGAAAAAATATATTTTCAGACCTATCAAGAAAACATTACTGCCCTGAAAGTAATAGATGGAAATTTATTTATAGGAACCTATCCAAAACCTTATTTATATATTGTACCAAACTACGATAAAAACGACGAATTCAATAGACCCATTCTCTACGATGGTTTTGATAACGAAGGATATATAGAAGATATAACAACTTTCAAAGATAGAATATATCTCAGCTACAAGGGTAATAAGTTATCCGTTTTTTCGATAAAGAAAGATCATCTTCTGGGAACGATAAATAATACTTTTCAGAAGACCAATAACCTTAATTGGGAGAAAACTCTTTCTATTCAAAATTTCTATTGGTTCATATCTTTTATAAATTCTTCAGATAAATTTTATATCCCTTACATATCCAACACGTTCACAATAGTTAACTTTCTTGACTATTCCAAAGATGATGAGAAGGGGTATTATGTTTCAAAAATTTTTGATGCTGGACAGCAAAAATACTTGTATGATTTCATTATAAGAGCTGAAGGAAATTATGAATTATTTTTCAGAATGGGTAATAATCCTATCGTTGATCAAACCTGGACAGAATGGATAAACTACAAGGAAATTAAGGACAGATCTCTACGATATCGATACTTCCAATACAAAATAGTTTTATACCCCAAAACAACTGTCTACTCTGTTTACGGACTGTTTAAAAAAATTAATTATAAACCATTCTTTATCATTGATTCAACAAAAAAGGTTTACAATTCTGAAAATTCTATAAACCTAAATATATGGGATCCAAATGGAGATAAGGTAAATATAGTTTTGCAATATTATGATGGTAAACAGTGGGTAGAAATTGATAAAAAACAGATAGAAACAAAAAAGACCGATGTTAATACGCCTGATTTTTCCACAAACACTTCTTTAAGTCTTTCTAACCTAAATATCCACGGAAAAGTAAAGCTCAAAGTTAGTATTGATGATTCTCTCTTAAATCCATCAAACTATTTCATTCAAGAGCAAGAATTCGAAATATTTATAGATAATACAGAACCAATTGTAAAGAAATACACCTATTCTAATAACGTACTGAGAGTTGTAGTTGAAGATGATTCTTTTGTTGAAGTTTTCATACAATACGAAAAAAATACTATACCTATGATTTTGAATAGAAGGGAAAAAAATATTTACGAATACACTCTAACTATCAATAAGCTAGACCTTAATAGTTATATTTTCATAAGAGACGAGGCAGGAAACATAAATAAGTTACAAATAAATCAATGAAATGAGAAAAAATGTAATCAAAAAAATTATAATAACAATAATCTGTTTTACAGGTGTATTCTTATTTATTTCTCCTTTCTTTTCTAAAAATATATATGTTTTGCTCTCCAAGACTTCTTTGTATAATTCATACAGTTTGCAGTTTATACAAAACGAGGATGAAGAGAAAGAATTTGTATATTTTGAAAACGAATTTGTAAGTCAACCGTATACCAGTCCCATGGAGTCTTCAATAGAGCTTATTCAGCTTTCTTTGTCTTTTCTAGTTTTGTCTTTCCTATTAAACACTTTGAGGAAAGATAGATGATAATCAGAATTCTATCGAGATTTTTTAATATTTTTCAAAAATTTGTTGGGATATAATGCTTAGCAGAAGTGCTAAGAAAAGAAAGATATAGGCTACTATGGATGTCCATTTTTGGATCATTTCTTCTTTTGTTAATTTTTTTTGTGCTTTGGTTTCCGGGGCTTGTCCCATTATTCCCGATAGGCCGGATCTTTCGGTAACATAACTTGCTACCCCAACTATTAAAAGTAAACTTACTACTATAAAGAGTATGATCAGTACCTTGTATATTTTTTCCATTATGATGCTCCGATATATTCTTTGTATTTTTCTGCTGTCATTAGTTTATTTTGATATTTATCGAAGTTTTTTAGTTCTACTTTAAAGATCCAGTAAGTATAGGGATCTTGGTTGAGTAGTTCTGGTTTATTTATTACCTCTTCGTTTATATCTATTACTATTCCTTCTACGGGGCTATATAAATCTGATACGCTTTTAACGGATTCTATTGATCCACATACTTTCATAAATTCTACTTTTTGATTTATTTTAGGAACATCAATATATACTATATCTCCTAGCTCTTTTTGTGCAAAGTCTGTAATACCTATTTTGGCCATGTTATCTTCTATCATTACCCATTCGTGTTGTTCTGAATATAGCAGGTTTTCAGGTATTTTGTAACTCATGGTACCCCCTTATTCTTTGATTGTTTTTATAAATACTCTTATTGTATCGCCTACTTGGAAATCGTTGAAGTCTTTTATTTTTATTCCACATTCGTAGCCTTGTATCACCTCTTTTACATCTTCTTGGAATCTACGTAAAGATTCCACAAAGCCTTCAAAGATTTTTTCTCTATTTCTTTCTATAACTACTTTTGAGTCTCTAGTGATTTTGCCGTTTAGAACGTAACATCCTGCTACTTTGCCGTTTTTTACTTTAAAGATTTGCTTAACTTGTACTTCTCCGATTTCTACTTCTATTTCCTCTGGTTTTTGTTTACCTTCTATTAGCTTTTTAAAGTTATCGATTAGTTCGTAGATTATGTTATGTAAGTAGACGGGTATGCCTTCTTTTTCTATAATTTTTTTCGCGTTAGCTTCTATTTTTATATTGAATCCTACTATGATAGCGTTAGAGGCTTTTGCTAACAGTACGTCACTATCAGAGATATTTCCTATTGCACTGTGAATTATTGAGGGTTTTACCTTTTCGGTTGCCAGTTTTTCTATCATTGCTTTTATTGCTTCTAAACTTCCTTGAGTATCTGTTTTAATTATTGTATTTATGAGAAAAGTATCGCTGTTGTGAAGTTTAGACAAGAGGTCTTGTATAGAAAAAGATTTTGAGAATTTTTTATTATATTCTTCTATTTTTTGGTTTTCTGTAGCTATTTCCTTTGCAATTTTTTCGTTTTCTACTACTATTAGTTTCTCTCCTGCATTAGGTACTTGTGCTATTCCCATTATTTCTACTGGTGTTGAGGGGGGTGCTTCTTTCAGTTGTTGTCCCCTTTCGTTGTACATAGCTCTTATTTTACCCCAGGTTTTACCTATGTAAAAAGCCATCCCTGGTTTTAGAATTCCTTTTTTAACTATTATAGTTGCTACTGGTCCCCTATTTTTGTCAAGTTTTGATTCGATTACTATTCCTTCTGGTTTGCCGGCTATATTTGCTTTTAATTCCATTAGTTCTGCTACCAGTAGAACTATTTCAAGTAGGGTATTTATGTTTTTACCATATTTTGCTGAGATTTCTACGAAGGGGGTTTGTCCTCCCCATTCTTCCGGTATTAATCCGTAGGTAACTAGTTGATTTTTTACGCGATCTATATTTGCATTGGGTTTATCTATTTTATTTATTGCTACTATTATTGGTACGCCGGCGGCTTTTGCATGATTTATTGCTTCTATTGTTTGTGGCATTACTCCATCATCTGCTGCAACCACTAGTATTACTATGTCTGTTACCATTGTTCCTCTTGCTCTTAGTGTTGTGAAGGCTTCGTGTCCAGGAGTATCTATAAATGTTATTCTTTTACCTAGAAATTCTATTTGATAAGCTCCGATGTGTTGTGTTATTCCTCCGGCTTCAAGGTTTGCAATATTCGTTTTACGTATAGTATCTAGTAGAGTGGTTTTTCCGTGATCTACGTGTCCCATTATTGTTACAACTGGCGGTCTTGAAACCCATAACTCTTCCTCTTCTTCTACTCTCTCTTCTCTAGACTTAAGTTTTATAAGTGTGTTAAATTCTATTGCTATTTCGTTTGCCAAATTAATATCTAGTGTACTGTTTTTGCTTATTAAATGTCCCTTGGAAAATAGTATCTGTACTATCTGATTTGGATGTATATTTAGAGCTTCGGCTAAGCTATCTACTGTTATAGGTGGGGTTAATTCTACTTCTTTTATCTTTTCTTCTTCGTTTATTCGTTGTTTTGTTGGTTTTTCTATTACCTCAACGTTTTTTAGGTTTTCTTCTTTTTGATCTTTTACTTCCTTTTGTGTCATTGTCTTGGGGGATATTAGTTCTTCTATTAGCGAAATTTGTTCATCTGTTAGTTTTTGATTAGGAGAATTGATTGTTATGTTTGCTTGCTTTGCTTTTTCTTTTAATTCTTTGAAAGGGATGTTTAATACTTTGGATACTTCATGAGCTTTCATGATTGACTCCTATTCTGTAGTATTCAAATCCATGTTCACTTATTAGAGCATGGTCAAGTATATTTCTTCCATCTATGATTATTGGTGTCTCCATCAGTTCATATATTTTTGAAAAATTAACTTTTTTATAATCTTCCCAGTCGTTGGTTATTACTATGAGGTTTGAGTTTACGACACTTTCGTAGATATTTTCTGTTATCTTTATTGATGTATTAACTGAGTACTGGGGATATTGGTTTTTGAAGTTATTGGTTGCTTTAGGGTCATAAAGTATTAAGTTTGCTCCTTCTTTCAGTAACATTGGAATTAACTTCAAGGTAGGTGATTCTCTTATGTCGTCTGTTCCGGCTTTAAAGGATATTCCCCAGATAGTAATATTTTTACCCTTAACATTCCAGAGTGCTTTTTTTATTTTGTTCAAGAGGAGATTTATTCTATCGTTGTTTATTTTTTTTACTGCCTCAAAAAGTACAGGATCTATTTGTTTTTCTTTGAATAGGGATATAATTGCGTTGAGATCTTTAGGTAGACACGAACCACCAAACCCTATTCCTGGTTTGAGAAAGTCAAGACCTATTCTGTGGTCAAGTCCTATTCCCATTCTCACATTCTCTATATCACATCCTAACTGTTCACATATGTCTGATATAGAATTGATAAAGGATATTTTAGTAGCTAAAAAAGTGTTTGAAGCTAGTTTTATTAACTCAGCCTCTATAGTAGATACTATTATGATTGGGGATGGAAAATCATGGTATATTTGTCTAAGATCATCTACTATCTCCTTATTATCTATTCCTATTATTATTCTGTTGGGATTAAAGAAGTCGTATATTGCATTTCCTTCTCTTAGGAATTCAGGTATTGATGCTACTTCAATGTTGGTTTTCTTACCTCTTCGATATCTATAGATGATTTTTTGGAACCATCTGGCTGTTCCCGGTGGAACTGTACTTTTTATAATGATTATTTTTCGTTCGTTTGTGGGTAAATGGTTAGCTATCTCTTTTGCCGCTAAGTCTAGGAAAAACATGTCATACGTTTGATCTTCTTTAATTGGGGTTCCTACACAGATATAGATGTACTTACATTCTTTTATAATCTGTGAAACTTCATCGATGAATTTCAGTCTTCCTGAGTTTAGAGCACTGGTTAGGAATCTATGTAGATCCGGTTCATAAAATGGTGATATTCCTTTTTTCAGGAGACTCAATTTTTCCTTATTTTTCTCAAAGACCAATACATCATATCCTTTGTAAGATAATCCAACCGAGGTAACTAAGCCTACGTATCCTGCTCCTATTATACCTATCTTAATATCTTTCTTTTCACCTTTATATTCGAGTTCTTCTAACTTTTCCTTTAACAGAACCATATATTTATACTATTATCTATACTCAAAATTTTACCTTCTTTGTCGAGAATGTCTGAAGGGAAAGAAAATGAGACGAAGAATACTATAGGGGTAAAATTTTAATATGAAAAATATACTTTTTTTAGACATAGGAAGCAGAAACACAAAATATGCCGTATTTAGATTTAACGAGCAAAACGCTAAAAATTGTGAAGATTTCCTGGAACCTATCGTCATAGGCATAGAAGATACTCAGGGAGTAAATCTCGGCAGAGTAGTTGACTACTATGAATATGAAAATTTTATCAATAATCTCTTTAAGAAGCTCAAATCAGAAGTTAACGTCCAAACAATAGATAATGTTCTTTTGAGTGTAGGAGGATATAACCTATATACCACCATTTCTTCTTTTAAGGAAGAAGTAAGCAACCAGGAAATAACCACAGAATTCATACAAAACTGGATTTCGGGGAAAGCAAAAATAGGGAAGATCGACACCCAAAAGTTCGTAGCCCTACCCGAAGAATATGAAAATATCATCTCTATCCTACCAAGAATGTATATAATAGACTCTATAGATAGAACTTATAACCCTTTCGGGTTGACTGCTAAGAACTCAATTGAGGTAGAACTGTTAATATGCTCTGTGGGAACAGACTACAAAAAAACTATTATAAAACCCTTCGAAAAAATGTCTTATGAATTTAGTGACAATATTTCCTTAAACCAAAAAAACACTATTTCATTTCTACCAAATATAGTCAATTACTCCAAAGCATTGGGAAGCTATAGAGTACTTAAAGATTATCCTCCATTTGCTGTTATGGATTTTGGTTACTCTACCACAGAGCTCATAATTATCCTCGAAGGAACTCCCTATACAAGAGTATACATAAAGAGAGGACTGAAAAATCTACTCAAAGATATATCCTTTTCTCTGGGAACAGATATGGCTGAATCAGAAAGAATCCTACAAGGAATAGGAGATATAACTCAACAAGAAGAAGAATATGTAAGTTATACACCTATTTTCACCTCTAAAACTGTCACTAAAGAAAAAGTGTCTAAAAATGTTTTACTGGAAACTGTCATACATCCAAGAATAGAAGAAATAGCTAAACTGATAAAAACAGCTATGAAAAACGTATTTGACATTAACATATTATCGAACGTTATTCTTACTGGTGGGGGGGCTAAACTAAAAGGAATAGCTAAGTTGTTTGCTAATCTATTTGAGATAAAATTTTCCTTTTTTGAATGTCCTGACGAAAAATTTACCGACTATCAATTGATAAACCTATACGGTATGAAGGAACATTTTAGCTTTAAAATAAAAGAGGAAATTAAAAGAAGTAAATATCCTGCTCTGAAAATAGTTAATGCTACTTCTTCAAGAAGTGTAATAGAAAAAGTTTGGCAATTCTTCAAAAATTATTTCTTCTAAGTAGTAATGTTTGGAGTTGAAATAACAGGCTTGGGAATATATGTACCCAGTAGGAAGATAACTAATTTTGACCTTGAAAAAATAATGGATACCTCTGATGAATGGATATATCAAAGAACGGGCATAAAACAGAGATATGTTGTAGAAAATGGAATAAGTACCTCCGATTTAGCTCTAGCAGCTTCCAAAATTGCACTTGAAGAAGCTCGAAGAAAAGGAGTTAAAGACATAGATTATATAATACTTGCTACAAATTCACCTGATTACCTAATACCTTCCACCTCTTCTGTTTTACAAGGGAAACTGGGAATATCTGCAGGTACACTTGATGTTTTTTCAGGATGCACAGGATTTGTCTATGCTCTTATCGTTGCATCAAGTCTCATAAAATCAAACTTATCTAAAAATGTTTTATTGGTCGGTGCCGAGGCAATATCAAAATATTTAGACTGGCAGGATAGAACGGTCTCTATTCTCCTCGGTGATGGTGCTGGCGCTTTTGTCCTTTCGCAAACCAATGATAAGGACAAAGGAATAATAGACTCAAACGTCGGTACAGATGGAACTCTAGCAGAATTGATATACATTCCAGCAGGTGGTACTAAAAAACCTTTCGATAAAAAATCCTTAGAGGAAAGGGAAGTATACATAAAAATGCAGGGAAGAGAAGTATTTAAAAAAGTTGTTTCTATCCTACCCACAGAAATAAAAAAACTGCTAGATAAAAATGGCTTGAAACCTAACGATGTCGACCTTTATATTTTTCATCAAGCAAATATCAGGATAATAAACACAGTGGTAGAAACTCTAGAAATAGATAAATCCAGAGTTTATAATAACATAGAGAAGTATGCTAATACTTCTGCTGCTTCCATTCCCATTGCTTTTTATGAAGCTTATATGAATGGATTAGTAAAACCCGGATCAATAGTATTGTTTTCCGGGTTTGGTGCTGGTTTTACCTGGGCAAACGTCCTATGGAAAATATGAGAATAGAAAGGAGGTAAAGATATGTTTCTTACAGATGAAGATAAAGCAGAAATTAAAAAACAGTTGGGAGATCTAAAAAATGAATTTGAATTGATCCTTTTTTCGCAGAAAATAGGATGTACCTATTGTTCCCAAGCAGAACAACTACTGAAAGAATTAAACGAAGTTTTACCAAGAATGAAGTTAAGCATTTTTAATCCTGTTCTAGATGAAGAAGTAGCTGCAAAATACCAAGTGGGTAGAGATTTACCTGTTATAGCAATAAACTCAGCATATAATCCAAGAACAATGAACGTTAAGTTTCTAGGGATTCCATTGGCTTATGAATTTACATGGTTGATCTCTCTAATAAACATGGTTGGAAATGATATCTATCCCTTACAACAATCAACTTTAAAAACATTAGCTGAAATAGATGATATGCTCGAAAAAAATTCTTCTTTTCTAGAGTTATTGGTATTCGTAACTCCTACATGCCCTTACTGTCCTGTTATGAGTATTATCTCCACTGCTTTTGCTTTACTATCGAAGAACATAAAAACAATATGCATAGAAGTTTCTGAATTTCCTGAGTTTGCTCAAAAATATTCCGTAATCGGAGTTCCGAAAACTGTTATCAGGCTCGTTAAGGGAGATCAAACAGTAGAGAACTTTATCGAAGGAGCAACTCCTGAAAACAAATTTTCTGAAAGATTACACAAATTCGTTAGTAGCAATCTTTTAAACAGTAGAAATTGATTGATTCAAAAACAAGAGATATAGTTTATCAACCAGAATAACTGTCTTCTTTTCTATGAACTAGACTTTTCTGAGAACTAGATAAGCATAAATAAGAACCAGCTAGGTATAAATAAAATAATAAACCCCGGTCTTTTGGAACCGGGGTCAGATAACTTCTATTTACTTATTATCTAATTTATGATATTTGAACTCTGTGTCCTTGAGGATTTGATGTGGTCAATGGCATTGTTATTCTTAATACACCATTTTCATACTTTGCTTGTACGTTTTGTGTATTTACTGGGAATGGAAGGCTTACTTGTCTGTAGAAGCTACCAAACGGGTATTCATAGAGGTAGAAGGTTGGCATATTTCCTTCGGACCAAGGTGATTTATAATTTCCCCTTATTGTCAGAGTATCTTCGGTTACGTTTACTTCTAGTTGATCTTTGCTTATACCTGGAACAAATAGTTCGCAGTGTAGGGTGTTGTTTTCTACCCACATATTCATTGGTGGTATCCATGTCCATGTAGAAGGTGTAGTTGTAGATGTTGTTGAAGGAGTCATGCTACCAAATATTTCTCCCATTAGGTTTTCTACTAAGTTATGGATTCTTTCTAGTTCAGAGATCATTGATCTTCTTCCCATAGGTCTTCTTTCTCTTACTGTCAACATTTTTATCACCTCCGTTGTATCAGTCTCTTTACTCAACTACCCCTTCCAGTATACATTATTCCCTTTTTTAAGTTTTTTATACATTTTTCCTAGCCTACAAGTTGACGAAAATATTGATATTAGTCAGCAATACTATACATTTTGCATTACAAGCAATCATCTTCTCCTATTGCCCAAATTGTTTTTTTTCAAAAGCAGGTCAATTATCTGCGAATGTATAAATGTATAATTGATATATCGATAAGGTTAGTTTGGTTATGTATAGGTTAGAAACAAGAGCTTATAACGGGAAAACATTGTATTGCAAGGACTGGCCACAGGAGCTAGCTTTGAGAATAATAATACTCAATTTTGATCCTGAGGTCACCGAAGACTCTCCAGAACTAGTGTTTTACAGTATAGCAGGAAAAGTCGCTAAAAACAATGCTAGTTCCCAATGAGTCAAATGGGAATATTTTACACAATTCGAACCCCAAGAGCTCTCTATGTATGGACAAATAACAGCAGGTAGCTGGATAGGTACTCAAGGTGTAATCCAGGGAACTTACGAGATTTTCTACTCTTTGGCAAAGCAGCATTTTGGAGATACTTCAAGGAGAAAAATGATCGTTAGTACTGTACCCGGAAGAGTAGATGTAGCACAAAGATTACCCATAACTTTAAATGAAGGGGTAGCGATTATAGCAGAAATACACAAAAACAGAATTCAAAGAAGGATACAGACCAACTATTTCCATGTTACTTCGGATTCTACTGAAGAATCTGTCAAAATGGCTCTAAAGTATAAAAATGAAGATAAACCAACTTCTGTACACGATGAACTAAACGGCTACCTTCCCAAAGGTATTAGCTTTCAAGAAGCTTTGAAATTGAGAAATAGTAACCCCCAAGACTATATACCTAGAACTCTAGAAACTATACATAAACATTGTTATTATATGGTCAAGTTTAAAAAAGATAGAGTATATGGTAATAACATAAGAAAACAGGCATACAAAGCAGGATTTAAGAAAGCTTTTCTTTTCGATGAATTTGTAAAGCTTTATATTAGACCTTTATTTCGTGAAGGTGAAGAAACATTTAGGTGGGGCGCTCTCTCTGCCAATCCCAAGGATATATATGAAACTGACAATGCTATTTTAAAACTTTTCCCTGATGATGAAGAATTACCAGCAAGAATATATTGGTTGGGTTACGGAAAGCGAGAAAAAGCAGGTATGTACTTCAACTATCTGGTTGAAAAAAGTTTTCTGGAGAGACTGATAGTAATAGGAATAGGAAATTAAATATATGCAGGTATGACCGTCATTACTGACGGTAAAAAAAAACATATGAAATAGCTCAAAAAATGCCCAAGAGAGAGGAATAAAATGGATAAAATAGATCAGGAAAAAATAGAAATATTCCTAGAGCATTATGAAAATTCTCCCTACAAATACGAAATGGAAAAATATGATGTTGCAGTAGAGGGTGGTAATCCAGGTTGTGGAGACGTAGTAAAAATCTATCTAAAAGTTAAGGAAGATAAAACTGTAGAATTGTCTTTCGAAGGTAGTGGATGCACGATTAGCCAAGCATCTACATCTATACTTCTTGAGAACCTTCAAGGTAAGAAAATAGAGGAGCTCGAAAAAATCGACTTGAACTTTCTATTAGATCTCATTGGTAAGGACGTGTATCTGTTAAGACCGAATTGTTCCACATTGGGACTAAATGTTCTCAAAGCAGTATTGAAAAAGTATTACAAAATAAATAATCAAGATTAAGGAATTGTACGGGGGCTTCTCTGCTATAGAAATAATAGTTACCACTCTCATTATTTTCTCTCTCATCCTTATTTCCTACTATCACTACTCACGCAATATTGAATATGGGAAACTAACTCAATTTATACAAACTGTTAGGTTTATCAAGATAGCTAGCGAGAAATACTATATGGATAAAAATACTTATCCTCAGAAAATAACAGACTTGTTTACAGATACTTATACAGATTATTTACCTCGTCAAATCGCAAGTGTTTTTATTTACTCTCCATGGGGAAGCGAAATCAAGCTATATAATCTCAATTCAACCAATAAGTCCACTCTTTTCTTATATCTAGAGTATAAATCAGTAAAGAAAAAATATATTCCTTCAATTATCCTACAAAAACTCAAAGAAGAAATTTACTTTCATAATTTCTACTCTGTAAACAACAAAGAATATATGATTTTTGTCATTTCTTTTGCATATAGGTAGATTTTTTGTTTACCGACATATTTTCTATCAGGGCTATTGTGTTTGATAAAATAATAGCAAGAAATCCAAATATTTCCAAGTTAGCAAGTTTTGAAATATAAGCCGTAAATTCCCCTCTTGGTATGAAAAAAATTACATCCTCTCTTTTGTATTTTATCCTTGCATATCTAAAAGCTAAATAGATTGTTATTATCTTTAGAAATACGAAGAGGGGTACAAGAATCAGAACTCTGTAGTCAATACTATTTAGTACACCTAGGTTTATTCTCGATGTGAAGTCGATTATGAATATACCTACTGAAAAATTTTTTATAGGTTCCAATTTCGATTTTATCATGTTTGAAATATCAGTGGGAATAAATAAAGCGGCAGAAAACATAATCAATAACTCAGGTAATCCAAACTTCTTGCAAATAAAATACAGAAATAAAAAATAACCAAAGCTAAAAAAGATTCCTACATCCTCTTGTAAATATCTTTCAGTAATCAATGGCCTTTTACTTAAAACAAACTTCCAAATAGTAAACAGTACAGATATTATTAAAATCGATAAGATTACACTAGAAAAACTGCTTTTATGTGCTGAAAAAATAGTTAGAAACGATAATAAGGCTATTAGTATTATATCTTCAAATAATAAGATTCCTATGATTATGTCCGTTGATTTGGAGGCTAGTTTCTTATGAAACTCTAGAACCTTTACGACAATCGCTGTACTAGATGGATATAAACACATACCCAAAGCAAAAGAAAAGAAGAAGTCCTTGGTTATAAGATAAGTAATTGTAAAAGGAACAAAGAGGTTCAATAGGTCTAATATGGAAGGAACTACAGTCCTCTTTAAGTTACGTAAAAATGCATCTAAAGTATATCCTAATCCTAATGAAAAAAAGATAAAAGATATGGCAATTTCTGAGAATATCTCAAAACTTCCAGTTGAAAAATGAAAATTATAGTAGCTTTTTAATAAAGCGATTAGGGACCCAATAAATATACTCGTTAAAACAAAAGAAGAACGCAGTACTAAAGAAAACAAAAATACCAGAATTATTGAGATTGATAAGTAAATCTCAGTCATATTGATTATATTTTATTCTTTAATTTTTAAACCTTTTTGTAGGGAAAATATCTAGTTTATAGAACTTTAATAAATGAATCATACCGAAAAATTGGAGGTAAATACATATGCTGGCTAGCATTCAAAAAGAACAAAAAGAATCATTGAAGATAAAAGGATATACGAGAAAGCCCGGTAAAGTTGAAGCCAAGAAATTAAGAAATAATAATTTAGTCCCTGCTTGCCTATACGGTAAAGATATAGAAAATATAAACCTATCCATATCTCATAAAGACGCAATAAAGCTAAGAAGAGGACAAATAGTCGAAATAGATTTAAATGGAAACTTATACAGAAGTATAGTAAAGGAAATACAATACGATTATCTCAAGGATAAAATAATTCATGTTGATTTCCTAGGACTCAAAGAAGGAAGATTTATTGAAATACAAGTTCCAATTGAAATAACAGGAGAAAGTCAAGGAGTAAAGAAAGGAGGAATCCTGCAAGTACTCCTAAACAGCTTAACCATCAAAGTCCTACCTGACAACATCCCAGATAAGATACTAATAGATATCTCCTCCCTAGATATTGGTGACAGTATTCACGTATCCGATTTAATAAAACAAGAAGAATTCAAAAATATAAAATTCATCAATAAAGCCGATACAACTATCGTTACAGTCACCACACCTGAAGAAAAAACAGAGGAAGAACAATAAACATAATGTTTGAAAAAGTAATAAATACTTTTAAAAATAACAAAGAAATATTAGCCGTATATGTCTTATCTGATATGAAAAAAATTCTAGGGCAGGATATACAATCTGAAACAATTAAAGATGTAAAGTTTGCTCTAGAGGAGTTTAAAAAAAGCCTAGATTTTGACTACATAACCTTTAATATAGCAAACTATACTATCATAGCTTTTAAGTATCAGCAAGAGATAATAATCATCTTTGGGGTATTAAATATAAAGGAACCTGTGATAAGGATTAGTATAAAATCTCTATGAAAGAAAAGAAGGACCTAAAAAAGCTAATCCAAGACTCTTGGTATAAACAAGCTATGAGAGATCTAGATGTAGCAAACCTATGTATATCAAATGGCTTTTATGAATGGGCTTGCTTTTGCTATCAGGAAGCTACAGTGAAAGTCATAAAGGCTGCTATTAAAAAACTTGGCCTAGAATCTTTTAGACACTCTATTTTTAGCCTATTAGAGACGCTAAATGAGAGAATACATATACCTGAAGAACTCTTTGAGATCGCAAAAGAAATAGACAAACATTATATCATATCCAGGTATCCCGGGGCAAACATGTTAAAACCCCCCTACGAAAACTACAAAATCGAAGATGCACAAAGAGTCAAAAACTTATCCAAACAAATCATCCAATTTATCGAACAACAAATTATCAAAAACTAATTATATAACCCTTTTATTTCTACTATCTATCATCTTTCTGTCAAAATCTCAAGCTAAATCAGATTATCTTGAGTGGCAAGCTCTATATGATTCAGAAAGATTATACATAAATATCCAAAAACCAATCACCTATAGAATTTTTTATCCATCCAAACATGAAATTAATATTTTCTTACCCTTTGACAAGATAGAAAACAAAGAATTCAACTACTCCTTATACAGTCTGCAAGCTATTAACTGGAATTTTTATTCTGTATTGAGAATAAATACTCCTTATCCTCTACCGTTTGAATTAATAGATGTCACCCAGGATGAAGATAAAGTTACAATTTCTTTACCCCTAGAATATAAAGTCAGAACTACTACATATTTTTACTCTTCTGATAATCGTTTAATAGCCAAGCTTTATTATCAGATCTCAGTAGATGATTTTTTACAAAAGAAAAAAGGAATATCTTCATACGGAATACAAATAAGTGATTTTAGTTTGTTCAATATTAATTTTATATGCAATGACAAAAGGGAAGAACTTAATTTTAATAGAACTGGTTTTTGGTTTGCTATAAACGGTACATACTTTGCAAGATCAGGTAATAGATACCGTACTGTTGCTGGTGTGGTTTATGATAATCAGATTGTATCATATCCCGTTGAGTGGAGACCTCCGCGAGGTTTCTGGGCTATTCTCAAAAAAGATCAACAGTCTTCATTCCTATTTGATAGGTTACCTAACTTGAAAAAGGAATTTGAAAATTTTATTAGTTATCTGAGAAATCAGGGATATATACATTTCCTCGTTCAGGCAGGTCCTCTTATATACAAAGATCATTTACTTATGATGGATATTGAAGCAGAAGCTTTTGGATTAAAAGGTAACAACATAACAGATGATGCTCCAAGAACAGTAATTTACGTTGATAGAGAAAACCGGCTGAATTTCGAAGTTATTTACGGTCTACAAGGAACCAGAAAAGATGGATTGAATATATATGAACTAGTTAACTACCTCTCAGAAACAAAGGATGCTTTAAATCTTGATGGTGGAAGCTCAAGTTGTATCTACATTTCAAACAAAAAATTAGAACCTTTATTCGAAAAAAATTTTCCATATAATTCACAAAACTATATCGTCTTTTATACTAATACTGATTTCTATGTAGTTTCTGAAAAAAGCATGTATTATTATTTTCCAGGTATATTTGGACTTGATCATAACAACATTGTTAAGATACACGGAGCAAATTATGTGACCATTTTTAATGGCTACGAAAAATATCAAAAAGTTTTCTTCTCTGATGAAATGGATTACTATCATAACACTAGTAAAAAAATGATATTTATCCAAACTAACGATCTCCAAATGTCTTTGGAGAAGTTAAACTTAGAAAAGATAAAAAATATCAACAGGTATTACAACTGTTACATCATAGAATATGAATAATCTGTTTGATTTGTATAGACAGGGTTTGGAGCTGTTTAGAGAACATAGATTCTGGGAAGCTCATGAGAAATGGGAAGAATTTTGGCAACAGGTTAAAGCATCTAAAAACCTGGCTAATAAATCAGATTTAGTCAAAGGCATAATCCAAATTTCAGCAGCTTTTCATAAGATCTATAAACAGAAAAACATAGAAGGATTTAGAAAGATTATACATAATTTGAAAAAGTACCTTAAAAATTACCCTCAGATACTATTTTATTTAGAACTATTTTCTAATGATCCAGATATTATTTACACCAGAAAAGATCTTTTCCATAATTTAATTACGCAATTAGAAAAAATTCAAATATGGAAAGAATAAAACAATAGAAATAGACTGGTTTTTATGATTCCGAAAAAATAGTACCTAGAAGTATAACAAGAGAGGAAAAGAAGAGAGTGAATGCTATTAGGAAAGCTTCTACACAGGTAACAGGAGGGGCCAAATCGCTGAAGGTGGGCACGGCCTGGCCTATGTAGTCTTCAGCTCCATCCCCTCCTATAAACTATTTTAACCTTCTAAATCTCAAAAATCCTTACACGTTAATAATTAACTTTTATTGATCATTGTCAATCATAATTTCAAATTCATATGAGTAGGAAAATTCTTCATATACAAGAACTACTTAAGAAGAAAGCATTATATGAAAAAAATAATCTTCTTGCTAATACTTTGCTACGTCAATTTATTAGCGCTATCTTTTTCTTACAACAATGTACTAGTATTAGGTGGTAACACAAAATTTAACTACTTTCTAACTGTTGAAAACAAGAGTAAAGCCTATATTACCTATGATCAATGGAAAACAGATAACCTAATTAATGTCAAATTCTTGTTTTTTACAATCCATAAATCACACTTCTCCACCATGGTTAAATATAATAAAGGTAAAAATATAACAGAGGAAATAAGAATAGACCATAACAACAAGGAGTATATCAAAAAGGTATATTCCGATAATAAATCACTAGATCTATGGTATAAATACAACAACAATCCCGCTAAAGATGATAGTAAACAAGAAAAAAAAGAGAATAATAAACAAAAGAATAATAATCAGTCAAATCAACAAATATCAATAAATTATAAAACATCCTCTGTTGATATTGAATCAAAGAAATTTTCTGCAATCGAATTAGAAGCCTTATTCAGTATTAACAATCAACAATTCAAAGCCATAGCCATTTTTATATCTTCCAACGATTTAAAAAATTTCCTAAAAGAAAGAAACATTAGCTCTAAGGATATCTCTTATTTTGAAAAATACATAAACAAATATAAACTAGATATCTCGACAGATCATATTCCTGTCCAAAATCTTTCTGACAATCTAGACAAAGGAATAAAAGAATTGTTAAAGCCAATCCTAACCCAAGGCAAAGATATCTTACACAGTATCAATTTACTCAAAGATAATAGGGTACTTATCCAAGTAGCATTTCTGAATGAAATTAAAATATTACCATATAATCCCCAAGATTTTGAAATACCATCAGGATATATAGAAAAGAAATAAAAAATTATTCAATCGCATCTTTATCCACAACTCCCCTGAAAATAAGATAAATTAAATTGAAAATATATACGTTGGGTGAGAAATTAGCCATAGCATCTTAGTTATACCCTTTTTCCATCTACTTACAGCATTGAAACTCTTCACACAACTTATCACACCCTCTACCACCTGCCTTATGGACTTGTATTCTTTGTATCCTCTATCTCCATACACCTCAGCAAGCTCTACCAAATTCCTAAACCAACCACTCTTCGCCTTATCACACAACACCATCACAAGAACACCGTAGTAGAGCTCTTCAAACTGCACTCTCTTGCAATAATGAGCGCTGTATAAGTTTCTCGAGGCTTGAGTAAATTCTTTTCTGTCTTGCTTTTCTGAAGCTGGTCTGAGATTTTTGGCTTTCTTCCTGCTTTGGGTTTTGACTGTGTAAGATTGTAGAAGGCTCCTACTTGTAATATCACTTCGTGATACAATGTTAGAAGTTTCATACTAACCCTATGGAAAGCTTTTTATAGCAGGCTTCTTCACTCTTTGAATTTCTCACCCGACGTATGAAAATAAAATAAATTAAATTGAAAATATATCTATAATTCAAGGAAGATTTAAAATAAGAAAGATCTGAAACAAATATACAGAAAAGCTGATCAGATTTCCTCAGGCTTAAGTAGAATAATTCTAAACAAAAAATCACCATGAAGATGATTTTTGTAGGGAAGTTATAACATAGAGTATCTAAGTATCTTTACTCTAATTTAGCTTCTTTTCCAGGAATACTAATAAATTGAAAAAATCCAAATCTTAGCTCCTTGGGAGAATAACACCAGAAATATATGAAAACATTCACACAGATACCATTTTTCCAAGTCACTCAATAGATAATCACATAGTGTAAACAAATTATATCGATGGTATGTATTTTAAATATTCATTCAGAAAAATTAAAAAAGAAAAATACCTTAAATAATAAACCAAAAAATAAAACAAAACATAAACCTAGAAAAAATATTAACAGCTAACATATCAAAGAGATTTGAAGATAAAACTGAAATGGGTTACCATTATACCTCAATACCATACAGAACAGATAAAAAACTATATCGTTCAATATATTAGGCAGATAAAATGGGCGCAAAATGTACAAAGAGGATTGGGAAATTCTGAAATGCCAACAAAAATGCAAAAATAGAAATTGCTTTTCCAATCACACAAATGACTGACCTATTTCTAAGGTTCGGGGATTGAGTGATTAAAGGAGTATTGCTCATATAAATTCTATCGATGTGGGTAAAAAATTACCCATCGGAGTAAGTTCTTTCGAGAAAATAAGAAGTGATAACTATTATTATGTTGATAAGACTCAGTATATAAAGAAGTTGGTAGACCAGGGAGGATATTATTTTTTTCACGACCACGCAGATTTGGAAAATCACTACTTTTAGATACGATTAGATGTGCCTTTGAAGGAAAAAGAGAACTATTTAAGGGGTTATTCTTGGAAACCAATTGAGATTGGGATATTATATACCCGGTAATTAGGTTTTCTTTCGATATGTACTTTGAAAATGTATTTGAGTTGAAAAACTTCATAAGATCCAGGCAAGAGTACTGGGCTTCTGCATATGGGGTATCTATAAGATCGGATCACATAGGAGAACGAAACCTCGAACTGTTTGAAAACATATACAGGAAAACAAATAGGCAGGCAGTTTTATTAGTAGACGAATATGATAAACCTATACCAGATAACATAGAGAAGCCAGAAGTAGCATATGAAATAAAGGAGGTTCTAAAGGGATTTTATCAAACGATCAAGGCTCTTGATAGATATTTGAAATTTGTTTTTATTGCAGGGATATCGAAATTTGCAAAAGTTTCACTTTTCAGTAGTCTAAACCAGTTGAGAGATATTAGTCTATCGAAAGACTATTCGACAATATGTGGGTATACTCATAATGAACTTTTATCCACGTTTGGATCACTTATAAATTCCGAAGAAGAACTACAAAGGATCCAGGAATGGTACAACGGATATTCTTGGAATGGAGAAAAAGTATATAACCCTTTCGATATACTTCTTTACCTTCAAGAAAGACAATTCTTACCTTTTTGGTTCGAAACTGGAACTCCATCGTTTCTTATAAAAGTACTACAACAAAAAGAGTTTTATATCCCCTCGTTAGAGAAAATGGTATCTAGTGAAGAATTACTGAACACTTTTGATATTGATCAGATAGAGATAGATTGTTTTTTTATCTCTCGTATCCTAATTATGAAGTTGAGGTTTCTCTAAGTTCAAGAATAGCTTCTTTGTTAGCCAGGTCTGTTTCAGTTGCTCAAAAACTGACATTACAACTAATAGATATATTTGATAATAACCAGATAGAGTTGTTACCAAGTTTTTTGGACAATCTGTTTGCTCAAGTTCCATTTCAATGGTATACTCATACCTCTGGGTATGAAGCCTTTTACTGCACGATATTTTATATCTTTTTGACCTCCACGGGATTCAACGTTTTTGCAGAAGATACATCTTCCAGAGGAAATATAGATTTGACAGTTTTATATCATGATACGGCATATATATTTGAATTCAAAGTGAACAGAGGAAAACCTATAGAGCAAATTTTTGCCAAACAGTATTATAAAAAATATTTACATATGTCTAATATCATTGCGATAGGTATAGTTGTGGATTCTTCATCCGAATCTGTTAAACAATTTGAAATCCAAAGAATTAGATGAATCAAATAATATTTAGCTTATTTTCCTTCTCAAGGGTTTAAATGAAAGTAAGTAAAGAAGCTATTCTTGATAGAGGATTCTTATAGAAGCCAATCTAAAAGAAAAAAATTCTTCTGGAAAGGTGTAATTTCCCATCGAGGTCAGATGAAGTAAAAAGTACCCCTAAAAATACAAAAATAGAGAAGTCTTTTACCACCCTCCTGATTGCTTGTCTATCAATCTAAAAGTTCAAAATTTTTGACAGAATTTAGTGATTTTTATATACAAAAAATATTGATAAAAGTCAATAAAATTGATTTTAAAAAAATTAACAAATAGCATGCTCTGATCTATTGTTTCCCGATGTCTTGTCTATTTCAATATGTAATCATAGTTTTCAACTCGCTGATTATATGTTACCAAGTGATGTTGATTGGAAATATAAAAATTCATATATTTTTATAAGCCTTGGAGATCCAGATTGTTTTCTCACAGAAATTTTAAATTTTTACATACTTAAATGACATCCTAACTGTGGATTTCTATAAACTTTGTGAAGTTCAATCTTTGTCTTCTTGAATCCAAGAGAGCTTTTGTTCTATCTGATAATCAGGATAAGGATACTTACTTTCTAATTCAAAGATTCTCTTCGATATATTACCAGATACATCCATAATGTCAGATTTTTGTTTTACAAAAAAAGGTTCTGTATAAATCTGATTACCATCTTTATCCTTTACAATCAACTCTATTTTCATAATCATAAGCTACTTCTCCAATCTTATGCTGTAGATAGAAAGTAGGGGATTAAGTTCGATTTTTATAACTTCCGAAGGGATTGATTCTATTAATTCATCTGTTACTTTAGGATTTTGGGTACAGATGAAAAATGTTATCTTTTTATAGTAATCTCTTAAAATTCTTAGGAAAGCCAGATATGAAAAGTAATCAAGTCCCAGAAATGGCTCATCTATTAGTAAAATATCTGGTTCAACTAAGATTGCCCTCGATATTAATACCCGTTGTCTATATCCATACGATAGATTTTTTATCGGTTTTTTTAAGTATTCCTGGAAGTCCCAATAATCCATTATCTTTTTCAAATTACTTTCAAAGTCTTGTTTTTTCTTGCTATTGAGATTAAAAAATATTTTTAGGTTCTGTAGAACAGTCAGTTCTTCGTAAAAATTCTGAAATTCCCAAACAAATTGAAAATCCTTAGTTTTTATATAATCTTCTGACCTAAAAAATAAAGTTTTCAGGATAGATGTTTTACCGCTACCATTTCTACCGATTAGGAAATTTATAGTATTCTTCTTTATTATGAACGAAATATTTTCAGCAATTATTTTTTCTTTGTAACGAATAGATAGTCTTTGGGCTTCTATAATATTTGGGTTCATTTTATTTTTTTACAGAATGTAAAGAACATCGAGTGTGCTTGCATTTCATGATAAGGTCTACAGTAATCTGGGCGTACTAACCATTTTCTTACCCAGACCTCTATAGTTCTAAAGTATACAAAATTTTTTTTGGAGAAGACTTCGCGTGCTTTTTTCACCTGCTCTATATTAGGAACAGCAAAAATAAGATCTCCCCCATCCTTTACAACCCTGGCACAAAAATCACTATATATCTCCGGCTCTGGTAAGTCTATAACAACTCCATCAAACATCTTCTCCTTTACAAAATCAACATAATGATTAGATAGTATTAACACTACATCATCAATATTTCCATATTTCTCAATATTCTCTTTAGCGTTTAGAATATTCCAAAAATTTATATCTATCGATAATACTTTTTTAACGAAATTAGCTAGGAAAATAGTTCCTGCTCCACTTCCAGTACCTATTTCTAAGACAACCGAATTCTTATCCAAAGAACTAAAACCCAATATCATTGATAGATCCTTTACTAAAAATGTATTTGTTTTTCTACTTAACCTAAGATTAATATCCTCGTTTGTCGGTTTTAATATATAGTACTTCTTGTTTTTTGTTGAATATATGCATTCCCCATACTCAAGATTACGATCTAAATGTATTTTACCTTTATGTGTATGAATTACTTCCTTGGTTTCATTTATCAAAATTGACGATTCTAGTGAATTCCAAAGTAAATACCTTTTCATTATGACTATGAGGTTCTTATCAACAGATAGTCATGATTTTGAACAATATAGTTCTTCCCGTGTGTTTTGAACGGGGGCAGTTTGTCGTCTACCATTTCAGAAATATTACAGACTTCTGCTTGGATGAATTTTCTGGCAAAATCAGTATGTATCTTTGAACTTGCAGCTAAAACATTAGTATTTAATGGAACCAGATATTGCTTTGCTTCGCGCTTGTTGCCCGTATAAAATATTACCCAATGCTTTAAAATCCTTTCTCTAATAAGAGCTACGAACTCAGTTATTTTTTCCTTTAAATTGTTACCTAAGGAATAAAGCTCAAGGAATCCACTAACTTCTTCCTCGGGAAGATCTATAATTTCTGCCAATATGGATAAAGGATAACTAATTACCAATTCATCTATATTCATTTTATCGCTATCAAGAACTATTAAATTTTTCTTTACTGAAATCAAACTGAGCAGATTAATTACTTCATGGTATCTAGAATTTATCATAACGGATTCTTCTACTGAAAAATTTGGAAAAATCTCAACGTACTTAGATAACTCCTGTATAGGTTCTTTTAGATGGGGATTTTTCAATATCGATTTTGAAGATAAATACGTATTTATTATCTGAATGTCCCTATTTTTTATTTTGCTTATTTCTTCTTTCTTTTCTTCTTGGGAATTAAAAATTAGGATATTGAAGTCACTAGAAACCATCTCTTTTATCGGTTCTGAAGATTTCGTGTAAAAAACTATGCTTTCATATGTAATTTTTTGAGGATTAAGAAAATTTACTAATTTCTTAAATTCATTTGTCTGTATGCTTAAACTTAATGCAGATATGTTTTCTCTGTAGTCTTTTCCTAAATAAGAAGATAAAATTTTGAAAAAACTTTTGTTGAAGCTGTACACGAATACGTTTAGCATAGTTTATCCAAACAACATTATAGCGAAGGCCTTAGTCCAATACTGAATAGCTTTGCTATACTCTTTGTTTTGGAAATATATAACTGCTATGTTGAAATAAGCTGGCCAAAAGTAAGGGTTTATTTCAACCACTCTTTCCCACTCCATAATAGCTAGCTTGTATTTACCTTGTACGTAGTAAGCTTCACCTAGATTATGATGAGCTTGCCAGTGCTTCTTATTGAGTGTTGTTACCTTTTGCCAACTTTTTATGGCTGTATCTATATCCCCTAGCTCAAAATAGCTAACATTTCCTATGTTCCAATATGCTTGCCAAAAATCGGGATTGTATAGTACTGTTTTTTTCCAATTTTCTAGAGCAAGTTCTACATTCCCTTGGATATAAAACACGTTCGCAATATTGAAATAGGCTTTCCAGAATGATGGTCTGAGATTAACACACTTAAACCAATAATCAAGAGCTGTATATAAATCAGAATTATTGAAATATATATTCCCTAGGTAGTAGTAGGCTTCAGCAAAGTTAGGATTTAATTCTATACATTTGTTGAAATTTTCAAAGGCTTGATTCTGATCACCACTTTCAAGATAGTATAGTGCTAGACTGTAATAAGCCATTACAAAGTTTGGATCCGTTTCTATGACTTTTTGCCAATAATGTAGTGCTTCATCGATCCTATCTTGGGAAAAGTAAGCATTAGCTAAATTATACATAGCTTCTACGAGGTTTGGATTGATTACAAGAGCTTTTTGCCAATTTTGTATTGCTTCCTCAGTAAATCCTCTTTTATATAAGGCGTTTGCTAGATTGTGATAACCTACAGCAAACTTAGGATTCAATAGAACTACTTTACGATAATGATTTATTGATTTATCGATTTCACCTATTCTGTATAATGCGGATGCTAAGTTATAGTGTGCTACGAAATTAGCTGGGCTGAGTTCTACTGCTTTCTTATATTCCTTCAGAGCCTCTTCTAATTGTTGGACTCCATCATATGCGGTTCCTAAATTGTTATGTATAAGTGGATTGAAAGGATCAAAATCTACTGCTTTTTGCCACTCCAAAATAGCTAACTCCAAATTACCTTGTTTGAAATAATTTGTCCCTAGAGTATTGTGCATGGTAGCTTTAGCAGGGGAAAAAACATACTTTCTACTCTCCTTCTTAATCGAATATAGCGTATCAATAATTTCTCTAAAGCTTTCTGGTCTGTTTTCCAAATCTTTGGATAAACACTTATCTATAAGAGATGAAAGTAGAGGGTTAACATTGGGTATTATTTTGTTTAAACTTTTTGGAGTATCACTTACGATTGAGTTTAATGTTTCTGTTACACTATCCTTAACGAATGGGTTTATCCCCGTAAGGAAGTAATAAAAAATCAGAGCCCAGGAGAATATATCACTTTTTTTCCCAACATTTTGAGGGTTAGTTATTTGTTCAGGAGCCCAAAATATGAGCTTCTCTGAAAACTGATTACTTTGAAACAAAAAGTTACTATCCAGATAACCAAAAGCAATATTTGATATCTTCACACTATCTATACTGTCTCCTAATAAGATTATATTCTTGGGTTTCAGGTCCTTATGAACTATATTATACTCGTGTATATAAGCCATTATCTCTGCTATTTTCGTGAATAAATCGATGTATGTATTTAACTGATTTTCAGTTATATTTTTGGAGGGTCTAAAAATTTCTTCTATTTTTATTCCTTCTGATTTTTCAAGGGATACGAAGTATATTCCTTCTTGTTCCTGAATTTCGTATATTTGTGCTACGTTTGGATGTTTTATTTTGGTAGCTAGTTGAATCTCTCTAAATAAATTGTCTCTTTTTTGATCTTCTTCCAATATGAATGGGCTCAAGATCCTTAGGTAGACTTCTCTATCTACGATGGGATCAAAAGCTAGATATATCTGGCCTAGGGGAGTACTATCTACTTCTTCCTTTAAGTGATACCTTCCTACAGTTGTAGAAAAATTCATTTCTTACAGATTTCCATCCACTTTTGTGAGGATAGACTCTATTACTTCTTTTATTTTGTTGCATTCTTCTGGTTTTGCTCTTCTCAATGGTGGTCGTAAGTTATTTACTTTAAATCCAAGTAAGCTCAGAGCATACTTAACAGGTATGGGATTGGTTGTTATAAATAAAACCTTGAAAAGATCGTAAAGTTGATAATAAATAGCTTTACTTTCCTTTTGATTAATTTCAAAAGATAGTATCATTTTCTTTATTAGTTTTCCTGCTATGTGAGAAGATACAGAAATTACCCCTTTTGCTCCCAGAGAAATCGCTGGTAAAGTCAATATGTCGTCTCCGGAATAGATAGTGAATTTTGGAGACAATGAAAGTATATCGGAGATCTTTGTTATATCATTATGGGACTGTTTTAAACCAACTATATTATTGATTTTTGATAATTCTGCTATTGTTTTGGGATCCAAATCTACTCCTGTTCTGGAAGGGATGTTGTAGATTATTATGGGTTTTGATGTTTTTGAAGCTATTGTCGAAAAGTAATTGTAAAGAGCATCTTGAGGAGGTCTATTGTAATACGGTGTGGTAACTAGGAAACCATCTACTCCTGTTTTTTCCAATAACTCCAACTCCTTTAACGATTTTTGAGTGTCGTTTGAAGAGATGTTTGCAATTACTGGTAATTTAGTTGTTCTTTTGGCAAACTCTGCAATTTTAATCTTTTCTTCTGTGGATAGGGTAGGTGATTCTCCAGTAGTTCCAAAAACCAATATACTATCGCTATGGTTCTCCAGGTATATTAGTAATTTCTCGAATTCCTTGAAATCTATCTCGAGATTTTCGTCGAAAGGTGTTATACTTGCTGTTATGACGTTACCAAATTCTATCATTCTTTCATCCTCCTAGTATAAAAGTTAGAAGGTTGGTAGCAAAAGAACCTCTGCCTAAAAAAAATTCTATGTCCAGTCTGTAATAACCTTCAAACATATCATCTTTTCTGAAATCATAAGAGTAAATCATAGGGTTCAGAAAAATTTCCCTATTTTTGATCTTTTCTCCTATCCTAATATCCAGTTTTTCCAGTGGATAAACTAATTCTATTTTCTTCTCAAAGCCGGCTAGAAAACTATCAAACTCAGGAGGAACATCTATTGGATATTCATAGGTAAAATAATTCTTGGTAGTTGTTTTTATTTTCTGGGCTATCGATTTGTTAAAGGTATAGGAATAATAAGACTCTTTGAAAAGAGAGGTCCATTTGCTTGGAAATTCTTTCCATACTTTCTTAAAATTTCTAGTTTTCGAAAGTATTCGCAAAAATATTTTCTCTACATCCATATATTGAGGCATTTTTATTCCTATAGCTTCATCTATCCTAAATGAACCGTCAACAAACAATTCATTTAGCTTCCTGCGAATTTTCTTTACTTTGTGATTTTCGTTCTTACTGTAAATACAAAGAAATAGATAACTTGCCTCATAATATTTGGAATTTAAAAGGTAATATCCTATAATATGGTTTATTCTTCTTTTTCCAAACCTTTGAATATCGTAATAATTTGGAATGTTAACTTTTCCATCTATCAATTTCTTAATCCTTTCTTCTACCATTTCTGGTTTTGCTATTTTTCTTACTGTTATTTTGAATTTATTTCCTAGCATCCATGAGCTATCTACTTCCTTTACGTCAAATAGATAAATCAATTCAAAATCTCTAGTAACTATTCTTTCTTCTAGGAACCTTAATTTCGGTGTCCAAATTAATTGTGTAGTTACTGCGTATTTATCTTTTTCTCCAAAGAAATGAAATCTGGATATTGGTAACTTCATTATCTTTGAAAGCCTCATCAGAGAGTTGAATAGAGAACAATTATTTCTCTTAAGGATAAACAATGAGTAATTTTTGCCGTTGGTAGATTTTATGATTACCTTTTCTTTTACAATGAAATCTTCTTGTTTATATTTTACTATTCCAAGGTTGTGTTGTATCACTTATACTGTGGATAGTGGCTTATAGGGGTCATAACTAAATAATTCTTCTTCTTTGAAGAATATCTTTATTTCCCTTTCTGCATCCTGAATGGATTCACTTGCATGAACGAGGTTATTTTGTATTGATAATCCGAAATCAAATCTGATAGTGCCCACCTCTGCTTTTCTGCAGTCTGTACTGCCGACCATTTTTCTTACCTGTTCAACCACATCAGTACCTTCTAGGACCATTACCACCACAGGTAAGGATGTAATGAACTCCAATAGAGAATTAAAGAATGGTTTATTTACATGAGCCTCGTAGTGTTTAGTTGCCAAATCTCTGTCTATCCAAATCATTTTCATACCTACTATTTTAAAACCTTTATCTTCAAATCTTTGAATTATTCTTCCTATTAGCTTTCTCTGAACAGTATCAGGTTTCAAGATCACTAACGTCCTTTCCATTACATCATGCACCCCCTTAAAATAAGGGTTTTATCATTTTTAACTTTACCCTTTGTAAACTACATAACAGCGATAAACGAATAGGATTAATATTGTAAACAGACAAATAAAAGGAATTAATAGATATATTTTTTCGAGTCCGAATAGGACTAGCAATCCTAGTATAAAAATCTGTGTTGATAGTCCCATATTTGCAGTCACGTTTAAATATCTCTTATTCCAAAATAGGTTTTTGGCGGTTTGTATATCTTTTTTTCTCGATATTAATTCAAATATGACGTTTTCTATTTTCTCTATGCTTTTGTCTTGGAAACCCAGGAAAAAGTCGTAAATATTTTTCAAGAACTTCGTCTTTTTATCTATTTTATCGTTTTCTTTGGTTCTTTTGGTTTCTAAATTTTGTTTGTCTTTAAATATTCTCTCCAAATTGAAATCATACGATAAGACCCAAGTAAAAGCAAAGAAGCTTAGAAGAGAAAAAGGTAGAACAGAATGTTTTATTCCTATAGATAAGAAAAGGGATAAGTTACCGAGATAGTCCATCATCGTGTCGAAGTATCTTCCAAAAGTTGATTCTATTTCTTTGTATCTAGCTATTTGACCGTCAAGGTTATCAAGAACAGTCTTCAGTTGTAACAAAACGAAAATAACAAAATTTAGGACTAAATCATTGGAATATAAAATTAAAAAAGAGCAGAGTATTACTAAAAGAGTATGTATTAGGACTATTTGTTCTGCTTTGATATTTTTGTTAGCTATTTTTAGCAAGATCAGATGTGCCAGGGGTCTGAAGATCTGAATATTTATTATTTCCTCTACTGGTCTAATCTTGACCGATTTTTTGAATATGGGATCTTCCTGAAAAATCTTCAGCACTGTGTTTTTATTAGTCCTCTGGAAATAGCCAAACAAAATCCGCCCAAAGTTTTTGAGTCCTTTATTTGATTACTCGATACTAACTCTAAAAACTCTCTTATACTAAAAAGTTTTATTTCCTGAATTTCATCTTTATCTTTCGGTGTTAGACTGGGATGATGTAGTAAATTAACAAAGTATACGTGTATTATCTCGTTTGAGAAACCTGGTGTGGTATAAATTTTTCCGAGATATATAAGATCTTTGGGATCTAATTTTATACCTGTTTCTTCTTCTACTTCTCTTATTACTGTTGTTAGAGGTTCAGGGTCAGAGCTGTCTATTTTACCTGCTGGAATTTCCCAAGTATATTCGTTAAGCGCTTTTCTATATTGCTTAACTAGTAGGATATGATTATTATGTAGTATTATGCATGCACTAGCTCCAGGATGTTCGACTATCTCATAACCATTTTCTACTCTCAATTTCAGTAAATTCCCCCTAAATGCATACATCTAATTTACCCTCCCATATATTAGTACTTCTAAAAGCCTCTAACTATAACCTTTTTAACAATTTTTTAATACCCTTCTTAAGGTTTTGCAATATTTTTAGAGAAATAAATATCTAGAAAAAATGACGAAAATAAACTCCAAAACTATCTTTAATTTTTATCTCAAAGGATTAAATAACATTTACGCTCTTCCATCTGAAATTACGCAGAATTTTTTTGATACGATTAACACTATAAACAAAGTAAGTCCTTTAGATTCATCAAAATACTATCATAATCTTATTGCTCCTTTTGGTACATATCTGGTGCCAGACTTTGAATATCTACTTGTTGTAGGATTATACTTCTCCTTGATTTCAATGGGAAATGTAATCTTTGACCAGAAATACCTCAAGGAAATAATAAACCTGATGTCTGAGAAAAACGATCCCCTGAAGGAATTAATTTTCCCCAATAATAAGCCCATAAATAACGTCTTTACAAATTATTCTTCTCATATGTTAACTAGAATTTTTGAATTCTTAGGTTCAAATTTTACCGGTCAGTCTGGGTGGGTCGCAAAACCAGATCAACTACCAAACCAAATAGAACTTATACAGCTACAAATGAAGGCAAAAAACCTACTCCTGATTCTTCAACAAAAGCAATATATCGATAAATTTCTCCAGGAAGATCTAAAAAAATTTCTTTCCGATTTCTCAAATAGCCTACCTAATTTCAGTCAAATACAAAATTTTGTTAATAACTTCAACAAAGATGAATACAGGAATAATAACCCAGAAGTATGGAAAAAAATTATTAGTACCCTATCATCTGTTCTAGGAACAATTAATGAGTTCACAAAACCTTATACCATAGCTTCTGAACAAGAGTTGAATAATTTCCTAATCACTACAGTTTATCTTAACCTATCAACTAAAGATCAATCACAATTTTATAAAGTAATTCAAACGCTAGAAAACGATAAACTAAAAAACGTCATAGATGATTTGATCATCGACGGAGCAAGATTCAATATAAAAAACAAAGAACTTATACAAAACATTTCAAAAGATCTATATTCTATCTTTGTTGGTATTCTTTCCTCTTACTTCAAAAAACAGATAAAAAATGGAAACATCAAACATGGTGACTCCTTTAGCTTCCTACAACTATATCTGTTATCTTCCATACTTCTGGAGATGATAAATAATAATCAAACCAATACTTTAGAATACATAAATACAAAATACCAGCTTAAGAATATATTAATAACCAAAAATTTTCCCTACAATTTCAATGGTTTATTAGACAGTACTGACAAAAATTTACTGATCTCCACTCTTGAAGTAATAAAGAGGTTAGGTCAAAAAGTAGCCCCATGGGTTATACAAAAAAGCCCAGATATGCCAAAGGATAAATCCTTCTGGATTAGACTAAACCTCTGGACAAAAATATATAACTCATTGGACAAAAATAATCCCAACTATAAAGCAAATCAACAATATATGATGAACAAACTAAGAAGCATCATTTCCTCATATTCAGATACTACAAAGTTTTCAATTTTGATAAATACTCTGCTATGGAATGAAAATAATTTCAGTATCTTCATAAAAAGTCTGGACTCTATCCTGAATACTATTGCTGGATTTCCTGTAGCTTTTCAGTACAAAGAACCAGACCATCTATATTCTCAAATCGTCAGACTATCCTTCCTTATGAACGAAGAAGATAAGAATAAACAGTATATGAAAAATTCTATACATACCGAATTGATAATGAAAATAATGTCTAAAGAACACATCCTAAACAGAGTCATTATCGATTTTAATGACTACAAAACCTACCTTAAAGGAGTTTCTAATCTAGAGAAAAATCTCTACACCGTCCTAAATACTTTCTACAGTGCTAGTGTGTACTATTAGTATTTTCCGCCTCTTTCGAGAGGAGATATAAGAGAGATAAAGAAATCTATTGAAGTAATACTCTTTACCGCCGGAGGTAATAAATGAAAAGTGATGTTCTAAGATTTACAAGCTTCACTATTAAATTAATATTCTTCTATTTTGTTATCGCTTTTGCCCTACTGTTCTTATTTCTTCCGCTATATATTTTGTTAGACAAAGCTGGGGTATTAGGGATAGTAAATGGCTTACTTGGAGTAGATCCAACTTTCTGGAAAACCTGGGGAACACCAGTATGGATGATAGCCACCTCAATAATAGGAACCCTAATAATCATAACTGTCCTTATGCTAAGCGTGATAATAAATGTTTGGCTAGAAAGAAAATTATCTGCAAAGATCCAGGGAAGAATGGGGCCAACCCTGGTCAACGTTCCTTTTTTACTCAAACCAGGATCCAAAAATATTTGGCTTGGAGGACTAATCCAACCCATAGCAGATGTCCTGAAACTAATACAAAAAGAGGTAATGATTCCCCACGGTGCATACCCATTTCTATTCATTCTATCACCCATCCTGGCTTTCTCTACAGTGGTCATAGCTTTTGGAATGTTCCCCTTCTCAAACAATTACATCCTACTTAATCAACTAGACGTAGGCTTACTATTTATATTTGCAGTATCAAGCTACATGGTTTTATCTTTAGTAATTGCTGCCTGGGCATCAAACAATAAGTATTCGTTACTCGGTGGACTCAGAACTGTAGCTCAAATGCTTAGCTACGAAATACCTCTACTTCTGTCCTTTCTGTCCGTAATGGTGTTTACCGGTAGCTTCAAAATCATAGATATAGTAAATTTTCAGAATACCTACCTATGGTTAATTTTCTACCAACCTCTGATGTTTATAATATTCCTATGGTCTATGGTGGCTGAAAATAATAGAGCTCCGTTTGACCTTCCAGAGGCTGAATCAGAATTAGTAGCAGGATTTGCTACAGAATACAGCAGTATGGCTTTTGCTCTTTTCTACCTAGCCGAATATGGCTACCTATTCTTCAACAGTGCTATCATAGCTACAATCTTCCTAGGTGGATACTCTCTTATCCCTCACTCTGTTCTAAATCTAATAGCACCAGTACTACAAAACTGGGGTATTTATAACTATATCCTAGCAGTAAACGATAACTTCATATGGATAATTCTTAAGGCATTTATAATCGTGGGATTGATTATGTTTTTCAGGTGGACCTACCCCAGAATAAGAATAGATCACCTAATGGATCTAGCCTGGAAAGCCTTTATACCCATAACCCTAGTACATATACTCATAGCTTCTGTTGATGTTTTGCTCTTCAAGAATCAAAACTTCTTCTTTCCAGTTTTCTGCTGGATAATTTTTGCCGTAGTGATATATCTTGCTTCCATGAGAAATATTAAACTATCCAGTAAGTATAGGAATATACCCAGATATACATAGGGGAAAGGGATGAAAAAATGTTAGGAAGTTTGAATTTCCTAGCCGATTCGTTAAGGAGACTAATCGAGGGGCTAAACATAACCTACAAGTACTTTCTGAAAGAACCCATATACACCATAAATTATCCGTTAACAACAAGAGAACCTTTCGCAAGATGGAGGGGAAAGGTAAGAGTTAGAGCTTTCAACACTAAGGAAACTATTTACCAGAGGACTAACTACCTGAACTTTTCATTTAGTTTACCTCCTTGTGTCAGAGGTTGTCCAGCAAATGTCGATGCAAGAGGTTACGTAATGCTAGCAGGTGAAAATAATTTCACTAAATCCCTTGCCGAAGAAATAGTAAATAACCCGATAGCTTTCTGTTTTGGTAACCTTTGTACAGCACCTTGTGAAACTACATGTAGTAGAGGAGTGCAAGATCATAAACCGATAGCCATAAGACTGATAAAAAAAGCAATCAGTGAATACAATATAATCAATCATTACCGAAATAATCAAACTATCAAATACACTGTTGTTTCGGAATTTACGAATAAGAGAATAGCAGTTATAGGGGCTGGACCAGCAGGAATAGCCTGTGCACATAGACTACTAAGATTTGGACATAAAGTAGACGTATTCGAAAAATATAATTTCTGTGGAGGATATCTCTACTCAGGTGTAGCTTTCTTCAGACTAGATAAAGATCTAATGAACAAGGAATATGAAAACTTAATAACCTTTACTGAAAATGGTAGGATTTTCTATAATGTTACAATCATTTCGGAAGAGCAGAAAGACAAATACCAAAAAGTTATATCTTTTTCTGATCTACAAAACTACAAGGAGCAGATAAACCATCTCGAACCTTGTACCATACTTTTTAAAGAACTAGAGGAAAACTATGATGCAGTAGTCATAGCAGCCGGAGCCACTAAACCAAGAAAGTTGAACTTAAAAAACGCCGAAAAAGTCAACCTAATACAAGCAGAATGGTTCCTTGAAGATTGGAATCTTGGGATTAGAAGTTATAAGATTGGTAGTAATGTGGTCGTTATCGGTGGAGGAGGAACAGGAATAGATGCAGCTAGAACCTGCAAGAAAGTATTCGCCGATAAAGTAACTATCGTAGATATACTGGCTAGAGAAGATATACCCGTAAGCGAAGAAGAAAAAGTAGAAGCAGAAGAAGATGATGGAATAGAATTTATTTGTCAAGTTATGCCTTTTGAAGTAGTCATAGACGAAAACAATAACATAAAAGGTTTAAAGGTTGCTAGATGTGCATACGGTCCTTTTCTTCCAAACGGTAGAAGAAAAATAATCAGAACATCAGAGGAATTTGTAATACCTTGCGACACAATAATCCTAGCTGTCTCAAGGGATATAGAAATACCGTTTGCACCAAAAGATATCGTTGGTAGTAGGGGAGAGATAATAGTAGACGGATACGATGTTATGGCAAATGGGTTTGTTTATAGATTCGGTCAAACCCCAAGGAGTAAAGTGTTTGCAGCAGGCGAAGCTTGCTACGGCCCACAACCAGCAATAGTAGCCCTTGCCAGCGGCAATAGAACAGCAGAAAAAGTACACTATTACTTAACAAACTCCACACCACCTATACTAAGTAACGATTTCCTTAGAATACTAGGACCACTTAACGCTCATAAAGTCTACAGAAAAGCTATAGCCGTCTAAAAGGAGGATTATAAATGTCAAAACTTCCAGAATACGTAAAAAAGCAAGTTGACATAAATGAGTATAGTATAGAGGAAGGTATAAGATGCCTGAGTTGTGCAAGTGGAGTATGTATTGCCTGTGGTTATTGTGCCCAAGTTTGCCCTGTAAAAGCTATACGAATGGAAGTACTACAAGATGAACTGGGAAGAACTATAGTGGAAAAGTTTGAGATAAACGTCAGTGCCTGCATATTCTGTGGATTATGTGAACAAATCTGTCCAACCAAAGTAATAGAAATGGAAAATACATATGAATTCGCAATATATAACCAACAAGATGTAGTTAGAATGGATGAATACTTTGAATACGATGAAAGAAAAACATTCGATCAGAGAATAATCGTAAGAAATAAGAAGAATGAATAAGATGTCTAAGAGAAACAGGAATAATAGTAAAAGTGTCAAAGACAGAGTAGACAATCTTTTTTCAAACGATGATTTAGATAAGCTATCTGACGAAGATTTAGTAGAATTATTTAAAGCAGGTAATAAAGAAGTAATAAAAGTCTTAATACAAAGATACTCAAAGTTTCTCTTTTCCAAGGTAATACCATTCTATATACCTGGTGGTGAAAGAGAAGATATAATTCAAGAAGCCTACATAGGTTTTCTAAAAGCTATCGAAGACTTCGATAAAACCAAAGGAAGTTTCTTTAACTTCGTTAACATTTGTGTCCAAAGACAAATAACAACAGCCATAAAATCCTCCAATAGAAATAAATCTAAGATTCTCAAGAACCCAATCTCTTTGGAATCAAACATATTTGATGAAGAATCAGGAGAAAAAACTTTATATGACTATATCTCTCCCAGCAGAATTATCCAAGGTTATTATCAAGAGTCTTCTATAGAAGATGCGATAATAGACTTTATAGAAAGAAATAGAATAAAAGAAACTTTATTGTCGAAATTAACTCCGAAAGAAAAGGAAATACTGAAACTCAGATCCCAGGGTCTAACCTATTCCGAAATAGGAAAAAGAATTAATTCTACCCCAAAAGCCGTCGATAATACCATCCAAAGAATAAAAAAGAAGATAAAAAATCTAATAGACAACATTGAATAAGGAGATGAGCTTATGAAAGTATTATCACCTATAAACTTGGAAGAAGCAAAGAATTATTTTGAAGAAATAATATTAGACCAATTAAAAAGGATAGAAAGTATCAAGCAAGAAAATATCCTAATTGATTTTACTAAATTAAGACCAATCAAGATAGGTTTTGTGTATGGGGATGGAATAGGACCATATATCGTATCTGAAGCTCGAAGACTTCTGTCTAACTTGCTGGAAGATGAATTGAAAAAAGGCAATATAATATTTGAAGAAATAGAAGGACTAACATTGGAAAGAAGAATAAAAGAAGGTAAGGCTGTTCCAGACGATGTGCTACAAAAAATACTTCAATGTAATATTTTGATAAAGGGACCAACTACTACCCCAAAAGCCGGACAAGGAATCCCCAATATTGAAAGTGCAAACGTAGCTCTCAGAAGAATCTTAGACTTATTTGCAAACGTCAGACCCGTCAGGGTACCACAAGAAAAAATAAATTGGGTATTCTTTCGAGAAAATACAGAAGATCTATACACTCTAGGCTCCCAAGGAATTGAAATTGAAAACCTGTTTGGTATAGATTTCAGAATTATTAGCTTCGTTGGTAGCTACAGAATAATAAAGATGGCTTTTGAATATGCAAAAAATAATGGATTTAAGCGAGTAACCGCTGTAAATAAAGCAAACGTCATCAAAACTACAGACGGAATTTTCCTACGGGTTTTCTACGACGTTGCTAAAGATTACCCGGACATAGAGGCAGATGACTGGTTTATTGATATAATGACGGCTAAGCTATTGGACAAAAAAAGAAGATCAGAATTCCAAGTTTTTGTACTGCCGAACTTATTCGGAGATATATTGACAGACGAAGCAGCAGAAATTCAAGGGGGAGTAGGAACAGCTGGATCTGCCAATATCGGATCTAAATACGCTATGTTCGAAGCTATACATGGAAGTGCTCCAAGAATGGTGGAAGAAAACAGACAAAATTATGCAGATCCTTCAAGTATAATAAAAGCCTCTTCTATGATGTTAGAATACATCGGTTTCTCTGAACTTGCAAAGAAAATAGATATGGCTCTAGATATAGCTCTTCAATTTGAAAAGAAAGTAGTGATAACCGGTAGAAGTGATGGAGCTACTACGAAAGAATTTACCGATTACCTCCTTTCAATAATTCAAGACAAGGATATAAAAAACAGATACTTAAAGTATATATAAAATACCGCTTGCTGGGATTGGCGGGATAAAAATAACCCAGAGGTATAGAAAGGAATAAAAATGAGAAAGATAAGTATAATTGGAGCTGGTAATGTTGGATCTACCCTAGCTCTCCTAATTGCAATCAATGAACTAGCTGATGTTGTTATGATTGATGTTCTACCTGATATGCCCAAAGGAAAAGCTCTGGACATGTTACAAATGCTAGCAGTATTTAACTCAGATGTAAAAGTTATAGGAAGTAATAATTATGAGGATATAAGTGGTAGTGATATAGTTGTTATAACAGCAGGTATTGCCAGAAAACCAGGAATGTCGAGAGAAGATTTACTAAGTACTAACGCAAATATAATGAAAGAAGTAGCCTATAACGTTTCTAAATTTGCTCCGAATAGTATAGTCATTGTTGTTTCCAATCCTTTGGATGCGATGACATACCTTGCTTATAAGATCTTGAAGGATCAAGGATGGAGTAGGTTTCAAGTGATGGGAATGGCTGGAGTTCTTGATACTGCAAGATTTAAATATTTTATTTCAGAAAAATTAAATATTTCTATGGATAATATCGATGCTATGGTATTGGGTAGTCACGGAGATACCATGGTTCCAATTATCAGCCATACGAATATTCAGGGGATACCAATTAGAAATCTGCTTGGAGAACAGGACCTAAATAATCTAATAGAGAGAACTAGGAACGGGGGAGCAGAAATTGTTTCCTTATTAAAAACCGGTTCTGCATACTACGCCCCAGCCGCCTCAACTCTCATAATGATAAAATCCATACTCCATGACAAAAAGCAAATACTACCCGTGTCAGTCTATTGCCAAGGAGAGTATGGATATCATGACATCGTAATAGGATTACCTGTAGTACTAGGTAGTAAAGGAATAGAAAAAATTATAGAGTTGAATTTAGACACCGATGAGAAGCAACAACTCGATAAATCTGCAGAAAAGATAAAACAACTCTGTCAAGAACTATACACCTTAAATATCGTGGGCCAAGGAGGATAATTATGAAACTAAAAGTCAGTATCATAGAAAAAATGGAAGAAATAGTGGAAAAATGGAGAAAAGAGTATAAGGAAACAATCTCAACCTATGGTGAAAAAGTTATAGCTGATGTAAAAGTTTCGCAGGTTCTCGGAGGAATGAGGGATATACCTTCACTCGTATGTGAAACCTCTTTCGTCGATCCATACGAAGGTATAAAATTCAGAGGATATTCAATCGATGAGGTAATCAAATTACTGCCAAAAGTTTCAGATTTTCCTTACGTTCTGGGTATTTGGTATTTACTTTTAACAGGGGAAATACCTACACGCCAAGAAGTAGAAGAACTAGAAGAATACATTAAGATAAGAGAAAGACTTCCAGAGTATGTTATAGAAGTCTTAAGGAATGTTCCAACAAATACCCATCCAATGACTCAATTTGCCATAGCAATACTTTCTATGCAAAGAGAATCTCTTTTTGCTAAGAGCTACTATGAAGGAATGAATAAGAGAGATCTCTGGAAGCCTATGTTACATGATTGCATCAATCTCATAGCAAGAGCTCCAGTAATAGCAGCATATATCTACAGAAGAACGTATAGAGATGATGTTTTTGTAAGGCCAAATGAGAACTTGGATTATGGTGCAAACTTCGCCTATATGTTAAACGTCAACGATGATTTTGTTTTAGATAAAGATTTTGCGGATTTAATCAGATTATATTTAATACTTCATAGTGATCATGAAGGGGGTAATGTAAGTGCTCATACCTGTTTTAACATAAGTTCAGCCATGTCAGATATATACTATTCTGTTGCAGGTGGTATGTGTGGTTTAGCTGGTCCACTACACGGCAACGCCAGCAGTGAATCATTAAGATGGATCCTAAGCATACTGAAGTTCTTTAATGGAATACCTTCAAAAGATAAATTAGTAGAATATATACAAAATCATCTTGCTGCTGGTAGGGTTATCCCTGGTTTTGGGCACGCAGTTCTTAGAGTAACTGATCCCAGGTATACCGCTTTGGCAAAATTTGTTGAAGCTAAAAAAATCGATTCTGATGTTATTAGAATAGTTAAACTATTATATGAAGTTGTTCCTGAAATTTTAAAGGCTACAGGTAAAGTCAAGGACCCATATCCAAATGTTGACGGACATTCCGGTGCAACATTGTATCACTATAACTTGAGAGAACACGAGTTCTATACAGTTATGTTTGGCGTTTCAAGAATAATGGGTATGACTGCTCAAGTGATATGGGCTAGAGCAGTAGGATTCCCCATTGAAAGACCTAAGTCTCTTACCCTCAAACATATTGTAGAACTGGCAACAAAAAGGTAAAAGAAGGATGAGTATAGAATACTATTACAAAACTTGAAATATACGTAAGGAGGAATCAACTAATGTCAGAAACAGTAAGCAAAAAGCAAAAAAGAAAACTAAAAAAAAGAAAGATACTAAGAAAAGTCTATAAAAGAACTCTAAGAAATAAACAAATAATCAAGAAGGTAAAAGTTCTATTAAAGAATTTGAGAAAAGCTATATTATCACTTAATTCAAACTCTTCAGAACAGGATAAATCAAAAGTAGAGGAAATGTTAAGGAATTTCTATAAGGAGATCGATAAAGCAGTTAGCAAAGGAGTAATACATAAGAATGAAGCTGCTAGAAAAAAATCAAGAATAACTGTACTATATAACAAGCAAGTAAATCTCAGTCAGCAACTTGTTAAAAAATAAGAGGGAGAGAGAATTATGAGAATCAAGAGGGGAGTAATAAAAAAGAAAGCACATAAAAAAATACTAAAGCTAGCAAGGGGTTATAGAGGAGCAAGAAGCAGAAGATTCAAAACAGCAAACGAAGCAGTAATGCATGCAGGAAAATACGCACATAGAGATAGACGACAAAAGAAAAGAGACTTTAGAAAACTTTGGATAGAAAGAATAAACGCTGCCTGTAGACTATGTGGAATATCCTACAGTAAATTCATTAATCTGCTTAACAAGAATAATATAAAAATCGATAGAAAAAATTTACAACTACTAGCCGTAGAAGATTTTGAGGTATTTAAAATGCTAGTTGAAGCAGTAAAGTAAGATTATCCAGATAAGAGAGACTTGTAATAGTACATCTTCTTTAAAAGGCTAAACAGTAAAAAGCGAAGAGCAGGCGTGTTAGTTCGTTTTAAATATTCATACAGTTTATCATATAGAGGAGAATTTGCAAGAAGGTAATAAAAATTTTTAGCTGGGAAATAATAGCCGATTGCAAGTCTAACTCTTAAGCTTTTGTAGAGGTCGTAGTATATCCTAGCACTTAGGGCTCTCTTCTTTTCTATTTCAAGAACTTTTTCTATGTTTTCCGCAGATAAGTTAGGTATTGGTTTATAATGATAACCGATTGCTTTATTGTTTATAATTAGTCTTAATCCTAGTTTTCTTAGTCTATAGCCCATTTCTATGTCTTCCCAACCATATTTTTCAAACTTTTCATAAAACATCCCAGCTTGGATGAGATATTTTTTCCTGATTGATACGTTACTTGTCCAGAAGAAAGATGTGGAAAAGTCGGCTATTCTGAATCTAGGTTTATCAGGAATTTTCAACTGATCTATATGATTAACCCAACCTCTTACAACTACATCATCAAACTTGGTGTGTATTTTGTAATGTTCCAGGAGTAGGTTCTTATCTGCTAACACATCGTCGTCTATAAAAAGTATCACCTCATGGTCAGTATTTATTATTCCTTTATTTCTTGCTATTGGTAGTCCCAAATTTTCTTGATTTACGAGTATTAACCTATATGATACTATTTTGGAAATATTTTCAACTATTTGTTTTGTATTATCGGTACTTCCGTCATTTATGACGATAACTTCATACAAATCTCTATCTAAAGTTTGGTTGTCGAGGGATTTTAAGACTTCTTGTAATACTTTTGATCTATTAAAAGTACTAATTTGAACGGATATTTTTACCACTTTTCATATATGTAGTTTACTATTTTTTCTTCGTCTAGTTTAGCTTGGTAGACATTAGGGCCATTATATATTATTGCGAAACTATACCAATTACCTTTTTTTGTTTTTAGATAACCTGCCAATGAAGAGACATCGTTTAAAGTTCCTGTTTTTGCCTTTATAGTTTCTGGTAAATTTCTCTTATATAGAGTGCCTTGATTGTAGCCGGGTAGGGTATAACAGACATAATTAATTATACCGAAGTCATCTAGTTCCGCAAGTAACTTGGCCAAAAAATAAGTAGTTAACTTGTTTTTCCTGGATAAACCGCATCCATCGTCAATAGAGATATCATAATCTTCGTAGTATGAATCCAGATTTATTTTCAACTCGTACTTTAGTTTATTATATACTTGTTGTGAAACAAAGTTATCACTCCAGTAGTTTTGATATCTCAATGTATCAAGTAAAGTAGCTGTAGGAAAGGAACCAAGATATTCCGTATCGTGTAAAAAATCTTTATTGGCTAAAAACTCTACTTCTACATCATATCCTATCTCATGAAATATTTTTCTTAGAACTTTTATGTTATATTCTTTGGGTGATGGATATATATACCAATAAGCTCCATCTATTTCCTGCAGATCAGAAATCAAACTGGATATTTTTTTATGATCTTTCAGTTCATCAAAGACGGGAGGATATATGACAAAATTGCTTTGTTTTTTTTGAATTTTGATCATGTTTTGATTGAAGGAAAAAGTTGATAGATATGGAGCATATGGTTCTCCTTCGTATATTTTCCAAGATTCTGGATAATAGCTAGGTAAAGTGCTCTCTATGTATACTTTATCTATTTCAGATATTTGGTTTGCTTCCAGTATATTTTTGATTCCCTGTTTTAGGAATACATAAGGGTCTTGGATTATTTCTTCTATGAGAGTTGGATTATAATTTGAGCTTATTATTATGTTATTTTTTTTTCTATGAATTTTTACTTCAAAGACATAGAATGGTCCTAAAACAGATAGGGCACTGACTGTAGTTACTAATTTCATTGTTGAAGCCGGTATTAATAGTTCCCTTTCTTTATGGAAGAATACCATCTCGTTTGAATATACGTTGAACACTGTTAAGCTTGTTTTGTCCTGGAAATCAATAGGTATTTTTTGAGAATAAGGTGTTGCAGAGTATAGGAGAATTATAAGAACAAATAGGTAAATGATTTTCATTAGGCTCGACTTACATATTCGCCTGTTTCAGTATTAACAACTACACTATCTCCTATATCTACGAATATAGGTACGTTTATTGTTATACCTGTTTCTAAGGTAGCCGGTTTCATTACGGTAGATACTCTATCTCCTTTGACAGCTTTTTCAGTATATTCTACTTTGAGGGTTACGGTTGGTGGTAGTGATATACCTATTGGGTTACCTTCGTAAAACATAACATCCACAGTGTCTCCGTCTTTGATGAATCCCAGTTCTCTTCGGACTGCTTCCAAAGGGATTGAGTATTGTTCGAATGTTTCGTTATCCATTAGGTAAATTGCTTCAGAGTCTCTGTATAGTAATTGCATGGGTTTTGTTTCTATGATGGCTCTTTTAAATTTTTCTTCGCTATCAAATTTTTTTTCCAGCACTTGACCGGTTTTGAGATTTTTTATTTTTGTTGCTACAAAAGCTTTAGCTTGGGCAATTTTTGTATGTTGATAATCTACTACTTGCCAAAGTGATCCATCATATTCTATAACTACGCCTTTGTGAAAATCGTTTGGAGTTATCAACATATTACTACCTCCCAAGAATTTTTACTTTTTCAGTAGTTTTTCTTGATATCTTTGGATTAGCTTTTTAACTGTTTCAGTGGGTTGAGCTCCTTTATTCACCCAGTACTTGAATCTTTCTAAGTTGATTTCTAATACTTTGGGATTCATTCTGGGGTTATAGAACCCTATTTTTTCGATAAATTTACCGTCTCTCCTTGCTTTGGAGTCTGCTACAACTATTCTATACCAGGGATTATGTCTATGTCCGTATCTGGATAATCTTATTCTCAGCATAGGTACTACCTCCTATTAGTTTATTTTTTACCGAACATGCTAATTATGTCTCTTACGCTTGAGGGGTTAAACGGAAGATTTAGTTCGGGTATGTTTTCTTTCTTTACTATTCCTCCCATTTTCTTTAGAACTTTTCTCATTTCTCTGAAGTGCTTAATTAGGTTATTAACTTCTTTTATGGAGGTTCCGCTACCTCTTGCTATTCTTGCTTTCCTACTACTATTTATTATATCTGGCTTTCTTCTTTCTTCTTTTGTCATTGAATTTATTATAGCTTCTATTCTGTCTATACTTTTGGGATCTATTTCTACGTTTCTAAAAGCCATGGGGTCTATTCCAAACATTTTTAGGGGTAGCATAGAAAGAAGTGATTTGAAGTCACCCATTCTTTTTATCATCTTCAGATAAGAGAGATAGTCCTCAAATGTAAAATCTCCTTCCAGATATTTCTCCACTCTTTCCAGTTGTTCATCTTCTATTTGTTTTTCTATCTTTTCTATGAATGTTAAGATGTCACCCATTCCCAGTATTCTTGATACTATTCTATCTGGGTGGAATACTTCTAGATCTGTGATTTTTTCGCCAGTACCGAGGAAGTATAATGGTTTTCCTGTCAGGTATCTGATAGATAGTGCTATACCTCCTTTAGCATCGCCGTCCATCTTTGTTACTATAAATCCACTTAGGTTAATGTTTTCGTCAAATTTTTGAGCAACACTTACTCCCTCTTGACCAATCATCGAGTCTATTACCAATATGGTATGTTCAACATCAAATTTAGCTTTTATTTTTTTGATTTCTTCGAAGACTTCTTGATCGACATGTATTCTACCTGCTGTGTCAACTATTATTGGATTATATCCTTTTTCTTTTGATTCTTCGATTGCTTTTTGTATGATTGAAATAGAGTTGGAATTTTTGTCGAAAATTACTGGTATAGAGTTATTTTGTGAAATGTAGACTAATTGATCTATTGCTGCTGGTCTATTAAAGTCAGCTGCGACTACGGCTGGGTTGTATCCTTGTTCTCTGAAATAGTGAGCTAATTTAGCTGTTGTAGTGGTTTTACCTGAGCCTTGTAGACCTACCATTAAAATCAGAGAGGGTTTGTTGTTTATTTCCAATTTGGTTGCCTGTCCCCCTAGAATTTCTATTATCTTATCTCTGGTTGATCTTATTATCAGTTGAGAAGGTGTGAAGATTTCGCTAGTTTCCAGTTTTTTAACCTCTTCTTTTATGTTAGTTGTAAGATCTCTTACTACACTTAAGTGGACGTCTGCCTCCAAAAGTGCTATTCTTATTTCTCTGATAGTTTGATCTATTTCTTCGGGTGATATTTTTCCTTTTCCTGAAAGATTCTTAACTATTTTGCTAAAACTATCTACGAGTTTTTCAAACATTTTTTATCACCTCTTTGTTAATGATTTGTTCAATTTCTTTGATTTTTTGATTTTCTTTGCTTTCTATTAATATTCTTATTACATCTTCTGTTCCTGATGGTCTGACGTATAGTCTTATGTCTGGGTATTGTTTAGAGATTCTGGTGAAAATTTCGTGATTTTTGTTCATAAATTCTTTTTTATCGGAAACGGGTATATTTATTAGTTTTTGTTCGTATTTTTCTATGTTGTTGATTGTTTCTAGGGGATCAATGTGTTTTATGGAAGCCAAGAGAAAAAGGGATGAAAGTATACCGTCTCCTGTATATAGGAAAGGTGGTATAACTATGTGTCCTGATTGTTCAGCTCCTAGTTGAGCTTTACCCTCTAATATCGACTGTGTTATATATTTATCTCCTACTTGTGTTCTTATAACTTTTATATCTTCTTTTTCAAAAGCTTTTTCTATTCCTAAAGAGCTCATGTGTGTAAGTGCAACAGTGCGGATATTATGTTTTAGTACGTTTTTAAGAAATTTTGCTATAATTAGGAGTATAACATCTCCTTCAAGTATGTAGGTTTGTTTATCTTTTTTGTATATGCATAGAGTTCTATCTCCGTCTCCGTCGAAAGTAAATCCTATGGCATTTTTGTAGTTTTTGGATATAGATAGGAACTTTTGTTTAAATAGGTTTATGTTAGTTGTCCCACATTCTTGGTTTATATTGAATCCGTTAGGCTTATTATTTATTACCTGCAAGCTAGCACCTAGTTTTTTGTATATATTACTTGCGAACGATGATAGAGCCCCGTTTGATAGGTCTAGAACAATGTTGTATCCTTTTAGATTATCCAAGTAGCTTTTTATGTAGGTCAAGAGTTTTGTTGAATATAAGCTGATAAAGTCTGATATCTTAAGGTTGTTATGAGAGTTAGCTTGATTTTTGAATAATTCCAGGTAATTTGAAAAATCCTGGTGTAGATTATCAAGTAGGTTATTCAGATAGTTTTCTATTTTCCTTTCGATAGTTTCCTCTATTTTTAATCCTCTGAAGATTATTTTAATTCCGTTATAAAAGAATGGGTTATGCGAAGCTGTGATTTGAAAACCGAAACATTTCTTATGTTTTGTTATGAAAGCCAAAGCGGGCGTGGATATATATGTTGAAGATAATTCCACTTTTATTCCCTCTGAGACTAATGAGGATGCTAGGGCTAAGGCAATCGAATAACTGTTAAACCTAGAATCATAACCTATTACAACTCTGTCAACTTTACCGATAGTTTTGTAAAAGCTTTTTCCCAGTAGGTAAGCAATGAGGTCGTTTATAAAGGGATACTTTTCCCTTATACCATCTGTTCCAAAGTTATATAGTACTTTCATAATTCAATCCACGGTTTTATTATTCTATAATTTATCTATCAATCCTCGTTAAGTATTGCGATATTTGCTACCTAAAAAGGTTTTTGTCTATTTTATAGAGAATTTATCAAGAGAGGTGGTATAAATGTTCAAGGAAATATTTGAAGATATCTTGAAGGATTTAGGAATAGCTACTTCTAGGCGTCCGAAAGAATTGGTATGCCCCAATTGTAGCAATCGAATGAAAAAATTGTTAATAAAGATAAAAAAAGCAGACTCACATGAAGACCTACAGTTGGATTTTTGTCAAGAATGCGAAGGGATTTGGTTTGATAGAGGTGAACTGGTTAAATCACTAGAAATAGACATTAAAGATATATCCAAATATTTCCCTTCAAAAACCAAGGAGAGTATAAAAGGTAGTGGAAGAAGAATATGCCCTGTATGTCAAAGAAAACTCTCTATAATAAACTATTCCAAAGATAGCAATATTTGGGTCGATATTTGTAGTAACGGTTGTGGTATATTCCTAGATTCTGGAGAACTAGAACTCATAAAGTTATACTCTATCAATCCTTCTTATCTGGCTACTGTTCAAAAAAGGCAAGTTTTGTACCCTGGGGTAAAAGAACAAGTTTCAGATCCTAAATCAACACTCACCTCTTTCACCGCTGATATAAAAAATCTCTCATCAAAAATCGATAACCTAAAAAATAAAGTCATACAAAGGACAAAAGAAATAGAAGAAACAATAAAAACAAAAGACATAGGAAGTCTAAGAAAATTAATAGACAAGGAAATATTTGCTGAAGAAAAACGAGAAATATCAGAACTGTATCAAGAAGTAAGAAATATGTACCAAAAATATAGTAGTCAAAGGGAAATAGAGGAACTTCAATCAACACTTGAAAACATTATGAAATTCGTCGATATAAGAACAAACACGATAAAGCAAAGAGTTTCCTCTGAAATAAGTACTCTGGAAACCATTAATTACACAGAAAAGCAGATCGAGAGTAAACTTGAACCTAAAGAAAATCAAACAGTAAAAGAAACAAACATTCAACAACCAGTAAACCAAGTACTTCAACAAACAAAATCACAAGAAGTACAACAAGAAGTACAACAACTACCCCAGCAAAGTAAAACCGAAAAACAAATCAAAACAGAAAGAATAAAGCTTCCAGGTTTTGAAAACATATACAATTACCTAATATTGAACGGTAATCTCTATCTGTTCTCTGAAAACAAAATCTTTATATACAAGGACAAATCTTTTGATGAAATAAAAATAAAGGAACTAAATTTTAGAATCAAGAAAGTAAAATTAGTAAATGATAAGGTATACCTTTTGGGATCCTCCGGAGGAATAATTGAATTAGATACTAATATGGAATTCAGAAACTACTACAGAATAGGATACAGTGATATTAACAGCTTGCTATTTACTGAGAGTAAAATCCTGGTACTTTCTAGTAATAGAGTATATTTTGTTGACAACAGTTTCAAAGTTATTCAGGAAAAATCAGTTAGTACAAACTTTCTTGAAGAATTCAATGGAAAAATCCTCGGTGGAACGACTAGTCTAATAGTCTTTGACGCTGAATTAAATAAAATAAAAGAATACAGTATGGGTTCTTACCAACAAATTAAAAAAGTAAAGGTACTGGATAATAAACTTTTCCTTCTTAGTTCGGGTGTGCTAATGATTTTTGAAGCAGATAATATAGCTAAGTTTAATTTACCTAAATCATATCTGGAATTAAACGATATACAAAAAATTGACGATATTTACTACATATGTTGTAACAGTGGTGGTTTTTATTCGACAAACGATTTCAGAAATTATGAAGAAATAAAATTGAATACCTTTGATAACATATATTCGATAATATACTATGGTGAAAAAATCTACCTAGGCTGTTCGAACTCTAATGTAATTGTTTTTAGTTACTAGTTGTTTTTTTAATAACTAGCGGAGGGTGATGGGAAGTGCAAGAAAACCTCATCGACATACTATTGAAAATGATGGTGGATAGGAATGCAAGTGATTTACACTTGAAAGCTGGTTCACCACCGATGTTGAGAATAGATGGAGAACTAGAAGCTGCTATACCACAAATTCTACCACCAAATGCTATACGCAAGATAATAGAAAGTATGCTAACAGAACAACAAAAAGCTAGACTGGTTGCTGAAAGAGAGCTAGATTTTGCATATTCCGTTCCCGGCCTTGCGAGATTCAGATGTAACGCATACTTTCAGAGAAATTCATGGGCTATAGCTATAAGAATAATTCCTCCCAGACCGTTCACGATAGATGAATTGGGATTACCCGAAATATTTAAATATCTAGCTCTAAGACCAAGAGGGCTGGTTCTAGTTACTGGACCAACTGGATCAGGTAAATCAACTACTCTAGCATCTATGATAGATTATATAAACTCGAACAGAAAATGTCATATAATCACTATCGAAGACCCAATAGAATTCTTACATAAGGATAAGTTGGCTATTATTTCTCAGAGAGAAGTGGGATCAGATACTCATAGTTTTGCGAATGCTCTCAAGTCTGCTTTACGACAAGATCCCGATGTAATCTTAGTTGGAGAGTTAAGAGATTTTGAAACTACTCAAACTGCTATTACTGCAGCAGAAACAGGACACCTAGTTCTTGGGACTCTACATACTACAGGTTGTGCCAATGCTGTAGATAGATTAATAGATATCTTCCCCCCACATCAACAACACCAAGTCAGAATTCAGCTAGCAATGATTTTAGAAGGTATAATATTTCAGACTCTAATTCCTAAAGCTACGGGAAGTGGAAGAGTACTAGCTTTAGAAATAATGACTGGAACACCTGCTGTTAGACACCTTATAAGAGAAGGTAAAACTCATATGTTACCTAATGTTATTCAATCTGGATCAGAAGATGGAATGATATCATTTGATCAAAGTTTACGTGATTTGTATTTACAAGGTTTGATATCATACGAATATGCCCTTTCTTTTGCTTTTAACCCCGAGGAATTAGAAAGAATAATCTCCTCATCAACAAAGAAAAAGTAAGTATTAAATGTGGGATACTATATTCGTAAGTCATATTCTAAAGAGCCGAAATTTTACCCCAGATGAAATAGAAAAGTATATAAAGCAGCATACCGATTACGAGATAAAAGTCCCTAGTTTCGATAAGTTTATTAGTTTTCTAGAGAATAGTAAATCGATTCTTATAGTTGGTGATTATGATGTTGATGGTATCGTTTCATCATCTGTTTTGAACTTTATTCTTAAAAAAATCTTTGAGGATAAAAAAAATATTTTTGTTTTTATTCCCAATAGATTTACTCATGGGTACGGATTGAATCAGAATACTTTAAGATGCATACTTAGACAGTATAAAAATAAAGTGGATACGCTTATTACTGTTGATAACGGTATTTCTTCATACAGAGAAATTCAGCTTTTAAGGGAAGAAGGTCTGAGGATTGCAGTGATAGATCATCATAGGTTTGATGGTCCATCTCCAAAGGCAGAATTAATAATACATCCTCATTTCTTTGATATTGGTTATAGTTACCTATGTGCCTCAGGGATAGTGTATAAAATTGCCCTTTTCTTTTTAAATTGGTTGAGGAATAGTGAGAAGTTGGAGAGAGTCATTACATTTTTTGCCGGTCTGGCTACCATAGCTGATGTAGTTCCCCTTCTCGAAGATAATAGAAAAATCGTCAAAAGATTATTTAGCTTGACTTCAAAAGGCTATGTTCCTTCAAAAATACTAAAAATGTTTATCAGAGCTTATGGAAAAGAGACTTTACCCACAAGTAGTTTTCATTTTTCACATATAATTATTCCCCGTTTGAATGCTCCTGGAAGAGTTGATGATCCATATGTAAGTTTCAATCTAGTATACAAAACTATTTGGCAAACCTATCACTCAATAGAGGATAAGATAGATGAGGAATTGATTAAAATAGAATCGATTAACAGGAAAAGACAAGAGCTACAAAGCAAAGTCCTAGATTTTGTAACAAGGAACATAGAGAAAAAGGAGTTGTATAAAAATAACGTTATAGTTCCTGATTATGTAGAAGGTAGTGGTCTGGAAGCAGGGGTAATAGGAATAGTTGCAAGTAAAATAGCAAATAAATACAAAAAGCCTACCTTTATTTTCTCAAGATTAGGAGATATTCTTAAGGGATCTGTTAGAAACCCTATAGATTCCATAGATATTACAGAAGTAATCGGGAATTACAGGGATCTAGTTTTAAAGTTTGGAGGACATAAAAAAGCAGCAGGAATAGAAATAAAGCTTGAAAACTTCGAAAGATTTCGACAAGAAATCAACTTAATTAAGTATAAACAGTACCAATATGATATTGATTTAGAATTAACACCATTTTTTTTCAATAAATTCGTAAGTTATGCGGATAGGATTGTTAACATAATGGAGCCATTCGGAGAGAAAAATGAAAAACCTATTCTGAAACTGGTTAACCTTAAGCCTGAATCTCCTACTTTCAACGTATCCGGAAAAAAAGTCTTTCTTGAATATAATAACCATTATCCTATTGTTGCTAGGTTATCAGGGATTTCTAATAAATCAATTTTTTTCGAGACACTACAGCTTGGAGAAAAAAACCTTCATCCAAGAGAAAAAATTATATTTCCTGATAGTATGGTTTACAAAGAATTTTACTTGATATCTGCTAAGATAAAAAGTCTTGAATCAATGCGTTTGTTATTTAACTCATATCGAGATTTCATTATAATTTGCAAATCTGAAGAGTACGAAAATTTGAAAAATCTTCTACCTCCTGGACATATACCGATCTTTGAGAAAAATATCGGTTTATTGATAGAAAATTTGAAAAGGCTTTCGGAAGGAATTTTTATTACTAATCAAAGTATTATTAGAGGGAGTATGATATTTTGTATGGATTTTGATGAGTATTTCCTATCATTTAGAAATGAGATAATAAGAAGTAGTAATCGGGGAGTGATTTTTGTTAAGCTAGACTATGATTAGAGTTTTGTTTGCAGCCACAGGTTTTTCATTAGGGTTTGGGCTGATGTTTTTTATGATTTCTTTGCCGATAGTCAGTCTATCATCGATAAGCCATATAAGGAATGTGGTTTCGGTTTTAGGTAGCTTATTGTTGATAGTCGTTGGTCTGATTATGTTAGATATTATAAAGATACCTATTTTAGCAAAGTATTTCAGGATTTTTAGTTACAATCCCAGTTCTGCGAACCAGGGTAATATTTCAAGAGATAGGAGTTTTTTTGTTATGTTTTTGAGTTCGTTTTTGGTTGGGTTGAGTTTTTCGAGTGGTTGGGCCCCCTGCGCAGGACCTGTAATGCTCGGCATCCTCTCACTTCTATCCAATCAGCAAAATATAATATCTGCTGTTTTGATGTTACTCTTTATGAAAGTCGGTCTGATGACAGGATTTATTCTAACTTCCTTCATTGCTATAGCCTTCGGAAACGTAATTAATAGGTTATCAAAACTTTCGATTTTTTTGGAGAGGATGATGGGGGTAATTTTTATTATCCTAGGATTTATGATTATGTTTTCTAAGATGAATTTTCTATTTTCTTGGGGTATAGGTTTGGAGTTTATGGATAAATTCAACTATCAGATAACGAATTTTTCTCTTTTTACTGCTTCTGTTTCGTTTATTGCCGGAATATTTCTTTTTCTTTCCCCCTGTACTTTGCCTCTTGTTATTCCTTACCTATTTTACCTGACAGGTATAAGCATACAGAGAAAGTAGGAAGAATTATACTAATGATGATCATGGAGAGAATAAGGAACTTTTGTATAATAGCTCACATAGATCACGGAAAATCTACTCTAGCTGATAGACTGCTAGAGATGACAAATACTGTAGATAAAGAGAAATTACACGAACAGTTTTTGGATCAAATGGATCTAGAGAGAGAGAGAGGAATAACTATAAAATCACATCCTGTAAGGATGGAATATAGGGGGTATATTTTGAATTTGATAGATACTCCTGGTCATGTTGACTTTTCATATGAAGTTTCAAGAGCCTTGAGATCTTGTGAAGGAGCAATTCTGTTGGTGGACGTTACTCAAGGAGTTCAAGCTCAAACTCTTGCAAACTATTTACAAGCAATCAATCTTAACCTAAAAATAATTCCAGTATTTAATAAAGTTGATCTACAAAATTATAACGAAGAATTTCTAAGAAAACAGGTCGAAGATATACTTTTTATACCTTTTGAAGATTTTGAGAAAATAAGTGCAAAAACTGGTTATAATGTGGATAAGGTTTTAGACAGAATAATAAAAGAGATTCCATCTCCACAAGGAAATCTAAACAGTCCCTTTAGAGCCCTGATCTTTGATGCAGTATACAGTTCCTATAAGGGTGTAATAGTATATATCAGGGTTTTTGATGGAAAGATAAAGAAAGGAGATAAGATAAGGTTTTATTCAACTGGAAGAGTTTTTGAAGTTGAAGAAGTAGGGGTATTTAAACCTTTTTATAAAGAAGTTGATATGTTATCTGCTGGTGAGGTTGGGTATTTTTGTGCAAGCATAAAAGATTTAAATGAAACGAGGATTGGGGATACAGTTTGCTCTGCAGATTCTAATGTTGAGCCGATAAGCGGTTTTAAAGAACCTAAGCAAATGGTATTTTGTAGCTTTTACCCTGCCGACGGTGATGATTACTCCAGGTTGGAAGATGCTATATTAAAACTTAAGTTAAATGATTCTGCTTTGTTTTTTGAAAAAGAGAAATCAAACGCTTTGGGATATGGATTTAAGTGTGGGTTCCTTGGATTGTTACATATGCAGATTGTACAAGAAAGACTAGAAAGGCATTTTGGAATATCTGTGATATCTACTACTCCCACAGTTAAATATAAGATAGTTTATGATTCTCAAGAAGTTGAAATAGATTCACCCTCTTTATGGCCAGACAACAAAAAAATAGAAAAAGTATTAGAACCATACATAAAAGGTAAAATAATAATCCCCCATGAATTTTTGAGTGAAATAATAAAGCTTGTTCAGGACAGGAGGGGAGAGGTTACCCATATTGAAAAAGTCGGTAATCTTTTAATCATCGAAATCGAAGCTCCTCTATCTGAAATAATAGTCGATTTCTTTGATAAGTTGAAGTCATATACCAAAGGTTTTGCCAGCTTTGACTACGAATTCCTAGAATATAGAGAATCAGATTTAGTAAAAGTTGATATATTGGTTCATAATGTGAAGATAGATGCTTTATCATTTATAATTCACCGTCAGAAAGCGTATTATGCTTCAAGAAAGATAGTTCAGAAATTAAGAGAAACTATAGGTAAGCAGCTTTTCGAGTATAAGATCCAAGCTGCTATAGGGGCAAGGGTTATAGCCAGCGAATCTGTAAAACCCCTAAGAAAAGATGTTCTAGCTAAGTGTTACGGAGGAGATGTAACACGTAAAAGAAAATTACTCGAAAAACAAAAAGAAGGTAAAAAAAGAATGAAAACAATAGGGAAAGTATCTATTCCCCAAGAAGCTTTCTGGCAAGTACTATCAATTAATAATGAAGAATGAGAAGGTCGTATTTTACTTTGATAGCTGTAACATTAGTAATTAATTTCTTAATCTCGATTTTTCTATGGAATAACAATTATCTCGGAATAAGGGAAAAGTATAGAGAAAACGTTTCTTTTTACGAGGTATTGGTAACAAGCCTAGGAAATATAAGGTATACGCTTGCAGCTTATCTATGGATAAGAACAGAATTTTATTTGCACTATTCTGGTCACGTAGTTATAAATCAGCTACCCGAGATAGTTTATTATGCAAGATTTATAACGATTTTAGATCCTAGCTTTGTCGAAGCTTATGATTTTGGTTCCTACCAGTTGGCTTTTTTTCTTGATAAACCACTGGAAGGTATAACTTTCATAAAGGAAGGAATAAAAAATAATCCCGATTATTGGAAATTGTACTATACAGCCGGAGTTATATATACTCGTAAGATAAGAGAATATGATGATGCTTTAAGATGTTTTAAGAAGGCTGAAGAACTTCTGAACGATCCCATAAAACAAAAAAAATATTCCCACTATAAAGTCGAAAATACAGAGATAGGATATATGTATAGGTTCATGTCAAGATGTTTTTACGAACAAGGTGACTATACAAAAGCTCTTGAATACTATAATAAGAGTTACAATTATATTCAACTAAAAACTGAGCTTTACAATGAAATAATAGAAAAGCTTAACAGGAGGTAAGAAATGGATTTAATCGTCAATTTTTTCAAAGATATTTTGAAATATTTGAACGGTTACACGAATGACTATGGATGGGCTTTGATACTCTTGGGAGTGGTTACTAAATTGATCATATTTCCATTGTATGTTAAACAAATCAAGATAATGCATGAGTTACAGGTAAAAATGAAAAGTATACAGCCGTATTTGCTAAGTTTGCAAAAGAAGTATAAAGAGGATCCGAAGCTCTTATTTGAAAAGCAGATGCAGCTATACAAGACACTGGGTTTTAATCCTCTGCAAGGATGTTTTACCTCGATGTTATTGAGCTTTATACAGATTCCGATATTATTTGCTGTTTTCTTTGCCGTAAAAGATGAGATAAGCATTTTACAGAATACTTCTTTTCTTTGGATAAAGTCTTTGGCAAAACCTGATCTGTTACTGTTTGTATTGTACATTTTCTCGATGTACGTCAGTTTTAAAATCACTCCTTCTACTTATAATACCCCTGAAGAAAAGAGCACATCAGAAACTATTCAATTGATTATGTTGGGATTATTTGCTATTATCTTTTATGGTTTTCCCTCTGCTTTTATTCTTTACTGGTTTTCTTTTAACATTATAGGAATAATTGCTAGTTGGTTAGTTTACAAGTTAATAAAGGTCGAAGAGATAGACAAGGAAAAGCTAAAAGAGTTTGAGAGAGAAGAGGATATAAAATTGCAGCAGGGTTAATGATTAATTTCCGCAAGGGGTTTTGCGGAATATAAGAGCCCCAACCATTATGCAGATATGATGGAATTTTCAGGTAAAACATATGAAGAAGCAGTGAATAAAGCCTTGGAAAAACTTAATGTCAGTAAAGATGAACTAATAATAGAAAAAATTTCTGATAAACCAAATAGCATACTGGACATACTGAAAGAAAAACAAACTGGGCAAGTATATATAAGGGTCAAATTGAAAAATCAGGTTCAACAGAAAGAATCTCACTCTGAAGAAATACCCGAATATGTTCAAAAATCTCTACAAATCCTTAAAGACATAGCAAACTATATGCAAGCTATGGTAAACATAAAAATTAACTTTGTTTCAGGAGATTATATATTGGAGATAGAAGGTGAAGATAAAGGCTTACTCATAGGCAAACACGGTAACACTTTGAATTCTCTACAAAATTATATAAACTTTATAATCAACAAAAACGTTCCCAAAGATCAAAGGAATTATGTAATAATTGATAGTGATAACTACAGAGAGAGAAGAAAGAAGCAGTTGATAGATTTAGCTTTAAAGACAGCTAAACTTGTTCAACAAAAGAAGGAACCCATAACTTTACCTCCTATGCTTGCTTTTGAAAGGAAAATCATTCATATAGCTTTGAAGGACAATCAATACGTGACTACTTATTCGGTCGGAGAGAATCCATATAAGTCTGTTGTAATAGCTCCTTTATTGGATAGTTCAGAAGCGATGTTTAGTTAAAAAATTTCAGTTAAAAAATGAAGTCAGGTAAGAAATTATATATATGTTCGGATTGTGGGTATATATCCGGACATTGGCTGGGTAGGTGTCCGAACTGCCAAGCTTGGGATAGTTTCGTATTAAATTCCAGTTATTCTACTAGCGAAAAAGTATATGAACTGAAACCTGTAAGGATAAGCGAAATAGAGAATAATTCGATAGAAATACTGGACACCGGTTTTGGAGAGCTAAATAGATGTTTAGGGGGAGGAATATACAAGAACACGATAGTTTTACTAGCAGGCAGTCCGGGAATAGGTAAATCTACTCTCTCATTACAGATAGCTTACAATATATCAAAAATAAAGAAAGTTCTGTATGTGTGTGCCGAAGAAAATTATAGCAATCTGAAAGTTAGATTCGATAGATTATTTAATCAATACTCAGAGAATTTGTTTTTGTTTGATAGCACTAATATTGCTTATATTTTGGAGTGTTCGAAGAATTTTGATGTAATATTTATCGATTCTATTCAGGCTATAAGATCTCCGGAATTGTCTACTCCGATCGGCTCTATTTCTCAGGTGAAGGACTGTATTGATAAAATAACTGAGTTTTGTAAGAATAATATGAAGACGTTTATTATCTTGGCTCATGTAACCAAGAGCGGTTATATAGCTGGTCCTAAGTTTTTGGAGCATATGGTAGACGTCGTCCTAGTTTTTGAAAGTAGAGATGATTACAGAATCATAAGAGTTTTAAAAAATAGGTATGGTAGTACTGATGAAGTTGGAGTATTTGTCATGACTGAACAAGGGTTGAAAGAGAATAATTATTTGGAGTTTGAAAATGTTGGTAAGAATGCAGGATCTGTGCTAGCTTTTCTACCTGAAGGAAGTAGATTCATACCTATTGAAATTCAGGCTCTAGTAAATAGAGCTTATTCTGACAAACCTAAAAGAATAGTCTGGGGAATAGACAATGTAAAGATTATGGTAATTATTTCCATTATAGAAAAATTCTTGAAATTGGATCTTTATAGATACGATATAATTATGTCGATTATTGGTGGTTTAAGAATACTTTCCAATTCCCTGGATTTTTCAATAGCCGTTTCAATAATTTCTTCTTATCTTGTTTTTCCTGTTCAGAGATCAATCTTTATTGGTAATCTCAGTTTATATTCTAGCATAGAGGCTGTTTCCAAGAGTAAATTTAGGCAATGTTTGATGGAAGCTTCTAAATTCTCCGTGGAGAAAGTTTACTCCAATCTAGATAAAGATCAAGTTATTTCTGAATATCAGGATTTAAGGGATCTGGTTGAAAAGATTGAATTCTATAGAGTTAATAGTTTGTCCGACTTGGTTAAAATGTGGGGGTGAAGAATGAAAATACTTAAAGAGTTATATACACCAATAGATTCAACGATGGTTAATGAGCGTATTGAATTTTTGTCCAAACGCAGTATAAAGAGAGAATCCAAAGTTTGGGGATTAAGGTTTGTTATCTCTTGTATGGATTTAACAACGCTGGAGGGTAAAGATACTTCTGGTAAGGTTGATGATTTAGTCTATAAGGCTGTAAAACCTATGGAAGGGGATGTTCCCAGCGTTGCAGCTGTTTGTGTCTATCCTTCTTTGGTAAGAAGAGCTAAGGAGTTGATTTGCAGGATTGGTGCAAGTGTTAAGGTAGCATCTGTAGCTACCTATTTTCCAAGTGGTCAAGTTGATTGGGAGATAAAAGAGAAGGAACTTATATACGCTCTCAAGGAGGGGGCTGATGAGATAGATATTGTTATCAACCGTAAAGATTTTCTGGAAGGTAAGTACCACTCAGTTTATGATGAAATAAGTAGAGCCAAGGAGATTTGTAGTAAATTCGACGCTGGTTTAAAGGTTATTTTAGAGGTTGGGGAGTTGCCAACATATGAGCATATTAGGATTGCTAGTTTATTAGCTATGTTTGCAGGTGCTGATTTTATAAAAACCTCTACTGGTAAGATTAACCCTGCTGCAACCCCTCAATCCTTCCTCGTTATGCTTTACGCTATAAAGGATTATTATTACTACACTGGCAGAAAGGTGGGAGTAAAACCTGCTGGTGGCATAAGAAGCTCTAAAGATGCTCTGAAATATACCGTTATCTTAAATGAAACTTTAGGTGATTACTTTATGAATCCGGAATACTACAGAATAGGAGCAAGTGCTTTGCTAAATGATGTCCTGATGCAGTATAAGAAAGAATTAACAGGCTATTATCAATCAGAAGAATACTTTTCTATACAATGAAACTGCTTTCAAAGATTGTCAGAATATACTTAAATATTTACAAGACGATTTTTTTTGATAGTTGTTGTGTGCAATGTGGTTTTTTTTCGATTAATTCTATTTGTTCTGATTGTATGGAATTTCTGTATGAATCCTTGAATTGTAGATTTCTTCCAGGTAAGGTTTTTGAGAAATCCCTGGGAAAAGTATATTTTAACAATCTATATTTTCTTTTTCACTATGATCAGATTTACAATCTCATTAAGTTGTATAAGTTTGAGGGAAGATTGGATTTAGCTGGTTATTTTGTTAGATTTCTAGAAAAAACGATTGATAAATCTATATGGCAAGGAACCAGTTTATTTACGTTCATACCAAATCATGAAAAACCAAATAATTTTCTTCTATCAGTTATGTTGTCAGAGAGGATAGGGATAAAATTTATGGATCTGTTTAAAGTTAATCCATCTAATTCTCAGGCGCAGCATCTGATTAAGGATAAGAATCAGAGAATACAGAATGCTAAAAATAAATTTGTCCTAAAAACAGAATATGATTTTAGTGGATTGAGAAAGTTAGTTATTTTTGATGATATATCTACTACTGGTGCCAGTTTGAACGAAGTTTGTAAAATTGTAAAAAGTTTGAATCAGGGGATAGATATAGATTGTTTAGTGATAGCAAAAGCGTAGGGGGTGTTTACATATGTTTGAGCTTCCGAAATGGGCAAAGGAAATACTGCGATTTAATTCTATAAAATCTCAGTTTATACTGGAAGGTAATGTGTATGATGTTTATCCTATCGAAATGAAGTATACGATTAATCAAACAGACCAAGGCTTAGTTAGCGAAGAAACAAAAGAAATAGTTACTCTGAGATTAGTAGATTTTCTGGGTATTTTGATGACACAATATGAGAAGTATGATATGGTTGTGTCCTTCGAACCGATTTTCGGATTTAAGCTAGTGAAGGGTGATCCTGAAAGCTTTAAAAAGTTTGTCAGAGAAAATCCCAATAAAGATGGTTTTGTTCCGGCTATTTTATCTCGAGCATATGAAGCAATAGAGGGTATGGTGAATACCTCAGACTTTCACATCGTCGTCATTATTAATTTTGCCAGTAGATTGAGAGAGGTAGCTGAAAGAGATATACAGGAATTCTACTACAAGATGTTTAGGCTTTCTCAAAATGCTTTACCTAAAATAGCTCCTTCAAACGATAGTAAGCATCCTAAGTTTAATGTTGTTTTTATACTAGTTGACAAGGAGACAGATTTACCGGCTTGGTATTCTGTCGATAATCATAAGGTAAAAGTTATCAATATTCCCAGGCCTGATAACATCATAAGAAGAACAATAGTAGAAACTTTATTGCCAAGAATGAATGAGTATGAAAAAATAAAGGATAATCCAGATAAGAAGGAGGAGATTATAGACGTTTTTATTGATAATACTCATAAGATGTTTGGTACAGAAATAATCGGTATAGTTTCATTAGCAAAAAAGGAAAATATATCGGTTCTAGAGATAAATGAGGCTATAAGGAGATATAAGGTAGGTGTGAAGGATAATCCATGGGCAAAGTTGAACTGGAATGATATAGCTAATGCTGAGGAGATACTTAAAAAGAGAGTGAAGGGACAAGATAAAGCAATTAAGAAAGCTTGTGAGATAATAAGAAGATCTTTCTTTGATATATCCGGCTCTCAGTTTGGTATTAGTTCTTCAAGACCTAAGGGAGTGATGTTCTTTGCGGGTCCCACGGGGGTAGGCAAAACAGAGCTTGCTAAAGCTATCACCGAATTAATTTTTGGTAACCAAAGTAGCTATATAAGGTTTGATATGTCTGAGTATTCCAAGGAGCACACAGATCAGAGGTTGATAGGTGCTCCTCCTGGTTATGTTGGTTACGATGCAGGGGGACAATTAACTAATGCTATCAAACAAAATCCGTTTTCTATCGTTCTATTCGATGAGATAGAGAAGGCCCATCCTAGGATAATGGATATTTTCCTACAGATTTTGGACGAAGGTAGATTAACATCTGGTAGGGGAGAGACAGTATACTTTTCAGAATGTATTATTATCTTTACTTCGAATTTGGGAGTGTATGATATGGATATACATGGTAACAAGATCATTCGTGTTTCTCCTGATATGCCATATGAGCAGGTGGAAACAGAAATAAAGAACTTCATTCAAGATTATTTTAAGTTCAAAATAAACAGGCCGGAGATACTGAATAGAATAGGGGAGAACATAATAGTTTTTGACTTTATTCGCCCCGAATCAGCTAAGTTGATTTTTGAAAAAATGATAAATAATGTTAAACAGAGGATTTTCGATATAAGAAAGCTAAAGATAGAAATCCAAGAAGAAGCTTATAGGACATTACAAGATTACTGTACAAAAGATCTCAGTATGGGAGGAAGAGGAATAGGGAATAAGATCGAGGAAATTTTTGTTAATCCTTTGTCTACTCTTCTTTTTAAACTTAACCCTAACGAAGGTCAAACCGTCCAAATAGAGAAGATTTATCAAACCGATTTGGGATGGGAATTAGAAGGCAGAATATTAGATGTTGTTAAAACTAGCTAAAGATATCCAAAATACTTTGATTTACTTGTTGCAGCATTATGGCATATTGAATTTGTTTCTTAAAGCTTGTTTTCATAGGTCTTTCCGTATATTCATTATAGGATAAGTAATCTAATGCTTAGAGTCTAAAGGCTGTCCAGATACTCTATAAAGGTAGGGGTGTCAAGTGTTAGGGTTAATCAAGTTGAGGTTTTTCTAGCAATCCTTTAGAGTTTGCCTTTGAAAGCTCTGTCAAGAACAGACTTTTCAAGAAGTTTTATTTCCTCCTCTATATGTTTTTTTTCTCTGAGAATTTCTCTTACAATACTGTGAACTTGCTCAAGTTTTTGGGCTATACGTTTTTGTTCTTGAAGAGGGGGGAGGGGGACGGGAAGTTGGATGAATTCTCTGACTCTTAAGTTTCTCAATCCAGTGGTGGTATCTTGGGCTTTTAGGTATATTTCACGAGCTGATGGACTATGAAGATAGTATAGGCAAAAGTGGGGGAGTAGGATATCTTGTTTAGCTCTTAGACGAAGCATGAAATTAGAGAATAAATATTCCTTGCTTTCGTCTGTTTTCTTAAACAAGACGGCCCAACCTACTAAGTGTGGACTTCCACTTGATTTATTTACAAGAATGTCCCCGTCCTTTAGAGTATATTTGGACGCTATATGCTTGCTTATCTTCCTAACCAGAGCAGTGTTTGGATTTATATACATACCACTTATCTCCGTTGACCTAATAACTGGATATCCTTCATCTTCATTTTCTGCTTCTGGACCCCATATGCCACTTGCATACTCACACACCTCCCCCAACTTAACCCACTTCCAGCCATCTGGGAGCTCTGAGCCGGGGCGTGGGAAGGTGTGGAAAAGGACTGACTTCCACAGGGCTTCCGCTTCTTTTCTTGCTTCTTCTACTTCTCTTTTTAGCTCTTTGGTGCGAGAGAATATTTCCTGTATTTTCTGGACTATGCGTTTTTGTTCTTGGAGAGGGGGGAGGGGGATGGGAATATTTTTAGTCATAGGCACAGTAAGTTGAGGTATAGCCGAGTCCGTAGAGTATTTTGTAAAATCCAAAGTGTCCATATAATACTTGATGAAGTGTAAATCTACAAGGCTCTTATTAGGAATCACCACTATTAATCTTATCGCTGGATAGTATGGGCTTTCCCTGATAGAAGTATAACCAATTGTTCCTCTTGCTGATACAGTTAGGCTCTTTTCATAAACCTTTGCTATATCTGTATACCCGTATAACCCATCTGCTTTCTCGCCGTTAGTGTATATCGGTATGTTATATTCTTCCGTTGGAGTTTTTGATACTCGTCCCTTAGGAACATCTC
>JANXCV010000019.1 GCA_025059235.1 Candidatus Calescibacterium sp. | reverse complement strand
CGCTATGGATAATCATCAACTATATAATGCACAAATAGCTTCAGAATATGCCAATTTTATCGATTATATTCAAGAACCAATTGATTTAGATAAATCACTGGAAAAAATAGACAGACTAATCAATACTGTCCCTCAATACAAAAAAACAATCAATTTTTTCAATTATGATGAATTTTTTGAAAAAATCAAAGGTTAAGAATGCTTAAAATAGAATATAATTAACATAGGGGCGGATAGCTCAGTGGTTAGAGCGCCTGCCTTACAAGCAGGAGGTCATAGGTTCAATTCCTATTCCGCCCACCAAAAAATTGACCCCAAAATGGTAAAACAAAAAATAATAAAAACTAATTACTCTTTCCCTATCTGGTTAATGCGTCAAAGTGGTAGATACCTACCAGAATACAGACAATTAAGAGAAAAGTATTCTTTTATGAACATATTAGAAGATCCTGAACTAATATGTTACTTAACCATATTACCATTGAAATATTTCAATTTAGATGCGTTAATAATATTTTCCGATATATCAGTCGTATTCAGTTTAATAAAAAACACAGAATATACAATTGAAGATAAAAAAGGACCAGTAGTTACAATTAATGATATAAACAAAATTTCATTGAAAGATGAAAGCAAGATACTTGAAAACATAAGGTTAGCAATA
>JANXCV010000018.1 GCA_025059235.1 Candidatus Calescibacterium sp. | reverse complement strand
ATTTGGAGGAAATGTTTTAACATACACGGCACATAATGCAAAATTGTATCCGAATAACAGGGAAGGATTGAGATTGAGTGTTCAGTACAGATTCTCAGATGCGTTTTTAGGTTGGGCATCATTGGAGAGCTTAACACAAAAAGAGGCAGCAAGAGACATGGATGGTCCCGGAGGAGGAACCCTGAAATGGGGATGGTATGAACCGATATTTGGGACCAATACACCAGATTTAGGATTGAATCCAGGAGATGTGGTAAAGGAAGGAACAATAAGAACGTTTAATGTAGGATTTAACTACAAATTCCAAGGAGGAAAGTTTGATGTAACAGGTCAGTATTATAATACTGATGTAGCAAGGAAGATACCAAATACAGCAGGAGTGAATAACCCTGGTGATAATATAGATTACACATTAACATCATATGATATAATGTTGAGATACAAGTCAAATGAGAAATGGACATGGCACTTGGCATATACATCAGTTCAAAGTGATGGTAAGTTTTTTGATGCTCAAGATACAGCAGCAGTACAATCAGAGAATATGTCATGGAGTTCAGATGCATTGAGGCTGGGAGTAGATTGGAAGATGAATGAAGATGTGCACAGGTTTGCGAACTACAGGTTCTTGAATTTTGATACCAAATCGTTTGAAAATGATCAAACT
>JANXCV010000017.1 GCA_025059235.1 Candidatus Calescibacterium sp. | reverse complement strand
TTATACTAATCTGATAAACAATCAATCAGTAAATGTAACAACTACTGAAACAAGTATAGATCCTCAACCTTCACAAAACACAATGAAAATTCATATGAAAATGATATCCATAGATAACAGAAATTATATTGCTATTAAATTAAGGAATACTCCCACAAAGTGCCCATTAGTAGGAAACCTTGGACTCCCATCTTCAAAAAGGATATATGGAATGGAGTACATACCATTCATGTTTCCCTTTGGAAATTATAGAGATTTACTCTCTTCAAGCTCTAGTCTTCCCAAAAATACAGCAAGGTGGATAATAACAATACGCAACGTAGAAAGAACAACTGATATTAATAGTCCACTAAAAATAACATACACAATAGACCCACCAACATCAATACCAGGAGAATCACATATATACAATTATAATATGTGGGATAATTTACCAGATTACACAGGCAGAACATATATTTGGGTATGTAGAAATTTAAACGAAATACCAATAACAGAGCAGTTTCAAATACTAGGAGACCCCAGATTATGTCCCTACAGAGATGTAGTAAGTAGCATAAGATACAATTCATATTTTGCATTTCCAAGTGGTACAGATCTAAATTCAGTAATATCAGAATATTTCAATAACAATTCAAACGCTCTACTAAATGACTCATATAACGGAATACCAGCAAATGTTCCTGGAGGCT
>JANXCV010000016.1 GCA_025059235.1 Candidatus Calescibacterium sp. | reverse complement strand
GAAAAAAACACAGGAAAGGAATTAAACAAAAAATATCAATTTTTACCTGTTGATACCAAGTATTTTAAGGATTTAGAAATAGAAATACTTGAGTTATTTGACAATCTTGATGAAGAACTTGATGGGTGGTTGATAAAAAGCGAGAATTATCAAGCATTGAATACAATATTGCCTAAGTTTAAAGAAAAGGTGCAAACCATATACATTGACCCACCATTTAACAAGGAGCAGGATGCGGATTATCACTATAGCGTGAAATATAAAGATTCCACATGGGCTACGATGCTTGAAAACAGAATTTCTCTCGCTAAGGAGTTTCTTAAAGATACTGGTAGCATTTTTGTTAGATGTGATTACAACGGAAACTGGATTGTTAGACCTTTGATGGATGAGATTTTTGGAAAGGAAAATTTTAGAAATGAGATTATTCTACAAAGAGGTATGCAGACTAGAAAAGCAGAGAAAAAATTATTAAATAAAACCGATTCGCTATTCTTTTATTTTAAAAATTTAGCAAAAGGCTATATGATAATTCTGGAGAGAGAGAAAGATCATGTTTTATATTTTAATGAGACATTAAAGGTACTAGAAAAACTAATTTCGCCTACTGATTTTAAAGAAATTGAGGTAAAGTTAAAAGAATCCTTGTGGATGCCATTTTTAAGTATGCCGGGAGAGCAAAAATCAAAAATCTCAAGGGAAATTTTTGGAGTA
>JANXCV010000015.1 GCA_025059235.1 Candidatus Calescibacterium sp. | reverse complement strand
CAGCATAAGAAAAACCTACCCCCATAAGGAAAGCAATCGAAACACCCAAAGCCAAACTTGAATTATTAAAAATTGTTAAATACAAGAAAAACAAACCAACTGCCAAAATGACCACAAATATACTCATCGTTTGAGCCTGTTTACTCAAATAAGCAGCTGCACCCTCCTGAATAGCAGCAGCTATACGCTGCATATCCTCATTCCCTGGATCCTGTCTCATTACTTTATAAAACATAACACCAGCAAAAATAACACCAACAAGTGCAGAAATTAAAACAAGAAATATGTATAAATACTCCTGGCCAGTGAACTGTGGCAACTTTATGGTCGCCTCACTCGCTAAAAATAACACATTCTTCACCTCCTAAACATTTTATTATACGATTACAAAATTCTATAAATAATATTTCAAACCTTCTGTAAGAATTAATACTTTTTATTATCAATAATGAAAGCCACAGTAATATCTCCCCAAACATTCAGTGATGTTCTAAACATATCCAACAACCTGTCAACCACAACTATTAAACCTATTCCCTCCAAAGGTATACCAACAGATGTAAATACAATAGACATAGTAATGAGTCCAGCACCAGGTATAGCTGCAGCACCAATAGCAGCAAAAACTGAAGTTATAGATATAATTACATACTGATAAAAACCCAACTCAATCCCAAAAACACTGGCAACAAATATTGCAGCAACAGCCTCATAT
>JANXCV010000014.1 GCA_025059235.1 Candidatus Calescibacterium sp. | reverse complement strand
ATCTCTCTTCTTAGACACCATCAAATGTGCTTTTGAAGCAAAAAACAACTCTTCCAAGGACTATTTCTTGAAAAAAACTGGAATTGGAATGATAGCTTTCCTATTGTTAAACTTGATTTCACCACAGAAACCCTGTCTACTCAAAATCTAATTAACCTGATAAAACACAACCTTATTGAACTCATATCTACCTACAATCTTCACATTGACTTAAACCTTGATTTTCAAATAATCTTTAAGGAAGTTATTCAGCAGATATACCACAAAACAAATAAAAAAATCATCTTATTAGTTGATGAATATGATAAACCTATTCTTGATTTTATTCTTGACTACGATACTGCAATTCAGAACAGAAAAATTTTGAAAACCCTATTTTCTTCAATCAAATCTCTTGACAAATATCTCAAATTCGTTTTTATCACTGGCATCTCCAAATTTGCTAAAGTCTCCCTATTCAGTGGACTCAACCAATTGAGAGACATATCTCTTTCCAAAGATTACTCCACTATCTGTGGCTATACACACGAAGAATTAGAATTCACTTTCGGAAATCTCATACAATCTCAAGATGAACTACATAAAATCCAAGAATGGTATAACGGCTACTCTTGGAATGGTGATAAACTATATAATCCTTTCGATATCCTGCTATATCTTCAAGAACGGCAGTTCCTACCTTACTGGTTTGAAACTGGAACCCCTTCTTTCCTCATCAAAGTCCTTCAACAAAAACAGTTCTACATTC
>JANXCV010000013.1 GCA_025059235.1 Candidatus Calescibacterium sp. | reverse complement strand
TTAATAATAAGACACTGACCACTAATGACGGAAAACAAATGGGATTGAATGAAGGAATGGTTAATGTAGGAACTAATGGACAGAATAACAATACAAACGCTGTTACTGTAGATGTAGATAGAACAGGAAATCAAAGCAAAGACAACAATAATAGACTGGAGCCAGCTTCTTCTCCTAATCTGGGGTCTAGTGATTCTTCTTCAAGTTCTAATGCTTCTAATACTTCTAATACTTCTAATGCTTCTTCCTCAGGTGCAGGTGAAAGATGAAAGATGTTATAGATGTTATTAATCAAAGGGTGTAATTATTTTTCAAACTACATTGATTCTCCCTTAAGTTTTGATAATATTTTCTCTTGCAAGATTTTGACCATTACCAGCTCCTATCACATTCCCTAGGATAACCAAATATCCTATGACTTTAAAGATAACTCTCTTATTTCTTTGTCCGTAGAATTCTCCTTGGTTTGCACGTATTATATAATGTTATTCTTGCATACTCAGAGCTACTTTTTCTAAACTTAGATGTATATCTAAAAGAATTGAACTTATTTTCTCTATTTCTTCTACACTATAGTTTTTCAGTTGTTCCAAATTTTCTAAAATTTTCTTTATCATTTCTATTGAATTTAATTTGATTTTGAAGTAGGTGGGTACATTTTCATAATTACTAATTTTGTTTATTATATTGATAAATTTGGAATCACTAAGGTTGACAGAGTTCTTTATTCCATTTATGGCTATGTCTAGTAATTCCTTAAATAATTTTTGATCTC
>JANXCV010000012.1 GCA_025059235.1 Candidatus Calescibacterium sp. | reverse complement strand
TTTTATTATATTTAGATTTCTGTTTTTTTGACGATTTGTGCTGGCATTGGTAGAACTGCATAATTTGTTTCATTTAGTTCCTTGGTACGAAAGTTTTCATTATTGTCAATTATGTTGACTACTGTAATTTTAGGTTTTTTAGAAGATTTCCTTATTTTCTTTTTTTTGTAGGTGTGGTATTCTGGGAATAGTTTATCTAACAAAAGTTTTATTACGTATATCCCGATTATTAGTTCTATTATTTCAATTATGTAGTTTCTCAATTTTACCACCTCCTGTTCTAATATTAATATTGTTAACATTTGAAAAAAATCCTATGTTTTGCAGGAAAGATTTGTATTTTTAAAGAATAATAAGATTGAGCGGTAGTAGCTCAGTGGTAGAGCTCCTGCCTTCCAAGCAGGATGTCGCGGGTTCGAGTCCCGTCTACCGCTTACTTTCATATGCTCAACCTAATCCTGAGAAATAGAGGACCAAAGGTTCTGTATACTCAGAGCCCCAAATTAGCAGGTATTATTACAAAGGAAATTATAGAGGATCAAGGGTATAGGTATTCCACAGAAATACAAGAAAAAACTGTTATCAATTCTTTTGATTATAATTCCGCCAAGCAGATAGCTAAGCAAGTTAGAGATGATACCATAGTAGTATCTACCATTGATCTTTCTATATGGAATGAGTTGAATCCTAATATGGAAAAAATTAATTTGGATAATCTAAATGATATTGATAGGATTAATTTTTTAGCATTTTTGGTGTTTTCTAATAAAGGTTTGAGAAAAGGGTTTGTCTCAT
>JANXCV010000011.1 GCA_025059235.1 Candidatus Calescibacterium sp. | reverse complement strand
AAATCCAAGTAATCAACTTATCTTAACGTTACTACAAATATTGCTCATGCTTTTAATGAACAATGGAATGCAAATGAGTGGTTCCAACATTGTACAGATGGGTGGTCTACCAGGAATCTCAGGAATGCCTTTCGCAGGAATGCAATTTGGACAAATGGCAGGATTTGGAGGTTTTCCAAATGTTGGTAATCCCTTTGGTTTTGCAGGTAGTTTTGGAGCTTTTCCACCAATAAACAGAGGTTTTAACAATCCTTTACAAAATCCTGGATTCAGTAATTTTGTTCCCAAAAATCAAATAGATCAAATTATTTTACAAGCTTCTCAAAGATATAACGTTGATCCTGCTTTAATAAAAGCAGTAATCAAACAAGAAAGTGGATTTAATCCTAATGCAAGATCTCATGCAGGTGCAATGGGACTAATGCAGTTAATGCCAGGAACAGCCAGATCACTGGGAGTAAGTAATCCTTGGGACCCGGTCCAAAATATTATGGGTGGTGCAAAATACTTGCGACAAATGCTTGATATGTTTGGAGGAAGAGTAGAATTGGCTTTGGCAGCCTACAATGCAGGGCCAGGAAATGTTAAAAAATATGGAGGTATACCACCATTTGCTGAAACACAAAACTATGTTAGAAAGGTTATAAGCTATTACTATCAATATAAAGCAGAAATGAGAACACAAGTAGCTTAATGCTAAAAAACGCTAACATAATAGAAAAATTCGAAAAAGAACAAAAATCCAAAATATTAAGTAGCCTAGAACAAAATCTAAAAACTAATTTATTAATCTTTGAAAATATGTTTGAGCTAGCCAAAACTCTTAAAATCTTCCCATTACAAAATATATTACAGGAT
>JANXCV010000010.1 GCA_025059235.1 Candidatus Calescibacterium sp. | reverse complement strand
TCTAAATCCTTAAAATACTTGGTATCAACAGGTAAAAATTGATATTTTTTGTTTAATTCCTTTCCTGTGTTTTTTTCTTCAATAAGTATATCTGGTTCACTTTCAATCATCCCAAGTTCTATCCACTCTCTAACTTGTTCTTGCCATCCACTATGCTTTTGCAACTTCTCTATTACGTGCCAACCGTTTTTCTTTGCTATTCTGTCTAATGTGATTACATAGTTGGAATTCTTTACAAACTTGGGTTTGTTCCATATTTTTACCAGTTCATCCTCAAACTGAGATACAAAGTCTATGAGTTTATACGCTATCCTTTTCAGTATCTGTATCTGTTCTATCTTTCAAGATTCCATTCAACTTCGGGATTTGTTACGTACTGATAGAGCCAAAGATTGAATTGTTCTCTTAAAAACTCTTTTGCGTTTTTGTTTATGAAATAATCTACTTCACTTTGCTTTTCAAATACTCTGATTGCTCTTTTTATGTCTTCTTCTGTAATGTTAAGCTTGGCATTATCTTTCTTTCTTATCTTTCTTATTTGTTTTAGAATCTCATCTATTTTTGTTTTCTTTCCCTTTTCAGAGTAAACCACTTTAAAATGAATGATGCCGTCATCTGATATTTCTTTAAGTTCATAAATAAGCTCTTTCTTTTCATTAGTCTTTTTAAGTTCAATCTCTGATGCATCAAAATAGAATTTTTTACCGTCAAATTCAACAGACATACTTCTAAACACTCTATCAGTTTTTACGTAATAAAGCATTCTTGTTTTCCAAAACAGAATTACGTCTCTGGAGTCCGTGTAAATCTTCTCGTAAATATTGTTATGAAACGGTGTAGAATTAAAATAAATACTTCCACTTTCAGTAAAGTATCTCTTAAAGAATGTGTAAAGCTTATCAAACAACTCTTCCCTAAATCTAGGATATTTCTTTAATGCTTCATCTATATCTTTCTCAAGCAACTGTTCTATCTTTTCGTAATACTTAGATTTTATT